>NC_010676.1:2417332-3625999 GCF_000020125.1 Paraburkholderia phytofirmans PsJN
GCTCAAGCGTTGTGACTATCGTTTCAATGTGCGAAAGATCATTCTTATAAGAAGCGTGACTTCCCATTACATTCCCGGCTGACTTTATCAAGCGCCTTCGAATCGCCCTTCGAACGAGTTGGCAAGCAATGCGATACCCATTTCGTTTCCGAATCGGCCGATCCGTCCTGCTTGGAGGAAAGCGAAACAACAGCCCTGGCGCGTTTGCGCCAGGCTGCGTGAGCATTGCTGTTGGCTGACTGGCTTTATTTGACCCGCGCGGGAGCAGGCACCGTCAACTGACTGGCCTGCGCCATGGCAATGGCTTGCGCGGTGGCTTTGCGCATCGCATCGTAGGCAGCGCCCGCGCTGGAAACCGCCGACTTGAACGCGGTGACCGCGAGTTCGGAACCGGCGGGCGCATTGCGCGCGAGGTCCTCGAACACCGTCTGCATTTTCGTGTTGGACTGTGCGAAACGGTCTTCGAAAATCTTCAGAAACTCGGCTTGGGCCGCATTCGCGATTTCGAGCATGTGACTGTTATAAGACAGCACTTTTTCCGCGACGGGCTTCGCGTTGCTGGCCTGATGAACAAGCAATTCAACCGGGGTCTTACCGGACATCGCCATCTGCCACGCCTGCTCGCTTTCCGCAAGCGTGGCCTTCGCCGCCTGCAGGTTCAATTTAGCCAGCTCTTCAAAATACTGGAACGTTTGCTGCGTCAACGAAAACGCGACGGCCACATTGGCGCTTTGCATGGAGATGAATTGCTCTGGCGTCGAAAAATACACTCTGGACTCCTTCTTTAAAACGTTCACATTGCTCAGACAAGAGGCATGCGAAACCAGCGGGACGCAAGCAGATTGTTGACCCTCGAATTGCGCCAACCCGCTCGAATCGTTCTGCGATGCAGCATTAGATGAAACATTCTAACTTTGTTAAATCTGCGCTTGGCGTACTCTTTTGTAGGTGATTACCCTTGAATCAAGGGGCGGTTTTGGCTGAGGAATTACGCGGTGGCGGTGCCTGAAAGATCAGTGGAATAGGTGCAGCCCCCGCGCATGCGCCGACGTGCGGCACCTCACGTAGAAACCACCATCGATAAGCGGCTAGATCGCGCTATCAAGTGCGTGAGCAGATGTGCAATAGACGGTCAAATACATGTGCATCCGACCGTCTATTTCATGGGAGAGAAAAGAAATGTGATGCGGATTTACAACCATTTATTGGTAACGCTGCGGAATTTAATCCGGCGGCAATACCAGTGGACCGCAATTGGTATCAGCGATAAACGTCGCGAGTAATTTAGCCGTGTGCATTGCATCAGGGTTCTCCGCGAACAAATGAAGCGCCCGCGGCGGCTCAAACCACGTCTGTCCCGCCGCGTAGTCGACAGGCGGCCCACCCTGCAGCTGCGAGCGGATCGTTCCTTCCAGCACGACCGCGCTCACTGCGCCGGGGTGACGATGCGCGGGCGTAAAGCCGAGTGGAGGAAAGTCGACAATCGCCGTCGTCACCGACTTGCCGGGCGCGTTGGGCAACGCTTCGCACGAGAGCACCTTCACGGTCGACGCCGGACGGCTCGCTGCGCCGGCATGCGTCGACACGCTGGACATCGACGAATCGCCGCCGCAAATGTCCGCGAACCAGTCGATTGCCGCACGTGGCGCCGACGGAGCGAGCGCCAGCATCATCGTCGTAGCCAATGCGAGCATGGCGAGCTTGCGTGCGCAACGCGGCAGGGTCGGCGCCACCGGATTCATACGCGCGCCGCCGAGCGGCTGTCCGGCGACCAGCCCAACTCACGGCGAGCTTTCGCGTTGGTCACTTCGGCGGCGTCTTGCGCGACGTTGTACACGCCCGCGCTGTTCCGCTGAAGCGCAAGCAAGGCCGCAAAAGCCGCAGCTTCCACATGCAGCGGGCTCGAACCAGCCGGCGCGTCGGCGCCCGTGCCGGGTCCATAGATCTGTCCATAGCGAAGCACTGTACCGTTCAGCGACGCCGCTTCCAGCACGTGCCGCTCGAGCGCCGCGACGCCACGCACGCTCGTGCCGCGCGCGCCCTGCGCATCGATGTCGAGCGGGGAGCTTTCGTCGTAAGGCGTCGCTCTTGGCCGGTACGCCCATGCGATGCTTTGCGCGATCATTTTGCTGCTGCCCGCCGCGATCGCCGCGGCCACCAGGTTGCGCGTACCCTCATCGCGTATCCGCGCGTTCGCCGTGACCGCCTGCGCCATTCGGGCGGGGTCGAGCCCCGGCGGCAGGTCGGTCAATTGATGAATCACGCAAGCCGGCGCGATACGCACGAGCGCTTCGCGCAGCGCGGCTGCGTCGAATACATCGACGACGACCGGCACCACGCCCGCATCCTCGAGTTCTCTCGCACGATCCGCGCGCCGCGTGCTGCCGAACACCGTGTAGCCCGCGTCGAGCAACAGCGGCGCAAGCGCGCTGCCGATCACGCCCGTTATTCCGGCGACAAAAACCTTGTGTGCCATTTCCTTTCTCCCATTAGCCATTGCGCTTCCGATGAGCCCAGCATAAGACTGTGAATGGTCATTAAAAAGGTCCATTATTCGGAAACTGACTGAGCCAATTAGACGGAGACCAAAGTGCGGCGAGCCGAACAGATCGAACTTGCGCTAGCGCCGAGACCGGAAGGCGTGCCGCTTCAGCGCTGGCTCTACGACGAGCTGCGCCAGGCGATCCTGACAGCGACGTTGCCACCGTGCGCGCGCCTGCCTTCCACACGCGATCTCGCAGCGAGGTTTCGACTGTCGCGCGGGACGGTGCTGGGCGTTTTCGCGCAGCTTGAGGCGGAAGGGTATCTATCCGGCGCGGTGGGACGAGGCAGTTTCGTTGCGGCGGAACTGCCGGACCGGCGCATCGACAGCGGCGAGCGGACGTCGCCCGGAAAGCGCGCTGGCAACAACGGTACGCAACCGCGCGACGTCGCGTTGTCGACGCGCGGCCGTTTGCTCGCGCGCAGCGCGTTTCAGCTCAGCGGCCGCACTCATCCGGCGCGCGCGTTTCGCGCCAGCCAGCCCGATCTCGACGCGTTTCCCTTCGAACTGTGGGCGCGGCTCGCGGCAAACCGGGTGCGTCGCGCGCGGCGGGATCTGCTCGGCGACGGCGAGGCACAAGGATATCGGCCGCTGCGCGAAGTGATCGCCGCTTATGTCGGCCCGTCGCGCGGTATTCGATGTTCGGCGGACAACGTGGTGGTGTTGGGCAGCGTTCAGCAGGCGATCGATCTGAGCGCTCGCCTCCTGCTCGATCCCGGCGACACTGCGTGGATGGAAGATCCCGGTTATCCCGGCGCCCGTTTCGTGCTCGAAGCCGCGGGCGCGCGAGTGATCGGCGTGCCGGTCGATACAGCCGGCGTCGATGTGTCATGGGCTCGCCAGCACCCCGCGGCAGCGCGTCTCGCCTATGTCACCGCCGGGCGTCAGGCGCCGCTAGGTCCGCCGCTCGCGCTCGAACGGCGGCTCTCGCTGCTCGAATGGGCGCGCGAGCGAGGCGCCATCATCATCGAGGACGACTACGACAGCGAGTACCGCTTCGAGGGTCACCCGCTCGCCGCGATGAAGAGCCTCGACGACCACGGACACGTGATCTACTGCGGCACCTTCAGCAAACTGCTGTTTCCCGCTTTGAGGACCGCGTACGCGATCTTGCCCGACCGATTGATCGAACCGTTCGTGACCGCGCTGTCGTCCACGGCACGGCATGTTCCCACCGATCAGCAATCCGTGCTGCACGACTTTATCGCCGACGGCCATTTCGGCCGGCACATACGGCGCATGCGCATGCTCTATGGCGAACGAGCCGAGGCACTGACGTCGGCGCTCGAGCGGCATCTTTCGGGTTTGCTTGCGCTTGCGCCGATCGTGGCGGGCCTCGACGCGCCCGCGTTTCTGCCGCGAGACGCCGACGACACCGACGCCGCGCGGCGAGCGGCACGCGAAGGCATCGAGACGCGTCCGCTGTCGCTATACGCGATCGACCGTGCCGCGCCGCCGGGGCTCGTGCTCGGATTTGCTTCAATCGGTGTCGAGGAAATAGAGGCCGGCGTGATTGGTCTTGCTCGGGCGCTGACGCGCCGCAAACGCAACGTTGCAACAGGATTCGCCGATGCACACCGATATCCGTCAGGCGTTGACCGAGTTGCGCCGGACACTTAGCGCGCTGAAGGCGCTGTCGGGTTACCTGGAACAGCATCCTGAATCGATCGTGTCGGGTAAATCGGCGGACCGCTGACGTGCTTCGCGGCATGCTCGTGGGACAGGGTTGCGTCTGTGCGATGATGCCTCACGTCGACCCGACTCCCGGAGATCACGATGAGCGGCAAATGGTTTTCGAAGTTCTCAAGCTTCCTTTCCACCATGACCGGCAGGCCGGCCACCTTTGTGCTGGCCGTCCTGATGGTGATCGTCTGGGCCCTCACGGGCCCGCTCTTTCACTACAGCGATACGTGGCAACTCGTGATCAACACGTCGACGACGATCGTCACGTTTCTGATGGTCTTCCTGATCCAGAACACCCAGAACCGCGACACCGCCGCGATGCAGATCAAGCTCGACGAGTTGATCCGCGCATTGGCAGGGGCTCACAACGCCCTGCTCGATCTCGAAGAACTCGAGGAAAAAGACTTGACGCGTTTTCGCAAACACTACGAAAGACTGGCTAACGAAGCGCGGATCGCGCTGCGTGCCGGCGGCAGCGACACCGATTCGCCCTTCGTCGACAATCGCGATGACCGTGACGAAGAGCGGCCAGGCGGCAAGGCGCGGGGCGGCTAAACGGACGCGCGCGTCGCAACGCGACTAGCTGACGCTTTGTCCGCGATCACGCGTTTGCGCGCTATCCGCCTAGAAACGTGCGACGTCGATCACTGCATCGGCGAATGCTTTCGGCGCTTCCTGCGGCAGGTTATGTCCGACCCCACCGTCGATATTCCGGTGCGCGTACTTGCCGGTGAACTTCTTCGCGTACGCCGCCGGATCGGGATGCGGCGCGCCGTTCGCGTCGCCTTCCATTGTGATGGTCGGCACGGCAATCGTCGGCGCCGCGGCCAAGCGCTTCTCCAGATCGTCGTATTGCGGCTCGCCTTTCACCAGCCCCAGACGCCAGCGATAGTTGTGAATCACCACCGCGACATGGTCCGGATTGCTGAACGATTGCGCCGAGCGTTCGAAAGTCGCATCATCGAATTTCCATTTTGGCGATGCGGTGTGCCAGATCAGTTTGTTGAACTCGTGGCGATTCGCGTCGTAACCCGCTGCGCCGCGCTCCGTCGCGAAGTAGAACTGATACCACCACGCCAGCTCCGCTTTCGGCGGCAGCGGCGTGCGGTTCGCTTCCTGACTGCCGATCAGGTAGCCGCTCACCGAGACCATCGCCTTGCATCGCTCCGGCCACAGCGCGGCGATGATATTCACCGTGCGTGCGCCCCAGTCGAAGCCGCCGAAAATCGCCTTGTCGATCTTCAACGCATCCATCAACGCGATGATGTCCACCGCCACGACCGCCTGCTGGCCGTTGCGCGGCGTATCCGCGGACAGGAACCGCGTCGTGCCATAACCGCGCAGATACGGCACGATCACGCGATAGCCGGCTGCCGCCAGCAACGGCGTGACTTCGGCAAACGCGTGGATATCGTAGGGCCAGCCGTGCAGCAGGATCACGACCGGTCCGTTCTGCGGGCCCGCTTCGGCGTAGCCGATGCTGAGCGTGCCCGCGTTGATCTGCTTGAGGTTGTCGAACGAGGCGACGCTCGATCCCGCCTTCGTGCTATTGGACTGCGCGTTGGCAAGTCCGCTCAGTCCCAGCTCCATCAGGCTGAGGCCCGCAACCGTCGTCCCGAGCAGACGACGACGCCGCAAATTGATCTGGTCAGACATGGCGATTCCTCCAAAAAGATTAAGCACTCGCGAGCCGTGCCGGATCGCTCTCACTGAAAGACGGCCCCAAAGGCCGCAAGCGGATGGCCGGATCGAGACGGGTCCACGGAAGATCGACGGGATCGGCAGCCATCGGCCCCGGCGCTTTCGCCACGAGGATCGCCTCGGCGATAGCCTCGAAATCCGCGCGAAAATGCACCGAACTCTTGTTGACGAGAATCTTCATCTGCTCCGGTTCGATGCCGGCCACGCGGAACAGGTTGCGATCGAACACCTGCATCTTGACCGAGCTCACCGCAATCCTGACGCCTTCGATCCGCAGGCAGGCAACCGGCCCCAACTCGCCTTGCATGCCGTTGAGCATCGGCCCATCGAAGCGGAAACGCCCGTCCGACAGGTGCTCGACTTCGAAAACGCCTTCCAGCGGCGCATCGCCCGGCACGCCGGACCGTCCGCCCAGCGCGAGTGAAATGCGCGTGCCCACACCTGCACGATGCGCCGCTGCCGCAGCCTCCGCATCCCAGATCACGCCGACCGCCGCGCCGGTGGCGCCATTGCGCAACAACGCGCGCACCATCCCCATCGTGTTCGAATCGCCGCCGACGCCCGGGTTGTCCTGCGTGTCCGCGATAATGACCGGCTTGGCCGCGGAACTGCTCACGCGGATTGCTTCGAGCGCCGCTTCGTCGGGCGTCAGGAACGGCACATCCCAGCGCGCTTCCTCGCCGGCGATCTTCGCGAACAGTGCGTCCGCTGCGTGTTCTGCCGCCGCTTTGTCGAATGCATAGGCCCAGATCGTCGGGCCGCACTCGGGAAAATCAGCCGCGGGAAAGCCCGGCGCAAACGACACGGTCACCACGGGCCGCTCTTCGAGATCCTCCAGCAACTGGTACATCCCACGTGCAGGCTCGACCAGCGTGCACATGCCGTTCACGGGAATCAGGAATGGCACTCGACGCACCGCCCGGTGCAACACACGCCCTTCATGCATCAGATCTTCGAGAAGCCGCGCGGCGCGCTCGCCGGTCTCCGCCATGTCCACGTGGGGATAGGTTCGATACGCCACGAGCGCACTCGCGTGTTCGAACATGCGAGCGGTCACGTTGGCATGCAGATCCAGAGACACGACCACCGGCATGCGAGCGCCGACAATCCGGCGCACGCGTTCGAGCAGTTCCCCTTCGCCGTCGTCGTGTTGCTCGGTCACCATCGCACCGTGCAGGTCGAGATAGATCGCGTCGAAGCCGCCGGCCTCGACAGCGGCGAGAATCTCGCCGCCGATCCGCTCGAATGCATCCGTCGTGACGTGTGCCGATGCACTGGCGCCCGCCCAGATCACCGGCTTCAGTTCATGCCCGTTCGCTTCCATGACCTTGATGAACCCGCCAATCGGAACATTGACGTCGCGCAGTCCGAACACCGCGTCGCCCCGGACCATGGGTGGAAAGCCCTCGCCCTGAACGAAGCTCGAATAAGACGCCTTGGTGGGCGCGAACGTATTGGTTTCATGCTGGAAACCGGCGATCAGGATTTTCATGTGTTTCACCTTTTCTCAAACGACCTCGCGACAAATCCGCGAGATGATAGGGATGCCTATCTTTTTGATTTCGACAAAGACCTTGCCATGCAGACTCAGCAGCCGTCAGTCCTGCTTGAGCGTCAGCTTGCCGGTCAATATCAGAATGGCGGCCAACGCGGCCGCGCCGGCCATGACGAAGAGACCGGCATGCATGCTGCCGGTCGATGCCTTGGCCCAGCCGACCACCGCCGACCCCCAGAAGCCGCCGGACAAGCCCACGGTATTGATAAGCGCGATGCCGCCTGCCGCCGCCGTTCCCTCGACAAGCTGGGACGGAATGGCCCAAAAAACCGTATAGGCCATCCAGAGGCAAGCCGTTCCCAGCGTCAACGCCGTGAGTGTGAGCATCACATTGCCGTCGGCGAAGATCGCCGCGATCAGGCAGATCGCCGCGCCGAGCGCCGGAATCGCGCAATGGTAGCGGCGCTCGCCGACCCGGTCCGAGCTGCGGCCCGCGAGGTACATGCAGACGGCGGCCACGACATACGGAATCGCGCTGTACCAGCCGAGGCGGATCGTATCGCTCACGCCCTGCTCTTTCAGCAGCGTCGGCAACCAGAAGCTGATGGCATAGATGGGAAAGATGATGCTGAAGTAAGCGAACGCGAGCACATAGACTCTCGGGCTCTTCAACACGGCCTTGAACGAGTCCGCGCGATGTTCGGTCGGCGCGGTTTCGCGCCCCAGCAGCAACTTTTCGTCGTCGTTCAGCCAGCGCGCCTGCTCAGGCCGGTCGGACAACACGCGCAGCGTCAGCAGGCCGAGTGCAATGCACGGCAGGCCTTCCACGAGAAACATCCACTGCCAGCCGGCCAGGCCGCCGACACCGGAAAGGCTCGTCATGAGCCATGCGGACACCGGGCCGCCGACAATTCCGCCCAGCGGCCCGGCGACGAACACCAGCGCAATGGCGCGCGCCATCCGCGCCGGTCCATACCAGCACGACAGGTAATAGATCATGCCCGGCGCGAAGCCCGCCTCGAACACGCCGAGCAGAAATCGCATGGCATAAAAGGCCGGCACGCTGCGCACGAACAGCATGCACGCCGACGTGATGCCCCACAGCACGAGAATGCGGCTGAAGGTTCGGCGCGCGCCGACTTTCGGCAGCATGAGATTGCTCGGCAGTTCGAACAGCACGTAGCCGATGAAGAAGATGCCCGCGCCCACGCCGTATGCAGCGTCCGAAAAACCCAGGTCGGTCTGCATCTGCAGCTTGGCGAAGCCGACATTGACGCGGTCCAGATACGCGAACATGTAGCAAGTCACGAGAAACGGCAGCAGCCGCCAGTTGAGCTTGCTGTAGAGCGCTGAGGCAGGATCGCCGGCGGCCGATGGATGGATTGCTGACATGCGTGTCTCCCGGTTTTGCGTCCGTGGGCCCGTCGTGCGGGTTGAGTTGATGGTGGCAGGGCAAAACCTCACTAGCAAGAGCAACTAAGTTCACATATCGTTGCTCTGTAGACAACGTTAATTTGAGCTCCGGAGCGACCAAATGCGAGAAATCAACCAGCAGCGTCTTCGGTATTTCCACGAAGTGCTGACCCACGGCACCATCCGCGGCGCCGCCGACCACCTCAATACGTCGCCGTCGGTCATCACGCGGCAAATCAAGCTGCTCGAAGACGAATTGGGTACGGTCCTGTTCGAACGCCAGGCGCGCGGAGTCAGGCCGACGGAGGCGGCGGCGCATCTGCTCGAGTTCTGGCAGGGCTACCGGTCGCAGCAGGAAAAGCTCGAGGACCAGTTGCACGCATTGCGGGGGCTTCAGAAAGGGCGTATCCAGTTGTCCATCAGCGAAGGTTTCGTCGATACGCTCGTCGACGACGTGCTGGCGCCGTTTTGCACGCGCTATCCGCACCTGGACATCAGCATGACGACGCAGGCCGTGGACGCGCTGCTGGACGACGTAGCGGAAAGCCGCGCGCATATCGGGCTGGCGTACAACCCGCCGCCCCATCCGCGTATCGAATATCGAGCCAGCTCGCACCAGCCCGTGGTGTTGCTGCTAAGGAAAGACCATCCGCTCGTCAAACGGAAAGGGCCCGCTGGTGTCGACGATCTGCGCGCCTACCCGCTCGCGCTGATGCCCTCTACGTTCGGCATCGGCCATGTCGTTTCGATGCTGGAGTTGGCTGAGAATGTAGTGATCCGCCCTACGTTGACGACGAACTCGCTGAGCGCATTGAAGCGTTTCGTGACGGCGGAGAACTTCGTGACGCTCATTGGAGAGTTCGCCGCATATCGTGAGCTCGCCAGCGGCGAGTTGACCACGGTCCCGATTGCGCATCCGTTGTTCGAAGGCGCGCAGGCCCGCGTGCTGGTCAAAACCGGCCGGCCGCTTGCAGCAGGCCCGCTCGAACTGCTCAAATGGATCGAGGAACGCATGCCGATGTTCGCTGCGTCTAAAGCGAAGGGAAGCCCGCGGCGAAAGGCAGCCGGACGACGGAACGGTTGACGGCGCATGGCGTGCGCAAGTGGTTGACAATCGGCCTCGGAATGAACCAACGGGCCGCAGCGATCTTGGATATCGCTGCGGCCCGTCTTTGTGGAGCATGCTTTTTTCCTTAGCAGCCTAAAGCTGCCGGCCGCGTGACGCGGCTCTGTAATCCGCGCTTCGCCTAGAAACGTGCGACGTCGATCACTGCATCGGCGAATGCTTTCGGCGCTTCCTGCGGCAGGTTATGTCCGACACCGCCGCCGATATTCCGGTGCGCGTATTTACCGGTGAACTTCTTCGCGTACGCCGCCGGATCGGGATGCGGCGCGCCGTTCGCGTCGCCTTCCATTGTGATTGTCGGCACGGCAATCGTCGGCGCCGCGGCCAGGCGCTTCTCCAGATCGTCGTACTGCGGCTCGCCCTTCACCAGCCCCAGACGCCAGCGATAGTTGTGAATCACCACCGCGACATGATCCGGATTGCTGAACGATTGCGCCGAGCGCTCGAAAGTCGCATCGTCGAAATTCCATTTCGGCGAGGCCGTGTGCCAGATCAGCTTGTTGAACTCGTGACGATTCGCGTCGTAACCCGCCGCGCCGCGCTCCGTCGCGAAGTAGAACTGATACCACCAGGCCAGCTCCGCTTTCGGCGGCAGCGGCGTGCGGTTCGCTTCCTGACTGCCGATCAGGTAGCCGCTCACCGAGACCATCGCCTTGCATCGCTCCGGCCACAGCGCGGCGATGATATTCACCGTGCGTGCGCCCCAGTCGAAGCCGCCGAAAATCGCCTTGTCGATCTTCAGCGCATCCATCAACGCGATGATGTCGACCGCCACGACCGCCTGCTGTCCGTTGCGCGGCGTATCCGCGGACAGGAACCGCGTCGTGCCATAACCGCGCAGATACGGCACGATCACGCGATAGCCGGCTGCCGCCAGCAACGGCGTGACTTCGGCAAACGCATGGATATCGTAGGGCCAGCCGTGCAGCAGGATCACGACCGGTCCGTTCTGCGGACCCGCTTCGGCATAGCCGATGTTGAGCGCGCCCGCGTTGATCTGCTTGAGGTTGTCGAACGAGGCGACGCTCGATCCCGTCTTCGTGCTATTGGACTGCGCGTTGGCAAGTCCGCTCAGTCCCAGTTCCATCAGGCTGAGGCCCGCAACCGTCGTCCCGAGCAGACGACGACGCCGCAAATTGATCTGGTCAGACATAGCTAATTCTCCTTATGTGCGACAGCGCTGAATTGAACGTTGCGCCCGCGGGACGCCCCGAATGGTTGAATCAAAACGCTCGCGAGGCGTGGGCGATACATGCAGCCGCCCTCGAAGCGAACTTCAGTTACGGTTTGGCGTAAATCGCTCCAAGACCGATTATTTCCGAGTCCGACGTATGCAAGCCCGATGCCGAGCGGCCGCCCGTCGCTGGACCATAAGACGACAACGCCAGGCCGTTCTGCGCACTCACGCGGGCCTCCGCGGCTTCGATATTCCTGGGATACTGCGTTTCATCGCCCGCAGGGTTGTAGCCGGCCTTCTCCAACTGCACGAGTTCTGCGCGGACCTGCGCCCGGGTGAGCGGCTGATTCGATTGCGCGAACGACAAAGCCGGGAGAGCAACGGCAGCAGCGACGATAAGCGATTGAATGACTTTCATGATCTTCACCTCGAGACAATGTCTTCCACGCAAACGCCCGTTTGTGTTCTGCGTTCGCGTTCTGATTAGCAAGGCCAGTTCGGCTGGCTTGGAAGCATTAGACCCCGTGGACGTATCTGGCTTATGTCGGCAATGCCGGTTGGTGAAACGTTATGTACCCTGCTACGGCGCAGATACATTGCGATACAAAGAACGTGGATCACGTCAAAGCGCTCGCCTTCCCGAGATCGCCGATCCGCATCGGGCCGGCTCAGCTCGCCTCTGAGTCCTCGTCCATGATGAGCAGAAAGAGCGTTGCCTGGGAGGAAATGTTCAGTTTCCTGTAGAGATTGCGCCGGTGAACCTTGGCCGTGGCAGGCGACACACCCAGCTCTCTCGCCATGTTCTTGGTCGAGTGACCGGCGAGAATCATCAGCGCGACTTCGATCTCGCGATGAGTCAGCGACGCATTGGATCGCTTGCGCAGTGCCTGTTCGAAGTGAAGGCGACGGTCGCCTCCCGCCGCCGAACTCGCCGGCGGCGGCAGTATGGCGGTCTGCGCCGAGAGCGCGTGGCACATCAGCGGAAGCAGCCATGCGCCGTAAAGACAGAGCGTGCCGACGTCGGCCGAACTGAAGCGCCGCTCACTGCCCAGCGACACCGACAGCGTTCCTCCCAAAGGCAGCGGCGCCAGTAACTGCACTTCGTCTTCGAGCACGTTCACCGAAAAATAGCGGCGAAAGTATTCGGTTTCGCGGAAATGATCGGGCGCGACTTCATCCAGACAATACACGCCTGGGCTGATCGCACCGAGGCTGAATTGATAGAACGGGTCCAGCAAATAGACGCTGTTCAGATAGCCCTTGAACAGGTCGTCGTGCGGTGTGCGCGTTTGTGTCTCCGCGATCAACTGAGGTTTTCCGTTCGGCCAAAAGATCATCGCCACCCAGTTGTCGAAGTGGACCACTTTGCGCAACAGATCGATCAGCGCATGCCAGAACTGTTTGTCGTCGAGTTTTTCGACCAGACGTCCGAGCCGCTGATGAAATGCAACGTCCGATACCTCAAGCGGCATGTCAGTGTCCCCCTCTACCCCTAAAAGGGTAGGTCGCTCCATCGTTCTAGCCCTTCGGCCTGATTTTCACCCGTTTGCGCCGTCCCTACCATCTCAGTACCCCGCCGCATAGGCAGCGGCAAGGCTTGCCCGCAGCGGGCAACACAGGAGAAACGTATGGGTATCAGAGACATCGGTGTTCGAGTCGGCCACGGCACGCCTGGTCCATTCAACAGCATCACCGACGTGCAGGGCGTCAGAGTCGGTCATCGTACCCTGGTCGAAAACCGGGCAGAAGTCTCGATTCGAACCGGCGTGACGATCATCGAGCCGTGCCCCGGCATCGCGCGGTTCGATCCGTGTTATGCGGGCGTCCATGTGCTCAACGGAAACGGCGATGCCACCGGCCTGGAGTGGATACGCGAAGCCGGCTTGCTGACCACGCCCATCGCGTACACCAACACGCACAGCGTCGGCGTGGTTCGCGATGCGCTGGTTGCCGCCGAACGGGCGACGCTCGGTGAAAGCCAGTACTGGTGTATGCCGGTCGTGCTGGAAACCTTCGACGGGGTGCTGAACGATATCTGGGGGCAGCACGTCACCGCGTCGCATGTTCACGAGGCACTGGCCGCGGCCCGCAGCGGACCTGTCGAGGAAGGCTCGGTTGGCGGCGGCACCGGCATGATTTGCCACGAGTTCAAAGGCGGCATCGGCACCGCCTCGCGACGCCTCGCGACGAGGGACGGCGGCTGGACCGTGGGCGCGCTGGTCCAAGCCAACTACGGCCGGCGCGACGCGTTGCGCGTGGCCGGCTATCCGGTTGGCGACGTGCTGCGCGATCTGCCTTCGCCATTCGACAAGCGTCAGACGGGCGTCCCCGGAATGGGATCGATCGTGGTGACGCTCGCGACCGACGCGCCGCTTCTTCCCCATCAGTGCGAGCAGGTCGCGCGACGTGCAAGCATTGGATTGGCTCGCGTGGGCGGCGGCACGGAATATTCGAGCGGCGACATTTTCATCGCGTTCTCGGTCGGCAATCACGGCATACCGCCGGCGGACTACGGCAAAGCGATCGAGCCGGTGATCAGCGTGCGCAGCGTCACTCACGATTTTATTTCTCCGCTATTCGTCGCGGCCGCGGATGCCGTCGAAGAAGCGATTCTCAACGCACTTGTCGCTGCTGAAGATACGAGCGGACAGCGCGTGCATGTCCCCGCGCTGAGCACGGCCCGTCTGCTGAAAGCACTGGAGCAGGTTGGCTGGCGCCGCCCAGCGGATCGAGCCGAACGCCCGTTCACAGACTGACTCTTCTCCTCCTCGCATGCGCTCATTCATTCAAACTGGAAGACCACTATGACACCCCGCCATCTCATCAGCATAGCCATTGGAATCCTCGCAGCATCGGGGATGCTGGCGGCGACTACTCATCCTGCCAATGCCGAAGAACTGAATGTCTACAACTGGTCGGACAATATCGCCGAGGACACCGTGTCGGGCTTTCAGAAAGAAACCGGCATTCACACGCGATACGACGTGTATGACGGCGACGACACCTTGCAGGCAAAGTTGCTGAGCGGTTCCTCAGGCTATGATGTGGTGGTGCCGTCGTCCGCCTATGCCGCCAGGCAGATCGAAGCGGGGGTCTATCGCAAGCTCGACAAGAGCAAGATTCCAAATCTGGCCAATCTGGATCCGGTGCTCATGAAGATGCTGGCATCCGCCGATCCCGGCAATCAGTACACGGTGCCCTGGTCATGGGGAACGGACGGCATCGGCTACAACGTCACGAAGGTCACGCAAATACTAGGCAAGGACGCGCCCTACGATAGCTGGGATCTGCTGTTCGATCCGCAATACGTGTCCAAACTGAAAACCTGCGGCGTTTCCGTGCTCGACTCTCCAGAAGATGCTTTCTCGGTCGGCTTGATCTACCTGCACAAGGATCCCAATAGCACTAACCCCGCCGACTATCAGGCCGTGTACAAGCTGTTCAAAACGATCCGATCGTACATCACCCAGTTCAATTCATCCGGCTACATCAACGACCTCGCCAATAACGATGTCTGCCTCGCGCTAGCATGGTCCGGCGACGCCGGTATCGCAAAGCGGCGCGCAGAGGAGGCACACCGCGCCTATGAGATTCGCTACGTCATTCCCAAAGGCGACGGCGTGCTGTGGTTCGATCTGATGGGCGTGCCGAAAGATGCGCCTCATCCCGAAGCCGCAATGCAGTGGATCAACTACATTCTTCAACCGAAGGTCAGCGCGGCGATCACCAATCAGGTTTACTACCCGAACGCCAATGCCGCCGCGCGTGCTTATGTGAAACCGGCCATCCTCGATAATGAAGCGGTCTATCCTCGCGGCGAGAAGATGAAATCGCTCACGCTGTCACTGCCTTTGCCGGCCGAAATCCTTCGCCTTCAAAACAGGCTGTGGACGCAACTCAAAGCTGGGCGGTAACTTACAATGCTGTGGATGAGCCCTTCTTCTACAGCATCGATGCGAGACGTACTGACTTCCTATTTCTGGAGTGGCGATGCCATTCGGAGTCGGAGCGTGAGTGACATCGTGCTGTCGGGCACGCTCGACGTGCCTGCGCCTCCTGCTCGCGTGCTTGCGGATTGGGACAGGGAGACGTCGTCGCGCATGGTCCTCGAACCTGGCGACGTCGAGGTCATGCCGTTGGCGCGAACGCAGGTACGCTGGCCGGACTACCCGCACTGCGTGCGGGCAATGTCCGAGTGGACGGGCACGCTCGGACTGCCAGACGTGCTTGCCGCCAGCGACCTTGCGCTGATGGCCTGCCGCGGCGCGAGGTATCACCATGACGGCGCGCAATATGGCGGTGCGGCCTTCTGCAATCTGTTCCTCAGCGAAGACAAGGGGCTGGATGTTCATTTCCCCGGCACAGGTCATCGCATTCCTTTGACTCGCGGAACGGCGCTGATATTCGACACTGGCCAGCCTCATGGTGTTATCCGGCGCGGCAGCAGTGGTTTCAATACAGCCGACTTCGCGCCGGATCAGGATTGCACGCAAATATTCCTGACGTGGGAGCTTCCCATCGAAGACCTTCATGTTGCGCGTGCGCTTAACGTTGTCTTCGACATCGGCATAGCCACTTCGAGCCCGTTGCAAACGGATGAAGAGCAAGTCTGCGTGAATGGGGAACCGGCTATCGTGTGCACGGAATCTGGCCGTTGGTGCAAGGTTGAATGATCGTTGGGTTTGCAGCGAGTTGTCGCGGTAAGCTTTGCCTCGCGCACGCAACGTGCCTCAAGATTGCCACACGCCCGCGAGCAAGCTGACCTACGTCGCTCGCACGACCTGACGAGACATTCAACCATCGCGTTCGAATCAACGGCCATTCTCCCGCCATCGAGTTAGCGTGTCTCGCTATGCGGCAATACCTTGCGTGACGGGTGCCGCGCAAACCGCCTCGCGCTCTTGTACGTCGGATGCAATGGTCGTGATTGGCGTAGCCATCTTCGCCAGCGGTAGGCGCACCACGAAATTCGAGCCGCAGCCCAGTCCCCCGGAAAACGCCTCAACGGTGCCACCATGGCTCGCGACGATATCGCGTACCACCGCCAACCCGAGTCCATGCCCACTCGTGCCCAATGCGCGACCCACAAGCCCGCGCGCGTAGGGCTTGAAGATGGTCGCAAGCTCGCCCGGCGCGATGCCGATGCCTTCGTCGCTCACGCTGATATAGCAGTAACGCCCGGCGCGTGACGCCGTTACCTTGATCGCGTCCGCAGCAGCCGAATATTTGAGCGCGTTGACCAGAAGATTGACGAACACCTGGGTCAGCTTGCCGAAGTCGCCGTGCACCGGCAACGGCGCGTCGCTTACCGTCAGTTGAATCGGCGCGTGATCTGGCGCGCCCGCTTCGGCTACCTGCACACAATGCGCGAGCAGATCGCCAATATCGACCGATGCGGGGTTTTCAACCGTTCTCTCGCGCGACACACATGCCGGCGCGTCCGGCGCCGTATGAGCGGAACCAGCGAAACCGTCGAACCCGGCATCGTCCGGCGCCATCAATTGCTGGGCCAATTGGCCGAGCAGGTTTGCCTGCCGCGAGAGCAGAAGCGCATAGCGCGTCAACTGTTCATCATTGCCGTACTGCGTGTTCAACAAACGCGCAAGCAGGCCGAGCGGCGTGATTGCATTGCGGATTTCGTGGCCTATTGTTGCACCGATCGAGGCTTGTTTCGTTTCATCGCTACGCTCGGCAATAGCGGCGACGTTCTCCGAACGTTGCACACTCTGCCCGCTAACGTGCCCGCGCGAATGCCCGGAAGTCTCGACGCGCGGCGCTTCGATCTTCGCATCGTGCAGGCGCTCGATGTCCCGCGCTTGCGCAGTGCGAAGCTTCTGCACGCAGTACGTGCACAAACCGATGATCGGCCGCGCAGCAAGCTTTTCCTTCAGCGAGGCCTCGTAGTCGAGCAGCGCAACCCAGTCGGTGGTTTCGTTGCAAACGGCATCGCCGGCCACTCGCAATCCTTCGAAGCCTCGCCCCAGCGCTTCGTTGATCGCCGTCGACCACAAGCCCACGGTGGCGCCACCGTTGAAGCCCGTTTTGGGCGAGGCGTAAATCTGCGCGCCGTCGAGAATCTGCAATTGGCCTGCATCGATATATTCCGCGAGTGCGGGCGCGGTTCGCGTGAGCATATAGCGGGCTTTGTCGGGTCCCAGCAGCGCGGGCGCGACCCACACGGCCGCTTCGCGATTGGCGAGTCCGGCATGCAGAAAGTCCGCGGTGACGCTGAGCAATTCGCTACGCGATTCGTAGAAGTGACACAGATGAGAGCCCCAGGAGAGGGCGCCAAGCGCTGGAAAACCGCTGTTACGAGGTCCGGTGGTCATCGTTTCCCTGAAAGTGCGTGGGTCAAGAACCACAGTCGCGCCAGGGTTTAACGATGTCCCGCGCGCTCGAATATAAATGTCACGGCACCTGCCGCGTCGATCCGCCGATCCTGTTGAAGGACTGGAAGCGGATCCACCGCATTGGTGCTCGATATTTGGGATTCAGCCAGGATTTAAAAGTACGCGAGGGTCGGTTTTGACAGAATAGATACTTTCCCCAGGCATGTTTTTTGGCACGAATGAGTGCTTGGTCACATGCCTGTCAATCGCGTTTGGTATATGACTTCAACACGGCGACTTCGAGACGGGTAAATGCGCTCACTGCGCCGAAGTACTCGCCACAAGCAGTTCCTCCGCATTGTTCGGCGGACGCAAACCGTCGGTTCTGCCCGCGAAATAGCGCTGCGTCAGATCGGCCGCCGACACATGCTGCGCTTCGCCAAAGCCGGCTTCATAAGCCAGCGCCAGCATCTCCGGCGGAGTGAAGAAGCTGATAAAAGGTGTCCCGCTTGCTCGCGCGCCCTTCTCCGCCATCTCGAGCCCCGGACGTACCTCGGGGTCCGCCAGCTGCAGCGGGAGCAGGAAGGTCATGGCGAGCGTCGATCCCGGCGCGAGCGCCGCGACCTCGCGCAGCGTGGCCATATTCGCGTCGCGCGTGAGGTACATGCTGACGCCCGTGGAGACCAAGACCGCCGGCTTGCTGGCATCGAAGCCGGCAGCCATCAACTCGTCCCGCCAGTTCCGGCCCGCCTCGAAATCGACCGGCACGAAGCGCAGCCAGTCCGGCATGCCAAAGCCGAGTTCGATCAGGCGCTGGCGCTTCCATGCCTGAGGACCCGGCGGATCGATCTCGAACACCTTGAGGCGGGACGCGATCTCCGGCCTGCGCTGGGCGAAGCTGTCGAGCCCAGCGCCGAGGATGACGTACTGACTCAACCCCCGCCCCGCCTGTTCCACGACCAGGTCTTCGATAAAGCGAGCCCGCGCCACGATCGAGGCGCGAAACGGACGCGTGAACTGCGGGTCCATGTCTCCGCGGTCACGCCATTCGTTGCCCGGAGCCAGCAGCTTGAGGCCGATGGCGTCTTCCAGCACATGCGGCGGCGGGTCGGCCTCGACATGCAGCGCGCGCCACAAGGCGACACGCGCAGCGGTGCTGTCAGGTGCTGCATCTCGCTTCTCGTTCATGACTCTCGATCCCGTTGTGTCTCTCTCGGCCTCTTTTCGCGATCGCACAGAAACACCTGCCGCGATCCTGTCGCCCACTACAAGTTATGATGGACAAGTGAGTATGACTAGCCGATGACGAGGGACAGCGTGTCACAGACAAGCCCTGATCGCAAGACGACGTTCAGCAAACGCCTCTTATGGTTCATTGGCTTATGGCTGCTCGGCGTAGCCGGGGCCGTGCTGCTCGCGCTGCCGTTTCGGCTTCTGATCGCCGCGGCAATGCATTATCAGCATTGATGCGTTCCTTCCGCTTCAAGGTCGTTCGAGTATTTTCGGCACCTGTCCGAGCTGTCGAAACAGCGATAGCCAGTCTTCGAGATGCCAGGTTATCTCGATCAGATTGCCACGCATCTGATGGAAAGAATGAATCGCGAATTTCACGTGCTTCGAACTCGCGTCGATGCCGAGTAGCTCCCCGGTTTGCGTGCCGCTGATCTCCGCGCGAACCCCAATCCGGTTGCCATGCACCAGCAAATCGAGAATTTCGACTTTCATGTCCGGCAGCGCGGTCGCAATGTCATGGAAGATCTGAACCATTTGACCCGGCCCGCGCGTGGCCCCGCGAGGCTCCGGAATGTACTGCCAGTCAGGGGTGACAACCTTCGCCAATAATTCGACGCTCTTCTGCTCGAATGCTCGATAGAACCCTTCAACCGCTTCTCGAGCCACTGCTTCGTCGGTACCTGAGGTCATGATCTGCTGCTCCTGAAGGTGCAAGTCGCCATGTTAGACCGAATCATCCCGGGCGGCTCCAAGCATTCATTGTCAGTTCGCTATCCATTTGCAATGCGAACGAATGCCACTGTCTATTGGCCGACCCGCCACGCCACGACGCCTCCCGAAGGCGGCACCGAGTTCACATAAATTACCTGCTCGGTATAACATCTGTGGGCGTGATGGATGTCAACCATGTCACGCATGTTGCGCCCTTCCGGCGACAAGGCAAAGCGCTACGCATGCCCGGGCTGGCCGCAACAGCGAACCTGCTTCAATCATTCAAACGAAACTCGCGCCCGCCTCCCGCATGAAGCGCGTAGGCGGAACGACATGGGTTCTACTGCCGTCGGAATCCGTAACGGTCTCTCAACACTCAAACCGATGCCCAACGAAACCCCGGAACCGCAAGCAATTTGTAATGACGTATCCCGCAGCGCGATCTTCATTGTCGCGACCATCGCGAACGACCGCGATCAGGAGGCCAAGGTACGCGAATGGTGCGGCGACATTGCCGCCCTTGTGCGCGCGGTCGGCAAGCGTGTGCCTGCCGGCAATCTGTCGTGCGTCTGCTCGTTCGGCTCCGACGCGTGGGACAGGCTGTTCGGCGCGCCGCGGCCCGCCCTTCTGCATCCGTTCCGCGACATCGGCGAAGGCGAGCGTCGCGCGTTGGGGACACCAGGCGATTTCCTGCTACACATTCGCGCCGAACACATGGATCTCTGTTTCGAGCTTGCCACGCAGTTGCTGGGCGCGCTCGGCGACGCGGTCACCGTGGTCGATGAAGTTCACGGGTTTCGCTACTTCGATATGCGCGACATGGTGGGCTTCGTCGACGGCACCGAGAACCCGACCGGGCGCGCCGCCGACGAATACACGCTCATCACCGAAGACCCCGGGTTCGAGGGCGGCAGCTATGTCCTCGTGCAAAAGTACTTGCACGACATGGACGGTTGGAATGCGCTTTCCGTCGAGACACAGGAGCGCATTATCGGTCGCAAGAAATTATCCGACGTCGAACTCGACGCGGCGATTAAACCGTCGTCGTCGCACAGCTCGCTGACCACGATCACCGAAAACGGCAAGGAAGTGAAGATCTTGCGCGACAACATGCCGTTCGGCCGCCTGGGCGCGGCCGAATTCGGCACCTACTTTATCGGCTATGCGCGTTCGCCCGCGCCGATCGAGCAGATGCTGGAGAACATGTTCATCGGGCGCCCGCCGGGCAACTACGACCGGCTGCTCGACTACAGCCGCGCCGTCACGGGCGGCCTGTTCTTCGTGCCGTCGGCCACCTTGCTCGAGGAACTCGCGGACCGCGATCCGCCGAGCGTCACGGCCGCCATCGAAACTCATTCCGAACCGTCTTCGCCCGCCGAGCCGCGCCACGACGGCTCGCTGAATATTGGCTCTCTCAAGGGAATCTCCCAACATGAATAATCTGCATCGCGAGCTCGCCCCAATTCCAGCGCCGCCTGGTCGCAGATCGAAAACGAAGTGGCGCGCACCTTCAAACGCAGCGTAGCCGGCCGTCGCGTGGTCGACGTCGAGGGTCCGGGCGGAACGGAGTTGTCCGGCGTCGGCACGGGGCATCAGACCGCGATTGCCGCGCCTCAACAAGGCGTCGTGGCCAGGCTCGCGGAGGTCAAGCGCCTGGTCGAGTTCACCGTGCCGTTCGAATTGCAGCGCGAGGCGATCGACAGCGTGCTGCGCGGCGCGAACGACGCCGACTGGCAGCCCGCCAAAGATGCAGCGAAAGAGCTCGCCTATGCCGAAGATCGCGCGATCTTCGACGGCTATCAGGCAGCGGGGATCGGCGGGATTCGCGAAGGCTCGTCGAATGCGCCGCTCGCGCTGCCCGCCGACATCGGCGATTATCCGCACGCAATCGGCAATGCGCTGGAAGAGCTACGGCTCGCCGGCGTGGACGGTCCTTATTCCGTGCTGCTCGGCGCCGACGCCTACACGGCGCTCAGCGAGGCACGCGACCAGGGTTATCCGGTGATCGAGCACATCAAGCGGATCGTGAACGGCGACATCATCTGGGCACCCGCGCTGACCGGCGGCAGCGTGCTCTCCACGCGAGGCGGCGACTTCGAGTTACACCTCGGCGAAGACCTGTCGATCGGCTATCTCAGCCACACCGACTCAGTAGTGCGCCTCTATTTGCGCGAGACGCTGACATTCCTGATGTTGACGAGCGAAGCCTCGGTGTCGTTGACGCTCGCTGAATAAGCGCGGGTCGTTGCGGGCTCAGGCACGCAACGACTGCTGCGGCAGCGCGGAGTCGACGTCCTCAGCCAGCACTTCGAGGCCGCGGGCCATTTTTCCGCATTCGACGTGCACTCTCTCGAGCATTGCCGGCGTGCACTGCTTCAACATCGTCACGATCAGGCGTACCCGCGGCGGCATGGGACGTTGCGCCTGAATCAGTATATTGACGTCGAAGGGCAGCGCCTCGAATTGCGGCAACAACCGAACCAACCGGCCGTCCGCGAACGCTTCGACGCACGCCGGCTCTTCCAGCACGCCAATGCCCGCACCCGCCACGATCATTTCATACATGGGCCGCCAATGACTGGTCTTCACGGCGGTACGGATGGGGGCGCTCTCGACGACGCTCGCCTGGTGCCTGAGAGGCAACTGGTCCGTGCCGAACGTACCCTGCATCCGAATGAACGGATGGTTGATCAGATCGGACGGCTCGTCGATCGACCCGTGCCGGCTCAGGTAGCCCGGCGCCGCAACGAGCACGCGCCCGACCTGCCCGAGTTGACGGGCGATGAACGCTCCCTCTCCGAGTTGCCCGAGACGAAAGGAAACGTCCACGCCTTCCGTCACGAGATCGACGATCCGGTCGTTCAGCACCAGTTCCAGATCGAGTTGCGGATAGGCCGCGCGTACGAGCGTCAACGCCTGCGGTACGACCGTCTCGCCGAAGCAGTGAGGCGCCGCGATGCGGACCGTGCCTCTGAGCGCCTGTTCGTCGTTCGACACATCGGCAATGGTCTGCTCGACGGCGCTCAGAATCCTCTTGCTACGCTCATAGAAGGTCACGCCTTCGGGCGTGCACTTGAACGCGCGTGCGCTACGCAGCAAAAGCCGGCAACCCAGGTACTTCTCGAGCCGCTCGATGCGTTCGCTCGCGGCGGGCTGCCCGATATTCAGATCCCTGGCCGCGCTGGAAATGCTCTCGCGCTCCACCACTCTCACGTAAATGCGCATGGCTTCGAGCAGATTCATGATCCCCCTCCCCCTTTTGCGACGGTCCTGCGTGATTCAAGCGACGAAGTGTCGGGGGGCTGATGGCATGCGTGACTATTTCCCTTCGGATTTGCGTCTTTCATTTTTCGGCTCCAGTCTTTACATATCGACAGGCCCTCGTATCAGGACCCGCGAACACGCGTTCGATGGAGAACAGAGTAAGGCTGGGCGGTCAGTCGCAGAGTGCACAAATCGGCCCGGCTTGCATCAGTACAGTTCTGCTACGATCTGCGCACCGGGCGGCGGCACGTCTTCGAAAGCGCGTGCACTGCAGCGAAGCAGCCGGTATAACCCGCCGCTGATAAACGCCAGGAAAATCGTCCGATGAATCTCTATGAGAAGCTTGCAGACGACATCGAAAAGCTGATCCGGCAAGGCGTGTACGGCCACGGCGAACGCCTGCCATCAGTGCGGCAAACCAGCCAGCAGCATCGGATCAGCGTCACCACGGTCATTCGCGCCTACTTGTTGCTCGAAAGCCGGGGCTTGCTCACCAGCAGGCCGCAGTCCGGCTATTTCGTCAATTTTCGCGGCGACGAAGGCGTGCGGAAGTCGCTCGAACTGCGGCCATCTAAACCGATCCCGATTTCGTCGCCAGTCGATGTCAGCCGGCTAGTGCTTTCCACGCTGCGCTCGATCGGTGTCGACGATGCGGTGCCGCTCGGCTCGCCCTACCCTGACGCGAGCCTGTTTCCTTTCGAGAAGCTCAACCGCTACGCTTACGACGCGGGACGAGACAAGACACGCTGGGGCGTGACCGATGCGCTGCCGCCTGGCACGGCGAGACTGGTGCGCCAGATTGCGCGCCGCTACCTCGAGAACGGCATGGCGGTCGATCCGAATGAGATCGTCATCACGGTCGGCGCGACCGAGGCGATCAATCTGTGCCTGCAGGCCGTCGCGAAGCCAGGCGATACGATCGCCGTCGAGTCGCCCACGTTCTACGCGATGCTGCACGCGATCGAGCGGATGGGCATGAAGGCGATCGAGGTGTCCACGCATCCTGAACACGGCATCGACATCGAAGCGCTTGCCGCGATCGTGGAATCGCAGACGGTCACCGCCTGCATGATCATGCCGAACTTCCAGAATCCGCTCGGGTTTCTGATGCCCGACGAGCGCAAGCGCGAGCTGGTCGAATACCTGACGAAACGGGACATACCGGTCATCGAGAACGGTGTCTACAACGAGCTGCACTTCGACAGCACCTATCCGAGCACGTTGAAGTCCTACGACACGAAGGGACTGGTGCTTCACTGCGCGTCGTTCTCGAAGACGCTGACGGCAGCCTACCGCATCGGCTGGGCAATGCCGGGCCGCTATCGCGATCAGGTCGAGAAACTCAAGTTTCTGAACACGCTGACCACACCGACGATTCCGCAACTGGCGATCGCGGAATTCCTCGAACGGGATGGTTACGAGCATCATCTGCGACGGGTTCGGAAAACCTACGCGCAGCAGGCTAACCTGATGAAGGCGATCGTCTCGCGCTTCTTTCCCGAAGGCACGCGCATGTCCAACCCCGCGGGCGGCTACGTGCTGTGGATCGAGTTGCCGTCCAGGGTCGACGCGATGCGGCTCTACAAGCTCGCACTCGAGCAGGGCATCACCATCGGACCGGGCTACATGTTTTCGATCTCGGAGACGACCTTTCGAAACTTCATCCGCCTGAATTACAGCAGCCCCTGGTCGAGCGAAATCGAACAGGCCGTGATTACCGTGGGCAAGCTCGCCGCCCTGTGCGCCCGCTAGCGAGCTTCTGGCTATCCTCTTCGCGCGGAACATAGCCGCCCTCAGTGATAGCCGGCGTCCCCTTCCCGCACCTTGCCGCGGAACACGCGGTACTGCATGGCGTTGTAGACGAGGATGATCGGCAGCACGATCACCGTGCCGACCAGCGTGAACAGTTGGCTCGAATGACTCGACGAGGCTTCCCAGATCGTCAGCGAAGGCGGCACGATGTTCGGCCAGATGCTGATCAGCAAGCCGCTGTATCCGAGAAAGCACAGCGCAAGCGTGAGCAGGAACGGCATGGCTTCATGCTGCAGGCGAAGCGAACGAAAAATGCCCCACACACAGGCCAGAACAAGAATGGGCACCGGCATGAACCATCCGAGATAGCCGCTCCCGAACCAGCGATGCTCCACCGCCGGCAAGCCGATCACGGTCCAGAGACTCACCACGAAAATTATGCCCAGCAGCACGGCCAGCAACGGCCGCATCACCTCGCGCATCTTGCGCTGCAGTTCGCCTTCCGTCTTCAGGATCAGCCAGCCGCAGCCAAGCGTCGCATAGGTGAAGAGCACGCCGATCCCGCAGAACAGGCTGAACGGCGATAGCCAGTCGAACGGGCCGCCGGCAAAACGGTCGTCGACGATCTTGATGCCTTGCAGCAGCGATCCCAGCACGATGCCCTGGCAAAGGCCCGCGAGAGCCGACCCGGCAATGAAGGCGAGATCCCACGCATGCTGGGTCCGCGTGGCCTTCGCGCGCAATTCAAAGGCTGCGCCGCGGAAGATCAGCCCCACGACCATCAGGATCAGCGGCAGATAGTTCGCCGGCAGCAGCGTCGAATAGACCACCGGGAACGCGCCGTATAGGCCCGCGCCGCCGAGCACGAGGAACGTCTCGTTGCCGTCCCACACGGGGGCGATGGTATTGAGCATTACTTGCCGGTCGCCTTTCTCTTCAAAAAACGGAAACAGCAGGCCGATGCCGAGATCGAAGCCGTCCAGCATCACATAGATGAAAACGCCGAGTCCGATGATCGCAGCCCACACTACCGGAAGATCGATTTGCATGGCATCACTCCCGTTCCAGTGCGTCCAGCGGACGATTGCGCAACACCGGATGCTTGACGGACTGGCGGGCGTCGACATGCTCCTCGGGTCCGCGCTTCATCATCTTGAGCATGTAGTAGACCCCCATACCGAATACCAGGAAGTACACCAGCACAAAGATCAGCAATGAAACACCCGCTTGCTGGGCGCTGATCGGCGAGAGCGAGTCTTCAGTGCGCAGAACGCCGTAGACCGTCCAGGGCTGGCGGCCGACCTCCGTCGTGACCCACCCGGCCAATAGCGCGACGATTCCCGACGGGCCCATGCACAGCACGAAAACCTGATACCAGCGCGTCTCGTAGAGGCGGCCTTTCAGTCTGAGCAGCAGCCCGAGCAACGCGGTCAGCAGCATCAACATACCGAGGCCCGCCATGATCCGGAAGGTCCAGAAGATGATCGGCGAATACGGACGGTCTCTGGCGGGAAATGTCTTGAGCCCGCGGATTTCTCCGTCCCAGCTATGGGTCAGAATGAGGCTGCCTAGATGCGGAATTTGCAGCGTGTAGCGTGTCACTTCCGCCTTCATGTCGGGCAGACCGACCAGATTGAGCGCCGTGCCGCCTTTCTCGGTTTCCCACAGTCCCTCTATCGCCGCGATCTTGGCGGGCTGATATTCGCGGGTGTTCAGGCCGTGCGCATCGCCGACGAAAATCTGGATCGGCGTCAGCAAAAGCAGAATCCACAGCGCCATCGAAAAACTGCGCTTGATCGGGCCGTCGCGCCGGCCATGCAGCAGATGCCACGCCCCGCACGCGGCGACCATGAAGCCCGCGACGATGAACGCGGCGAT
Organism: Paraburkholderia phytofirmans PsJN; assembly: GCF_000020125.1. Taxonomy (NCBI): domain Bacteria; kingdom Pseudomonadati; phylum Pseudomonadota; class Betaproteobacteria; order Burkholderiales; family Burkholderiaceae; genus Paraburkholderia; species Paraburkholderia phytofirmans. The sequence goes on from NC_010676.1 coordinate 2,443,637, forward strand.
CGTCATATGCGCGAGCCGGTACGGAAACGACGGGTTGAAAATCACTTTCAGCCAGTCGACCGGCACGATCCGGCCGTTCTCCATGGCGAATCCTTGCGGCGTCTGCATGAAGCTGTTCGACGCGAGAATCCAGAAGGTGGACATCAACGTGCCTGCCGCCACCATCAGCGTGGCGAAGAAGTGCGCGCGCGGACCCACGCGCTGCCAGCCGAACAGCATCACGCCGAGAAAGCCGGCCTCGAGAAAGAACGCCGTCAACACTTCATAAGTCAGCAGCGGCCCTGTGATGTTGCCGGCAACGGTGGAAAAGCCGCTCCAGTTGGTGCCGAACTCGTAGGCCATCACGACGCCCGACACCACGCCCATGCCGAAGCCGACCGCAAAGATCTTCGACCAGAACAGAAACATGTCCTTGTAGACCACGTCGCCGGTCAGCAGCCAACGCCACTCCAGCACGGCGAGGAAACTGGCCATTCCTATACTGATCGCGGGGAAAATAATGTGAAATGAAACAGTGAACGCAAACTGCAGCCTGGCGAGGTGGAAGGCATCGAAGATTTCCATGATTGATCGGCGGCTCCAGGTTGTACCGGTACGTGCGCAAAGATGAACGCCTCGCAAAGCTGAGAGACTTCACTCAGCCGGCGAACCGTGCGCCTCCCGTCTCTTTCTTTGTAGAAGAGTTCGAGAGGCAGCACCAGGTCCGCTTCCGGATAATACGCGCCACACCGCCGACACGCTCGCTGCGTGTCTTTGCCCGTTGCCCACAGCACGCCGTCAGGACCCGGCGCCCTCCGTGGACTCGGTGCTGCCGACTTCGTCGGACGACTTCTTCTTGGCCCGGCCATTGACGCGCTTCGCCTTGGGCGGCGGCGCCTCGTCGCGAACGAACTTCACTTCGCCGCTGTCCTTGTCGTAGCTGACCTCGACACTGTCGCCCGATTTCAGCTTACCGCCGAGAATCTCCTTGGCAAGCCGCGTTTCCAGTTCCTGGCGGATCTGCCGCTTCAGTTCGCGGGCACCGAACTCGGGCCGGTAGCCGGCGTCGGCAAGATGGTCGAGAATCGACTCGTCCATCTTGAGCGTGATGTCCTGGGCCGCCGCCGTGCGTATGACCCGTTCGAGCTGGATCTGCACGATCGAGCGGATATTCTCGCGAGAAAGCCCGTGGAAGACGATCACCTCGTCGATACGATTAAGGAATTCCGGGCGGAAGTGGCCCTTCAGCACATCCATCAGTTCTTCGCGAAGCTTCTTCTCCGGCAACTGGTCCGCCTCGAGCTTCTCGAGGTTATCCATGATGATGTGTGCGCCGAGATTGCTGGTCGCGATGATGATCGTGTTGCTGAAGTCCACCACGCGACCCTTGCCGTCGGTCAGCCGGCCGTCGTCGAATACCTGGAGCAGCACGTTGCTCACGTCCGCGTGGGCTTTCTCGATCTCGTCGAGCAGGATCACGCTGTACGGGCGCCGCCGGACGCGCTCGGTCAACTGGCCGCCCTCGTCATACCCGACATAGCCCGGAGGCGCGCCGATCAACCGCGCCACCGCGTGACGCTCCATATATTCCGACATGTCGATACGGATCACCGCCTGCTCATCGCCGAACACGGTTTCCGCCAGGGCCTTCGCGAGCTCGGTCTTGCCGACGCCGGTCGGTCCGAGAAACAGAAAGGTCGCGATAGGCCGGTTCGCCTGGCCAAGTCCGGCGCGCGACAGGCGCACGGCGTCGCTCACGGCAAGCACCGCGTCGTCCTGGCCAACCACGCGCTCGCGCAGTTTGTTCTCCATGTCCAGCAGTTTCTGACGCTCCTCCTGTGTCAGATCGGTGACCGGAATGCCGGTTTGGCGCGACACTACTTCGGCGATGGCCGCCACCGTCACTTCAAGCGTTTCCGAACCGGTCTTGCGCTGCCATGCCTCCATCTGCTCATCGAGTTTCGACTGCTTTTCGCCGATACGCTCCTCGAACTTCTTCGCCTCGTCGTAGCGCTTGCGCGAGGACGCATAGTCCTGCTCGCGCTTGAGCTGGGCGATTTCGGCTTCGAGTTCCTGGATGTCGGCCGGGCGCGAGGTGGCGCCGATGCGCACGCGCGCGGCAGCCTGGTCGATCAGGTCGATGGCTTTGTCGGGGAGAAAGCGCGATGTGATGTAACGGTCCGACATCTCCGCGGCGGCGACGAACGCATCGTCCGCAAAGGTCACCTGATGATGCGCTTCGAGCTTGTCGCGCAGACCGCGCAAGATGACGATGGTCTGCTCGACGGTCGGCTCGGGCACCAGCACCGGCTGAAAGCGCCGCTCGAGCGCTGCGTCTTTTTCGATGTACTTCTGGTATTCGTTGAGCGTCGTCGCGCCGATCAGGCTGAGTTCGCCACGGGCCAGCGCCGGTTTGAGCACGTTCGCGACGTCGAGGCCGCCTTCGCCGCCGCCCTGGCCTGCGCCCACGATCATGTGCAATTCGTCGATGAATAGAACCAGTTCGTCTTTCTTCGCCGTCACTTCGTCGATCAGCGTTTTTGCGCGTTCTTCGAACTCGCCGCGATACTTCGCACCCGCCACCATCGAATTGATATTGACCTCGACGAGCCGCTTGCCGCGCAGATTTTCGGGAACTTCGTCGTTGACGATACGCTGCGCCAGGCCTTCGACGATCGCGGTCTTGCCGACCCCCGGTTCGCCGATCAACACCGGATTGTTCTTCCTGCGCCGCGCGAGTACTTCAATCGTGCTTTCGATTTCCTGCGCACGACCCAGCACCGGGTCGAGCTTGCCCTGCCGCGCCAGAGCCGTGAGATCACGGCCGAACTTGTCGAGTGTGGGCGTGCCGGTCGGCGTGTCGACGCGGCCATCCTCGGCGCCTTTGCCGACTACCTTCACCACTTTCTGCCGCAGCGCTTCCGGTGTCACGCCGTACTTCTTCAGCAAGGTGCCCGCAATACTGTCCGGCACCGCCGCAAGCCCGATGAGCAGATGCTCGGGCCCGATGTAGGAATGACCCAGATCGCGCGATGCCTGGAACGCGCTCTGGATCACTTTCTTCATGCGCGGCGAGATGGTCATCTTGTCCATCGGCGTATCGGGGCTCGCGTTTCCCTTCTGCGCATGCTGGTCGATGTACCCTTTAATATCCTGCGGCGAGAGTTTGAGTTCCTTCAGCAGCGCGGTGCCGACATCGTTGTCCGCTAGTACGTACAGCAGATGTTCGGTGTCAAGTTCGTTTCGCTGGAGTTCGTGCGCTTTCTCTGCCGCGCGCTGCAACAATTCGAGCGTCTGCTCGCTGAAGGCGTCGGTGGCGTCGACCGATTCGCGCGGCAACTCCGCGGCCAATTCTTCTTCGTCATCATCTTCCGCGCCGGCGCCGGCGCCCGCGCCGCCAAGACCGCCGAAGAAGCGGGACAGACCGCCTCCTCCGAGCAGCGAGTCGAACGGGTTCGCCATGCTTTGGTGCCGCATTAATTGCCGATAGTCGTAATCGCAGATCGATAAAGTTTTCCGCTCGCCGTTCTGCACAACGGTCACACGGGCGACAGCGGGACGGGCGTTACAGATTTCGCAAAGGGCGGCCATCGTAGATTCACCTTTATGAGTTAAGGCATCCGACGTGTTAAAGGGTATGGAACGCGTTCAAATGAGGGGCGAATGCACGAAACCTGTCGCCGGCCTTTCGATAAGTGCTGCGCCGGGGACCGATGCTTCGCTGATCAGCGTTCAAATGCCGGCGTCTGCCAAACGGGTTGAGACGCGCGAGCGGCTTCCGGCAACCGGCATGCGCTCGCGTGTTCGCGCTACGCGCCTGATTGCCCACATGATTGGCATAACGAACCTAAAAAACCGCCCTTAAATTCTATGAGTGGATCGTTAGTAAGGGAACATTGGTTTTTCCGATGATAAGGATTGGCAGCCATGTCCAACGCTATCAGCTCCGGGAATGCGCGCCTCGCCGCGTGTGAATTCCCCTACTTGCCGGTCTCCCGGCGGCTCTGCTCCGCAACGGTCAGGATAGCCTCGGGCATGACCTCGAGCCGCTCTTTGGGGATCGGCTGGCCGCTTTCATCGGAGAGACCGTAGGTGCCTTCGTCGATTTTGCGCAGCGCACGCTGGATATCCGCGACGCGCTGGTCGTTCACGTCATGCAGCGACTGGTTAATCTCATTCTGTGCCATTCCCTGCGCCTCCTCCTCGTATTCCTTGGCCTCGTCGCCATGCTCCTCCTGAGCCGTTCTTTCGTTCGCGATCGTATCTTCCTCGCCGCCCAGCAGTTCCCGCAGCAGCGCCTCTAGACGCTTGCGCTGCTGCGCGATGAACTCGTCACTCAGATCACTCTGTTGCTCCGGCATGGTCTTCTCCCTCAGCTTGATTCGCTCAGCTTGCTTTGCTCTACTCGCCGTAGAGCGGGGCGTCACGCACCCAGTTCCTGAAATACGTGGCCGTTGGCCTCGAGTCCTTTCAGAAGATCGGGTGTCAGTTCGCTTTGCCAGACATGCCCCTCGAATTGCCAGTCGCTCTTGTCGGCTAGGTCGGGGAGGCCGGCGCCGTTGCGCACGTAGAGTCCGAGTGTCGGCTTCTTCAGATTAATGTAGAAATCGAATTCCTGCATTTTCACCACCTTATGCAAGTTGAGGTCTCGAAGACGCTTCAACTGTCGTCGACGTTGTCCGCGTAATGATCGACAGCAACCTTGCATTCGTCGATCACGACCTGAAGGAAAGCAGGATCGTTTCTTTCCACCCATCGCTCGACGTGAAGGAAACGCTGCGTGCCGAGATCGGCGGTGCGCTCAGCGTCCGAAGTCGTGACGTCGACCGTGACCATGCCCCGGTTCCCTTGCAGAGGTGAGATCGTTGCGGAAAACAGGAATCGTCGATACGGGAATTCTTGTGCCTCTTCTGCCATAAACCCTCCTCGCGGAAGACCAGTTGAGCCCGCGTTATCTTCATACGAGTGCGCGTCTTCGCGCGCCACGCGCCACGTGGAATTCTATGAGCAAGTCACGCCCCGGTGAACGCAGGTTTCTCCAATGCTAACTATCGGCGAAATACGGTCCGCGCGCGCCAGCCGGAGCAATTTTCTTTGTATCGGAATGCTGAGATTACGGCATGATGGCGCTTAGCAGCGACACTCAGGCTAAAGGAGAAAACGATGCCAGCATCCACTATTTTCTACGGCGAGTTCGAGATGGTCGTGCGCCCAGAGACCAATAAGTTCGGCGCCTGGGTCGCCAGCGTGAGCCTGAAAAATAGCGCAGGTAAAGTCGTCGATATTCGCCCGATGACCGTTCAACCCGAATGGCTGACCGAAGAAGAAGCGATCAGAGATGCGGTCGAATGGGGCCGCCGTTTCATCGATCGTGAGTTCGAGACGCCGCAACCGCACTCCTGGGTCAGCGCCCGGGCTCGCGCGGAGGACTGGTTCCGCGATGCGGAAGAAAAATCGCACGGCCCAGACATCAGTTCCTGAACGCTGCCAACCTGAACGCTGCAAAGCCGGCGCCTGCAAAACGCTTGCAGGCTCAGTGAAATTTTTCCGCAGCCGCTCTCTACTTCCGCAGACGCGCCTGGATTTCCTGTGTACTGAGCGGCAACAGATCTTCGCTGATCTGCTCGAATATCATTCGACGCGCTTCTTCGCTCAGATTCGAACGCACCATGCCGAGGAATTTCGACTCCATGGCAAGCCGCAGCCGATTGTAGAGTTGATGAAGCCGCCCTTCGTCCAGATAGGTGGCAACTCGCTTTGCAAATTTCTCGCGGTCTTTCTCGGTCAGGACCGTACCGGTGTATTCGTCGTTGACGAGAACTTCGACTTCCTGCAAGTCGAGCGTAAGCCCGGGCATCCGGAAAACACGCGCGCGACCACCGTCAGCCACGACAAGCCAGGTAACTTCGACCATCATGCACCTCTGAGCAGGAATTTTTAGCGCATACATGGCGCTCGCTCGCCGACGGTACCGACGACACTCACTCAAGATAGCAGTTCGAACCGGCTACGCCCAAGATCAATTCACCGATTCATCGCATCGGCGGGAGGTTCACCGCTCGCCCGGCTTCGCTACGAGTACTCGATGAATAGCCGGCAATCCGTGAAACCGCGCGACTCAGCAGCGGGGAAAAACCTTTGAGTGCGTTGAGACCGTCCACGCGCGTCCCCATGATTGCGGACATGGGTGTCCGATAAGTCTGGAACTCCAGCTTATTGATGGGCGGGAACGCCGCCCCCAGAATCATGCAACGCATCACTTTCGCCTTGAGGCATTGCATGAAATCCGCACACGTTACCTCCGCTCTCCCCGCGCCGATCTACTGGCTGGCGCTCGGCGCTTTCGCGATCGGCACCGAAGGTTTCATGATCTCGCCGCTGTTGCCCGGACTCGCCGCCGATCTCTCGGTGAAGATCGAAACCGCGGGCCAACTGGTCACCGTTTTCGCTCTGGCCTATGGCCTCAGTTCGCCGGTGTTGACGGCGCTCAGCGGCAATCTGAATCGCCGCACCTTGTTGCTCGCGAGCATGATCGCCTTCGCGCTCTCCAACGTGCTTGCCATGGTCGCGCCGAACTTCTGGGCGCTGATGGGCGCGCGCGTGCTGTTGGCGCTGTCTGCCGGTCTGTACGTGCCGGGCGCGAATGCGCTGGCGAGCGCGATCGTGCCGCCAGAACGCCGCGGCCGCGCGATCGCGGTAGTCAATGGCGGCATTACGATCGCCATCGCGCTTGGCGTGCCTCTCGGCGCGGTTGTCGGTCACGCACTCGGCTGGCGCATGACGTTCGCCGGCGTCGCCGGGCTGGCGATGCTCGCTGCGGCCGGCCTGGTCGTCGGTCTGCCGCGCGACATTGGAGCGGGCATCCCGGTCGCGACGCTGCGCGAACGCATCGCGGTGGGGCGCAACCCGGTCGTGCTCGCAACGCTATTGACGACCACGCTGTGGGCCACCGGCGCCTACACGGTCTATACGTATCTCTCGCCGTTTCTCGCCAGCGTCACCGGTCTGGCCGGTGCGCAGATCGGCATGGTGATGTTCATGTGGGGGCTCGCCGCCGCAGCCGGCGTCGTGACCGGCGGCAACGCCAGCGACCGGTTCGGACCGCTGGCCGTGATCGTGCCGACGATCGCGCTGTCGGGCCTCGCCTTCGCCATGCTGTCGATCAGCGCGCGCTTCCTGTCACCCGCAGCCGCGCTCATACCGGTGCTGGTGGCCATCGCGTTGTGGGGCGTTGCGCACTGGGCGTTCTATCCCGCGCAGCAGGCGCGGCTCATCGATATAGCCGGTCTCAAGGTCGCGCCGATCGTGCTGTCGCTCAATGCATCGTTCATGTATATCGGTTTCTCGCTAGGCGCCGCGCTCGGCGCATTGACCCTGGCACACGGCGGCGTGGGCAGCCTCGGATGGGTCGCGGCGGCCAGCGAACTAGCCGCCGTGCTGCTGACGCTGGCGATCGTCGGACGGCCGGCCGTGGCGGGCGCGGCTTGCCAGGCGGAGCGTGGATAGGCACGTGATCGTCGCTTGCCCGTCGCCCGCTTTGCGGTTGGTGCTGTCACTCAGGACGGCCAGTCCAATGCGCCGGCGCCTCGCACTGGACAGTCGCCGCATCGGTCTTTTCAACCGCGAGATTGTCATCGGCATCGCGCTAACGCCCAATCTCGAAGTTCGGTACGATAAGCCGCCTGTCGCACGAGCGCATCCTGCTATGAACGAAATGACAATGGACTGGGGCGATGTCCGCGTGTTTCTCGCGATTGCCCGTTGCGGCACACTCGGCGCGGCCGCGCGCCAACTGGGACAAACCCAGCCCACCATGGGCCGCCGGCTGCGCGCGCTCGAAAACGCGGTGGGCCAGATGCTGTTCCAACGCACCGCCGAGGGCTTCGTCCTGACCGACGAAGGCCAGGCGGTATTGAGTTTCGCGGAGCGAATGGAGGAAGAAGCGCTTGCGTTCACCCGTTCGCTTGCCGGGACCACGCAGCAGTTGACCGGGTCGCTGCGCGTGTCGTCGTCCGACTGGTTCGGCATTCATGTGTTGACGCCAGTATTCGCCACGTTTCTCTCGCGGCATCCGCTACTCTCGATCGAGTTGATCACCGACTCGCGACGCTACAGTCTCTCGCGCCGAGAAGCGGATCTCGTGTTTCGCATCACGCCGTTCGACGAACCCGACGTGATCCAGCGAAAGATCATGGATATGAATTACGCGCTGTACGGGCACGCCGATCTGGTCGTGCCGCAAGCCGGCGATGGCGCGGGGCAATCGCTCATTACGATGGACAGCGCCTTCGAAGCCTTGCCCGACGTGACGTGGATTCGCCGCATGCTGCCGCATGCGCGGGTCGCGTACGCCAGCAACAATCGCGGCGTGCAGGCGCGCATGTGCGCCGAGGGCGGCGGCTTCGCGGTCCTGCCGTGCGCGCTCGGCGACAACACGCCGGGCCTGCGGCGCATCGACCTCGGCGAAAAGCCGCCGGGTCGCGAAGTGTGGCTCGGCTACCATCGCGACCTTCGGCGGCTGGGGCGGTTGCGGGCGCTGATCGACGTTGTCGTCGACAGACTCGCCAACGACGGATAGGCATCGGGCCACCGCTTAACTCACTCGCGGTCACCGGCCCGCGCAGCAAGCATCACGCTATATCGACGACGATCTTGCCCCGCGCGCTGCGCTCGGTGATTGCGTCGTACCCTTGTTCCGCCGAGCGAAGATCGAAGAGGCGCGGATCGAGCCGCGGCGTCAATTGACCCGCTTCAGCGAGGCGCGTCGCCTCGCGGAGCATCTCGCCGTGATGCGCCCGGTTCTCGCCGCTCAGCAGCGCATGCAGAGTGAACACGCCCGAATACGTGGCCTCGCGAAACGACAGCGGCGCGAGTGCGTGCGTGCCCCAGCCAAGCGCGCTGACCACATGGCCGAAATGCTTGACCGCCGCGAAGGATGCATCGAGCGTCGCACCGCCCACCGTATCGGCCACCACCTCGAATCCCACCCCGCCCGTATGCTGGGCGACGTATTGCTCGACGTTCTGCGCGGCGTAATCGATCGGCGTTGCGCCGAGGCGCGTGAGTTCGTCGTGGTCGCGCGCACTAGCCGTCGCGAACACCCGCGCTCCTAGCGCCCGCGCGAGTTGCACCGAGACGTGGCCCACGCCACCCGCGCCGCCTTGCACGAGCACCGTCTGCCCGGCCCGGAGCTTCGCGCGGTCCACGATCCCCATGTAGGCGGTGATGAACACGAGCGGCAGAGAGGCGGCTTCGCGCATCGACAGAGTGGTGGGCTTTAGTGCGAGCAGATCCGCGTCGACGGCAGCATATTGCGCGAGCGAACCTTGAATGCCACCGACACCGCCTGTCATGCCGTAGACCTCGTCGCCCGCTTTGAAGCGGGTCACGCCTGCCCCCACCGCCTCGACCACGCCGGCCATGTCGATGCCGAGCACCAGCGGTAACGGATGTTTTGCATGAGCGGCGGCGCCTGCGCGGATCTTCGTGTCGAGCGGATTGAGACCGGCCGCCGCGATACGCACCAGCACCTGGCCGGGCAACGGTTCGGGGCGCGCTACGGTGGTGAGTTCCAGCGGTCCGTTGTACTGGGAGAGAACGAGGGCTTGCATTGTCATGGTCAACGCTCCTGGCAAATGCCGGTGAATGGAAAGCAGCTGGAGTGAATAGTGGCCCATGCAAACTGGCCTGAAAACTCACAAATCCGCACACCTTCCATGCATAAATGCATGACAAAACGCCTTTTTCCGACAGGCAGTGCCCAGACCCTGAAGCTGGGGCAGAGCCAACATGTCAATTTCGTAATGAACCGGTGGGGATCGCGTCAGGTGCGCAAGCGCAATATGGCTTCCAGACGCTCACAGAAGAAAGGCCCGCGCAATACCAGTAGCGTCGAATGAGCTGCTGCTATTTAGTGAATTTCCTCAATCAACCATCGTATTTATTTCGAGTCTGAATCATGAAGAAAGCTATCGTTTGCCTCGCCCTCGCTGCTGCCGCCTTGTCCGCTCCGGTGCTCAGCTTCGCGCAATCCAACGGGCCGGTAACACGCGCCGAGGTCCGCAGCAATCTCGTGCAGGTGGAGCGAGCCGGCTATAACCCGGCGCGTTCCGACGACGCCAGCTATCCGGCCGACATCCAGGCCGCCGAAGCGAAAGTCGCGGCACAATCAACGTATCGGCAAGCGACGCAGGGCTACGGCGGTGTACCGACGAACAGCACATCGTCAGGAAGCCCGATGGAAACGGCGATGCAATCGACCTGTGTCGGTCCGGTCAGCTTCTGTACCCCGTACTTCGGCAAATAAGTGGCATGCCGTGCAGGTCCCGTGCTTGTTGCCAGACGCACGGGACCGCGTTTCATTCTGAACATCTCTTGACGGCGGCAAAACCTGGTTCGCCGTTGATAGAAACAAACGAACCCCAGCTTGCCTCGCACCGCGCCCATGAAGCGCCTCAACCCTTGACGAATTCCGTCTCCCACGCCTGCTCGATTGCCTGCAACGCAGTCAACACGATCGAGCGGTTCAACGCCGCCGCGAGCGTGCCGTCGCGTTCGGCATACGCCTCGCACAGCCGTTGATGATCGGCGCACGAACGCTGCATGCGTCCAGGCAACGAGGTGCTGAGGTGGCGCAGCCGGTTGGTGCGCATCCGCATCGAATCGAGTACTTCCTTGAAGATGCCGTTGCGGCTCACCCTCAGTTCTTCATCGCGAAACGCGACGTTGGCCCAGAAATAGCCGTCCACGTCGGCGTGCGCGGCCGCATCGGCGAGACGCTTGTGCGCGCGCCACAACGATTCGATGTCTTCAGCGGTGGCCTGTTCGACGATCGCCAGCGACACCTGCCCATATAACAGCACACGCAGTTGATAGATCTCGCGCACTTCCGTGAGCGTCATCGACGACACGCGCGGGCGCCGCCGCGGCGACCAGTCCACCAGCCGTTCGCGGTTCAGCACGAACAGTGCTTCGCGCACCGGCGTGCGGCTGACGTTGAAGCGTTTCGCGAGATCGACCGAATTCAGGTCGTCGCCCGGTTGCAGCCGTCCTTCGATGATGCCGCGCGCCACCCAGTCGACGATCTCCCCGACCGGCGATGCGTCGCCCTGCTCCTCTTCGTCGCGTGTGTCGACAGTTTCGTCCATCCCGTTTTCCTCGATATCCCTTGGCGTGCCTCCCGACTGCATGGACGGATTCTAGCAAACCGGCAATTGGGCAAGCCGGTGCGGCCCCCTGCTCGATTTCCCTAAGTGTGCACAGTTCGTCGAATATTTCTTGAAATAAACCATAGATTCGCCATACACTTTGCGAAGTGTCGACACTAGCAATATAGAACACCAAGTCCGGTCGCAACTAGCTGCATGGGCCGGAGTAAGCGCCGAAGCGCCAACTCCGGTCGGCACAGGAGACGCAAGCATGTACATGGAAAAGGAGATCGCCGGCGCAACCGCCGTCGAAGCCAGCGTTTCGGCGCGGCTCGACCGCCTGCCGCCGACGCGTTATTTCAGCGGCCTCGTCGCGCGCATCGCGATCGGCGGCTGGTTCGAGTTTTATGAAATGTTCATGGCAGCCTATATCTCGCTGGGACTCATCGGCAGTGGTCTGTACCGCGCCACCACGGCAGGCCTCTTCGACGTCAACGGCTTCGCCAGCTTTCTCGGCTCGTTTTTTGCCGGGATGTTCGTCGGCACCGTGGCGCTCGGCGGCTTCACCGACCGCTTTGGACGCCGCGCCGTGTTCACCTGCGCGATGCTGATCTATTCGGTCGCGACCTTTGCCGCCGCGTTCCAGCATTCGCCGGAATCCATGGATCTCTGGCGCTTCGTCGCGGGCCTCGGGATCGGCGTGCAGCTCATCACTGTCGACACTTACATCTCCGAGCTGACGCCGCATCACACACGCGGCCGCTACAGCGCGTTCAGCATTCTCGTGATCCTGACGTCCGTGCCGACCGGCGCGGTGCTGTCGTTTCTGCTCGTGCCGCACACGATCCTCGGTCTCGAAGGCTGGCGCTGGGTGATGATCATCGGCTCGGCGGGCGCCGTGCTGATCTGGTTCATGCGGCGCGGCCTGCCGGAATCGCCGCGCTGGCTCGAAAGCAAGGGCCGCGTCGACGAGGCGCGCGCCATCGTCGATGCGATCGAGGCCCGCGTGGTCGCCGAAACCCGCTGCCCGTTGCAGGCACCCGCGCAACACGCGCCGGAACCGCCGGCCGGCGAGCAAAGCGGTTCATGGTCGGAGATGTGGAAGGGGCGCTACTTCAGCCGCACGGTGATGCTGTCGTTCTTCAACTTCTTCCAGACCTTCGGCGTGTACGGCTTCGGCGCGTGGGTGCCGGTGCTGCTCTACACGAAAGGCATCACGATCACGCATTCGCTGCTCTACACGATGGTGATCGCATTCGCGACGCCGCTTGGCGCACTCGGCGCGATGGCGTGCGCCGAACGTGTTCAGCGCAAGTGGCAACTGGTCGGCTGCGCGATCGTCGTCGCGGTGGCCGGCGTGCTGTTTGGCATGGTGCGTGAGCCCGTTCTGATCCTGCTGTTCGGCAGCGCCGTGACGATCGCCAACAACTGGCTGATCGGCATCTTTCACACCTATCAGGCCGAGCTGTATCCGACCCGGATTCGCGCCCGCGCCGTCGGGTTTGTTTTTAGCTGGAGCCGCCTGAGTTCGATCTTCGTCGGTTTCTGGGTGGCGGCATTGCTGAAGCATTCCGGCGTGCCCGCCGTGTTCGTGCTGATTTCGTCAGCCATGTTTGTGATCGTCGTGATGGTCGGGCTGCTAGGGCCGAAGACCAACGGCATTCGTCTGGAGGAGTTGTCTCAATGAGTTCCATCGCCGCCGCATTTGCGCACGGCCTTTTTGCACTGGCGCAGCGTCCGCTGCCGGTTCCGGTCGCAGAGGAAGCCCGGCGCTCCTTGATCAATGTGATCGGCACGTCGATCGGCGCCTCGCGGCATCCCGGCGTCGACGCGATTCTCGCCGCGGCCGCCGAACTTGGCGTCGCGCGGATCGCGCCGGTGCCGGGCCGCAGCGAAAAAGTCGATCTGCATTTTTCAGCGCTCGCGACCGGCTTTGCCGGCCATCTCGACGATTTCGACGACACCCATCTTGCGACCGTCATTCACCCCGCGGCTTCGGTGCTCGCCGTGTTGACCGCTCTCGCGCCCGACACGCGGCCCACCGGCGCGGCCGCGCTGAGCGCCTTCACGCTCGGCTGCGAAGCACAGTTACGGGTCGGCGTCTCGATCTCGCCGGAACATTACGACCGCGGCTGGCACATCACCGGCACGTGCGGGGTGGTCGGCTGTGCGGTAACGGCTGCGCTGCTGCTCGGTCTCGACGAAGCGGGATTGGCGCAAGCGGTGTCGATCGCGGCCTCGATGTTTGTCGGCCAGCGCGAAGCGTTCGGCACGATGACCAAGCCCTATCACCCCGGCAAGGCAGCCGCAAACGGCATTGCGGCCGCGCGTCTCGCGCAGCAAGGCCAGCGCGCCGCGGACGATATTTTCGAAGCGCCCGGCGGCTACTCGCATTCGATGTCGACCAAGGTCGACTTCGAACTGATGAACGGCGCGTTCGGCGAGCGCTGGGAATTGCTCTTCAACACGTACAAGCCGTATCCGTGCGGCATCGTCGCGCATCCGGCGATCGACGCGGGCCTCGCGCTCGCGCCGCAAATCGACGACGTGCAGTCCATCGAATCCATCACGCTGCGCTGCCATCCGCTCGTGCCCGAACTGATGGGCAATCCGCAGCCGAAGGACGGCCTGCAGGCGCGCTTTAGCGCGATTCACGGCGTGGCCGCCGCGCTGTGCGACGGCCAGGTCGGTCTCGCGCAATACGAGGACGCACGCGTGGTGCAGGACGACGTCACGGCGGTGCGCGCGCTGACGAAGCTCGCGCCCGACGCCTCGGTCAATCGCGACGAAGTTTTTATCGCGGCCACGCTGAAGGACGGCTCGGTTATCGAACATCACGTCGAACATGCGCGCGGCAGCCTCGCGCGTCCGCTGACCGACGAGGAACTGATGCACAAGGTCCGTCTGCTGGTGGATTCGCAGTTGGGCGACGGCGTCGCCGCTCAACTCGCCGCCGCCGTGGCGGCACTCGACACGGCCGCCAATCTCGACGCGCTCTTTGCACTGTGCGCACCGTCTGAGGAACTGAATCATGCATAACGCCGCTCAACATTCCGTCGTGTCCGACGCGCTCGCCGGCTTCGCGATCGCCGCACTGCCTGCTTCGGCCGACGCCGCACTCGACGCCGCCCGCGACGCGCTCACCCACGCGCGCCTGATCACCGGCCCGGCGACGCGCTCCACCGAGCAGATCAGCGCACTGCTGCAATCGCAAGGCAGCGCGACGACCGACTCGCGCACCCGCGCATGGATTCTCGGCACCTCGCTCGCGACGCAGGCCGCCGCGTCGCCGGCCATGCCGGTGCTCGCCGCCGTGATCGCAGCAGGCGACACGCTGGGTTCATCCGAAAGCGATGCGATTGCCGCCGCCGCGATCGGTATCGAAGCCGCCGCGCGCATTCTCAACGCGGTCGACAGCGCTGAATTCCGCGCGCGCTGGAATGTGGCGTCGTCGGTGGGCGTACTCGGCGCGGTGCTGGCAGTCTCGCGCCTGCTGCGTCTCGATGAAACGCGTACACGTCATGCGCTCGGCGTCGCCGCAACCCAGGCCGCGGGCCTCGCGCACAACGCGGACCACGCGATGGAAGCGATCGAGATCGGCAAGGCCGCAGCCGACGCGCTCGAAGCCGCGATGATCGCGAAGCACGGCTTCACGAGCGCGGCCGCATCGATCGACGGACGGCGCGGCTTCGCGGCGCTAATGGCGTATCGCTTCGACGCCGCCGCGATCACCGAAGCGCTGGGTACCCGCTGGACTTCGCTCGACTGAATGTGACTCGCTTTGCCCGATGTGTTCGACGCATCGGGCAAAGCTGTCATCAACCGCCAATGTTCGAGGCTTTTTATCGGCCACACCACGGGAGTCCAATATGTCCAGCAAGCGCATCATCCAAGCCTTCTTACCTGCGCTGTTCTCGCTGTGCGCAGCGTTGAGCGGCACGAGCGCCATCGCGCAGACGCCCGCATCGCAACCGTCGGCGGGCGGCCTGCCGGCGCACTCGCCATTCGATATTCCATACGGCATGCCGCTCAGCCTGCAAAGCGCCAACCAGGCGCTCGAAGCCGCCGAGGCTGAAGCCGCTCGGCACGGCTGGCCCGAAGCAATCGCCGTCACCGATCCCAGCGGAGAACTCGTCGCATTCGCGAAGATGGACAACACGCAGAACTCGTCGCCGAAAATCGCGCTGCGCAAAGCCGCGACGGCCGCGCGCTTTCGACGCGATACGCGCACGTTCTATAACGCCTTCGAAGCCGGTCATACCTATGCAGCGACGCTCGATCCTTCGGTGGTCGCATCGCCCGGCGGCTATCCGCTCGTGATCGGCGGCAAGATCGTCGGCGCGATCGGATGCAGTGGCGGCAGCGGCGACCAGGACGCGGATATCTGCAAAGCAGGCGCGGACGCGTTGAAATAAAAACGCGGGTCGCCGTTTTTGCGGCGCTTAAGTTGGTCGGCAATCCTGCTAGCAAGCCAAATCATATCGATCAGGATGCCTTTATAATGCACGGAGAAGTTCATCATGGACGACAAACCCGCAGCCGCCTCAGCGACGCCGCCAATCGCCTCGTCGCGGCGCCGGTTCCTGATTAAAAGCGTCGCGGTGTTGCCGGTGGCGGGCGGCCTCGCCGCGTGCGACCGACCCGGCGGCTTGACGGCGTCAGCGTCGGCGTCGACCGCGGACAGTTCGAATGCGGCGCCGTACCAGCCGAAGTTCTTCAAGCCCGATGAATGGAGCGTCCTGCAAGCCGCAATCGACCGCCTGATTCCCGCCGATGCGGAAGGACCGGGCGCACTCGAACTCGACGTCGCGACATTCATCGACCGGCAGATGGAAGGCGCGTTCGGTCACGCGGCGGCGTGGTACATGCATGGTCCGTTTCATCCGGACGCCACGCCGCTCGCCGGCTATCAAAGCCCCATGTCTCCGCGAGACCTGTACCGCACCGGCATTGCCGCGCTCGACGCGCATTGCAAGGCGCACTTCGGCGGCAAGCCTTTCGTGCAATTGACGACCGCGCAACAGGACACGCTGCTGCACGCCATGGATAGCGGCAAGGTCAAATTCGAGCAAACCTCAGCCAGGCATTTCATTGCGCTGCTGTGGCAGAACACCAAAGAAGGCTATTTCTCCGATCCGATTCACGGCGGCAACAAGCACGCGGCAAGCTGGACGATGATCGGATTTCCCGGCGCTCGCGCCGACTATCTCGACTGGGTCGCGCAACCCGGCAAAGTCTATCCGCTCGGACCCGTGACGATCGAAGGCAAGCTCTAGCCGTTTCATCCAGCAACGCTCGCAGCAGCACTACATAAAACACACGCCAGGAGGAGACACATGGCGAACATCAGTAAACCCAAAGTGGACGCGGTGGTGGTCGGCATGGGCTGGTCCGGTTCGATCATGGCGATCGAACTGGCGGACGCCGGCCTCACCGTGGTTGGCCTCGAACGCGGCGAAAACCGCGATACATACCCCGACTTCGCGTATCCGAAGGTCGCCGACGAACTCACTCACGTGCAGCGCTTCAAGCTGATGCAAAGCCTCGCGCACGAGACCGTCACGATCCGCCGCCAGGCGCAGGAAGTCGCGCTGCCGTTGCGTCAATACGGCGCCTTTCTGTTCGGCGACGGTGTCGGCGGATCGGGCGTGCACTGGAACGGCTTTACATATCGCGCGACCGAAGCTGAGCTGAAACTGCGCAGCCACTACGAACAGCGCTACGGCAAGGGCTTCATTCCCGACGACATGACGATTCAGGACTGGCCCGTCAGCGCCGCCGAGCTCGAGCCGTTCTACGATCGCTTCGAATATGTCGCCGGCACGTCGGGCAAGGCGGGCAATCTCAACGGACAATCGGTCGGCGGCGGCAATCCATTCGAAGCGCCGCGCTCGCGCGATTACGCGTTGCCGCCCTTACCCACTGCGTATCCGTCGATGCTGTTCGACCAGGCCGCGCGCGAAGTGGGCTATCACCCGTATCCGACGCCCGCGTCGATCGCATCGAAGGCCTACACGAATCCGTATGGCATGCAGCTAGGGCCGTGCAATTTCTGCGGCTACTGCGAACTGTTTGGCTGCTACATGTTTTCGAAAGCGTCGCCGCAGTCTTGCATTCTTCCGGCGCTCGCGAGAAAGCCGAATTTCGAACTGCGCGACCGTTCGGCAGTCGTGAAAGTCAATCTCGACTCGACCGGCAAACGCGCCACCGGCGTCACCTATATCGATGCTCAAGGACACACTGTCGAGCAACCGGCAGATATCGTCGCACTGTGCGCTTACCAGATGCACAACGTGCGCCTGCTGCTGTTATCGGGTATCGGTAAGCCGTACGATCCGGCCACCGGAGAAGGCACTGTCGGCAAGAACTACGCCTACCAGAAGAACAGCAAGATCCAGGTCTTCTTCGACAAGGACGTCGCAATCAATCCGTTCATCGGCTCGGGAGCGGGTGGTGTCGTTTATGACGATTTCAATGCCGACAACTTCGATCATGGTCCGCTGAATTTCATCGGCGGCGCGATTACCTTTGCGACGGTGACGGGTGGCCGTCCGATCGCGCAGGCACTCGTGCCGCCCGGCACGCCGAAGTGGGGCTCGGGGTGGAAAAAGGCCGTGAAAGACCACTATCTGCATTCGTTCGCCATCTCCACGCAGGGCTCGGTGATGTCGTACCGCGACAACTATCTCGACCTCGATCCGACTTACAAGGACGCATACGGCCTGCCCCTATTGCGCATGACGTTCGACTGGAAAGACAACGAAGGCCGCATGACGCAGTTCGTCAGCCACAAAGCCGCCGATGTTGCGCGCGCGATGAACCCGAAGCCGCAATCGGTTGCAATCAACGCGGGCAAGCCGGGCGATCACTTCGATGTCGGCCCATATCAGAGCACGCACACGACCGGTGGCGCGATTGCGGGCGACCGGCCGGACAACAGCGTGGTGAATAAGTATCTTCAGTCGTGGGATGTCCCGAATGTGTTCGTGACCGGCGCCTGCTCGTTTCCGCAAAATCTCGGCATCAATCCGACTGGCACGATCGGCGCCATGACGTATTACGCGGCGAAGACGATCCGCGAGACGTATCTGAAGAATCCCGGCCCTCTGGTTCAGGCGTGAGCGAACGTCATGACAATCCAATTCGATCGCTTGAAACAGTATCTGATTCCTGTGTTTGCGCTGATGTGCAGCGGCGCGCTCAGTAGCGGTGCGAATGCGCAAACCTCGAATGCCACGCCCACGCCCGTGAGCGCCGACGCGCAGCTAGCCAAAGGCGCTTATCTCGCGAAAGTCGGCGATTGCGCGGCCTGTCACACGGTAAACAAAGCGCAACCGTTCGCGGGCGGCCTGCCGCTCGCGACGCCTTTTGGCACGCTGTATTCAACCAACATCACGCCGGACGCATCGACTGGCATCGGCGGATATAGCTACGCGGACTTTGCCACGGCGTTGCGTCAGGGTATCGCCAAAGACGGCCATCGGCTGTATCCGGCAATGCCGTATCCGTCGTATGCAAAGATCGACGACGCCGACATGCATGCGCTTTATCGCTACTTCATGCAAGGCGTCAAACCCATCGGGCAGCCAGATCGCGCGTCCGAACTGCGGTTTCCATTCAACGTTCGCGCGCTGATGACCGTGTGGGATCGTTTGTATGCGCATGAGCAACTGCCCTATCAGGCAGATCCGCACCAGAGTGTGGAATGGAATCGCGGCGCATATCTGGTGCAAGGGCTCGCGCATTGCGGCGCATGTCATACGCCGCACGGCATGCTCGGCCAGGAGAGCGTGCTCGACGAGAAGGACAACACCGCGTTCCTGTCCGGCAATACGCTGGCGGGATGGTATGCGCCCAACCTGCGCGGACATAAGACGCAAACATCCGACAGCGACAATGTATGGAGCAAAGCCGACCTCGTCGCCTATCTGCGCAGCGGGCGTATGCATGACGGGGTGGCATTCGGCCCGATGACGGAAGTCGTCGACGACAGCACGCAATATCTGCACGACGACGATCTGAACGCGATCGCAACCTATCTGACGTCGCCACCATTGCAAGCAGGCGCGACGCCGCCGGCCCCGCAGCAAACCGGCCGCGCGGAACAGACGGCTATCGCGCTCCGAGCCGGTCGCGTCGATTCGTCCGGCGCCCGTCTCTATCTGGACAATTGCGCGGCCTGCCACCGCACGGATGGCACCGGCGCAATGCCGGCTTTCCCCAGCCTCAGGGGCAACGCATCGGTGCTGAGCGGCGATCCGGCATCGCTGATTCATATCGTGTTGAGTGGCTCCCATATGCCATCCACCGCCGCGGCGCCGACGCCGCTCGCCATGCCCGACTTCGGCTGGCGTTTGACCGATCAGCAGGTAGCGGACCTATTGAGCTTCGTGCGAACCAGTTGGGGAAATCGCGCGGCGGCCGTCACTGCTGGTGAAGTCGCCAAGGTTCGCGGCGTGGCGCTCAGCGCGAAATAACCCGGCAGCGTTGCAGCGTGAAGCGTTCACGCGCAGTGTTTGAATATGTGAATGAAAGAAGCCCAGTGCGTTAATCGCCGCACTGGGCTTCTTTCATGGAAAACGAGCGTGATTAGAACTTGTGGTGAATCGCGACGCGCGCCACGGCCTGATGATTGTTCGACGAATCGCCGAGACCGCCGATATCCGCAACCGCCGCAGCGCCCGTGGAACTGGTGCCGCTCGCGGTCTGGAACGTGCCGAGGAAATAAACGTCGGTACGTTTGGACAGCGCGTAGTCGAGCAGCAACGAGAACTGGTTGTACTTCTGGTCGCCGAGGTCGCCTCTCACCGCATTGCCCTTCGTGTAGTTGTATTCACCCGACACAGAGAACGCCGGCGTGAAGCGATAGAGCGCGTTCAACTCATAGCTGTTGAGCGTCGCGGTCGCCCCACCGAATGCGCCGATATTCATGTACTTGGTATTCGAATACACCGCGCCGATCTTTGCCGGGCCGAAGTCGTACGAGCCGCCCGTCGTAATGATTTGCAGCGAGTTGGCGGGCTTCGTGCCGAGATAACCCGAGTTCAGCGAATTGAACGTCGCGGCGTTCGCGTTGCTGTTCAGAAGCGAGCCCAACGCCGACGGATTCTTGAACAGTTCATACGCGACCCCAATCCCGAACGGGCCGTGTCCGTAGTTCGCACCGAGGCTGTATCCGCTCGACTGCGAAATCTCACCCGCCACGCCGCCCAGACTCACCGTGCCGCCGAAAGTCAGGCCGTTGAAATTCGGGCTCGCGTACTTGATCGTGCTGTTCGCGCGAAATGTATGGTTGACGTTGTCGAGGTCGCCCGGATGTTCTGTCGTCGATCCGCCATATGCGGCGGCATAGCCGTAGTTGCCCACGTAGTCATTGATGCTGTCGTACTGACGGCCGAGCGTTACGGAGCCGAACGAGCTGCTGGCGAGGCCCACATAGGCTTGCCGGCCGAATGCAGTGCCGCCTTGCCCGAACGCGCCCGTGCTGACGTTGATGCCTGACTCCAGCACGAAGATCGCCTTCAGGCCGCCGCCCAGATCTTCTGCGCCGCGGATGCCCCAGCGGCTGCCCTGCGTGCCCGCATTGGAATCAACCGAGAATTGCCGGCCGCCCACGTTCTTGCCCTTCACCACGTTCTTCGCGTTGGTGTTGATCATCACGCCTTCATCCACAATGCCGTACAGCGTCACCGAGCTCTGCGCGTGAACGGTCGCAGCAAAGGTGCCCAATATCGATAATGCAAACAGCGATTTTTTCATTCTTTCATCTCCGCCAAGTCATGATTTATTTTTACCTTTAACATTTCACTCTGTAATACTAACTAATTTGAAAGCTCTACCGCATAAGCAATCCTCCGAAACCCGCAACGGCGAGTTCGACTTGAAACTGTTGGAGCGCGGCGCGCGAACGGTCTTTGCCGCGCGCCGCCAGAACGATCAGCCTAGAAACGCGCCGCCGTTCGCATGAATCGCCTGGCCCGTCAGATACCGTGCCGTCGGGCCGCACAGAAACTGCACGAGGCTCGCGACCTCGTCGGGCTGGCCGCGCCGGCCGAGCAAGGTGGTGCGCTCAGCGTGATGCGCGGGTTCCTTGTTGCCTGCCGCGCCACCGCGCACCGTCGCGATCAGGCCGGGCACCACGCAATTGACCGTAATGCCGTCCGGGCCGAGATCGTGGGCCAGCGCGCGCGTCAAACCGACGAGGCCCGCTTTCGCGGCGATCACGTGCGCGCGCCCCGCCGAACCGGCATGCGCGGACATGCCGCCGATGTTGACGATCGCGCCGGCCTTCGATTGCCGCAGATACGGCAAGGCCGCGTGCGCGCACAGATACGCGCCGTCGAGAATCACCGACATCACTTCGCGCCAGCGCGCGTAATCCAGTTCCGCGAACGGCACTTCGCGACGCACCGCGGCGTTGTTGACGAGAATGTCGATCTGCCCGAAATGGTGAATCGCCGCTTCCATGAGACTTTGCGCGCCCGCCGGTTCGCTGACGTCGGCCAGATGCGCGGCCGCGCGGCCGCCCGCAGCCTCGATCGCGCGCACGACTTCGGCGGCTTCGTCGGCGGAACTGCGTGCGTTGACGAGCACTGCATTGCCCGCTGCCGCAAGTTGCAACGCGATCTCGCGGCCGATATTGCGCGCCGCTCCGGTGACGACCGCGACGCCGCTAACTTCTCCGTTCATGAATGCACTCCCAGTGATTCCGTTGATAGTGTGGGTTTCGCGCCGGCTTGCAGCGGCCGGTCGGGACGAATCCAGAACGACAACGCAATGCCGACCAGCAACAGCGCGATCGACATCACGAACGGCAGACGATAGCTGCCCGTCATGTCGGTAATCAGGCCGAACGCGACCGGCGACACGACCGCCGCGAGCCCGGCCGCCGTGCTGATAAAGCCGCTCGCGACGCCCGCAAAAGCGGGCGCGATATCCATCGGCACGGCCCAGATCGGGCCTTCGGTCGATTCGAGGCAGAACAATGCGGCGGCCAGACACAGTGCGATCACGGTCCGGTCCCGCACGAACAGCACGCACGAGAGAAACAGCAGCGAGCCCGCAAAGCCCATGATGATGACGTTGCGTCGCGCTTTATTCAGGTTGCCGGTGCGTTTATAGAGTGCGTCGGTCAGCAGGCCGCCCGCCGTATCGCCGACCACGCCGGCGAGAAACACGCCCGACGTAAACAGCGCCGTGCTTTTGAGGTCGATGCCGTACACGCCGACAAAGAAACTCGGCAGCCAGCTCAGATACAGCCACAGCGTCCATGCATGGCAGAAGAACACCAGCGTGACCGGCATGATGCGCCGGATCAGCGGCCACCACGGCACCGCCGTGCGATGGCGCGGGCCCGCATACGGCGGCAATGCGTCGACTTCAGCGGTGGTGATCGTCGGATGCGTGCGCGGATCGTCGCGGAAATACAGCGCCCATACGACCACCCAGATCGCGCTGACGCAACCGAGCGCGATAAACGCACCTCGCCAGCCGAGCAGTGGAATCATCAGCACGATCAGCGGCGGCGTGACGGTGGCCGCCAGGCGCGCGGCGGAATGCGTGAAGCCCTGAGCGAAGCCGCGTTTTATCTGCGGAACCCAGTTGGCCATCGCCCGTGTGGCGTTCGGAATCGTGCCGGCTTCGCCGAGTCCGACGAGTGCGCGCGAGAGCACCAGCGTCGCGAGGCCGCCGGTCACGCCGGTCGCGAGCGTGCCGAGCGTCCATAAGATGCCTGAGAACGCCAGCATCCGGCGAGGTCCGATCTTGTCGCCCAGATAACCGTTGATGATCTGGAAGATCGCGTAGCAGTAGCCGAACGCCGAGAGCGCGATGCCGAGCTGCGTATTCGACAGATGCATCTCCGACTTCAGCAGCGGCGCCGCGATGGAAAGATTGACCCGGTCGACGTATTCGATGAAATACATCGCGCAGATGAGCATGAATACTCTGCCCGTGGTGCCGCTGAACATGCCTGCTTTCGCTTTCATCTTGAACCGCCCTGCCCGTGACCGCGACTGTGACCATGATGCATGGTTTGCTCCTTCATTTTCGGATTGCCGCCAACGCCTCGATGCACTCGATGCGCTCGACGCACATCATTCGTAATACGTACGATCATCTCTGCAATGCCCGGTGCGCGGTTTCCGGCGCCCACTTCACGCAGAAGAGACCGACCAGATAGATCAGCGAAACAGCAGTGATCGCGAGCGGATAGGAACCGAATATCGCCGCGAGCGCGCCGACAATCGACGGCCCCGCCGCGCCGAGCACACGGCCGAAGCTGAAAGCGAATCCGGAACCGAGCGCGCGCTGCATCGTCGGGAACATTTCGGGCAGCCAGATCGTGTACAGCGAGAACACGCCGCTCGTGAAGAAGCCAAGCAACGGCAGCGTGATCAGGAAGAGCGGCAGGCTTTTCAGCAGCACTACGATGCCGAAGTACGACGTGACATTGCAGATCAGCGCGCCGGAAAAGAACACCGTGGCGACCGATTTGCGGCGCGGAATCCAGCGCACGATCCACGGCATCGTGACGCATCCTGCGAGCGTGCCGACACTCAGGATCAAGCCGCTCAGCGAGCCGAGATACTGCGCATCGGCAACGGATGCGCCGCCCGCGCGCTGCCAGGTGATGACGAGCGTCGGAATCCAGAACGTCGACGACCACAGCCCGAAGATCAGACACGTCATCATTAGCGCCGCCGACCAGGTCGTGCGCGACATGCCAGGCGCGAACAGATCACGCACGCGTGCACGCGAACCCTTTGCACAGCGTTGTTCTTGCCAGCGGCGCGACTCCGGCACGCCAAGCCGCAGCCAGATCGTCAGCAACGCGGGCGCGCTGCCGATCAGAAACAGCACGCGCCACCCGCCCAGCGGCAGAATCACCAACGCGGCCGCGGATGCCAGCAGAAAGCCGATCGGCGTGCCGGTATGCAGCCATCCCGACAGGCGTTCACGCAGATGCTCCGGCACCGACTCCTGCAACAACGGCGCGCCGGCCGCCCACTCGCCGCCTATTCCGAAGCCCGTCAGAAAACGGAAGATCGCGAACGACACAATGCCCGGCGCGAGCCCACACGCGCCGGTAAAGATCGAATAGATGAGGATGGTCGCGCACATGGTCGGCACGCGGCCGAAGCGGTCCGCGCACCAGCCCCAGAACATCGAACAGGCCCAGCCGAGCATGAAGAGGCTGAACATCAAACCGCCGAGCCGCGCGATATGCGCGTGATCGGCCACAAAGCCGCTTTGCGGGAGCAACTCCGTCAACGCCGGCACGATCACGTAGATGTAGATGGCGTTGTCGAAGCCGTCCAGCATCCAGCCCGCCCAAGTGGCGATAAAGACGCGGTACGGACGCGCTGCTGCAACTGCCACACCGACGGAACTCGACATCTCGTCTCCTGACTGGATCCACCGTCCGCCGCGTTCTTGAGTATCGCGGCTTGTGTTATGTCGACAATGTTGTCGATGACGCATCTGGCGCTTCGCGCGAAGGTGCGCGTCATCTTCGGTACTGCATGTGCGCTTCTTTTACGACGTCGTTTGGTTGACGCGATCAGCTTCGGTCATCGGGTCGACGAGAGTAGTGAGGCGATGAAAAGGAGAGCTGCCAAGGACACAAGCTCGCATTGTACATATTGTCGACAATACGCAAATCATGGCAAATTCTACTTGCGCGCCTGCGCTGTGGATAGTATGTTGTCGACAATCTTCAAGACGCAATGTGCGTTGTACACTGCCAGCTTTCCCCAAAACAGGTCCGTCTATGCCCCGCCCCACCACTTCGCTCGAGTTGCTCCGCTCCGTCACGCTGTCCGGTCTCGTGCAAGAGGAAATTCTCCGCCGCATCAAGACGGGTGAGCTCGAGGCCGGCATGAAACTCAACGAGATGGATCTCGCCGACCATCTGAAGATCAGCCGCAGTCCGGTGCGCGAAGCGTTTCGCGCGCTCGAGGAAGCGGGTCTCGTGTGGCTCGAAAAGAACCGCGGCGTCTACATCCGTGAGATTTCCGACGACGAAGCCGCCGAGCTCTACGAAGTGCGCGCCGGCCTCGACGAGATGGCCGGCCGCCGCCTGGCCTCGAAGATCACCGACGCGCAGTTGCAAGAACTGCACGCCATGCTCGATCAGCTCGAAGCCAGCTCGATCCACGGCGAGCTGAACAATTACTTCACGCTGAATATCGCCTTTCACGACCGGCTGGTCGAACTGTCGGGCAACGCGACGATGCTCGGTCTGTACCGGCAAACGATCAACCGCATGCATCTGCTGCGCCGGCGCGGCTTTTCGATCGCCGGCAGCTCGCAGGCGTCGCACACCGAACACCGCCTGATTCTCGACGCGCTCGCGAGCCGCGATCCCGAAGCCGTCGCCCTTGCCATGCGCCAGCACGTGCAGGCAGGTTTCCAGCGCGCGATCGCCGCACATGGCGCGGAAGACGCCGCGCACGCGGCAGCGGGCAGCGCAGCCGCCGGCAAAGCGCCGCAGACCACCGTCGCGGAAGGTCCGAATTAAGCCTCGCAGCGCGCCCGGAACGTCGGCGCAGGCGCGACACGGCGGCGCACGCATTTCATTACCGACTCGGAGTGGTCACCCGTATGAGCGTTGAAAAATCAGAAGGACACGGCATCGTTGGCGAAAAACTCGGCGCCTGGATTGCGGACGTGCACGCGTCGGCATTGCCTGCCCAGACCGTCGAAATCGCCCGTCTGCTGCTGCTCGATGTGACGGGTTTGTGCATCGCCGGGCGTGACGAACCGTATATCCGCGCCACGCTGCAAGCCACCGACGCCGGCGGCGCCTGCACTGCCCTCGGCCACGCAGGCAGCTTCAGTGCATTCGATGCGGCGCTGATCAACGGCACCGCCGCGCACGGCGAAGATTACGACGACACCTTCGAAGGCGGTCCGGTGCATTCGGGTGCGGTGGTCGTGCCCGCAGTGCTGGCGGCGTGCGAACGCGAAGGCCTGGGTGGCGAGGCGTTGCTGCGCGGCATCGTGGTCGGCACGGAATTGATGTGCCGGCTGAGTCTCGTCGCCCCGCGCGCGATCCATACGGCCGGCTTTCATCCGACCGCCGTGATCGGCGCGCTCGCGGCGGCGGGCGGTGTGGCGAGCGCATTACGCCTGAATCCGCAGCAGGCCACGTCGGCGCTCGGTATCGCGGGCAGCATGGCGGCGGGGATCATCGAGTATCTGGCCGAAGGCACCTCGACCAAGCGGATGCACGCCGGCTGGGCCGCGCAGTCCGGCATTCGCGCGGCGTTGATGGCGCGCGGCGGCTTCGACGGTCCGCGCACGGTGCTCGAAGGCAAGCACGGTTTCTTCAAGGCATTCGCGCCGTCGCGCGCGCCCGATTTTTCGCCGGTGCTCGATACGCTCGGCAAGTCGTGGATCATGGAGACGATCGCGTTCAAACCCTATGCGTGCGGCACGATGACCCAGCCGTATATCGATTGCGCGATCGCACTCGCGGAGCGCGGCGTCAAGGCGGAGGAGATTCGCGACATCGTGTGCGAGGTCGGCGAAGGCACGGTGCACCGGCTGTGGGAAGAACTCGCGGTCAAGCATCGGCCGCCGACCGCTTACGCCGCCAAATTCAGCACGCCGTTCTGCATGGCCGTGGGTTTCTTCGATCGCAAGGCGGGTTTCAGCCAGTTCACCGAAGCGCGCATTCACGATCCGGCCGTGCTCGCGCTGGCCGGCAAAATCCGCTACGTGATCGATCCGGACAACGAGTATCCGAGCAATTTCACCGGCCATCTGCGTGCAACGCTCAACGACGGCACCGTTCAGGAAGTGCGCCAGCCGCATATGCGCGGCGGCGCGCGCGAGCCGCTCTCGCGCGCCGAACTCGCCACTAAATTCACCGACAACGCGCAACACGGCGGCTGGAGTGCGGCACTCGCCGACAAGGCGCGCGTATGGTGTGAGACGGTGTTCAACGAGCCGGCGCTCGGCGCGATCGCGCAGTTCCGGCAATAGACTGGTCGATGCGAACGACGCCCTCACTGAGGGCGTCGTTCATTGATACTGTGCAGCGTTTTCAGGCGCGAGGCAGAAGCCGCGACTGCTTAGAAGCCGTGGCTCCGGCGCACCACCCTCACCGCCGCCAACGCACGCCGCTCAATCCTGCAAGCCGCGCACGTTCCGATAAGAACAGCGGCTCGAATCGACAAAGCGCACACGGAATTCGACCGGCTGGTCCTTGAACGTGAACGCCGTCCGCTCGATGCGCAACACCGGCGCGCCGGCTTCGATATTCAGTGCGCGCGCCACTTCTTCGTCGGCGATTGCGCCACCCAGATCTTCCACCACGCGCACGACCGAAATTCCAAAGTGCTCCTGGTAAAAGCCGTAAATGGAACCGCGCCGTGCCTTGAACATCTCGGCTTCGAGCGTCGGGAACACGTCGAGCGGAAACCACAAACGATCGAGCATGACAGGCACGTCGTCATGCAGCCGAAGATTGTCGGCGGTGGCAAGCCGTGCGCCGCGCGCGAGCTTGAGCGTCGCGGCGAGTTCCGGGCTCGCGCGCTCCTTGCCGAAACGCAGCAGGCGCGCGGTGACTTTCAGTAATTCGCCGTCTGTATCGACGAAGCTGAAGTAGTGGTCGAACGCATGTTCATCGGCGAACTTCGCGACGATCGTGCCGCGCCCCGCCCGGCGAATCAGCAGACGCTCGGCCACCAGTTCTTCGACCGCGCGGCGGATCGTGCCGATGCCGACGCCGAATACCTCGGCTAGCTGCGGCTCCGTGGGGATCTTGTCGCCGGCCGTCCATTGGCCGGTACGAAGGCGCTCGAGAATACCGGCGCGGACGATTTCATAGAGCGGTTGCTCTCCCGGAGTACGAAGTCCTGGCATTCAGGTCAGTGTCAGAGTGAAGAAAAAGGAATCGAAAAAAGCCGCTGTATCCACGCCGCGACGACTACGCGACGCACACGTTTCGTGCGCCGCTTGCGGTCCGATTCGCGGCCCGGATGGCGAATTCCGGAAGGATACAGGATCGACACCTAAATGCATCACCGCGACAAGCCTCGAGTTCTTAGCGACCGCGAAGATTGAAGACAATCGGCATCGACCCGAACCCATTAATTAATTCTAATCATTCGAATGATTCGATTGACTGCGACGTGATGTCGTCTTAGACTGATCTTCATCGCGCAACCACGCGCGCTTACATCAGAGGAGATGAGCCATGCCGAATTTCATCAAGCACATTGCATTCAAGGTTGAAGATGTCGAGAAGGAACGCGCGTTCTATGAGAACGTGTTCGGCTACAAGCACGTGAATACGGTGCGTCGCAAGGGCAAGAACGGCGACCACATTTCGCATCACCTGACCGACGGTTATATGGACCTGACGTTGATTCACTATGAGCAATCGGATTCGGACGAAGCCGACTTCGCCGGCCCGGCGCCGTGCATTCACCACATCGGCATGGAAGTGGAAGACCTTGACGCGTTCATCGCGCAAATCAAGGAAAACGGCGGCGAAATCCTGACGGCGCCGGGTCATCTGCCGGTCAAGTTCCGTTCGCCGAACGGCCCGGTTGCGGAAGTCGTGCCCATGGACCGCTGGGAAAAGAAGACGCTCGCCGCCGGCGTACACGGCGAAGTGCTCGAGTAAGTACGTTCAGGTTCGCGTTTCAGCTCGCATTACACCAATTCAATAGCGAGCCATTCGACGTACGGCGACGTGGGGCGATCCCCGCGGCGCCGCGACACCAAACGCAACGGCACGTGCCGTTGCGTAGTCGCAAGGAGGAGACACGATGGAATCGATCCGCCGCCGCAACCGCTTTTCCGCGACGACAGGCGTACTGATTGTCCTGTGCATCATGTCGTTCCTGATGTATGTGGACCGCACCAACATTTCCACCGCGGCTCTCGCGATCCGTCGGGATCTGCATCTGAGCAACTCGCAGCTTGGCATCGTGTTTTCCGCTTTTGCGCTGACCTACGCGCTCGCGATGATTCCAGGCGGCTTTATCGGCGACCGTCTCGGCGCCCGCAAGATGCTCGCCGTATGCGGCGTGCTGTGGGGGCTCGGCACGCTCCTCACTGGCTTTGCCGGCGGGCTGGGGACACTGCTGCTCGCGCGCTTCGTCGTCGGGTTGGGTGAAAGCCCGATCGTGCCCGCGTCCGCCCGCGCATTGACCGCATGGATGGAACCCGAGCGGCGCGGCTTTTCGCAAGGCATCACGCATGCCTGTGCCCGGCTCGGCAACGCATCGACGCCGATTCTCGTCGCCGGTTTGATCACCGCGTTTTCATGGCACATCGCTTTTATCGTGCTCGGCGCGGCGAGTCTCGCGTGGGTCGTGCTGTGGGTCTGGTATTACCGCGACAATCCCGCCGATCATCCGGGCATCACGCCTCAGGACATCGCTCGCCTGCCCGCGAAACTCGGCAAGACACGCGTGCCGATGCGCTGGCCGCCGCTCTTGCGCGCGCTTTGGCCGGCTACTGTAGTGAGCTTCTGTCACGGCTGGATTCTGTGGTTCTTTCTCAACTGGATGCCGTCGTTTTTCGCACAGGCGTATCACCTGAATATCCGGCATTCGGCAATCTTCAGTTCGGGGATTTTCCTGAGCGGTGTAGTCGGCACCACGCTTGGGGGCTCGCTCAGCGATCTGATGCTCAAGAAGACCGGCAACATTCGCCGCTCGCGTCAGACGCTGATTACCGTGGGTTTTCTCGCACCGATCGTGTTCTTCGTGCCGATGTTCCTGCATACGTCGCCGACGCTCGCCGCGCTCTCGCTGGCTGCCGCGCTGTTTCTCTCCGAACTGGTGACCGCACCGTTGTGGGCCGTCGCGATGGATCTCGCGCCCAATCACGCGGCGACCTCGAGCAGCATCATGAACACGGGGCTCGGCATTGCGGCATCGGTGTCGCCACCGCTGGTCGGCTGGCTGGTCGATACCATGCATTCGTGGCAACCGGTGTTCGCGCTGTCGATGTTCTTTCTCGTGCTCGGACCGATTGCCGCGCACTGGATTCGCCCAGACCGTCCCTATCTCGGCGAGCCGGAAGCAGAAACGAAAGAAGCCGGCGGTTTTGCGGCGCGGATGGACGCTTATTGAACGCGCCGCCCGGTCGACGCATATCGGCTAACTACGAGTCGTGTGCGTCGAACCTCGCGGAGTGTGCGTACGAAATCGCAGGCTAGGACTTCGCGGCGTTGCCGCTGTCGTTGCCGCTGCCATTGCCATTGTCATCCCCGATGACGCCGAACTCGACGGGCGTCTTCACGTAGAACAGATGCACGCCATCGGCGCGCAGCCGGTCGAATAACCGGTCGGCTTCGTCGCTCGTCATCGCCATCACGACGGACAAGGGCTGGTCCGCCAACTCGAAAAAGTGCGCGGAGTGAATGCGGTGATGGTGGCCGATTCCTTCGCAGGCCGGTATCACCGTTGCACCGCGCAAACCGAGTTCGCCCGCAAGATGGACGAGCCAATCGGCCAGCGGCTTGCCGTGATGGCGGCGATCCTGTTGAGTAAAGAAGGTGACCTGATAGCCGTTCATGTCGGTGTCTCCCGTCCGCGCTGGATCGCTGCCGATATTCCCGTCAGTTGAGAGTTGGGCGCGGCAAAACCCTGCGTCGCCGGTTCGGCGCAGTCATTGGCATCGTCAGCCAAGCTATGAAATAAGTGTAGATGCCGGGCAGAACTACTGCCAGCTAAGGCTGGCGGGGGGTCGGGTATTCCTGCTGCCAGCAGCGCAGGCCGAACAGCGGCACGAGCCCATAAGCGTGGTCCAGCATGTCCGACTGCAGTATTTCGTACGGCTCCCAGCTGGTTTCGTCGACGTAGAGAAAAATCTCCAGCGCGACGACGGGCTGGCTGGACTGCACCTGGCGAATCACAACAGGCATGTCGTGGCGGATCGCCGGATGAGCGCGAAAATGCGCGCTCAAATAGAGACGATAAAGGCCTAGATTCGTGCGGCGCTGCGTGCCGGCGGGCGCAAATGCCGTGAGCGGCGGGTCGATATCGCTATGCAGGCGGGCGAGCAGCGCCTCGTCGGGAAAGCGGACCGTGTCGGCGTCGAAATGAATCGAATGCTTGACCCGTCTGCCGCCCGACTCGGTCATGCCGCGCCAGTTTTTCACACCGCTCGTCAGTAAAACGTAGCTCGGCACCATGACGATCGAGTTATCGAAGTTCTGCACCTTGATCGTGTTCAACGCAATGTCGATCACCGTGCCGTCGGCAACGAAGCCGGGCACTTCGATCCAGTCGCCCACCCGCAGCATGTCGTAGGCGGCGAGCTGAATACTTGCGACGAAACCGAGCAGCGTCTCGCGGAAAATGATGATGAGCAGCGCCGTCATCGCGCTGAGGCCCGTGAGGAAGTAAGCGGGCGAACGCTCGAGCAACACCGAAATCACGGCGATCAGCGCAATCACATAGAGCACGATGGTGGCGATCTGCAGGAAGCTCTTGATCGGCCGCTCGCTCGCGGAGGGGAAGTGACTGTAGCGCTCGCTGACGCTGTCGAGGAACGCCAGCGCGGCACGCAGCACGGTGTACACCATGTAGCAGGCCGCCAGCACCGACAGCGGATGCCCGAGCGCCGCGATCAGCGGGAACGTGATGCCGGAAAGCAGCGGGCCTGCCGCGTAGACGATCGCGGCGGGCACGAGCGGCGCGAGCCGATGAAAGACCTTGTGGCGCTCGGCGGCTTGCAACCACTTGTGCCGCTCCTGGCGCGCGAGGCGGCTGACGATCAACAGCATGATCGAACGCGTCACGTAGTAACAGATCGTGCTGGCCAGCAGAATCGCGACCAGCAGCGCCACGACGAGCAGTATCGCGACGAACTCACTGTCGGTGTAGACGTGGAAGTGATGCCAGTCTGGTCCGCTTTCGATACGCAGCGTATTGTCGAACATGGTTTCTCCCATTGCCGGCAAACCTGGCGCGGCCGCAGCGATTCACGGCGCCCGCAACTCACGTACTTTCTTTTCCACCACCGCCGCAGCAATGTTCGCAACGTGTGAATCTGGAAGAAGGCGGGCTGCAACCCTTCCAGCGGCTCATGAGCGGCACACCGCATCGTACAGCCCGCGGATTGGTAATTGCACTGAATGAACCCTGCTCTGGCCCGGATGGAGTTTCATCATCCCTGCTCAATGCCAAGGAGCCGCGCGTCCAGCCGCCGCGCTAGCGCCGCGCCGCCCTCGCGCATCACCGCGTCGTGGTTCCACTGGAAAACCGGTCGCAACAACGGCGCCAACGCATTCATCCATGCGCGCTTCGTATGCACGCACCAGTCATAGCGGACCACGGTCAGATTGCGCCCGTCGGTCGAAAAGCTCCACCGGCCAGCGCCTTCGACGTCGCCACTGGCCTCACCCTCCAGCGCGACCAACGGATCGACGCGCGTCACCCGCATATCGAACACCAGACGATAGGGCAACCGGCCTTTCCATGTATAGCGCTGAACGAGGCCGACGCCTTGATCCGAACCCGCCTCCAGTTGGTCCACGCGCTCGACGTTATGCCACCATTCGGGCCAGCGCGCCGAGTCCTGGATTGCCGCCCACACGTCCTGCACTGGCGCATCGATACGCCAGATGGTGGAAAAGCGGTATTCGACCGTGCGCAAGCTGCCTCCATTCTTAGTATTCTTCTAGAGATTCTGGCAGATGCTCGCTGCACTTGCCATCACCGGCGAAACAGCGCAGCGCGGCAAAACGTCGAACAGAAAGAAGCAGCTTATCAGCGTCGGCGATGCCTACCATCGATATGACTTATGCTAAGAGAAAAGTTCGCGCACGAACTAAATCCCAACAAAAAAAGCGCCGTTCTTCGGAGCGCACCAGGTGAGGTTGAAACATGGATCATCGGCTCGTGTATCTGCTCAATGTGGGCCAAAAGCGCCTGCATCGGTGGTCGCAGACTCGGACAGCCGCAGGTGGAGTCACTGCGACGCAGGCCAGGCTGCTTTTCTTTCTCGGGAAAAACGACGGAGCTCTCACCAGCGAGGCGGCCGCGGCGCTCGATCTCAAGGCGCCGGGAATGAGCGGGTTGGTCGATAGAGCTGAGCGGGCCGGTCTTGTGGAACGCCACTCGGACGAACTCGATGGGCGTGCGTCGCGACTTTGGTTAACGGCCGCCGGACGCGCCGCACTCAAGCGATCGAAGTCAGGCCTTGCCGAGTTGAACGCACGCCTGACGGAGGGATTTACAGAGTCCGAGATCGACGTGGTTACGCGCTGGCTGACGAGTTTGCAGGACAAGTTTCCCGACGTCGGCGAGGAAACGGAATAGAGCGACACCTGAGCACCGCGGCACCGCCGTGTCGCCGTTTTTTGCCCGGCAGTGCACACTGCCCCCATCCTCATCTCCAAACATTTGCTCAGACTATCTACGAGTATGCACTCCGAGCACAGCTGAGCCCGTCAACATGTTCGCATGCGAAATATATAAAATTCGCATGCGAAATAAACATATTTGTCATCGACAAAGTAGATGTGCAGCAAGCTTTCAATTCAGCGTATTGCACGTTGCGAATCCCAATAATTGGTCTGCAGATGCCTCAAAGTGCGAGCGAAAATGGAATGAATCACACGTCGGTGATTCACTAGTCAGAGAAGTTAAGGGTATACATTGATTAGTAGGCAAAAGTGCGTGATATAGCATTTTCTGAGGGTTAGTCATGCGTACGCGCGTGCACGTGGGCATTTCGAAAGGAGTGGTGCCCGGCTCCGGTGCCTGTCTTGCCGGAGCTTTTCCTGCTTGCGCCGTTACAACCAGTAAAACGTTCGACAACTGAGAGACGGGAGACTGAGATGGCGCAATCGAAGGAAGACAAGGACGAAGTACAGGGCATGCGTCGCGGATTGCTGCAGGGTGCGGGCATATCCGCAGCATTGGCGCTAATGGGTGGAATGGGTGGAATGATCTCGTCGGCCCAGGCGGCGGAAGGCGGTTCATTTCCGGCGCACAAGCGATGGAAGATCGTCTTCGTCAATCATGTCACGACGAATCCGTTCTTCGTGCCCACGCAATACGGCATTCAGGACGCGACCGCCTTGCTGGGCATGGACTATCAATGGACCGGCTCCGCCAACGCCGACATCGGCGAAATGGTGAATGCGGTCAACGCGGCGATTGCCGCGAAAGCCGACGCAATCGCCGTCCCAATCGTCGATCCCAAGGCGTTCGACAAACCCATTCAGGCCGCGCTCGACGCCGGCATTCCCGTTTTCGCCTACAACGCCGACGCACCTTCGGGTTCCACGAATCCGCGCCTCGCGTATATCGGCCAGGATCTTTATCTGTCCGGTTATCAGATGGGCGAGCGGATCGCGAACCTCATCGATAGCGGCCTGGTCGCGCTCTTTATCGCCACGCCGGGCCAGCTCAACATTCAACCCCGGCTCGATGGCGCGGTGGCTGCAATCAAGAAATCGGGCAAGAAGATCGACGTGCAGACCATCGCCACCGGCGCGACCGTCAACGAAGAACTCTCCAAGATCAAATCCTTCTATCTCGGCCACCAGGATCTCAAAGGCATGTTCGCGGTGGACGCGGGCAGCACGCAGGGCGTCGCCGTGACAATGAAGGAATCCAACCTGCCGTCCAAAGGCGTCCACGGCGGCGGCTTTGACCTGTTGCCGCGCACGGTCGATCTGATTAACGAGGGCTTCCTCGATTTCACGATCGACCAGCAACCGTACGTGCAGGGTTTTTATACCGTGGTCCAGGCGTTCACCTTTCTCGCCTCCGGCGGACTCGTCGGGCCGGCCAACGTGAATACGGGTCTGAAGTTCGTCACCAAGGGCACAGTCGATCCGTACCTGAACACGTCGACGCGCTATGAAGGCAAGAGCACGAAAGCCCAGATCGTGCCACGCACGGGTGCGATCAAAGGGTGACGTCTTCCGTGACGGACGCCCAGAAACCCGCCAAACGTCCGAGGCGCTGGTCAGGCGCGCTCGGGCGTTCCAGCGAGATCCGCATCTTTGCGGTGGCGCTCATCCTTTGCGTCTACTTCGAGACGGTCAACCATGACTTTCTGCTGACGGGCGCGAGTCTGCAGAATCTCTCGCAGTTCATCGCACCAGTGGCGATCATTGCCTTTGGCGAAATCATGCTGATGATCGGCGGGGAGATCGATCTCTCCGCCGGGATGGTCTTTGCGTTTGCGCCTTTCATCATGTATTTCGCCATCGAGGCGGGCTTGCCGCCATGGCTCGGGATGCTCGCCGGCGTGGTGGCCGCGGGCATCGTCGGGCTGATCAACGGCGCGGTGACGGTGTACCTGCGTATCCCTTCGTTCGTGACGACGCTCGGCACCTTGTTCTTCGTGAACGGTCTCACGCTGACGATCTCGCGAGGCACGCCGGTTTCGCCACCGGAGAATTCAGCGTTCGCGGCATTCATGGGCGGATGGGGCTACAGCGAAATCATCTGGACGCTCGCGCTCGCGGCCTTCATGCACGTGCTGCTGCGCCACACACGCTGGGGTTTGCATACCATCGCTTCAGGCGCGAATCCGCTGGGCGCGAGTGAGGCAGGCATCCAGGTCAGACGCCTGAAGCTCGGCAACTTCATTCTTGCCGCGCTGCTCGCCGGACTGACCGGGATCCTGGAAGGTTTCCGCATCACGTCGATCGATCCGCAAGCAGGCGGCAACCAGATCATGTTTCTCGCCGTCGCCGCGGCCGTGATCGGCGGCACGCCCCTCGCCGGGGGATCGGGCACGATCATAGGCGGGCTGATCGGCGCGGCGGTGCTTGGCATTCTCAACGACGGCTTCACGCTGATCGGCATCAACGCCTTCACCTTCAACATGATTCTCGGCGCGGCGATTCTCGGCGCCATGATCTTCAACATCCACGTGGTTCGTCTCGCACGCAAGGGGAATCTGTAATGTCCGACGTGCTCGAGGCGCTGCGCGGCGAAGACATCGTCAAACGTTTCGGCGCGGTCACCGCGCTCGATGGCGTTTCTCTGACGCTAAAACAGGGAGAGATTCTCGGCGTACTCGGTGACAACGGCGCGGGCAAGTCGACGCTGATCAAGATTCTCACGGGCTTCCATCAGCAGACAAGCGGCAAGCTTTTTGTGGGCGGCGAGGAAACGATGCTGCGCTCGGTCGATCACGCCCGTTCACTCGGCATTGAATGCGTCTATCAGGATCTGGCGCTCGCCAACTCGCTGAGCATCTATCACAACATGTTCCTGAATCGGGAAATCATTCGCAGAGGGCCGTTTCGGCTGTTGGACAATCGCGCCATGCGCGAGCGCGCTGCGGAGTGTCTTGAAGAAATCGGCGTGCACGTGCCTTCGGTCGACCTGCCGGTCGAGCAGCTTTCCGGCGGGCAGCGGCAGGCTATCGCGGTCGCCCGCGCGGTCAATTCAAATGCAAAGATACTGTTGCTCGACGAGCCGCTCGCCGCGATGGGCGCCCGCGAGGCGGGGCTCATCATCGACCTGATCCTTCGGCTCAAGGCGAAAGGCGGCTTGTCTATCGTCATGATCATGCACAACTACGCGCAGACGCTCGACATCGCGGATCGTGTGATGCTGATGCAACGCGGACGTGTGACTTATCAGCGTGAGGCAGCCAGCACGTCCGTCGAGGAGCTGATGGAAATCGTGCGGCGCGAATATCGTGCAATGCGGGCACCGTCGCACTGAGCGCACTGAGGCGCACTGAGACCCGCGCCGAACGTGCGCAGAGTCTGCCGCGCGAAAATCATCTTCAGCAACGCACCGACCGGCAGATTGCGGGCGCGTCACTGCCGGACTAGAGCAGGCCCGCGAAGTGCAGCACGACAAACGACCCCCCGCCGCCCGCAATCAACACCAACGCGTTGATTCGGGTCGCCATAACCAGCAGCGTCGCGATTGCCGCGGTGAGCCACGCTATCCAGCCGCCGTCGAGCTGTTTCATCAGCACGTAGACGGCGGCCAGAATCAGACCGGTGGCAACGGGCCGCAAACCCGCCTGCAATGCGTTCAGCCAGCGGGCGCCTTCATGCCTGTTCCACACGTGCACGACACCGCACATCAGGAATGCCGTTGGCCCGAATAAGGCCAGTGTCGCCACGAGCGCGCCGCCAAAACCGCCGACCTGCCAGCCGATCAACGTGGCCAGCAGCGAGCCAGGACCCGGCGCGAGGCGCGCTATCGCGAAGTCGCTGAGAAATTGCGCGTGCGTCATCCAGTGATGCACGTCGACGACTTGCCGTTGGACCTCGGCGATGATCCCTTGCCCGCCGCCGACCGTCACGATCGAAAGCGGCGCAAAAACCGAAAACAGTGCGATGAGATTTCTGGACACGTGATGTGCCTTGTTGAGAGTTGCCCGACTGTCGTTATTGCTGCCGCGGCGAACGGACGTATTCATAGCCGACGCTCAGTGCGCCCGCGATCAGCACGGTCCACACGAGCGACGCCCTGAATAACGCCACCGCCGCGAAGGTCGCGATCAGCATGAAATACGAAAAGAGGCGCCGCGGCAGCCTGCGCGCGGCGGTGATCGCCATCGCCGCGGAAAGGCCGATCGCACCTGCCGCCGCACCGGCCAGCGCGATATGCGTGAGGGGAAGATAGGCGATGGCCGAGAAGAACGCGCCGAGCAACACGATCACAATGGCGGGCGGGAAAATGATTCCGCAAAATCCGGCCAGCGCCCCACGCCAGCCCAGCAAGCGATAACCGATCCAGATGGCCAGGTTCTTGATGTTGACGCCCGGCAGCGCCTGCGACAACGCCAGTCCGTTAAGGAACTCGTCTTCGCTCAACCATTGCCGGTCATGCACGAATTCGCGCAGGAACCAGCCGCTCAAGCCGCCGCCAAAACTCGTCAGGCCGATGCGGGAAAAGACAAGAAACAGCCCTAGCGCGGTTACCTTGACCGGCGCCGGTCCACCGCCTTGTCCGATAGCTTCGCGTCCCGGTGCCGGTTCGAGAACTTCTCGGCCGTTAGTGCCACTAGTGCCGTGAATGCCGTTAGCCAATACCCTCTCCTTACGAACTGCATGGCAGAGCCGATGAATGCGGACGCGCCATTGACGTTGTTGCGGCCACAACGACGCAATCACTCCGCCGAGCCCTGGAGCTAAATAATAGCTGCAATAAGCCGGCCTAAATCCCCATCATGAACCGGCGCCAAAGCTTCGCCGCCCGCACGTGAGTGCGAACAGTGTCCTTGACACCCGTTCAGGACGGTATTTAATTTCACTATCTGGCGGCCAGGCCTAAAAAACAGAAGCGCATCCACCTGCTGCTGCCGGACTTTCCGATGCCGCAATCTCGCCGTGACGGAATGCATCCGCTTTGAATCGAGCGGCTTAACGTACAGGCAGGTGCAGTCAAGTGTAATCACGCCGGAGACATGCCATGAGCCCGACAATCGATCGACAGTGGAAATGTTGGGCTGCAATCGCAAGCGCCGTTCTGCTGGTGTCGTGCGGCGATTCGCTCAGTTCGAATCCGACGGTTCCCGATTCGATCATGCAGGTGATGCAAAAACCGGTCTACAAGAACGCGACCTGGTCGATGCAGGTGGTCGATCTCGACTCTGGCCATGTGATCTATGACCTGAATTCGGACGCCCAGATGTTGGTTGGCTCGGTGCGCAAGCTCTTTTCAGTCGGCTCAGCGCTGAATCAACTGGGTGCGCAGCATCAGTTCGTCACACCGGTTTACCGGCAGGGCACGCTCGATGCGGGCGGTACCCTCACCGGCAATCTGATCCTGCTGGCAAGCGGCGATCTGACCATGGGCGGCCGAGCCAACCCGGACGGCACGATCGCCATCACGAACTTCGATCACAACGAGGCCAACTCGCTCGGCAACGCGATACTCGCCACGCCCGACCCGCTCGCCGGCTTCAACTCCCTCGCGACGCAGGTGGCGGCAGCGGGCATCAAAAAGATCAATGGCGATGTCGTGATCGACGATCGCCTTTTCGAGCCGTTCGACTTTCGCGGTGAATTCAACGTGCGGCCGATCTTCGTCAACGACGACGTGGTCGACGTCAGCCTGGACCAGAGCGCCGAAGGCTCCGCCGTTCCGTTCGACTGGCGCCCCAGAACGGCCGCGTTCAGCGTGCAATCCGCGCTCGCGACGGGCAGCGCGGCTTCTCAGCTGGATATCGAACTCGCGCCTGAACTGCCGTTGTGCATCGGCTCGCCGGGTTGTATCGGCAACATAACCGGCAACGTGCCGGCCGGTTTCGTGCCGCCACTGACCAACGCCTACCCGCTGATCCGCACCTTCCGCGTGACCGAGCCTTCCAATTACGCCCGCACGGTCTTCATCGAAGCGCTGGCGCGCGCAGGTGTCTCGGTTACGGCGGCGCCGGTTGCCGCCAATCCGGTTCAGTTACTGCCCGCGAAAGGCTCGTATTCGAGCGCGACGCAGGTTGCGCAACTCACTTCGCAACCATATGAGCAATACGTCCGCTACGTCATGAAGGTCAGCTATAACATCGGCGCCGATACGAGCCTCATGCTGTTCGGTCTCGCACGCGACGGTTCGACGACGCTGAGCGGCGCGTTAGCGGCGGAACAGGCGGAGTTGTCCACTACGTTCAAGATCGCGTCGAACCAGTACCACTTCATCGACGGCAGCGGCGGCGGCGACTCGACTGCGAGCGGCACGGCGGTCATCGCCATGCTCAGAGGCATGAGCACGACGCAGGTCTTTTCGCCCTACTTCGACGCGTTGCCGGTGCTGGGCGTGGACGGATCGCTGGCCACCATCACCGCGTTCGAATCCGATGCGACGCTTGCAGGAGCGAAAGGCCAGGTGCATGCGAAAACCGGCACGTACGTCACGGAGAATCCGAACACGCCGACGTTACCGTTCCTGAGAGGACAATCGCTCGCCGGCTATATCGATGCCAAAAGCGGCCACCGGATCGCATTCGTCCTGACGGTGAACAACGTTCCTATTTCGGGCATCAGCGACGTGCTAGCGGTCTTCCAGGACGAAGGCACGATATCGGCGATGCTCTGGAAACTGCAGTAATGCCGCGGCGCCCATGCGGGCATCAAATCGGGGCTGCTAAGGATTCCCTGACCCAAAGTTCAGCATCGCCCCCTCTCATTTTCTTGATCTCCTGACAGCCTTGCGAAAACTGGCCGCATACGATGAACGCATGCCGATCGTCATCCGAGTGCTGCCATGGTTCCGTATCTGTCTGAAAGAGAAAACTCGATCGAGCACGTCAACGCGACGTGCTTACGCCTCTTCGACAGGTGGTGCGAAACCAGAAGCGTCGTGCCGCTGACGTATCTGCTAAGAGCCTGGCCGATGATGAACGGCGACCCCGAGACCCTCCGGCGTCTCGCAACCGCGTTGCGCGAGATCAGACGGCAACATCTGCACGACTCTAACGACACCGCCTTTCAGGAAATCTGCGAGCTATCGGATTGTGTCGAGGATCTGCTGGCCCTTTCATCCCTGCCAACGTGGCTGACGAGCGGCTGGTAGCGCGAGCGGCGACAGCCGCGCCTGCGCAATGCAATGGGTAGAGGAAGACAGCGTGCATTTCAACGAAATCAGTGACGAAGAGTGGCTGCTGCTCGCGCCCGTCCTCGCGGATCCCCCGATTGTTCACCGCCAGCGCGGCCGGCCACGCGCATCGGTTCGCGTGGTGGCGAATGCCGTGCTATGGGTACTCACAACCGGCGATTCCTGGTCCATGTTGCCGAGCCACTACCCGTCGGCGCCGACGTGCCGGCACCGCTTCGAGGCGTGGCGTTCGAGCGGCGCTCTCGCGCAGATGTACCAGATCCTTTCGAGCAGCGGCCGCAAGCTTCGGTGCGGTCCGCAACTGACACTGCAACGCCGGGACGCCCTAACGCGCGGCATCGATCGCCAGACTCGGGACGAAGGTTGTCGCCGGGTGTTCTGGAGAGACCAGGCGTCGTGGCAGGCGCCGCGCGAAACATGGCAGTCGCCCCAAACGGCGGATACGTTCAAGGATATCGCGCGCGAACTTCCGAATCCCGCCAACTCCGCGTATGCCTTACCCGAGCGCGTCGAAGCCCGCGCGCCGGTGACACCCCTCCATTCCGTGCATCGAATCGAGTCGCCGTGGATGGGCCTCGCATCGAAAGGCCTCACCGAATCCGACCCGCGCGGCTACGTCATCTACATCGCCGCCGATCGGCTGGCGAACGCCCGTTTCCGCGGATGGGCCGAGATCGTGCGCGATGATCGGCGAGTTGCGCGCTCAGGGCTGATCGGTCCGAGCTTCAAGAACCGCGAGACGGCACGGCAATACGCGCTCGAATGGGCGCGGCGGTGGATCGACGAAAAAAGCGGTGAAGACGGCGGCGCCGCCGAACTGAACAGCGGCGTCCGGCAGCAAAAGACGCGCTCGGGGTGAGCAGCGCATCGACGCGGCGGATGCCCCGGCGCGTCGATGCCTCCGCCGCGTCAATGCACCACGCCGAAAATCGCGTTGACGCCCTCCGCGGGCGTCAGGCCCACGTCGAAGTAACCTTCCAGCCTCAAAGCGGTCGCGTCGTCGAGTATGAAAGGCGGCCGGATGAAGCCGGTCGCGAACGCGTGGTCGTACCAATCGCTCAACCACGCGCGCAATTCGGTTTCGTGGCCCGACAGCGTCCCAAGGTTGTCTGCGTTCATCGATAATCTCCTTTGTCCGGCGTCGTTCATATCAACCCACGAGCGGCTCAAAGCTCATTCTGCACAGGTTCTTTGCCGGCGGGAATACGTGCCAGGTACCGTCGTCGTGCCGGAAGAAGAACAGCAGGATCGGACCGTCCGGACGCCTGATTTCGACGCATACCCGGCAAGTCCGACCGTCCGGCGAACCATGCAGCGTAAGCACGCGGACCGGCAGCGTGCCTGCCGTTGCCAATAATTTCTCGCGCAGTCCGCGTAGTGAGCTTTTCGTCGCATTCACATCTGCCCCCGCACTTCAGGTTCCCATTTGACAATCGTGGAACAACGGCGAGGATTCATCAGTCAGCAGCGCCGGATTGTTGATTCGGGAAATGCTGCTT
Source organism: Paraburkholderia phytofirmans PsJN (assembly GCF_000020125.1). NCBI lineage: Bacteria > Pseudomonadati > Pseudomonadota > Betaproteobacteria > Burkholderiales > Burkholderiaceae > Paraburkholderia > Paraburkholderia phytofirmans. The sequence continues at coordinate 2,485,781 of NC_010676.1, forward strand.
CGAGCCTCAGGATATCCCTAAAGGCTCCGTCACCCTTTCACTCCGTCACCAGACCGTGCCTGACCGCATACCGGATCAGCTCGGCGTTGTTGTTGAGGCCGAGCTTTTGCATGAGACGCATCTTGTGGGTGCTGATGGTCTTGGCGCTGAGCGAACACGATTCGGCAATCTCGTTGATGCTTTGACCGGCCGCCAGCATCTGTAATACCTGAAATTCACGGTCGGATAACACCTCATGCGGCGGCGCATCGCCGGAATGCGTTTCGAAGACCATGGCGTCGACCAGTTTGGGGTCGATGAATCGCCCGCCTCCCGCCAATTTACGGATCGCCGCGAGCAGCACGTCCGGGTCGCTGTCTTTCGTTACGTAACCAGTCGCGCCGGCGCGCAGCGCGCGCGACACGACTTGCGCCTCGTTGTGGATACTGAGCACGAGAATCGGCAAGGGAGGCTGCTCGGCGCGTACGCGCCGGATCAGATCGACTCCGCTGATGCCGGGCATGGTCATGTCCAGCAGCACGAGGTCGAAGCGCCTCGCGCGCAGCCGGTCGAGCACTTCCGAACCTTGCGCGGCTTCGGCGGCGACGACGATATCCGTGGTCGTCGCGATAATCTGTTTCAGGCCGCCACGCACCACGGCGTGGTCGTCAGCAATCAGGACGTCGATCATTTTCTGCCCCGCCTGTAAGCGGAATGTGAATGGAAATAGCGGTGCCCATGCCCTGCGCACTGTCAATTGTCATCGCGCCGCCGATCAGGCGCGCGCGCTCCTGCATGCCGAGCAGTCCATAGGAATAACCCGTGCGCGCCATGCCGGGATCGAAACCACAGCCGTCGTCGCTCACGTGAAGGTCGAGCGCCGCCGCCGTGCTGGTCAGCGTCACGTCAGCCCGCGTGGCATGCGCGTGGCGCCCGACATTGGTGAGCGAAGCCTGAACAATACGAAACACGGCGGTGGCACAAGCTTCCGGCAGCACCGGTTCGCCTCCGTTGATATGCAACTGGCAAGGAATGCCGTGGCGTCGAATGAAGTCCTCCACGAGCCACTCCAATGCGGACACGACCCCAAAGTTCAGCGCCACCGGCCGCAGATGGTTCGCGACATTGCAGACCATCCAGATCGTCTTTTCGACGAGTTCGCGCATGTCGTCGGCTTTGCGCATCGCGTCCGGATCCTTGCCGAGGCGCATCTTCAGCAGCGATACGTCCATCTTCAACGCGGTCAGCAACTGGCCGAGTTCATCGTGAATCTCCATGGCGATGCGCTTGCGCTCTTCCTCGCGAATCGCCTCCATATACGCGGACAACTCGCGCAACTGATTGCGCGATTCGAACAGCTCCTGCTCGATGCGCTTGCGCGATGTGATGTCGCTGAGACCCACGTAGATCGCCGGAGCATCGCCGAAAGTCGCCACGCGCGCGGTCGCTATGGCCCAGAACGGCGAACCGTCCACGCGCCGCATGTGGACTTCGCTATTGTTGAAACTGCCCTCGGCGCGCAGATGCGATACGAGCCGGTCACGATCGGCGGGGTCGATATAGAAGTCGACAATGTTGGTCAGCGTGCGCATGCCGGTATCGAGACCGAATAGCTCTCGCAGTGGCTCATTCACGTACAGGATGACGCCTTCGGGCATCGACGTGATGCACAGCGGGATCGGGCTGGTTTCGACAATCGTGCGAAAGCGCGCTTCGCTCGCCTGCAAGTTCGCTTCCGCACGGCGGCGCTCGTCGATCTGGGCGGACAGCCGCGTGTTCGACTCCGCGAGTTGCCGCGTGCGCTGCTCGACCTGCTGTTCCAGCGCATCGCGCGCGCTCGACAGTTCCGTCTCGGCCTGCTGGCGCACCGCGACCTCTTTAAGAAGCAGGCGGTTCTGCACGATGAGCTGCCTGTGCATCACGCGCAAGGCGAGATGCGTTTCGATGCGCGCCATCATTTCGTTGACGCGCACAGGCTTGGCCACGTAATCGACGCCGCCGGCCGAGAAACCCTCCACCATGTCTTCCGCGCCCGTCAGCGACGTCATGAAGATCACCGTGATATCGCGCGTGCGCGCGTCGGCCTTGAGTCGCCGGCAGGTCTCGAAGCCGTCGATGCCAGGCATTTTCACGTCGAGCAGGATCAGGTCCGGCTGGGAAAACAGCGCGCGTTCGAGCGCCTCTTCGCCGTCGAGCGCAACGAGTACCCGAAAGCCGCGGTCCGTCAGGCTCTCCACGACCACGCCGAAATTCGCCGGCGTGTCATCCGCAATCAGGATGGTCGGCCGTTCGCCGGCCTCCACGCTGGCCTCCACATTTGGCTCGTTCATGGCTTGGGCTCGACATTCAGATGTCGCTCAACCAGATGGAGAATGGCTTTCGACTGGTAGTCGCGAGCGAGCGCGCAGAGTTGCGTGGTGAACGAGCGATAACGTGAATCGCCCGCCGCCACGCTCTCGGCCCAGACGATAATCTCATGCATGTCGCCAAGGCGGGCAAGATGATGCAGTTCTTCCATCTGTTGCCGAGGCACGGCCGCAAGACCGATTTCGGGAGTCGCCGCGCGAGTGAATGGGGGCGGCGACGCATGGGTCCACTTCAGCCCGAGCAACGTAGCAATCTGTGTCAGCAGCGCTTCGAGGTCGACCGGTTTGGACAGAAAGGCATTGGCGCCCGCCTCGATGCTCATCGCCCGGTTGACCCCGGATGGGCTGGCGGACATGGCCACGATGGGAACATCGGCGAACGCTTGCGATCGACGCAGGTTACGCGTCAGGTCGAAGCCGTTCATCTCGGGCATCACGATGTCCGTGAGAATCAGCGCCGGCCGTTCGCGCTGCGCCTTCTCCAATGCCTCGCGACCGTTTTCCGCCTCGACGGTATCGAAGCCGAGACGCCCCAGCAGATCCACGACGATCGCGCGATTGATCTCGACATCGTCGACAACCAGCACCTTCCTGCGCGGCCCTTCATAGCCCGTCGCCGTGGACGACAGCGGCGCCGGGACCGCCGTCTTGCGCAACACGGGCGTCACGCTCGCTGCCGGCAGTTCGAAGCGGAAAGTACTGCCCTGCCCGATCCGGCTTTCCACCTCGATCTCGCCACCCATCGCACGCACGAATTCGCGGCTGATGGCCAGACCGAGACCCGCCCCGCCGGCTCGCCGCTCGGCCGCGCCCAGCTGCTCGAACGGCTCGAAGATCGTATTCAACTGATCGTGACCAATGCCGATCCCCGTGTCGCGCACTTCGAAACGAACGCGGTTCGACTCGGACCTCGAGATATGCAGGGTGACGCAACCCGAATCGGTGAACTTCACGGCGTTGGCAAGCAGGTTGAGCATGACCTGCCGCAGGCGCCGCTCATCGGCACGCACGCCGACGGGGGCATCCCCAGTGATTTCGCAGATGAAGTCGAGGCGCTTCTGCTCCGCTTTCACGTCGATGATGTCGCGAATGACATCGACGAACCCCGCCAGCGGCACGTCGCCGATTTCCACACGCAGCTTGCCCGCTTCGATCCTCGCGAAATCGAGCGTGTCTTCGATCAGTGTCAGCAGATGTTCGCCACTATGGCGGATGGACGACGCGCGTTCGCGCTGCCGCTCGCTCAATGCGGCATCGCGTTCGAGGATCTGGGCGTAGCCGAGAATGCCATTGAGCGGCGTGCGCAGCTCATGACTCATGTTCGCCAGGAATTCGCCTTTGGCCCGGTTGGCCGCTTCCGCCAGATTGCGTGCTTCGCGTTCGGCCGCCGTGTCCTGCTCGTCGCGGTACGCGCAGTACAGCCGCGCGCCCATCGCATTGAATGCGGCCGCCACGCGATCCAGTTCGTCCGGCTCGCGCCGTTTGCACCGCTGGAGACTGAACGGCCGGGGCGGTTCACGGAAATCGTAGCTCTCCACCGTGCGCGCGATGGCGGCGACATGCCGCATCACGAGACGGGACAGAATGTAGACGATGAACAGCGAGATCAGAAAGGTGTTGGCGGCCTGAGTGACGAGGATCATCACCGCGGTACGCGTCAGGTCATGATAAAGGTCGAGCAGCGTCGCCTCGACGTAGAGCTTGCCGATCTCGCGCTCCTTGCCCTGCACGCTGTAGGAGAGCGGGAATTCGCGGGCGATGACGGGACCGGCCGAGCGCCGCCCGGCACTCACATAGGCCGATTGCCCCTCTTTGCCTGTCTCGCGAATTTCCACGGCACGAATGTCGGCAAGACGCAGAATGCCGTTCAACTCAAGTCGCAGTTGCGAACCGTCGAGGCGCCAGAGCGCCTCCGCGAGACTGTCGCGATTGCTGCGGTCGATGTCCGTCAGGCGATTTTCAATCTGCTCCACGCCCCGGTAGTAGTCGCCGTAAAGCTGCAATCCGGTCAACAACACGGTGACGACGCAACTGACCAGCAGCACGGTCACGAGAAGCCGCGATACAAGGCTGCTCCTGAAGCTGCCGATCAAACTCCACCATGCGTCGAACAGGTTGTGCTTCATACATCCCCGCGAGTGCTACGGTTCTTGTTTCGTCTATTCTGCACTCGTTGCCGCCGGGCGGCTCAGACCAATCGGTCGCCGCATCGGCAGGGTGGCGATTTAACGTTTGCCTTCCCCGGCCAGCCAGTCACTCTTATTTCCTGGACTGTGCCGGCGCTCATTCCGGATGAACGCGTTCCGGCGCATCCGACGTGAATCTACATGACGTACAGGCTCGGCTCGATAGGCGGAGACTCGTTGATCGCGCGCGGCAGGCAGATTCGCGGATACAGCAGAATCTCATCGATGCATGACGTCAGCTCGCCGAGGATCGGCCGCACGCGGCCGCCGAGCGCGTCGGGGTTCGATATCCTCAGTTCGCGCAATCCGTCCGACAATTTTTTCACTGACGCGTATCCCCAATCCGGCAACGGCCAGCAGTGCAACAGATAGCTGAGCGGTATGACGCTTCGGCTTTCACACCAGATGTCGAACAGGCGCTCGCACGCGGTGTTGAGGGATTCGACCGCGACTTCGCGGCTTTCTGAATGACCGTTCATAACGGGTCCGCTGATATAGACGATTTCGATAGTCCATCGTAGGGAGGCCGCTTGCGTCACACAGTCAGGAAGCCCGGAAAAATGCACTTCCGATCTGCTGAATATGCCGTCAGGAAATCCTGAATGGTCCTGACAAAGGGATTACACGGTTTGTCAGCACTGGCAAGACGTGGCACGATAAAACACCGATCGGGCGAGAACCTGTGCGGACAAGCGCCGGTTTGAGCGCCTTACTGCTGTTTCGGGAAACTATCCATGCATCGCAGGCGCTTTGTTCTGGCCGCGCTGAGTGCGGTGGGCAGCACGCTTCACGCGCGTGCCGCCCCTGCCGACCCTCCCGTCCACTTCGAGATCGTCTATCCTCGCATCCGGCCTACGCGCGACGTGCAAGTCGCGTTTGCGCTCGCCGTGCTGGATCTGGCCATGAAAACGGCCAACGCCTCGTACACGTTGCGATCGGCCGACATCGAAATGGAACGCGGCCGCGCGCTTGCCGAACTGGCCGGCGCCGACAATATGATCAATCTGCACTGGACGAGCATGGAGGCGCAAGCCGAGCGCGGCCGGAACGTCGTGCGGATTCCGATACACCGTGGGCTGATTGGCCACCGGGTGTTCATCATCCGGAAAGAACGGCAAGCCGATTTCGACAAGGTGGCGCGCTTCTCCGATCTCAAAGCGTTCATGTGCGGTCAGGGGCTCGGCTGGATCGATACGAAAATCCTGAGAGCAGCCGGCCTGAACGTCCAGACCTCGACCTATGACACGATGTTCGAGATGACCCAAGGCGGTCGCGTCGACTTTTTTCCGCGCGGCGTGGTGGAAGCATTTGCCGAACTCGACGGACGCCGGCAGTTGGAGCCTGATCTCGTGGTCGAGAACCGCCTGCTGCTGAAGTACCGATCGGATTTCATTTTCTATGTGGCAGCGGGCCATGAAGCACTGGCACAGACCATTGAAGCGGGGCTCGTCGCCGCGTATCGCAATGGCGCATATATGAGGCTGTTCAACACCCATCATTACATTCAGGATGCGCTCGCGCGCGCGGATATCGCATCCCGGTTGATCTTCACGCTCGACAACCCCTTCCTTTCCGAAGCGGACCGGAGGATTCCAGACGAGTACTGGATGAGCTGAGGCCGCCGGCGGCGGCTTTCCTCCGTTGGCAAAACGGGCAATGCCTGGGCCAAAATCAGGAAATCCTGACATCAAGCTGCATTGGGCGCCGCCGTTTACATGGAAAGGCGGCGCCAATCCCCCGGCGCGACGTCGTTTCAAATGCAAGCGGGATCATTCATCGCCACTCACGAACCCTACACATGGACATCGACAGGTGAAGCCGCAGACGTTCGTCCTACAGGCGCGGCTGTGCGATCGCGCCACGGCGCTCAAGACGCGCATGGCCCAGGCGCATGACAAAGCGAAGCAACTAGTCGAGCGCGCCGAGGGCTGCCTCGCGGTGCTGGATCACGTGCGGCAGGGCACGTCCACCGCGGCCGACATCTCACTCGCGGACGATGCAGGTCCGCTCATCGAGGCGCTGCATCGCGCGGAAAGCGACTGGCACAATCAGTTGCAGATGTTGAAAGCGCTGCTGACCGAACTCATGCATCAAAGTCAAAGCAACCGCGGCGAGATCGAGTCGCTCGCCGCGCTTGCGTTTCGCTTGCAGGCGACTCCTGAAGCGTTCGCCGCCGCCGAGCGCGCCGCCGAAGCGCATCAGTCCCACTTTGAGGAACTCGACGCGCAACTGGAAACGGCGCGCACATGGTTCGAACGCTTCGATATGCAGATCAACGCGATTGTCGCCCATTTGCGGAAGTCGCCTTGAAGGTTCAAGCAGGTTCCCGACTGCTATGAAGCGTCGTCGACCGGTATGCACACGGTGATCGACGTGCCGCTGCCCGGCGCGCTGCACACCGAAATCTCGCCGCCCAACATCAGTACGCGTTCCCTCATGCCCACCAGCCCGAACGACTTCATCCGCGCCGCCATCGAATCGAAGCCGCAGCCGTCGTCGCTGATTTCGAGGACCCAGCAGCGTCCGGTCTGTTCGAGCGAAATCGTGACCTGGGTCGCCGCAGCGTGACGCGCGACATTCGTTAGCGCCTCCTGCACGATGCGAAACAGTGCGATTGCCCGCGCCTCGTCGAGCACCAGATTATCGTCAGGAATCCGTAGATGGCAGGCCACCCGGCCGTCGCGCGAGAATTCGGCGGCCAGCCACTCCAGCGCGGCGACGATGCCGGCATCGATTGCGGCGGGACGCAGCGATGCAACCACATTGCGGACCACCTGCATGGTGTCGTCCGCAAGCGCCAGCAGGTCCCGGAATCGTCCGGCGAGCGCCGGATCGTCCTGCGCGAACTCGATCCGCATGGCCGATACACCAAGCCGCAGCGCCGTCAGTTGCTGGCCCAGTTCGTCGTGCATCTCGCGGGCAATGCGCTTGCGCTCTTCCTCACGCGCGGTTTCGCGCAACGACGTCAACTCCTGCAACAGCGCATACGATTCGCGCAAACGGAGTTCGACTTCCATCCGCTCGGTGATGTCGGTCCAGATCGTCAGCGCACCGCGTATATCGCCGTTCGCGCCGTGCTCGGGTACCGCGCTAACGTGCCAGCCCACTGGTTTGCCGTTCTTCTCCGACGTGAGGTCCACCTTCGCGCCGATACCGCTTGCCATCACCTGCTCCAGCGTGGCGGTGATCATCCGCAACTCGGGCATTACACTGTCCGATAGCTCGGCAGGCGCTTTATCGATGGCGTCCGCTGCGCGCATCCCGTTGACCTGTTCGAACCGCGGATTGACGTAGCTATAGCGACAGTTGCGGTCGTAGCGAACGATCATCTCCGGCGCGTTTTCGGTCAGCGTGCGAAACAGTTGCTCACTGCGCTTGAGTTCGTCGATGTCGCGGCAGATGGCGAGCACGGTGGCGACCTGGCCGTCGGCGGCAAACTCCGGCACCATCCGCATGTGCCCCCAGCGCACCTCGCCGTTGGCGTTACGGAACCGCACTTCGTCCATGCGCTCCGTGCCCGTCTCGACGACGCGCTGGAGCTGGTCCCTATACCTCGGCACATCGACCACTGGCGACTCGTCCACGCTTTCCGTGCCCATGGCTTCGTCAGCCACCGGCGGCAGGATCGCGCGCAGCGCCGGATTGGCGTAGATGCGCCGGCACTCGCGGTCGAAGCGCGCAATGTAGTCCGGTGAATGCTCGACCAGCGCCCGGAATGCCTGCCCGCTCGCATGCAAACGCTCTTCCGCCTTCTTGCGTTCGGTGATGTCGCGCCCCAGCGCCAGCACGCTCGTGATCTCGTCATGCAGCCCGCGCTCCGCGAGAATGCGAACGTGGTGATAGCTCACGTCATCCCCGCCGTCGCGCAACGTGAGTTCGTGCGTGCGTTCCGCGCCCGTTTCGAGCGTGGCCGCCAGCGCATTCTGATAGGCGACGAACTGGGGATCGGCGGTGTGTTCGGTCGGCGTCGCACCGAGCATTTCGTGCAGGGGTCGGCGCAGTATCGCGGCCAGTCCGGAGTTGGCATAAACCAGCCGGCAGTCGAGGTCATAGCGGCAAATGATATCGGGCGTGCTTTCCGCGAGGCGGCGGAATTGCGCCTCGAGTTCCAGTTGCGCGATCAGGAGCTGCTCGGTGCGCTTGCGCTCCGTAATATCGCGCACGAGCGCGAGGTTATACGGTTGGCCCTCGTACTCGAAATAGCTCACGCTAATTTCCACCGGCAAGGTCGTGCCGTCCTCGCGGCGCTGCCTCGACTCGATCATCATCGAGCCGTTCTCGCGCAGCTCTTTCCAGACGTCGCGCCACCGTTCAAAGTTCCACTCGGGATCGACATCCATCACGCGCATTCGCAGCAACTGCGCCTGACTGTATCCGAGCGAGCGGCAGGCCGCCTCGTTGACGTAGATGAAGCATGCATTCTGGTCGATCAGATAGGCAGCATCGCTGACCAGGGCGAGCGCGCAGCTCTTCAGGTGCATGAGCGTATCTGGCTCGGCCGCGGGGAGCTCGAGGCGCCCATCATCCTGCCGGGTCGCGGCTGCCGGTGCCTTGCGTGGGTCACCGCTGATCTCTTTCATTGAATTCCGCGCGTGTCGGGTGAGAAGTTGCGTGTCGTCGTCGATAAACGGCCCCGTCCGCCTGTATCGTGGGCAAGGCAGACAACTTATTCGATAAGCATAGCCGGAAAGCGCCGGCTAAATATTCGGTCTGGCGCCAGGCGAAGGAGCGCTCAGCCGACGCTTCGCTTTCAACAACGTGGCATTCGTCGCTAATCACCGGGGTTTACCCTTCAAGGCATCGCTATCGCTTGCAATCTCTTCGAAGAAAGGCACAGAATGTAAGCGCTATCATTTGGATATGTAAAGCAAAACTGCTAGTAAAAACCCCATGATTCGCGCAAAGTGCCGTTAAATGTAAGCGCTAACATCGGTGACAGAACGAAACATTCGGAGACAACGATCATGAGCGCAACACCGAGCCTCGAGCAGGCGCCACCGAGAATCCGCCGCGCCCAGATCGTGGCGCTCACGCTGCTGATGGTGAGCGGCATCGTCAACTATCTGGACCGCGGCACGCTCGCAGTTGCCAATCCGCTGATCCGTCACGATCTCGGCCTGTCGCTTGGAGAAATGGGGCTGCTGCTTTCCGCGTTCTCGTGGAGTTACGCGCTCTTCCAGTTGCCGGTGGGCGGTCTCGTCGACCGCATCGGGCCGCGCAAGCTGCTCGGCATCGGCCTGATCGTGTGGTCGCTCGCGCAGGCGTCGGGCGGATTCGTCTCGACCTTCGGCTGGTTCATCCTCGCGCGGATCGTGCTCGGCATCGGCGAGGCGCCGCAGTTTCCGTCGGCGGCCCGGGTGGTCAGCAACTGGTTTCCGCTGCGCGCGCGCGGCAAGCCGACCGGCATTTTCAACTCGGCGTCGCCGCTCGGCACGGCGCTCGCACCGCTGTGTCTGTCGGTTCTCGTGGTGCAGTTTCACTGGCGCTGGGCCTTCATCGTGACCGGCGTGGTCGGTCTCGTCGTGGCGCTCGTGTGGCTCGCGGTGTACCGCGACCCCGTCAAGGCCACCATGACCGAAGCCGAACGGCACTATCTCGAAGGCGACGACGCGGACCGCAAGCCGGCCCCCACGGTCACCTTTGCCGAATGGCGCTCGCTGTTTTCGCACGGCACCACGTGGGGCATGCTGATCGGTTTCTTCGGCTCGGTGTATCTGAACTGGGTGTACCTCACGTGGCTGCCTGGCTATCTGACGATGGAACGCCACATGAGCCTGATGCACACGGGCGTCGCGGCATCGATACCGTTCTTCTGCGGCTTTCTGGGCTCGCTGACGGCCGGCTGGTTCTCCGATCTCATCACGAGCCGCAGCACGAGCCCGGTCGCGAGCCGCCGCAATGCGGTGGTGATCGCGATGCTCGGCATGGTCGCGTTCACGATTCCCGCAGCGCTCGTCGAAAGCAACACGATCGCGATCGTGTGCATCTCGGTGGTGATCTTTCTGGCGAATGCCGCATCCGCGAGTTCATGGGCGCTCGCCACTGCCGCCGCGCCGCCGAACCGCGTCGGCTCGCTCGGCGCGATTCAGAACTTCGGCGGTTTTCTGGGCGGCGCGCTCGCCCCGATCCTGACGGGCTATATCGCGCAGAGCTGGTCGTTCGTCCCCGCGCTGCTGACGGCCGCGGGCATCGCGTTTATCGGCGCGATGAGCTACCTCCTGCTGGTGCGCAAGCCGATCGAAGACCCGTCCACCCCAACCGAACCCGTGCGAGCGCCCGCGTGAAACGCGCGCACCGCCCAGACTCAACGAACCCTTTCCGGGAGATCACGAGCATGACCACTTCCAAGCAATTCGCCACGTCGATCGAAGGCATCGTGCCGGTGATGCTGACGCCGTTCGACGACGCCGGCGCCATCGATTACGCCGGACTCGAACGCCTGATCGAGTGGTATATCGCGCATGGATCGGACGCGCTCTTCGCCGTCGCGCAGTCGAGTGAAATGCAGTTCCTGACGCTCGCCGAGCGTGGCGCGCTGGGACGCTTCGTCGTCGACAAGGTGGCGGGCCGCATTCCGGTCGTCGTCTCCGGCCATATCAGCGACGACCCCGACGCGCAGGCCGAAGAACTCAACGTCGCCGCCGCCACCGGCGCACAAGGCATCGTGCTGGTGACGAACCGGCTCGACCCGAAACAGCAAGGCACGCAGACGTTCGCGGCGAATCTCCGGCAACTGCTCGCGCGCCTGCCGTCCGACGTTCCGCTCGGTCTGTACGAATGCCCCGCGCCCTACCGCCGCCTTCTCTCCGACGACGAATTGAAGCTGTGCATCGACACCGGCCGCTTCATCATGCTGAAAGACGTGAGCTGCGATCTCGCTACGGTCAAACGGCGCGTCGCGCTCGCCGAAGGCTCGCCGCTGAAAATCCTGAACGCCAACGCGGCCATTGCGTGGGACGCGATGAAGGCGGGTTCCGCCGGCTTCAACGGCGTGTTCACGAACTTCCATCCGGATCTCTACAAGTGGCTACGCAACGATGCGGCGCAAGACCCGGCCCTGGCAGAAGAACTCGCTACGTTTCTGGTGCTCGCCGCGGTCTCCGAGTCGCTTGGCTATCCGGCGTTCGCGAAGATCTACCACCAACGGATCGGCACGTTCGACTCCATTCGCTGCCGCGTGATCGACTACGACGTGCGTGAACGTTTCTGGGCCCTCGACGCGGTGCTCGATAAGATCGTCGTCGGCACCGAGCATTTTCGCAGCCGTATCGCGGCACTCGGTGCGAACCGCTCGGTTCGCTAGCCGTTGGACGGGGTGGAGGATTTCCGGATTACAGGTACATCCGCTGAAGCCGTCACGCGCGTTCACGGCGGTAAGATGGCGGGCGTTCCCCGATTCACTTTGCGCTCACCAACCTGATGCCCGACTCTCTCGACCCACCGGCCGCCGCCCGCACCCAGACGAACCGCGCTCGCCGCAGCACGGGCCGCAGCGTGCTTTCCGATGTGGCCAAGCTCGCGGGTGTCTCCACGGCGACCGTCTCGCGGGTCTACAACGAGCCGGACAAGGTCTCCGCGAACGTGCGTGAGCGCGTCGAGCACGCCGCGCTCACACTCAACTGGTTTCCGAATGCGGCGGGCCGCGCCCTCGCCTCCACGCGCAGCCACATTGCCGGCATCATCATTCCGACTCTGGATGATCGCGTGTTTGCTTCGCAGGTAAGCGGCATGCAGGCGGCGTTCGCGGCGCGCGGCATCACGCTGGTGCTTGGCTGCTCGAATTACGACCCCGCGCAGGCGCTCACGCAGGTGCGCGCAATGCTGGCGCGCGGCGTGGAAGCAATGGCCGTGGTAGGCGAGGCTCATCCGGCCGAACTATTCGATGCATTGCGGCTCTACCGCGTGCCGTATGCGGTGACATACGCGTATCGCAAGGACAGTCCGCACACCTGCATCGGGTTCGACAATCATGCGGCCTATGCGGAGATTACCGAACATCTGATCGGCCTCGGGCACCGCGCGTTCGCGGTTTGCATCCAGCCGACGCGCGACAACGATCGCGTGCAGGCACGCGTCGCGGGCATTCGCGCGACACTCGAACGTCACGGCCTCGCGGTGCGGCCGGAGCATATGTTTGAAGGCGAATCGACGATGGGATTCGGGCGGCGCAGTCTGCGCACGATCTGGCAAGCGTCGGGCGAGCGCCCCACCGCGATCATCTGCGGCAACGACCATATCGCGCTGGGCGTGTTGCGCGAGGCCGAGGAGCTGGGCATTGCGATTCCGGGCGAACTGTCCGTCACCGGATTCGACGATCTGGAAATGGCGCAGGAAATCCGCCCCGCGTTGACCACGATGCGCGTCGACACCTACGAGATCGGACAGCTAGCCGCGCAGTATCTGCTCGACACGCTCGACGGCAAGCGTCCGCTGCACGGGCACGAGGTGCATGCGTTGTTTCAGCTCCGGCAATCGACGGGACCGGCCGCGAGATAGTCTCGCCGCGCGATGCCTCGACGGCGGACTACAGCGTGGCGGTCACGCCGCCGTCCACGAATTCTCCGCGGCTTTTGCGCTCGGATCGTCAGGAACTTGCGGGCCCGAAACCAGACCGGATCGCTGCCCTCCACCGCCCATCAATCACTCACAGCGTCCCCGTGATCGCCACGCGCTTTGGCTGAAGCGAAAAAGGTCTGCAGCGCGGGGGCCGAATGGTCGCTCAACGAGCAGATTCGCGCCAGCCAGTCGGCTTCCGCGGGCCATTCCCCTTCCACCACGCGCGGATAGATTTGCCGCACGAACTGATGCAACGCCTTTGCGCCGATATTGCCGCTGATGCCAAGCAGCACGTGCAAGGCGCCATGCGTCGATTCGAGGTCCCGGGCCGCCACGCTTGCGGCGAGTTGCGCCACGGTCGAGCGAATCTGTTCGATGCCGTTGAGGAACGTCTGATCCAGCAAATCGAGCGCCACCAGTTCCTCGAGGTGTTTCTCGTCGAGCAACGGGCCTTCCTTGATCGGCTCCGGCTTGCCGGCTTGCACGGCGGGTGTCTGTGCCGGTTCCGCCCTGACCGGCGCATGCGACACACGTTGCTGGGCAAACTGTCTTGCAAGAGACGCATAGAGGGCGCCGATCTGCACGGGCTTGATCATGACCTCGTTCATGCCCGCGGCGAGACATGCCTGCACGGCTTTCATGTCGGATTGGCCGGTCAATGCAACGACGGGGATCCGGGAATATGCGTCGGCACGCGCGCGGATCAACGCAGTCGTTTCCACGCCGCCCATTCCGGGCATGTTCATGTCCATCACGATGGCATCGACGGCGGCGTCCTCCTCCAGCCTCGCCAGCACGGCCGGCCCATGCTCGGCCTCGACGACGCGCGCGCCGCATCGTTCCAGATAACCTTTGGCAATCCGCCTGCTGTAGGTGTCGTCGTCCGCGACCAGTATCGTTTTGCCGGCGAATCCGTCGAATGGATGGCTGTGATCGTGCCGATTGCCGCTTTCGAAGAGCGTCTTGAGCGCGGTGATCAATTCCACCGGGCTGACGGATTTGCTGATCATGTCGTCCATGCCGGCACGCCGGGCGAGTACCCGCGTCACATTGACCGGCTCCGTCGTGAAGGCGGCGATCAGCACGTTCCGGTTCGGGTGTTGATGGTCGGCGCGGATCGTCTCGGCGGCGGTGTAGCCGTCCATGACCGGCATATTGATGTCCATTAGCACGAGGTCGTGCGGCGTCGACTGTCGAAGCAACCTCAATGCCGCCTCGCCGTTTTCCGCCTCGCTCACCTCGGCGCCGACCTTCGACAACGCGCGGCGGCTTCGCGCCCGCTGGGCGGCATCGTCGTCCACGATCAGAATGCGTTTGCCGGCGAAAAAAGGCGTGGCCCGCTCGAAAACCTTCTGCTCATGCTCCGCCACCTCGCGGCTGGAAACGGCGGGGAATTGCAGCGTGAACTGCGTAAATTTTCCGACTTCCGAGCGACAGGCAATCGTGCCGCCGAACGCCCGCATGGCGCGCTGGCAATAGGCAAGGCCGAGCCCCGTCCCCGCCGAATTGCCCGCGGTACGGAACGGCTCGAACAGATGCGGCAGGAGGTCGGCCGCGATGCCGGGGCCGGTATCGTGAACCAGCACCGTCTGGCGGTCGATGGTCAATGTCAGCGTTGCCAGAGGATGCGCGGCGATGTGATGCAGCGCGTTCTTGATCAGATTGAACAGCGTGAACAGATAGACGGTCTCGTCGACCTTAAAGATGAAGTCTTCCAGCACCGCGAGCCGGACTTTGGCGCGCTCCTTCTGATCGCCGAAACCGTATTCGTCCAGCGCTTTACGCGTGGTGGCCGCCGCGCTCAGATAGGTGAAATGATCCGCGCGGATGGGTTTCGCGCTGACTTCATCGAGCGTCATGGCGATGATGCGCAGGCCCCGGTCAATCGACAATTGGCCGTGGGCGAGATGCCGGTAAAGCAACGCCGCCCTGTCATGCGACATGGCCGGCGACGGGTTGGCGTCCGTCACCGCGGGCAGCGCCTCTTCCATGCGATCCAGCACGTGCCTCAGCTGGCTGAGAGGATTGCGCATTTCATGAGCGATCGAACCGGCGAGCGCACGAAATGCCACGTTTTTTGCCTGCGCGACGATGCCCTTGAGGTTGCTGTAACTGAACGTAAGGCCGGCGAAAATAGCGAATGTAAAAACCGGCAGATACGTGTAGAGAAATAACTGTCCGTCCACGTGGAGGGATTGCGGAATGACGACCCTGGCGCATAAAACGGCAAGACCCATCCCCAGAATCAGATTGAGTGCTAACGCAACGACCGACGGAAAGATGGCGATGAGGAAAAACACCATGCCCAGCTCGGCCATCGACCAGAGCATCGAATAGTGACCGGCGATCAGGTAGTAAGTGAAAAAGAACGGTAGCGTATAAGCTACCGTTACGAAGTAGTACCACGGCAGGAAGCGCACGACCGGAGCGGGCCAGAAACGGCGCAATAGCAGCAGCGCACAGGCGGCTGTACCGAAAGCGCGCATCAGCAGGCTTTCGTTGGGTTGAGGGTCGATATACGTCCACCACGCCCAGTACAGCGGATGTCCGATCGTACCGATTACGCCAACAGCCAGCACGCTGTAGTCCGACACCTTGGCCGAGTCATAAACCAGTCGGTTGAGGTAACGGATGCTCGTTGAAATGGCTCTCATGTCGTGCTTTATCTTGACTTATCCAGCCTCAGAATCTGAAGCTGCTGACGTTGAACGACATGCCGGCGCTGCCGACCCAGCACAGCACTCTGTCGCCTCTCTTCAACCGCCCGCCGTCTTTCGCCAGTGAAATGGCCGCCGGAATCGAAGCCGAGACGAGGTTTCCCGTCTCCGGATAGATGTGATACATCTTGTCGTCGATCCCTACCTTGGCGCCGTAACCCTGCCACGCAGCCTTGGAGGATGCGTGGGTGAAGACGATGTCGATGTCTTTCTTGGGAACTGGCAGTTTAGTCAATACCGCGGACAGTTCGTCCGAATTCTTGTGAAGCTCATGGCCGAATGATGTGAAACGCATGTCGCCGTTCTTGCCGATCCGTTCGGTCGGGTGGCAATACCCTTCGTAGCCGGGGATTGGAATGGTGCACAGGTCCGACACTGCCGGCTTCGCGCGGAACGCAAAGGTGAAGTTATCCGGCTCTTTGGCGACGAGCAAGGTAGCGGTCGCCGCCTCGCCAATCGTAAACGACGGCAACGTATATTCGATTTGAGCCTGGCTCTTCAACGCGAAATTCCCCGGATAGAGTGGGCCGCCCGCAAGCATATTGAACTCGGCGTTCACAATCATAGCGTTTCTGTACTGACCCGACTTGAAAAGGCTGTCGATGATCGCCATGGCCCGGGTCCAGCTCATGCAGGCGTCGACCACGTCGAAACACTCGGCGTTCACGAAGCCTAGCGTGCTGGCCATCATGTGGCTGTTGCCGGGCTCAAGAAACCCTCGTCCAATACCGACGTAAATAAACAGCTCGATATGTTCCGGCTTCAGATACGTTTCCGATAACGCCTTGCGCGTCGCCATGGCGACGTGATCGATAGGCGACTCGTGGCTTTCACACCAGCGCCGGTTGACCAGTCCGCTTCTGTCGAGCAAGGTCTTGATGGTGCGCATCCCCCGGTCGATGTCGCCCTCGTAATCCTTGGAATGGAATCGAATCATATCGATCACTTCTTCGTTCGTAACGATCCTGGAGGGCAAGCTGACGGCTACGTCTTTAATAAGCATAAAGAATCCATGAATAAATTAACGCGGTGGGTAGAAGTACGTTTTGCGCCATGGCACGCGAGTATCTGGGACGCCAGATACGCGGCCTCGCGGCGCTGGTACATTAACGCGTCCACCACGATTCATGAAAAAAGTCCCGTCTGGCGTGTTGCCAATGGGAATGTTGGGCGGCGGGTCGGGCCCGGGCGCCGGGGTGGAATGGATCTGGGCGGTGACGTTCAGCGGCGTGTCCGTTCGCCCGGGATCGGCCCTTTTTCGTGTCCTGTTCCGTCAAGAACGTGACCTCATCCGCCGCATGCGCCCACGGCCTCTTTCGAGCGACTAGACTTGGCTTCGGTCTTTCGAGGGGGCGCTTCTCTCAAGCGAACCCCACCCCTCGATCTTTCAGCCTGCCGCTCCCTCGGGCGGCAGGCTCTTTTTTTGTGGGCCGCTCGAATTCAGGCAATAGTCGCTCGTGACCTAAGAGGATCAGGCCGATGCATGCCGCCGCCAAGGTTCATCCACGATTGCGATTGCTGTCCTCACCTGTGAGTCGAAGACGACCACAGTTCCAGCGGAAAACCGCGTGACGCTTTCGAGGAAAGCATGCAGATACCGAACGTAAATAATTTCATCAAAGACTCGCAGCACGGCGTCACCTACAACATCTGCGCCTATCGCAAGCTGTCAGATCAGGAGATGGCACGCGCGATGCAAGTCTTCATCCAACAACAGGGCGAGCGCCAGCCGAAGCAAGGGTCAGTCGTCAAGATCTTTTCCCTGCTCGGGTTTGGGGATGAGTAGCCGTGTCGACGCTTTGGACGTCCATGGACGGAGGTTGGAAGCGCTCGCCAATCGCACGCGCAATAGCATGCCGCGCGGCAAGATGAACCGTGTCGACTGAGCCGACTAATCCAGTACCGACAATAGATCGGCGAGGTTGGTGTCAGGCAATCGCTTCGCAACCATGTCCCAGAAGATCACGTCGCGCATTGCGCTGGCATCTTCCGCCGTCTTCCATTCGCGCGCACCGACGATGGAATCGGCCGTTTCGCGAGCTGCGGATACGATTGTCTGAATGTCTTGTTTATGCATGAACCCGTTAACGGTCGCATAGCGAGCTTATTTAGCCTCATGCGCAATCGTTTGCTAAAAAATTTTAACCACTGCCCTCCGCTTTGCACGATGCCAGCGCGGTAATCGAAAACCGAACATGGCGCATCACGGAGTTCAAACGTTCGCCGTGCCCGACGAGGCGGGACAAGGCGCCTGCCCTGCGTTCCAGATGAACGGCGATGCGTGTGAGCACGCACTTGAAATTCGCGCATCCTGAACGTCGGGCGAAATTCTACCTCTTCCGCTGCGCCGCACCGTATTGCGGCGCTTATCGGAAAACTTAAGTCCGAAAGGAGCACATTGTTGGGGCCGCTTCCCACCGACCCGAGGCACATGTTCTCTCTGCATCGGCCGTGGGGGTAGGCGGCAATACCGTGCGCGGTGCAGCAAATGCACCACTTTTGACCAATCAGAGTGACATGCATTCACCACAAACTATTTCAACGCCAATGAACAACGCACTGTTATTGAGCACAATTAGCCCAATAATGACATAAAACGATAAAGGAATGCACTATGCATGCCGCCCTGTCTGTTGCGAAATACGATAATTCTTTCTTAATCTTACGCAATCACGGATAAAATCCGGCGCTCAGCAAGCGCTGCTCGCCATCTCGCCGTTCGACGTCCGCAACAGCCAATGTGTTGGTGAATTCAGCCATGAAATACTGACAAGAGAATTACACGTATAGCATGCTCTAATAAAAAAGACGGAGTCTTGGGGAGAAGTCTCTGTAGACCACACATTTCCGGGGAAAAATAAATGGATTTGGGACATACTCTGCAGCGCAGTTCGCCGCACAGTGCCGCGCCGATGCAAACGAACGCTCTGACTCGCATCGACATTGCGCTGTTCAACGGATTCGCCTTGCCTACGGTCGCCGCACTCATCGAGATTTTCCAGAGGGCTAACTCGCTAGTCGCCGCACCGCGCTCGGGCCGCGCACGTTACGACGTCTCGCTGCTTTCCGCCGCGGGCGGACGCATCGCCAGTTCGTCATCGGTCTTTGTCTGGACCGACGACGTCCAGTCGCATCGAGGCACCAACGAGCCACACCTGTTGTTCATTGCAGGCGGCGCCGGCGTGCAGCAGGCATGCCGCGATGAGCGATTGAGCGAGTGGCTTCGCCGCAGGCATCCGTTCAGCGAGATCGTGCATCCGATCGCGGAAGGCCAACTGCTGCTTCAGGCCGCCGGGCTGCCCAGCCGCTACTGCCCGCTTCTCTATGGAGACAACGAAGCACCCGGCTTGCATCCGGCGCGGTTGACAGAAGCGCCGGGCGCCGTATCGACCGCGCTGCGTATCGTCGAAGAGGATCTCGGTGCCGATCTCGCGCAGCGGGTTGCCGAATCGATCGCGCCGCAAACCAGAACGCCTTTCAGCTCGTCGATCACGCCCGCCGTGGCGCCCCAGATCAGCGATAAGATCCTCGCGTCGGCACGCTGGCTGGAAGCGAACGTCGACCGGCCCGTCTCGATCGACGACGCGGCCCAGGTCGCAGCGATGAGCGAGCGCAACTTCCTGCGCCGCTTCAAGAGCGAGATCGGCATGACGCCCTCCGACTATCTGCTTCGCGCACGCCTGAATATGAGTTGCCGGATGCTGGTGGAATCGCGGCTGCCCGTCGACAAGATCGCGCGCCGCTGCGGCATCGGCAGCGGCGGCCAGTTGTCGAAGTTGTTCAGAAAATATCTGGAGACGACGCCGACGGACTATCGAACGCGCAACCATGTGGCACAGCAGAAACCAAACGCACAGGTACGGGATCAACGGCGCGAGTTCGATCCAGGTGTTCTGATCGAAGCCGACTACGCGACTCAAGTCGAAGCGTAAGTCAGAACCCGGCGGTACATCTCTACCGCCGGAATACAAACACGGCCACCCGAGTCCATACAGGCCCAGGATACCTGGACGATCGTGTCGCGCTGAGCCCTTCTTATGTCATGTTCAGTCAACAACATGACGCAATCCGCCTCTCGCGTCTTGAGTCTGCTTCGAACGAATACACTGGCGTCGGCCTTTCGAGGGGCGCCTCTCTCAGTCAACCCCAACCCCCTCGATTTTCCCGCCTGCCGCTCCTTCGGGCGGCAGGTTCTTTTTTTCCGCTGTATCAGGTTCGAGTCGCACGTCTAACTAAGCGCATGCGTCTCGCGAGGCGCATGCTTCCACGTCCTCGATTCATACGAAAACTCCCGAACGGAGCACACATGGATGAGAAAGTGACTTACGTGTACGAGTATACGGGTGGCTTTGGTACGTACCGTACTACTGGGAAAAGGTTCGCATGCCATCTCCCCCTTGTTGGCGACAATGTAGTCATGAAGGTCGAGGAACTGGGATTCGATGATGTATTTAAAGTGAAGTCTCGACTCTTCGAATACGACAAGGCGGGTTCCCTGACTGTTACGTTGACGCTATCTCATACCGTCGCATAGGATCACTATATATTGAATGTTGACGATCAATATTCTTCTTCATTAGTCGTGTTCCTTATCACGCCCACAATAGACAACTCAATTCACAATAAAACTTAAGCCTTCCCGGTTCTTTGCGCGATACTCCGTCTCCGCAAGCCTAATAGAACTGTACTCCATTCCCACTTCAGACCCGCCCGCGCTTTCGAATTAAACCAGCCAATTATCCAACGGGTAATTCCCCTGCCATGGAAAGACATCGCAACTTGGCAATTCTGGCCAACACCTTGGCAAATTCAGCCAGTCATTAATGCAGCGCAACAACGTTATGTAGCATTCGATCAAACAATTAAAGGCGGCTTAGAGACAGCCGGCAAGTCACTCATTTCCGGGGAAGTACGATGGAGTTTCTTTGCAACGTGAAGCATAAGAATGCACTTCAAGCACCCGCTTTGCCACAGACCGCCAGCGTAAACCATATCGGTATTGCATTGTTCAATGGATTTGCTCTACCCGATGTGGCTTCCATCATTGAGATATTCCAATCGGCGAATGCCCTGAGCGACACAGGCGAACCCCGTCGAACTCGCTATGAGGTCTCGCTATTGTCGGCATCCGGCGGGCGTATTGCGAGTTCTTCTTCGGTGTTCGTGTGGACCGACAGCGTCGAATCGCGCGGGAACGGGGACAACTTCCGCGCGCTTTTCATTGCAGGCGGCACCGGCGCAACGAACGCGTTCCTTGACGATCGTCTGATCGTATGGCTTCGGCAGGCTTTTCCGAAAAGCGGCATGGTCCATGCAATCGCCGAGGGACGCCTGATGCTCGAAGCGGCGGGTTTCTCGAATGCCTACAGTGCGCGCATCGAGAACGACCGTCACGCACGAAACGCATTCCCTTCCCGATCTCTTGTGGACTCGCCCAGCCCGCTGCGAACCGCCTTGCGCATCGTTGGCGACGATCTTGGACCGGAAGTCGCGCAGCAGGTCGCCGATTGGGTTGCGCCTCAAGGCGAAACGCAATTCAGCACCATCCTGCGTAGCAAAACGGCATCGCATATCAGCGATAAGATCCAGGCGTCCGCGCAATGGCTCGAGGCCAACGGCGCACGCCCGATATCGATCGACGACGCCGCACAGATCGCGGCAATGAGCGAACGGAATTTCCTGCGGCGCTTCAAGAGCGAAATGGGTGTGACTCCGTCGGAATATCTGCTCTATGTGCGTCTCGACATGAGCTGCCGCCTTCTCGCCAAAACAAGCCTGCCCGTCGACAAGATCGCGCGTCGCTGCGGCATCGGCAGTGGCGGGAGGCTCGCGAAGCTGTTTCGCAAGCACCTGCTCACCACGCCCACGGAGTATCGAATCAGCAAACAAGGTTCGCGCAGAGCATCGTAACGCAGGCCGGCGGCGAACCTTCGGTCTCGTTCCGGCGCTTTGGCTGATCTGGAATGCTTAAGCGGTACGCTCGAATCGCTCATCCAGCGTCTGAGCAAGTGCGTCCCACCAATGCGGCCGCACAAGTCCGAAGCGCTCATCGAAGCGGTCGTTGTTAAGAGCCGAATTGCGCGGCCGAGCAGCACGCGTCGGGAACGCCTCGCTCGGTACGGGCTCGATGTGTGTGACGCGTACCCGACCTGAAGGTGCGAGATTACGCGCATAGTCGATGATCGCGGAAGCATAGCCGTGCCAACTGGTCACGCCTCGCGATGTCAAATGAAAAAGTCCACTCTGGAAGCGTGCTTCCCGGCGCTCGCGCATTGCTTGCGAAATCGCGTGGGCGGTAACGTTGGCAAGCATTCTTGCCGGAGTCGGTGCACCAAGCTGGTCATCGACGATCTTCAACGCTTCACGTTCGCCGGCGAGCCGCAGCATCGTCAGCATGAAGTTTGCCCCGCGCGTCGCATAGACCCAGGATGTGCGGAAAATCAGATGATCGCATTCGGACGCGATGATCGCGAGTTCCCCGTCGCGCTTGGTCGCGCCGTACACATTCAGCGGCGCCGTCTCGCAATCTTCCGAATAAGGCTCTGGCGACTTGCCGTCAAATACATAGTCGGTCGAGAAATGAACGAACAATGCGCCCGCGCGTTTCGCCGCACGGGCCATGACGTCGACTGATTCGGTATTGACGAGCCGCGCCGTTACGCAATCGTCTTCCGCCTTATCGACCGCCGTATAGGCTGCGGCGTTGACAACGACGTCCGGGCGGTAAAACCTCATCAATCCGTCGAGCAGTGCCGGCTTGCTGAGATCCGCAACTTCCCGGTCCCAGCGGACCACGTCACCCAGCGGCGCAAGCGAGCGTGCGAGCTCCCAGCCGAGTTGCCCCTGTACGCCCGTGATCGCGATTCTCATCAGTAGACCTCAGCCTCGTTAAAGCGGCTACCGGCGGCGTCTTTCGACGAAACGAACGGAACACCATTCAGTTCCCATTCGACAGCAATATCCGGATCGTCCCAACGCAAAGTACGTTCGTGTTCCGGGTGCCAGAATGCAGTCGCTTTATAAAGGAACTCGGCGACATCCGACAATACGACGAAGCCGTGCGCAAAGCCCGGCGGAATCCATAGCTGCCGCCGGTTCGACGCGGACAGCCGCACGCCGACCCATCGCCCGAACGTGGACGACCAGCGCCGCAGATCGACCGCAACGTCGAACACCTCACCCACTACAACTCGAACCAGCTTGCCTTGCGGATGCTGGATCTGGTAATGCAGGCCTCGCAGAACGCCCTGCGCTGAAATGGAATGATTGTCTTGCACAAACGTATAACCGCGCGCCACTTTCTCTTCGAACTCGACCTGATTGAACGTCTCGAGAAAAGCGCCCCGTGAATCTCCGAACACTTGCGGCTCGATGACCTTCACGTCAGGAATCGCGGTATGTCTAACTTGAATGGTCATGTGTGGATGGCAGGAACGAGAGATGACAGATATCGGCCGTAGTCGGTCTTCTGCAAAGGCGCCGCGAGGCGGGCCAGTTGCTCGGCATCGATCCAGCCACGCCGGAATGCGACTTCCTCCGGGCTTGCAACCAGCAAGCCCTGCCTCTGTTGCAGCGTCGCGATAAACGTCGCCGCATTGATCAGTGATTCGTGCGTGCCGGTGTCGAACCAGGCAAAGCCTCTACCCAGCGTCTCCAGATGAAGCGCTTCGCGCTCCAGGTAGTGCCGATTCACATCCGTGATTTCCAGCTCTCCGCGTGCAGACGGCTCGATATTCGCGGCAATATCGCAGACGTCGCCGTCATAGAAATAAAGACCGGTAACGGCAAAATTGGAACGCGGCTTCAGCGGCTTCTCTTCGATCGACAGCACCTTACCCCGACCGTCGATCTCGACCACGCCGTAGCGTTGCGGGTCGTGCACGTGATAGCCGAAGACCGTCGCGCCTTTGGTTCTGGAATGCGCACTGCCCAGATGGGCACCCAGGTCCGCGCCATAAAAAATGTTGTCGCCCAGAATCAGCGCGGAGGGTTTCCCGTCGATAAATTCGCGGCCGAGTATGAACGCTTGGGCGAGCCCATCCGGCGACGGCTGCACGGCGTAGGTGATCTGCATGCCCCACTGGCTGCCGTCGCCGAACATCGCCGCGAAGCGCGGCGTGTCATCCGGCGTCGAGATCAGCAGAACCTCGCGAATGCCCGCCATCATCAGCGTGGACAGCGGGTAGTAAATCATCGGCTTGTCGTAGATCGGCAGCATCTGCTTGGAGATAACGCGCGTGATCGGGTACAGCCGCGTTCCAGACCCGCCGGCGAGAATAATGCCCTTACGGTTCGAGTCCATCGTTCACGCTCTCTTGAGTATGCTTTCGGGGTTCCAGCGCCGATATGCGCCAGAGCGGATTTCTTCGAGCCACGCACCGTTTTCGACGTACCACTGCACCGTCATCGACAAGCCGCTGGCAAACGTCTCGCGCGGCACCCAGCCGAGCTCGCGGCGCAGCTTCGTGGCATCGATCGCGTAGCGCCTATCGTGTCCCTTCCGGTCCGTGACGAAAGCGATCTGCTCGCGATAACTGCCGCTCTCGCGCGGTTTTATCGCGTCGAGAAGATCGCAGATGAAATGAACGACTTCGACGTTGGTTTTTTCGTTATTGCCGCCGATGTTATATGTCTCCCCCGGCGTGCCGCGGGCGAGCACCGTACGGATCGCATCACAATGGTCGCGTACATACAGCCAGTCGCGCACATTGCGGCCATCGCCGTACACCGGTAGCGCGTCGCCGCTCAGTGCCCTTTGAATCATCAACGGAATCAGTTTCTCCGGAAACTGGTAAGGCCCGTAGTTGTTCGAACAGTTCGTGGTGAGCGTAGGTAATCCATAGGTGTGGTGGTATGCACGAACGATATGATCCGAACTGGCTTTCGATGCCGCATAGGGACTGTTTGGCGCGTATGGTGTCGTCTCCGTAAATGCGGCATCGTTGGCCGACAGCGAACCGTACACTTCGTCCGTCGACACATGCAGGAAGCGAAACGAATTACGTTCCGCATCGCTTAGCCGCTCCCAATACAGTCGCGCGACATCCAGCAGTTCACCGGTACCCGTCACATTTGCATCAATAAATTCACGTGGACGGTCGATCGAGCGATCGACGTGACTTTCCGCTGCAAAGTGCACCACGGCACGCGGCCGATATTGTTCGAAGATAGCGCTCATGGCTGTGCGATCGCCGATATCGCGACACGCGAACACGTGACGAGGATCGTCGTGCAGCGCTTGCAACGTGCCGTAATTGCCCGCATACGTCAATTTGTCGATATTGAGTATCGGCTCATCGTGGTGGGCAAGCCAGTCGATGACAAAATTTGCGCCGATAAAACCGGCGCCACCCGTTACGAAGATCATTTGAAGTTCTCTTAGATGACGGCTCTTACATTTTGAATCGTAAAGGCGCGACTATTTTTGCATCGGCCATATAGTTGGCGCATTCCGACATTCGCCAGTTTCCCGCTTGAGTGGCTCGCACTCATTCATTCAGATCGATCCCGTACGTGTCCGGATTCAATCCCTGCCGATTCGCGTCACGAAACTCGCTCGGCGTGAGAGACAGTCGACGTCTGAATATTTTTGCAAGCCGCTCGCCACTTCCCATTCCGCAACGTCGCGCGATCGTATCGATCGGCACATTGGTCCGCTGCAGCAGACTGCACACGAAACCCAATCGAATCTCGAGCAAGTACTCCGAAGGCGTGATCGATGCCTCCGCCCTGAAACGACGCAAAAAAGTTCGTTCGCTCATATTCGCGACTTGCGCCGCATGCGCAATTGAGATCGGGTGCATGTAGTTCTCTCGCAGCCAATTTGCCGCCGCTCTGATCGGTGCGGTCCATTCCATCGATGAGGCATCGACGGTTTGCGCATCGCGACTGCCAGTCGACGTCCCAAGACTCGCGTGCTTTCTCACAGCATTGCGCGACGATGTGAGATAAAGCAGAATCTGCGATTCGATTTGTTTTCGCGCATGCGCGCCGGTCGCCGCCAACGCCGCAACGAACGACACCCCTGCTTCCGTC
Source organism: Paraburkholderia phytofirmans PsJN (assembly GCF_000020125.1). Classification (NCBI taxonomy): domain Bacteria; kingdom Pseudomonadati; phylum Pseudomonadota; class Betaproteobacteria; order Burkholderiales; family Burkholderiaceae; genus Paraburkholderia; species Paraburkholderia phytofirmans. The sequence continues at coordinate 2,511,620 of NC_010676.1, forward strand.
ATAGACGGCGCCAGTCTCGAACGCGCGCGAGCACTGCCCAAGCGTCGCCCGCGCCGCGCTGTACCCGGCGAAGCCATCACGAATCGATACAACGAGCTATCGCTATCCCACACGACGACATCGGCTCGCGCCACCAAAGTCGACATGGCGCGCAACACATCCGGCTCTTCAGCCGCCCGCAGCCTGCACTTCGCTCCCACCACAAACACACCGTCGAATTTCTCCGATAAACGAGGTTCGACTGGATCCGTCCAAATCCGGATTGAAAGCGAGTCATCAACATAGCCGCCGCCAATCGACAGTAACGACACGTTGAATATCAGGCCAGGCGACGGCGCCTTTTCCTCCACGATATCGTTGCCGTGAACGCGGTTAAAGATATCCGCCAGCGCATCGACCTCCTTGATGGAGAACCCGGCAAATACGACTATCGCAATCTTCACTACTGATTCCATGAAAGGTGGCGCGACGTTCCCGGAGAATGCTCCTTTAGCTCTTGTGCGGTTTGTGTACCGGTGCATGTTCCTGTTTCCGCGGGCAGCGCTGGCTTGTCATTTATCCTGACTGCCGATATTACTCACAGCGTGCTGTCGACAATGATCGCTGGCTACCGGTGCCATGGATTTGTCTGAAACAACGCTAGCCACTGTGCCCAACGCACCGAGCATGTACTTTCACTTCTTGAAAACACCGACAATCTGCTGGTGTTCGAATACCAGCAACGACGTAATCCGCCGTTGGTCGAGCAAGGCCAACGCGTCCTGTACGCGCGTTGCGGGCGACACCATCGTGGGCTCTCTCGACATGAAGTCTCGCGCGCATTTTTCGAATGCATGGGGTCCGTGGACCTCGATCAAACGGCGAACGTCACCGTCGGTGATCAGCCCCCAGCCTGTTTCGTCGCGAACGATTGCAATCCCCAGACTGCCGCGCGTCATCTCGCTGACGATTTCCATAGCCTTCGCGTCGGGCCCGACGAACGGAAGCCTGTCGCGAACCATCTCATCGCCCACTGTGCTCAGCAGTCGCCGGCCAAGCGATCCTCCCGGATGAAAACGCGCGAAGCCCTCGGGCTTGAAATCGCGCGCCTCCATTAACGTCACGGCGAGCGCATCGCCCATTGCCAACGTCGCAGTCGTCGAAGCGGTCGGCGCCAGTTGCAGCGGACAAGCCTCTTTCTCGACGCCGATATCCAGATGACAATGCCCCGCGCGGGCAAGCGTCGACTCACGATTACCCGTCATTGCGATCACGAAATTGTGATTGTTTCGCAGAAATGGGAGCAATTGCACAACCTCGTGGGTCTCGCCCGAATTTGAAATGGCGAGAAATACGTCGTCGCTGGTGACCATCCCGAGGTCACCGTGATACGCCTCGCCGGGATGCATGAAAAACGCCGGCGTGCCGGTGCTGGCGAAGGTCGCGGCAATCTTCTTACCTATGATTCCAGACTTGCCCATGCCGCATACGATCACACGGCCGCGCGTTTCGAGAATACGCGCGATCGCCTGGGGATAGTCGTCGTCCAGAGCCGACGCGAGCGCGGCAATCGCACTGGACTCCAGAGCGAAAACCCGTTTCGCCGACGAGATGTAATCGTGAGCCGTCATGATCTCCCCGAAGCGTTCACAAAAAGTATTTCCCTCACTCGCGCTACGTCCTCTTTCGTATCGACACCCGGCGGCGGGGGTTCCGGCCATTCGAATACGCGGATCGGCATGCCCAGCCAGATCGCACGCATCTGTTCCAGTCTTTCGAGTTCTTCAAGCTCGCATGAAGGTGTCTCCGTCAGCCGGTAGAGCGCCGAACATCGATAGGCGTAGATACCGACATGACGCAAGTATGCGGACAGGGGCCATTCGTTCTGCGGAAGATCCCGGCAAAACGGAATTGCGGAACGTGAGAAGACGATTGCCTGCCCCTGCGCGCCGACCACGAGTTTGACGACGTTTGGATCGGTCAAATGGGACACTTCCGTCAAAGGCACCGCAACAGTCGCCATGTCGAAAGCCTGCGCGTTCGCGCAAAATTGCACGAACGACGCAAGCAACGGCTGTGGAACGAGCGGTTCGTCGCCCTGCACGTTGACGACCAGATCGTCCGAATTCCAGCCCAATTCACGCGCGACTTGCGCGCACCGATCGGTTCCCGACTGATGTTCGGGGTCGGTCATCCGAACGGGAATCCGGTACGCCTCCAGACTTCCGACAATCCGCTCGTCATCCGTCGCCACCACAATGTTCACCGTTTCAGGCAATGCCGCTCGAACCGCCTCATAAACACGCACGATCATCGGCTCGCCAGCCAAATCAATGAGCGGCTTGCCCGGCAAGCGAGTCGACCCGAAGCGAGCCGGAATCACCACGTGAATCGAAGCAGGGTCACTGGACGATCGCACTGCGCACCTCCCCGGTCAAAAACGATTGATACATCTCGTCAAGCGTCATTCCGTCGGCCAGCAACACGTTCTCGGCGACTTCACGGGCGACGCCGTGGCCGCCGCGCGCTCGCGTGACATGGTCTGCGTGACGTAGTACAAGCACATGCGCATCGCCGGGGGCGAACGCGCGTCCCGCGCGCAACATCACCGGCAAATCGATCACATCGTCGCCGACGTAGACGATCTGCTCGTCCTGCAATCCCCGCTCCAGTTTGATCGCCTCGTACGCGGACAACTTGTCGCGGCTGCCGGTCACCACCACGTCGAAACCGAGTTCTTCTGCCCGGCGTATCAGCGGCGCACTCGATCGACCCGACAACACGCCGCTCGCAATCCCGTATTCCCGCAGCAATCCGATCGCCACGCCGTCGCGTACGCTAAAGGACTTGAGGTATTCACCGTCGCCGTTGAAATGCAGCGAGCCGTCCGTCAGCACGCCGTCCACATCGAATAGAACGAGGCGGATTTTTCCCCGGTACTCGCGTGGCCTGCTCATTGAATATCCAGCGCAGGGAAACTCTTGATCAGATCGTCAAGGTCTTTCATTTGCTGGAGAAACGGCTCGAGCACGGCAAGCGGAAGCGCGCTCGGACCATCACAGCGCGCGTGGTCTGGATCCGGATGTGCCTCCAGAAAGAGACCGCTCAGGCCGACCGCTAGACCGGCACGCGCAAGCTCGACGACCTGGCGGCGCCGGCCACCTGAAGCGGCGCCGCCCGGATCGCGGTATTGCAGGCTATGCGTCACATCGAAGATCGCCGGCGCGCCATCCGACGCTTCGATCATCTGCCGGAAGCCGAGCATATCGACCACCAGATTGTCATAGCCGAACGAACTGCCCCGCTCGCACAGAATGACGTTGTCGTTACCGACTTCACGGCATTTGCCGACAATGTGAGCGACCTGCGTCGGGCTCATGAATTGCGGCTTCTTGATGTTGATCACACGGCCCGTTTTGGCAATGGCCACGACCAGGTCCGTCTGCCGCGCGAGGAATGCCGGCACCTGGAGCACGTCGACCACCTCCGCGACACGTGCGGCCTGCTCGACCTCGTGTACATCGGTGATGACCGGCACGCCGAACTCACGTTTGACGGCTTCAAAGATACTCAGACCTTCGTCGATTCCCACCCCACGGTATGAATGGATCGACGAACGGTTCGCCTTGTCGAACGAAGCCTTGAAGACGAATGGAATGTTCAACTTCGCCGTCGTCTCGACATAGTGGCGGCAGGCATACAGTGTCGAGTCGAGGTCTTCGAGAACGTTGATGCCGCCGAACAATACAAACGGCAAACGGTTCGAGACCGTTACCGCGCCTGTGATTTCTACCGCACGATCGTTTATCTTCATCGCTCACGTCCACGCCAGAAAGAGTTAGAACGGTTGACCTCGACCTTCGTACCCGGAGATATCCGAGCACGGCGATCTTCAGTCCTTTGGTCTCATGCGCTGCACACATTGACGCTAGCTACGCGTCTCGCCACCGTATTCATAGGCTGCATAGCGATATGAGCCGTATTTGGAGCCGTAGCCATACCGTGCGTGCGACAGATTGAGCCCGTTAAAGAGTACGCCGTTTGCCTCGACCCCGTTTTGGGCGAGCCGCTTGACCGACTCCGTGATCTCGCCCGCTTTTGTCACCGCCGCCCGGGCGACCAGGAACACCGTGCCGGCATTCGGCGCGAGAATCCCGGCGTCGGCGGCTGCGAGTGTAGGCGCCGAGTCGATCAGCACGATGTCGTACCGCTTCGACAGCTCTTCGATACAAGACGCCACCCGCTCACCCAACAACAGTTCCGCGGGATTTCGCGGCAGCGTTCCTGTCGAAACAAAGTCCAGTCGCGCAAGCAGATCGCGACGCACGACCTGCTCGAATGTCGAAAGCCCCGACACCAGCTCTGAAAATCCGCCACCGCGTTCAAATCCGAACGACTGATGCAAATGCCCTTTGCGCAAGTCACCGTCGATCAGCAGCACTTTTTTGCCCCCTGCCGCGAGCACCGCCGCAAAATTCACCGACACGAACGACTTACCCACCGCCGGCGCAGATCCAGTCAACAGTACGACGTTGTTTCGCGCATTCACCATCGCAAACTGCAGCGCAGTTCTCAGACTTCGTAAGCTTTCGATAGCCGGATCGCTGGGCGAATCGGCGGCGAGAACGTGTGTACCCGCTTTCTTCGCACTCGACACCCTGCTTATCTCCTGCTGACGCTTGCTCAACGGGATCGTCGCGTACACGTGCAACCCTGTGCGGCGCTCCAGCTCGGTCGGGTCACTGATGCCGCGGAACAGCATGTTGCGCACAAAGGCCAGCACCGCTCCTGCAAACAAGCCGACAACCAGCGATCCTGCAAGCACGATCAACTTTTTCGGCTTGACCGGCTTCTCAGGAATCGCCGCCGTGTCGACCAGACGCACATTCCCCGTCTTGCCCGCCTTGACGAGTTGCAATTGCTGAAAGTTGTTCAGCAACGACGTGTAGAGATCGGTATTGACCTGAACGTCGAGTTGCAACTGAACGATCTGCTGCTGCACGTCGGGCAATTGCTTGATTCTGGCGGATGCCGCGTCGCTGTATTGACGCAATGTCGCAATCTGCGAGTCGATCGTGCGGATTGCCGGATGGTGTCCATTGAATCGCGCCGCGAGACCTTGGCGTTGCTCCTCGAGTTCGAGTAACTTGGTCTTGGCATCGACGGACTGCTGCAATACCACCTTCGCTTCCTCAGTCAGGTCGACGCTGCCGAGTTTGTTCCGTGCCGCCGTATACCGCTGCTGGGCCTCGTCGAGCCGTTGCTTGATCACAGGCAATTGCGAGTTTAGAAACTCCAGAGATTGCGCAGCTTCAGCGGACTTTCGTTCGACGTTCTGCCGGATGTACTGATCGCCCACCGCGTTCAACTCCGCCGCTACGCGCACCGGGTCGGTATCGAGCAGACTCGCAATCAATACGCCCGATTGCTTCACTTTCTCTTGAACGTCGAGGTTGTTTTGCAAGTCGGTGATACTCTTCATACGCGAATGGCGTCGAAGCACGAACTGCGTATCCGGCCGGCCTTTAATGGATTTCACCCAGAGAAGGATCTTTCCGCAACACGACGGTACGGACTCGACCCGTCCAATCTGCCCGACAAATGGGTCGGTGAGATCGTCGCCGGTCAGCCGATAGTGCGTCGCGTCGATCACCGTCAGCCGGAATTTGTCGTCCTCGAGCGATACCGGCACGTCGAACTGCGCCACATCGATATGTTCGTTCCCCCACGCGTAGCCACCCATGCCGAACAGGCCGGGCGTGGATAACTCCTGACTGCGACGCGCTATCCAGTTCCCGATCAACGGGAAGTAGCGCGGCTGTGCGTCGATAAACAGTTTGAGGTTGTCGACCGCACGCGTAACGACCAGGCGTGACGCCAGAATCTGGCTTTCGGCGGCAGCCGTCGATTTCACGTCGAACAACGACGAAACATCGCCCAGCAAGCCCTTTTCCGCCGAGCTCTCCGGGCTGTCTTCGACCTGTATGAGAAGATCGGCTTCATAGACCGGATTGCTCAGAAACGCGTAGAGCGTGCCGGTCACGACGAAGAAGGCAACGACAATGCCGATCAGCCAACGGCTTTCTATCAGCACGTCGAGAATCGTCACGAAATCCAGTTCTTCTTCACTATCAGGTGCCCCCGTGGGAGGCAATTTAGTTTGCGTCATCAAATAGGTGCCAAGGTAGCGAGAGGAAAGACGCCTGCTCGGTTAAGCCACAATTTTGAGTCGCTCGACCCAGCCTTCGATCGCGCGGTCAATCAAGGTGAGGCACGCTTGAAAATCTGAACGCTCGCCTCCGTAAGGGTCGAAAATATCCTGATCAATGAATTCGCCCAGCCGAAATACCTTTCCACGCGTGGTCGGATAACGATCGACCACGCTCTGCTTCTGTCTGGCGTCCATCACGAAGATCACATCCGACTGCGCGCACAGAGGCGCCGAGAGCGGGCGGGCGCGGTGATCGTCGATCACGATGTCGCGCTCGCGCATCAACTCACGCGCGATCGCGTCGGCCGGGTGGCCGATAAGAGCGCCGAGTCCCGCGGACTCCACGCGAACATGGCGCAGCCGTGTGCGCAGAAGCCCTACCGCCATCGGGCTTCGGCAGATGTTGCCGACACAGACCACGAGAACCGATTGGACCATGTTCAGTTACCCGTTGTAGTTCGTTGCAGGTAATACGCTCCGGTCGCACTGCCCACCAGAGGCGTCACGACGCGGTACCACCTGATCACGCCTGGCGCGTCGACATACACGACGTCGTCCGGCTTCATTTCAAAACCAGCGGCAAGCACCATTCCGGTCGGCGACTTGCTGTCGAGATGGAATATCTTCGGTAGTCCATCGTCCGATTTCGCGCGCACCACATAGATTTCACCCGCATCGCCGCTCAACTGGCTGACACCGCCCGCGTCGCCGAGCGCATCGCTTAGCGTCAAATGACCATTCGTCTTGAACACGACAGGCCCCGGCTTCACGACTTCGCCTGACACCACGACCCGATGCTCGATCAAAGGCGGGACCCGGATCGCGTCCTGGTCACGGATCGCAATGTCCTTCGGATTGATTCCGCGTTTCAGCATCTCGGGAAGATTGATCCAATGTGTGATGCCGCCGCGAGTCAGTTCGATTCTGCTCAGATCGCCTGTGGCCGCAACGCCGTTTGCCAGATTCAGCATCTCGGCCAAAGTCATCGGGACATCGGTGATCTGCTTGACGCCCGGCTGGCGTACTTCGCCATCGATATAGGCTTTCTGACTGCGGTATCCGATCACGCGCACCGTTACTTGCGGATCGTTGAGGTTCTGCTTCAGGTGATCGATCAATTCCTGCTGCAGTTGCAACTCGGTCAGTCCACTGGCCTTGATCTTCTTCACATAGGGAAACTGGACATAGCCGTCCTTGCTGACCACAAAGCCAGGCAGGCTTTGTGCCGCCATGCCGACGGTAGCCGGAGAAGCGCCCGAATCGGTACCGATCGCATAACTCAGGTTAGGCATCACCAGTTCCGGGTGATCCCAAACGATGATAGACAGCACGTCTTGGGCTCCGATCCGATAGGGAGCCGGTGGCGCGATCAACGATGCATAGCTGGTGTCGGCCGCTATGGCTGCCTTGCGCGCCGACGACTCCTGCTCGATCAGCTTGAACGTAATCGGAGTGATCACCGGCACTGAAGAAGGATCCTCCGGATCGATCGGTTTATGTGGATCAAAACTCATCCCCGGCGCAAATGCGCAAGCACCAAGCGCAACCACCGAACACAGGGACAAGCGTTGAATAAGTGATGCAAAGCGATTTCTCATTGGCAGTGTGCTAAGGCAGTGTGGGTCTGCAGACTTCGAAATGACTGGCGGAAAGAGCGATGATCTATGGGCTGTTCGACCGCTCTTGAATGTCAGTCGCGCTCTACGGCTGTGAGACCGCATCGCACAGTCTGCCGTCGCGTTCTTGACGGCTTGTCTTACCGGGATCGGATATTACCGATGCTGCGGCGCGGCGAAGCGCGTTGACCGAAAACGGCATGCATTTGGCGAAATACGGAAAGTCCCGGGCTGCGCTCAATGGTTTCGAGGCCCAAGCGCTAAGGCTTCTGACCCAATATGGATAAATCGGACATCTAGTCGCCGCGCGGCTTCCGGCCGATGTCAAAAAGCAATCAATGCGGGCGTTGATTCGATTCGGACGATTCATTGCCGTTTTCCGTCATCGGATTTTTCACCGCCAACCTCGTGGTTATGATGCGACGCAAAACCGGTTAGCGCCCGCAAACAAATCGCTAGGGGAATGCAAATGCAATCAGTCAAACCGCTTGGTTTTCATCCCGGCACTCGCGCACCTGCCTTTCTTTTTGCGTTGCTCGATGCGTGTTTCGTATTGGCGGGCGCCGCAATTGCGTATGTATTCCGTTTTGACGATTTCACTGCGTGGAGCGATGCCACGCTGCTTCTCGTTGCCTTCAATACGGCGATGACCGTTCTGCTATTCCCCACGCTCGGCATCTATCAATCGTGGCGCGGACGGAGTCCGCTGGAAATGGTGTCGCTCGTCACGATCGGCTGGGTAGCCGTCTTCGTTCTGGGACTCGTACTGGTTTTCACGACGCATCAGGCGCGCACCCTGTCGCGGCTCTGGTGCGGCACGTGGCTAGTCACATCGCTTGTGCTCCTCGTCGGCTTGCGGCTCGCGAAGTATCAATTGTCGAAACAGCTATGGCGTCGCGGCATCAATGTCCAGCCCGTCGCGATCGTCGGTGCAAATCCGCTCAGCCTTACGCTGATCGATCGCTTGCGTAAAAACGCCCAGTCGGGTTTCTCTCCGGAATGTGTATTCGACGAAGATCCGCTTGCCTCCACGTACGCCGGTGGACTTCCGGTGGTCGCTTCTCTCGAAGGACTTGCCGATGCGGTGCGTACCCGCGGCATCAAGGAAATCTGGCTGGTTCTGCCGCTGCGGGAGGAAGCACGTGTACACGCCGTATTGAACGCATTCCGGCATGACTTCGTGAACGTCCGCTTCATTCCGAACGTGCGTGACTTTTCCCTCTTCAACCACTCGGTCTCGGAGGTCGTCGGGTTATCCGCAATCAATTTATTGGCATCACCGTCGGCAGATCCGCGTTTTGTACCCAAACAGATTTTCGACCGCACATTCGCGGCGCTCGCATTGCTCTGTTTGTTGCCGCTGATGCTTGTCATCGGAATTCTCGTGAAGTTGTCCTCGCCCGGGCCGGTTTTCTTCCGCCAATGGCGCAAGGGTGCGAACGGCAACGAATTCCAGATCTACAAGTTCCGGACGATGGTGGTTCATTCAGAAGATGCCGGCCAGCTGACCCAGGCCAAACGCCGCGATCCTCGTGTGACGCCAATAGGTGCGCTGCTCCGCAAGACCAGTCTCGACGAATTGCCGCAGTTCATTAACGTGCTCAAAGGCGACATGTCCGTGGTCGGTCCGCGTCCGCATGCCTTGCAGCACGATGAACTCTACAAAGACCTCGTGCATGGCTACATGTTTCGCTACAGGATCAAACCCGGCATTACGGGCTGGGCGCAAATCAATGGCTATCGCGGTGAAACCGACAAGATCGAGAAGATGCAAGGACGAATCGCATTCGATCTCTATTACATCGAGAACTGGACTTTCGGTCTTGATCTCAAGATCGTTCTAAAAACCTTTATTCATGGTTTCGGCGGCGCCCACGCTTATTGAAGATATGCGTTCTTAGTGCTACACGCACTCGTGCCGGCTAGTCGCCCAAATTCGTGTCTCGCGTTCCAGGATTAGCGCTGTGATTCACCTCTGCGATTCACCGTGAATGCAGCCCCTTTTGGCCTTTATTTCTATCTTCGAGCTCGCATGAATATCCTGATCACCGGCGGTGCCGGCTTTATCGGCAGTGCCCTCGCGCGTGCCCTTAACCGCCTCGGCGACACTGTTACCGTACTGGACAACCTCTCTCCACAGATTCACGGAACGAATCCCGATGACTCGCCCTTGTTCAAGTCGCTGCCTGAATCCGTGCGCCTCATCAAAGGTGATGTACGTCGCCGTGAAGACTGGCTGGCCGCACTGGAAGGTCAGGAAGCCGTCATTCATCTGGCCGCGGAAACGGGTACCGGCCAATCCATGTACCAGATCGACCACTATGTCGAGACCAATGTGCGTGGCACGTCGCTGATGCTCGATCTACTCGCCGAAGCGCGTGACGCCGGGCATGGCACGGTCCGTCGGGTCGTTGTCGCGTCGTCCCGTTCCATTTACGGCGAAGGCAAATATCGCGGGCACGCGGGCTACGTATATCCGGGCGCGCGGAAAGCCTCTGATATGCGTCTCGGACTATATGATTGCCTTTGCCCGGAAACCGGCGAACGCCTCGAACTGGTTCCGACCGACGAAACTTCCAAGACACATCCAAGCTCTGTCTACGGCATTACGAAGCTGTTCCAGGAGCAACTGGTTCTGACCGTCTGCGAGACGCTCGATATCGGCGCTATCGCACTTCGCTTTCAGAACGTGTATGGGCCGGGACAGTCGCTGCGCAATCCGTACACCGGTATTCTCTCCATCTTCTCCACGCTGCTGCTTCAAGGCAAAGACGTCAACATTTTCGAAGACGGCCTTGAGAGTCGCGACTTTGTATATATCGACGACATTGTCGAATCCATTGTGCTCGCGCTCGATGCAACGAATAAGGCAGGCGTTGCCTACAACGTAGGATCAGGCAAGGCAACCAGCGTGCTTCAGGTCGCGCAAACGCTGAAGCGCTTCTACGGCGCCACCGGCGCGCTCAATATCACGGGCAATTTCCGCCTCGGCGACATCCGCCATAACTACGCGGATCTGAAAAAGATTCGCAAGGAGCTCGATTTCGAGCCGAAGGTGTCCTTCGCGGAAGGGGCGATGCATTTCTGCAAGTGGGTCGAGGAACAAACCATCTCCGATGCAGGCTACGACCAGTCGGTCGCCGAGATGCGCAGTCGCGGATTGTTGAACTAAGCGCACCTCCACTCTTCAAGGAAATTCGCGATGAAAATTGGCATTGTGACCGTGCTTTTCAAATCGGACCCTGTGATCGCCGGGTTTATTGCGAGCATGAACGCTCAACGATTCACGGATTTCCATGTCCTCTGTATCGAGAACGACGTCGAAAACCCGGCCTGCGAAGCGGCAATTCGCGCGGATCTGAAGGTCCCGTTCACGTTCATTCGCAACAAGTCGAACGTGGGTGTCGCCACGGCGAACAATCAGGGACTTGACTTTTTTCTTCCAGATGAGAGCTTCACGCATATCCTCTTCCTGAATAACGATATCGAGGTCGATGCCGATTTCCTCCAGCGGCAAGTCGACATTCTGGTCGCCAATCCGCGCGTCGACGCCCTGGCGCCGAAAAGTTTCTACTACGACACGCCCGGCAAGCCGTGGTACGCCGGCGGCAAACTGAGCTATCTGAAAGGCGGCTGCCGTCATTTCGGCCATAACAAACCTGATCGACTGACCAAAAATCTGCTGTATCCGGTCGACTACGCGCCAACTTGCTCGCTGATCGTCAAATCGCGGCCGTTAAAGGAGTCGGGAATCCGGATGTGGGAAGAACTTTTCGTCTACTACGACGACACGATCTTCTGCCTCGAATTGAAAAGGGCCGGAATCAAGATGTATTACACGCCGACCATTCATCTTCAGCACAAGATCAGCTCTTCTACGGGCGGTAGTCGCTCAGATTTCTCACGCTATTACCTGACGCGCAATTGGCTTTACTGCGGACTGAAAACGCGCAATCTGGCCGTCGCCGCATCGGCAATCGTGTTGACGGTTTTCCATGCAGTAGCACGTCACAAGATCGAACTTCGTGCAATGCGCGACGCGTTCCTGATGAAACGGACTGTCGCATAACCACGTTCGGCATCGCATCCAGCCGGCGCCTGGCTCGCTCACACACTATGAAAACTAAAGTTGTCACGCTGGTTTACTACCATCCCATGGCGCGCTTCTTCTGCGCGATAGAGGATGCATGGAAGCAGCTGGATCCCAATGTGGAATTTCTCCACCTAGCGGTTTTCCCAAGTGCGTGGGCGTACTTCCGGTTGCATGGGCGTGCGACCAAGGCGCTGTCATGGAAGGCATTTCTGACAAGGTCAAAGGATCGTTCGACTGACCCGGACGTGATATCGGCTCTGATCCGCTTCCACTCGTCCGATCCGGGCATGACCGATCCGCAACGGGACGCACTCAACCGCCAGGCGCGGGCGATGCTTGAAGTGAGCCGATCGGTGATCGAGCAATTCGATCCGGACGTAGCCATTCTCAGTGGCGATACACGCTTGCCGGCCGAAGTGTTGATGCGCACACTGGCCGATTCGCGCGCAACGACGTGGTTCTTCGAGCAGGGGCCGTACCGCACGACGCTACTGGATCGCGAGGGCGTCAACGCGAATTGTTCGTTCCGGACGGCCCTTGCCTATCTGCCCGCCGCGGGTCCTGAGTTGGTCGTACCTAACCAGCGCCCGAGATGGAACAATCGTCTCTACTCGATGGTCGACAAGTTTATCGTTGCGCAGTCCCGGCTTACCGGCTTGCTGCCGCCCGATCTCCGTCCGTATCGGCTGGAGAAGTGTCCGTCTTCACGTTACAAGGCATTGGTGCGCAAATCAGACACCGTGTCCGACAGGCGAAAGACGCTCCTTCTCGCCATGCAGGTGCCCGAGGACGCGAACAACATCTATCACAATCCACTTCAGCTCAGCGATGCCGGACTGATCGAGTTCGTCATGTCGGGTATCCCACCCGACTGGAAAGTCGTCGTCCGTGAACATCCGCTGTACCGCCGCAAATATAGCGCGGCATTCTATGCGCTGGTGGAGCGTCTGGAGAGAATCGAACTCAGCGGCCGGTCGCTATCCGATGATATTGCCCGCACATGCATAACGGTCACGGTCAACTCGCTGACGGGACTCGACGCCTTCGCGGCCGGCCACAGGGTCATCGTGCTCGGCGAATCGTTTTACGATCATCTCAACGGAATCCTGCCGGCCCGGACGCCCGCTGAACTCGGGCATCTGGTCGAACATCCCACCGACAGGTCGAAGCCCGCGCCGAATATGTTGCTTGGCGCACTAGTCGACCGGTACTTCTTCCCCGGCCACTTCACCGATGTCGATCTCGGCTATACGCGCGGTATCGCCGCGCGCGTAATGGAGTCGCTCCGAGTTGAGACTCGATAAAACAGATATGACGCCAACCGGACTTCCGCGCTCGCCGACCATTCTCAAACGTATTGCGTCGAGTTTCGTCTTCAGGCTATCGGGCGCGGTGACGAATTTCTCGTTCGTGATCTTCCTCGGGCGTTACCTCGGCGCGTCGCAGACGGGTCTCTACATGATTGGCCTAGGGTTTCTGTCGGTGCTGTCGACATTCTGCCGTCTCGGCCTCGAACAGATCGTCATTCGCGACGGCGGCCCGATGGTGCGTGATCGTCAGTGGGCACAGCTACGATCCTTGTACCGCCAAACCATGCTTCTCGCCGCTGCTGCGAGTCTCGCCCTGACGCTTACGGTCATTCTTCTATCGACACCCCTTGCACTGTATGTTTTTCACAAGCAGGAACTTGCCTCTGTATTGGTGTGGTTCGCAGTAGCATTGTTACCCACTTCGATCGCGATGATGCACGTGCCGTTTCTGCAGATCATCGGCAAGCCGGAAAGAAGTATTGCCGTTTTCAGCGTCTGGGTGCCGCTCCTCTCGTTTCTTTCACTGTTCTGCATGCCGCCGTCGAGCGCGGTGACGGCGGCATATATCTTCGTCGGCGCATCGACCGTCAACCTTGCCATTGCGTACATTCCCTTCGGTAGATTCATGCGTAGCGCCGGTGGACTCCCCGGCCCAATCGGCCCGCTCTGGAACGTCCGCTTGCTTCGACCGGCACTGCCGCTGCTGATCGGCAACACCTGCCAGATGGCGCTGCTCTGGATTGCGGTTTTCGCCGTGGGGATCCACTCTTCTCCCTCTGACGTAGGCGGATATTCGGTCGCACAACGCGTTGCGCTGACACTATCGGGATTTCTCGTCCCACCTATCGACGCGCTAGTCGGGCCCAGACTCTCGATGATGCGCGGCACTTCCAGCAAGCACGATATCGAGTGGATCGTTCAACGCGTGTCGGCTGCGCTGCTGATCCTCGTATCGGGTCTCTTCGTCGTATTGGTCGTGTCAGGTCACCAACTGTTGCGGCTGTTTGGCAATGACTTCGGGGCAGGTTACGGCCCACTCCTCTTCTTGAGCGCGGGACAACTCGCCGTGGTCGCAAGCGGTTCGATACGTCCTTTACTGGTCGTTCACGGACTCGAAAGAGTCATCCGCAATGCGATGGTGATTGCGACCCTGGCGTGCATAGCCCTTGCCGCGATTCTCGTGCCGACGCTTGGCGCAACCGGCGCGGCACTCGCTACCGCGCTTGCACTGGCAGGCGAAAAACTCGCGGAGGGACTTGTGGCATGGAAGGTTCTAGGTATCTGCGTCTACCCGTCGCTGTCGTTCTACCGGCGTGAGATCGCCACGCTCCTGAAGCACCACGCCAAACGCACACAAACGGAATAGCCACGTGAACATAGGCATCTTCTTCAAGGTTCGAAATCGGCTCAGGACGTCACTTCAGGGGCTGATCTATCCGTTCTTCTTCGCACGGTTCGGGGCACGTTCCCGCATTCTCAGGCCAATCCGGATCGACGGATCGGACAACATCGCGATTGGCACCGACGTATTCGTTAACAATTTCGCATGGATCGAGACGATTCGCGCGTTCTCCGTGCAACCCCGACTCGATATCCGGGACCGCGTTTACATCGGCAACAGCGCGCACATTATTGTCACCCACTCGATCGAGATCGGATGCGACGTACTGATCGCCGATCGAGTCTATGTCGCCGACTATATTCACGGATACGAAGACATCCACACACCAGTCAAGACGCAAGACCTGATTCAGCGCCGCCCGGTCAACATCGGCGACGGCTCGTGGATCGGCGAGAACGTCGTGATACTCGGAGCAAGAATTGGCCGCCACTGCGTGATCGGCGCTAATGCCGTCGTCACAAGCGACATCCCCGATTTCTGCGTCGCCGTCGGCGCACCCGCTCGCGTGGTTCGACACTGGCATCCGGATCGTAAGCAATGGTTAAAGGGCGCACCTTCTGCCCGCGCCGCCTGTTCCGCTAGTGTCACGAACGAAATCAATCATGCTTAGTTCCCTCTTCCGGCGCGAAATCCGCGCCTCGCTACTGCTGACCGCAATTCTGCTTGTCAGCGGCGGTTGGATCGTTGTGGTTCGAGTTGGTAATTCCGCAATGATCGCCGCAATCGTGGTGGTTCTATTTTGCAGCTTCCTGGTATCGGTACGCTTTCCTCGAGCAATCCGCGGTAGCTATGGGATTCTGGTTATCGCGATCCTCGTCGCCAGTTATGTGCAGGACTTTCAGATCGACGACAAGGAACTGTTCGTCATTTTGAAAGCGCTGATTGCGGGCGTCGCATGCATCTATTTCAAGCGCACACGTCGCGACTTTCGCGAGCTTTTTGTCGACGTGATGTATTACATGGCGATCATCTCGCTAGTGCTTTATCCGCTCGCCTATGTGGCCCCCGGCATCGCACGCCATATCGACGACGAATACAGCACGGTCTTCGGCCTTCTCTATGTCCGCTCGACCGATTTGCAGCGCTTCAATCACTACCGCAACCAGGGCATCTTCTGGGAAGCCGGTGTGTACGGCGTCATGCTGACGATGGCCTTCGCGTACAACTTCTTGAAGTACAAAAAGAGACCCAACTGGGTGTTTCTTCTGGCCGCTCTCTCGACTCAATCCATGGGAGCCCTATCGGTCTTGATGCCATTCGCGGCTTACTGCTACATGCATCAGCGCCAGCCGCGACTCGCGAATCTCGCGGCGATCATGTTGGGCGTCGTGGTGACTCTGGTACTGGCCGCCCCCGGCGCGATAGACGACGCCTTCTCGACCCTGTTCGGCCGCTCGCTGCAAGGCGACTCGAGTATCACCGTGCGAATCAACGACATGACACTCGGCGCGCGCGCGGCAGCTGACAGCTTGCTGCTCGGCCGTCCGAGCGGCGACCTCGACGCTTACAACGCTCTGGCGCTGGACGAGTATGGCTACATCAAGGAGAACGACGCAGGTATATCAAATTCGATTACCGGCATGATCTACAAATACGGCGTGCCCGTCACCGTCATCTATTGCTGGGTTCTCTGGCTCCGGGTGCGTAGAGATTTCGGCGGTATGGCGCCACTTGTCTTTGCCGTTTTCACAGGTCTGCTGATGATCGAACCACTCGGTCTGTCGATCTTCGTCTTCATGCTTCTCGCCTATCGAGACTATCCGTCAATCGCCGGCCGGCAATAGGATCGACGTGTGTCACAAACGCCCTGTGCAGCTCTTTTGTAGTGGGTTACCCGGATCTGCCAAAAGTATGTCGAATTAAGACAGTAGACGCACAACACATGGGTTGCTCAGTAGAGTCACATCGAACGAGGCATACAGGATAGAAGCACATGAGCATTTTCCCAGTTGTTCTATGTGGCGGCAGTGGAACTCGGTTGTGGCCGATGTCTCGTGGCGGTCAACCAAAGCAGTTCCTCACGCTCGCGGGCGAGCACTCGCTGTTGCAGACTACGCTGAGACGCGTCAATGCTCTCGATAACACCAGGCCGCCGGTTCTGGTTTCAAATGCCGAATACCGCTTTCAGCTTGCCGATCAACTGAAGGAAATCGCTCTGGACGTCTCTGCGATCATCCTAGAACCGGTTTCGAGAAACACCGCAGCGGCGATTGCAGCCGCGGCGCATTTCGCTATTCAGGATGATCCAAAAGCGCTGTTGCTCGTGCTGCCATCCGATCACGTCATTCAGAATGCTGACGCGTTTCACAATGCCGTCGAGACCGGCATTGCTCTGGCACGCGATGGACGGCTCGTCACATTCGGAGTGGTGCCGACTACACCGCATACCGGGTTCGGATACATCCGCAAGGGCGAATCGTTGGCGGACAAGGAGCACGAGGCATACAACGTTAGCGCTTTCGTCGAGAAGCCTGACGCCGCGCTCGCCGCCGAACTGCTGGCCAGTGGCGATTACTTGTGGAACAGCGGAATTTTTCTGTTTGGCGCAGGTGTCTACCTGGACGAACTGAAACGATACGAGCCAGACGTCGCCCGCTTCGCGGATCAAGCGTACAAAGATGCACATCCCGATCTGCAATTTCTCAGGCTCGGCAAAGACGCCTTCACCGACTGCCCAAGCATCTCGGTGGACTACGCAGTTCTGGAGCGTACCGATCGCGCAGCAGTTATCTCTGTGGACGATCTCGGCTGGAGCGATATCGGATCGTGGTCCGCACTGCATGAGATTGCGCCGCACGACGAGCAGCGCAATGCCCTTATAGGCGACGTGCTGCAAGATTCCGTGTCGAATTCCTATATCCGCGCTGAACACCGCATGGTCGCGGCGATCGGCGTCAGCGACCTGATAATCGTCGAAACGGCAGACGCTGTGCTCGTCGCACATCGCGATCTCGCCAAGAACGTAAAGACTATCGTCGACAGTCTCAATGCAACGGGACGGCGCGAGTCCGTTACGCATCGGCGCGTGACGCGCCCGTGGGGTTCGTATGAATCCATCGACCAGGGCGAGCGCTTCCAGGTCAAACGGATAGTTGTCAATCCCGGTGCCCAATTGAGTCTTCAACTGCACCATCACCGCGCCGAGCATTGGATCGTAGTCAGGGGCACAGCGTTAGTTACGAACGGCGAACGCGAGGACTTACTGACGGAAAACCAGTCTACGTATATTCCCGTTGGCGTATCGCACCGGCTGTTCAATCCGGGAAAGATCCCACTTGAACTGATCGAAGTCCAATCCGGAGCGTATCTCGGCGAGGACGACATCGTTCGGCTTGAGGACCGATATGGCAGAACCGGCACTGCATAGCGCTTAGCGCTGCTCGCGCACGCTTCCACGGAGGCGGCCCGGCGCATCCTATCGTGGCGATGCTGGGCATATCAAGCCGACAAAGACCGACTCAAGGTCAGTTCAGCAAGATTCTCACTTAGTTAGTTTTCCAAAGTCTCCGATTGAATTTTCAGTCGGAGCGCTTCGTCACGTCCTATCGACCTGAGGCCTGTTAAATGACCACCAAATGCACGATGTTCGGGATAGAGATAGACGCCATTTCAATGGACACGGCGGCAAAGACATTGGCGCGGTGGCTCGAATCGCCGCACGCAAGATGCCGTTACGTGGTCACGCCGAATGTGGACCATATCGTCAAACTTCGAAACTCTCTGGCATTCCAGGCCGCGTATGCAGGCGCGTCGATGGTACTCGCCGACGGTAAGCCGCTAGTACTCGCATCGCGGATGATGGGTCGCGCGTTGAAGGAAACCGTGCCGGGCAGCGACCTCGTACCGAGTCTCCTTCATCAGGCGCGGTCCATGAATCAGCCCATGCGCGTGTTTCTGCTCGGTGCCGGCTCCGGCGTTGCTCAGCGTGCCGCGCGTATTATTGCGCAGCGCTGGCCGAACGTTCTGATAGCCGGTACATACTCCCCTCCTTTCGGATTCGAGACGTTGCCGTCCGAGTGCAATCGCATTCTCTACGAGATCGCAGCTGCTGAACCGGATCTGTTGATCGTTGGACTCGGCGCACCCAAACAGGAACTATGGGTACATGAGTACAGAGCTCGCATCCACGCAAAGGTGGCGATCTGTGCGGGTGCGACGATCGACTTCATTGCGGGCGAGAAGGCGCGCGCTCCAGTCTGGATGCGCAAGACCGGCCTCGAATGGCTGCACCGGATCGTCACGGAGCCCCGGCGTCTGCTGCGCCGCTACGCACACGACGCTTTGGTATTCCCGACTGTCCTTGTCAAGGAACTCGTCAGCAACGCAGTTGCACGCAATAAATGATCGACGAACGAGAGTCATACCGTGACTAACAGAAGGCAGGCAATCAAGGGTGCCCTGGCAGGCACGATTCTCAGCGCGGCGGCGGCCGTCAATGGGCAAACGAAACCGGACGCGTCATCTGTAGATACGGGGTTGTCGAAAGACACGCCGTCGGGAACAGGCAACGCTCAATCAATCGCATTCAAGGCGGCAGCACCGACGAGTATCGTCCGGACGGTGGCCGAAGAGTTGAACGATGCCGATATCAATCCCAAGCGATTTGGTGCAAAGGGTGATGGCCGCTCGGATGACAGCGTCGCGATCCAGTCCGCGATCGACCTGCTCGAATCACGTGGCGGCGGAGTAGTCCGCTTTCCTGCTGGGCGCTATCGCTGCAATATCGTCCTGAAGAACGGCGTGTCGCTGGTGTCGAGTAGCACGATGTTCGGTTATCTTCCGGGCCATATTTCTGGTGTAACTCTGGTACAGGCGGACCACGGCTTCGTGGTCGATACTCCGTCGACGCTCGTGCGCGGTATCGGCATCAGCGGCATCAATTTCGAAGGATGTGGCGCAAATTTAAATGGTGGCGGGGTGCGCTTTCAACTGGTCAAATGGGCCGCTATTCGACGTTGCACCGCCAACAATTTCGCCGACCAGGGATTTCAGCACCTCGCAGGATTTGGCGTCGTCTTTGAAGATATTCTGACGACAAACGTTTTGCTCAATCGCCAGCGCGACCGGATTTCCGGGTGTATCGAAACGTTCGGCACCGACGATTTCCTCAACCGTATCGAAGCCAACCCTTCCCTGATCGCGGGTCGCGGCCTGGTGACGCCGGACCTTCTTCTGTGCGGGATTGTCGTTGGCGGGGCAAATAATTTCCTGTCGAATTGCATTGGCGAAGACGCCGAGCGTGGCATCTACATCGCACCGTTGCGAGGATCACAGCACCGCATTTCGCAGTGCCGCGGCGACTCCAATATCGGCCACGGGTTCTATGTCGATGGCAGCGCGATATGGAGCACGTGCTTCGGCTATAACAATAGTTCCGCCGGGGTCGGCACCTATAGCGGCTTCTACATGTCGTCGAAGTCGCGCTCGAACATACTGACCTCATGCCGCTCTGAGGGTCGAAAAGAGCGTCTTCAGAAGTATGGTTTCGAGGATTACGTCAGTGAATCCGACCCGGATGCGCGCAATCAATACTTTGCATGCGCGGGAAGCTTCAATCAGGCCGGGTTGTTCCTGGTCCAGAACCATGAAGGGTCGAGCGTAGCCGGTGCGCCGCTCACCATTAAGCCTCCGGCTGGGACGCGGATCGTCAACGTCACCGGCTCAGGTCTCGTGGTGCTGGATAACTACATGACGCCCACGGAAATCTCGTATTTTTCCGGCGCCGCCGATGGTCAAACGATTCGCGTACTGGGGAATCCGAATGTGACCATCGTTCACGGATCGGGCATCGTGACGCGCTTATCTAAGGACGTTGTGCTGAAAGCGGACACAATCTACGCATTCACCCGATACGTCGACAAGTGGTACATGAATTGAGTGGAAACAATAGAGGTCTGCGCGATGCCGGGTAAGCGGATCACTTGAATGACAATGTGCTTGGCGGGTGGTGTCTCGTCCTGAGCCCGCCTCGCACGGTGCTATTTCAGAATCGACAGCAGATCAACAACGCTTATATCCGGCAATTGCCTGGAAAGCATGTCCCAGAAGATGATGTCGTGCATTGCGCTCGCATCTTCGGCCGTAGTCCACTCACGCGCGCCGACTATGGAATCGGCAGTTTCGAAAGCGGCGCTAATGATTGTCTGAATATCTTCTATACGCATGTATGCGTTATCGGCTACGTTCAGGACTTATTTAGCCCTGCGCGCTGAGAATATGGCAAACCGCCAAAAAGATTCTGCGTGGATCCGGTTAAGGCGGGCGAACTGCCGACAGCGACCCCATGATAGCGGGAGTTTCGACCGGAAATTACCCAGGAAAGCCCTACCTTGAAAAAGATCGAAACGAGTGACATCTCGTAAGGTTGAGCGGGAGTAATGAGCAGTGTCTTTCCGATTCTTTTCATAACACACTCTCGCACAAACCGTCTCCACGAAGACGCTATCCATTCCGTCTTATTTCTCGCCGAATTTATCCCAAGAGCATAAATTCGCTCAATTCAGATTTTGGACACATTCGACGGCGGATTTTCTCCGCTAAACCGGAAATTTTTTCAGCCGGGTCGTGAACGGCCAATGTGTTGGCCAAATCGGACATGTAATAATTACGTTAGAATTGGTTGTATAGCATCCAAAGATAAGAAAAAAACAGAGAGTCTAGGGAAGAGCTTCGAAGGCCAAAACATTCCGGGGAAAAGCAAATGGAGCTGGTAAATACTCTGCCGCGCTGCTCGCGGCAAAGTGCCATGAGAACGCAGACGCGTGAGTTGACTCGCGTCGACATAGCGTTGTTTAACGGGTTTGCGCTGCCAAAAGTGGCGGCAATCATCGAGATCTTCCAGAAAGCGAACGCATTCGGCGCATCGCAGCAATTGCATCCGCGTTACGACGTCTCATTGCTGTCGGCTGCGGGCGGCCGTATTGCAAGCTCGTCTTCGGTATTCGTCTGGACGGAGAGTGTCGACTCGCACCAGGTCACGGATGACAGACATCTGCTATTCATCGCAGGCGGCGCGGGCGTACCCCATGCCTGCCGCGACGAACGCCTGAGCAATTGGCTGCGCCGCAGGCATCCATTCAGCGAGATCGTTCATCCGATCGCCGAGGGCAGACTGCTCCTGGAAGCAGCCAAGCTTCCCAGCCGCTACAGTGCCCTCCTATATGGCGACAGTGAAACGAGCGACTACTATCAAGTGCGCGCACTGAGCGAAGCTCCGACTGAGGTCGCCACAGCACTGCGTATCGTGGAAGAGGATATGGGATCGGAGGTGGCGCGTCATGTCGCTGAATCGGTTGCGCCTCAGCAGGATATGCCTTGGGACATGTCCGTCTCCCGCAGCGGAGCGCCCAAAGTCAGTGAAAAGATTATGGCGTCGGCGCGCTGGTTGGAGGAAAACGTCGACCGGCCTGTTTCTATCGACGCGGCCGCGAAGATTGCCGCGATGAGCGAGCGCAACTTCCTGCGCCGCTTCAAGAGCGAGATCGGCATGACCCCCTCCGACTATCTGCTTCGTGCTCGTCTTAACATGAGTTGCCGGATGCTCGTCGAGTCGCGCTTGCCTGTCGATAAGATTGCACGGCGTTGCGGCATTGGCAGTGGCGGCCAGTTGGCCAAGCTGTTCAGGAAGTATCTCGCGACGACACCCACCGATTACCGCATGGGCAGGGAGGCGTCTCCGGCGGAGCAAGCCTGATCGACTGTCTCGGCTAAGGCCCTCCGACAGAGAAGACCGTGATTTTGTTTGCCGCCCGTTCTTCCTGAACCTTCCGCGAAAAAATTATTTTCAGCGGATTTCGCCAATGATATTCGTACGTAGCATCGTTACACGCTGATTGGGTAGCAACAGGCCCTCGCCGCTGTCATCGATGCTGTCGACGCGCGCCATGCGTTCCCCTTCGCGGTGCTCCCGCAAAGCCTGCGTGTATTCGTTTTAGCCAATAGCGGTGCCTGTTCCGCCATCTCGCATCAATAGTTGGCTTTCGCCTTTATGGTTGCGCTCGTCCACCCTGAGTCGATCTGCCAGACGATACGCAAACACTGTCTGATCAGCTTCGCTTTGGGTCCGTCTCTTTAAGCAAGCAGGCTAATCTCTAACGTCGTTATCGCGAACACCCCGGACAACACATGCTCAAAGTTACCAAGGCCATATTTCCGGTGGCGGGTCTCGGCACCCGGTTCCTTCCCGCCACGAAGGCGAGCCCGAAAGAGATGCTCCCGATTGTCGACAAGCCGCTGATCCAGTACGCGGTGGAAGAGGCAATGGCGGCCGGCATCACCGAAATGATCTTCGTCACGGGCCGCAGCAAGCGCGCAATCGAAGACCACTTCGATAAGTCGTATGAAATCGAGGCGGAACTCGAGGCACGCGGCAAGGACAAGCTGCTGGAACTCGTGCGCAGCATCAAGCCGAGCCATGTGGACTGCTTCTACGTGCGTCAGCCGGAAGCATTGGGTTTGGGCCACGCGGTGATGTGCGCCGAAAAGCTCGTGGGCGACAACCCGTTCGCCGTCATTCTCGCGGACGACTTGCTGTACGGCACGCCACCCGTTATGACGCAAATGATCGAAGTGTTCGACCACTATCACAGCTCGGTGATCGGCGTCGAAGAGATTCCGGCAGAGGAGACCAGGTCGTACGGGATTGTCGACGGCAAGAAATGGGAAGACTCGATCATCAAGATGTCGCGCATTGTCGAGAAGCCGGAACCGAGCATGGCGCCGTCGAATCTCGGCGTGGTGGGACGCTATGTGCTGAAGCCGCGCATCTTCGAACATCTGCGTGCATTGAAGCCGGGCGCGGGCGGCGAATTGCAGCTCACGGACGCAATTCAGTCGCTGCTCGCCGACGAACAGGTGCTCGCGTACAAGTATCACGGCACGCGTTTCGACTGCGGCAGCAAGCTGGGTTATCTCAAGGCGACCGTCGAGTTCGCCTTACGTCACCCGGAAGTGGCCGCCGATTTCGAAGGGTACCTGCTTGCGCGCTCGCCAGTACCCGCATGCTGACAGACTGATCCGTCGCGACACGGCCAACACGCCACCATCGATTTCGCGAAAAAAAAGAATAGGCGTTCGGCCGACGGCCCGTGAGTCTTGACGATATCGGCCAAGACTATGGTTCATTCAGCCGCGCCGTCGTGCCGCTAGCGTTGCATCGGTACTATCGAGACCTGTCGGCTCGACCCTCGACGTCGAACGGGTGATCTTCAATCCAAGGCGGTTTAACGTAGCGGGTGCACAGAAAGTCATGGTCGAGTTTATTCCAGAGTATCTGGTCCGCGAACAGGCAGCCGTCGGCGCGCTCGTATTGTTCGCCATTCTGCGCATTGTTTCCGCTGCTGTCGCCGTCGAGAAGGGCTGGCGCATATCCGTCGCGCAATCCTATTGCATAGCGATTGCAGTACTTTACTGTCTACCCCAGTTATTCGATCTGTTCATGCATTCGTATGGAATGCAGGCTGCGGCTGCGGCCGCCGAACTCGAAGGCAAAGCGGCGGGCTCGGCGATTGCACTCTTTTTCGCGCCTATTCTGAGTCACAAGCTCGGCTACGAATAGAAACCCCTCACGTTTCAAGTCCTCGTGGGTTTTTCGACAAGTCGCGATCAATCTGATGGCGAGGGTTACCGCACTGCCGCCGCAGCAGCATCCTCCCCCACTGCCGAATCCGCCGACGCAACATCGGCCGCAACATGCGACAGCTTCATCATGCGCGGCTGAAGCAGCAGCGCGACGAGCCCGCTCCACCCGGTCTGGTGCGAAGCCCCGACGCCGCGTCCGTTGTCACCGTGAAAGTACTCATGAAACAAGATGAGATCCTGCGAACGCGGGTCGGCTTGCAGCATCGGATAAGCCGCCATCACGGGCCGCACACCTTGTGCATTCTTGAGAAAGAGCGTGGTGACGCGCCGCGCAAGGTCGTCGGCAATCTCGCTCAGCGAGAAAAGGTTTCCCGATCCTGTCGGATAGTCGACGCGAAACTCATCGCCGTAGTAGCGATAGAACTCATACAACGATTCGATCAGCAGGTAGTTGACGGGTATCCAGACCGGCCCGCGCCAGTTCGAATTGCCGCCGAAAACACGCGAGTCCGATTCAGCCGGCTGGTATTGAATGCAGACTTTCACGCCGTCATGGTCGAACACATAAGGTGCATCGCGATGCACGAGCGACAGCGCCCGCACGCCATGCTCGGAGAGAAACTCGTTTTCATCGAGCGCGCGGCGCAGCAGTGTTTTCATCCGGTGTCCGCGCAACAGCGACAGCAGCGTGGTATTGCCCTTGCCCGGCTCGGTCCAGCGCGACACCAGCTTGGCCAGATTCGGCCGATGATCGAGGAACCAGGCCAGCCGTTCGCGCAATCCCGGCAAATGGCCATACACGCGATCTTCGAGCACGTGAACAGCGAACAGCGGGATCAGCCCGACGATCGAACGAATGCGCATCGGCACACGGGCGCCGTTCGGAAGGTGGAGTACGTCGTAGAAGAATTCGTCTTGTCCGTCCCATAGCCCCGTTTTGCACCCTTCGTCGCAACTGACCGCTTCCGCGATATACAGAAAGTGCTCGAAGAACTTCACTGCAATTTCGACATACGCGCTGTTCGTCATGGCCAGTTCCAGGCCGATCTGCATCAGATCTAGCGCGTACGAGGCCATCCATGCCGTGCCATCGGCCTGATCGATGCGGCCGCCGGTAGGCAGTGGCGAAGACCGGTCGAAGATGCCCACGTTGTCGAGCCCAAGAAAGCCGCCCTGAAAGATGTTGCGATCATCCGCGTCCTTGCGGTTGACCCACCACGAGAAATTGAGCAGGAGTTTGTGAAACATGACTTCAAGAAACTCGTGATCGCCAACGCCCGTCACCTCGCGGTCGAGTTCGTACACACGCCATGTGGCCCACGCATGAACCGGCGGATTGGCATCGCCGAATGCCCACTCGTAAGCGGGCAATTGGCCGTTCGGATGCATATAGCGCTCCTTCACGAGCAGAAGCAATTGCTTCTTCGCGAAGTCGGGATCGATCATAGCGAACGCGACTGCATGAAATGCGAGATCCCACGACGCGTACCATGGGTACTCCCACTTATCCGGCATCGACACGATGTCGCCATTGCACATGTGCCGCCAGTCCGCATTGCGGCCGTGCCTGCGTGCTCTCGGCGGCGGCGGCTGGCCGGGGTCGCCGTCGTGCCAGCGCGTCACGTCGAACTGGTAGTACTGCTTCGACCACAACATGCCGGCGAGTGCCTGACGCTGCACGAGCCGCGCATCGGCGTCTGCAATGTCGTGCTGAAGCGCCGCATAGAATTCGTCGGCTTCCGCTTGCCGGCGCGTGAAGAGCGCTTGCATGTCGAGAGGCGCGGCATCCGCAGCCGCTTCGGGACGCCAGCGCAGATACACGACCGAGCGCTCATGAGGCGCGAATTGCAGGCTCACATGCGCGGCGGCACGAGTGCCCTTGTCGCGCCGGACGGCCTGCTCGTCGCCGTCGACGAGGTAGTCATTGAAGCCGTCCTTGAACGGCCCCGCTCCATCGATACCGAAAATACGGCGTACATTCGTTTCGTTTTCGCAGAAGAGCCACTCGATCGGCTGTTGCGCTGACGCCGTGACGATCATCGTGGCGTGCGCGGGATGGCGCGCGATAACGCGCGTCCCATTCTCTGTATTCGACTCCAGCGTAAGCGCCGGCTTGCCGGGCTTGCCCGACCAGGCCCATCTGTTGCGCGCCCAGAATTGCGGTAACAGATGAAGCGCCGCGCGCTGATCCGCTCGGTTTTCGACGGTCACGCGCATCACGATATCGTCGGGAGTGTGCTTCGCGTACTCGACGCAAACGTCGAAGTAGCGGTTATCGTCGAACACGCCCGTATCGAGAATTTCATATTCGGGCTGTTCCGCGCCGCGCCGCAGATTTTCGTCAATGAGGTCCTGGTACGGGTACGCGTCTTGAGGATACTTGTACAGCATCTTCATGTAGGAATGCGTCGGCGTGCCGTCGAGATAGAAGTAAAGCTCCTTCACGTCCTCGCCGTGATTGCCTTGCTCGTTCGCTAAGCCGAAGAGCCGTTCCTTGATGATCGGATCGTGCCCGTTCCAGAGCGCGAGCGATACGCACCAGTCGAGCGGGTCGTTGCCGAATCCGGCAATGCCGTCCTCGCCCCAGCGGTACATGCGGCTGCGCGCATGATCGTGCGGAAAGTAGTCCCATGCGGTGCCGTATTCGCTATAGTCTTCGCGAACAGTGCCCCATTGCCGCTCGCTCAGATAAGGCCCCCAACGGCGCCAGCGGTCGAGCTCCGGGCCATGGAGCCGGGCACCTTCCGTCGACTGGAGCAGATTGATTGCGCGTAGCGGTGGCATGGAACCTCCCGACCCGACATTGACCATCCTAATGATAAGCGCCATCGCATCGCAACGAGTGAACCCTGGAGCCGCCCCCTGTTGCATACTTGAACGCAATAAACCGCCGGGAACATCGCGATGATTACGGATCCTGCTCGCTCGTGGTTGAGTTTCAGCGCACCTGTGGCCGCTGCGCAAGCCGCCGGCCGCCCGCTCGTGGCGCTGGAATCGACCATCATCGCTCACGGCATGCCCTATCCGGAGAACGTTCGCACTGCGCGCGAAGTGGAGGCCGTAATCCGCAGCCTGGGCGCCGAACCGGCGACTATCGCATTGATCGACGGGCGAATCCGCATCGGTCTTTCAAACGACGAACTGGAACTGCTTGGGCGCTCGGACCAGGTACACAAGGTCAGCCGCCGCGACCTGCCAGCCGTGCTGGCCGCCGGCGGGCTTGGCGCCACGACAGTGGCTGGCACGATGATATGCGCTGCCCTGGCCGGCATCGAGGTATTCGTGACCGGAGGCATTGGCGGGGTGCACCGGGGTGCGCCGGAAACCTTCGACATTTCGGCCGACCTGCAGGAACTGGCGAAGACATCAGTGGCGGTGGTCTGCGCGGGGGCGAAGTCCATTCTGGACATTGGACTCACGTTGGAATATCTGGAAACGCACGGCGTGCCGGTGCTCAGTTGCGAGCAGGACAATTTCGCCGCGTTTTACACGCGCGACAGCGGTTTTCGCGCGGACTTCAGGCTGGACGATGCGGCGCAGCAGGCACGCTTCATCCGGACCAAGTGGGACTTGGGGCTCGTCGGCGGCGTGGTATTGAGCACGCCGGTGCCGGAAGCGGCAGCGATGAAGTCCGAGGAGATCGACGCGCTGACCCAGCAGGCGCTCGCCGAGGCCGCGGCGAAAGGTATCGCCGGTAAGGCCGTGACGCCCTTCCTGCTGGCTCGTATCAAGGCATTGACGAGTGGACGCAGCCTGGCGACAAACATTGCGCTCATCAAACACAATGCCGAGGTCGGGGCGAGATTGGCGCTGGCGTTGGCACATGCCGGGCGCGGGGCCTGTTCAAATGGCCGATGACCTCGTCCTTTGTTTGAGCCCGTGAGGCACTATAGTGAAGACAACCTTCACTCCACGGCAAGAGGGCTTCCATGATCGCATGCAACCGTCGCACCTGGGCCAACGGGCTTCTGGTCGCTACATTGCTCTATTTCCCAACGGCCCACGCCCAACTCGGCAATCTTCTCAATCAGGGCGGAAACGGCGCGGCCGCAGGTGGACTTGGCAGCCTGGGCGGTTTAGGCAGTGGGTTGTCGTTGCAGTCGCTAACGTCCGGCAGCACGGGCAATGTCGCGGGCGTGCTTGAATTTTGTATCAAGAACAACTATCTCGGCGGCGGCGCGTCGTCGGTCAAAGATGGGCTCATGAGCAAGCTGCCGGGCGGTTCATCGTCGAGCGACAGCGGGTACACCGACGGCGCCAAAGGCATCCTGAACAGCGGCGACGGTAAGCAGGTCGACTTGAGTGGCGGCGGCCTGAAGGAGCAGATCACGAAACAGGTCTGCGACAAGATTCTGGCCCAAGGGAAATCTTTGCTTTGAGCGAGTGACGACGGTCGCCACGTAAAGCGGGTGGCAGACTTCGTTCGCGTAGCGAGCGGCCACACGACATCGAATTCGTGTGCGACATCGCTCGCTAAGTTCAGGCCGGCAGCTTGCCTTTCCTGCGTAACACGCCGACTACCTCTTCGATACTCGCGTTCTTCAGCAGGCGGCCACCGGCCGCCGTCCGTTCGGCGTTGATGGCATCGATGCTCCGCTGCATCGCGGAAGCCTTGGCCGTGATATAGACGGCCATGCCATAACCAAAGCGCTCAATCAGATCGTTACGCAGGAAGGTTTTCATAGTTCAGCACGACAGCGAAACCAGCAGTTTATACGCAATTGAGAATCATTCGCAATTATATAGGACTATGAGGATGACAAACGTGCCGGGCCGCCGAAGGGCAATACGTGCTGGCGCAAGCGTGGGACTTCTACAACTCGGAATCGAGCAGATGTCTCCCGATACTGCATCGCGCGAGCTCGCCAAAGAGCGCATGGGCTACCGGCATGGTTCGTGGAGAGCGCCGGCCAATCTCATGACCGCCGGCATCTGTTCCATCGGGACGACCTTCGACCGGAACAGGCTAGTTAGTGCTCGAGTTTCACCGGCGTCATGCGCGGCATGAGCAAATGGATGATGCCGAGCGCGACCAGATAAGCCGATGCGCCGACAGCGAAGAGCACCCAATACTGACCGGTGCGCTGCAACGTCTCGCCGATAACGCCCGAGTAAAAGAACGAGCCGATCATCCCTGCGACGCCGCCGATACCGACCACCGTGCCGACCATCCGGCGCGGAAACACGTCGCCGACCGTCGTGACGAGATTGGCCGACCATCCCTGATGAGCCGCCGCGGCGAGCCCGACAGCGAATACTGCGTACCAGAGGCTCTGAAAGAGCGAAAGTGTGGCAATCGGAAGGACGCACAGCGCGCAGACGCCCATCGCGATCTTGCGTGCGACATTAGGTTTGTGGGACCGCTGCATCAGCCGGGACGACAACCATCCTCCAGCCACACTGCCGACGGATGCCATCGTGTAAATGACGATCAACGGCAGCCCAAGATTGGCGATGTCGATGTGCCTCGACTCATTGAGCCATTTAGGCAGCCAGAACAAATAGAACCACCACACCGGATCGGTCAGCAGTTTGCCGAAGATGAACGCCCACGTTTCGCGGTACTTCAGCACCGAAAGCCAGCTCACGCGTTGCTCGACGCTCTCGTCCCGATCCGAGTTGATGTAGTCGAGCTCGCGCTTCGATACCGAGGCATGCTCCGCCGGAGGACGGTAGACGAGCAGCCACACCGCCAGCCACACGAAACCGGCCGCCCCTCCCGCAATGAATGTCGCGCGCCAGCCCCACATGACAGCGGCGATCGGTACGAATGCGGGCGCAACGATTCCGCCTACGGTTGCGCCCATGTTCCATAGGCCCGTGGCCAGCGCACGCTCCTTCTTCGGAAACCATAGCGCCGTGGTGCGAATGGCGACGGGGAAATTGGCCGCCTCGCCGAACCCGAGCAAACCGCGCACCGCTGCGAAGCCGGGGACGGTCGCCGCTATTGCGTGCAGCATCGCGGCGAGGCTCCACATCGCCATAGCGCCACCGTAGACCACTTTGGTGCTGATCCGATCCGCGATACGGCCGAACGTCGCGAGACCCACCGCATAGGCGACCGTGAACACCATCACGGTCTGCGCGTACTGAACCTGAGTCCAGCCGATGTCTTTTTGCAGCAGCGGCGCGAGCAGCCCAAGCATCTGACGATCCATGTAGTTGATCGTCGTTGCAAAAAAGATGAGTGCGCAGATGGTCCACCTATATCGTCCGACGGCCGTTTGGTCGGCGACGGAACCGGCTTCTAATATTTTCATCGTGTCTCCGGGAGTTTCTAATCAGGCAAACTGGTTCACGTATCGCCTACAGCGCGAGGGCGGACCGCCCCTCGCGAGGCTTCATCCGGGAAAAGAAGACGACCCCGGCGGCCACCACAGACATCACGGCCAGCCCGGTGAGACCGCCTTCGATCGAGCCGGTTTTCTGCTCCAGCAAGCCGAAGGCCGCCGGCGCAACGAAGCCGCCGAGATTACCGATCGAATTGATCAGCGCCAGCACCGCCGCTGAAATGCGCGCGTCCAGGTAGCCCTGCGGAATCGGCCAGAACAACGCCGACGCGGCTTTAAAACCAATCGCCGCAAAGCAGATCGCGACGAACGAGAACAATGGACTGCCCTGGCCAGCTGCATACATGCCGAGCGCGGCGATCAACAGCACGCACGCGACCCATGCCTGCTGAAACTTGAAGCGTGCCGCGAGCATCGCGAAGAGATACATCGCCACGATCGAGATCAGCCACGGGATCGAATTGAAGAGCCCGACCTGAAAATCGTTGAAATGGCCCATCTTGCGGATGATGCTGGGCAGCCAGAACGTTGCACCGTAAATCGTCAGCGATACCGAAAAATAGATCACACAGAAGATCAGAATCTGCGGGTCGCGCAGCAGAGTCCAGACGGACGGCATGACCGCATGCGCCGCGTCGCGTTCGCGCTGCTCCTCCTCTATCTCGGCGACAATCGCATTCTGCTCGGCGCTGCTCAGCCATCTGGCGTCGCGCGGTTTCGAATCGAGCCAGAACCAGATGAAGCCGGCCAGCACGACCGAGGCCATGCCTTCGATCACGAACATCCACTGCCAGCCGTGCAGACCTCCGCCGCTGATCAGCATCAGTGCGCCGGAGATCGGCCCGGACAGTATCGAGGCGAGCGCCGAGCCGCTGAGAAAGATCGCCATCGCCTTGCCTCGCTCACCGCGTGGCAGCCATTGGGTGAAATAGAAGATGACGCCCGGAAAGAAGCCGGCCTCGGCGGCGCCGAGCAGCAAGCGCATTGCATAGAACGACGTCTCGCCGCGAACGAACGCCATGCCGACCGCGGCCAGACCCCACGTGAACATGATGCGCGTGAGCCAGGCCTTCGCGCCGAAGCGCTGCAACAGCATGTTCGACGGCACTTCGAAGATCGCATAGCTGACGAAGAAAAGCCCCGCGCCAAGTCCATAGGCGGCGGCACCAATGCCGAGATCTGCGCTCAGATGCTGGCGGACGAAGCCGATGTTCACCCGGTCGATGTAGTTGACGACGAACATCACAACGAAGAGCGGCAGCACATGCCACTTAATCTTGCGCACGGCGCTTGCGAGTGCATCCGTTCGGTCCGGGCCGGCCGTGGCCGGAATGGATCTGCTCATCGGCTTGTCTCCTTTGTCGACAGCAGTTAGCGCTTTAGCGCTTACTGCTGTCCCATGCACAGCGGTCGATCAGAGTTAGCGCTTTAGCGCTTACTCTGGTCCCATGCAAAGCGGTCGACCGCAGTTAGCGCTTTAGCGCTTACTGCGGCCCCATGCAAAGCGTTCCCATACAACATAGTTGCCGAGTGGCAATGCCCATCGCGCGGGACTCCCGCTTGAATCAGAAGCGCGGGTTCTTACCACTGAAACTCGGGTCGTACTTCTGCATCTGCTTCAAGTCGTCGCGATTGCGCACGCCGCACGTTAGATACTGAGCATGCAATTCAGCCAGCCGCTCACGGTCGAGTTCGACGCCGAGGCCCGGTGCGCTGGGCACGCGCACCGCACCATTGTCGAAGCTCACGCGGCCACCCTTGATGACTTCTTCTTCCTGCCACGGGTAATGCGTGTCGCACGCATACGTCAGATTAGGAATGCTCGCCGCGACGTGGGTCATCGCCATCAAGCTAATGCCGAGGTGCGAGTTCGAGTGCATCGACATGCCGAGATCCCACAACTTGCACATGCGCGCGAGCGTCTGGGTCGCGCGCAGACCACCCCAGTAGTGATGATCCGACAGCAACACCTTGACCGAACCCATCTCGGCGCCGCGGCGGAAGTCTTCCATGGTCGTGATCACCATGTTGGTCGCGAGCGGCAGGCGAGTGTGTTTTGCCAGTTCGGCCATGCCTGCGAGCCCCGGACACGGGTCTTCGTAATACTCGAGCAACTCGTCGAGTTCGGGGGCGGCTGCGATGCTCGTTTCTAGCGTCCAGTTGGCGTTCGGATCGAGGCGCAGCGGCACGCCGGGGAAAGCCCGATGCAGCGCACGCATGCATGCGATCTCGTGCGCCGGCTCGAACACGCCACCCTTGAGCTTGATGCTCTGGAAGCCGTACAAGTCGATCATGCGACGCGCCTGCGCGACGATCTGGTCCGCGCTAAGGCCTTCGCCCCAGGCATCGGGCGCATAGGGCTTGTCGATGTGCTCCGCGTACTTGAAGAAGAGGTAGGCGCTGTAGGGCACTGCGTCGCGAACCTTACCGCCGAGCAGATCGACGATCGGCGCACCGACGATTTGCCCCTGCAGGTCGAGCATCGCGACTTCGAGCGTGCTGATGACTTTCGGCGCGTTCTTGGCCGAATGCGAGCCGGGGGCGAGTTCGAATTCGATCGCACCCGAGCTCGGCTTGATCGCCGCACGCACGCGTTCCTCCATCCGGTTCAGGTCGAACGGTGACAGGCCGATCACCAGCGCCTTGGCCTGCTCGAGCACGCGCAGCATCGGCTCGTCACCATATGTCTCCGAGATACCCACGCGGCCATCGCTCGTCTCCAGTTCGACGATGGCGCGCAATGCCCACGGCTCGTGGATGCCGGCAGCGTTGAGCAGAGGGCCGTCGCGGAAGGCGATCGGCGTGATTCGCACCTGGGTGACGGTGATGTCGCGAGTCATGGCGGCAGTCCGGTAAAGAGAGATTCGAAGTAGATGGAGGCATGGTAAAGCACTAATGTATTAGTGTGTCAGTGGGGAAAACCCATGGTCTGTCGCGCCGGAAAACGGCTACACGCTTGCGGGGAGCGGCTGGGCGTCGGCTATAGTATTAATATTTCAGCGGGTGAAAATCGCAGTGCCCGCCTATGCCCACGCTTCTGGTTCTGCCATGAAAATCAACGCTTCCCCGACGAGGGCGACCCGGCTCGACCGGTCCCGCCATGCCGCGCCGCAAGTATTCGAACGCCTGCGCGAAATGATCCTGTCGCTCGAACTGGCGCCCGGCACGGTGCTCTCGCGCGCAGATCTGGCGACGCAGTACGGTCTGAGTCAGACGCCCGTGCGCGACGCGTTGATGAAGCTCGGCGAGGAAGGCCTCGTCGACATTTTTCCGCAGCACGCCACGGTCGTCAGCCAGATCAACGTGACTTCTGCGTTGCAGGCGCACTTTCTGCGCCGCTCGATCGAACTGGAAATCGTGCGCACGCTTGCGGAGCAGCGCGACGCCGCGCTGATCGCTCAATTACGCGCCACGATTGCCGGACAGATGGAAGTGCGCGACCCGAAGAACATCGAGCAGTTCTCGCTGCTCGACCAGGCCTTTCATCGCCAGATGTACGAGGCGGCGGGCGTGCCGCAACTCTGGGATCTGGTGCGCCGACTGAGTGGCCACATCGACCGGCTACGCCGCCTGCATCTGCCAGTGGAAGGCAAGACGATGGCGGTGGTGCGCGATCACACCGAGATCGTCGATGCAATCGAGCGCGGCGATGCCGAGGCTGCGCAGGCAGCGCTGCGTAACCACCTCTCCGGTACGCTGAGCCAGGTCGATCAGATCCGCACGAGGCATCCGGATTTTCTTACGGATACCTGAATACCTTCGGAGGGGCGTGAGCAAGCGCCACCGCAACTCGAGCAGCCCGTTTTGGCGATGGCGAAGACCTATGTCTGCCGGGATTCTCTTATCGTCTCGTGGAGATGTCCTCGCCACACCGTAGAAAATAGTCTCGGCCGCTTCACGAAGTGGCTGCGTGAAGCGGCCCAGTCGTTTCGCGACAAGTCCGCGGTCGAGTCGCTGGAGTGGTCAGATCATGTATGTCGGCAGCCACGTCAAGGACCGGCTCGGATGGTTCGGCAAACCGTCGTCGGAAGGCTAGCGCATTTCGGCGCGAAGTTCCCGCACCCCGCGGCCGAGCCTCCGACGCAGCAAAGTCCGCAACGTCGCCGAGTCGGCGTAGCCCACCTCGCTCGCGATTCTCTCGAGGTCGTAGCCAATCGACACGAGATTCTGCGCGCGTTCGATTCGCAAGTCCTGGAAGAAGGCCAGTGGCGACTTACCGAGCACGGCCTCGGTACGCCGCTGCAAGGTGCGCGGTCCGACTGACAACGCGGCAGCGGCAGCCTGAAGCGAAAACCCCGACGAAAGATTGTCGCGAGCCCATCGCTCGAATCGCGCGACCAGCGGATCGGCGTGAGCGAGGTGATCGGGAATGATGTATTCGGACTGGGACGAACGCTTGTCGATAAGCATGAAGCGGGCAACCAGCGTCGCAAGTTCGGGGCTTGCCTGACGCAGCAACCAAAGTGCAAGGTCGAGATGGCCCATCGCGGAGCCCGCCGTCACTACGCCTTGCGAGGCGACGACCATGCGTGAATCATCCAGACTGACAGCCGGATAGCGTTGGCGGAAGAACGGTGCGAGCGACCAGGTCGTTGTCGCCTCGCGATTATCCAGAAGCCCGGCTTCGGCCAGCAGGAAAGTCCCGATACAGGCAGCCGCGACGCCGACGCCGTCGGCATGCCAGGCACGAAGATACGCCATCGTCTCACATACGTCTGGTCGGCCCAGCGCCTCGATCAGACGCTCCGGCTGTCTGACGTTCAGCGCAGGCACCACCACCCAATCCGGACGGCGAACGGTGCTTGCCGGTTCGACCGCGGTCGACAAGCCATGCGCGGTGCGAATCCGTTTGCGCACGCCGACGACTTTGACATCGAAAGGCGACGCGGCGAAGCCTTGGGCCACAGCCAGTTCATTGGCCGTCGCAAAAGTATCCAGCAGGACCGTGAGCCCCGTGTCGAACAGGCCGTCCAGCGCGAAGATAACCAGCCTCATGTCGCAAATAACCCCATTAATGTCATTTGCGACTATAGCCTCGCGCCTGTCGGGCGTCTAGACTGCACAGCAATACGGCCGAGGTAGAGCGCCGGCTGACCATTCAATCAAGCCGCTGGCACACAGCCGCGCTTGCAAAGGAGAAAGCATGAGCAGTTCGACAGAAGCTGATCTCGACCGTCCGATCTGGGCGGCCCTCACAACGAAGCAGGCGCACCTCGGATATGGCGATGCGCTTGCCGTTCGATACCATCCCGACGTGGCGCCCTTCGCCGCTTTGGCATTGGAAACGCCCGCGGCATACCAGGCGCTGCTCCAGCTTTTGCTGCCTCACGAACAGGCCGCCGTCCTTCGCTCCAGTGACCCAGTCGGTCCGATAGACGGACTTCAGATCACGCACGTGGGCGTGATTCATCAAATGATCGCCCGGCATGGCAAAGCAGAGCGCGCGGACGACCACGACGTAATCCGGCTGGGTGACGCGGACGCGAAAGACATGCTCGACCTCGCCCAGAAGACCAAGCCTGGTCCTTTCGGCAGGAGAACGGGGGAAATGGGCCACTACATTGGAGTTCGCGACCAGGGGCGTCTAATCGCGATGGCCGGCGAACGGATGCGCGTCGACGGATACGTTGAGATCAGCGCCGTCTGCGTAGATGAAGACTATCGGGGACGCGGCCTTGCCGGCCGGCTCATCAAAGTCTTGCGAAGAGAAATTGAGCAACGGGAGGACACGCCGTTTCTTCACGTGTTCAGTAACAACACCTCCGCGATCGGGTTGTATGAGCGTCTGGGCTTCGAATTGCGCCGCACGTTTCAGCTTACCCGTGTCGGACATGTTGATTCGCGTTCGGCCACAGCGCCTTAAACCCGTCTACAAAGAAGTCGAATCGGGTTTGCGTAACCACAGGGTTCGCAGCAAGGTGAAGACGTGTTGGGCCGGCACCAGGCCGGCCCAATCGACTTGTCAGGCAGCCGGGGCGCGATCCGTTGCTGTATCGCACCACCGGCGGAACGCTTCATCAGCCGATGCGCGCGTTGCTGACCGTCACCGTCGGGCCATTCTTGTCCCAGTCTTCCAGGCTCAGCCCGGTTTTCTTCCAGACCGGGTTGGCGCTGGTAATCGATCCATTCACGACGTAGCCATTCAATTGAAGGCCCTGAACGTTGAATGAGCCGCCGGGACTTCCCGTATCCGTATGGCCGGTAATGCTGATGCTGACAGTCTTGTTGACCGGACCCGGGAAGAAGCCAAAATAAACGTTAATCCCGCCGCCGGCGCAGTTATTCGTCGTCGGGCTGACGATGCGGATGTTTTGAAACACAGCGGTATTGTCATTCGGTTCGATATCGAGACCGGCACCGGGGGCCGTTCCGCCGATATTTTCCCAAAGCGGGCTATTAAACGTAATGCCGCTGCCGCTGATAATCGATACACCCTGGCGACGGCATCCGGTCGCGTGGTGCGAATTGACCGTGATGTTCGTGCTGTAGCCGTTGCTCTTGCTATCGCTGTT
Organism: Paraburkholderia phytofirmans PsJN; assembly: GCF_000020125.1. Taxonomy (NCBI): domain Bacteria; kingdom Pseudomonadati; phylum Pseudomonadota; class Betaproteobacteria; order Burkholderiales; family Burkholderiaceae; genus Paraburkholderia; species Paraburkholderia phytofirmans. Next base: position 2,548,612 of record NC_010676.1, read on the forward strand.
ATTGATGTAAATGCCGTCGCCCCAGCAATTGATCGTGGTCGGAGACGTAATGGTGCAATTCGTTGCGCCATTAATCGAAATCCCCATCCCCCACTCGCCCGACTTCGCCGAATTCAATTCCTTGCTGCCGTCGAGATACGGGCTTTCGAGCGTGACGTTATTGACGTCCGCCAAGCGCAGGATTTCATACGTGTCGGTATTATGCGCGAGCAGTTTGATCGAAGCGCCGCTTGCAAAGCGCACGTGGCTATTGGTGCGCAGGTCGAGGCCGGCCACGTCGATCCGGCTCTGGCCGGTAATCAGCAAAATCTGTCCAATGGAGCCGTCGATTGCGCGCTGAAGTGCAACGCGGTCGTTGGTGGTCCCATCGCCCTTTACGCCGAAAGACGTGTCGAGAAGAACACCTTGGGTGCTGGTCGGCGAGCTCGCGCCAGCCGGCGAGCTTGCCGTTGCCGGGGAGCTTGCCGTTGCCGGCGCGCTCGCGCCGCTCGACGAACTGGCGCCGCTCGGGTTCGATGCGCCGCCGCCGCGTCGATAGCGGTCCGCGACCGCGTCGGGACTGGCGGCATCGCCACCGCCGCCGCATGCAGCGAGCACGAACGCGCCGCCGCCGGCCAGCAAGGACGTCAGAAATTTACGACGGACCGTGAGTTCAGTGTTAGAAACAGGGAGTCTTGCCGCAGGTGTATTCTTAATCATTAAAGTCTTTCCAACTATGCCGGCGCGATCAAAAGCCAAAGCCCAAGCGAACGACCGCAACCATACAGGCGTTAATAGGGGAATTAAGCGAGATAACGGGCGCAAAAGCCCGAACGCTTAAGTACGAGTTACCCCGCGTAATCGGCGATGCGAATACGCGCAGGCGCAAGCGAATACCCGAAGACATCTCCGCTTAAAGCAAAGACTTCAGGATTGGTAAAGCAGATCTTCCGGAAGGGGGTCACCAGACTTGCACTTCGATGGCGCATAATGCGGCCGATGAGATGCACAGTAATAGCTAGAAGGTAAATTATTACCATCTCTTAATAATCGTATCAGATTACCAAAGTCAGTCCTACGTCACACTTGTTACAATATGTACATCATATCATCATACTTTTTCAGAAATCCGGAACAAATTCCCTGAACCTCTATCTTTTCAACGACTTCCGTACCGATGGTTTTGTCTGTTGAATGGTAAATTTTTCTAAACGTATGAAGATAAAAACGTATCAGAAACGACACATTTTTATTGTCTGATTAAATATTAATTAATATATGAGTAATTGATTCGAAAGGTTTTCATTACGAAAATTTTGCGGCTCGCCTATCGCCGCGTTCCGGCTGTATGACGGATAGGCTGAATCCAGCCGCATCGGCAGTTTCCGTCGCGCGCCGGACACCGGCGCCCGTGCTATTCGCACATCGTCAGGCTCATTCGTCGATAGATTGATTTATCCGCGCCACGGCCTCAAACAACGCATTTGGCGTATTTTCTTTCGTCGGACGAGTGCCGGCGAATTGTCTCGTTCCGATTTATGGCCCTGCTTTTATCCGAAAGTCGTTTTTCCCCGAAAATACACTACTGCGGCAATCTTTAAGACTATGTGCGAATTCGCACAGTCAGCATGAAAATACCTTAAAACGCACGGCACGTACGGGTAAGTCCTTAATCGACTTTTTCAAAAAATATATGAGCAATCATTGACCGTTTGTTGAAAGGCAAACGTCGCCCGGGTTAAATTCATTTTCTGCTTCGTGCAATGTTGTTTAGCGCACCGAACGGGCCTCTAAAGAGCGATCCAATCGACCAAAACGCTCAATACAAAAAGAGGCTCACACTGATGCACTACGAGACAAGAACATTGCGCGGTGCAGTTGCAAAAAACGTTGCAACGTCCGCTTTTTGCCACCCGGCCCCAGTCGGCGACAACAACCAGACCGGTCGAGGCAAGCCATGAAACCGATCGCATTCGGTGGACGCTTTGGATGGCTTCATCCTGGAGAAGGCACACATGGCGTGGTGCTCTGCAGCCCGTTTGGCCATGAAGAGCCGTGGTGCCACAAGGGTATTCGTTATCTCGCCGAAGAACTGTCCGCGTACGGCATTCCGGCGCTGCGCTTCGACTATCTGGCAACGGGAGACTCCGCGGGCGTGGACGGCAATGCCCATCACTTCGATGCTTTCGTGTCCGACGTCGTCGCGGCCGTCAAGCGCCTCAAGGAACTGACCGGCGTGACCAGCGTGACGCTCTGCGGCTTGCGTCTCGGCGGGGCGCTCGCAGCGCTGGCATCGCGTGCATGCGCGGCCGACTCGCTCGTGCTGCTCGCGCCCGTCACGCGCGGGCGAACCTATCTGCGCGAACTGGCCGCGGTGCGCAAGGTCTGGCTCGACAATCTCGCCCCGTCCTTGCGCGCCGCGCAGCGCGACAAGCCGTTCAACGTGCTGGGACAGATCTACAGCGACCGACTTTGCAGTGAACTGGACGCGCTCGACCTCTCGAAGGCAATGGACCAGCACGCTCCGGTTCTCACGCGCGCTCTCGTGCTCGATGCACGCGCTCGCGCAAGCGCCGCGCTGTGTTCGACGCTGCGCGGACGCGGCGTCGCGGTCGAAACGGGCCTGCTGGAGGGCTACCTCGAATATATGGATGAGACGAAGTCGTCGACTGTGCCGGCTCGCGCATTCGGAGAGGCCGTGAAGTGGATCGTGGATGGCGCCCCGGGAATGCGCGTCCACAACTCGATGAACAGAGGCGCGCGGCCGAGCGTGTCCCTCGACGACGAAGCGATCATCGAGACGCCCGAAGCCCGCGAGCGCCCGGTCATCTTCGGCGCCAACGGCCTGTTCGGCATGCTGTGCGAACCGCGCGGCAGGGTCGCGTACGGGCCCGTCATGCTGATCACCAATACCGCCGGCAGCGTGCATCATGGCGACAGCCGGCTATCGGTTCGGATCGCGCGGGAAATGGCCCGGCGCGGCATCCCTTCGATGCGCATCGACGCGCGCGGCATCGGCGACAGTCCACCGCGTACGCCACAAGGGCCACTCGATCTGGTGCCGAAGATCCACGCATCCACGACTATCGAGGATGTCGCGACGGCCGCCGCCTGGCTCAAGCGCAAAGGCTATCAAACGGTCATCTCGTTCGGGATCTGCTCGGGCGCCTATAGCGCCTTACGCGCGGCGCTCGTGGAGCCGGCTCTCACCGCCGTCATCGCGGTCAACATCGTGCGTTTTTACATACCCCCGCACATGTCGATGGCGGAGCTGGAGGAGTTGCAGCGTAACTCGCTCAAGCGTGTCGGGCCCGCGATATTCAAGCCGTCCAAATGGTGGCTCGTCCTGAGCGGAAAGCGCAAGTTCCTGCCGATCGCGCAAGCCGTCGGATCAATTCTGCTCGCGCGCCTGCATTCGCATCGGCTGGACGCAACCGCCAACCGTACCGGCGCGGCCGAAGCCGATACGTTGACGCACCCGCACGGCGTGGTTCACGCGCTCGAACGCAAGGGCGTGCGGACTCTCTTCGTCTACGGCTCGAGCGACGAAGGAATGGATCAGCTCAATGCGCATTTCGGCAAGCGCGGCAAGAAGCTGTCGCGCTTTTCGCATGTCAAGGCGGTCGTCTTCGATGAGCTCGACCACGCTCTTTTCGATCCGCGAGCGTCGGCAAAAGTCATTGCGCTGAGCGAGGCGTTCATCAAGGATCTGCATCAGAAGGCGGCGGCGCCCAAGGTCGTCAATCCGCTGTTGGCCGTGCAACAGCAGCGTTGAGCGAGAAGCCGCGGCCTCGCCTTCCAGCAAAGGGGCGAGGCTCGGTCTGCCTCGACGGGTGTCGGACTGCGCGGCTCGCCATGCATGTATTGATCGCGAGCAGGAGTTTCGGCGCGATCACGCGCCTTGCAACCTCGCGCGGCAATCACGAGGTGCCAATCCAGCCTCTCGCCGACGACAACTCGATGCGCTTGCGTTGCAAAAAGCGGCGCACGGAAGGATCGCGCTCAAGTCCAATCGCGAGATCGTACGCGCCGAGCGCTTCAGCCGTTGCGCCGACGCGCGCGAGCAGGTCGGCGCGCGCGGCCCAGTACGGCTGGTAGTCGGCCAGCCGCGGATCGTCGGCATACGGCTCGAGCGCATCGAGCGCCGCCTGCGGGCCGTCCCGTTCCGCCAGCGCGAGCGCGCGGTTCACCGCGACCACCGGCGACGCCGCAATCGCGAACAGTGCATCGTAGAGCTGCACGATCTCGTCCCAGTTCGAGCGATGCGTGCGGCAACGGTGTACATGCGCCGACTGCAGCGCGGCCTCCAGTTGAAAACGTCCGATTGCATTGAATGCGCTCGCGCGCCGCAGCAATGCGTCGGCGGCGTCGAGCATCGACGCGTTCCATGTAGCAGGATCCTGGGCCGACAGCGGCACATAGTCGCCGGCTGCATCGCGTCGCGAGTCGCAACGCGCCTGCGCATACAGCATGAGCGCGAGCAAACCCAGCGTCTCCGGCTCCTCGGGCAGCAATTCGACGAGCAGGTGTGCAAGAAACAGCGCCTCGCCGGTGAGATCGCGCCTCTCAGTATCGCGGCCGAGCGGGTCGGTCCATCCTTCCGCATAGGCCGCATAGACCGCTTCCAGCACCGCGGCGAGCCGGTCCGGCAACTCTTCGCGCCCGGGCACGCTGAACGGAATGCCCGCTGCGCGGATCTTGTTCTTCGCCCGCACGAGACGTTTGCTCATCGCGGCGGGCGACATCAGGAACGCGGAAGCAATCGTCTTCGCTTCGAGCCCCAGCACGACTTGCAGCATCAGCGGCGTGCGGATCGCGGCTTCGAGCGCGGGGTGCGTGCACGCGAACAGCAGCGCGAGCCGCCGGTCGGGCAACGCGCCGGCTTCACGCTCGTCGATCTCGTCGGCGAGGATCGTGAGCTGGTTCGTCACTTCGTCGCCGACGCGGCGATGCCGCGCGCCGTCGATCGCCCGGCGGCGCGCGACCGTCATCAGCCACGCTTCGGGGTTCGCGGGGCAGCCACGCTCCGGCCAGTCGGCGAGCGCGGCCGCAAACGCGTCGGCCAGCGCGTCCTCGGCTGCGGCGACGTCGCGCGTGCGCATTGCCAGCAGCGCGACGAGCTTGCCGTAACTGCGACGAGCGACCGCCTCGGCGATCGAACGCGCGGCGCCGTCAGCGTTCACTGCCGCAGCCATACCGGCTCATGCAACCGAGGGCGCTTCGTACGGGGCAGTCCAGACGGGGCGCACTTCCATGAGGCCGTGCGCCGCGCCGGGGCAACGCGACGCCCACGCAATCGCCGCGTCCAGGTTGGGCACGTCGATCAGGTAGTAGCCGGCAAGCTGCTCCTTCGAATCGGAAAACGGTCCGTCGAGCACTTGCGGCTTGCCGTCGACGAGCCGCACCGTGGTCGCCGTGTTCGTTTGCTGCAGCCGGTTGGCGCCGACCAGCACGTCCGCTTTTTTCAACGATTCGGTGTACGCCTGATACGCGGCCACGCCTTGCTGCCGCTCGCTGGCGCTCATCTGGTTCCAGCCGTTTTCTTCCGAATAGATCATCAACAGGTATTGCATGTGAGCCTCCGTCATGGGGTTGAGGCGGGTAAATTAAATCGCGCCGCCATCACAATGACGCGCGGGCCGCATGCTGACGGACAAAAGGCCGCGAAAAATGTCGGACGGCGATGCAGGGTCGAGGCTAATCAGCCTCGCGCAGCGCATGAAGATTGTCCAGTGCTTCGGCGAGGCAAGCGGCAAATGCATGACAGGTTCCGCTGACCGGATCGGATTCGAGAGATGCTATGCCGGTCTCGAAGCTGATCGTCGGCACGAATGGCCGCATGACGAACTGTTCCGTGTCGCAACATTGCGCGATCAACCGGTTGACGATCGCCGCGCCGACCCCGCGCGCCGCCATCGCACAGGCCACGCTCACCGAATGGACCTCCGCGACCACATTGGGCGTTACCCGCGCGCTGCGGAACGCCGAGTCCACTTCATGGCGAAGCGCGCTCTGACGCCATAGCAGCACGAGCGGCACACCGTCCAGATCGCGCGGGGAGACGGTCGCGTTGCCGGCGAGCGGATGCGAGCTTGGTATCACGCACACCGATTCGCTTTTGAAGCGCCACTTCACTGAAAAGCCGGACAGACGCGTCGGCAGTCGCACGAACGCCAGATCGACCTCGCGGCTCAGCAATGCGCGCTCCGAAGCGTCGTAAGTACCCGAAAACACTTCCAGTACCGCGTCGCGATGCGTCTCGTAGAAATGCTGCATGACAGCGGGCAGCAAAAACTGGGCAAAGGTATTCGGAACCATGATGCGCACGAGCTTGCGCTGTGTGCCGGCCAGCCGCAATTGCTGCGCATGCCGTTCCAGGCAGCGCGCCGCCTCGACGATCGTTTCCACCTCCTGCACGAGCGCGTCACCTTCGCGCGTCGGCGTCAGGCGGCCCTGTTCGCGCACGAACAGGCTCAGGCCAAGATCCTCCTCCAACTGGCTCAGCAGACGACTCACCGCCGACTGCGAACAGCCCAGCCGCTGCGCGGCAGCCGTCGTCGTGTGCAGCGCTGAAATTGCCGCAAAAGCTTCGAGTTGCTTGAGATTCATTGCAGGTTCCGCATAGGGGTATGTGGATTCGACATAAGGTTGCGGACAGTTTTTTGCCGTCGAATGATCGGGGCGTTGCATGAGCCCGGTGCCGCTTGCGCCGTACCCCCCGCATTTTCATCATTTGAGGTTTCACACGCAATGATCGCCTTCATCATCCGGCGGCTCATCCAGAGCATCGGCGTATTGCTGCTCACGTCGGTGCTCGTATTCTGCGGCGTGTTCGCCATCGGCGACCCGATCGCGATTCTCGTCCCGGCCGACGCGACCCCGGCCGAAATCGCCCAGGCCGTGCAATCGCTCGGACTCGACCGGCCGCTCTGGCAACAGTATCTGCATTTCATCGGGCGAGCACTGCACGGCGATCTCGGGCGCTCGTTCGTGTTCAACCAGCCGTCGATCCCGCTGATTCTCGAACGCCTGCCGGCAACGCTGGAACTGGCGTGTGTGGCGTTGGTGCTGGCGCTGATAGTCGGTCTGCCGCTCGGCCTGATCGCCGGGCTGAAGGCGGGATCGGTACTCGACCGCACGGTGATGACGGGCTCGATCCTCGGCTTCAGCCTGCCGAACTTCTGGCAAGGCATCATGCTCGTGCTGATCTTTTCGGTCACGCTGGGCTGGCTGCCGTCGGCCGGCCGCGGCCAACCCGGCATCCTGTTCGGCATCCACACCAGCCTCGCAACATGGGACGGCCTGCGGCACCTGCTGCTGCCCGCGCTGAACCTGTCGCTCTTCAAGATGTCGCTCGTCACGCGCCTCACGCGCGCCGGCGTGCGCGAAACGCTGCCGCTCGACTACGTGAAGTTCGCCCGCGCCAAAGGTCTGCGCGAGCGGCGGGTGATCTTCGTGCATGTCCTGAAGAACATTCTGATTCCCATCGTCACGGTGGTCGGCATGGAATTCGGTTCGTTGATCGCATTCGCCACCGTGACCGAGACGATTTTCGCGTGGCCTGGTGTCGGCAAACTGATCATCGACAGCATCACCAAGCTCGACCGTCCGGTGATCGTTGCGTATCTGCTGATCGTGGTCGCGATGTTCACGCTGCTCAACCTGCTCGTCGACATCATCTATTCGCTACTCGATCCGCGCGTGCGGCTGGAGGCGGCATGAGACATAGCGCCACCGTTTTTGCATGGCGGCCTGACCGCAATACCACGTCGGGCATCGTGCTGCGCAGTCTGTTCGGCAAGCCGGCTGTTGCCGTGGCGACTTGCGTATGTCTTCTGCTCGTCGCGATCGCGCTGCTCGCGCCGTGGATCGCGCCGCAGAATCCGTACGATCTCGCCGCGCTCAATCTCGTCGACGGCCGCCTCCCGCCCGGCGCGCGAGGCGTGAACGGTCACCTGTATCTGCTCGGCAGCGACGCGCTCGGGCGCGACATGTTCGCCGCCATGATGTACGGACTGCGCATCAGCCTTGGCGTGGGCTTGCTGAGCGGCGTCTTCGCGATGTCGCTCGGCACGACGCTTGGTCTTGTGGCCGCGTACTTCGGAGGTCGCGTCGACACGCTCGTGATGCGCGCCGTCGATCTGATGCTTGGCTTTCCGACGATCCTCGTCGCGCTGATGATGCTCGCCATTCTCGGCCAGGGTGTCGACAAGGTGATCCTCGCGCTGGTGGTCGTGCAGTGGGCGTATTTCGCGCGCACCGTGCGGGCCGTCGCCGCCGTCGAACGCCGCAAGGAGTATATGGAGGCCGCGTTTTGCCTCGGCCTGAGCCACCGGCGCGCGCTGTTCAGCCAGTTGCTGCCGAACTGCCTGCCGCCCGTCATCGTCATTGCGCTCGTACAGATTGCCGCCGCCATTTCAGCCGAAGCGACCTTGAGCTTTCTCGGTATCGGCCTGCCGGTCACACAACCCTCGCTGGGTCTGCTGATCGCAAACGGCTATCAGCAATTGATCGCGGGCTTCTACTGGATCAGCGTCTTTCCCGGCCTGTTGCTGCTCGTGCTGGTGTTCAGCATGAATATCGTCGGCGACAGTCTGCGCGAAGCATTGAACCCGCGTTTGCAGAAATAGGATTTCGCATGTCCACCCCTACCCTGTCCGTGCAGAATTTGCGCACGCATTTCTTTACCGGCGCCGGCGTCGCGAAAGCCGTCGACGACACGAGTTTCGATGTCGCGCCAGGCGAGATCGTCGGCCTCGTCGGCGAATCCGGCTCCGGCAAATCGATTACGGGCTTCTCCGTGCTCGGGCTGATCGACGCGCCAGGGCGCATTGTCGCCGGCCGCGTACTATTCAAAGGCGAAGACCTGACGACGCTCACGCCTGAAGCGCTGCGCCGCTTGCGCGGCAATCGCATCGCGATGATCTTCCAGGATCCGATGATGACGCTGAACCCGGTTCTGCGCATCGACACGCAGATGATCGAGGCGGTCCAGGCCCACACGCGCGTATCGAAGCACGCAGCGCGGCAACGGGCGCGCGACGCCCTGGCGTCGGTCGGCATTCCGTCGCCGGACGAACGTTTGCGCGCGTATCCGCACCAGTTATCGGGCGGCATGCGGCAGCGTGTGGCGATTGCGATCGCGCTGCTGCACGACCCGGAACTGATCATCGCCGACGAACCGACCACCGCGCTCGACGTCACGATTCAGGCGCAGATTCTCGCGGAAATGCAGAAGCTGTGCGCCCGCTCGCATACCGCCATGGTGTGGGTCAGCCACGATCTTGCCGTGGTCGCGGGGCTGGCGGATCGCATTTGCGTGATGTACGCCGGCCGGGTCGTCGAAACGGGCAGCGTCGACGAGATTCTCGAACGACCGCGCCACCCGTACACGATCGGGCTGATCGACTCCTTGCCCGAAAAAGCCCGGCGCGGCGAGTCGCTCACGCAGATTCCGGGCATGGCGCCGAGCGCGCTCAAGCTGCCGGTGGGCTGTGCGTTCGCGCCGCGCTGTGTGTACGCCACGTCGTTGTGCCGCAGCGCCGAGCCGCCCGTCACCGGCGAAGGCACGCATCTGTTCCGCTGTTTCCATCCCCGTTCCGGAGCGCCCGCATGAACGCACCCCATGTCATGGCGCCGCTGGTCGAAGTCGACCACGTGTCGCGCCGCTTCGTACGACGCCTGAACTACGCCGAGCGGATCGCCGGCTGGCTCGGCGCGCGCGCTGAGGAACAGATCGTCCACGCCGTCGATGACGTCAGCCTGACGATTCATCGCGGCGAAGTGCTGGGTCTGGTCGGCGAATCCGGCTGCGGGAAATCGACCCTCGGCCGGATGCTGGCCGGGATCGGCGCGCCGTCGAGCGGCTCGATCCGCACACTCGAGAAGATCGCCGAGCAATCCGCGCCGGGCAGCGAGCATGACGGCACTCGCGCTGGAAAGCGCACTTCGCGCCACCGGCTCGCCACCCAGATGATTTTCCAGGACCCGCTGTCGTCGCTCAATCCGCGCAAGCGGGTGCGCGACATTATTGGCGAGGCGCCGCTCGTGCACGGAATCGTCGAGCGCAAACAGCTGGACGCTTATGTCGTCGACGTGATGGAGCGCGTCGGCCTGAATCCGGATTTCCGCGAACGCTTCCCACATCAGTTTTCCGGCGGGCAACGTCAGCGCATCGGAATTGGCCGCGCCCTGGCGGTGAAGCCGGATTTCCTGATCTGCGACGAATCGATCGCGGCGCTCGACGTGTCGATCCAGGCGCAGATCATCAATCTCTTCATGCAACTGCGCCGCGATCTCGGCCTTACGTATCTGTTCATCAGCCACGATCTGGGCGTCGTCGAGCACATCAGCGATCGCGTCGCCATCATGTATCTCGGCCGTATCGTCGAAACCGCGCCGACCGTCGAACTGTTCGCCAATCCGCAGCATCCCTACACGATCGCGTTGCTTGCGCAGGTGCCGCGCCTGTCGAATCGCAAGCGGCAGTTCGAGTCGATTCAAGGTGAGATTCCGTCGCCGCTCGCGCCGCCCGATGGTTGTCACTTCCATCCACGCTGCCCGCACGCGACGCAGCGTTGCCGCACCGAGCGGCCCCTGTTGCGCCAGAGTGGCGCCGCCCATCAGGTCGCGTGTCATCTGGTGGAGGTGCGATGAACACGGTGATTTCATCCATGCGCCGACGCGGCCTCATGCGCACGGCGGCAATCGCGCTCGCGTGCGGACTGAGCTTTGTCGGCGCGGCCGCCGGCGCGCAGGCGCGCTCGCTGACAATGGCGCTCGCGTCCGAGCCGCAATCACTCGATCCGCTGTTCTCGCGCACGCAGAACAATATGCAAACCGCCGAGAACATGTTCGAGCGGCTGATCGAACAGGACGACAATCTGCAGGTCCGGCCCGGCCTCGCGGTGTCGTGGCGCGCGGTCGATCCGCTCACGTGGGAATTCCATCTGCGCCCGCACGTGCGCTTCTCGGACGGCTCGACCATGACCGCCGACGACGTCGCGTATTCACTACGCCGTGCGCGCTCCGTGCCGAACAGCCCCGCGCCGTATTCGGGCGCGGTCGCGAATATCGAGCGCATCGAGGTCGTCGATCCGCTGACGCTGCGCATTGTGACGAAGACGCCTTCACCCGCGTTCGTCGAGCAGATCGGGCTCGTGTATATCGTGTCGCAGCACGCGAGCGCGGGTCACGCGAGCAACGACTACCGCCTGCCCGCTGTCGCGGTCGGCACCGGTCCGTATCGTCTCGTACGCTGGATTCCGGGCGACCGTCTCGAGCTCGTGCGCAACGACTACTACTGGGGCAAGCGGCCCATTTTCGACACCTGCACTATCCGCTTCGTATCGAACGACGCCGCGAGACTGTCGGCTTTGCTGTCGGGCTCCGTCGATCTGATCGACAACGTACCGCCGGTCACGATCGGCCGCCTGCGCCGCGAACGAAACGTGACGCTCTATTCCGGTCCGTCCGCACGGCTCATCTATCTCGCACTGGATTCGTCGCGCGACGCTTCTCCGTTTGTCACCGCCGCCGACGGTTCGGCGATCGCGCGCAATCCGTTGCGCGACGTGCGAGTGCGCGAAGCCATCTCGAAGATGATCGACCGCAATGCGATCACGCAGCATCTGCTGAACGGTGCCGGACTGCCGGCCGCGCAAATCGTGCCGCCCGGCATGGGCGGTTATGACCCGCAGCTGCAGCCGGACCGGTACGACCCGGTCGGCGCGCAGCGCCTGCTGGTTGCGGCCGGCTATCCGAACGGCTTCCGGCTGACGATCCATTCGTCGAACGATCGCTTCGCGAGCGACGGCGATCTCGGCCAGGCGCTTGGCCAGATGCTCGCGCGTGGCGGCATCGCCGTTAGCGATGTCGTCACGCAACCGTACAACGTGTATGCAGGCGCTGCCGCGCGGCGCAGCTACAGTGCGTTCGTCTTCAGTTTCGGCAATACGACGAGCGATTCCGCGATTGCGCTCACCAACGTGCTCGAAAGCTATTCACGTGAGAGCGGCACGGGCGCCTTCAACCGCACTCGCTATTCGAACCCGACGCTCGACCGGCTGCTGCGCGAAGCCGCGGCGACCTTCGATCCGGCGCGGCGCGACCAGTTGCTGCAACAGGCCGCGCACGCGGGTTTCAGCGACTACGGCATCGTGCCGCTCTATTTCCCGGTGGACTACTGGGCGGCACGCAACGGCGTGATTTTCCATCCGAACAAATCTGAACGCACCTCGCTGCTTTTCATCGAGACCCAACCATGACCGACGTTTTTTCCCGCAGCGAGGCGCTTCCCGCTGATTCGACGCTCAACCCGTTTTGCGACGTCATGGTGCCGATGCGCGACGGCGTGCGGCTCGCCACCGACGTGTACTTCCCCGCCGGTTACCGCGCGGGCATCGACGCGCCGCTGCCCACGATTCTCGAACGCACGCCGTACGGCAAATCCGATATCTCGCGTTCGGAGATCCATCACGGCGAGCCGCCCGCGAATCGCGCCGACGTGGCCCGCTATTTCGCGGCGCGCGGCTATGCCGTGGTGCTGCAGGACTGCCGGGGGCGCTACAACTCCGAGGGCACGTTCACCAAATACATCGCCGAAGGGCCGGACGGTTTCGACACGATCGAATGGATCACGCAACAACGCTGGTCGAACGGCAAGGTCGGCACGATGGGGCTCTCGTACGCAGCTCACACGCAGCTTGCCGCCGCCTGCCTGAATCCGCCGGGACTCGCGTGCATGGTGCTGGACTCCGGCGGTTTCGCCAACGGCTATCGCTGCGGCATTCGCCAGGGCGGCGCTTTCGAACTGAAGCAGGCGACGTGGGCCTTCAACCGTGCAAAGAACAGCACCACGGCCGCCGAGAATCCGCTGGTTGCGGCGGCGCTGAATGCGAGCGATCTGCGTCAATGGTTTGCGCGGATGCCGTGGCGGCCAGGTCACTCGCCGCTGGCGACGGTGCCGGAATACGAGCGCTATCTGTTCGAGCAATGGACGCACGACGTGTTCGACGAATACTGGAAACAGCCAGGCATCTATGCTGAAGGCTATTACGACACCATGACGCGCGTGCCGACGGTGCTGATGTCGAGCTGGTACGACGCCTATGTGCGCAGCACGCTCGATAATTTCGCCGCGTTATCCGGCACGCCCGGCGCTCCGGCGTATCTGATCATGGGTCCGTGGCTGCACGGCGACCGCAACGTGTCGTACAGCGGCGACGTTGAATTCGGACCCGACGCGGTGATCGAAGGCCAGATTGCGAAAGACTGGCTGGCGTTCCGCGCCGACTGGTTCGACCGCTGGCTGCAACCGAACGGCGCGTCGAACGGGGCAGGCGATGCCATTGCACGTATCTTCGTGATGGGCGGCGGCAGTGGAGCGCGTAATCCGCAGGGCCGCATGGAGCACGGCGGACGCTGGGTCAAGTCAGCGCAATGGCCGTTGCCCGGCACGCGCCTCACGCCGTTTTATCTTGCCGGGGACGGCTCGCTTTCGGCATCGAATGACACTTTGCAGGCGGCGCCCGCGGCGACCTCGTATTCGTTCGATCCGTCCAATCCGGTGCCGACGATCGGCGGCGCGCTGACCTCGGGTGCGCCGGTTTTCGAAGGCGGCGCGTTCGACCAGCGCGAGGACGCGCGCTTTTTCGGCACGCGGCACATGGGTATGCCGCTCTCGGCACGCTCCGATGTTCTCGTGTTTCAGACAGACCCGCTCGAAGAAGACGTCGCCGTGATTGGGCCGATTGTCGTGAAGCTGTGGATTTCGTCCGATGCGCCCGACACCGACTTCACCGCGAAGCTGATCGACGTCTATCCGCCAAATGCGGATTACCCGCACGGCTACGCGATGAACCTGACCGATGGCATTTTCCGCTGCCGCTTTCACGAATCGTGGACCGAGCCGCGTGCCCTCGAAGAAGGCCGCGTCTACGCGATTGAAATCGAACCGTTCGCCACGGCCAATCTGTTCAGACGCGGCCACCGCATCCGCCTCGATATATCGAGCAGCAATTTCCCGCACTTCGACGTCAACCCGAATAGCGGCGAGGCGCCCGCGCTGGCGCGCACACCACGCGTCGCGGTGAACCGTGTGCATTTCGGCGCGGGTCAAGCGTCGCACGTCGTACTGCCGCTCGTCCCTGTGGCTTCGCTCGAAGCCATGCAGGCGAGCCCGGCGGATAGCCGCAAAACCGGCTAGCAGCGCCTCCGCTCCACCCCGTTCCAGGTCATTGAGGCGTCGCGTTCAGCGCGACGTCCGAGGCCCCTTTTTGCCCGGATTTTCTGCGAAAGGCCGGAAACGTCCAGACCCGGGCGCGACCGCTTCCGTGCGTCGCACGCCGATTTTTCAACAGTAAGACCCACTCCAAGAGGACAAGCACCATGCGCAAACAGACACTACCGGCGACGCTGCTCGCTATTAGCGGCATCGGCGGCATCGGCCTGTCGGCCGGCGCGGCACACGCACAGTCGAGCGTGACGCTGTATGGCATCGCCGACGGTGGTTTCACCTACACCAGCAATCAGGGCGGCAAGTCGAACTATCAGGCGACGGCCGGCAGCGAACAGGGTTCGCGCTGGGGCCTGCTCGGCAGCGAAGATCTTGGCGGCGGCAACCGCGCAGTATTCCGGCTCGAAAATGGCTTCAATCTGATGAACGGCACGGCCAGCGCGAATGGACGCATCTTCGGGCGACAAGCGTGGGTCGGTTTGTCGAGCGATCGCTACGGCACGTTGACGTTCGGCCGTCAGTACAACGCGTCGCAGGATTCGCTGGAACCGCTGCAACTCGCCGCTGACACCGTTCAGTACGGCACGCATCCATTCGACGTCGACGATATCAACAACACGTTTCGCACCGACAACTCGATCAAATACGTGACGCCGACCTTCTACGGTCTGCAGATCAACACCCTGTACGCGCTGTCGGGAAATGCCGGCAATTTCGCGACGAACCGCTCGTACAGCGTCGGCGCGAGCTACGCGAATGGCCCATGGCACCTCGGCGCGGCCTATGTGATGCTCGATCATCCCGCCACCGACACCACCGGCGCGATTCCCTCCGACAACTACTTCACTTTCCTGAAGGGCATCAGCAAGCAGCGCATTTACGGCGCGGGCGGACTGTACGACATGGGCAACGCAAGCGTCGGCTTGATGTACACCAACACGCGCTTCGAGCTGACACCCGCGAGCCAGTACCAGACCTACCAGAATGCCGAGGCGAGCCTGCGCTATCGCATTTCGCCGGCCGTGCATGCGGCGATCGGCGAGACCTATACGAATGTATCGACGAACGGAAAGGTGGACTCGTGGCACTACTGGCAGACGACCGCAGGGGTTCAGTACTTCCTGTCGAAATCGACCGATGTCTATATCGACTTGCTGTACCAGCGCGCCACGAACGCGGTCGCGCAGATCGAGGGAGCATCCGGCCCGTCTAGCAGCGGCACGCAGTTCATCGCCGTCACGGGCATCCGGCATAAGTTCTGAGCGCCGGCGAACACGCGGAAATCTATTGGCCGCCGGATCACCTCTGCCGAGACTATTAAAGAATCGCCCCTAATTGATTTTTTATACTCGCGCTGAGGTTATTGGTCTTGTTAGATGCATGTCATCGCTCAGTTAAATGACATGCATCTAACCAAGCTCGTCCGTGCTGACGCCGTTCAGCACGGGGTACCAGTCAACGCAATCCCCCAATTCGCGCGCATCGCAGAGTGCCTCTGCAGCGCCGCCTCAGTGTATCCTCGGCATTCAGCCGACGCGCGGCATCGGCTACGCGTTTCATAGACACCACAACTATATTTGCCATCGACAAACGCGTCGCACGCAATCGCGAACTACAAGGCGAATCTAACCAGTTCGATCTCTGAACCCGCTCCCATTCAATATTCCACCGCGCCCCCAATGACAGAACCGCGACTTATCGAAATCACGCGCGCCGGGCACGGCGTGGACATCGACCTCGTCTATGCCACCGAGCGCAACCTGACCGGCAAGCCCATCTACAAGGAGGCCCACTGCCTGCTGCTCGAACCAGCCGAAGCCGCTTTGCGCAAGGCAGTCACGATTGCCCGCGAGGCCGGCCTGACGCTGCGGATTTTCGACGCCTACCGTCCACCGCAGGCGCAGCAGGTGCTGTGGGATTTTCTGCCGGACCCCACCTACGTCGCCGAGCTTGGCCGCGGTTCGAACCATAGCCGCGGCACGGCGATCGACCTGACGCTGCTGGATGCCAATGGCAACGAACTGGACATGGGCACGGGCTTCGACGCCATGACGATCGAATCCGAGCACTTCCATCCGGGCCTGCCCGAGCACGTGCAGCGCAATCGCCTGTTACTGCTCGGCATCATGCACGCCGCGGGCTTCGCGCACATCAAGAACGAATGGTGGCATTACGAGCTGCCCGGCTCCCGTGCGCTGCCCGTGATCGACAACAGTGAAAGCGGCCCCTTGCGTCTCATGTAGTGGCTTTCGATTTCCGCGTCCGTTGTTCCCCGGCAGGCTCTACCCCATTCCTTATGGAGCGAGTATGAAACTGGTATTGCGCAATGCATTGGCAGCGGCAGCAATCGCCTCCGCCTTGGCCCTGTCGTTCACGGCGGCGAGCCCCGCCGCGGCGGCAACGCCGAAAGACATGTTCGTCATGGCAACGTTCCTCGACGAATTCACCACGCTCGATCCCGGCGAAGTCTACGAGCTGGTGCCGGAAGAATATGTGGCCAATACCTATGACCGGCTGGTGCGAGTCGATCTGAAAGACCCGTCGAAGTTCAACGGCGATGTCGCGCAATCATGGACCGTCAGCCCCGACGGTCTGACCTTCACGTTCAAGATTCGCCCGGGTCTCAAGTTCCACTCGGGCAATCCGTTGACCGCCGACGACGTCGCCTGGTCGATCCAGCGCACGGTCCTGCTCGACAAAGGCGCGGCCGCCGTGCTGCAAGGCATCGGCCTGACCAGGGACAACGCGCTCAGCAACGTGAAAAAGATCGACGACACAACCGTCAGTGTGACGACCGACCAGAAATATGCCCCGACGTTTGTCCTGAACGTGCTCGGCGCGTGGCCTGCTTCGGTGGTGGACAAGCAGTTGCTGCTCTCGCACCAGAAAGGCAACGACTTCGGCAACGACTGGCTGCGCACGAACGAGGCGGGCTCCGGCGCCTACAAGCTCGTCAAGTGGACGGCCAACGACAGCATCGTGTTGCAGCGCTTCGACGGTTATCGCTTACCGCTCGCGATGAAGCGCATTGTGTTGCGTCACGTGCCGGAAGCATCGAGCCAGCGCCTGCTGCTCGAGAACGGCGACGTCGATGTGGCGCGCAATCTGAGCCCGGACGACCTCGCCGCACTGACAAAATCCGGCAAGGCGCGTGTGAGCGCCGTGCCGCAGGCGACGCTTCTGTACCTCGGCCTCAACGTCAAGAATCCGAATCTGGCAAAACCGGAAGTCCAGGAAGCGATGAAGTGGCTGATCGACTATAACGGCATCCAGAGCAACGTCGCGAAGACCACCTACAAGGTGCACGAAACATTCCTGCCTGAAGGCTTTCTCGGCGTGCTGAACTCGAATCCTTACCAGCAGAATGTCGCAAAGGCCAAGGCGCTGCTGGCAAAAGCCGGGCTTCCAAACGGCTTTTCCGTGACGATGGATGTGCGCAACGGCTACCCGTACGGCGAAATTGCCGAGGCCGTGCAGGCCAATCTCGCCCAGGCCGGCATCAAGGTGCAGATCATCCCGGGCGACAACAAACAGACGCTCGCCAAGTACCGCTCGCGCTCGCACGACATCTATATCGGCGAATGGTCGGCGGACTACATCGACCCGCACAGCAATGCGCAGGGCTTCACCTGGAATCCGGACAACTCCGACAAGTCGGCCTACAAGATGCTCGCGTGGCGCAACTCGTGGAATATTCCCGATCTGACGAAGGAAACCAACGCGGCGCTCGCCGAATCGTCGACCACCAAACGCGCCGAGCTATACCAGACGATGCAGAAGCAGGTGCTTGCGAACTCTCCCTTCGTGATCATGTTCCAACAGGTCTCGCAGGTCGCCGCGCGGCCGGGCGTGACCGGGCTCGAAGTGGGTCCGATCAACGACCTTGTGTCGTATCGTGACCTGAAAAAGCAGTAACGTATGGGGCGAAGGCGAAACTGTTCCGGCTTCGCCTTCGACCGGGGAACCCATCATGTCGACTCCGCTCACGACTTTCGAGCGCATGCGCGCGCTTTCGGCTGAAAGCGCCGGCGTGCGCTGGACCTTGCGCCTCGTGCGCTGGATCTTCACGCTCGTGATTACCTTCACCGGCTTGCTAGCGGTCACGTTCGTGATCGGCCGCAAGATACCGATCGACCCGGTACTGGCGATTCTCGGCGATCGCGCCTCGGCGGCGGCCTACGCGGCGGCGCGCCTGCAGCTCGGGCTAGACAAGCCGCTCACGGTGCAATTTCTGATCTACGCGCGCGATGTGCTGCATGGCAACTTCGGCATGTCGCTGCTGACGGCGCACCCTGTGATCGAAGACATTCAGCGCGTGTTCCCCGCGACGCTCGAACTCGCGACCCTCGCGACCCTCATCGGTGTGCTGATAGGCGTGCCGCTGGGCGTGATCGCCGCCGTGCGCCACAACCGCTGGATCGATCATGTGGCGCGCTTTGTCGGTCTCGTCGGCAGCTCCGTGCCGGTGTTCTGGCTTGGACTCATGGGACTGCTGCTGTTCTACGCGAAGCTGCACTGGGTAGCCGGTCCGGGGCGCATCGATCCCGTATTCGACGGTATGGTCGATACGCATACGGGCAGCCTGCTGGTCGACTCACTCATCGCGGGCGAATGGGACGTGTTTTTCAATGCGTTCTCCCATATCGCGCTGCCCGCGGCCATTCTCGGCTACTACTCGGTCGCTTATCTGAGCCGGATGACGCGTTCGTTCATGCTCGAGCAGTTGAGCCAGGAGTACATCACCACGGCGCGCGCAAAAGGCTTGCCCGAGCGCCGGGTGATCTGGCGTCACGCCTTCGGCAATATCGCCGTGCCGCTTCTGACCATCATCGCGCTCACTTACAGCTATCTGCTCGAAGGTTCGGTGCTGACGGAAATCGTCTTCGCCTGGCCCGGTATCGGCTCGTACCTGACGGGCGCGCTGCTGAATGCCGATATGAACGCCGTGCTTGGCAGCACGCTCGTGATCGGCGTCACGTTCATCGCACTCAATCTGCTGACCGACGCGCTCTATCGCGTGTTCGATCCGCGCGCCCGCTGATGCTCCGGAGGTTTCTTCCGTGCTTCCCCCATGGGATCGATCAACGCAAACGCAGGACTGGCCAATGAATGCCACGCCCCGACGATGGAAAGACTGGCTGCTGAGCGACACGCCCGCGTCACGCAAACAGGCCGCGCTCGGGCTCGCTTATCGGCGCTGGCGACGCTTCGCGGGCAATCCTCTGTCCGTGTTCGGCTTTGTGATTCTCGCCTTGCTGATCATCGTCGCGGCAATCGGACCGCTGATCGCGCCGCACGATCCGTTGCAGCAAGTCCTCTCCGACCGCCTTCTGCCGCCGGGTTCGCCGTCGCACTGGTTCGGCACCGACCAGCTTGGCCGCGATATCCTCTCGCGGCTCATCTACGGCTCGCGGCTCACGCTTTCGATCGCGATTCTCGTCGTGGTGATCGTGGTTCCAGTCGGCCTCCTGATCGGCACCACGGCCGGCTTCTTTGGCGGCTGGGTCGACAACGCGCTGATGCGGATCACCGACGTGGCCCTTGCGTTTCCGAAGATCGTGCTCGCGCTCGCATTCGCGGCCGCGCTGGGACCGGGTGTCATGAACGCCGTGATCGCGATTTCGATTACGGCGTGGCCGGCCTATGCACGTCTCGCGCGAGCGGAGACTTTGCGGCTCGTGCAAGCCGATTTCATTCACGTCGCGCGGTTGCAGGGCGCGTCGCGGCTGCGCATCCTGTTGCGCTATATCGTGCCGCTGTGCTCGTCGTCGGTGATCGTGCGCGCGACGCTCGATATGGCCGGCATCATTCTTACCGTCGCGGGTTTAGGGTTCCTCGGCCTCGGCGCACAACCGCCGAGCCCCGAATGGGGTTACATGGTCGCGTCGGGCCGCAACGTGCTGCTCGATTCGTGGTGGGTGGCCACCATTCCGGGCTTTGCCATTCTGCTGGTGAGCCTCGCCTTCAACCTGCTCGGCGACGGTCTGCGCGACGTCTTCGATCCTCGCCATGGAAGCTGACATGCCAGCCGATATCACCGAACCCCTGTGCGAAATCGACGACCTGCGAATCGGTTTTCGCGGCCACGACGGCGAATTGACGGAAGCCGTGCGCGGCCTGTCGCTGACGCTCCATCGCGGCGAGCGGCTTGGCATTGTCGGCGAATCCGGTTCGGGCAAATCGCTGTCCGGGCGCGCGCTGCTCGGCCTGCTGCCGCCTGCCGCGCAATGCCATGCGAAGGCGATGAAGTTCCATGGCCAGGATCTGCTGGCGATGTCGGCATGCAAGCGCCGGCAACTATGCGGCCGGCAGATGGGCATGATCCTGCAGGATCCGAAATACTCGCTGAACCCGGTGATGACCGTCGCGCAGCAGATGCGCGAAGCGTTCGACCTGCACGGCCCGAAGCTGGGCCGCCGCGAGATGCGCGAGAAGATCGTCGCGGCGCTGGCAGCGGTGCACATCCGCAATCCGGAGCGTGTCGCCGATGCGTACCCGCACGAGTTGTCGGGCGGCATGGGACAACGCGTGATGATCGCCATGATGGTGTCGTCCGGCCCGCGGCTTCTCGTCGCCGACGAGCCGACCAGCGCGCTCGACGTGCTCGTCTCGATGCAGGTGCTCGCGATTCTCGACGAAATGATCGAAAAGCACGACACGGGCCTCATTTTCATCAGCCACGACCTGCCGCTCGTCATGTCGTTCTGCGACCGCGTCGTTGTGATGTACGCGGGGCGCGTGGTGGAAACCTGTGCGGCTCGCGATCTCATCCACGCCGAGCATCCTTATACGCGCGGCCTGCTCGCGGCAAATCCCCCGCTCGTCAATCCACCCGATGAACTGCCCGTGCTGAAGCGGGACGCAGCGTGGCTCACGCAATCGACTGGAGCATCGGTATGATCGACGTCGACGCCCTGACGGTCCGCTTCAAGACAAAGACCGGTTACTTCGAGGCCGTGCGCGAGGCGAGCTTTCACGTCGGCGAAGGAGAAGTTTTCGGGCTGGTCGGCGAATCCGGATCCGGCAAGTCGACGATCCTGCGCGCGCTGACCGGCCTCGCGCCCATCGCTGGCGGCACTATGACGATCGGCTCGCACGTGCCTGGAGAAAAGATCAACCGCTCGTTTCGGCGCGACGTGCAGATGGTCTTTCAGGATCCGTACGGCGCACTGCATCCGCGTTTCACAGTGGATCAGACCTTGCGCGAACCGCTGAGCATCAACGGCATCGACCGGCAGGACAAACGCATTGTCGACGCGCTGAACGAAGTCGGGTTGGGTCCGGCGTATCGCTTTCGCTATCCGCATCAGTTGTCGGGGGGCCAGCGGCAGCGCGTCTCGATCGCACGGGCGCTGATTGTCGAACCGCGCGTGCTGCTGCTCGATGAGCCGACGTCCGCGCTCGATGTGTCCGTGCAGGCCGAGATTCTCAACCTGCTGCGGCGGCTTCATCGTGAACGCAACCTGACGATGATCCTCGTGAGCCACAATCTGGCGGTGGTCGGCTTTCTCTGCTCGCGCGTCGCGGTCATGCGTAATGGCGAGATCGTCGAGCAGTGCGATATCGCGTCCATTCGCGCGCAACAGGTCGAGCATGAGTACACGCGCCGCCTGCTGCTCGCGACTACGGGCTATCAGCGCGAGCCGGTTCAGGCGATCGGAGTGGACGCAGCGTTGTAAAGGCTCATGCAGACGGCGCGCGATGCGTCGAGTGGCTGGTCTGCACTGCACGGCGGCTGCGGATTGGAGCCGGTGTGCGCCGCAGGAGCGCCGCGGCCACGCTGGCAACATCCTCGCCGTAGCCCTCGATAGGGTCGCGCAAACCTGTTCTCATTCGTTTCGCGCCGGAAGGCGCGACGGCCCTGCTTGGGGCAGCATTCGTTGCAGCACGTGGTCTTTCAGAACGAAGCGATGGAACAATGCCGCGACCACATGCAGACCGATAAGCGTGAAGAGCACCCATGCGAGGACGCCGTGCACATCACCCATCTCATGGCCGAAGGCCGAGCCCGGCTCGCTCAACGCCGGGTATGGCACGACGCCCAGCAGGCGGACCGTCCAGCCGCGCGAAGACGCGTTGATCCAGCCAAGCAGGGGCACGGCCAGCAAGGCTGCATAGAGCAGAAAATGCGTTATGCGCGAGACTGTGTTGAGCAACGGCGGCAAATCTTCCGGGCTCGGCCAGTGGGTCAATCGCCATAGAACCCTGACCAGCATAACGGCGATGAGTGCCGAGCCGACGCCGAGATGCCAGGCTATCAGGCCGACGGGTTGCGTGTCCTTGTGGACATCGGGCATCGTCCAGCCGATCACAAACTGCATCGCGATCAGGACGGCCGTCAGCCAGTGCAGCGTCCGCGCTACTGCGTCATATGCGGGAAGCCGCGTTTCATAAACCTTACCCATCCGTGCTCCTCGATTCGCCCAGAAATTGATTGGATTGACGACGCGCGCGGCCAGAAACTCTCAAATTGACAGCCGGAAAATACACCGCCCAAACGAACCGATACTAACGACCTCACCTTAAGGAAACCTGATGCGAGCAGAGCCGCACCGCGAATTTAACGGCGGCTTTTTTTAGGCCGCGGCCCGCTAGAGTCCGCCGGAGCCCGCTAGATGCCCGGCATGACCGGATAAGGCTCGGTGTGATCCTCCACGCGCTTGACACCGGGTATGGTTTGCGCCGCCACGCGGACCGCCTCGACCGCTTCCAACGAATGGAAGATGCCCCACAGATGCACGACTCCATCCGTGACGACGATATTGCGTCCGGCGAAGCTCCATTTGCGACCCGCGAGTTCGCCCATCAACATTGCGCGGATTTCGCCGTCGGATAGCGTCACATCCGATGCCGGCTCATCCGGTACGCTCGCCAGCGCCTGGACGAGATTGGCCCGGCTTACGATGCCCACGAGCCGCCCCGCGTCCGTCACGGGCACACGTTTAATGCGCCGGGTTTCGAGGATGCCGGCCACTTCACCGAGTTGCGTTTCGGGCTGAACGGTCACCACGTCGGTGGTCATTACATCGCGAACTTTCAGCGCGTGGGTTTTGATGTAATCCCGTGCCTCCTCGCTCGCGGACCAGAAATCGAGCCACGAGGTTCGCGTGCGCTCGTCGGTGCCGATTTCGGCACGGCGGAACAGATCGCCTTCGCTGATCATGCCGGCGACGTGGCCGTCGCGATCCAGAACCGGCGCGCCGCTAATGCCGTTGTCGACAAAAATTCTGGCGACCTCTCGCACGGTCATTTCAGGTGTCACGGATATAACGTTGCTGGTCATGACATCGGATGCGCGCATGGTAAGCCTCCTGAACAGTTAGGATAATTGAATTCGCGGGACGCCCGTTTCGGCCGTCGGTATCTGGAACCGCCGAGCCCCCCGTTGTGATTTGAGATTAGGCCGGTACGACGTCCTGTCGTTTGATATGGATCATCTCGAAGGGCGTTGCATGCGCCTGTCGGCCCGAACGTGGCTCAGATCAACTCGACGCCGGCCATTCGTTGTCGAAAGCCGGCATGCCATCTGTCGTTTCGAGCGGCTTACATCTTGAAGATGCGGCTGAGCGGGGAATTAAAAGGACGCCGTGAGCATGGATTTTTGTGCGCTCGAACGCGAAAAGGCGCACACATGAAGCGATGGACCAAAGGTGCTTGGCAGACCTCACTCCGGCTCAGCAGGACAGTCGCGCGGCTGAACCGACACGGTATGCGACATCTCGAGCCGAACCCAGTCCATCCCCTCGCGCAAACCCGCCAGGACGGCTTCGCGCTCCGTCGGAAAAATACTGCTGTGCGTGAACCGGTGTTCGAACATTCCCTCCGGCGTGCGATGACTGAGCTGGATCGTGCAGTCGAAGCCGCCTGCCGTGCAATGCGTCGTTGCGGCGACCGACCAGTCGCCGTCACTCACGTTACCCGAGATCGTCATGGGTCGCTCCTTGTTCGGTACGTTGTCGAAATGAATCGCGCGCTGTGAGCCACGACCACCGGCGAACGACGAAAGAAGAAATCATCATCGTCCTTGCGGCGCGGTTGCGATTGATTTCCATCAAGGCTGCCGCGCTTCGTGTCGCTCGCCAGACTCCTACCATGCCCGAGTGCAACGCTCCGCGTCCCACTTGATATGCATCGACGGCGCTCAGCCAGAGTCGACGCCACCCACGCTGACCGCCGCCGGTACAACGCACGATCGGCCCTGTTGCAGATGAGGCCCCCCGCAAGGGTCGGCTCGTGCTATTTTTCGAAGCCCAACCCGACATCGCCAGCACGCCCTTCCAATGCACAGCGCCGATTTAGAGACCTCACCCACCGCACCGGCACGCAGTTCGCCGTGGGCCCTCTTCTGTATCTTTTTGCGGCTCGGGCTGACTTCGTTCGGCGGTCCGGCGGCTCATCTCGGCTACTTTCGCGACGAATTCGTCACGCGCCGCCGCTGGCTCGATGAACATACGTTCAGCGACCTGGTGGCGCTGTGCCAGTTTCTGCCGGGGCCCGGCAGCAGCCAGGTCGGCATCGCCATCGGACGCCTGCGCGGCGGTATTGCCGGTGCGGTAGCGGCTTGGCTCGGCTTTACCCTGCCGTCGGTGCTCCTGCTCGTGGCCTTTGCGTCCGGCTTCGCGCAGCTGTCGGATACAGCTTCGCTTCATCTGCTGCGGGGGTTGAAGATCGCCGCGGTCGCGGTGGTCGTCCAGGCGGTCTGGTCAATGGGACGCATGCTGTGCCCGGACCGTGCACGCGCGACGATCGCCGCGGCCTCGGCCATGACCGTGATCCTGCTCGGCGGAGCCTACGGGCAGCTTGCGTCGATCATCGCCGCGGGGATTGCCGGCGCCGCGTTTCTGAGGTCGTCGACCGAGGTGCCGCGTGCGCCGCTCGGCATGCCCGGGTCTAAAACCGGCGCGCTCGTTTGTCTCGCGGCCTTCGCACTGCTGCTGTTCGGGCTGCCCGCCATCGCGGCCTATCTACGCAGCTATCCGCTCGATCTGTTCTCGGCGTTCTACCGGGTCGGTTCGCTGGTATTCGGCGGTGGACACGTCGTGTTGCCGCTGCTGGAAGCGGTTGTCGTGCCGCGTGGCTGGGTTCCCGCGAACACCTTCATGGCCGGCTACGGCGCGGCCCAGGCGGTCCCGGGTCCGCTTTTTACGTTCGCCGCGTTTCTCGGCGCCGCGAGCAGCGGACATCCGGCGGGTATGGCGGGCGCACTGATCGCCACCGTGGCGATCTTCCTGCCTTCGTTCCTGCTGGTCGGCGCGGCGCTGCCCCTGTGGGGCGAATTGCGCGCGTTCGCACCGATGCGCCGCGCCATGGCCGGCATCAACGCGGCCGTGGTCGGCATCCTGCTCGCCGCGCTGTACGACCCCGTGTGGACCAGCGCAGTGCATGCCGGACGCGATTTTGCGCTAGTCGTCGTGGCGCTGGTGCTGCTTGGCTGGTGGCGAGTGCCGTCGTGGGCGGTCGTACTGATCACGGCAGCGCTCGCCTGGTGGGTCGTATAGGTCGTGTAAAGCGAGTCTTCTCTCTCACCTGACGCGCGCATTACTTACGCTGCGCCGGCGGTTCCTGTCGCGCTCCGTTGATCCAACTCAACGGGTGTCTCTGCCGCGCGAGTATGGTCTAGGGAACACCTCCACGGCCATCAGGGGACCCCACCATGAATAATTCCGCATATCCCGCCAGGCATCCGGTCGCGGATCGGGCCCAGGAAGAAGCCATCGCACCCGGGCATTTCTATCTCGTGGGAGGCGGTATTGCGTCGTTGGCCGCCGCGGCCTTCCTGATTCGCGACGCCGATGTGCCCGGCTGTCTGATCACGATCTTCGAAGCACTCGACAAACCGGGCGGCAGCCTCGACGGCGCCGGCTCGCCGCAGGAAGGGTACGTCGTGCGCGGCGGCCGCATGCTCGAGAGCAAGTATCTGTGCACCTACGATCTGTTCGATTCGATTCCCACGCTCGACGGCCGCAGCAGCGTCACCAAGGAAATCTTCGACTGGAACGAGACGATTCGCACATCATCGAAAGCGCGCCTCGTGCGCAACGGTCAGCGCGAAAACGCGCCTCCTTATGGCCTTGCGGAGACGCACCTGCTCACGCTTGGCCGTCTTTCTCTCGAACCCGAAGCGCTATTGGGCGACAGCCGGATCTCCGATCACTTCAAGCCCGACTTCTTCGAAACCAATTTCTGGATCATGTGGTGCACGACGTTCGCCTTCCAGCCATGGCATAGCGCCGTCGAATTCCGGCGCTACCTGCTGCGTTTCACGCATATGACGCCGGGCTTCAACCAGTTGCACGGCATCATGCGCACGGTATACAACCAGTACGATTCGATGGTGCGGCCGCTGCGAAAATGGCTCGACGAACGCGGCGTGCGATTTCGCGCCAACACCCGGGTCATCGATCTGCGATACGACGAAAGCGGCGCACTGAACCGGGTCGCGGCTATAGTCTGCGAACAGGACAACCGTCGCATTGAAGTTCCGGTGGGTGAAGCCGACAAGGTGATCGTCACGCTCGGTTCGATGACGGCGGGATCGAGCCTCGGCGGCACGAACCGCGTTGCCGTGCCCGATCATCAAGACAGTAGCGGCGCGTGGGCGCTCTGGAAAACGATCGCGGCAGGACGCGCCGAATTTGGCCACCCATCCGTGTTCGCGGATCACGTCGACGAATCGAAATGGCTTTCCTTTACCGCAACGTTGCACGATCCGACACTGTTCCGCCTGATCCGCGATCTGACCGGCAACGTGCCGGGCGAAGGCGGCCTGATCACGTTTGCTCAATCGAATTGGCTCGCCTCCATCGTCCTGCCGCACCAGCCGCATTTCATAGGTCAGCCGCAGGACGTCGAGGTGTTCTGGGGCTACGGGCTCTTCGTCGACAGGCCCGGCAATTTCGTCGGCAAGCCGATGATCGAATGCACGGGGCGCGAAATCATGATCGAGCTGCTCGGTCATCTGCACATTCATGCGGAGGCGTCGCGCATTCTCGACGACGCGATCTGCATTCCGTGCCTCATGCCGTTCATCACCAGCCAGTTCCTGCGGCGCAAACGCGGCGACCGGCCCAAAGTGGTACCCGAGGGCTGGGCGAATCTCGCGTTCGTCGGGCAGTTTTGCGAGCTGCCGAACGACGTCGTGTTCACTATCGAATATTCGGTGCGCTCCGCACAGACCGCGGTGTACACGCTGCTTGGGTTGAATCGTCCGGTGCCGGCCTTGTACAAAGGCCAGCATGATCCTCGCGTCGTGTATGGCGCCGCTTCGGCGCTGCACAGCCACTAAGCGCCGCTGTTTTTTGGCGCCTCGTGCCGACGCGCTGACAGACCCTACCGCACGTACGCTGAGAGAAACGCCGTGGATCTCGACGGAACACCGCTGAAACCCCGCGGCTCGCTTCTAGCGCGCCTCAAGGAACATCCGCTTGCGCGGCTCGGACCTGGCCTCATCACGGGCGTCGCCGACGACGATCCGAGTGGCATCGCCACCTATTCGCAGGCCGGCGCGCAGTTCGGCCTGAACATGCTGTGGACCATGCCGCTCGCGTTCCCATTGATGGCGGCCGTCCAGTCCATGTGCGCGAACCTCGGCCGCGTGACCGGCAAGGGTCTGGCCGCGAACATCAAAGATGTGTTTCCGCCCGCCGTGCTCTATGCCGTGGTGTTGCTACTGCTGGTGGCCAATACGCTGAACATTGCCGCCGACGTAGCGGCCATGGGTGAAGTCGCGCAACTGGTCATCGGCATCGACCGTCACGTCATGACCGTGTGCTTCGTGTTCGCCACGCTGCTTCTGCAGATCTTCGTGCCTTACCATCGTTACGTGTTTTTTCTGAAATGGCTGACCGTATCGCTACTCGCCTACGCTGCCGTGCTGTTCGTCGTTCACGTGCCGTGGAGCGACGTGGCGCTGCGCACGCTCTGGCCGCATTTCGCCCTGAATGCGAATGCGGCGGCGATGGTAGTCGCCGTGTTCGGCACGACCATCAGCCCCTATCTGTTCTTCTGGCAGGCCTCGGAAGAAGTCGAGGACCTGCACGCGCGTACGGACAGCGCGCCGCTCGTCAGCGACGCCCGCTTCGCGCGCGCGGAACTGCAGCGCATCCGCTGGGACACGTGGAGCGGTATGCTCTACTCGGATTTGACCGCCTACTTCATCATGCTGGCGACCGCCGTGACGCTGCACGCGGCCGGTGTGACCGACATCACCACGGCCGCTCAGGCGGCGAGCGCGCTGCGTCCGCTCGCCGGCGACTTCGCCTATCTGCTGTTCGCACTCGGCATACTCGGCGTGGGATTCATCGGGGTGCCGGTGCTGGCCGGCTCCGGCGCCTATGCGTTGGCGGAAGCCATGGGCTGGCCGGAGGGACTCGAGCGCAAGCTGCGCGATGCGCGCGGCTTCTACGGCATCATCGCCGTGAGCGTGCTGGCTGCGCTGGCCATCCAGTATTCGTCGATCAGTCCGATGAAGGCGCTGTTCTGGAGCGCGGTCATCAACGGCGTGGTCGCCGTGCCGCTGATGGCGGTGATCCTGCTGCTCGTTTCGAAGCGCGCGGTGATGGGGGACTTCACCGCGAGCCGGCCGCTCATCGTGCTCGGCTCGATCGCGACGGTGGTCATGGGCTCGGCCGCCGTAATGATGCTGCTGCCGGCCTAGACGCGGCACGCGGATCAGCAGGTCCGCTCCCGCGCTGCGTGATGCGCGAGATGGCGTTTCAGCCTGCTAACGAAAAGCCGTGCGGCGACGCAGCCGCCGTTGATCTGCATCAACGGGGCCGCGGCCATCGTTCCTAGACTCAAGCTCACTTATCCGCGCTTCACCGTCCCTTCCAGGAGCGACTGCCATGAGCTACAAAACGATCGTTGTCCACCTCGACACCAGCCCGAACGCCCATCCGCGGCTCGAAATCGGGCTGCGTCTGGCCAAACAGTTCGGCGCACATCTGACCGGCGCCTTCGCCGTCTTCAGCCCGGACCCTCGCTCGCTCTATGTCATGGCCGGGACTGCGGAGTATTACCGGCAGCATGAAGAGACGCGCACGGAGCGGCGCGCGGCGCTCGAACGGCTGTTTCACGCCGAACTGCGGCGCGCCGACGTGCCGGGCGAATGGGTGGCCATCGACGAGCCCGCCAGTCTCGCTGTGCCGCGTGCGGGCCGCTGCGCCGACCTTATCGTGGCAGGCCAGGACAATCCGGAGGATCCGGAGGATCCGGAATCGTATGTCGGCGACTTCTTTCCGGAAAACCTCATTCTGTCGTGCGGCCGCCCGGTGTTGCTTGTGCCTTACGCAAGCAATGCAAGGTCGACGGGCGGGCGGGTCCTGGTCGCGTGGGACGGCAGCCGCGAAGCCACGCGCGCCGTGCACGACGCGCTGCCGTTTATGCGCACGGCGAGCAGCACGACGATTCTTACTGTCAACGGGATGCACGAATTCGAGCCCGCCCGA
Organism: Paraburkholderia phytofirmans PsJN; assembly: GCF_000020125.1. NCBI lineage: Bacteria > Pseudomonadati > Pseudomonadota > Betaproteobacteria > Burkholderiales > Burkholderiaceae > Paraburkholderia > Paraburkholderia phytofirmans. Next base: position 2,578,273 of record NC_010676.1, read on the forward strand.
ATCCCCGGCGCGGACATTGCCACCGTGCTGGCACGGCATGGCGTGCAGGTGGAAATCGTCGACATCGAAACCGGACCGGGCGGCTCGGTCGGCGAGTTGCTGCTGTCACAGGTGGCCGACAGCGGCGCCGATCTGCTGGTGATGGGCGCCTACGGCCACGCCCGCTGGCGCGAGCTGGTGATGGGCGGCGCCACGCGCACGATTCTCCGCTCGATGACGGTGCCCGTGCTGATGTCGCACTGAGCGCCGCCGGAGTCGGCCCGGTACGTGGGCGTCCACAGGGACGCGACGGGTACGCTGCCTGGCGGCACTGGCATGTAGCGGACATTTCGCGGAAAATGAACGCAAATCAGTTGCTCGCCAGGTGCAGATGCCGCCGAACAAAAGTGTCCGCCTCACGCGCGGCCGTGCGGGCATCGGCGGGAAACGCGCCCCATCCTTTCGCAGCCTTTCCAAAGAGGCGCACATGCCCGTCAGTGGTAACCCGCCACCTTCCCGCACTGCCGCTTTGCGCGGGCTGTGCGGCTCGTTTGCGGCGCCGCCGGCTCTCGCAGCGGCGACAGTGTTCGTCGTGACACTGGGCGTCATGCTGGCCGCACGGCACTGGTTCGATCCCGTGCTGTTCATCTGCGCCGCCGCCGCTTTGCTCCTCGCTACGAGCGCGTATGTGCTCGTGCGCACGCATCGCAACGACGCTCATGCAAACGGCGAAACGAACGCAGGCATTAGTCAGTCCGCCTTGAACGAGGCTCGCATGATGGCGATCATTCGTTCGTCGATGGAAGCGATTATCACCATCGACGAACAGCAGCGAGTGGTCATCTTCAATCCCATGGCGGAACGGATTTTCGGCTGCTCCGCCATGGACGCGATCGGCGCCCCGCTTGCTCGCTTCATTCCGGAGCGGTTTAGGGCGGCGCATGCGCAGCATGTCGCTCAATTCGGCGTGACCGGCGTGTCGGACCGGCAGATGGGCAATCAACGCGTGCTGGCGGGCTTACGCGCCAACGGCGAGGAATTCCCGCTCGAGGCCTCGATCTCGCAGATTCGCGACGGCGACACGCGGCTTTACACGGTGATGCTGCGCGACATCACGGAACGCGTCAAAGCGGAGTGCGCGCAACGTCAGGCGCGCGAGGAACTGCGCGAACTGTCGGCCAATCTGCAGAATATCCGCGAAGACGAGAAAACGCGCATCGCCCGTGAACTGCACGACGATCTTGGCCAGCAACTTACCGCGCTGAAAATGGATATCTCGTCGGTCGAGCAGGCGCTGGATGCCTCGGCTGGCGCGGCGGTGCGCGACCAGTTGCACGGCATGCGCCGCTTAATCGATACAACTGTCGCCTCGGTTCGCCGCATCGCGGCGGATCTGCGGCCGGTCATGCTCGACGACCTCGGGCTCATTCCAGCGATCGAATGGCTCGCCAACGACTTCACCAACCGCTACGGCATCGACGTGGAGCGTCAAATCGAGACCGGCGACGCTCGCTTCAGCCCGGCAGGCGCCACCGCGCTGTTCCGGATCGTGCAGGAGGCGCTGACAAACGTTGCGCGCCATGCGGACGCCACGCTGGTGACACTCAGCCTGCAGGCGAAGGAGCAGGCCTTCGAGCTTAGCATCGCCGACAATGGCCAGGGCGCGCACCGCACGGCCGAGCCGGCGGCCAAGTCCTTCGGCCTGCTCGGCGTTCGCGAACGCGCGCACATGCTCGGCGGAGCGGTCGATATTCATACCGCGCACGGCAAAGGCTTTGTGCTGACTGTCACCATTCCGGCGGAGACCGTACAAATGCAGGAGATACAAACATGACGCGCGTCCTGATTGCCGACGACCACGCGCTGGTGCGCGACGGTCTGCGCCATATCCTGCAGGGCGCAAGCGGCTTCGAAGTCACCGGCGAAGCGAACGATAGCGTCAGCACCGTCGCGCTGATCCGCGAGCGGGCAGCCGACGTGCTGGTGCTCGATCTGTCCATGCCCGGCCGCAACGGCGTCGAGTTGATCAAGCAGATCAGGGAAGAGAAGCCGGCGCTGCGCATTCTGGTGCTGACCATGCACGCCGAGCAGCAATACGCGGTGCGCGCGTTCAAAGCCGGCGCGTCCGGCTACCTGACGAAGGAAAGCGCGAGCGCCGAACTGGTGGCGGCCGTGACCAAGGTCGCCGCCGGCGGGGTGTACGTGAGCCTTACGATGGCCGAGCGGTTCGCGCAAAGCCTGAACGAACCGACCGATCTGCTGCCGCATCAGCGGCTATCGGATCGGGAATTCGACGTCCTGAAGCGTATTGCAGCCGGTCAAACGATCACCGAGATCGCGGCCGAACTGTGTGTCAGCAGCAAGACGGTCAGCACGTATAAGACGCGCATCCTCGAAAAAATGCAGATGCCGCACGAAGCGGCGCTGGTGCGCTATGCGATGCGCCATAAACTGGTCAGCGACGAAGACGACGGCATCTGAGCGCCGTCGCAGCCTTCCGCTGGCGGATGCCGCCGCACCGTGTGCGCCCCGGAAAATCGCGCGCCCCTCTGGTCTGTAGCGCTATACACTCGCAGCACGCAGTATCGGCCTCATGCGCCTGATCATCGTGTAGGAAATTCCCTACACACCTTCCTGCTTGCCTACTCGAAGCTCATTCGGCGCCGATTTTATTTTGAGATAACGCGGCCGATACTTCGAGTCATGAACTCAAGCCCTGACCTCCGCGCGCTGCGTGTTTTTCTCGCCGACGATGCCGTGTTGGTGCGGCGCCGTCTGGCCGCGCTGCTCGGCGCGCTTGACGGCGTTGAGATCGTCGGCGAAGCCGAGGAGCCCGCTGCGGCATTCGTGGGCATCGACACGGGTATGGCCGATCTGGTCGTGACGGAGTTGCGTCTGAGCGGCGGCACCGGCATGGAGTTGCTGGGGTTGCTTGCACAAAGAATGCCGCATGTGGTTGTCATGGTGCTGACGAATCATTCCGGCGCCTGGTTTCGGCGGGCATGCCTGAAAGGCGGCGCCCACTACTTTTTCGACAAGACCGGCGAATTCGATCTTGCGCTAAGCACGATCCAACGGATTGCTGGCGAACATCGCACGCACGCCGTCTTTGAACAGGAGCACACCATGTCTGACGTCGCCGCATCTCCCGCCATCGCGCCCGCGCTTGCCCGTCCAAAAGGATCGCCGCTCGCCGGACGAGTATCGGCAAGCGCAGGCGCGTCGCGCAAGGGCGCAGCGAGCTGCACGGCCTGCTCGATGCGCTCTATCTGCATGCCGCACGGCCTGACAGTCGAAGAATTGCAAAGGATCGAATCGCTTATCTGCCCGTCGCGAACCATCAAACAGGGCGAAACGATCTATCGCGCGAACGACTCGTTCCAGAGCATCTACGCCGTACGCGCGGGCTCGTTCAAGACCGTCGTCATGCATCGCGACGGCCGCGAACAGGTGACCGGCTTTCATCTCGCCGGCGACTCGCTGGGCCTGGACGGCGTCTGCTCCGGCTACCATAGTTGCGATGCTGTCGCACTCGAAGACAGCAAGGTTTGCATCATTCCCTTCCATCTTCTCGAAGCCATGTGCCGCGAAGTCAAAGCCGTCCAGCAACACGTGCACCGCATGATGGGCGGTGAGATCGTGCGCGAGTCATCGCAGATGATGCTGCTCGGCACGATGTCCGCCGAGCAGCGGGTGGCGACATTCCTGCTGAATTTATCGGACCGCCTGAGAATGCGCGGATATTCGCCGGCGGAATTTCATCTGCGCATGACGCGCGAGGAAATCGGCAGTTATCTGGGAATCAAGCTCGAAACGGTCAGCCGGATGCTCTCTAAATTTCAGCGCGACGGACTGCTCGATACACACGGCAAGGACATCAGGATTCTCGATCACGAACGCCTTGTGCGGGTTTGAATCGGGACGCCGCTCGCGACCGGGCCGTCGGCCGCAAACACCGCGATCGTAAAGCGACGCGGTTCAACGGACCCGGCCACGCTAACGGACGGCGAGCACTGCCGCGCCCGTGAGCCTGCCATCGCGCAGATCGCTCAAGGCCTGATTGGCCTCCGTCAGCGGATAAGTCGTCGTTTTGATCTCGAGGTGCGTCTCGCCAGCAATGCGCATGAAGGCGAGCCCATCATCGCGGGTCAGATTCGCAACCGACACCACGCGCCGCTCGCCCCACAGAAACGCGTACGGAAAGGACGGGATGTCGCTCATGTGAATGCCGCCGCAGACCACTACGCCACCTTTCGCGACCGCCCGCAATGCTAACGGAATGAGTGCACCGACCGGCGCGAAAAGCAAAGCCGCATCGAGCTCCTCCGGCGGTGCGTCTGCGCTGCTGCCCGCCCACGCCGCGCCGAGACGCAGCGCGAGTTGCTGGGCCGCGTGATCGCCTGGGCGCGTGAACGCGTACACAGTACGCTGTTGATGACGTGCGACCTGCGCGACGATATGCGCCGCAGCGCCGAAACCGTAAATGCCGATGCGCTGCGCGTCGCCCGCCATGCTCAACGTGCGATAGCCGATCAGGCCGGCGCACAGCAGCGGCGCCGCCTCGATGTCGCTGTACTGCTCCGGCAGGTGAAAGCAGTAGCGGCTGTCGGCAACGGTGCGCTCCGCGAAACCGCCGTCTATCGTGTAGCCGGTAAAACCGGGATCGTCGCAAAGATTTTCCCGCGCCGACAGGCAGTAGCGGCAATGCCCGCACGTGTGGCCAACCCAGGGCACGCCCACCCGGTCTCCGAGGACGAACCCCGTCACGCCCACGCCGAGCCCGGCGACCGTGCCGACGATTTCGTGACCTGGAATGACAGGTTGTTTGGGATGCTCGAGCTCATGGTCAACCAGATGAAGATCGGTGCGGCACACGCCGCACGCGTGAATATCGATCAGAATCTGGCCGGCGCCGGGCACGGGATCCGGCAACTCCTGCTCGCGCAAAAACGTCGTGCTGCCGTCGAATAGCATCGCACGCATAGGATTCTCCTCGAACTTGCCTGAGCGGCGAATAACCGGCTTCGTGCCGGCGTGACGCATCGAAAGAGGCGTGCGCTTCGCCGTCCCACGGGATTCACTCGCAAAAGCGGAAGTAGCCGCTGTGCATCAAAACCGGTTTGGCACCGATCTCGTTAAGCAGTCGCCTCGCTGCGTGTTCGATCGGATGCCGGTTGGAGTTGAATGCGGCGACCAGATCGTCTTCGCGCAGCGAGACGGCGCCGAAATGATCCTCTAGCGCCTCCGCGGTAATCGCGCACTGCACGCGCGCTCCATCCACCTCGGCCGGAAACGCGACGACGAGATCGCGCGCGCAATACTCCGGACGTTCCTCGGGAAAATAAATCCTCATGACCGCCACCTGGTTCGTTGCGCAGGACGAGAGGCTGGGAGCCTGGGACGGCGTTTCTGCACGCCCACGCGTCGTGCACCGCGTTCTCGGGGCAGCCCGTTGCTTGCGGCGCCCATCTGTCATCAGCATAGGAGCTAAGCGCGATACGTCAAATTCAGGGCTTGCGTTCTGGTTGACCGAGGTCAACGGCACGCAAGCCAGCGCTCCTACACTGAACTCATGCCCGTTGCAAAGGAGCGCGTGCCTTGAACATCCTATCCCGAAGCTGCCTGGCGGCATGTGCCGTCTTTGTGCTGGCTGCCTCCACCGCGCACGCGGAGCCGGAGCCGACCGCGTTAGTCGACCAGCAGCATTGCATGTTTTGCCACACGCGCGATGCGCCGTTCCTCGCGCCGTCGTTCCAGCAGATCGCCGAGCGCTACCGCAATGTGCCCGACGCGCAGTTCATGCTGGAGCACAAGCTGCGCCTCGGCGGCAAAGCGCATTGGGGCGACATGGCGATGCCGTTACCCGCTGATCGCGGCGGCCCGTTGTCGGCAGAAGATGCGCACACGCTGGTGCAATGGGTCCTGAGTCAATGACCCATCTTTTAAGTCACGAGTTTCGCGGTCCAATTAACTTGAACGCGACTGCATGTTACGGAGAATTCTCCATGCGCCTCACCGTCCACCTCGACACGTTCGACCGTGCCCATCCGATGGCATTTGCAATCCTGTGGCTCGACAAGGACACCCGGCAATGGTCCCGCGAAGGCCATCAAGGTCTTGATCTCCCTGAATGGGGCATGCTGCATGTGGATTGCGGCAATACGCTTGTATGCGGCCCGGACGGCTCGGCGCCGGTTTGCGTGCTCGAAGGGCTCGATCTGAACGACGCTGAAGGGCCGTTCGAGGGCGAGACCGGACGTGCCCAATGGTGCGCGGAACGCGGCCGCGACCTGATGTCCGGCCACTGGCACGTGCAATGTATCGACACCGATCAGATCGCGCCGGAACACGGTCTTTTTGCCGCCGGGAATGACAGGTGAGGCACTCACTTCTCCGACACCTCAAGGAGCTGACGTCATGGGACTCACGACCGATCTGAACGGTGCCCGCCACGCTTACGGGCTCTGTTTCGTGCGTGCACCGTGGGCTTATTTCACGCGTTTGCCGCTCAATCAGCAATGGGGCGACGGATGGGAGCGTGTGCCTTATGAAAAACACGCCGGCCCGCCTTACGACGATGCGGCGCAGCAGATCCTGACCGTTGCATTCGACGGGCCGCTCCTGCCGCCCGACGCGGGTTACGACGGCCAAGCGCGCAGTGTCAACGAAATCAATCGAGGCGAAGCGCCATGGCTGCGCACGCAGAATTTCATCAGCAACGCGCCGGTTCGGATTGCCGCGGGCGTGTCACTCGAGAGATTCGTGGAACTGGTCGAACTGGCCGGCGGCCGTGTGTTTGCCCCGCTGGGCTGGGGTGCGCTGCGGTTGGAGCCGAACGACGTTTCGTAGCGGGAATTGATTCAGTTTATAAAAATACGTCTGCAATTCGTGGGTGAAACCGCAGACGCACTAGCCGCCACGAAGACGCTTCGCACGCGAGCGCAATGAATCTATCTCGTCGAGCAGATCGAGCACCAGGGCCACGCCAGGGGGATTTATTTCAAAGTCGCGTGCCAGTCTCTGTGCGGTCCGCACGCGCTGCAGCGCCGCGCCGCTGAAGCGCCACTCTTGGGGCCGCTCGCCCTTCGGCTCAAACACGCCTTCGGACACCCAAAGCGTCAATTCCTCCTCCGATGCCCCGCTCACCTGGCTCAGTTCAACAAGGGTGAACTCGATGCTTTCATCGACAATGTGCCCTTGCAGATAGGTCGTCATACTTGTCTCTTTCACGATGATCACCGATAGAAATGCGCACGCGGGTCGAAGTTGAAGGCTTGCTGCATCGCGCCGTAAGCCGCTTTAGCACTATCGCTATCCGCCGGCGGCAGCACGATATTAAGGATCACATAGAGATCGCCCGGTGGACTGGCCGGGACACCCTTGCCTTTAAGCCGCAAGCGTCTGCCGCCGGCGGAACCCGCGGGCACCGTCATCTCGACCGAGCCGTCTGGCGTAGGCACGGCAATCTGTGCGCCGAGAGCCGCTTCCCACGGTGCAACCGGCAATTCGAGCGAGACGTCGCGACCGTCCACCTGAAAACGCGGGTGTTCGCGAAAGGCGACTTCCAGGTACAGATCACCCGCCGTCCCAGGCGTGGTGCCTGCGCCACCCTGGCCGCTTAGACGCAAGTGCTGGCCCGCGCGAATCCCCTTCGGAATGGTGACATTGAGCGTACGGGTTTCCAGCGAAACATGCCCTTGCGCATCCATCACCGGCACCTGCAGCGAAATCGAGCGCTGGGCGCCGCGATAGCTATCTTCCAGATCGATGAGCACCTTCGCGTGATGGTCCTCGCCGCGCGCATTGGCAGGTCGCTGCCGCGTATGCGCGCCATGCGCTCCACCAAACATCCTTTCGAAAATATCGTGAAAGTCGGGTTGTCCGCCGGCGTCGTTGCCCGCGCCGCGGAATTCGAAGCCTTCGTCCCAGTTCGGTGGCGGTTCAAAATCCTCGCCGTTGCGCCACTCGCTCCCCATGCGGTCGTAAGCCGCGCGCTTCTCAGGATCTCCGAGCACGTCGTAGGCTTCACCCAACTCCTTGAACTGATCTTCTGCGTCCGGGAGCTTGCTGACGTCGGGATGGTATTTCCGGGCAAGCTTCCTATATGAACGCTTGACGTCTTCCTGAGACGCGTTGCGCTCGACATTCAGCGTCTGGTAGTAGTCTTTGTATTTCATACTGACGGCTCGCCTATCGGGTAACGGGGAACAAGCGCGACAATGCGGACACTTCGGGCGGAGATGACGGATTCACTTTATACGAATCCGGATAAGCCGGTAAAGTCGCACGCTCCGCCTCGGCCTTCATGGGGCGGGCCTGTCCGAGCCCGGACCCGCGCACCCCGGCTTCCCCCGCTCACCAAATAGGGGCCGGCAAGCCCGGGAAGACCCCAGGGAAACGGCGTCCCTAGCGCCAGCCCGTCCTGTCAGGCTTTCCGCACTGACCTCTCAAGATCGTTACGCTTGGGATAACAGTCGCATCCCGAACTTGATTGAACCGGGATTTCTCGCTTCCTAGACTCGCGTCATGTCCTGAGCAGCGCGCACTGGGCCGCGTCGGTTACGGTACGTCAAAAATTATGGGAGCAATGGCAATGACGCCACATTGATTCAGCCGTAATGGCGCCACGTGCTGTTTTTTCGCATCCATTCACCACAAACCAATAACGCTATTCAGGAGACACAACATGATCATTTACGGAACCGCACTGCTTGCGTTCTGCCATCTGGCGGGACTCTTTCTCGGCGATCTGCTCGGGGTCGCCATCGGTGTCAAGACGAATGTGGGCGGCGTCGGCATCGCGATGCTGCTGCTGATCTTCCTGCGCCTCTATCTGCACAAAAAGGGGCTGCTGCCCAAGGAAAGCGAAGCCGGCGTGGCCTTCTGGGGCGCGATGTATATCCCCGTAGTGGTCGCCATGGCCGCCAACCAGAACGTCGTTGCGGCGATCAAGGGCGGCCCGGTGGCGCTGCTGTCGGCATTCGCCGCCGCCGCTGTCTGCGCGTGCTGCATCGGCGTCCTTACCCGCACCGGCCGCGATAGCACGTCGTTCGTGAACGCCCCGCAACTCGAAGAGATCTGAAGCAGGAGTCCATCATGTTGCATATGCTCGAAAAAATATTCGTTCAGAACGGCCTCGTGACTTCGTTCGCGCTTGTGGGTCTGATCATGTGGGTGTCGTCGTTAATTTCGCGCAAACTGACGTTTGGACGCGTGCACGGCTCGGCCATCGCGATCGTGATCGGCCTTGTGCTTGCCTGGCTCGGCGGCGTCTTTACGGGCGGACAGAAAGGACTCGCCGACCTGCCGCTCTTCACAGGCGTCGGCCTGATGGGCGGCGCGATGCTGCGCGATTTCGCCATCGTCGCCACCGCGTTCGAGGTGCAGGCTAACGAGGCGCGCAAGGCTGGGCTGATCGGTGTCGTGTCTTTGCTGCTCGGCACCTTGTTGCCGTTTGTCGTCGGTGCGAGCATCGCTCATGCGTTCGGCTACACCGACGCGGTCAGCATGACGACCATCGGTGCGGGCGCGGTCACCTATATCGTCGGTCCGGTGACGGGCGCCGCGATCGGCGCCAGCTCGGACGTGATTGCGCTCAGCATCGCGACGGGGCTGATCAAGGCAATCATCGTGATGATCGGCACGCCGATCGCGGCCGGCTTCATGGGATTGAAGACGCCCCGCTCCGCGATGATCTTCGGCGGCCTTGCCGGTACGGTGAGCGGCGTGAGCGCCGGCCTCGCCGCGACCGACCGGCGGCTCGTGCCGTACGGCGCGCTGATCGCGACGTTTCACACGGGCATCGGCTGCCTGCTCGGGCCTTCGGTGCTGTTCTTTGCGACGCGGGCATTGGTGGGCGCGTGATAGCACAGGCAAATAGAGACTGATGCCGGCCGGCAACGTGTTGACCATCTTGACCAGCGAGACATTCGGCGAAGGCATCGCGGCAAGCTGTGGCGACACCGCGCTGCCGCACCTTCGCATGCTGATCGAGCGCGAGTCGGCGCGCGACTGACGGCCTTGATCTCAGCCAACGCTTCGCGTGCGCAGACGGCAGACGGCCATCAGCGCGAGCAGATTCGGATCGCGCTCGCGGGCGCGCAGGAAGCTGACGCCGATGGTCTGGCGCATCAGGTATTGCGGCCTGAGCGGAATGAATTGCACCTTGTCGCCGAATACGCCGCGCACCCGGCCCGGCAACAGCGTATAGCCGACTCCGCCGCTCACCAGGTTCATCAGCGAGAAGATGTCACCGACTTTCATGGTCACGTTCGGTGTGAAGTCCGCGACGCGAAACGCCTCGACAAAGCCGTGATAGGTGACGAAGCCCTCGCCGAGCGAAACGAATGTCTCGTCGCGGCAGTCACGCAGATCGACCGCTTCGAGTTTCGCGTACGGCGAGTTGGCAGGTGCGGCGAAAAAGATGTCGTCTTCGAAAAGAGGCAGCGCGTCGACTTCGGGTTCGGTCTCCGGCACGGCCATCAGCGCCGCATCGACTGTGCCTTGCTTGAGCTTGTCGAGCAGCTCGGCATTCGAACCGAGCGCGAGTTCGACCTGAAGCGCCGGCCGCCGCACCTTGAGGTCGACGACGATGCCAGGCACAGTGTTGATGGTCAGCGAATACAAAGAGCCGATCCTCAGCCGGTCCGACGAGTAGCCTGCTGCATCGCGCGTCGCGCGGATGCCATCGGACATCAGCGCGAGGACCTCCTGGGCGACATCGGCGAGCATTTGCGCCGCTTCCGTCGACTTGAGGTTGCGGCCCTCATGCCGGAACAGCGCACAGCGCACGCCTTGTTCGAGCGAATGCAGCGCCCGGTGCACGCTGACCGTGCTCACGTTCAATGCCTCGGCCGCCTTCGAGAGGTTGCCGGTCTCCATGAACGCGAGCAGAACTTCCAGCTTGCGGAAGGTGATCTCCTCATCGATACGGTCGCGCATCTGGGGCTGTTGAATGGTTGAAATGAGCCATTATGGGCGTGTGGGCGTGCAAGACCAATAGCGACTACCCCGCATGCTTCGGGCGGCCGCTGCGAACCGGCGAAACGCTTGCCTGAAGCCGGGCGGCGCGGTCACCACGCCGTCTTTCCAGCTGCCCGGGTTGAGATCGGCTTATACGTTTAGCGGCACTAGCACGCCACGGCACGGTTTCGCCGATTTTTGGAGGACAGCCTGCGCCGTTCCTGCCCGTTCACCCGGCGTGCGTCCGCACGTGCCACCGTGTCGTCTAGCGTACGTCAGTATCAGCCGGCGCGGCCAAGGGCCGTTTGTGGAGATCAGCCCTCACGCTGAACACAGGCTCGCTAATCCAGTTCGCAAAGTCTTCATGCCAGTGGTTCCATTCGTATTCGCCCAGCTCGAATTCATCGTCGATCCGCTCGGTTCCGTCGTTATCCGAAATGAATGCATAGACCACTCGGGCGCCATCCCAGAAGGCAATCGCATAGTCCGTCAAATCGGCACTCGTGCCATAAGGGATGCGACGGAGCATCGCCGCCAACTGTGCCTTGAACTGTTCCAGGGTAAGTGGCTTCATCGAATACTCCGTTTAAAAGCTTGTAATGGTGACGTAGCTTGGCTCCGCGTGGCGCTATGACAGACTCCGGCGCGCTGCTCGCACATAGTTCGACATGAAGGTGCGAGTGTGGCCGTCCGGAAACTGCACCGCGACCTGCTCGCCGCTCGCCAGTGCAACTTCACCCACCCCGTAGCGCGGCACACGCACCGGATCGCCGGGCGCCCATCGATGCGGCTCACGCGGCTCAGATGCACGTGGTTTTATCGGCGACGATGTCTCGGAGATCGGGGTGTCGGTGTCGAACCGCACGTCGATTTGCGGCGGACTCACGCAGTTGTCGCACACGCCGCAGCGCTCCATGTGTGGCGTATCGCCGTAATAATCGAGAATTGCGCGCCAGCGACATTGGCCGGTCTGCGCGTAGTCGATCATCTTCTGCAAGGTTTCCTTATCGTGCGCGCTCATTTGCTCGAATCGCTCGGCAGCTTTTGCCACTAGCTCGCGTGGCGTTTCGGCGGGGTGGTCCGCTGCTGGCCGCGTGAGCAGCCGATAGCGGTGCTGCCGGTCACGTCCTGCAATACGCGCGTCCACCAGCATGTTCAGCGCAACTTCCAGCTTGGCGCTTCCGACATCGGCCAATACTTGTTTGAGTGCCGTGAGCGTTGCGCCCTTCGCGTTCTGTTCGCAACATGCCACCAGCGCGTCGTACACGCGCTGTGCAAGTTCGGCGCTCGGATAACGGCCGGCCAGAAAAAACTGCTGAATGCGCCGGTCGCCGAGATCGAACAGGAGCACACAGTCGGCCGGTTCGCCGTCCCGGCCCGCGCGGCCCGTTTCCTGGTAATACGCGTCGAGGCTGCCGGGCATTTGATAGTGGATCACGAAGCGGATATCCGCTTTGTCGATGCCCATGCCGAATGCGTTGGTGGCAACCATTAAGCGCGTCGCCCCGGACATGAACTGCTCCTGCGCTTCGTCGCGCACGTTCGTGGCCAGCCGACCGTGATAGCGCGAGACCGATTCGCCCGCCTCGACGAGCCAGCCGTGAATGCGCTCGACGTCCGCCACCGTCGCGGCGTAGATAATGCCGGTGCCCGCGAGTGAGTGGGTCAGTTCGCGCAGTTGTTCGCGTTTCGCTTCCATCGCGCGAGTGCCGCCGTCTTTGCCGCCGGCCGTGCTGACCTGCACGACCCGGTAGCGCAGATTTTGACGCAGCGTACCGGTCCGTACGATTCGCGGCTCGCGCAAGCCCAACGAGCGCACGATGTCTTCCAGCACCTCAGCGGTGGCCGTCGCGGTCAGAGCAAGTACCGGCGGCCGGCCAATAGCTTTGACCGCGCTCGCGATTTCCAAGAAGGCCGGCCGGAAGTCGTGACCCCAATGCGAAACGCAATGCGCTTCATCGACCACTACGAGTCCAATGCGGCGATCGGCATGGGATCGCAAGATATCGATAAAAGCCGGCTGCGTGAGGCGCTCCGGCGTAACGAATACGATGCCGCCCTCCCCGCCCGCGATCCGCTCCAGGGCTTCGCGCTCCGCGCGCCGTCGCAACGTGCTATTCACAACCGTGCAATCGATGCCCGACGCAGCGAGTTTGTCCGCCTGATCCTTCATGAGCGCGATGAGCGGCGATACGACCAGGGTCGTGCCGTCAAGATGCAGCGCGGGTAGCTGATAGCACAGCGATTTGCCGGCCCCGGTCGGCATCGTGGCGAGCGTATCGCGCCGTTCGAGCACGCTGCGAATGATCTCTTCCTGGCCGGCGCGTAAGCGGGAGATGCCGAACATTTCGCGCATGGTTCTACGCATGCTTCTGATACGCTGGTCGAGAGTCATGAATGGTTTCGGCGGGAAGAGAGGAGCGGGAATGTTGTGCGGACGGTCACTCGCTGCCTCCGGTCTTTGCGAGCGGTTTTTGCGCTATCTGGTAACCGCGCGCGGCTGCTATGCCTGTCATGTTTTTCATGTTGCCTCTTCGAAATGAGGTCGTGCGAAGTGCGTCGGCGACGCAACATCGTCCGCTTTTCGAGTACTACGCAAGCGGCGTGCCTTGCCGTCCGGAAGCGAGGCACGGTTGATGCCGAAGAGCGCTGGAGCGTGGGATGGGGCTAGAAGGCGACGCAGCAAGCCAAATTATGGCCATGCCCGACCGCACCATGTGCAGGCATCTTATGTCGACTCACTTTCCCTCAGTCGCTCCATCAACATAAGAGCATTGGGAATAGCCTCGCCAGCTGCCGTATTGTCGAAAATACACCAGACTTCCGAACATGAGTTTCGAGCTTCGACAATCCGGGCGGCTACCGCTTCAATGAACGAGTCGTCATAGGCTGAGTAGTAAATTTTGGGCGACCCATGCAGGCGGATATATAACGTAGACGAATCGCCAACCGGTTCGGCAGCGGCGACTGGACGCGGATCGGAGCGCACACAGCCGATGCCTGCATCTTTCATCATCTGGGCACCCTCTTCAGTGAACCATGTCGCGTGACGCGGTTCACAGACGACGCGAGTGTCCGTGAGGCTCCGCAGCCGGCGAAAGAAACGTCGCGCAGTGACCTCGTCCAATGCCAGACTGGGAGGCAATTGCAATAACAGACACCCTAATTTATCGCCCAATTGCATGACCTGCTGCAAAAATTCGTCCATGACGGCGTCTGCACCAGACAGCCTGAGCTCGTGGGAGACTTTCTGTAGAATTTTGACGGAAAACCGGAATGCATCGGGCACGCTCGCAGCCCACCGAGCGTATGTTTTTGGTTGATGCGAATGATAGAACGACGAATTGATTTCAACCGCTGAAAAGATCGTTGCGTACCGTTCAAGATGAGTTCCTTGCGTGGGAAATCGCGCCGCAATCGCGCTCGACAATCCCCAGCCCGCACACCCGATGCGGATCGGCGGCGCGTCCAAAACATTTTTACGAAGCATCTTGGAGATCATGAAGTCTCTGACACCGTAAAGAGCTACTGCGTCCAAACCATCCACACCGCAAACCATGTGCCATCCACCAGTTTGTGGACAGCCACCGATCGGAAAGACGAAACCCTCCGCTGAAGGCCATGTTGCATTAAGGCGATCGTCCAAGATGTGCGGAACGACATGAACGACTGAAAGCTTGATGAAGCCATTGAGGCCCGCTAAATATCAATGCTTCGAAAAATTGCACTTCTCCTTCGAGGCGTCGTGAGCAAATATCGATGCTCAAGACGTTCATCAAAACGCATCGACAAAAAACGAATCGGAGACAGGCGCGAAGCGCAGAACAGCGGTTCGCCGCATCCCAGCGCGAGTCCGTCACGAGCGCCGCCCAACGGTCGGCCGATGCGCTCGACAAGTGGGACAAAACGATCACACCGCAAGGAACGCGAAACGGCGCACTGTCTGCATGGGGCACTGCGGGGTAATGTGGTGTAGCGAAGATAACTTTGTTGCGAGCTCGTTATCTGCGATGCGCGAGTTGATGCCGCCTGACCGATCAGTAGTTCACCGACGAAGTCGCGGCCCTGACGCGGGACGCGATTCGGCTCGGCACACCCGGGCGGTTGGCGATTGAAAGTAAGCAGAGCCGCTAAAAGACGAGCTATGTGCGATCCGACTCATGGCGCGCATCCTGGTTGATCTCTTTGTATCGGCGTCACATGGTCAATCGGCGACTTTTCACAAATCAAAATATAGCTAAAAATTCCGCAGAGACGGATGAGTTTCTTCACGTGAGCCCGCTTGCGGAAACAAAGGTAGACAATGAGCGGCAGTTCCTCACTCGCGACTTGGCGTTTGATTTTTGACGGCTCAACCGACGGCTTTGGGTGGTGCGTCGCCATTCGCGCAACGTTGCCATCGATTGCACAGCGATCGGCAACGACCGGCCGGGAAGCGTCACTCGTTACCCCCTCGCTCGGGCAGTCAGATGACTGCTTGCTCAAACAGCCGTCATTGGTAAATGCTCAAGCCACTGATCTCCGTGGCCTTAGGGCCAGCGGAAAAGCGTGCTTTGGATTGCTCACGTGTCGTCAGTGGTCAGCTGCTCCTCGCGCGCGTATTGAGAAGGTGGCCGCCCGACGTGCCGCGTGAAAGCGACGCTGAAGGTGCTGGCGGAGCTGTAGCCAACGCGCTGTGCCACTTCGGCGACACGGCCTTCATTACGACGTAGCAGGTTCTTCGCGAGCGCCATGCGCCAGGTGAGCAAATATTCCATGGGCGCCACGCCAACCGCGCGGTTGAAGCGCTCAAAGAAGGTCGAGCGCGAGAGGGCGGCCTCTTTCGCGAGGTCAGCAACTGTCCACGCGCGTGTAGGGTGTTCGTGCATGACGCGGATCGCGGCCGCAAGGCGGGCATCGGACAGTCCACGAACCAGCCCGGGTGATGCTGTCGTTTCCGCCGTCGACCGTAGCGCCTCGATAAGCAGCACTTCCAGCAGTCGTGACAGCACGACCTCACGCGCTGGCCGCTGCGCGCGCGATTCGTCCCGTACGAGTTGCACGAGGGTAGCCAGTCGATCGACGCCGCGGACATGCACGATTTGCGGTAGCAAAGAGACCAGCAGCGATGCATCGGGTGAACCGAAGCTGCAGTGGCCGACCATCATGCGCAAATCGATCGGACCATCCGGATCGCCGATGCCGAATTCATTGTTGCCAAGCGCGCGCGGCGCGAGCGTTTCAACGCCGGGCGGTGGTGGCACGAGGCTGGACATCGACACGCCGTAGGCGGCGGGAATCAGCACGAAGTCACCCGAGACAAGCTCGATGGGCTCGTTTCCCTCGATCGCCATGCGGCATGCGCCCTCAAGGATCACGTAGTAGAACGCCCGCCCGCTGTCGGAGTGGCGAACGCGCCATGAGCCTGTACCCAGAACCAGCTTGGAAAAGCGCGCGCCCGGCTGCAGCAACGTCACGACTTCGGCCAACGGATCGATCATCGCCGGACTCCTGCAAATGAAATTCGGATTGTAGATGGTATCGAGTACGGTCAGGGTCGTCTATCGTAAGGGCATACGCAAACCACCTCACACGGAGTTTCGATGAAAACCGTACTGATCACCGGCTGTTCGTCCGGATTTGGCCTCGAGATCGCCCGCTATTTTCTGGCCCGCGATTGGCGGGTCGTCGCGACGATGCGCACGCCGCGCACCGACCTGCTGGCGCCTTCAGAGCGTTTGCGCGTGCTGGCTCTCGACGTCACCGATCCGGAAAGTATCAGCAAAGCGGTCGAAGCAGCCGGCCCGATCGACGTGCTCGTCAACAACGCGGGCTTCGGCGCGGCCTCGCCGGCGGAACTGGTCGCACTTGAGACGGTACGCGACATCTTCGAGACCAACACCTTTGGCACGATCGCCGTGACGCAGGCCGTGCTGCCTCAGTTCAGGCAACGCAGAGCCGGCGTCGTCGTGAATGTCACGTCGAGCGTCACGCTGAAGGCGCTGCCTCTGATTGCCGCGTACAGCGCCAGCAAGGCGGCGGTGAACGCATTCACGGCGTCAATGGCGTTGGAACTGGAGCAGTTTGGCGTGCAAGTGCGTCTTGTGCTGCCGGGCCGCGCGCCCGACACCCGGTTCGGCGAGAACGCCCGCGCCCGGATGCATGGTCTCGACCATGAGGCGTACGCCGATCTCGCCAGCAAAGTTATCGCAGGACTGCAGGATACCTCTTCGCCCACCACCCGCGCGCAAGACGTCGCCGAGGCCGTGTGGCGCGCGGCGACAGACCCGTCGTCGCCCATGCGCATCCCGGCCGGGGCAGATGCCGAAGCATGGGCGGCCGAGGTTCGCTGACCCGGCGACATGGATTGAAGAAGGCTTGTACTCGCGCGAGCGCATTACGTTCAGGAGATTGCTATGCACGAAAAATCCGTTGCCCTTGTAACTGGGGCGAACCAGGGAATCGGTCTTCAGATTGCGAAGGATCTCGCGGCGCGCGGCTTGACTGTACTGGTCGGGTCGCGCAACCTGGAACGCGGCGAGGCTGCGGCCACGGAAGTCGGGCTGGGTGCCGTCGCGCTCCAACTCGACGTGACGGATCAGGCTTCGGTCACATCTGCGGCAGCACGTATTCGAAACGAGTTCGGCCGCCTTGACGTGCTTATCCAGAACGCGGCCATTTCGAATACGAAGAAGCAGCCCGGTCAGTCCGTCGAGGAATATGCGAAGACAGCGCGCCCCGGCAACGTGGATCTCGATGAAATGCGCGCGGTGTGGGACACCAACGTGTTTGGCGTGCTGGCTGTGTACCAGGCGATGCTGCCACTTTTGCGCAAGACGCCGGGCTCCCGCATCGTTAACGTCTCGAGTGGCGTTGGGTCGTTGACGACGAACTCGAACCCTGCCTTCCCTTACCGTGCGATCTTCGGCCCTGTCTACGCGGCGTCCAAAACGGCCCTCAACGCTTTGACGGTGGCGATGGCCATCGAACTCGAGCCAGAAGGTATCAAGGTCAATGCCGTCTCCCCAGGCTTTACCAGAACTAACCTAAACGGATATGCAGGCACCGAGACCGTCGAGGAAGGCGCTCGCGAGGCGGTGCGCGTTGCGCTGCTGGGTGCGGACGGCCCAACGGGGACATTCACTCGCTGGAACGGGGACACGATCCCATGGTAATTTCTGTCGTGCTCGGGGTCTTCATCACGCGGGGGATCATGCGCGCGTTAGGCGACGAGCCAGCCGACGCTGCGAACGCAGCGCAACGCGTTGCGGAAGGTGATCTTGAGGCATCTACTACGCTTGCGCCGAACGACCGGAAGAGCCTGATGGCGTCGCTCGAATCAGACGAGCGACATGATATGCCCATGCGAGGCAAGGGTCTGAGACCGTTCGCAGGGTAGATGACCGGTTGCTCGGGCAAGCTGTCAACATCGGGCGGAATATTCCCGCTGGGCCGAGCACTGCCGTTTCTGCGGCAGTTTCTGTGCGGGCCTCTTACCCCTTGCGTTCAACCCGGTAAGCTCCACCACCACGAAACCAGGCGCACGTTCAGGGATGAGCCGCACATTCGGCGTAGTACCGGTTCGGTGCGGGGAATACGCCGGTCATTACTTCAATCAGGAACGGACCATCAAATCGGGACGCCTCGCTTAGCGCGTCAGCCAGATCCTGAAGGCGCTCGACCCTGCGCGCCGCGACTGCGAGCGAAGTCGCAAACGCAGCCCAGTTGTGGCTCGGCAGCCTGGTGAACCGTTCCGGAACGGAGCCCTTGCTGATCGCATCGATATGGACCGCGCCATGTGCCGAATTATTTAACACGATGTAAAGCATCTTGATGTTATATCGGGCCGCGGTCTGGATCTCCATTCCGTGCATCAGCATGCACCCGTCTCCAGTCACGACAACACATGGCCGTTGCGGGGCGGCAAGCTTGATACCGATCCCGGCCGCGATCGCCCAACCCATCGGCGCGAGAGAACTGGAGGAAAAGTAGTTGCCGATGCCCGACGAAAGCCAGTAGTGAGCCATGAATATCCGATGGGCGCCGGAATCGACCACGACGTTTGCGTCCTTCGGCAAGAGTTCGCACAGTTGCTTGACGACGTCCCCTGTATAGAGCGATTCGTCGCCATTTGGGTCCCGCGCGCCGGGATGCTCGAACTTATCGTCGTACAGAGGAATCCGGTTGACCTCAACGGCCCATGCTCTTCTTCGTTCCAGAACCGCGTGAAAGTCGGCGCGCCGGTTAGCGTCCATCTTTGAAAGCAGGCGAAATGAGGCACGAATTCCGGAAAACACACGGCTACGCGCAACATGGCCCATGGCGGGCGCATCGAAACTGTCGTCGAAGACGATCAACTCTTTCCAGGCAGTCAGCTTCTCCGTCCAGTTCATGCTGTCGCGCTGGTTCAGATCGCTGCCGAATACGACGAGGACATCGAGTTCGTCCGAGTTGATGACGCGAACGGCTCGCGAGTGGCCTGCGAATCCGTACACGCCGAGCGAAAGTACATGATCCTCAGGAAACGCCCCTTTCCCAGAAAGCGTAGTCGCTACAGGAATGCAAAATTTCTCGGCCACATCGAGTAAGGCCTTTGCGGTTTCCGGGTCATTGCCGCGACTGCCGATCAGAAACGCGACGCGCTTCGATGTGAGTAAAAACCGGTCGCATAAAGCCTGCAATGCTGCATGGTTCGCGGGGACTCCGGATGTATTGAACTCGCCATGATCGTACGGTTGTCGCGAGCCTTCCTGACCGGGCAAAGCGTCGTGCTGCTGGACGTCGACAGGAATGCTGATGAAAGATTGCGCGCGACGCATCCAGTCCAGCCCGTCCATGGCGCGACGCATTTCGGCTTGAAGATTGTCCTTGTTCTTCAACTCGACCACATTCTCTACCAGACTCTTCACCACGCCGCTTTCGAAAATGCCGCTCAGCGTAGCGTCCTGGAATGCACCTTTTCCTTCCGCGCGCGACGAGACACCGCCGGCAATGTACAGCACGGGAATCCGGTCTGCATGAGCGGACGCCATACCGGGCACGAAATTCATGGTGCCTGGTCCGGAAATGCCAACGCAGACACCAAATCTACGGCTGGCCCGCGCATAGCCGTCAGCCATGAACGCACTGCTGGTCTCATGTGCGCAAACAATTCCGCGGATCGACGGCGACTTGTCGATCGCATCCAGCAGGGGATAGATCATCTTCCCCGGCACCAGGAACACGTGGTCGATGTTCGCGGCTTCCAGCGATTTGACCACCGTTTTCGATACGTTTAGTCGGGCGCGTGATTCCATATTCCTGGGTACGATCCGAGCAGAAACCGTTATTCGGATCTCACTATCCCTCGTCCGGTCAACGCGTGCGGTCTCGAAAGAGCAACGCGATCGGGGCGGATGCAACCGGCATCTGGAGGCAGCGAGACGGCGTTGAACGCGCTGCACTGCGGCTGCAGTCGCGTCTCATGCTGTTTCATCGGGCCACCATGCAGCGGCCCGTGTCTCCATCCGTGGGTACTCTTTCTGTGCTGCGACGTTGCGCGTGTGACTCGCGAGTTGCGGTGTGTTCAATACCCGCTGCCGTGCAACTGCGCGCTGCTCCGTTCAGAATGTCTGCCAGTCGGCAGCCTCTGCGGTGTTGGTCGTGACTTCGGTACTGCCGCCGGCAAGGCGTGGCATCGCCGCGGGCTTCGTCGAGTTCGCAGGGAATGATGATTTGTGAATTCTCGACGGCGGGCGCTGTGATTCCTTCGAGGGCACATTCGTCGGTGACACAGAGACTTGCCTGTCGTCGACCTTGAAGAACGCGACCGCCGCGCGCAGACCCTGCGCCTGCTGTGCCATCGACTGGGCCGCCGCCGAAGCCTCTTCCACCAGTGCGGCATTCTGCTGGGTAACCTGGTCCATCTGATTGACCGCCTGGTTGACCTGTTCGATACCGGCACTCTGCTCCTGGGACGCCGATGAGATTTCGCCGACGATGTCGGTCACGCGTTTCACTGAAGCGACGATCTCATGGATCGTGCCGCCCGCCTGTTCGACAAGGGTTGAGCCCATCTCGACCCGGCTGACCGAATCGGCAATCAGGTCCTTGATTTCCTTTGCTGCGCTGGCACTGCGCTGTGCCAGCGCGCGGACTTCGCCGGCCACGACTGCAAAACCCCGTCCCTGTTCACCGGCACGAGCCGCCTCGACCGCCGCGTTGAGCGCGAGAATATTGGTCTGGAATGCAATACCTTCGATCACGCCGATGATCTCGGACATTTTCGCCGAGCTGCCGGAAATGTCGCGCATCGTAGCGACCACCCGCCCGACAACTTCGCCGCCTTGTTGTGCGATGCCGGAGGCAGTGGTGGCGAGCGTTGCTGCCTGTTTCGCGTTGTCCGTGTTGTGACGGACGGTCGCGGTCAGTTCTTCGATGCTCGAAGCGGTTTCTTCGAGTGATGCTGCCTGCTCCTCAGTGCGGCTCGACAGATCCAGGTTGCCTTGCGCAATCTGCGCACTCGCCGTGGCGACCCCTTCGGCATTTTCGCGGACCTCTGCCACGACCCGCGACAGCGCGTCACGCATTGCCTTCAGCGATGCCATCAGGCTGTGCGTGTCGCCGCGCCGCAGATCGATGCTTACGCTGAGATCGCCGGCTGCCACGCTTCTCGCAAGACTGGCGGCTGTCGCCGGCTCGCCCCCCAACTGCCGTGTCAAACTGCGCGCCAACCAGACGCCGATGCCCGCACCGATCAACACCGACAACGCCACCAGAACCAGCATCAGGTTGCGGCCTTGCTCGTACACCTGATCGTTGGATCCGGCCGTCGTCTGTGCATCGGTCTGTTTGCCATCGACGAGCTTGCCCATCAGGACTAGCGTCTTGAATCCCTTCTCATGGTATTCACCCAACAGATAGGCAGTGAGCGCAGCTTGCTCCTGCAGCCCCGCAGCGTTGATCCGGCCTTTCATTTGATTGAATGCGTCTATGTAGTCGTGCCAGTTCTGATCGAGTTCGGAAAAGGTGGCTTTGCCCTTCTCGGTATAGACAAGGGGTTCGGCTTGATCGAGATGTTCGCGCGCCGAGGCGAGAGCCTTTTCGGCCTGAGCGAGAGAGGCGGTCCGCTGCTCGGCAGTGGCGGCCAGAATGGCGTTGCGTAGATACGTGCCGACTCGCAGTACGTCGGCGTTTGCTTGCTGGATCCGGTTCAACCCCACGAGATCCAATCGATAGCTCATATCCGCATTTGCATTAATCTGGCCCATGCTGCGAACACCGATGACGCTAACGATGGCGCTAACCACCGATACCATGATGAAGGCGCTGATCAGTTTGGTGCCGAGTTTCATATTGCCAATATTCATAGCTAGCTTCGTCGACGTGAGAGAAATCTGAACAGGTGGAGAGCCGATGGCCATCCGCCCCGAGTGAGGCGGGCTGGCAATGGGTGCTGCATGTGGTTCATATAAGGGTTTACGGCAGCACGGATTTATTCTTCATACAAATTAGCGTTTTCCCGTAAATTTATTGTGTCCCGCCGGCCGTTCGAGTTATTGATTTGTAATCTTCGTTGGGGAGAGAGAAGCGGCGAGCCGTATGGCTGAGCATTAGCGCTCGCGGGGAAGGGCCGACATCGACGCATTGGTCCCGCTCTCTACGGGCGGAGGCCCTGGTTTGACGACGTAACGCCGTGCTCGATCTGGCATCGGGCGAAAGGCGGGCGCGCAAGTGCGGCCGCTAAAGCGTCTCCTCATAGCGGCAATTGACGAGCAGTTCCGCCACGCTCGTCGTATTCGGCAACTCGATGGTATTCACCACCAGAACCGCCAGGTCTTGCGGCTGCGTCATCGCCATCGGTTCGATATCGGCGATGCCGGCGGCCATGTCGGTGTTCACGAAGCCGGGGCATACCGCGGTCGCCCGAACGCCATCGTCCCAACCCGCGCGGCGCACCGCATGGGTGAGCGCCACCATCGCGTGCTTCGACATCTGATAGCCGACGTTCAGGTTCTTCACCCGTTTGCCGGAAAGCGACGCAAGCTGCACGAAACGTCCGTTTCCCGCGCGGCGCAAATGCGGCAGCGCCGCCTGCACCAGCCGGAAAGGTGCATTTACATTGATCTCGAAGGTCTCGGTCAAGAGCGCATCGGTGCCGGTATCGAAGTCGATCATGCGGCAGATGCCCGCGTTGCTCACCAGGACGTCGATGCGCCCGAAGCGCTCAGCCGTCGCATTTACCCAGGCGCGCGCGGCTTCGGGATCGCGCGCCTCGTAGGGGTGCAGGAACGCATCCGGCACGCCCTCGTAAGCGTGCGTATCGCGCAGACCGAGCGACAGCCTGAAACCGCGACGCGCCAGTTCTAGCGCAATCTCGCGTCCGATGCCGCGGCTCGCGCCCGACACCATTGCCACTTTGTCCAAGTACATTCCCATGTGCGGTCGGTCCTCGCGTATCAGAAGCCTGCGTCGATGGTGATCTTCGAGCCGTCGCTGAAGCGCTCGAGACGGAACGCGTGCGGATTGACGAGCGGTGCATCGTGGTTGACGAGGTCCGCCATCAGCCTGCCCGCGCCCGGACCGATACCAAAGCCGTGCCCCGAGAAACCAGTGGCGATAAACATGCCCGGCACACGCTCAACGCCGGAGATGACGGGAATCGCGTCCGGCGTCACGTCAATATATCCGGCCCAGCGCTGCGCGATGCGCGCGCCCGCCAGTTGCGGAAACGCTTCGGTAAAGGCCTTGAAACCCTTATCGACGTAAGGCACCACGGGGTCCGGATCGAGCGTGCGGACATGCTCGAAAACCGTCGATTCGTTGAGTGGCCAGCGGCGCGGTCGCTTAAGTTCGTCGAAGAAACGCTTGCCGATCTGAATCTGCAGCGCGCCCATCTGGCTCTTCAATGCTTCGATGTACTTGAAGAAGAGGCGGAAGGAATCGGGCGTGAGATCAGCGTGCGTGCGCATGCCGTATGCGACCGTGTAGCCGCCGTCCGCACGCTTGCGAAACGCAAATTCCTCGTTATTGGCGCTGCACGTGGGTCCGCCTTCGAGCGGCTCCGTGCGAAGCACGGACGCACGCGTGAGCAGTTGCGGCAGTTCCACGCCGAGATTGCCGCAGAAATAGCGCGTCCATGCGCCACCCGCCACGACGACCGCGTCACAGCGAATCGTCCCATGTTCGGTGACGACCGCGCTCGCGCGACCGCCGCTCGTTTCGATGCCGCGCACCGCGCACGGCGTGAGAATGCTGACGCCCTTGCGTCGCAGCGCGTTGGCGATGGCGGGCGCGGCCTTTTGCGGTTCCGCGCGCGCATCGCCCGGCGTGAAGATGCCGCCCTTGAACGTCTGCTTCGCGCCGGGCAGCAGGCGTAAGACTTCATGCGTGTCCACTTCGCGCGTGTCGAAGGCATCGTCACCTGCTATTTCACGAGCGCGCTTCAGCCAGTCGCGGTGACGTTCGAGCACGGCGTCATCGTTCGATACGTAAAGGATGCCACACTGGTTGAAGCCGGTGTCGATGCCGAGCGTTCTGTCGAGCGTGTGCCAGATTTTAAGGCTCTCGATGCTGAGCAGGAATTCGCGAGGATCGCGCCGTGTCACGCGCACCCAGCCCCAGTTGCGGCTCGACTGCTCGCCCGCGACGTGCCCCTTCTCGCACACCGCGACGGACAGCCCTTTTTCGTGCAACGCAAGCGCCGTTGATACGCCGATGATGCCGCCGCCGATCACGACTACATCCGCGCGTTCCGGCAGCTTGATATCGTCGGCGACGGTGTCGACTTTAGGACCCATGGTTTCTTTCAACGAAGTGAGAGTTACGAACGACGCTCGGCCACGGCCGCCGTCTGCGATTGCAGCGCTTCTTCAGCGTGCACGTTGCGCATGGTGCGCGATGTCTTCTGCTGACGCGCGGCGGGATTGATGAAGCGATTGGTCCAGCGGTCCAGATGATTGATCGCGTGCGTGAGCGGCACCGTGATGAGCAGATACACGGCGCCTGCCGCGACGAGCGGCGAGAGATTGGCCGTATTGACCGCCGCATTCTGCCCGATGGTGAACAGATCGCGCTGCGAGGTGAGCAGCCCGAGAAAGTACACGAGGCTCGAATCCTTGACGATGGAGATGAACTGATTGGCGAGCGCGGGCAGAATGCGCCGCACGCCCTGCGGCACGATCACATACCGCATGCCGCTCCAGTACGTCATGCCGAGCGCCTGGCACGCGGACATCTGCCCACGCCCAACGCTCTGAATCCCTGACCGGAATATCTCCGCGATATACGCCGACGAAACCAGCGCCAGCGCGACGATCGCAAGCGGATACGGATTCGGCCCGAAGAGGGAGAGTCCGATCGGCGCCAGCCCCTGCCCGACCACGAGGATGACCAGCGCGGCGGGCAGGCCGCGGAACACATCCACGAAAACGCGCACGGGCCAAGTGAGCCAGCGCGTATGCGATACGGCGCAGAGCGCCAGCGCCATTCCTGCCACGATGCCGAGCGCAGCGGAGATCACCGACAGGATCAGCGTGTTCACGAGACCCGTGCCGATCAGCGCCGGCAGCGATTCGACGAGCAGTGGCCAATCGAGGAAGTTCTGCAGGAACGCATTCATGAGGGCTCTCTCCTTGCGCTTGACGAGGCGTGACGAAGCAACAATGCCGGGCGCTTACTTCATCGCATACGGCGGCATCGGATCAGGCTTCGGATAGCCGGGATTGAACTGTTGATAGAGCTTGAGCCACGTCCCGTCCGCCACCAGTTCGCCGATGGCCTTGTTGACCGCCGCTTCTAGCTTCACGTTGCCCTTGCGCATCGGGAAGCCGGCCGGAAGATTCGAAGCTGAGATGTCGAGCTTGTCGGCGAGCTTCAGGTCCGGATACTTGCCTTGCAGCCCTTCGAGTAAGGTCTTGTCGATGAAGTAGCCGTCGATGTACTTGTTGCGCAGCGCGAGAAAGCCCGCATTGATATTCGGAAAGCGGACGATCTGCGCGCCCGGCAGATAGCTCTGCGAATACGTGTCCTCGATGGTCCCCTGCACGACCCCGATGCGCTTGTCCTTTACCGATGTCACATCCGCGCCGATCGTGCTGTCCGGCAGCGTGCCGACGCTCAAAAGACCCGTCAGATAGCCTTCCGAGAAATCGACCATCTTGAGGCGTTCCTTGGTAATCGAGATCGAGCCCGCAGCAAGGTCGACCTGCTGATTCGCCACGCTCGGCAGCAAACCTGCGAAGTCCTGCGCGCGGAAGTCGGCCGTGAGCCCGAGTTTCGCGGCGATAGCACGCACCAGTTCCACGTCGAACCCCGTCATCTTGCCGTTGTCGATATACGAGTACGGCTTGTTGTTCGCATCGACGCCGGCGACGATCTTGCCAGGCGTCAATGTGCCGACGTCATCGGCGGCGTGGGCGGCGATCGCCGCGCCGACCAGGAACGATGCGGCCACGGCAAGATGGCGTGCGAGAAGAAGTAATCGCATGGTGAGGCTCCTTTGGATTGGCTAACGGTTGATTCAATGCAGGATGCGCGAAAGAAAGTCTCGCGCGCGTTCGGAGCGCGGACGCTCGAAGAAGGCTTCGCGCGTATCGTCTTCCACGATGACGCCGCGATCCATGAACAACACGCGGTCGGCCACGCGCTTCGCGAAACCCATCTCGTGCGTGACGCACAGCATCGTCATCACATCGAGCACTTCGTTGACCATCTCGGGATCGAGCGCGGAAGTCGGCTCATCGAACAGCATGGCGACGGGGTCCATCGAAAGCGCCCGCGCAATCGCCACACGCTGCTGCTGCCCGCCCGACAATTGCGCCGGATACTTGTGCTCGTGACCGCTCAAGCCTACGCGGAGCAATAGCAAGCGTGCACGCTCCGCGGCTTTGTCGCGCGCGCGGCCGAGCACGTTCATTTGCGCGAGCATCAGGTTGCGCTGCACCGACAGATGAGGAAAGAGTTCGAAATGCTGAAACACCATGCCGACGCGCGCCCGTAGCCGCGAAAGATCCGCGCGCTTTGCCGTCACGTCGATGCCGTCCACCACGATCTGTCCGCTCTGCACCGCTTCCAGCCCGTTGACGGATTTGATGAGGGTGGACTTGCCGGACCCGGACGGCCCGCAGATCACGACGACTTCACCGCGCGCAATGCTCGCCGTGCAGTCGTTCAATACGCGATTGCCGCCATACCACTTCGAAACGTTGTTCAGCTCGATCATTGCGGCTCCTTTCGATGCTTCGGCCTTTTGATTTAATCCGCTTGTCTGCGCTTCAGGAGAGCGCTGCCCGCACACGGCCGTGCCACATATCGCCAATCCGGTACAGTGCACTGCCGACGGGTACCGCAAGCGTGCTGGCCATTCCCGCAACAGAGAGGGGAAACGCACCATCGCCGAACGCACCGACATCCTGCTCGACACCCGCCATATGTTTGCCGATGCGATGCCCGAGATAGCTCATCAGCGCAACGCCGTTGCCGTTGCAGCCGAGCGCATAGTGCACGCCGTCGTGCTGACCGATGTGCGCGAGTCTGTCCCCGGTCATTGCGACGAAGCCTTTCCAAGCATGCGTGACGCGCACGTCGCGCAGGGCGGGCCACAATTGCACCAGCTTCGCGTACAGCCGCCGCGCGGCCTCGCGTTCGTCGATCTCGCCGATGCCGGGCCGCGACCCAAAGATCATTCGCGTGCCGTCCGGCGACGGGCGCGTGTAGAAGAGATTGCGCTTCGAATCGCTGATCATGCGGCGGCCCGGATTGAGCACGTTCATGAGGCCTTCGGGCAGCGGCTCGGTGGCGATCTGATAACTCGCGACCGGCAACACGCGGCGCGAAAAGAACGGCAGCAGCGGACCCGTATAGCCGTTGGTGGCCACCAGCACCTGCTGCGCATCGAACACGCCGCGCGCGGTGTGCACGCGAAACCGCGTATTTCCCGTTCGTTCGAGCCGCTGCACCGCTGCGTGCGAATGCAGCGTCGCGCCGCGCCGGCGCGCGAGGTCGCGCAGCGCACGATGATATTTCGCGGTATGCAGTCCGCCGTATTCGTCGACGAGAATACCGCCGTAGTAGTAGTCGGAGCCGATGATGCCGCGCTGCGCATCACGCTCGATCACATGCACCGTGACGCCGGTCTTGTCGCGCAACAACTGGCCTTGGCGACGCAGCACGTTGAAATGCGCGGGCGTATAGGCGCCAAAGAAGCGGCCGGTGATGCGCAGGTCTGCGTCGAGCGATTCGTCGGCGATGATTCCCTTGAGATACTCGAAGCTCGCCATCGACTCCTGCATCAGACGCGTGAGACGTTCGGCGGGCACGCCGCGAATCGCGCTGGTCAGCGCGAGCTTCTGGCCGCTCGACACCATGCCCCCGCTGCGTGTGCTGCCGCCCGCGCCGATCTCGGCGGCATCCAGCACCGCGACGCGCGCGCCATACTTCGCAGCCTCCGCCGCCGCCGACAGCCCGCAATATCCGCTACCGACGATCGCCAGGTCCACGTTCGCCGGCAAAGGATCCGGCGCGGCCTCGGGCGGGGCGGCATCCCACCAGTAAGGGGTGCAGCGGAAAGTTTCGTGAAACAGCAACGCATCGGCACGCATGGACTCAGCCCTGTTCGCTTGATTCGAGCCCAGTGTCGCCCTCGCAAATCATCCGGTCAAATAGCGCCAAAAACGGCTTCCATTCATTTCTGATATGGCAAGCTGACGACTTCGGCCGTCGTTTGCGCGGCCCACGCCCGGAGAAAACGATGAATCTCAGGCAGGTCGAAGCGTTTCGGCTGGTCATGCTGCGCGGTTCAATGACGGCCGCCGCCGAAGAACTCGGCACATCGCAACCGAGCATCAGCCGCTTGATCGCGGAACTGGAAGCCGCAACGGGATTGACTCTGTTCGTGCGCAATGGCGGACGCATTCACGCCACCGACGCGGGCAGTGCGTTCTATCGCGAGGTGGATCGCAGCTTCGTCGGCCTCGAGAAACTGCAGCATTCGGCACGAGAGATTCTTGAGCTCGGCAGTGGGCGGCTGCGCATCGTGGCAGCGCCGGTGCTCGCGTTGTCGTTTTTGCCTGCAGTGATCGCGCGCTTCGTGGACGCCCATCCGCGCGTCGCGGTGTCGCTCGAAATGCGCAGCGAGAGCACGATCCAGCGCTGGGTGTCCTCGGGACACTGCGACGTCGGCTTCGCGACCACCACGCCGGATGCGTTCGGCGTGACGAGCGTGGAACTCTATGAGCTGGCGGGGCTATGCGCACTGCCCGCGCGTCATGAGCTTGCGGCGCGCACGCGGATTCGCGCGGCCGACTTGCGTGGCGAACGGCTCATCCTGCCTTCCCATGCGGACGATACGCGTGCCGCGCTCGAACGCACGCTGCGTCTGGCGGGCGCGGATCAGGTGCCTGCAATCGAAACGCCGTATGGCGCGACCATCTGCGCGCTCGTGACGCGCGGTGCGGGCGTGGGCATCGTCAATCCGCTCGCGACCGTGGATGCCGATCCGACGCGCATTGTGTTCCGGCCGTTCACGCCGGAGATATGGTTTCGCGGCTTCACGCTTTATCCGCAGACGCCGCGGGGCAATCCGGTGGTCGGCGCGTTTCTCGAACTCGTAGGCGAGCAGATGATGGTGTTGAGGCAGGACGCACAAATCTGAGTCTACGCATTAACGGATGACCAGTTCTTGCGGCGATCGGTGTCGCATGAATTGCACGGTCACGCGCTAGAACCCGGTCGTTAAGCTTCCACGGTTCGTCCATTTATTCCCCCACCTGCATTACTCGGATGCGCATAAATGCGCCTTCAAATGCCATTCCGAATCGGCTTATGGCGGAATAGGCGTATATAAAACTGCGTCCGTCCATGTCGCAGTTCATTAAAATGCATACCTGATGCATCATAAAATAAATCAATCTAGAGAGGGCCCCATGAATGCCCACGAACTGGAAACATACCGCGGCTTTACTATCCACATAGCGGTGCATGAGATGCCGAAGCAATGGGTCTGCGAGATCACCTTCGAGCGAGCGGAACAGCAAGCATGCAAGTGCAGTCCACCCATGTTCAGGCACCAGGCGTGCAGACTTAAAAGAAGCATGCTCACTTTCTCCATGGAAATGCAGTTCAAAGCGAGGATGCTGGTCGACGAGTGGATAGGCAAGCAACCCGATTGACGAAAGCACCGTCTCGATACCAGGTACAAAAGGCTCCAATCGTTTTCCGTCTGTACCCTTACCCAACGGTGTGAAGGCAAGCCGAACTACGTGCGGACGATGCAGGAGCAGGGACTCATCGAGCGAGCGGCGTAGGGCGAGATTCAAATCGCGATAGTGATCCCCGTCACGGAAAGTTCGTCTGGTTGCGTAGAGAATCGCGTTCTCTCAGGTGCGCGACACGGACCTCGATGTCGCGCGTCATTTAGTCGGGCCTCGCGCCCGACTCTTTTTCGCGTATGGGCTGCGAGGCGAAGTTAGGGTGATTAAGTGGCCGCGGTTGTTGCAGCCGTCTCTGGCGCGAGTGGCCTGACATGCGCGCCGCCATTTTTCGGCGCACCGATGCGTGAATGCTCCATGCTGACCGTTAACTGGGGTATCGGCCTTAACTGTCCTGGCATATAAACTCAGATTCGATTCCTCGGTGATCGACGCGCATCCAGACAGCGCAGCGACGGGAGTTAGTGCACCGACCGACATCCCCTTCATTATTTATTGGATTTTTCTTGTGCAGCTCTACCGCCTCGCTCGGCAAATACAGACTGCCTCCGCACCGGAGCTTATCGTCAATCGAGTAAGTGCGCTGTGACGGCGCGCACATTTCGAATCGGGTCGCTTTACGCGGTTCAGCGCCGGGCTTGTTCATCATGAAAGCGTTCCCTTTCAGTGTTGCCTTCGTGCGGATTAAAGAATTATCGCCTTTGGCCGATAACTGCGACGTCAACGCAAGATTGTCGCTTCATGCGCAAACGATTGCGTGCGTGCACATCCACATTAAAATTCACCGGGGAACTCGAACATGGATGATTGGCCCACAGCTACGCGCTATTCATGCCGATGAGGCACTGGTTGCGCTTTCGCCCCCCTGAGCTGGCCCTCGACGTAGGAACTGCAAACACGCGAATTCACATCTCGGGGGCCGGCCTGGTCCTGAGTCAGGCATCGGTGCTGTGTACTCATGGACGCGACTCGTTACGGGCGGGCGGACGTCCGACAGTGTCCGTGGGTGACGAGGCCAGGAAAATGCTCGGCAGACTGCCGCAGAACATCGAAGCCATCACGCCAATCCGGGGCGGCGTCATCTCGAACTTCCAGGCAAGTGAGCAGATGATCCGGCAATTCGTGCGCCACGCGCGCAAAGGCCGGCGGCTGACGAACGCGCCGCGCATCACCGTCAGCGTCCCGGGCGGTGCGACCCAGGTGGAGCGCCGCTCCTTCAAGGAAGCGATCCACGGCGCAGGTGCTTCCCACGTTGCGTTGTTCGAGAGACCGCTGGCCGCAGCCCTCGGCGCTGGACTCGCCATCTCCGAAGCGACAGGCTGCATGGTTGTCGACGTGGGTGCGGGCACAACCGAGATCGGCGTCATTGCACTCGGCAGCGTCGTGCGTGGGGCATCCGCGCGCGTGGGAGGCGACACCTTTGACCAGGCCATTGTTAACTACGTTCGCCGCACGCACGGCTTGCTGATTGGCGAGCACACCGCGCAACGAGTCAAGCTGGAGATCGGCAGCGCACTGCCGCCTACGTACGAGCTGGTCACGGGGGTGACCGGTCGCAGCCTCGCCGAAGGCGTCCCGCGCTCCATGACACTATCGAGCCACGAAATATACGAAGCGATCATCGAGCCGCTCGACCAGATCGTGTCGCTGCTAAGACGTGTTCTGGAGAGTACCCCACCGGAGCTTGCAGCCGACATCGCCGATCGCGGGTTCACGCTGACCGGCGGCAGCGCCATGCTGCGAGGCCTCGATCAACGCCTGCGTGAGGAAACAGGACTGCCCGTAGCGGTCGCTGACCAACCGATGACGTGCGTTATTCGCGGCACAGGGCTCGCGATCGAGACGCTCGATCCTCACTTCTTTGCGTAGCGGACACACCAACACATTTCCCGTCGAACCTTCAGCGTATCCTCTGAATCAATACATCGCCATGCGACACACACGAACCAAATCCCTCCGCCTCGCCGCATTGACATTGGCGTTGACCGCAGCCCAGATGTTGCCCGGCGCCCATGCGAGCGAGGCCGCAGGTACTCTGGGCGCTTCCGATGCGACTGCACAGTTGCCACTAGAACAGCCAGTCGGCTCAGGTCCTGCAAGTCTGTCCGCGACGTCCGTATCGTCGAACGAGCACACGGGCGGTGACGTTTCGAGACTCACCCAACTGGTCCAACAGGGCCGAGTGACACTGCTTCGCTCGACGGCGGCCGGCAATTACAGCGCATCCCTGTCATTTTTCGGTGACGATCTAACCTACTACGTCGCGCTTTTGGAGCAAAACACTTACTGGCGGGTAATCGCAACGCGGAACAAGAAACGGGCTGAAGCCGTGTACGCCAACTTTGTGACGCAGACCGGTAGCCTGGCAGCCGTGCAAACCAGGCGTGCCGAGCTGGCAGCGCAGGAAGCAGCGACCCAGCGCCTGATCGAGCAGGCGCAAATCAAGGCACAACAGCTGCAGGCCGACGCCGAGATCGCCCAGACGCAACGCGACGAAGTCGCTACACAGCAAGCGCTGGCCGCAGACCAGGTCAAGAACCTGAAGGCCGCAGATCAGGACGCGCGCAAGAAGCTCTCGCAGATCAGGCATCAGGTTGTTGGGCTGCAGATCGCGTCGAATTTTGGGCTCCCTCCGGAACATTCGGCACGATTGCGCAAGACCGGAAAACACGCTCAACACACCAAAAGTGCCACGTTGGCAACGGCGCAGTGAGCCGTGCGGATTCCCCGGAGGTGCGTGAAGTGAAGGTCCGCCTCATTGCGGCAGAAGCGCGTGGCTGCTGCACAGCAGCCTGCTGGCCTGTTGCGCAATGCGAAGGCGGACAAGGAACGGAACTCACCTGAAACAGGGGATGTCCGGGCGCCTTTGCGCACTGCGACAGACATGATCACGGCGCCTGCTTTGTCTACGATGTAAAGTCCAAACTCGGCGCGTCCAGCACCGGCGAGGTTCACCCATTTCTGAAGCTGTCTTTTGCCAAAGAAACGGCGGTCATGATGTTCGGCAGCGTGACGTAGCGCGGCTCGTTCAGGCGCAGGTCGGTCGTGACGACAGCGGGCAGCGTCAGCGACAGCGACAGCGTTTCAGCGCCGCCATCGACTTCACGCGACACGGTTGCCTTGCCGTCAGCGACGACAACCTTCGATGCAAACGTCGCTTGCGGCAGGCCAGCTAGCGCAGCGAGCATCTGACCAGTCTGGTTCGAATCGTCGTCGATAGCCTGCTTGCCGAGAATGACCAGCGAAGGCTGTTCCTTGTCGACCAGCGCCTTCAGCAGCTTGGCCACGGCCAGCGGCTGCAGTTCCTGCGAAGACTCGATCAGGATCGCGCGATCAGCACCGATGGCCAGTGCCGTACGCAGCGTTTCCTGCGACTGCGTGACACCCGCCGACACGGCGATCACTTCCGTCGCCACGCCCGCTTCCTTCAGACGTACCGCTTCTTCAACCGCGATTTCATCGAACGGATTCATCGACATTTTCACGTTCGCGATGTCGACGCCCGTGCCGTCCGACTTGACTCGAACTTTCACGTTGTAATCGACCACTCTCTTGACTGGCACCAGGATTTTCATACCGTCTCCTTCGAATACGCCGACGACGCGTGCGCCGCCATCGGCGAACGGATCATGTCTGCCGCGCGCTCAGCCAGCATGAGCACCGTCGCATTGGTGTTGGTCGAGGTTATCGACGGCATCACCGAGCCGTCGACGACGCGCAGGCCTGTCGTTCCGCGCACCCGCATTTCAGAATCGACAACGCTCATTTCGTCCTCGCCCATCCGACACGTGCCAGCCGCGTGGTAAACACCGAGTTCCACCGTCAGTTAATGGCGGCGACCAAGAATCCACGGCTGATCACGATCAATCAGGCCGTCGAAGACGAGCTGACGCTCTACATTCACAAGGGCGTGTATTCATTCACGCAGATGCAGCGCTCCTCGAAAGAACACCGCGAACTTTTCGAGGCGCTGCGCGCGGGCCAAGCCGACGCGGCTGCGGAGGCTTTCGAGAACCACGTGCAGACGGGAAAGAAACGCATGCTCGACACTGTGTCCACGAGCCCGTCCGAACGTTAATGAAGTGGAGCAGCTTGTTGAAAACCATCGTCTTTCTGGACCGCGCGACGCTGTCGGGCGATGTGCTCGATCAGCTGCCGCATCTGGAACTGATCGGCGTGCCCGCCGCAGGCGTCAATCATCTGGATACCGAAACATGTCGCAAACGGGGCATTGGCATCGTCGCGTGTCCGGGCTATTCGACGATTTCCGTGCCCGAACACGCGTTCGCGTTGATGCTCGCGCTCCGCCGCAACCTTATGCCTTACTGGCACGACGTCTATGCTGGCGGCTGGAGCGGATCGCCCACCTTTTACGCCGAACTGCATCCGATCCAGGATCTGCACGGATCGACGCTCGGTATCGTCGGTGCCGGTCACGGTGGAAAGCGTCTCGCCGAACTGGCCCGTGCGTTCGGCATGCGGGTACTGTTCGCGGAGCGCAAGCGCGCGAGTTGCGTGCGCGACGGCTATGTGGCATTTGACGAGGTGCTGCGTGAGGCCGATACGATCAGCCTGCATTGCCCGCTTACCGACGAAACGCGGCATTTGTTCGGTCTCGCCGAATTTGAGCGAATGAAGCGCAGCGCGTCACTCGTGAACGCCGCGCGCGGCGGTATCGTCGACGAGGGAGCGCTGATCGAGGCACTCGACCGCAAGCTGATCGCGAATGCCGCGCTCGACGTCCTCGAGCAGGAGCCGCCCGCGGCCGATCATCCGCTGCTATCCAGAGCGCGCACCGATCTGATCGTGACGCCGCATGTTGCGTGGCGAACCCAGGTGGCCATGAAGCGGCTCGTCACGCAACTCGCACGAGGCATCGCAGAGCATTACGCGCAGCATTGAGAACAGCACTTGACGAGGCCGTTTCGCGTCGGCGTGCGAGCGGCGCGCGTACAGGCCGGGACGGCCAACGTCGTCCCAGAGGATATCCGCCAGCCACAAGCGACTGTCGAAGAGCACAAACAGCGGGTTTATCCGGCCGAAGCGCAGCTCCGGCGAGACTCAACGGGTTCGAACCGGCTACGCTAACCCGCAATCTTTAACGCGAGCGAAGCGACGTGTTTGCCCTGGAAGCGGGCAATATCCAGTTCATTTTGTGACGGTTGCCGGCTGCCGTCGGCGCCGGCCAGTGTGGTCGCACCGTAGGGTGTGCCGCCAGTGATCTCGGTCATATTGACCAGTCCTGC
Source organism: Paraburkholderia phytofirmans PsJN (assembly GCF_000020125.1). Classification (NCBI taxonomy): domain Bacteria; kingdom Pseudomonadati; phylum Pseudomonadota; class Betaproteobacteria; order Burkholderiales; family Burkholderiaceae; genus Paraburkholderia; species Paraburkholderia phytofirmans. The sequence goes on from NC_010676.1 coordinate 2,613,626, forward strand.
GCAGGAGTAAGGAACGCCCACGATCACCATGCCCTGATGTAACAGTGTGCTGTGGAACGACGTGATGGTGGTTTCCTGACCGCCGTGCTGGGTGCCGGTCGAAGCAAAAACGCTGCCGATCTTGCCGACGAGTGCCCCTTTCATCCACAGTCCGCCGGTTTGATCCAGGAAGGTGCGCATCTGTCCGGCCATGTTGCCGAAGCGAGTCGGCGTGCCAAAGATGATGGCGTCGTAATTGGCCAACTCGTCAGGCGTCGCCACCGGCGCCTTCTGGTCGAGCTTGACCCCGTGGGCTGCAGCCTGGTCGGCCGGAATTGTTTCAGCGACTCGCTTGATCGTCACTTCGGTGCCCGGCACGGACCGTGCACCTTCGGCCACTGCGTCGGCCATCGTTTCAATGTGACCATACATCGAGTAATACAGCACGAGTACTTTTGCCATGATCGCTCCTTGTTGAACGCCATCCTGGGGAATCCGGACGACCATCAAAGCGCACCGTAATCGGCGAATACCGTGCTAGGCAGGCAAAAGTCCATCGCCGCGCCGTCGGTTGCCCTTGGGTGCCAGCCGGCCGACTTCAGCTTAGCATATGGAGTCGACGCCCCCGTCATGACGATTGGCCGGTCCTGGAGGAAGTCTGAACAAACTTCCGCTTGCGGCGCTCTACAGCAATGTGCGGTGCTCTTGTATAGATTTAATGGTGTTGTTCGTCCGTCACCGCCGGCGAGGGCATCCAGAATAGCCTCAAAGGCCCCTGTCGGGTGTCGACCGGCTGCGTCGCCGACTATCGATACTCCCTCGGTATCATTGTGGATTCAAGCAGTATTGGACGAAGCCAAGGGGCCGCCATACGATGCATGGGTATTGTTGGCCAATACGATGGAGGACAGCGCCAATCAGCGCAGAGGTCGCCCTCTCGGTAACGCCGGAGGCACCAGCAATACGCTGTTCCCTCTACCTAATCTGATGAGATCAAGCATGAACAAGCCCTGTATCATTTCTGTTGCAATCACGGGATCACTGCCGCGCAAGAAAGACAATCCGGCTGTGCCGATCACGGTGAACGAGCAGGTGGAATCAACTCAGGCGGCATTCGAAGCCGGCGCGAGCTTGGTTCATCTTCACGTACGCAACGATGACGAAACTCCCACGTCGAATCCCGATCGTTTTGCGCTGGTGCTGGAAGGCATTCGCAAGCACGCGCCGGGCATGATCACCCAGGTGTCCACCGGTGGTCGCTCCGGGGCCGGTAATGAAAGAGGTGCCATGCTATCCCTGCGGCCTGACATGGCATCTTTGGCAACCGGCTCGGTCAATTTCCCAACGCGGGTTTATGACAATCCACCGGACCTGATTGACTGGCTCGCCGCCGAAATGAAAGCCTACGGCATCAAGCCCGAAGTCGAGGCCTTTGACCTGTCGATGATCTTTCAGGCTGCAGCTATGCAGGCGGCGGGCGCAATCGTCGGTCCCCTGCACATCCAGTTTGTCATGGGCATCAAGAACGCAATGCCTGTCGATCGCGAAGTGCTTGAATTCTACGTCCGAACCCTCAAACGCCTTTCGCCCGATGCCACATGGACCGGCGCCGGCATCGGCCGCAATCAACTGACAATGGCTCGTTGGTCTCTCGAACTTGGGGGGCACTGCCGCACCGGATTAGAGGACAACGTGCGAATGGACAAGAATACGCTTGCCCCGTCCAATTCAGCGCTCGTGCGCCAGGTTGCCGAACTTTGCGAGGAGTTTGGTCGCCCCGTTGCGACCGCAGCCCAGGCCCGCGAGATCCTGAATCTGAGCTGAAGAGCGCGATATCGCTAATGCTGGTCAACCGCTACGAACGTGATCCGGGTGCGCGATCTGCGCGATAGCGCACTACGGATGCGCCATGTGCGGGCTGAGTCGCAGAGGAAGGCGTATCTGTGCGGGATAGCAAGGCCGACATCGCCGCGATCCGTACGGCCGCTGCCAAGTCTGGAACTGACGTCCGCATGTCATTGCTATTGCGAGCACGAGCGGCTAGAGGTGGCCGGATTCAGCCCGACGGCGTTCGGCGGGAGTCGCTCCCGTTCGCGACCCCAGTTAGGCTCTGCGAATGCCGCCACTGCGCTCCAGACCAACCGGTCTGCCCCGCCAGCGCTCGAATGCAACTCGACGGCACCGTTCGTGTCCCCGCCTATCCATGCTTACAACGGACTGTTTGCGCATATTGAGCGCGCCGCTTGTCGATCCATCCCCGGCTCCTAATGGCTTGTCCCCCTCACCAAGTGCTATGTTAAGCACTGCGGGATTAATGGCGTGAATCATTGACGGAACCGGAATAATGACGAAAGTTATCAGTCTCTACCGCTATCCAATCAAGGGGCTCTCTCCCGAGCCCTTGACGAAAATGGCCGTCAGTCACGCGCAAGGACTGCCCTTCGACCGCGCATTCGCGTTGGCGCTCGGCACGACGCGCTTCGATCCGGAAGTCCCCGAGCCGCTCGACAAGGGCTGTTTCTTGATGCTGCGCAAGAATGAAAAGCTTGCTGCGCTGGGGACGCGGCTGGATCCAGAAACCGGCACGCTCACCATTCGCTATCGCGATGAGATTGTGCTTGAGGCGGCGACGACGAGTGCTGCGGGCCGCGAGGCGATCGAGGATTTCATGGCGGGTTATCTGGGCGAAGCGACTGAAGGCCGCCCCCGCCTCATCTCGGCCGAAGGCCACAAATTCACGGATGTCAGCGTGGTTTCGCCGGTCATGATGAAAGCGATCTCGGTGATCAACCTGGCCTCCGTGCGGGCGCTTGAGGAGGCGACCGGAATTTTCGTGCACCCCCTGCGCTTCCGCGCCAACATCTATCTCGATGGCGTGCCTGCCTGGGCGGAGTTCGACTGGCTCGGTCGGGAAGTCGAGATTGGCGGGATACGCTTTCGCGGGGCACGACGGACGCGGCGCTGTGCCGCCACCAACGTCAACCCCGAGACCGCCGCACGCGACGCCAATCTGCCGAAAGCAATCTTGCAGCATTTCGGCCATACCGATCTCGGCATTTATCTTGAGGTACTGAACGACGGCGTCTGTTCGGTCGGCGATGCGGTGACGGTCGCGGCCTGACGAGGCCGAAGAGGCCATCAGGGATTGGAGATCCTTTTCGTCTGACCAGCGCTTTACTTCCGGCTTCCTTCGGATTCTGCCAGTGTTGCCATGCTGCCGGTCATCCCCACGAGCAGTTTTGCCTCGGGACGCAAGCCGCTTGTATCTGTCTCCATGGCTTCAGATCGTCGTACCTCAATCTCTTTTTGCGGTTGTCCGCCTTGCGCTGGAGTTTGGTTCGGATATCTCCAACGCGCGCACCCGAGGCGAGCATCGAACCAATGCTCGACAATGCTGACGGTGCTAACTACTCGGCCGTGCGTTGCTGGTTTAGAAAATTGAGCAGCACAACACTGATTTTTTCGGGAGCCTCTTCGAGCATGGTGGCCAATGCCCTTGAGCACTTGTCAGCGACCTTGCAACCAGCTATCGCCATGACTATAAAAATGCGGAAGTTGTAATCGTCTCCTAAGAAGTACGCAAGTTAGTTCGTATTGCGTATTAGATATTTACTTCGTTCCGCAACTGTAGAAAGCACCACTGTCCACGCTTGAACCGATCGAGTTTGCACGCAGTACTTTCTGCACTTTCTCTGAGGCATCGATCATGGCTGACGCAATTGCGCAGTCCGGACACGCGACGTTCCGGCTCCCTCATTTCACACCTGTCATGCTCGATCCGACCGAGCATCGCACCGCAATCGAGACGGCGCTCGAGTTGGCCGAGCGCGCGGGACTCGTCAGCCGGCACGGTCCCACTCCGATGTTGCTCGGTACGACGAGGCCTCGATCATGGTCGCTCGCTGCCGACCAGACACCGTTCAAGAACCAGTCGGACCGCGGCACATGCTGGGCATTCGCCGGTGCTTCTGCGCTAGAAGCCGCGTATCACCGACGATTTGGGCTAACCCTCGATCTTTCCGAGGAGTACGTCTTTCACATGGGCAAGGCGTTCGCGCTAAACCGCACCACAACCGGTCTGCCGGCTCAGCCCGTCGAGAACAATTCGTCGCTCACGGGCTTTCAGGGCTCGGGCGATATCGCGCAGAAACTGTCAGAGAACGCTGTGCCCGACGAGACCGTCGCGCCTTATCTCACCAGTCAGGGCGCTCTTACCGGCATATTGCCGACCCTCGGTTACGCAGGTGTGGGCGCCCTCGTCTCGCAAGAAGACTTTGACGCATTGGAGTTCTGCGAACAGCACGTCCCGCTGATCGCGCGCGTCAACTGCCGCTACCGTGCAACAGGTTTTGCGAGCATCGGCGGCACACCGAGCATCGAAGCGCTGGAAAACGTCATCCTGTCCAACCATGAGGTGATCTGCGACGTGCAGCATCTGACCGCGCCCGCCGGCGGCCATGTCCTGACGCTGATCGGCTTCGACAGCGACCGCAAGGTGTTCACCGCGAAGAATCACTGGGGCGAAAACGCCTTCATCGAGATCGCGTACCAAAGCGATCCAAACTGGCAGATCCTGAGCGGCTGGTACATCACGGACGTGGTCGATCCCACCTTCGTGCAGAACCAGGCCTGCTGGCTCGGCAACTGGCACGTGAAAACGGCGAACGGAGACTTCAGGCTGCTGCTGCGTCGATCCGAAGATTTCGCGGCGCCCGGTCAGCCGACGCGGCTCGGGCACGCCTACCTGGCCGATGGACGTCACGATGTGAATGGGCACTTCTCGGCCAACGGCCAGCGACTGACGGCCTTCATCGCGTCTGGCACAGGGGCTACCATGCCGGGAACCGAGACAGGCACGAAGCTCGAAGCCGACCTCGATTTCGCCGACGTGTACGAGCAGTTCGGCACGATGAACGGGCCGGTCGAGCTCAGCCGCTTCAATACGCGCTTTGCCGCGCTGTTCGTGCCCGACGGCGGCGAAACCTGGCAGGCGCGGCACGGTATCGACGCCGCCGCTTACCAGAATCTCTTCGACACCTTGCCGGGCCAAGGCTTCCGCCCCGCCTTCCTCGGTGCCTACTCTGAGGGACGAGGCACGCGCTTCAACGCGGTCTGGCTCAAGCGTGACGGCCCGCTCTGGGCGGCGCGGCATGGACTCACCGCTGCGGCTTATCAGGTGGCCTTTGACCAATTCGTCGCCGATGGCTTCCACCCCGTCGTCGTATCGGGTTACGCGGAGAACGGCGAGGATCGCTATGCTGCGCTTTTCGAGCAGGGTTCAGCACCGGAATGGCACGCACGCCACGGCCTGTTGCCGAACGATTACCAGTCGACCTTCGATGCACTCTCTGCTGCCGGCTTCGTTCCCGTGCAGGTATGCGGATACCGCGTCAACGTCGGCCTGCGTTTCGCGGCGATATGGCAAAAGCTGCCGGGCATCGAGTTCATCGGCCGCCACAACCTGACGGCCAGCCAGTATCAGACCGCGTTTGACGACGCCCTCGCGCGCGGCTTCCGGCTGGTCTGTGTGAACGGCTATTCGAACAGTGGCATCGCGAACTATGCGGCGATCTGGCATCGTGGTGGGCAAAGCGTCGCCTGGCAGGCGCGACACGGCGTCGATGCTGCGGGCTATCAGCGCATCTTCGACGAACTTGCTACGCGCGGCATGCGCCCGGCCGTCGTGTCGGGTTACGGTGACGGCTTCTACCCGGCTTGACCGTCTAACGCGCGGGAAGGCCTGCTGTGGGCAGCGTCAAGTTACCGGGAATGAGACGGCACTACGGCAGGTCTGACGGCTATCAGAAAGCGGTCGGCACATTTCGCGCGAGTTCGACGAATTCGCGCCACCGAACGAGCGGCTTCGATAGAGCGAAGTGCTCAATAGACGTCGGTCGCATGCGAAACGTTGCCGGATCGGCTCGAAGCACGGAAGAGAATTCTGTACGCGTCGCGCGCGCATGGAAGCGCGCCATGGAGCAGGACCGCCTTCGGAATACCCGCAAGTAGAGACGATGCCGCCACATTGAGCAAGCCGTCACGCGACCACCCGAGCGAATCCACAAACGCGTCGCTTACATATTCCACCTGAAGCATTCGGCGGCGTCACGAGAGAAATCGTTTATGACAATATGAAAACAGTGATCTTGAAACACGATGCCTATGGCGAGAAGCAGCACCGATTTCATCCGGGGTTCACTGACTTCGCCAAACACCATGGGTTCGTACCTCGCGTGTGCAAGCCATACCGCGCGAAGACGAAGGGCAAGGTCGAGCGTATGAACGGATATCTGCGCTACAGCTTCTGGGTCCCGTCGGTTTCAATGCTCAAACAGGCACGGCTCACAGCCGACTGCGGCCTGTGCAATGAGCGCGTCAGACTATGGTTGCGCGACGTCGCCAACGTCCGATTTCGACACGCGTGACTGCCCAAGGCAAAGAATGTCAAAGCTTCTAGGTCCTCGCCTTCCGGAAGGCGCGATTCTCGACCTTTTGTCCGCCGCCGTCGAATGTCCCAAGCTGGCCGTTTTGTACGCCTTGCTCCAGGTCGTCTGTCGTCGGCGCGGGGAGAAAGATATCGACTGGCAGCTTCCGGCGAAAGGACTAAAGTTCAGTCACTCCGATTGGACAGACGGACCCAGTTAGTTCGGCTGGTTTGCGTCATCAAGGCCCGGGCAGGAACTCGACGTCTCCGTACCAGGCGCGCGTGGTAGTACCGGTATTATCGGTATCGGTCAGCAGCCCGTAGCCGGTGATTCGTCCAGGCGGTTCGTGAAAGACCCGCTCGTAGTCTTGCACGATATTGCGTCGCACGCTTCGCCAGTGACCTGCATCGCCGGACAGACCAGAAACCACGATCATCTGTACGCGGTTCGTGTGAGGATTGGCAACGACGGCGCCTGGCGCAGCGGTGGTTGACCAGATATACATCAGCGTGGCATAGGGCAGTTCTTCGCCACCCAGGCGCTTTGCCAAGTCCATCTTGGCCCTGTCAAAAAACGATAGCTTGCTCTTGTCGCCATCGAATAGGAACACGAGTCGCGCTGGCGCGTCTTCCTTTGACCCGACGCGGTTGTCGGCGCCCTCGATTGGTCCTTTTGCTTTCCAGCGCCACGCCACGACGGGGGTGAGGACGAGGTCGATATTTCCCTCGTGCATCAGCGCCGAAGCAGAGCGGTTCGCGTCCGCTTGCAGGACGGTGGTGTTGCCGTCGTGAACAAGCGTGTATTGCGTCAAGGGCTTGCCGTGCGCGACCGGCAGGTTCTTCCAGCCTGCGGGCAGCGGTTCGCCGGGCTCGATTGTGGAAACGGCAATACCCGGCTTTTCGTCCTGTGCAAAGAGGGCTGCAGGCAACAGTAGGAGCGCGCCGCATACGGCGAGCCAGACTGGCCCGGCTGGTTCTTTCCGCGCTTGATGGATCGAGGTAAGAGGCATGGCTGGTCGTATTCTCTTTTGGCTAGGACCCATTGTAGTCGGATGAGCCGACGGCATGTCGGCGGAGCCTGTACGCCGGTGGTTATCTGCGGGGTGCCGCGAACCGAACGCTCGCGGCCGACACATTGCGCATTTACACTTCACCATGGATGGACGGGCTGGACCAAGCGTCGTTCTATCGGCGAATCGCCCGGATGGATTAGCAGCGCTATACCACGAGCTCCAACCATGCTATCGCGAACTTCGCTGCCCGATTCTCATCTTGCGGGTCGAGAAGGATGAGTGGATTCCGGTCAATCGAAGCATGGAACTATCCGCGATGATGATCCCGGGGCACGCTTCACACGGGCGGCTGGCACAGGTCGTTCACTCCATGTCGCGATCGCCGCAATTAGGCCTGGACCAGTCGGATCCTGGAAAGAATAGACTTGCGCGCCCCCATTAGCCGTTCGAGGTAGTCTCCATATTGATAGAGCTCCAGCGCGTGGTTCTTGGCCAGTTAAACTTAGGCGGCGACGCTGTCGGTCGTCCAAGCCCCGCAACGTCGCGCGGTGCAAGGTCAGGTGTTGGAAAAAGAAGCGGCGCGGATATCGCCGTAGCATTTCCATGCACGCCCTTTCTGCGTCAAGACGCGGCGCGCCCGGCATCGTCTGAATGTGCCCATGGCGCTGCATAACGCCAAAAACGATCCCGCTGCACGCGATCGTTTGCTCGCTGGTGGTGGCAAGTTCAACGTGCCTTGCCGACATATTCGGGAAAGAACGCCAGTCGAGCTGGTTGTACGAGTCCAGCGCGCTTATCGCCTATCTGGAGCAACGCTTGGCCGGATTCGCGTGATGGAGTCGGCCGTCGCGCGCAGTCGTGAGACTTTTATGAAAGATCCGCAGGGGGCTCGCGGGGTATGCCGATCCCCCAAAGGGCGCTGTCGGACCCTGTACTGTCGTTGGCTGCTCTCCACTCCAACCACGGTTTCAAAGGTGCAGCGGCGATTCTGGCGGTGACGTCGGTTCGGCGCGGGCCACTTAGTCCGGAAGGATCAGTGCCTCAGGCGCCTGTGAGTTTCGGGCCACCAGGGAGTAAAGCAATGCGGGTACGATCAGGCCCACGATCCAGGAGACATCGACGCCGCCGAGCGCCTTCACTAATGCACCGGTGTAGAAGCTGGTCGCGATGAAGGGCATCTGCACCCCCACCCCCAGCACGTAGACCACGATGCCCTTGACATTCCATCGCCCATAACGGCCGGCCGGGTCGAAAAGTGCCGGCACGTCATAGCGCTCCTTAACGACGAAGTAGTAGTCGACCAGGTTGATTGCGCTCCAGGGGGTGAGGAAAGCCAGCAGGAATAACAGGAAAGCGGAGAACTTCCTGAGGAAGTCGTGCTGCCCGGCACTTAACGCCAGCACGGTTGAAAGTCCCACCATCAACACGATGAAGAAGATCCGCACATAGCTTGAGATGGTCCGCTGTCCGCCGAATCCCGTCAAGATGGCCGCAACCGACATGACACTGCCATACGCATTCAGCGTTGTAACGGTGAGCTTGCCCAGCACAATCGTCACATACAGGATGACCGCAACTGCACCGCTGGCGCCCAAGTCCACGATGAAGGACACCTCATGCCCGGCGAAGCGATCGCCCGCAAGCGCAGCGGCGAAGACCCCGAACACCATGGAGATCTGCGTGCCCACCACTGAGCCCATACCAACTGCCAAGAAGGTTTTAAATGCGGGTGTAGAGCGAGGCAGATAGCGCGAATAGTCAGCCACATATGGCCCGTACGCGATTTGCCAGGAGGCGGACAATGAGACGGCCAGCAGAAAGGTTCGCATGCCGAAGTGGCAGTTCTGCAGCAGCGCGCTGATGTCATGCCCCCGAAGCAGGCTGGCGAACAGGTACAGGAACGCCCCCACACCCACAATGCTGGAAAGTCGTCCCATAACGTGGATGGTCCGGTAGCCGAGAGTGGCTAGCACAATCACCATGCCGGAGAACAGCAGGATCGCGCTGGTGTTGTCGATGTGCAGCAGATGGCCAAGCGCCTGCCCGGACAGCACCATGCCGCCAGCGGAAAATCCTACGTACATGATGCAGACGAGCAGCAGCGGCAGAATCGCACCGTACACGCCGAACTGGACGCGGCTGGAGATCATTTGCGGCAGGCCGAGTTGTGGCCCCTGCGCGCCATGCAGTGCCATCACCGCGCCACCCACAATCTGCCCAATTAGCAGGCCGATCAATGACCAGAACACATCACCGCCGAGCACCACGGCTAACGCCCCGGTGACTACGGCTGTGATCTGCAGATTGGCGCCGAGCCACAGGGTAAACTGGCTGGTCACGCTACCGTGCCGTTCTGATTCGGGGATATAGTCGATCGAGCGCCGCTCGATCAGATTGGGCGACGCAGCGCCTGATTTCGCGTGCGAAGGCGCCGGGGATACTGAGCCTGATGTCGAAGTTTCCACTTTGTCTCCTGGATATAGGGGCGCCTTGCCGCCAGTCGATCGGCGGCTGGCCACTGTCTGGGCCTCGCTCCGCGCGTGGCATGTGGGCGAGCGGCGCCGGGCGCTACAACCGAGCGCTGAAGGAACAGATCATTGGGGACGCATCTTCGATGGTTCGGAGAAAGTTCGGGCACCGGTTATCAAGTTCAGGATGCCTGTTCGTTGCCTCCCGCACCGTAGTCCGTGCCCCACTCCATTCAGAAAATGGCGTGGATTCCACCGATATGCCCCCTCCTTAACGTTGCTTACGCTGACTAACACTCTCTGCCAGAACGCACAGAATTTCGAACATCAGTGTGGCGCCGACCAACGCCGTATTACCGCTTGGGTCGAACGGTGGCGACACCTCCACGACGTCGCCGCCCACGAGATTCAGCCCTCGCAAGCCACGAATCATGTGCTGCGCCTCCAGTGTCGTCAGCCCTCCAATCTCAGGAGTCCCCGTGCCGGGAGCGAATACCGGGTCGAGCGCGTCGACATCGAACGTCACATATGTCGGACCGTCGCCCACCACCCGACGAGCCTCCTGAATGACCGCATCGATACCCATTGCATGAAACTCATCGATATCGATCACGCGAATGCCTTCGCGCTCGCCCCAATCGTTCTCGCTGTCGTTGTAAAGCGCGCCGCGAATGCCGATCTGCACGGTGCGCTTCGGGTCCAGCAGGCCTTCTTCGATAGCCCTTCGGAAAGGCGTGCCATGGGTATAAATGTTGTCGCCGAAGTATCGGTTCCATGTGTCCGTATGGGCATCGAAATGCACCATGCCGAGAGGACGATCCTTGGCCAACCCGCGCATGATGGGTAATGTCACCAGGTGATCCCCGCCCACCGACAAGGGCGCAATGCCAAGCTTGCATACCTCATCGTAAAATCCGGCAATGCGGTTGAGCGAGTCGATCAGGTCAACAGGATTGACCGGTGCATCTCCGAGGTCCGCGCAGTTGCATAACCCGAAGGGATTGATATTGCTGGACCGGTTGACGTTGCGCACCATTGTGGAAATGTCGCGCACCTGACGCGGTCCGTGCCGTGCCCCGGGACGGTTGGTGGTGCCGCCATCCCACGGCACGCCAATCAGGCCGATATCCACGTCCTTGATACTGTTGTTCGTGAGTTCCATGTGAGGTAATCGCATCAATGTAGCTACGCCGGCATAGCGGGGCATCATCGTGCCCGTGACTGGGGCAAATTTGTTTTCTTTCATGATCGGTTCCTTGTGGCAAGAGACATACGGCGCCGGTCAGTGGCATAGAGGAAGGTTCATGTGTCCACCGTGCAGCGTTATCGTGAAGATCTCGTGCCGAAATTGGCGGGGGAATCCTGATCTTTCAAACTTCACTTCTGAGTTTGTCAAACCATCGCCGCTTTTCCGCAGCCGTCGTTACCTCATCCTGGGAACCAGGGGTTATCCACAAGCGTGGGAATGACGCGGCCCGATTCCGCATTGGGGGATCAGAGAATTGGGGGAGTCGTTCATTCCGATGGGCTAACGCGGGTATCTGCTAATCGGCCTCCCGCCAGGCTGCACCGTACTCTGTGCAACAGTTGTACGGTTGTAAGCGCTCACCGGCCAGGCTCTTAACGGGCGCGGGCTGTTGAGCATTGCATCCTGGTACTGATTACTGGCAAAGCTCTCGCACTGCCTAAAAACACGACAATCACAGGGTGTAAAGTGGCGCTTTCCAGTTCGATATGCCGTTCGCTTTCACACCAGCGCTGCGCACGCGCAACGTCCACATCACAATCGCACAGCAGGCACCTTAGTCCGCCGCCCCAAGACATCAGATGAGCCCATTGTCATGATCAAAATGACCGACTTCGATCTGCGCTTGCTGCGCATCTTCAAAACAGTCACAGATTGCGGCGGACTTTCCGCAGCTGAATCCGCGCTGAACATGAATCTCTCGACCATCAGCACGCACATTGCAGATCTTGAATCACGTGTGGGCATCAGGTTATGCGAACGCGGCCGGCGCGGATTTCGACTGACTGTCGAGGGTAGCTCTCTATACCAGGCTACCGAAAAGCTATTGGATTCGGTTGAAGAATTTCGCGCAGGACTCGGCGCGCTGCGCCACCAACTCAGCGGGGAACTGACGATAGGAATTGTAGACAACACGATCACCGACCAGCACTCGCATATCGCCACCGCAATTCGCGCGGTCAAACAACGGAGCGGTGACCTGCACATCAAACTGGAAATCAAATCACCAGTGGAAATTGAGGAGGCCATACAGGAACGCAGACTGCATGTCGGCATCGGGCCTTTTCGTAACGTCTCTCCCGGCTTGACCTATGAGCCGCTCTACACCGAAGAACTGCATCTTTACTGCGGAAAAGAACATCCGATCTTCGCATCAGCTCCGATGGATGTCGAGATGGATAACCTCCGCGAACTGGACTATGTGGCGCGCGGGTATATGCGGGAGGCGAAAGAATGGATCGATGCTTCCAGGATCAAAGTCGCAGCTACCGTTTATCACATGGAGGCTGTCGCAGTTCTCGTGCTATCTGGGAAGTTCGTTGGCTACCTTCCTACCCACTACGCCGCGCAGTGGGTCCAACAGCAATTGATGCGTCCGCTGCGCCCCGATGTTCTGAGTCACCATGCCGCCTTTAGTCTTGTGACCCGAAAAGATCGCGAACCGACGCTCGCGGTGCAGGTATTTGTCGAGGCCTTGCGGGCCGATCTGTCGGCCCGCATAACCAGTTAGGGTCGTGCCAATCGATATGCCTCTTTCAGCTGCGTTGGTTGACCCGGAAAGCCAGGAGAAACGGTGAATAGCTCCCATCCAGCGGGACTCAATGGACGATAAAGGAAGAGAGGTAGCCCCGCACGGTCGCTTCGGGCTACTTTGCCGCCAGCGGCATTGGCAAATGCGATGATCCTGGCCCGCGCGAACCTCGGACTTTTCACCAAGGGCAAGTGAGCAATGGCAAAAGCCCAAACACGCGACGCGCCTCGCAGGATCGTTGACTGGGACATACGAAAACGCCGGGCGTGCCACACACCTGCTTCGAAATATCGCTGTGTCAGACTAGCGGTCGCTGGGCTGTTGTCGCGCCGATCAATCTTCGACGCCGGCTTGGCGACAGCGATACCTCTGCATAGTCAGTCCGCCGATCGTGGAGGAGTGAATTAGGCTGTCGATCGCGCCAGCGGTCTTCAACGTCCCGGAAGACGTTGGCCATCACGCTACATGATGCAGGCAGACACTCTCCCGGCGGCGCAGAAAGTCCGGAATCTTTGACACTACATCGGGCTTGCCCTTGTCGCCATGAACGTACGAGCTCCATGACTGCACGCGGATCGCCGGTGCCGTTGCATTAGCGCATTGCATGACGCCAAACTCGCGCACCTGATGCAGTTCACCGTGTTTCCGGTGGAACCTATCATTGATTGCCTGCACCCACGCCGTCCGGTCAGCGAGGACCAGGAACTGCCACCGGATGTCAACACGGGCAAACTGCATCCGATGTCTACTGCAAGCAACCTTTGACAAACGACATATAGATGTGATCGGTGGAACGCTCCCGGAAGAACTGGACATGCGTGCGACCGGTTGCCCGAAAGACGCTGACCCCTATGGGCACACCGCGAAAGAACGTTTCGCCCTGCAGGCGTACAGCGTTACCAGAACTCGACTGGTGCAAACTACGGGTACTACGCTCCCACCGATCGGCAATGCACGCGACCACGGATGTCACACTCTGCCCCGTCACTCCGGAATAAGATGGTGAACCCTCGAACATACCATTCGAGCGGGAGCAGGACGCGAGACCAGCGCATCCCAACATCAGGACAACTACCCACCGTCCCAGGTTCCAGCAGGCAAGCGCATTTTGCATCGTTACACCCTGAAACTGAGGCGCTTCGGATTGAAGCTGACGAGGATCCTACGCAATAGAAGCGACAGGCGTACAGAACTAATCCGAAACGACATGTATACTCATACCCGTTGCCAAACGGACCAATTGCCCAGCTCGGGCCCGACAATGAAGGTTACCACCGCTTTCTTCTTTCTCCTTGTGTGTTGCTGGAGCTATCACCTCGCTCATGCACAGACACCGCCCAAACCTGTGACCGACTACGCCTTTCTAAGACGCATCCACGTTCGCGAGTCGGTCGTCAATTGCATTGCCGCGTTCGACCAGTGGGTGCGAACTGCCCCGCGCTACGATTCGCTCGTCGTGTCAGCGGGGAATGCCCTGCGCGCAAAGGTATTGCCTATATCAGGCATGCCGGGCGCTGACCAGTCTGCCGCCGCGGACGCGACGGTACATATGCAGGCGTTCGCCAAGCTGCGACAGAAATACGTATGGGTACCCGTCACCGCCTCGTGCGGGGTTTGGCACAAGCACGTTATTTCCTTTCTGATCAACCCCGGAACTTCTCGTCCCTGATCCACGGGCAGGCCGATTGCACTTTGCGCCACCACTGGCCACATAAATGATGGTGGCGGGCTGCCGGGGCCCCAGTGGCCTAGGCCACAGGGCATCTACAGCAGTACGAACGCCACACATGCGGTCGCGGTCGGAAGAATGGCACTTGCCAGCAGTCCGAGCGCGCCGACGGACCCGTCGGAGAAGCCACTACGCACGATGGCGAGTCCCGCCGGATTCGGAGCATTGGCAATAACCGTCAGCCCGCCCCCGGTCACTGCACCCGCGACAAGCAGATACTTTGCTTCATGAGACAAACCTTCAATCAGTGAACCGAGATAGGTGATGGCTGCGTTATCCATGATTGCAGTCAAACCGGTCGCGCCAATGTAAAGTACCTGCGCGTCCATGGACCGAACAATCGGCTGAAGCCACCATTGCTGCAGTCCGCCCAGCACGACCAGTCCGCTAAGGAAGAACGCCACAAGCAGACTCTCGCGCAACAACAGGGGCGACTGATACCGTTCGTATGCCTGCGTGAACCCCAGAAAGAATAGAAAGGCGGCGACAAATATGATCGCGTGATGGGCGTTCAGAACGACGAAGACAAGAAAGCACAGATGCGTCAGCGTGACTCCAATCGGGACGGATTCTTCCTCAATCGGTCCGGCACGCGCGCACTCAACCAACGGAATTTGACGCGCAATGGCAGTCAGCAGCACCGTCGCATTGACCGCGACGGCGATTGCAGCCTTCCATCCGAAAGTCGTCGCCATGAAGGCGGTATTCCAGCCCCATGCCGAGGCAACCATCAGAACGGGCGGCGCAGCATAAGCTGTCAGCGTGCCGCCGATCGATATGTTGACGAAAAGCACCGCGAGCGCGCTGTACTTGGATGACTCCCTGACGGGGAGCAGGAAAAGACGGTCGCGCAGTAGCAAGGCCGCAAGCGTCATGGCCGCTGGCTCGGTGATAAAGGATCCCAGAAGGGGCACGATGCTGAGCGACAGCCAGATTATCGCCAGTTCGGAGCGCAGGGGCGTAAACCGCGCGACGGTCAGCAGCAGCCGGGAGACTGCCAGCAGAACCGGCCGGCTCGCGGCGATGACCATAATAACGAACACAAATGCGGGTTCGGTGAACTCGCGTGCCTCCAGATAATCAACGACCGCACCTTTACCCGACACCACCCATATGACGATACAGAGTATGAGCGCCCAGAATCCAAAGATCACCTCCACCTCGCCCAGGAAGTGAAACAAGCCTGCATGCGTGGGATACGGTGTCGCTAGCCTCTGGATCTGCTTACCAGCGAAGGTATGGATCAGAGCAAGTGCGAAAATGCAGGCAGCAGCGACTTCGATTGCATAAGACATCCGTCAGGCGATCCTTGGTGTCAGGGGGGCGTGAATTTCTGTCATCTGCCGTCCGATGAAGAAGATGTTCGGAAGGCGATTCGAACCTGGTGCCGCAATCGACGCGCGCACCTTATGAGGCCTGCTTTGCGCCACCGCTGCTGTAGCGCTCAGACAACGCCTCATATAACGGCGGCGCAAATAGCCGCGAAACCTGGCTTGCTATCAACGCGGTCGCCATCAGAGAAATCACAAGGGCATGTCCGTTGATCATCTCGATCACAATGACAAATGATGTAATCGGACTTTGCGTGACGGCAGCAAGATAGCCGACCATGCCGAGCGCAATCAGCATCGGCAATTGCATCTGGGAGAACACGAGGTGGAGCGCATTGCCGATGCCTGCACCGATCGCGAGGGACGGTGCAAAAAGCCCTCCTGGCGCGCCGGGGAGATACGATCCGATCATCGAGGCCATCTTGAGTACCGGATAAAGGATCGTCAGATGAGCGCGTCCGTCAAGCATGTCCCTTGCTTCGACGTAGCCGCTTCCAAAAGTGTGGCCACCGGAGAACACGCCGATCGCGGCGATGACCAGCCCGCAGCCGGCACCGAACAGAATCGGGCGATGGGAG
The DNA here is from genome assembly GCF_000020125.1 of Paraburkholderia phytofirmans PsJN. Lineage (NCBI taxonomy): Bacteria > Pseudomonadati > Pseudomonadota > Betaproteobacteria > Burkholderiales > Burkholderiaceae > Paraburkholderia > Paraburkholderia phytofirmans. Next base: position 2,629,925 of record NC_010676.1, read on the forward strand.
CGGCAGTCCAGGATGATGGATGGCATCCATCGACGGGTATTCAGAAGCAGCCAGCAGAAGATGCCGCCGGCGCTTCCGGCAACGACGCCAATGAGGACGACTGCGACAGCCAGCAGATCGGGAAAACCCGTTCCGATGTCGATCGTTCCGAAATAGGTATAGTTTCCCTGGATGCCGAGCGAAACGATACCGGCAAAGATGATTGCAGTGATAAGCACGCCACTCGTGCGCTGCTCGAAACTGCGGGTCAACTCCTCAATGGCAAAGACCACACCCGCCAGCGGTGCATTGAATGCGGCTGAGAGGCCTGCAGCGGCGCCGGCTAGCGCCAGTCTGCGCTCCAGTGCACCGCCTCGCATCGCACGAAACCGCTTCGGATAAAACGACCGCAGATTGAACATCAACGCCGCACCAACATGAATCGTCGGCCCCTCGCGTCCGATGGTAAATCCGCCGAGCATGGCGAGAAACGAGACGAGTATCTTGCCGAGGAGGATCCCAGGCGTCAGAAGACGCTCTCCAATCCCACCGCGGTCGTGCAAGGTTGCAATGACTTGCGGAATACCACTACCTTCGGAACCGGGGAAGAAACGTAGCGTCAGCCAGACGCAAATCGCGCTTATAGCAGGTGTGACCAGTAGCGGTAGCCACCGATATCGGGCGACGTACTGGAGAAATTCGCTGTAGCCAAAGTCAATGAGTCGTGCGTACGCGACCGCAACAAGCCCGACTGCCACTGCACCGAGCCAGAAAACACCGTAGTGAAGCCACAAGCGGTGCGCCCGCTGGAGAGTTTGTCTGTCAATAAGAGAGCGCAGCCGCATGGCGTCCAGTGAAAAAAGTAAACTGCAAGTTTAAATGCCGCAGAAGGATCTGGAGAACAGCGCCAACCAGATCGGACATCGCGGGCTTGCCGGGCGCGTCAGATTCGGCCATCCTGAATCCGAATTCACATCCGCTCCTTGATGCCCTTGCGGATCAGCCACCAGTTGACGGGATACGTTGTCAGGAAGCCCACGATCATCGCGACCTGCATCATCAACCAGTACGCCCAGTCGGTGGGCTGCAGGTCTGGATAGAGCGTGACGCGAAAAGTCATCCAGGCAAACATCCCGATTTCGTAGGCGACAAGCGAAAGCGTGTCGATCTTTACCGCAGTCACGATGCCGTCCATCAGGTTCAGGCCACGCATCGGTGCGACCGAGAAATACTGGAAAACGATCCCGAAGAGATACGCGAGCACAAAGCCGATCAGCATTTTCCCGATCAGATCAGAGCCAAAGAGCGTGAACGACAGACCAAATGCCAGCCAGTCGCCAACGAAATCGCCCAGGGCACAACCCGAACCGCAATGCGACGCGCCTGAAAACGTTGCCTGCCACATGGGCTTCTTACTGTGACCCGGATTTCGCGCCGGCCCCGCCCGGCCGAACCAGTAGTAGAAGATAAGACCCAGCGGCCCCCAGTAAAGCATGGTCAGCGGCCAGACAGCCTCCATTATCTTCATGTGCTGTCGCTGTCCCCGAAGGAATATATCAACGAGGACCCAGGCTGCCGATGCAACCGACAACCCGATGAACAGCTTCGCAATCCCATCCAGCGTATCGTGCGTCATATAAGGTCATCTGCAAATTTGATCCCCGACGCAATGGACGTTCCAGACACCCGGTATCGCGGCAGACCAAAAATTCCAGTGGCCGCCTTCGCAGCAGCACATGTGATACGCGTTACTGTACGCTGCACGTCCTCTAACCGGATCTGCCCAGGATGGCTATGCGGTGGTCAATGCATTCGGCACACACGACCGACCGCAAAGAGTTCTTCAACGTGCGGGTCTGTCAAGACAGCCTGAACAGGCGATCGCCAACGGCCCAACGACTGTGCCCGGAGGATACGGTATCGTCCACTACGCCTCCCGTCGGGATATCAGCGAAGCCCTCCCTGTGCCGTTAAGCACGAGAACATAACCGGATGTACCCGAATGAGCATCCACACCGCCTCACAACTCCTGTCTGAACGGAACAATCGAAAGAGACCCGAAAACCCGCTGGTCGCGATGATCGAACAACGCAAGCTGCGCTCGGCTGACCAGGTGGAACGCTCACTTCCGGACTTGTCTAGCGGTACGGCCTTCGACGCGCACTCCGTTGCCCTTGAGCTCGCCGCATTGGTCGCCGGCGGCCATTGCACGGGGTGCTACTGCCAGAAGCATAAAAAAGAAAGTAAGAGGTATGCCGATCGTAACTGCGGGGAATTTCGTCACCCGCATGTCCAGTCGACCAGATTGACCTAACAGCTAATGATTGCGCACGTCAGTGGCATCAGAACAAAATCCAATCATCCAATCGAGGTTGGTCGACGCCTGCGTAATTTATCGAGAAAATTGCACAGGAATGCAGCCCCGTCTTCTTCAGACGGGTCGCACGGCCACTCACAGGGATTTCCTGCGCAGAAAGATTCATCGCGCTGGTCACCAGCAGACAGGATCCAGTCGGGCGCTATCCAGGCAGCCGGCGCTCCCGCATAGATGCAATGAAATCCGTCGGCTGTTCGGTAATCGACATTCCAGGTTTGCTCCTGTCGGAACTCTAGAATTGCACGGTTTTTGCGCCGGAACTGGACCGCATCGAGCCTTCTGCGTTGGCTCGCATGTTGGTCTCCACGCGATGCAACAAGGGCTCCTCATTTACGCGGAGCCTGACGAATCTTCAGTCGTGCCGTAAAGCTGAAGCCAGCTCTGAATTGCTGCGCGACCAGCATCTCAAAGAATCCAGCAAATGCGTCGGCCTTCCTTCGCCCACGCTGGCGCCGTTGTGCGCCCAAGCCCCCCCCGAAACCGCAATGATCGTCGCACGCCGGTGCCCTGGAACGCGGTTGTGCCTCGATCTTGGTCACATGAGGTCGAGTGCCGGTGGGGCCTGAAGGGATGCCAACATTCCGTATCGCTTTACGAGCAATGACCTAGTGTTTGCTTAAACGGCGACGCAACGAAGCACGCGCATGTTCGAGCGCCTGGTCGAGTGCAACTCGCTCGGTCACCCCAGATTGGCCCGACGTCGTGAATGGTTCGACGCAGGCATACACGGTCTCGCCTGACACCGCATGCCTTGCCATGGTGTCGACCCATACGCATCCCGCAGCGCACTCGTCCTTCGATGTCTCACTGATGATTTCAAAATCAGCATAAACGGCTGAGTCTTTCATGTAGCCCCCACCCCCAAACCGGCGACCGATGTCAACCTCTCAAGTCTCCCGGCGAGATATCACATTCCGCTGGTCGATCACGCCGCTCAAACCATTCACACCCTGACCCAATCCATTGCGGCGAAAACCATCGACGGCGCAGGCCGCCGCTAGCGCCGGGTTGCGAGACACCTTGCCAACCAGTCACCGAGGCCGTCAGACGCGCACCGCATATCTTATTATATGTCACCATGTGATGCAATTCCATGATCGACCAAATTTTTGTCCTTCAGTTGCGCGCCAAAATCGTCTGCGCCCCATCAGCTTTGATTGCTGAGAACGTGTTTCAGCTTTACGCGAAACCTGAGGCGCCGAGTGACAAAGCACTGGATCGCATCGCGTGAGGATTGCGAACTTCGGGCCCAGGCATACCGTCACCCATGTTCTCGTGGCGGCACACGCAACCTTGTTCGTGCCGGAATTTCTGATTGTCCGCCTCAGCGTTATTCGGGGCGGTGTCCGTCCTTCAGAGCCCTCGCTACGACCTGTTTGCCTCGCCTGCGATTGGTCTAGGCGAGCCGTTAGAGATCGGCAACTTCATCGTGTTCGGCGATATTGCCGGCAGCATTGAATATATCGGACTCAAGACCACACGCGTCCGCAGTTTGAGCGGCGAGGAAATCGCTTGCAGCAATACCGAAATACTCAAGAACACGATCCACAATACAAGCGCATGACGCAGCGGCGCATTGTCTTCGGGTTTCGCGTGACCTGTGACACGACTCCGGATCAGTTGCGTGCGAACCCGACAGATCCGCAGGCAGTAGAGGATGCGGGTGATACGCGCTTTGATCGTGCTCGCTAGCCGTTTGGGGACAGCTCGATGGACTTCGAGGTCGTCTGTTACGTCGCCGATCCTCCGTTCAATACCTACATGAAAATCCAGCGGAAAATCAATCTCAGCCTGATGAGCAAGTTTTCCGACGCACGCGTCAAATTTGCGTTCCCAACCGCACGCGTCACGTTGCCAGTGCTCCGGAGGGGTCACTTCGCGCAGTCAGGCAGCGTTCCAGAACTAATGCCCACGCCCCCGGCGTTGCCGCAAGCGGACGGCAGATGGCTTGCGCAGCCACGCCCGTCACGCCACGACGGAGTGCGTTTCTGCTGGCTGCGCAAAAAAAGCCCGGCATTGCTGCCGGACCGTAGAAAGGTTGCCCCTCACTGTGTGGGGCTACCCTGACGTGAATCACGACGCCGCCCTTGCATGCAGATTCGGTATCGGATGACTGAGACTAGTAATGCTTTATTAAATGCAGCTTAAGCGCTACGAAACCTGGTGCCAACATTCCAGTGACTGTCGCTTGCTTTCGTGTCTCCCTAAGTTCCAATGACCTCGCTCGCCGGCGAGTCATAACCCGATGAAATACGTTTCCACCTCCATTTCTTCCGACCATAGCTGAACGTCAAGCATCTCGCCAAATTCCACGGCGACACCGTGATACATGCAGCAGAACCCCTGTGCCGTCCGGTAAACAATCACCCATTCGGAATCGGCAGTTGTCCCGGTCTCTGACTGGGCGGCCCATACCCGCCGGAACATCTCGAGATGCAGTGCCTTGCCAAGGCGTTTGCACATTGCCTCTGTATCGTGTACGAGTTTCATCGGTCTTCCTCCTTCGACAGCAGCGCACTGCGGGCTGCGGTCACGAAAGCAAAATGGTCGCGAAAATCGGGGCTTCCCTAGCTTAGCCCGGGAAAATCCTGATGCTCCCTGCCACAGCATCCGCTATGTGCTCTTTCGCTATGACGCCAAGCACGCGCGCTGGAGCATTTGCGTCGCGTTGCGTTAGCACGACCGCCATCACTGCGTGTTGCTTCCAGAGCCTGGAGATAACGCTGAAGGCGACATCCTTTTCCTGCACCACGATGAAATTACGCTGGGCCAGCGTCCCCAACTCGATACCCGAGTCGCTCTGACTGACCGCGCGCCGCAGCCCCGTATTGATGCGCAACACGCCATAGATCTCCTGCTGCCTCGTCACGACAATATGCCGGAACGCGGGACCTTCAAGATGGGCCATCAGGTCACGAAAAGGTACCCTCCCATCGAGCACCAGTACATCAGTCTCCATGACGTGGGCGGCGTTTTGAACGAGAAACATGTTGGCGTGCAAGGCATTGGGAATCGGATGCCCTCGCCGCACGAGCTTGAGCGTATAGATACTCTCAGGGGAAAACAGCCGACGCGCGCCCAGGCTGAATGCCACCGCGATAATCATTGGCAGCACGATGTCGTAGTCCCGCGTCATCTCGAAGATCATGGCCACGGCCGTCATTGCCGCCCCCGTCCCGCCGCCCACCATGGCACCCATGCCCACCATTGCGAAGGCCGGCACGCTGACGGGAGCGCCCGGCACGGCCATTGTAATGAAGGACGCAAATGCGGCGCCGAGCGCCGCGCCGATGAAAAGCGACGGCGAGAACACGCCACCTGAGGAGCCAGATCCAAGACTGACGGACGTCGCCAATGTCTTGCAAAGGGCGAGTAACAGGAGAAACCCACCTCCCTGAAGCTGACCGTAAAGGGTTGCCTGAATGGTCGCATATCCCACACCCTCAACGTAGTAGTGTCCCGCGTAGCGCCACAGCAGGTACATCGTCAGCCCGACAATCAGCATGCCTAGCGCGTGGCGCCGGTAACGTCCGGGTACCTGGTCGAATGCATCTTCTGCCCAATGCAGCGAACGGATCAGCAATGCGGCCGCCGCGCCGGTAATTCCGCCCAGCAGCGCATAAAGCACGAGTGTCAGGACGCCACCCGGTTCGTTCGAGATCGCGCCCAACTGTGCGGGCACGAAAAACGCAGGCGCTGCGCCGAAAAACAGGCGACCGAGAAAAGTCGCCGTGCCTGTGGCTAGAGCCACAGGCAGAAACGTGTTAACACTGATCTCAGGCATCATAAGTTCGGTAGCGAACAGCACGCCACCGATTGGCGTATTGAAGGTCGCGGCGATACCTGCGCCCGCCCCCGCCGCAACGAGCGTAATGCGCTGTCACGCGGTCATCCGGACCAGTTGCCCGAGTGTTGAACCGAGCGCCGACCCTATCTGGATGATCGGGCCTTCACGCCCAACTGCCGCGCCGGATCCGATCGCGAGTGCCGACGCAATCGATTTCACTACAGCGACTACAGGCCTGATAACACCACGCTTGTAGTAAATCGCATCCATTACTTCTGGTACGCCATGCCCTTTTGCTTCCGACGCAAATGTGCTCACTATCCACGTGACAGCGAGGCCGCCCACAACAGGAACGAGAATCACGAACATGCCCCAAGGGGACGCCGGGGTGAATTGACTCGCGTCGTACATGAACGAGAACCGTCCGAGAAAGAAGGCATTGTGGACGAGCCCTATCAGTGCGCGAAATACAACGGCGCCTAGCCCGGTTACGATACCCACGGCGAAGGCAAGTACGCATAGCCAACGCAGACCAACCGGGGCGCCCGAATCGTCTTCCTGCTGAGTTGACTGCTGGGGCTGCGCTGCCGACACCTTGACGTGCCGAGGATTGATGGTCGCTGAACTTTCAGTCTGATCCGGTCCATCGCTCATGTCCTGACTCCGTCGAAGCAAGAATTGCTCTGTACACAGCGTAGGGCACGGAACTCGTTGCTACCAGAGAAATGATGGCCGCCTGAATGCGGCATCAAGGCGTGTCGGCGTCAGACTTGAAAGCCCATCCAAAGGACTGGATCTCGGTCTTGTGCAGCAGCGCGAGCCTCCCTAGACACTGCCGGCCCTTCTTTAACAGGTGCACCTCCACCTGCCGCCGGTCTTCTACGCTTGGCCTGCGCGCAACAAGGCCGGCCGCCTCACAACGGGAAACGAGCGCCACTGTTCCGTGCGGAGACGCCTGCAGCCGCTCCGCCAGTTCCCCGACGGTCGCCCAGTCCCGGCCCGCGAAGCCGCCGATATGCAGCAGCAACATATACTGCAACGGTGTGATGCCCTCTGCGTGCACTATTTCTTCCGAGAAATGCAGGAAACGCCTCAGCTGATAGCGGAAATCGGATAACTCCTGCAGCTCCCTCTTGGTCAGCTCGTCAGGGCCGTGGCGTTTTTTTGAAACCATGATCCTGTTCTCCCGTGTCGTTGCCAGAATTGAAATATGTCATCCCGTGACCTGACTAGATGTCGGTCGCTGACCGTTTGGCCTCATCCCAGATGATACTGAACAGGCGGCCAGCTGCGCCACAGCAGCCTGCTGGACGGGCTCCGTGCGATGGATGGCAGTAGTTCCGCGTGGCCCGATGCCAGCGGGCACCCCAACGTCCGTGACACATCCGGGCTTTGCCACGGCGCCCGGCCCGCCGGCGCTCACCGGCGGCGCCAGGATCGCCGGAAGCGACCCGCCCCTGGTAGCCTGAACAGCCACCTTGCGCGAAGACTGGCACAACGAAGACGATCACCACCCGCTCCTGCCGAAAAGCTTCGTTCCGCCCCCGTGCACCCGCCGGAGCGCAATGCTATTGGCATCAGTCACGATGTGACATAAACTGGAAGTGAGACCTCCTATGGATGGAACTCAGGCGAGGTCATCGGGGCCAGCACTCACGACCGGCAGCTTGCAGAGCGTCCATGGGGCGGCGTTCACTACCTGGTCAAACCTGGCAGCCGGCTCCAGCCGCGCAGGAGGTTTGCTGCGCGAGCGCGCCAGGTGGGAATGGCGAGTCCGCCGGCTGGCAGGCTGCTATTTAACTATCGGCACGTACAGGGAGATCTCATCATGCTGGTTACTTTCCGTTCACCGGCCTCGCCCGACGTAATCATGCTCAAGAATCTCGCCCAGTATCTGCTGGGACTTATCGGCAAGCATCTGGAGACTATAGGAGTCATTCAGCACGCTGAACTGTCCCGGGCAATTAATCGGTTGGAGACCGCGATCTCTGAAGAAGCACAGGCGGATGTCGCACTCGAATCGCTCTATCACGTGCCAGATGCGCATGGCCACACGACGGGCGAAGATCACCGGGGCCTTGCTCAGCGGGCGTGGCCACTGCTCGATATGATGCGTGAAGCGAGCCGACAGAATGTTGATATTATTTGGGGGCTCTAGTGGTAGCAGGCGTTGCCAGACGGGTTCAGAGCAACCTGATGGTTTCCGTAGCGCGATGCGCAGGGCATTGATGCGGTCGCATTCTGCCCCTCGGATCTGACTCCAAAACGGACCTCGCCAAACACATGTCCCGGATTTCTCTTCTTCGCGCAGCGGTTGCCCCAGCTGTACTCGCGCTATTCTGCCTCTGTACAGACCTGTCACATGCCATGTCTCGGAACGAGGTTACTTCAGTCGCGCCAGGCCCGGTGCCCGCTACCCGATGGATCAAACGGGCGGTCCTTCCGGATAACAGTGTGCCAGGATGTCCCTGCTATTCAACAGGCGTTGCAGCCAGAATAGTGGACGTTTATGGACTGGGTGCGCTAGGCGTAATGGCGGAAGGGCCCTTTGTCCTGCCGCGGTGGCATATTCGCGCTTTCCACGCCGACTCGAACCCCAACCGATGGCACCCCGTGAAGCAGGACGAACTTTACCCTGCCCGCGGCCAGCATGTCCTGTTCGCTTGGCCTGAGATCTGACCGCAAGCCTGCGTTCGGGTCAACCTCCGGCTTGGCGGGCAACCTGTCGTCCCCGGGACAGTGCCAAGTCATCACCTAGTCGATGACTTCAAACAGCACGCCACACGATACACGGTCCAGCAGCGCCAGATGACTTCCGCCAGCCAGCCAGCGCGTCACAAATCCTCCGTGTCGGTGGCCAATCACAATCAGATCCGCGCTCAAGGAATTGGCAAGATTTGAAATCTGTTCGGTCGCATCGCCCACCGCAGAATGCGCCGTTGCGCTTACCCCCCATGACTGCAGCTTTGCGATACCTTCCTGCAGTATTTGCCTCGCGGCATTTTCATCAATGTCGAATTTCATAGACGAAAACGCGTCGTAGCCTGCTGGCCACCATGCCAGATCAAGAATGGCCAAAAGGTGCGTCTCGGCATCGAGGTGCCTGGCCAGTGCAGCGCCGCAACGTAATGCCCGCTGCCCTTCGGGCGTCCCGTCATAACAAAGAAGAATCCGGTCGAACGGCGCCATTGTCGCCTCCCACGCGGGCAGGTCTCGTGTTCAAGGGGGTTGCACTTTCCATCGCCACGGTCAGGTGAACATCGGAACCGTTTCGATCAGTACAACGCCCAGCAGCGCCCCAACCAGGGCGCCGATCAGCTTCGGATGCCATCGATCGAGATGAAGCGTGATCAGGAGACTGCCGAAAAGGATCACGCCGAGAAACGCAAACGCGACCACGAGATAGACGAGTTCGAAATCATTGTCGATCACCATGACTTTCTCCGGATTGCGGCATAACGTCCGAAGACGCCGCGACAGTATTGTCAGGACATTGTCATCTGACGGGTCGTGTCGCACCCTCGCTTTATGTCACTCCATGATACATACCGGCAGCATAGACGACCATGAGGGAAACCACCCGTCATAGTGATACGACGGCAACCTCAGACCCGAGTCCCAGCCCCGAACCCTAAAATCAGGTGTTCGAGCTTCACCGATGTGCAAATCGTACTTCTACAGGAAGCAGCCATCGGGGGTTTTGATTGACATTTTCGATTTACATTTAAGGGATGCTTAAGAGTCTGCCTCTACCTTTGAACTGTCGATCACGCCCGTGGACATCCCCAGCGCAAGACGGTCAGTGTCCATCGAATGGCTCACCCGGGCCTTCAGCATTTGCATCTGCAAGCGCTGGTTGCCGTCACTCTTTAAGGAGAGGAAAAATGTTCAATTCAGGCATGAAACGCACGGCAATACTCGTCGCCGCATTTGCAACGTGCGCCTGCAGCTTCGCAAGCGCGAATGCCGCGCAACCCTCCGCCACGCCCGTGTCTGACATCGGACGGCTCTCGGCTAAAGGTAGTCAGGCATTCCAGGACATCCAGCAGGCGCGACTGGCGATATTCAGTGGCCGTCCAGCTCAGGCGACAAAGCTGGTCAAGGAAGCACAGGCGTCGATGAACGCAGCACAGGCGGATGACACCGCGTTTCTGAAAGCAGAGTCAGATCTCAAGACACCACCGTCCATGAAATACCAGTCGAGTTCCGCGAAAAGTACCACACCGGTTTCCTGGCTGCCGGTCGGCGCGGATGTGACGGTCACTGACGACTTCGCCGCCAGACCATCCCAGGCCAAGGCCGTCGCATCCGCAAATGAGCAGTTGAAGAGCGGCAGGCCAGGCGCCGCCATGAAGGTACTCAAACTGGCCGATGTCAACGTGTCCTATACGATGGCGGTCGTGCCGCTCAAGCAGACCATCGCCGACGTCGACAAGGCGGCAGGCCTGCTGTCGATGGACAAGTACTACGAAGCCAATCAGACGTTGAAAGAGGTCCAGGATAGCGTCCGCTATGACTGGGTGGATCTGAAAGCGCTTCCGCAACCGGTCCACGCGGTGGCCAAAAATGATATCGCCGGCCCGGCTTCCGGAACAATGGCCAAATAAGGTTGCGTGCAAACAGCCGAGCCCATCGTAAGCAAGCCGTGCGGAACAGGTATGTGTCCGCTGCAAAGCTTTGAACACTTGCCTTTACAGCTACACTGTGTTCTTGGGCGCACTTTATTTCCTTCGCGCTTTGCGCGATATATCGCGAAGAACCGCTTGCTTCAGGGCTCCTGATTGATAGATCTACCTCGACGCCTTATCGGCGCGGCAGTGTTTCTTGTGCTCATGCAATTGCCCTGGGCCGGATTTTCGTACGCTGCGCAGCCAGCGTTGGCGGACGCACACGTTACTCAGGAGACAGTTACCTCGACCATCTGTCATCGCGGCCATATCTCACGCGTGCTCCCCTCCATTGACGAACAGATCCGTTTAAAGGACATGCTCCTGGAGCAGCGTGGCATAGATCCGTCGGCCGCCGCCGGTTACGCACTCGATTTCCGTCTGCCTGTGCTGCTGGGTGGTTCGCCGGACGCACTGGCGAATCGCGACATCCTTCCATGGGAAGGCGATGCCGGTGAACGCCGCAAGCGCCGGCTCACCGTCTTCCTCAGACACTGTGTCTGCTCTGGCGAGCTTTCGCTGATGCGAGCCCAGGCGGCCATTTCCGGCGACTGGCCGCATCAGTATTCCAACCTCTGGGCATTGACGTGCCAGGATATCAGATAGGCAGCGCCCGCCCTGGCGCTGCGGCGCCGCAAGCCGGTCAGATGAACGTCAGATTCAAAAGCCGCAGGACCGGCCACCGCGCTGCAACGTGGGGCCACTGAGAGCGAGTGCGGCGTTCACAATGGCGAGGTGGGTCAAGGCTTGCGGAAAATTTCCAGCCAGATGACCGCCGGGCACGTTGTACTCTTCTGCCAGCAGGCCCACATCGTTGGCGGCTGCGAGCAGACGCTCGAACTGCTCCCGCGCCTCCCTGTCGCGGCCCTGAAGCTTCATGCATTCCGCCATCCAGCCCGAGCAAGCCAGGAACGCGCCCTCTTTTGGTCCATCTGCGTTGGGCTTCTCGCGTCGAATCAGCCCTCCCTCCGAGAGCTCGCGTTCAATCGTTGCAATCGTCGAGTCCATCCGGGGATCGCCGACGGGAAGAAAGCCGACGAGTGGCAGCAGAAGAAGACTGGCGTCCAGCGCCTGAGAACCGTAGTGTTGCGTGAACGTGCCGAGACCCTCATTCCAGCCTTCACGGCAGATCTCGTCGTGCAACGTCTGCCGCAGCGCTGTGATCCGGTCCAGCACTTCACGACTAACGAGATTGCTCCTCGAGTGGCGACTCACGAAGCGGTCGAATGCAACCCATACCATGACTTTCGAATAAGTGTAATGGCGTGGCTCCGCTCGCGACTCCCACACTCCCGAGCCGACCGTCTGCCAGATTGTCTCGAGATGCTCGACGAGCCTCTGTTCAATAGCGAATTCCTGGTCCGACGACGGGACCCCGCCCCTCCCGGCAAGATCGAGGCAGTCAAGCAGTTCTCCATAGACATCGAGCTGATGCTGCGACGATGCCGCATTGCCGATTCGCACAGGTTTCGCAAAACGGTAACCAGGCAGCGTGTCTACGGTCCACTCGGGCAGGTGCCGTGCGCCGTCAACACGATACATGATCCGCATGTTATCGGGCGAGCCTGCAATGGCGCGAAGTAACCAGTTTCGCCAGCCCTCCGCTTCTTCGTGGTAGCCGGCATTCAGTAACGCTGTGAGGGTAAAACTTGCATCGCGCAGCCAGCAGTAGCGATAGTCCCAGTTCATTTCGCCGCCAGGCGCTTCGGGAAGCGACGTGGTAGGCGCGGCGACCAGACCACCGCTGCGCCGGTGAATCAATGCCTTGAGTGTTATCAGGGAGCGCCGGACCTGAAACGGCCAGTCCGTTTTCGAATTATCAAAACGGCCAATCCAGCCGCGCCAGAAATGCTGGGTCGAGATGAGCGCTGCTTCTGCGTCTACAGGCTCTGGTGGCCCGTCTTCCGAACGGGCGTAACTCAGGACAAAAGCAATTCGTTGTCCTTGCGAGACGTCGAAATTTGCAACGGTCGAGTCGGAAGTCACGTGCAGCCTTAGCGGCGAGCGCAACGCAACGAGATTTGGGCCGACCTTCGCTATCATGTCGTCGCCGTCGGCAACACTCCATGGGGGCAACGCGCCGTAGTCGAAACGCAGGCGTAAGGTGCTGCGCACCTTCACGGTTCCCCGCAAACCGGCAACGATACGTACAAGCGACGAAAAAGTCTTGCGCACCGGCATGAAATCTATGATTCTCACCTCGCCATCCGCCGTCTGGAAGTCTGTTTCCATGATCAGCGTATCTTCCTGATAGCGGCGGCTTTGGCCGGTCACTTCGCCGGCGGGTGAAAGCGACCAATGACCGTGGTCGTTTGTCCCGAGCAGCGCCGCAAAACATGCGTCGTCGTCAAAACGCGGCCAGCATAACCAGTCGATCGAACCGTCCTTACCCACTAGCGCAGCGGTCTCGCCGTCGCCCAGCAGGGCATAATCCTCAATCAGCTTGCTCACGCTCCGCTCCCCTATCGCCACTCGCAACGGCGCCGGATTCTGTTTCCGCGTCGACTTTATTTCTCGCGTTTCCTGCCAATCAGGACGCTAATCCCGCCCAGTATTGCGACACCCGTCACCGCCAAGAAAGCGTTGCGATGCCTGTTGGTAAACATTTCCCAGCTTGTCGTCCTCGACCGGCTGTCAAAACGGCCGTGAGCACCATAGTCGCCAGACACAGGTTCAAAGAGGTTGGCAGGGGCATCGGGGGCGAGTGGTTCATCAGTAAGCTGCCCCTTGTAGCCGGCGCTTGCGAGATACCTGTCGATTAGCCCTGGAGCGATGCGATTCGCGAGGATCGCTTTGACGGTGGGAAACCCCACCCAGACCTCACGGCGCCGGTGTGTTGCCGCAAAGAAAATGGCTCGCGCGGCCACTTCCGGTTCATAAATAGGCGCCACTGGCTGCGCCTTTTTCCCCATCTTGTTTAACGCCCAATCAAATTGCGGGGTATTGACAGCGGGCAGGTCAACCGTCGTCAAGTGGACGTCCAGTCCGTCATGAATGATTTCGGACCGCAGTGCATCCGTAAAGCCGCGCACGGCGAACTTGGCTCCGCAATAGATCGACTGGAGCGGCACTGATCGATATCCCAGTGCCGAGCCAACGTTGACAATCGTCCCGCGGTTTCTGGTGCGCATGCGCGAAAGTGCCGCCATCGTGCCGTGCACCTGGCCTAAGTAAGTGACCTTGGTGCCCCGTTCAAACTCCTGCGCGGTAAGCTTCGAGACCGGCGCAAACACCGTGGCCATTGCAACGTTGACCCAGACATCGATTGGTCCAAGCTCCCGCTCGGCCAGCGAGGCGGCCGCCTCGACAGCGTCGGCATCGGCCACGTCCGTCTGTATGCCGAGGCCCCGTACGCCATACGACGCTTTCAGGTCCGCAGCGGCATGGTCGAGCCGGCCTTTATCACGTGACAGCAAAGCGACGTCATATCCGTGCCGCGCGAACTCCGCGACGGTTGCACGTCCGACACCTGCACCGGCTCCTGTCACCACGACAACCTTGGACATAAGATGTTCCTTTTTACGCGCGCAAATAGGTGAGCCGGGTGAGGACGTGTGAACGGCGCGCTAACAAATCGTCATCTACCAAAACTCGTCGCAGCAGTTTTTGTTCCCACGCGCTCGCAATGCCCGCGCTATGCAACCCGATGCGCAGCAACGTCTGAGGTCCATATCGCTCGAACGGGCCGATTACGACGCACGACGCGAAGCCTCGCCCGAACTATCCCGGAAGCACGTTTGAGTCGATAGATCTGCATGTTCAACTTTCGCCGCCGCAGTGCTTTCGTCTGCGGCCGTGGAGACGGCGTCGCGATCGGACTCGCCTGCCCGGACTTTGAAACGAATCTTGCACATGTTCACGTCTGGCCACAACACGTGTCACTAGCGACACGCTTCCATTTATTGCGAAATCACGAGCGGTTTTTGTCGACTTTGATGCAGAGCGTCGAACCTTTCCGTAAGGCACGAGTAGCGTAGATAAAAGCGCTTGAGCCCACGAACTCGCACGCCAATTCCAGATCAAACCGTAATTAGCCCGGGATCTGTTTTCGGGAGCACGTGATGGAATCTGTTCAATTTCCGCATGAAGACATCAACCGCCGCCAGTGGCTGGTCGCTACTTCAATCGCAGGCGGAATTGCTGGCGTTGCAACCCTGTTGCCTTTTGTCGCCTCGATGGAACCATCGGAGAAAAGCAGAGCTGCAGGTGCGCCCGTCACGGTTGATATCAGTCGGCTGCCGCCGGGAGCCATGGCCACGGTCGCGTGGCGCGGAGTGCCCGTTTTTCTCGTCAATCGCACACCGGCAATGCTCAGAGCAGTCGTCACCCCAAACTCCATGGTCGCTGATCCGTCGACAGAGCGGCCTTTCTCGATGCCGATGCCTGACTACTGCAAAAACGAATATCGCTCGCGCGCCGACCATCAGAACCTTCTTGTCGTCGTGGGCGTTTGTACCCATCTCGGGTGCACGCCGCGTCCGCGCTTCGAGGCAGGTCCACAGCCGAACTTGCCGGATAACTGGCCGGGCGGATTTTTATGCCCATGTCACGGCTCGACGTACGACCTGGCCGGCCGCGTGTTTAAAGACAAGCCCACACCGCAGAATCTTGACGTGCCGCGTTTCAGGTTCACGTCATTGACAACGGTCATAGTGGGCGAAGACGAGCGAGGAGAAGCGTAGCCAGGTTGCGAATTCCGGCAACGCCGAACCAATGCAGCCTCAGTCATCGATGATGCTTCGTTGCCAACTCACGCGCGCCGACTGCGCTTACCGCAGTCGGATTGAAAGCCCAAACATTACGGCCTGCAATAACGCGGAACGATACTTGCGCATCTCAGATACAGCTCGTTTATGCCAGCCTGACGATCGGAGACTGAGATGGCGCAAACCGTAGGTGACTTTATTATCGGGCGGCTTCACGCATGGGGCGTACGTCGCATTTATGGATATCCCGGCGACGGGATCAACGGTGTTTTTGGCGCACTCAACCGCGCTCAGTCCGAAGCCAGAAATTCAAAATCCGGCAACCCGACGCAGCCCATCGAGTTCGTGCAGGTCCGGCACGAAGAAATGGCGGCCTTCATGGCGTCTGCCCATGCAAAATTCACCGGCGAACTCGGCGTATGCATTGCCACTTCGGGCCCCGGCGCTTCGCATCTGATCACCGGCCTCTATGATGCGAGAATGGATCACATGCCCGTGCTCGCCATCGCGGGTCAGCAGGCACGAGCGGCCCTGGGTGGCCACTACCAGCAGGAACTCGACCTCGCTTCGATGTTCAAAGACGTTGCCGGCGCCTTCGTCGAACAGGCTTCGGTGCCCGCGCAGGTGCGCCATCTCGTTGACCGTGCTGTCCGCACGGCGCTAGCCGAGCGTAAGGTCACGGCACTCATCCTCCCAAACGATCTGCAGGATCTGCGCTATGAAGCGCCGGACCGCAAGCACGGTACGTTACATTCCGGCGTCGGCTATCGCGCGCCGCGTCTCGTACCCTATCCCGACGACCTGCAGCAGGCCGCCGAGGTGCTCAACGCTGGCAAGAAAGTCGCGATCCTCGTCGGAGCCGGTGCACTACACGCAACAGATGAAGTCATCGCCATCGCCGAAAAACTCGGCGCGGGCGTTGCCAAGGCACTCCTCGGCAAGGCCGCGTTGCCAGACGACCTGCCATGGGTCACCGGCGCCATTGGTCTACTGGGCACCAAGCCAAGCTATGACCTCATGATGGAATGCGACACCCTGCTGATGATCGGTTCCGGCTTCCCTTACTCGGAATTTTTGCCGAAGGAAGGCGCCGCACGAGGCGTGCAGATCGACTTGAAGGCCGACATGCTGAGTCTGCGCTATCCAATGGAAGTCAATCTCGTTGGCGATAGTGTCGAGACATTGCGTGCATTGCTGCCGCTGCTCGAAGATAAGAAGGATCGTGCATGGCGCGGGAAGATTGAAGGCTGGACGAAGGACTGGTGGAAGACGCTCGACAAGCGCGCCCATGAGGCCGGCAAGGACGCAGTCAATCCGCAGCGCACCGTGTGGGAATTGTCGAAGCGCATTCCCGCCGACTCGATCGTAACGAGCGATTCGGGCTCCTGTGCGAACTGGTACGCACGCGATCTGAAGGTTCAGCGCGGCATGATGTGTTCGCTCTCGGATGGCCTCGCATCGATGGGTGCAGCGGTCCCCTATGCGATCGCAGCCAAGTTTGCCTTTCCCGAGCGTCCCGTCATCGCGCTGGTCGGCGACGGTGCCATGCAGATGAACAACATGGCTGAACTGATCACCGTTTCGAAGTACTGGAAAGACTGGGCCAATCCGCGCTGGATCTGCATGGTGCTGAACAACTCCGACCTCAATCAGGTGACATGGGAGCAGCGCGCCGTGGAAGGCGATCCCAAGTTCGAAGCGTCGCAGGATATCCCGTCCGTGCCGTATCACAAGTTCGCGGAACTGATTGGCCTCAAAGGTATTTACGTCGACAACGATGAACAGATGGGCGCCGCGTGGGACGAAGCGCTGGCCGCGGATCGTCCGGTCGTCATCGAAGTGAAGTCCGATCCGAACATCGCACCATTGCCGCCGCATATCACGCTCGCGCAGGCCAAGGCGTTTGCGTCGACGTTAATGAAGGGTGATCCGAACGAAGGCAACGTGATCGTCGAAACGGCCAAACAGGTGCTCGGCGCAGTCCTCCCCGGTCATCACGACAAGTAAGCGTGCCGACATGACAGATCGCACCGCAACCCACCGCGCGGCGCAAGCGCCCGTGAATCGACTACGCGCGAGCGCCTACCGCATCCCGACCGACGCGCCTGAAGCCGACGGCACTTTCTCGTGGAAGGCGACCACACTGGTCGTCGTCGAAGTGGAAGCTGCCGGGCAAACCGGCATCGGCTACACGTATAGCGATAAAAGCCTTGTCACGTTGGTTCACGACGCCCTGGGCGAATGCGTGCTGCACAGCGACGTATGGGATATTCGCGCGATCTGGCAGCGCATGCAGCGTCAGGTACGCAATCTCGGGCGTTCGGGTCTGGCGGCCACGGCTATCTCGGCAACGGATTGCGCGCTGTGGGACCTGAAAGCGAAACTGCTCGGCGTGCCGCTCGTGCGCCTGCTCGGCGCAGCGCGTGAATCCGTGCCGCTTTATGGCAGCGGCGGCTTCACCACCTACAGCGACAAACAGATGCGCGAGCAGTTGGCCGGCTGGGTGGAGCGCGATGGTTGCCGCTGGGTGAAGATCAAAATTGGGACCGATCCGCAGAAAGATCCTGGGCGCGTGGAAACGGCGCGCGCGGCGATTGGCGATGCGGGACTTTTCGTGGACGCCAATGGCGCGTTCACACCGCAGCAGGCATTACATTGGGCTCAACGTTTCGCCCAGCAGCGGGTCGAATGGTTCGAGGAGCCAGTCTCGTCCGACGATCCTGCGGGTCTGCACTTTGTGCGCGGGCATGCGCCAGCCGGCATGGAGATCGCCGCTGGCGAATACGGCTACACGCTCGACGACTTCCGGCAGTTACTGGCCGCGCAATCCGTCGATGTTCTTCAGGCCGACGTGAGCCGCTGCGGCGGCATCACTGGCTTCATGCAGGCGGCCGATCTCTGCGACGCCTTTCACGTGCCGCTGTCGGCTCACTGCGCGCCCGCCTTGCATCTGCATGTTGCGTGCGCCGTGCCGCGCCTGCGTCATCAGGAATGGTTTCACGACCACGTGCGGATCGAGTCAATGCTGTTCGACGGCGCGCCGCAGGCAATAGACGGGACTATCGCGCCCGACCTGACACGCCCCGGTTGCGGACTCGAACTCAAATCTCGCGACGCTGCGGCGTATCAGGTCCAATAACTAAGGAATCCTCGTCCATGAGTTCTCAACGACTTACGGGGCTGCTATGCGCAGTGGCGGGCGCTACAGTTGTGAGCGCATTTGCGCTACGGGCGAAGCGCCGCGGCGCCGGCGTCGAAGCGACTGGCGCGATAACGCGCGCCCTGAATGCACGCGACCATGGCGCGCCTGCGCGATCCACTTTGTTGCCTGCGCCTCGGCCATCCGGCGTCCAGACCCACATCGAAGCAGCCCGACGCTTTAATCACAGTTCCGCGCTGCTTGCGCTCTCCGTACTCGCCGATAGCGCAATGGAGCACTATCGCGGCTCGTTCGACAACCCCGCGATGTATACGCCGCTCGTCTCTGCCACGCTTTCGCTGTTGGCTGGTTTGCATGGCGGGAGGGATGACCGGCAGGAGACACATCAACTACGTCACGCGATCTATCTGGCTGCAGCCGTCGCAGGTATCGCGGGCACGGGCTTCCATTTTTATAACGTCACGAAGCGGCCCGGCGCCTGGAGCTGGAACAACCTGTTTCATGCGGCGCCGGTCGGTGCGCCGATGGCATTGCTGCTCTCCGGCGCGCTGGGCGCCGTCGCCGAACAGTTGCGCGACCAGCCCGCGCACGACCCGCGACTGCTTGGTATGCCGGCCGGTCGCGCGCTTGGCTTGCTGGTGAGTGCGGGCTTGATCGGCACGGTCGGAGAAGTCGCGCTGCTGCATTTTCGCGGCGCGTTTCAGCATCGTGCGATGTATGCGCCGATAGTCGTGCCACCGCTCGCTGCAGCGCTGCTCGCCCAAGCAGCGCTCGCCGTGCCACGCGAGCGCTGGCTCACGCGGCTGTGGCTGCGGGTCACCACGGCGCTCGGCTTCGTCGGCGCCGGCTTCCACGTGCGCGGGATTGCTCGCCGGCAAGGCGGCTGGCGCAACTGGAGCCAGAACCTGTTCAGCGGCCCGCCCTTGCCAGCGCCACCAAGCTTTTCTGCGCTGGCGCTGGCCGGCCTCGCGGCGCTGCGACTAAGAGAGAGCGAAACATGAGCGATGCAGATCAGAGGTCGAGAGCCACCCGCTATCCTGGTTACGACGTACTCGACAAGCGCGGTACACCTTCGTGGGACGACGCGACCCGCTCGGTGATAGCGCAACGGCTTGCGACGCCCGCTGAACCACATTTCTTTAACGCCGTCGAGTGGTTGGCGGTACATGCTTTGTGCGCCTGCATCGTGCCACAGGCGAACGCGTTGCCGGTGGTTCCGCTTGCACAGTTGCTCGACGCGAAGCTCACTGAAAATGCCGGCGACGGCTACCGCGACGCGCGCTTGCCGCCGCTTCAGCAGGCATGGCGCACCGGGCTCGCGGCCTTGGATGCCGAGAGCCGCGCACGTCACGAACTACCGTTTGCAAGCCTCGAAAGGGCCACCCAGGTAGCGCTGCTCGAATCGATGCAGCGCGGCGAACTCACAAGCGGCACATGGGCTGGCATGCCCGCCAATCTTTTCTTCGCCGAACGCCTGCTGCACGACATCTGCAGCATGTACTACTCGCACCCGCATGCATGGAGCGAAATAGGCTTCGGCGGGCCGGCAAATCCGCGCGGCTACGTACGCATGTATTTCAATCGGCGCGACCCGTGGGAAGCCACTGAAGCGGAACCCGGCCAGGAAGACAAGGCCCGCAAGGAGAACAAGCGTGCTTGATGAAGCTCAACATCATCCGCGCGGCAAGAACGGTCGCGCTCCCGATGTATTCGAACGTGGCGGTTGGGTGCCGATGCGCGAGTATCCGAATGACGAAGAGGTCGACTTCGCGATCGTCGGCACGGGTGCGGGAGGCGGTACGCTCGCCTGCCGGCTCGCGGAGCAGGGCTTTAAGGTCGTAGCATTCGATGCCGGCGCATGGTGGCGGCCACTCGAAGAATTCGCCTCCGACGAAAGCCATCAGGCGAAGCTCTACTGGACCGACGAACGCATCTGCGACGGCGAAAACCCGCTCAAGCTCGGCAATAACAATAGCGGCAAGGCCGTTGGCGGCAGCACAGTGCACTTCGCCATGGTGTCGCTGCGCTTTCGTCCTGAGTGGTTCAGGTCGCGCAGCGTGCTCGGTTATGGTGCCGACTGGCCGCTCGACTGGCGCGAGATGTGGCGTTACTACGCGCAGGTCGAAGACGCGCTGAAGATCTCAGGTCCGGTCAATTATCCGTGGGGGCCGAAGCGGCCCCGCTATCCACATCGCGCGCACGAATTAAATGCTGCGGCGCTCGTGCTTGCGCGCGGCGCAGAGGCGCTGGGCATCGACTGGACGGCCACCCCCCTGGCGACGCTGTCGGCGCCGCGCGGCAAGGCGCACCCGTGCGTGTACCGTGGCTTTTGCACTTCGGGGTGCGCAACCAACGCCAAGCAGAGCGCATTGGTCACGTGGATTCCGCGCGCGGTGAGTGCCGGTGCGGAAATACGCGATCTGGCAATGGTTGGACGCATTGCCACGAACGACGCCGGGCTCGCAACGGGTGTGGAGTATCGGCGCGAAGGCCGCTGGCAGTTCCAGCGTGCGAAGCATGTCGTAGTGGCCGGCTATGCAATCGAAACGCCGCGTCTATTGCTGATGTCGGCAAATGGCCGCTTTCCGCAAGGCCTTGCAAACAGTTCGGGCCTGGTTGGCAAAAACCTCATGGCGCAGTCGAACCAGGCCGTCTACGGCACGTTCGACGAGGAAATCCGCTGGTACAAAGGACCACCTTCGTTAGCGATCACCGAACACTGGAATTACAAGGACACCGGAAAAGATTTCTTCGGCGGCTATTGCTACATGAGCCAGGGACCATTGCCCGCCGGCTGGGCGAGCGTACAGAACGGCCGCGGCTTATGGGGCGATGCGTTAGCCGGCGAGATGCACAAATACAATCATCAAGCCGGGTTAAAAATCGTCGGCGAGACCTTGCCGCAGGAACGCAACCGTGTGACGCTCGCCGACGAAAAAGATCAGTACGGGCTACCCGTGGCGCGGGTGACTTATTCGCTGTGCGATAACGACAAGCGGCTGATCGCACACTCCCTGGACTTCATGGAACAGGCGATCCGGGCGGCCGGCGGCAACGAAATATGGCGGGAAAATGACGACACCTGTCATCTGAACGGCACCGCGCGCATGGGCGACGATCCTTCGACCAGCGTGGTCAATGCAGACTGCCGAAGCTGGGACATACCCAATCTATGGGTATGCGACGGCTCGGTGTTTCCGACTGTCGGCGGTGTGAATCCTTCGCTGACCATTCAGGCGATAGCGTGCCGCACAGCCGAGCGTATCGCCGCACTGGCTGCGCGAGGGGAACTGTAAAAGCTGTGGAAGCCGTCGAAACTGTCGGGCAGGCGTCGCACAACAGCCATAAGTGGCCAGCAAACCCGTCGTGACCAGTTGCGCTAGTTATCGATCGCAGTTGGCTGCCGGCGGTGTGGCAGCAAGACCGCGATGTCGCTTGCCTTATGGGTCGGCAACCGCGTGAGGATGCCCATCAGATAGGCATGCAGATCATGTCCGCTGAGTTGTGCCGAGCGTACCAGGCTCATGATGACGGACTGGTGTCAGGAAGCAAACCGTCACGATCGGTGAGTGCGTTCACCTTCACATCGAAGACGATGGCTCCAAATGGAAGGACTTTGAGACGCGTTGCCGAGTAATGGATAAATACGCCCCGGAGTAAGAAAATCAGGACGCGCTACAGCTCTATGATTGGTCAGTGAACTTCACCGGCTACATGCGTGCCAGAGTCGATCGAGATGGGCGGCCAAAAAAGCCGATGAGCGACAAACCCATCAGCGATACGCTGGCCTATATCAGGGTGGAGATCAAGTAAGCGTACACCAAGGGCAAGGTTGAGCATGATGAGACTGGGACGATGGCTATCCCTAGGGTCGCCAATGAACGCCACGTCTATAAAGTCCGACGCGAGATGCCTGAGATCGCCAAGGCGTGCACGCATCGGGAAACGCACGCCGCTATCAGCGGTGGCTTTCTATTCTGGCATGCGCCTGAGCGAAATCCTGAGAGCTAAGGTGACGCGCGACGGCTTCTCCTTGGCAACGACAAAAAACGGTCGGCCGCGCATTGTGCCAATCCATCCGAAGATCGCTGTCATAGCTCGCAGCGTGAAGTTCACGATCCGGCCGCAAATAAGTGGGTACTGGGACACAAGACGCCTGCCTCGACGAAGCGCGACGCTCACCTATTAACCGGGAGTCTCGCCGGCGCGGTCGCGAAGATCGGGACACGGAAGTAGAAGGGGAATTCGGTTTCGGGCAGAAAAACCCACACACCTAATAACGAGCGGGGATTTTACGATGCAACCAAATTCGCGCAAACTCATGCGGCGGAAGGCAGCCGACTCCAACAGTTGCCGGCGAAGCCCCGCCAGGTTTGACTCCCACCCGACCGCACTACCGCGTACCCATCATCCTACCCATACAGCAAAATCAATCGCCTGGACACGCCAGAAAATGGCACGCGGGCGCTTCCGATCCGGTCCCTGCGAACTGGCCTCGAATCCCCACTCGATCATTCCCACCGTTCCAGTCGCAACGTGGCACGCACGAGCCGCTGCTCTTCCTGCTCGATCTCCCGCAGATTCGTGCACACGGTGTCGATATGGTTGGCAGCCGCCTTGCGTGCCTGCTCGGGCAGTTTTCCGGTCACGGCGTTATAGAGTCGCGCATGCTGGCGATCGATCACGCGCTTCTGCGGCTCGCGATGATAAAGATTGTTCACTGACGCGAACACCGAACTCAATAGCAGGTCGGTTAGCATACTTAAGGTATGCACCAGCACCGGGTTATGCGAGGCCTCGCAGATCGCGAGGTGAAATGCATGATCGAGCCGCGCATGCGTAGACGTGCTGGTCTCTTTGCCATGCGCCGCGAGCATTTCCTCGTAGCGTCGCGTAATCAGCACGAAGTCCGCGGGCGTGCCGCGCAGCGCTGCAAGGCGCGCGGACTCGGCCTCGAGCAAGCCGCGCACTTCGAACAGATCGTACAGCGTGCGCGGCTGCGAGCCGAGCAGATGCATCATCGGCGTGAGCGTGGGTTGCGCGGTCAGGCTCGCGACAAACGAACCCTTGCCGTGCGAGGTTTCGATGATGCCGCGCGCCCGCAAGAGCTTGAGCCCTTCGCGCAGCGCCGTGCGCGAGACGCCGAGCTTATCGGTTAAGCGCCGCTCGGACGGCAGCGCCTGCCCCGTTTTCAGCACGCCGTCGACAATCAAGCGCTCGATGCGTTCGGCGACGACGTCCGCCACCTGCCGCGAGCTTTCCTGATCCGCTGTATGCATTGCAATTCCGACTGGTATGACCACTGTTCAATGCTAACACGCCGGGAGTTGAGTTTATACGCTGCAGCCCATATGCATCAACGTATCTGTCCTATCAGCTTTGAAATTGCTCAATCAAAAAATGGTACGACCACCTGATCCACCCGTCGACAGCGGGTTCCATAGTGGCAACAATCTCGCCTGAGACATGTTCGCGCGCCCGTGCCCACGGGTATGACCGCCAGGTTGGCGCGGCTCCAGGAGACTCTCACATGAGCTACCACTACGACGAGCGCATCGACGGCGCGCTCGCGACGCACGACAAATCCACCGTCGTCGCGCAGTTGCAGGCGTTGATTCCCGATCTGCAACTGCTGCACGAACAGGAAGACTTGCGGCCGTTCGAATGCGACGGCCTCGCCGCCTATCGCGCCACGCCCATGCTGGTGGCACTGCCCGATAAGGTCGAGCAGGTCGAAGCGTTGCTGAAATTCGCCAATGCCCAAAAAATTCCCGTAGTCGCGCGCGGCGCCGGCACGGGTTTATCCGGCGGCGCCCTGCCGCTCGATAAAGGCATTCTGCTGGTAATGGCGCGCTTCAACCGGATTCTCGAAGTCGATCCCGAGGCCGGTATCGCCCGCGTGCAACCAGGTGTGCGCAATCTCGCGATTTCGCAGGCGGTGGCACCCCATGGCCTGTATTACGCACCGGACCCCTCGTCGCAGATCGCCTGTTCGATCGGTGGCAACGTCGCGGAAAACGCCGGCGGCGTACACTGCCTGAAGTACGGACTGACCGTCAACAACATCCTTAAGCTCGAGATTCTTACCATCGACGGCGAGCGCATCACGCTCGGCTCAGAGGCGCTGGACGCGCCCGGTTTCGATTTCCTCGCGCTCTTTACGGGCTCGGAGGGCATGCTCGGTATCGTCACCGAAGTCACCGTGAAGCTGCTCACCAAGCCGCAAAGCGCGAAAGTGCTGCTCGCCAGTTTCGACGACATAGAAAAAGCCGGCGCCGCGGTCGCGCGGATCATCGGCGCAGGCGTGATCCCTGGCGGCCTCGAAATGATGGACAACCTCGCGATCCGCGCTGCGGAAGATTTCATTCACGCCGGCTATCCGGTCGATGCTGAAGCGATCCTGCTGTGCGAAGTCGACGGCGTGGAAAGCGATGTTCAGGAAGACGTGGAGCGAGTCGAAGCACTGCTGAGCGCGGCGGGCGCGACCGATATCCGGCTTGCGAAAGACGAAGCCGAACGCCAGCGCTTCTGGGCCGGCCGCAAGAACGCATTCCCGGCCGTGGGTCGCATTTCTCCCGATTACTACTGCATGGACGGCACGATTCCGCGCCGCGAATTGCCGCGCGTGCTCAAAGGTATCGAGGACCTGTCGAACGAATATGGCTTGCGTGTGGCCAACGTCTTTCATGCCGGCGACGGCAACATGCATCCGCTGATCTTGTTCGATGCGAACGCACCCGGCGAAACCGAACGCGCGGAAATGCTCGGCGCGAAGATCCTCGAACTGTGTGTGGCGGTGGGCGGCAGTATCACCGGCGAACACGGCGTGGGCCGCGAAAAGATCAACCAGATGTGCGCGCAGTTCAACCACGACGAACTGGATTTCTTCCACGCACTGAAAGCCGCTTTCGATCCGGCCGGCCTCCTGAACCCCGGCAAGAACGTGCCAACCCTGCACCGTTGCGCCGAATTCGGCTCGATGCATGTCCACCACGGCGCACTGCCTTTTCCTGAACTGGAGCGTTTCTGATGCTGATCGAAGCGGTATCGACGGACGATAGTGAACGACTCGTCGCCGAAGTCTCGCAGGCACAATCACACGGCACGCCGCTGAGCATTCGCGGCGGCAACAGCAAGGCGTTTCTCGGCCGTCCGGTGCAAGGCACGCCGATCGACACACGTTCTCATCGCGGTGTGGTCAGCTACGACCCGACTGAACTCGTGATTACCGCGCGCGCGGGCACGCCTGTTGCCGAACTGGCAGCCGTGCTCGACGCGGCCGGTCAGATGCTGCCCTGTGAGCCGCCGGAGTTCGATGGCACGGCCACCGTCGGCGGGATGGTCGCGGCCGGCCTCGCCGGTCCACGGCGGCCGTGGTCCGGTTCGGTGCGCGACTTTGTGCTGGGATGCCGCGTCATCACCGGTCGGGCATTGCATCTGCGCTTCGGTGGCGAAGTGATGAAGAACGTCGCGGGCTACGACGTGTCCCGTCTACTTGCGGGCAGCTTTGGCTGCCTCGGCCTGATCACCGAGGTGTCGTTCAAGGTGCTGCCCAAACCGCGTGCGCTCGGCAGTCTCGCGCTAGATCTCGAGGCGGGCGAAGCGCTGCGCGAATTGTCGGCGTGGCGCCCCGCCGGGTTGCCGATCAGCGGCGCGGCTCACGTCGACGGACGCCTGCACGTGCGGCTCGAAGGCGGCACGGGGTCGGTCGCCTCGGCGATGGATCGTATCGGCGGGACCGAACTCGATCCGCGATTCTGGGACGCCCTTCGAGAACATCGGCTGGCGTTTTTCGACGACCCACGGCCGTTATGGCGCCTCTCGCTGCCGAACGCGTCGCCCCTCACCCCCTTGCCCGGCGACACGCTGCTCGACTGGGCCGGCGCGCAGCGCTGGCTCAAAAGCGAGGCTCCGGCCACCACGATCCGCCAGATCGCGCACGCCGCGGGCGGCCACGCAACCTGCTTCACGCCACGCGTGGACGCCGAGCGTTTCAGCCCGCTGCCGCCGACGCTGCTGCGCTTTCATCAGCGATTGAAGCAGCAACTCGACCCGCGCGGCCTATTCAACCCCGGTCGCCTTTACGTCGACCTGTGAAGCCCAGAAGGCGAACGACACCATGCAAACCAATCTCAGCGACGCCGCCAAAACCCTGTCCCGCGCCGACGAAGCCGAGCAGATCCTGCGCTCGTGCGTGCATTGCGGCTTCTGCAACGCGACCTGTCCGACCTATCAGTTGCTCGGCAACGAGCTCGATGGCCCGCGCGGCCGCATCTATCTGATCAAACAGATGCTGGAAGGCGAGCCGGTCACGCAGAAGACCCAGATGCACCTTGACCGCTGCCTGAGCTGCCGCAACTGCGAGACCACCTGTCCGTCGGGTGTCACCTACCATGCCCTGCTGGATATCGGCCGTGCCGAACTGGAGCGGCGGATTGTCCGGCCCGCACTGGAACGCCTGCAGCGTGAGAGTTTGCGCCATGTGATCCCACATCGGGCGGTGTTCGGCGCACTGCTTAAGACGGGCCAGGCTATGCGGCCGTTTCTTCCGACGGCGCTTGGACGAAAAATCCCTGGGCGAAGCGCTCGGGCAAAGACAAGACCGGAACCGCGGCATTCTCGCAAAATGCTGATGCTGGAAGGCTGCGTGCAACGCGCGCTATCGCCGAACACCAACGCGGCTGCCGCGCGCGTGCTCGACCGGCTCGGCATCAGTATCGTGAATGCCGAGCGGGCAGACTGTTGCGGCGCGACCGATTATCACCTGAATGCCCAGGAGGCCGGTCTTGCGCGGGCACGGCGAAATATCGACGCGTGGTGGCCGGCTATTCAGGCCGGCGCTGAAGCGATAGTACAAACCGCGAGCGGCTGCGGCGCGTTCGTCAAGGAATATGGGCATCTGCTGCGCGACGACCTTCGCTATGCGTCAAAAGCGCAGCGGGTCAGCGAACTGGCGCGAGACATCGTGGAGGTATTGGCTAATGAGCCGATCCAGCCGATACAGACGAACCTGTCAGGAACGCCCCAGCAGAAAATCGCGTTCCACTGCCCATGCACGTTGCAGCACGCGCAGAAGCTGGGCGGCGCGGTCGAAGCGGTCCTGCAACGGCTCGGCTTCGATCTGAGTGCCGTGCCCGACGCGCATCTGTGCTGCGGCTCGGCGGGCACGTATTCGATTACCCAGCCGGAGCTTGCGAAGAAGTTGCGCAGCAACAAGCTCGATGCGCTGGAAAGCGGCAAGCCGGACCTGATCGTCACAGCGAACATCGGTTGCCAGACGCATCTGGACGGCGCCGGGCGCACTCCGGTGCGCCATTGGATAGAACTTGTAGAAGCATCCTTACCTTAAACGAAACAGGACATTCACTATGCTGAGCAAACCCGTGTTGACCGTCGCCGAAACGACCCGCATCCTCGAAGCCGCCCGCGCCGAAGCCGAGAAACACCAGTGGGCCGTCGCCATCGTGGTGGTGGACGATGGCGGCCATCAGCTCGGCATGCTGCGTCTGGACGGCAGCGCGCCGGCCAGTTCGTACATCGCGACCGAAAAGGCCCGCACTTCGGCGATCGGCCGCCGTGAAACCAAGGTATACGAAGACATGATCAACAACGGCCGCACCGCCTTCCTGAGCGCGCCGCTGCTAGGCACGCTGGAAGGCGGCGTGCCGGTGATCGTCGAAGGCCAGGTGATCGGCGCAGTCGGCGTGTCGGGCGTCAAGTCGGACCAGGACGCGCAGATCGCCAAGGCAGGCATCGCGGCTATCGCCGCTTGAGTTTGCGAGCCGTTCCGTTCACGAGCCGACCAGAACGGCGGCCCTGAAGCAAAGAATCCACCGTTGCACAACGCAGGCCGATGCCCCCTCATCGGCCCCATTCAGATAGATGGAGCAGTCGATGACTCAGATGAACACGCGCGGCGGACTGCAGGTCGCCGCCAACCTCGACCAGTTCGTCGAAACCGAAGCCCTGCCCGGCACCGGAATCGACAGCGCCGCATTCTGGTCGGGTTTCGACGCCCTCGTGCACGAGCTGGCGCCCAAGAACCGTGCGCTACTCGCCGAACGCGACCGCCTGCAGACCGAGCTGGACAACTGGCATCGCGCCAATCCGGGTCCGGTGCGCGATCTGCGAGCGTACCGAGCGTTTCTCGAAGGCATCGGCTATATCGTGCCGGCGCCCGCGAGCGTCAAGGCCACGACCGACAACGTGGACACCGAAATCGCCGAACAGGCCGGCCCGCAGCTCGTGGTGCCGCTGTCGAATCAGCGCTATGCGCTGAACGCGGCGAACGCGCGCTGGGGCAGCCTGTACGACGCGCTGTACGGCACCGACGCGATTCCCGAAACCGGCGGCGCCGAAAAGCAGAAAGCCTTCAATCCGGTGCGCGGCGCCGCGGTGATCGCCTATGCCCGCAAGTTCCTCGACCAGGCCGCGCCGCTCGCGAACGGCTCGCACGCGGACGCCACACGTTATAGCGTCGATGGCGGCAAGCTGGTCGTCACGCTGAAGAACGGCACGAGCGAGCTGAAGACGCCGGCGCAATTCATCGGCTATCAGGGCGAGGAAAGCGCGCCGTCCGCAGTGCTGCTCAAGCACAATGGCCTGCACTTCGAAATCCAGATCGACGCGAGCGACTCCATCGGCAGGACCGATTCCGCGCACGTGAAGGACGTGGTGGTCGAAGCGGCGGTGAGCACGATCATCGACTGCGAAGACTCGGTCGCGGCCGTGGATGCGGACGACAAGGTCCTGCTCTACCGCAACTGGCTCGGTCTGATGACCGGCGACCTGACCGAAGAGGTCACGAAGAACGGCAAGACCTTCACGCGCCGGCTGAACGCCGACCGCGTGTACACCGCCGCGAACGGCACCGCGCCGGTCGTGCTGCATGGCCGCTCGCTGCTGTTCATCCGCAACGTCGGTCATTTGATGACCAACCCGGCGGTGCTGACGAAAGACGGCCACGAGATTCCGGAAGGCATTCTCGACGCCGTCATCACCACGCTGTGCGCATTGCACGACCGCAAGCATCAGTTGAATTCGCGCACCGGCTCGGTCTATATCGTCAAGCCGAAGATGCACGGCCCGGCCGAAGTCGCTTTCGCCAGCGAGCTGTTCGCGCGCGTGGAAGACCTGCTGAAGCTGCCGCGCAACACGATCAAGATGGGCATCATGGACGAGGAGCGCCGCACCAGCGTGAACCTGCTCGCCTGTATCGCCGAAGCGTCGGAGCGTGTCGCATTCATCAACACGGGTTTCCTCGACCGCACCGGCGACGAAATGCACTCGGCCATGGAAGCGGGACCGATGATGCGCAAGGGCGACATGAAGTCGAGCGCCTGGATCTCCGCCTATGAGCGCAGCAACGTGCTGGTCGGTTTGAGCGCGGGTCTGCGCGGCCGCGCGCAGATCGGCAAAGGCATGTGGGCGATGCCCGATCTGATGCACGCCATGCTCGAACAGAAAATCGCGCATCCGAAAGCCGGGGCGAATACCGCATGGGTGCCCTCGCCGACCGCCGCCACGCTGCACGCGTTGCATTACCACCAGGTCGACGTGCAAGCGGTTCAGCGCGAACTGGAGCGCACGGATTACGCTACGGTGCGCGACGAACTGCTCGACGGCCTGCTGACGATTCCGGTCGTCGCCGAGGCGAAGTGGAGCGACGACGAGATCCGCAGCGAGATCGACAACAACGCACAGGGCATTCTCGGCTACGTGGTGCGCTGGATCGATCAGGGCGTGGGTTGCTCGAAGGTGCCGGACATTCATGACGTCGGCCTGATGGAAGATCGTGCCACGCTGCGTATTTCCAGCCAGCACATTGCCAACTGGCTGTATCACGGCGTGGTGCAGCGCGAACTCGTCGAAGAGACCTTCAAGCGCATGGCGAAGGTGGTCGACGAGCAGAACGCGGGCGACCCGCTCTACAAGCCGATGGCGCCGGGCTTCGATACGATCGCTTTCAAGGCCGCGCAGGCGCTGGTGTTCGAAGGGCGCCAGCAGCCGAGCGGCTATACGGAACCGTTGCTGCACAAGTTCCGGCTGGAAGTGAAGAAAGAGAGTTGAGGCTGGTTTGGCGGGCCGCGTGTGAAGAGGGCCGGCTGAAAGAAGGACAGGGTACTGCGGGTTCAGTGATGCGAGTCCTCAGCAAGGCCTCGGGCTTCGATGTGGTCGAGCGCAATTACCGTTCGCGTGGCATACCCTTCTGAAACGGCCCGGCGTTGCTGTGGTAAGCGCTTTAACAGTACGCGGTCATTTATCGACACCCGTCAGAGTTAGTTCCGAGCGCGCGTGAGTTGTGCAATCCCAACTGGCGTAAGCTTCACGATGGATTCTCCGGTTTGCCTGGAAACTTCGTATTCTCCGCCTTGGCACATCGATGCCCTTTGCCTGTGAGGATCCACTGTCCTTCGCCCATATTCACGGGTGGGACACGTTCATTTCATTTCCTGCTGAATGTGCTGCCCGACGGCTTCAAGCGCATCCGCAGCTAAGGCTGGCTCGGCAACTGCCACCGGCCGCCAGGCTCACTACCTGCCGGCAACTGCTCGGCGTCGAGACGCCCGCCGCCGAAGCACCCTCCATCAGAAAAGACTACCGCGACCGTTACCAGCGGCTCACCGGCAAATCACTGCAGGACTGCCCCGTGTGCGGCAAGGGCCACATGCTTCGCATTGAAGGTATGCCCGGCAGCCTCCCACGAGCCCCACCAGGTCCCGACCATGCGCTTTAGAAGCTGTTGCGAAATTAAGTTTTGGGTCTGTTAACTTTTCCGGCTTGGTGTTAACTTTCTGTCTTGTTTTGCCTGACAGGAAGCGATGCCTAAAGA
Source organism: Paraburkholderia phytofirmans PsJN (assembly GCF_000020125.1). NCBI lineage: Bacteria > Pseudomonadati > Pseudomonadota > Betaproteobacteria > Burkholderiales > Burkholderiaceae > Paraburkholderia > Paraburkholderia phytofirmans. The sequence continues at coordinate 2,661,433 of NC_010676.1, forward strand.
ACTGATAGACGACGAATTGTGGTCATTCATCGAACCACTGCTGCCTGCGCGAGCGCCACGCAATCGCCAGTTTGCGGGCCGCAAACCGACACCCGACCGAGCGGTGCTGACCGCTATCGTGTTCGTGTTGCGCTCAGGTATTGCGTGGAACCTTCTGCCGCAAGAAATGGGATGTGGTTCAGGCACAGCTTGCTGGCGACGGCTCGTCGCGTGGCAAGAGGCAGGTGTCTGGCAACACATTCACGAAACGTTGCTCGCCGAACTGCGTCGCCGTGGCGAAATCAATTTCTCGCGTGCGCTCGTCGACAGCTCATCGATTCATGCCGTGCTGGCGGGAAAAAATCGGCCCGAATCCCACGGACCGGCGCAAGCTCGGCAGCAAACACCACCTCATCGTCGACGCGCAAGGCATCCCGCTCGCGGTCATCCTGAGCGCGGCGAACCGGCACGACATTACCCAGCTTGATGCGCTCGTCGATGCTATTCCACACATCCGGGGCAAGCGGGGCCGTCCCCCGCACAAGCCGCAAATCGTTCAGGGCGACCGGGGCTACAGTTCCGAATCCCATCGGCGGCGCTTGCGCGAGCGAGGCGTCACGCCAGCGCTCGCAAAAATCGGCTCGCCGCATGGCAGTGGCCTCGGCATAACGCGTTGGCCAGTCGAGCGTTCGATTGCGTGGCTTCACTCGTTTCGACGGCTCAAGATTCGTTACGAACGCTATGCGCATGTTCACGAAGTATTCCGGTCTTTGGCTTGCGCCTAAATTTACTGGACGCGCCTAAAGCCGCTGTTTAACTAATTTCGCAACAGCGTCTTAGTCGCCACTGCACCCGTTTCCGGACACGTTTGCCTTTCCCGACGAGGCAAACGCGACCCGACTGGTGTCTTCGATCCGCGAGCACGCCAAAATATCTCGAGACAGCGGGTTATGGGCCTGCTGACGCCCCATTCTTTCATCTCTCGCCAGCGAGCCTTCCACCGAACGCTGGAAATCCGGTTGCGGCCGCCCGTTTGAGATTCGACGTGGCGGACGAGTTTCGGGCATGGCGCGCGTAGGTAGTTCAGTGCCTGCCGCGCAGGCTGCCCGGCACGACGGCTGGCCACTGCTCAAGCATCAGCGTATGGATGATGCGAAGCACGCGGGTACTGTATCGTCGTCGCAGTCGGTGCCGCCTTTCAGGTTTCCACTTCGCACTGCGGGCCCCGGTCGCGAACAGCTTGCCGATCAGCTTGATGAAGCGTGTCGCGAGAAGATCGGGCGTACGTGCAGCTTTTGGAACATTGTCGTCTGCCTTTACGAAGCCCCTCCTCGCGTGGGACCAGCAGCCAAAATGCACGAGATGGGGGCGTTGCGCGATGCCATCGTAGGGCACGTCACCGAGGCTCATCAGCACTGCGCCTCCTGGATGCCGTCGAACAGCTTCTCGGCCAGCTTTCCACCGCGCCCAGCAATGTCACTACCGACGACGCGGTGGCGTGCCGCTGGCATATCTACGGCTGTAGTACTAACTACAAAGTCAAGTCATTTTCACCTTCACAATCTGGGAAATATCAGAGCCGCCAAGACCCTCATCAATGGCTTTCTGGAGCCATTCCTGCACGCGGCGGGCAATCGGCAGCGCTACCCCGCTTTCGCACGCGAGCGACTCCACGGCATTAAGGTCTTTCAACATCGTTCGGATAGATCCAGAAGGCGTCTCTGGCGGAACAACCATGCGTGGCTGCAAAGTTTGCAGCAGGATGGAATCGGCCCAGCCTCCCGCAAGTGCCGCGGGTAGGCGAACCGCATCGACGCCCGCATGCTCTGCAAGCCGGGTTGCCTCGGCAATAGCAGCAATGGTTGTCATGACGATAACCTGGTTAGCAAGCTTTGTTGCCTGGCCGGCGCCCAACTCACCCATGTGCGTCAGGTTAGCTGAGTAAGCCACCATAAGCGGCGCCACGTAGTTGACTAAAGTCGCGTGCCCCCCTGCCGTTACAGCAAGCGTACCCGCTATAGCGCCCGCCGTGCCGCCAGATACTGGCGCGTCGACCCAGTGCCCCCCAGTAGTCTCCTGCCATCGCGCCGCAAACGAACGCGTCTGCGCCGGTGTAATGGTGGAATGGTCCACCAGAACAATGCCATTCTTGCCGGCGCCTTCGACAAGCCCGTCCGTTCCGAATACGACCTTTTCAACAGCATGACTATCCGCGAGGCACAACATCACGACATTAGCTTGCCCAGCGAGCTCTGCCGGCGACGCAAAGGCTTTGCATTGCCCCGGCTGCGCGGTTTCCAGCGCTTGCGCTTTCTGCATGGAACGGTTCCACACCGCAACCTGCCGTCCGCTATTGAGCAAACGTTGCGTCATCGGCAAGCCCATCTTCCCAAGACCACAAAATCCAACGCGTGGTGATTCCAATTCCCACATACCCATACTCCTCTCTGTTTCTCAAGATCAGCCTTGGCGGTTTATAGCCCACCACGCTTATTTACTTTGACGCAAACCCGTGGTTGTATCGATCTGGTTGGGCATCGGCAGGCCCTTGCTGAATGCCGCCAGGTTGTCGAAAAGAATGCGGAGCGTGAGGAGGTTGTAATTCAAGGGATCATCCGCTGAGACATGTGGCGTGACCACAAGGTTTGGTGTGCGCCAGAGGCGTGAATCTTTCAATAACGGCTCATATTCAAAAACATCCAGTACTGCGCCCCCTACTTTCCCGCTATCGAGAAGATCGCATAACGCATCCTCATCCAGTACTGAGCCGCGACCGACATTTACTATGCTGGCACCGTGCGGAAGTAATTCAAGACGCCGCCTGTCGAGCAGATGTCGTGTTGTCGCGCCTCCGGGGAGTGACAACACCAGATAGTCGCTGTACGACAGAACCCTATCGATCTGGTCAACGCCAACAACCTCCACGCATGCTGGATGAGTCCCAGGTCGCGAGCGCACACCGGTAACGTGCATGCCAAGTGCCGAGGCAACTTCCGCACACCGCGCACCAATCGCGCCCAGTCCTACGACTGTGAGCCGATTATTCGCCAAGGTTCTAACCGACACGGGCTGCCATTGACCAAGACTCTGTGCAGCGATGAATTGTGGCATCCGGTTGGCCAGCATCAAAAGACCCATCAAAGCGAACTCACTCGCCTTCACTGAATGAGTACCGCTGTTGTTGAGTAGCACGGCGCCCGATGGCAGCCAGTCGAAAGGAGCAAGCATGTCGACGCCTGCAGACGACACGGAAACAATTTTCAGCTTGGGTGCATTGATGGGAAGCATTGCACGCAACCCACGGGTCGCGATGAGTAGAACTTCAACTTCCGACTCTATTGCCCGCAGGTCGTCCGACGTACAACCAAAGCTAACGTCGTGACCGCTGCTCTGTCCAAACACGCCATTCCACTGCTCACGCGTAAATAGACCGGCAGGATCGGCCTGGAAGCTCTGTACATGCACCCGCATCAAACTTTCTCCTTACACGAAACCTACGATTCGAACGGATCGCCCGGTGTACTTGCTCGCGTCACGTTCGACAGCGAGTCCGATGTCAGGGCCGAAAGGCTTTGCACGCCGAGCTGCGCGAGTCCCACACGAATTTCTTCTTTAAGAATCTCCACCGCCGCTCGCACACCCCGTTCTCCGTACGCTGCGACGGGAAACGCGAAAGAGCGGCCAGAGAAACAAAGGCCTGCTCCAAGCGCGCATGCTTTCAAGATGTCTTCGCCGGTACGCACACCACCATCGAGAAAGACGGCAGTGTCGCGACCCACCGCGCGCCGGATTTCTGACAGCGCGTCGAGAGATGCAATGGCCCCTTCGAGTTGACGGCCTCCATGGTTTGATACCCAGATTCCGTCGGCGCCAAGCGCGACGCTCCGCGCCGCGTCATCGGGATGAAGGATTCCCTTGATGACAAGTTTGCCGGGCCACATGGCCCGCACTTTTTTCAGGTCGTCCCACTCGAGTCCCATTTTCATCACGGACGCAATGTGCCGGCTCGCTGCACCGACATCGGCCGTGCCGGCATGCGGTGCGTAGTTCTCGAGCTTCGGTGCGCCGTGACGCAGCATTCCGAGAGCCCATTGAGGACGGCGCATTACGTCAGCCAGAAGCGCAGACGTCCAACGTAGCGGTAGCGTGACACCATCGCGGATGGCACTGTTGCGCCGTCCCGCCACCGGAACGTCCACGGTTAGTACCAGAACGGCCACGCCACAGCCCGCGACGCGGCTGAGAAGTTCTGCGTTCAGCCTGTCATCGCTCAACAGGTAGAGCTGATACCAGCTCACGTCGGGTGCTACTTTCGTAATTCGCTCAATGGAAGTCGAGGCCGCGGTACTCAGAACGAAAGGGAAATTTCCTGCCTGCGCTGCTTGTGCGAGCAAAAGATCCGCCCCGGGATAGAAGAGATTCGCCAGTCCCATTGGAGCGACGCCGAACGGCGATGCATATGAATGCCCGAAGACGGTGGCGGTCTGATCGGTCGATGCGGGAGCAAATCGCCTGGATACGAAAAATCGGCGACCGAACGCAGCTTCGTTCTCGGCTACACCGGCATCATTACCCGCACCGCCTGCCAGTGTGTTGAATGCGAATGCAGGCAAGTGCTTCCTGGCTGGCTCCACGAAGTCTCTGATGGTGGCCTTCCCCGGAATAATCGCGTGGCCATATGTCGCTTCGCCGCTGGTTTTCATTTTTTATGATCCGGTGAATGGAGAATCTGGCCAAGGCGGCCGAGACGATCGAATCGGTCCGGGTCAGTGGTTATCTCTCGGAACTCCATGCACTTCTGCAACGCGCTGGTACTTCACCGAGAAATCCAGGCAGGCGCCGTCTTCGAGCTGCCCTACATAGCGGCGATGCAGTTCCTGCCACGGCGTTTGATTGACGAACTCATATGCTTTCCATTCCCGACGGCGCCGGTCTAGCTCGTCTTCCGGCACCAGCATGTCAGCACGCCGGCGTGTCAGATCGAAGCGAACGCGGTCGCCCGTCTGCAGGATGGCCAGGCCGCCGCCAATTGCCGACTCGGGAGACGCATTCAAAATGGACGGACTCGCGGAAGTGCCCGACTGCCTTCCGTCTCCCACACATGGGAGCAGCGTCACGCCTCGCTTGATAAGTTCAGAGGGGGGAATCATGTTCACCACTTCCGCCGCGCCTGGATAGCCGACTGGCCCCGTGCCACGAATAAAGAGGATGCAGTTTTCATCAATTTCCAGTGCGGGGTCGTCAATCCGGTCGTGGTAATCCTCCGGCCCTTCAAACACGATGGCTCTCCCCTCGAAGGCACCGGGGTCAGCGGGATTCTCGAGATATTTATGGCGGAAGTCGTCCGAAATGACCGACGTCTTCATTACCGCGGAATCGAAGAGGTTGCCGCCAAGCACAGCAAACCCAGCTTCGCTCTTCAATGGTGATGCATAGGGCCTGATAACGTCAGCGTCGGTCGCAGGACTGTCGCCATAGCACTGCGCAAGGGTCTTACCCGAGACAGTTTGAACGTCCCCATGAAGTTTTCCGGCTTTAAGCAACTCGTGTACTACCGCCGCCACGCCGCCTGCACGGTGGAATTCCTCGCCCAGGTATTTGCCTGCCGGCATGCAGTTGACCAGGAGCGGAATGTCATATCCGAGCCGGTCCCAATCGCGAATGTCGAGATCGACGCCGATGTGACGCGCAATGGCATTAATGTGCGGAGGGCAGTTGGTTGATGCACCAATCGCGCTCGCGACCACAATGGCGTTCTCGAATGCCTCCCGAGTGAGCAGCGACGAAGGCCGCACGTCATCATGGACCAGTTGGACAATCTGGCGCCCCGTCTGGTACGCCATCTGCCCACGTTCCCGATATGGTGCGGGAATGGTCCCGCAGCCGGGGAGAGACATGCCCAGTACTTCCGCGAGGCTATTCATCGAGAGCGCCGTCCCCATCGAATTGCAGTGCCCGATGGAAGGAGCCGAGTTCGCCACACAGGAGAGAAATTCGTCGTAATCCATGCGGCCTGCCGCAAGCTCGCTGCGGGCATGCCAGATAATCGTGCCGGAACCGGCTCGTTCGCCCTTGTACCAGGCGTTCAGCATCGGGCCGCCAGAGAGCACGATTGAGGGGATGTCTACCGTAGCGGCGCCCATGAGCATCGCCGGAGTCGTCTTGTCGCAACCGGTGGTTAGAACCACACCATCGAATGGATATCCGTACAAAGCCTCAACAAGTCCAAGGTACGCAAGGTTGCGGTCGAGGGATGCCGTCGGTCGTCTTACCGTCTCCTGAATAGGATGAACAGGGAACTCAATCGGAATGCCGCCTGCGTCGCGAATGCCGTCCTTAACGCGCTGGGCCAGTTCCACGTGATGGCGATTGCAAGGCGAGAGGTCGCTCCCTGTCTGGGCGATACCGATAACGGGACGCTCGCTTTTCAGCTCTTCCAGAGTCAGTCCGTAGTTCATGAAGCGCTCGAGATACAACGCAGTCATAGCCGGGTTGTCGCTGTTGTTAAACCAGGCTCGCGAACGAAGGGACTTCCTGTCTCGATTCTTGCTCATTGAAGGTCAGACCGTTTTGGTGATGTGGGTTCCACTGCTGTGAACTTCGCTACCGCAAATCCGCAGACAACCAGACGCTACAAAATTTTCACCCCACCCGAAATAATTGCTCACTGCTCTATAAATAAGCAAATGTAACCTGTACATCTGGTCCATCGGGATGGGTGCCCAAAAAAACTATCCTCAGACCGAAAATTCTGGGCTTCGCTGGGACAGAATAAGGACTTCGGCATGCGATATCGAATTACTTTTTCCGCGCAAAACATAACCCCGTCCTCATGTTTGCCCACATCCTCTGACGTTTTTCCTTTGTGACATGCCATTGGCGCCTCCTTGAGCCAGTGGCACAAGTCCACGCCGCTCACACTCTACGCCTAGTCTACAAATTCGCTCAATGCCTGTCCGTATTTGTTCCGGGTTGCGTTGCTAAATTTGTCACCGTATAACCATTCATTGTACGGTGATCAATACTTAGACGATCGCCGAACAACATTTATAACCATCGGCATCGTTTGCCCGAACACCTACGGAGAGGTTCATGCGATTGAAGTTGAGCGGTGCGGGATTGATCTTGGCTTATGCGGGCGTCGCACACGCCCAATCCAATGTGACGTTATATGGCGTTATCGACGACGGTCTGACGTATGTGTCCAACCAGAGTGGTCACTCGGCCTGGCGGATGGACGACAGCATCAGCCAGGGAGACCGCTTCGGCTTTAAGGGAACAGAAGACCTTGGGGGTGGGCTTTCGGCACAGTTCAACCTTGAAAGCGGCTTCAATCCGAACACGGGTGCGTCTCGTCAAGGTGGTTTACTGTTCGGGCGCCAGGCGTGGGTCGGTCTGTCCGATTCTCGTTTCGGCACGCTGAAGTTCGGTCGGACGTACGACCAGATGACGCTCACTTTGATTCAGTATCACGTTGGCTACTACGTCGGCATCTACGCGTTCGACCAAGGCGACGCCGACCGCATCTCAGGGGAATGGCTCAACAACCTCGTGACCTACGCCAGTCCGGTCATCGGCGGCTTCAAGTTCAGCGCTCAATACAGCTTCAGTTCGCCGGGGGTGCCCTCGACTTCGTTGGGACCGGCCTACAGCCTTGGCGCGTCTTACGATCATGGCCCCTTCTCCATTGGTGCAGCCATGACCAGCATTCACGGATACTCCATCAACCCTGGCGGGATGGGTATGCCTGTTTTTCTTAACACCAACACGGGATTTGCTTCGACAAGTGTGGTGGTAGACCGCTATCGCACAGCCGGAATTGGCAGCTCCTACACCTTCGGCAACCTCGGGATCGCAGCTGTGTACGCGAACACCCGCTTCCAGACGCTCGGACACGCCAACACGCTCCAAAGCATCAACGCGAATATTCACTACTTCATCCTGCCGGCGGTGCAGGTGACCGGCGGGTACGGATATTCGCGCTTCACGACTTACAACTGGAACGAATTCAATCTGGCGCTCGATTACCTATTGTCCAAGCGGACCGACATTATCACGAGCGCGGACTACCAGAAGGCAAATGGTGGCGCCCGTGCCGATCTCGTCACCCTGCCAGTTTCCGGAGACAACAAGCAGCTCGTTCTTCGCATCGCGATGCGCCATAAATTCTAGATTGTCTGTTCAGGTCTGCGCAAAAGTGAGCTTAAAAATGGAAAGGAAAATGAATTCAAACACCTACCCCGATGGCATATCCGCCCCCTCAGTGCCAGGCACGGCAAAAGCCGAGCAACGACGTGCCGCGGCTGCCGGCATGGTCGGCTACATCCTGGAGTGGTTTGATTTTGGAATCTACGGTTTTCTTGCCCCCATCATCGCGCAGAATTTTTTCCCTGCGCACGATAGCGTCACGTCGCTGCTGGTGGCCTTTGCGGTCTTCGGCGTGGGTTGTGTTGCCCGGCCGATCGGTAGTGTCGTGCTGGGACGAATTGCAGACGTGAAAGGGCGACACGGTGCACTTGCTACCACCATGATTCTTATGGCCGCGAGCACTGTTATGATGGGATTGCTTCCAACCTATTCACAAATTGGAATCGCCGCGCCGATCCTGCTGGTCGCCGCCCGGTTGCTGCAAGGCTTTGCCGCTGGAGGCGAATGGGGTACAGCCGCAGCTTTTCTCGTTGAGTGGGGTGGCTCAAATCGTCGCGGCTTTCTTGGCGCATTCCAGCAGTCCAGCATTGCCGCGGGACTGATGCTGGCATCGTTCGTGGCAGCCGTCCTCAGCACATTTATTGGCCACGATGGTCTAGCCGCCTGGGGATGGAGAATTCCATTCATTCTTGGAATTGTTCTCGGACCGATTGGCTTTTACGTTCGTCGTAATGTCAAAGAGTCGCCAATGTTCATCAAAGCGGCTCAAAGCACAGAGAAGATTTCCAACGTTCTCTTCTGGAAATCTGTGCTGCACGGCTTCTGCTTCCTTGTACTCTGGTTTGTCAGCTCGTATATGGTGTGTGTTTATATGCCGTCGTTTGCGGCACGTTATGCACACATCAGTGAAACCGCGTCGCTCTGGGCCGGTTCACTCTCTCTTGCAGCAGTAGCAGTATTGACCCCACTCGCCGGTCTCCTGTCAGACAGGATTGGACGCAAGCCACTTTTGCTGGGAAGTTGCCTGTTCTTCGTGATCTTCTCTTACCCGGCATACAGGCTCATTGTTGCGGGTATTGGCGTGGGTAACTACATGCTGGTACAGATGCTTCTCACGCTGGCTTTCATTCTTTTCTCCGGATGCGGTCCGGCGGCTCTCGCAGAGATGTTTCCGACAAAAGTTCGCTCGCTGGGTGTGTCGATTGGCGGGGGCGTTGCCTCTATACTCGGCGGGTTCACGCCATTCCTAACTACCTGGACAATTTCCCTCACGGGTTCCAGCGCCAGTGCTGGCTGGCTGCTCGCAGGTAGCGCGGCGCTGACATTGCCGGTGGTTATCGTGATGCACGACCGCTCAAAACAAGTGGAAATTTGAAACGGGACAAGTGGTGGTAAACCAACCTGCCTGTATTCAAGCACACTTCACAACGGGAAATTTCGGCAGGCAAAGGTATTTATATTCGGGGCAGCCGGCAAACCGGCTGCCGATTGCTTAGTGTTAGAACTTGTGCCGCAGTGCGACGCGTACGACCACCTGATTGCCGCCACTCGACACACCATCGGCGCCCGGAATATAGGCAACGTCTAATACCGTGCCGGTGCGATCACCACCAACATGCTGATAGACGCCCTGAACGTAAACGTCCGTGCGCTTGGACAGAAGATAATCTCCCATCAAACCGACGCTTTGATAGATCGGGTTCAACTGCCCACCGCTTGAATTGAAGTCGGTACGTGTATACACGTACATCGCACCAACGTAGAAAGCAGGCGTGAACTGGTACTTTCCGTTCACCTCGAAATTCTGGAATCTCAGGCTGGAGAGCGTACCCGAGGCCGGCGTAATAGCACCAACGTATCCGGAACTCACAGGGCGTCGTACGTAGCTGTTAGTGTAGGCGAAGCCGACGTTTGCAAGGCCGAAGGTGTAGCTTGCACCTGCACCAAACACACGTAGCGCGTTGGCGACAAAATTTTCATCGCCACCATTATTTATCGCGCCGCCAGCGGTAGCTGACGGGCTGTTCGCCTGCAAGTAGGCCGCCGCGAGAACGAGGCCGCCAACCGTATAGGTTCCGCCGGCACTGTATTGCCGATTATTCGCGAAGCCGGAGTCGTTACTGAAGCTATACGTACCACCGAACTGCAGGCCACCGAAGAGCGGGCTGGTGTATTTGACAGTGTTGTTAACGCGAAATGTATTGTCAGTGTTGTCGCTATCGTACGGATGGGAGAATAAATAACCGGCCCAGTTACCGTTCGCCGTTACCGGACCAAGATAGTCGACCACCGAATCATACTGGCGACCGAGCGTAACCGTGCCAAAGCTGTCGGAGGTAAGACCAACGTACGCCTGGCGGCCGAACATCAGTCCGCCCTGCCCGAGGCGACCGTTGTTGAGGTTGAAACCGTTCTCGAGTTGAAAGACGGCTCTCAGGCCGCCACCCAAATCTTCTGTTCCCTTAAGACCCCAGCGGCTCCCCTGCGCGAAGCCGCTCTGCAGCTCGTACACTTTACTGCCGGAAACATTGTTGGTGTAGTCGAAACCCTCGTCGATAACGCCGTAAAGCGTCACCGAACTCTGTGCCATTGCCGAGGTTGCGAGTGCGGATGCCATCAAGGCGGGAATGATTCGCTTGTTCATATTTTTCTCCAAACCTGCTTTTTTAGTTTGTGAGTCTCTGCCGGACAGCGGACGTGACTGGGCCTCACAGTGAAGTGATAAGTCGGGCCTCGGCGAGACCCGAATTTTCAATCAAGGGAAGAGGCCGCTATTTTCAGGGCGTCATGGTGGTCAGCAACGTCTTTTTGCCATCTTTATAGCCGTACAACGTCAGACGGGGGCTCCTGACGTCACCTTTGTCGTCAAATTGAATTTGACCGGTGAGACCTTGATAATCAGTCGCGCTCGCAGCAGCGAGAATTTTTGCGTGGTCTGTGCTACCACTCTTTTTCATCGCGTCGACGATAACCATCACTGCATCGTATGCATACGGCGCGTAGATCTGGACCGGCATGCCAAAACGTTGCTGATATTCCTTCTCAAAGGCCGGACCGGCCTTCATCCGCGAAAGCGGCAGACCCGCAATACTGCAGACGAGACGGTCGACCGCGGGACCCGCAAGTGCGATGACTTCATCGGAACATGTGCCATCTCCGCCGAGCACCTTGGCATTCAGGCCGAGTTGCGCAACCTGTTTGATGAATGGACCCGCTGTCGCATCCATGCCGCCGTAAAAGATGACATCAGGCGATTGGCCTTTGATTTTCGTTATAACGCCTTTGAAGTCGATGGTTTTATCGTTTGTCGCCTCGCGTGCTACGACCGTTGCACCACCCGATTTCACAGCGCTGGAAAACTGGTCCGCGAGACCCTGGCCGTATGCCGTGCTGTCGTCGACGATAGCCACCTTCTTTGCCTTCAGCGTTTCCAGCGCATAGTGCGCGAGAACAGGACTTTGCTGCGCGTCCGTTGCAACCAGACGGTAGGTCGTGTTGAAACCCTGCTGCGTGAACTTTGGATTAGTGGAATCGGGCGAGATCTGCAAAATCTGTGCGTCGTGGTAGATACGCGATGCAGCAATCGATACGCCGGAATTCAAATGGCCTACCACCGCTACGACACCATCGTCGACAAGGCGCTGTGCGACCTGTGTACCTTGACGCGGATCTGCCTGGTCATCAACGGCATCGAGTTCAAGTTTGATCTTCTTTCCATTGATGACCAGGCCGCGGCGATTCACATCCTCCACCGCCAGGCGGGCACCGTTCTCGTTTTCCTTGCCGAGATTCGCAATCGCGCCGGTGGTCGGCGCCGCACTGCCAATTTTGATGACGGTGATATCGTCCGCGGCAAACGCAGCATTGCATGCAGCAGACAACGCCGCAACTGCGAAACCATGTTTCATATAACTATTCATAATCCCCTCTTCTCCCAATATCCCTGAAGCCATTAAAGCGTCGCTAGACATGGGCCAAAACCCACCGTTTAACGACAGACAAGGTTGCCCCGGCCGCTAGCTGTGCCTGATTGACTGGTCTCCTCACGAGTGCATGCTGCAAGGCACACACCTCAATCAGGTCTGACGAGAATCGCAGCGGCAACGGTTAGAGCGCCGGTCGAACAAAGTCGACCGACGGGACAAAGGCTATGGGTGCAATAAAGGGATGACAATTCACTCTTTCCGCCGCTGGCATTACACGCGGGTAATACAAGCCCGGAAGCGCCACTCGAGAGCTTCTAGCCGGTCAGGTCAGACGATATCCCGGGTAAGTTCGATACCGCCTCTTCCCGGATGCATTCTCCGAGAAGCAACGGTGCCGGAGAATCGAGATCCGCTCGGCGATAAAGCACCACCTCGCCAAGCTGGGTAAGCGATGGTGTGTTCATCAAAGATAGCCGTCCACGCGCCGCATACTCGGTTGCGTGCGACAGCGGAAGGATGGAAACGAACGGACCTCGCGCCATGAGTTCTACGTTCAACGCAATACAACTCGATTCGACACACGAATCGTCGATGTTCAATCCCTCAAGTTCCATCAAGTGTGCGAGCGCGATGTAGGATGGGCTGCCTTGTTGAGGCACGAGCCACATGAATTCCTTCAAGTCCTTCACCGTGACGGATCTGCCGTTCGCGAGTGCATGAGAAGGGCCGGAGACGAACACGAATGGCTCGCTATACAACGTTTCCGTCACGAGCGTCGGGTCGTCTTTTCCCCGCGCACGAGCGAGTACCAGATCGATTTTCCCGATTCGCAGCATCTCCAGCAGTTCATCCAGTGGCGCCTCTACGAACTCGACCGAGGCCGCGGGGGCTCTGGTCAAAAAGCTCATTATCGACTGTGAGATGAATGAAGGCGGCACAGCCGTGACCGAGCCCAACGTCACACGTCCGGCCGTACCGGTGACAAGTGAGGCGACATCTTTTTGCGCCAGCCCGACCTGGCGGAGAATTTCTCGACCGCGGCGTGCAAGGACGGCTCCGACATCGGTTAAAAAAACCGCCTTTCCGACACGCTCTGTCACTGCGGCGCCCAATGCCTGCTCTATTTCACCAATCTGCTTCGAGACGGCTGGTTGCGTGACATTGAAAGCCGCTGCGACCTTCGTGACCTGTTTCAGGTCGGCGAGCGCAACGAGCAGACGCAGATGCGAAAGCCTCAGCCCGCTGGAAAAGAATCGTTCTATCGGAGTAAACATCATGAATTCCAAGGTTCATTACCTGTGGGTAATGAGACGACCATAAAAGTGATTTGTCAATTCCGATTTCGATCCTCTACTCTCCCGGTTCTGGAGTTGGCCGTGCAGGTGCTTCCAAACGGCCGTCGAACCACCTTTGTACGGAGCGAGAGGGGACAAAAATTGCCTAGGGGTTATGTAATCGCAACAATTCAAATTACGGATGCAAGCCGTTACGACAAATACCGGGCTCTCGCAAGTGAAGCGATCGCGGCTCATCGTGGACGAGTACTTGTACGTGGCGGCCATAACGAAGTCATGGAAGGCTCGGCTCCCGGCCGAACGGTTGTTATCGAATTCGATAGCCTGGAACAGGCTCGACGATTCTATTCATCGCTTGAATATACAAAGGCTCGCGCCGCTCGTGAAGGCGCGGCCGACCTGAACTGGTTCGTGGTGCAAGGCATCGACGATTGATCGCCTTCGAAGCACGCTCATCGGCAAGATATACGCGTTTGCAAAACACGTCGAAATTAATGGATTGGAAATGAACTTCAGTACTGTCGAAATCAGCAAGGACGATTCGGCTCGACTCTTCGAGCGTGCGCGGGCGGTCATGCCCTCCGGCTACACCAGAAACATGCTGGTCGCCAAACCTCATCCGTTCTATGCCGTAAGCGCCGATGGATCGCGTCTCACCGACGCAGATGGTTGCACAAGAATAGATTGGGTCAATAACTTTGCGTCTCTCATTCACGGCCATAACAAGCGGGAAGTCGTGGATATCATCTCGCAACAGGCAGCGCGCCTGCTATCGGCGACCATGCCCGCAGAGTGGGAAGTGAAGCTTGCCGAACTGCTCGTCGATCGAATCCCCTCTGTCGAGCAGGTGAGATTCATGAACTCCGGCACGGAGGCAAATCTCATTGCCATCAAAGCCGCACGGGCGTTCACGGGAAAATCAAAGGTAGCAAAGCTGGAGGGTGGCTACCACGGTCAGTACGATCTTCTGGAAGCGAGCTACGTGCCGCCTTCGGAAAAATGGGGCGAGCGCAATTATCCGGCGGTTGTCGCACACAACGCGGGCACGCCACAGTCGTTGCTCGATGAACTGGTCCTTTTCCCCTTGAATGACATCGAGACCATGCGTGAGATCCTCACGCGTCATGCATCCGAGGTGGGTACGGTAATCATCGATCCCAGCGGTCTATCCTTGGGCACTGGCATCTATGCAAGCCACGACTTCCTGGTTGCTTTGCGCGAAACGACAGAAAAACTCGGCATGGTCCTGATTTTCGATGAAGTCTGGTCTCTGCGTTCAGGCTACCGGGGCACCCAGGGATTAATGAATGTCACTCCGGACCTCACCACCATGGGCAAGATGATCGGCGGCGGTCTGCCAATCGGCGCTCTTGGAGGCCAGCGCGACGTGATGTCAGTGTTCTCGATTGACGACGGCGAACCCAAGGTCAAGCATTCCGGCACATTCACGGGGAATCCGATGTCCATGGCTGCCGGCTTTACGGCCATGTCCCTGATGACACCGGCCCTGTTCGACGAGCTCGCGAAGCAAGGTGAGCACCTGGCGGAGGGGTTGCAGCGCGCTTTGGTGGACACGGATACCCAAGGCCACGTCGTGAATCGCGGTTCGATGACTAACCTACTCTTCACGGAGCGCCTTCCTGTCGACTACCGTGACCTTTATGCCCAACAAACGCCGGCCGTCGCGTCGCTCTCGGCACGCATGCCGAAGCTGATGGCAACAGAAGGCCTGCATGTGTTACGCAACATGTTTGTGGGTTCGACAGCCATCTCCAACGACGACATAGACGAAACTATCGTCGCCGTGACGCGCTCGCTGCTGAAGGCAGCAGAAGCCTGACGGCGAAGTCCCAATGAGACGATATGCCGCCAACCTTGGAATGTTGTGGTCCAGCCTCCCACTTCTCGAACGTATCGAAGCCGCGGCTCGTGCGGGCTTCCGTGCGGTCGAGATGCACTTTCCATACGATGTGGTACCGGGAAAGCTTCGTGACTCCATTGAGCAGCATGAACTAACGCTACTTGGAATCAACTCGCCGCCCGGCAATCTCGCCGCAGGCGAGCTGGGTCTTGCAGCCGTTCCTGGTCGCGAAGCAGATTTTATTGAGAGCATGCGGGTCGCTTTCAACTATTGTCGGGAGTCGGGTGCGCAGGCGCTTCATATCATGGGAGGGAACACTTCCGGCTTTCCGCGCAAGGCATGCCTTGAAACTTTTCGGTCAAATATTCTGCGTGCGGCAGATCTCGCTGAGTCGCGCGATATCCAGCTACTTCTCGAACCGCTTAACGAGGCGCGTCATCCGTACTACTTCTATCATCATGTCGATGAGCTTGCAGAAATTCTGCACTGGATACGGCATCCACGCCTGGAAATCCAGTTCGACACCTACCACGTTGGAATGGAAGCCAACGCCGTATCTGAGGTTTTGCGGAGAAACTGGTCGATGATCGGGCACATTCAGATCGCCGCGGTTCCCGATCGAAGCGAACCGGACTCAGGCGACGTAGACATCGGGAAAGTGCTTCGTGAAGCAGAGTCACTCGGTTACGCTGGCTGGATTGGGTGTGAATACCAGCCTGGCGGGTCTGTCGAGGAGGGCCTTAGCTGGAGGCAGGACGCCAGATTTGCAGAAACCGTCTAATCGCGCCCGGCGATACGGCAATCCGGTGAAGTACATGCCGTATGTCCGATAGTCGAAGTGGCTGCTCAAAAGAATCTTCTTCACGCCGCACCAGCACCCGCTCTTTCAATACACGATGACCCCCGTCCGTTCTTCAGTGATAACGGGCTGCGTGAGTCATCGATGCCGCCGACTCAGGTGGAATCTCAACGAGGTTTTCAAAGATGGATATTTTCATCCAGCAAATTATCAATGGGCTGGTACTAGGTAGTGTCTACGCCATTATCGCGTTGGGCTACACAATGGTGTATGGAATTCTGGGCATCATCAACTTCGCCCACGGTGACGTATTGATGGTTGGCGCGATGGTTGCACTTTCAGCCATCACCGTTCTGCAAGATCATTTCCCCGAGCTCGGACACGTTCCGACGCTGCTCATCGCGCTCATTCTGGCGGCGGCAGTTTGCGCCATGGTTGGGTACACCATCGAAAAAGTTGCTTACCGGCCGTTACGCCGCGCACCGCGCCTGGCCCCGCTCATTACCGCAATTGGCGTGTCCATCCTTTTGCAGACCGCCGCAATGATAATCTGGGGGCGCAATCCGCTCGCGTTCCCGCAACTGCTTCCCACTGCCCCGCTGAACCTCATCCAGGCGTCAGAAAATCATCCGGGCGCAGTCATTTCGCTCACTGAAATAGCCATCGTCGTGGTCGCCTTTTTCGTAATGGCAGGCCTTCTGCTTCTGGTCCATCGAACAAAGCTTGGTCGCGCCATGCGCGCCATCGCCGAGAATCCGAACGTGGCGAGTCTCATGGGCGTGAATCCTGGTTTCGTTATTTCGGCAACCTTCATGATTGGCTCGGCGCTCGCAGCGCTCGCTGGCGTAATGATTGCCTCGGAATACGGCAATGCGCACTTCTATATGGGTTTTATTCCCGGCTTGAAAGCGTTCACAGCCGCTGTGCTGGGCGGTATCGGCAACCTTGGAGGCGCCATGGTGGGCGGGGTAATACTTGGACTCGTCGAGCAACTCGGGGCAGGCTACATCGGAACGCTAACGGGCGGAGTGTTCGGCTCGAACTATCAGGACGTGTTTGCCTTTGTGGTGCTGATTGCGGTGCTGGTCTTCCGTCCATCGGGATTGCTCGGTGAACGTGTCGCGGACCGGGCATAGCAACAGGAGAAAGCATGAATACATCCCCACCAATTGGACATTCGTCGCCTCTTTGCCCGGAACGTTCGGTGAAAAAATACCTGACAATCAGTGCGCTAACGGCTATCGGCGTAACCGCGTTGCCCCTTCTCATCGGTGCTGCTGCAGGCAACTATGGGGTGCGCGTGCTGGATTTCGCGATGCTCTATGTGATGCTCGCGCTTGGTCTGAACATCGTCGTTGGCTTTGCGGGCCTTCTCGATCTGGGCTATATCGCTTTCTATGCAGTGGGCGCCTACACTGCCGCGCTTCTGACTTCGCCGCACCTCGCCGCCCATTTCGAGTGGATTGGGCACATGTGGCCCAGTGGCTTCCACGCACCCTACTGGTTCGTTATGCCAGTGGCAATGGTACTTGCCGCGATTGCCGGCATCTGTCTTGGCGCGCCAACGCTTAGATTACGTGGAGACTATCTGGCAATCGTGACCTTGGGATTCGGTGAGATCGTTCGTATCTTCATGAACAACCTCGACCGCCCAGTGAACATCACCAACGGGCCTCAAGGCATTACCGGGGTTGCGCCAGTGACAGTGGCGGGTTTCAATCTTTCAGAAACCCATGCGTTCCTCGGCTTCCAGTTCACAACCGTCTACATGTACTACTACGTGTTCGTGCTTTGTTCGCTGTTGGTTGTGTGGGTGTGTACCCGGCTGCAGCACTCCCGTATTGGTCGTGCATGGGCTGCAATCCGGGAGGACGAGATTGCCGCAAAAGCGATGGGAATCAATACCCGTAACGTAAAACTACTCGCATTCGCAATGGGTGCCTCATTCGGCGGGCTATCCGGTGCAATGTTCGCCGGCTTTCAGGGATTCGTCTCACCTGAGTCATTCACATTGTGGGAGTCCGTCACTGTGCTTGCGTGCGTGGTGCTCGGAGGAATGGGGCATATCCCGGGTGTGATTTTTGGCGCCGTTCTTCTAGCCATTCTGCCCGAGATACTCCGCTCAACCATGACGCCGCTACAGAATGCCATCTTCGGCCATGTCATCGTCGACACGGAGGTCATCCGTCAGCTCCTTTACGGCCTTGCAATGGTCATTATCATGCTGCGTCGTCCGGAAGGCTTGTGGCCTGCTCCGAAGCACGAAGACAGGATTGCGCGCGTCGCGAAAAAGAACCATCGCAGGCCAGTGCGTGCTTGAGTGTGAATTGAGAAAGATATGAAGAAAAATTCCATTCGCCTTTCAGTCAAAGGCGTGAGCAAGCGATTTGGTGGCCTGCAAGCACTCTCGGATGTCGGGCTGCAGATTGACGAAGGCAGCATCTATGGCCTCATCGGCCCAAACGGTGCGGGCAAGACCACCTTCTTCAATGTCATAACGGGGCTCTACTCGCCAGACTCCGGCGAGTTCGAGCTCGACAACAAGCCGTATACGCCCACTGCGGTACATAAAGTAGCGAAAACAGGCATCGCACGGACATTTCAGAACATTCGTCTTTTCGGCGGGATGACCGCGCTTGAGAACGTGATGGTTGGGCAGCACGTCCGCACAAAGCAAGGTCTCATTGGCGCTGTGCTCCAGACTTTGTCCGAGCGGCGTGAAGAGCGAGCGATTCGGGAACGGGCAATCGAACTGCTCGACTACGTGGGAATCGCACAGTACGCGGACTATACAGCGCGCAACCTGTCGTATGGCCATCAGCGCCGGCTGGAAATTGCACGAGCCCTCGCGACCGACCCGAAGCTGCTCGCGCTCGATGAACCCGCCGCTGGCATGAATGCAACCGAGAAGCTCGAACTTACCGGGCTTCTAAAGCAGATTCGCGCAGATGGCCGCACGATTTTGCTTATCGAACACGACGTGAAGCTGATGATGGGCGTATGCAACGGGATGACCGTGCTCGACTACGGGAAGGTGATTGCCGAAGGGCTACCTCGCGACGTGCAGAGAGACCCAAAAGTGATTGAAGCGTATCTGGGTACGGGGGTGCAGTGATGGCGACCATTCTGAAAATCAAGGGCCTGCAGGTCAACTATGGCGGCATTCAGGCCGTCAAGAATGTCGACATGGAAGTGAAGACCGGTGACCTGGTCACGCTTATTGGCGCGAACGGAGCGGGAAAGACCACCACCATGAAAGCCATCGCCGGTCTGAAACCGTACTCGGTTGGCGATATCGAGTACATGGGTGCATCTATCAAGGGGATTCCAACTCATGAGCTTTTAAAGCGCGGTCTGGCGATGGTGCCGGAGGGCCGTGGCATATTTGCGCGCATGTCCATCATCGAGAACATGCAGATGGGTGCCTATCTGCGCGATGACCTGCACGGCGTAAAGAGGGACATCGAGCGAATGTTCGGATTTTTTCCGCGCCTCGAAGAACGTAAGCTGCAGTTCGCGGGGACATTGTCGGGCGGAGAGCAGCAAATGCTGGCAATGGCGCGTGCCATTATCAGCAAGCCCAAGCTGCTTCTTCTCGACGAACCTTCGATGGGACTCTCCCCGATTATGGTCGAAAAGATTTTCGAAGTCGTGCGTGAAGTGTCGCGCGAAGGCATCACGGTTCTGCTTGTGGAACAAAATGCGCGCCTCGCCTTACAGGCAGCGTCTCGCGGTTACGTTATGGAGTCCGGCACGGTAACGATGTCGGGCGACGCCAGCAAGATGCTCGACGACCCGAAGGTACGCGCGGCCTACCTCGGAGAGTAAGCTGCCATCTCGAAAGCAGGAGGACGCCGCAGCGTCCTCCTGCTTTTCCTCTTTCTCTGAAAATTCGGCAGTTGGAATGGCATGGTCAGCAGAGCGTGAGTAAGCGGCGTGGATTACGCACCAGGATTGCGTCGACTTCGTCCTGCGTAAAGCCTCGACGCAGCATGCGCGGAACGACATTGGCAAAAATGTGCTGATATCCATGCCCGCCAAACCGGCGCAAACGGGTCTGCACGCAGATGTCGTGGCTAATCACGATGCGGTCGATGTGCCCGTGGTCGGCCAGCGTGCGCAGCATGCCGACGCGCGCGCCGTCGTTTGGAATGTCGATATCTTGCACTGGGTACGCAGTATGCTCCCACCCAAACATGTCGAATTCGAGCGTGACACCTGTATCCGCCAGGTCCAATAGCGTTGCGTCATCGAAAATCGTGCGGTCGATGTGTCCGATAATCAGGCGGCTCACGTCGCCGCCTTCTGCCTTGATGAAGTCGACAACTTCACGCGGCTGGGCCGGGTTGCGGCCTGGATGGACACTGATTGATGCGCCGGTGTCCTTTTGTGCGATCAGCGCTCCGCGCATGACCTTCTTTTCGAGGTCTGTCCAAGGGTTTTGGCATCCAATTTCGCCAATGATGCCCGCTTTGACCGAGGTGCCCCAGGCCCCCTCGGTCAGTTGCTGAATCATCTCACGGGCAAAGTCTTCTACTGCGCGCTCATGGTTGCGCTTTGCCTGATACTGTTCGACGTAATACCCACACCCCATCACGATTGGCACGCCCGTTGAGCGGGCAATCTCGACGAGACCCGACGGGTTGGGCTTGAGCCCCCCCACCGTAAGCTCAACGATGGCACCACCGCCCGCCTCGCGCATCTCGTTGACTTCTTCGGCCACTACTTCGATGTTATCCAGGCGGTAGTTTCGAGTCGACCGCTGTTGCCCGAAGTTGATTTGCCAACAGTTGCAGAGCGTGATTTCTGACTCTGATTCCTGCGTCACCTCCGCTTCAGGCGGATTCAGGTCGATGAGCAGATGTTCATGCATCAGCGTGGCGCCCAGCGTAGCCGGATCCACGAGGCCGAGTACTGTCTGGACTTTGCCGCTGCGTTGTTCTTTGGGAATGGGAGCCGTCATCGTTTTTCCTTGTGGTCAGCGGCTAGTGGGAAGAAGTGCGCGGTAGCGCTCAACAAAGCTGCGAGTCGCCCGAACGAAGTGCGAGATATCCTCTTCGCTCAAAGGCAGGCTAAGCGTCAAATATCCCCGTCGTGCCAGATAAACGCCGGCTTCCACAAGGTGGAAGAAGTAGAGATCTTTCAAACGGTGTTCCAGACCAGCGAGGTCATCGACTGACCGGATATTCTGATCAGTGGACTGAAGATTCATCAATGAACCAAGGCCTATGAAGCGCATTGCAACACCGGCTGCGGCGAACACTTCGTTCAAGGTATCGCGCAACTGGTCGCCTCGTGCATTGAGGCGTATAGCTGCCTGGGGGGTGTAGAGCTCGCGCAGGCCCGTCACGCCGGCCGCCATCGTCATCACATTGTTGTTGAAAGTTCCTGCGTGCGCCAGCGCACCTTCGGCACGCGGGTCGAATTGCGCCATGATTTCCTGGCGTCCACCGAATGCGCCGAATGACATACCGCCGCCGATGTATTTGCCGAGCGAGGTCAGGTCAGCGTGGATACCCAGCTTCTCCTGCATCCCACCCGGTGCGAGGCGGGACGTCATCACTTCGTCGAAAGCCAGCAGCGCGCCAAAGCGAGTACACAACTCGCGCACGCCGCGCAGGAAATCCGGCTGCCCGACGATGCAGCCCGACGCCCCCTGCATCGGCTCGACCAGCACCGCGGCAATGTCACGGCCATGCTGCTCGAAAAGTCTCTCGACACTCGAAAGATCGTTGTAGTTCGCGAACAGGAAATCGTGCGGGACATTGACGGGATTGGGACCCGAGCCGAAAGACAGGACGCCGCCGTGATAGCCGCCCTTGAAGACCACGATCTTCTGCCGCTTTGTGAATACTTTTGCAACAGCTAGTACCAGAAGGTTTGCCTCTGTTCCCGAATTGGTGAAGCGCACCCGCTCCACCGTCGGGAAGCGCTCACAGACGGCGGCGGCGAGTTCCGCCTCGATGAGGTTATGCCCGCTCAGGTTGATGCCGCCGTCCAGCGCAGCATCGATTGCGCTGCGGATAACGGGGTTGGAGTGCCCGTATATGCCTGCGCTGAATTCAGCGATGAAATCGCGGTACTCATGCCCATCCGCATCCCACAGTCGTGCCTCTTTCCCCTTGACAATGGTGAGCGGAAACGGGGCGTAGTAGAGAACAGAGCGCGTGTTGCCGCCGGGCATTGCCTCTGTGGCCTTGATGAACTGGGCTGCGCTCGCCGGATTTGCGCGAACGTAACCTTGCGTCGAATGCATCAAGGCGTCGGTAAGGGCTGTGGCTGAAAGGGATTGTGTGCTGGAATTCAACATGTCGACTCGTCTGGCAAAAGAGAGGGGGAACCTGTACAGCTCTTCCTTGGATCTTATATTGATTATCAGGTTAATAAAAATTAGACACAAGACAATTTATTACGGGTTCGGGTTCTCCCTAGAATCGTGTGGTCGACTGTATGTGGGGTCGATGCATGCTGTATGCGTGAGCCGGGAGGCGCGCGGCGGAAGCATGGAGCCAATCTGCATGAGAGATGGCTTATGTGGCAGCTGAAAGAAAGCCAAAACTTGCCTCCGGCTGTTGAGCCGGAAGTTAGTGCTTGTCCGTTGCTCTATAATGTTACCAATCCAATCATTGGCGCATGTCACCATCGCGCCTAAAGACCGTAAGCTATGGCGCGCACCGCTACAACCGCTGCTGCTGCACCCGCTCGAAGAGCTGTCGGGCGCCCGTCGAAAGGTGCCATCAAGAAGGAAGCCATTGTTGCCGTCGCGCTTGAGCAAATCGACAAGGTTGGCGTCTATGCTTTCAGCCTGCGGGACGTCGCACGTTCGCTGGACGTTTATCCGGCCACCATCTACTGGCACGTGAACTCGAAAGACGCTTTGCTGGCCGATGTTGCAGGCGCGGTAATGCAGGAAGTCACGCCGCCGCGCGGCAAGTCGAGTTGGCAGGTGTGGATGCGCGACCTCTTCTTCCGCTATCGCGCGGCGGTCCAGAAGCATCCGAATGTCGCGCAACTGATCGGGGCGCAACTTGTATCGAACTCGAGTCTGCGCACGGACCTGATTGATGGTGTACTGATTGCGCTGCTGGAGGCGGGTGCCACAGAGGAAAATCTGCTCGAAGCGTATAACTGTGTGATTTCATCGCTTATCGGCTTCATGACCATGGAACTGGCTCCCATGCCATCGGAGGAGGTATCGCAATGGGCCGACGCGCTAAAAGAGCGGGTGCGCAGCATCAGTCCGCTCGATCATCCAACGCTCGCCAGATACCTGCCGAAGCTCGCGAACAAAGCTTTTATCGTCCGCTGGCAGAACGGTACGGAAGTGCCGCTCGACAGCAGCTTTTCTGCCAATGTCGAAATTTTTATTGCCGGCCTGGAGGGCTTCCTACAGAAAAAGACGCGGGCGGTTGCCGCGTCGGAGACACGCAAACCGCGCAGTTAAGCGCAGTCCGTCTACAGCCTGTTGATTTGCACTGAACAGCCAGGGGGCGCGGCTAATTCTGGAACTCGCTCCAAAGTGCAATCCAATTAGGTTACGCAACCGCTCTCTCAAACTAAGATCGAACCTGACAATATGCCGTCGCGGAATCGGAAAATACAGAAGCGATGAGCAATGCATCCGCGAACGGATAGTCGTCGTCAAAGCTGGCCATCTCTATGCTGCCGGAGCCGACCGCCCCCCTCGCAACCGCTTTTCCCTACCTATTACTCGACCGCTCGCCGCTCTCTTGGCCAGCCGCCGGCTCCGAACTACATCCCTCATCGCTGTCAGGCAAGGTCGACCATGTCGTTAGCCGAAAAGCGCTTTAAGTTCCATGTCCGATTGCCAAGCTGTACCTTGATATGGCAAATCGATGTTATCAGAGCGCGGGGGTTAGTCTGCTCCCAGTGACTATCGCGTAACCGCAAATTCCGGGCATACCTCGCCTCGTCGGGGCAACCCCATCATGCCCGTGCTTCGGAGGGCGTCGCGGGTTCGTACTCCATCTCCCGGACAAGCCGCACGATCCTTTGCGTCAACTGCACATTCGTCGCCAGTTCACCCGGGCGGCAGTAGAGATTGTCTTCGAGCCCCACCCGAACATGACCACCCAGCAGAAGCGAATTCATGGCCGCGGGTAATTGCGCGGCTCCAATACCACTGACACAGAACAGACTGCCTTTAGGTAGCAAGTCGACCATCGACTGCAAGACGCGGGGCATGCAGGGCATCGCGTTCTGGAAACTCCGGTGCACACCTAGCACGAGATTGATAAAAAAGGCTCTTCGTCGAAGCCCACTGCCGCCAGGGTTGCAACATCCTGAACGATATGCGTGGGACTGAAGACTTCCCACTCAGGTTTGATGCCACGCTTTTTCATCTCCTGCGCCAGATACTTTGCACGGTCCGGCGAGGTATGCATTAGCAATTCCTTTCCACCGAAAGTTGCGATCATCGTCGTCGCATCAAGCGTGCACATCTCCGCTCCGCAGTCCATACCTTTCAAGCGCTCCTCCCACAAAATCTCCCAGTAACCATTGGGCATCTCGCCAATCATGTCTCCGTGCACTCCGCCACCGGTCGAATTGTTGATAACGATGTCACATTTGTCGCGTATCCGACGATTGATGTCACGATAAATGGCAGCATCACAGGTGGCGCCATCGTCTTGGCGGCGTGCATGCATTGCCACCACAGTGACGCCGGCGTTATCGCAATCGTAAACTTCCTGCGCGATCTCACTAGGCTGGGTCGGTAAATGCGGATTTTGCGATTTGCGCGCCATACCACCGTGGGGCGATGGTAACGATTACTTTCGGCCTATTCATGTGTCTTGTGTCCTAGCGGACAGCATTGATTCGATACAATAATTAATTGTACGACAACGTTATATTAACCATTGTACAATGGATGTGCGCATTTCGGCGAACCCAAACAGGGTTTTCGGTTGAAGCGGATCGAGAACGCTAGTGTTCCGAAACGGCTGTTTGTTTTGCCGAAATGCCTGTTCGAGGGTCGGCCGAGATTCTGGACTTTTTCGCCCAGATAGCCGTACGCCACTGATTCAACAGAGAAATATATTCGTGGGGCATGGGACGCCGTGCGCCCCTGTAGGTCTAGCAAATAGGAGCCGAGCCGGTTGATGTGCTCGCGCGGGGGAGTTGGACCAGAGGGGGCTGCTTTAAAGCGTGACGCCCTTCCCCACATTCGCGACCGTCTCGCGGAAGACACCGGATGAGCCGACCTCAAAGCGAAAACCCGATCGCATTTGCCAGTGAACTTTCATAATCCGATAAACATGACCCAAACCAATTCGTCTTCCCTATCCGACCGGTCGAATCAGGCTCTAGAGATCGACTCACATGGTCGCCGTCGCTTCGTCCAGGATGTCGCTTCGGTAGTACTCGCTGGAGCAACGACTGTCCCTAACTTATCTTTTGCCTCAGGGTCTGATCCGCACGAGCTCAGTTTGCTGGAGGCAGCGCGTTCAATTCGCAGAGGTGAAATGACGTCAGAGCGATATACGCAGGTTCTACTCGAACGCACCCGCAGTCTGTCATCTTTGAACGCGTTCATTACCGTGGAGGACGCGACGGTCCTTGACGCGGCGCGCAATGCCGACAAAGCACGCCTTGCAGGTCGGGCAGTGGGATTACCTGGGCTGCCAATCGGCATTAAGGATAGCTACATGACCCGGGATCTTCCAACGAGTTTCGGAACCGCAGTCGCCGCCGACTTCAGACCCACAACCGACGCACGCGTCGTGAAAGCGATGAGGGAGGCCGGTTTGCTCGTATTTGGAAAGAACAATCTGGTCGAAATGTCATACGGCCTGACGGGTCTCAACGGACATTATGGACAGGCGAAGAATCCCTACAACCCGCTCCACATTACTGGTGGATCCTCCTGTGGTGGTGCGGCGAGCGTAGCTGCGCGTTTGGTGCCGGCAGCCCTCGGCGGTGATACCGTCGGTTCGATTAGGGTGCCTTCGTCGCTGTGCGGTGTCGTCGGATTCAAGCCGACGCCCGGGCGATGGTCCAGTAAAGGCGTCGCCCCCATCTCCGGAACTCTCGATACGACCGGCGCGATCGCACGTCGTGTCGCAGACTGCGAACTACTGGATTCAATCGCGACGGGCAGTCATTCAAGGATCAATCGCGCGATTCACGGTTTGAAAGGCATCAAACTCGCGATCGCGCCTCGGTACTACCTCGACGGTGCAGACCCAGAGATCGAAAAGCTCTTTAACGAAACAGTACGAAAACTGAAGGACGCAGGCGCGCACGTCGTTGAAGTAGATCTTGGAGCGGATTTCGGATCGCTCGTCGCACATGGCAACTGGTCGGTCTTCTTTCACGAAACGCAACCTGATGTCACGATTTTCTTGCGTGAGAACGGTGTACCGGTGACTGTCGAACAGATTTACGACGGCCTCGAACCTCATATCAAGGCCAGTTGGACACGCTCCGTGCTGCCGACTGGACCCAACTACACGACAGACGCCAGCTACAAAGACGCGCTGCTAAATAGCCGTCCGGAAGTTCAGCGTCGATACGGGAATTTGGCCTTTTCGAAAGCGGATGCGGTTATCTTCCCGACCACGCTTTGCCAGGCGCCGCTCATTACAGAGCAGTGGCAATATCCGGTAGCGGGAAAGGTAGTGAATGATACTTTCCTCTCACGAAACACCTATCCGGCAAGCTTCGCTGGTCTGCCCGGAATCTCACTTCCTATGGGATTGCTCAACAGCGGCCTGCCAGTTGGGCTGGAAATAGACGCGGGCCATGGGAGCGATAAGGAACTGCTGCAACTCGCACGTCGTATCGAAGAAGTTATCGGTTTTATACCGGCCCCGTCGAACCTCGCATGACGGGTTGCATCCACGTCAAGTCGCAGCGGAAGATTCAGCAACGTAAGGACGATTGGTCTAACCGGACAATCGCTTTGTTATAGCCCTTACCCACAGAGCGGCTAGCCAAACCGCAGCTTTGTGGATGTTCGCCAAACCGAGCGAATTTCTCCGTTCCCGAAACCCATGCCGAGGATACCCGCGAACGGCCCTGAAAATTGGCCAATGCAGGGACGAAGCTCGCAAATCAACAATGCACCAGCGCGCTGCCATGGACATCAACGTTGCGCTTGCGTCTCGGAATGCGATCCAGGTCAGTGCCGGCTTAAAGGCTATGCACTAGGTGGAACGAGGGAGGAGAAAATGACCTCACGCCGTGTCATCGCTTCACTCGAGGTCTGCTCGACATTGAGTTAAAGAAAGGAAATCAAATGAATCGAGGACTGAAGGGAAACTAAACGAAGGAGTCTCGCGAGCATCTGGTGATGTCATTTGTGCGATTCACAGACATCATTTCATTGAAAGCCAGGCGCCACCTGGTCTCGACTGAAAGCCGCATGACACTCGGGGTTACTGTGACCACGTCTCGCATCGCGAGTTCGTAGACATCAAACGTACGCTCAGTTTCGGTTTGCAACGAGTGCGCGAGATTCGTCGCGGCGTCGCGAGCATGTGCCATTCGCATCCAGCCTCATCTCACAACGAGAATGCGGTGACACTGGTCGTCGCCATGGTAATAGCAATTCCAGCGATAGTTAATGAGGTCGGCCTTGCCAACAGGGAACGCGGGATCTGAATCACGGCTTCGAAGTTTGAGCCAGCAGTCGCCACTTGGCGATTGACCTAACCCACTATGAATCGTGACGGCTGTAAACGAGCGTCTGGTCAATATATCGCGATCTTGACCTCTGACCCGCACGCAAGCTTAGGCGACCCGCAGTTGCATGAAGTATCTCGATCCATCTCACCTGGATCAGAAAAGAGTGAATCCATGAACTGAACCGTTACACGCAATGATTCAGTCTGTTACGCGAAATCCGGCCACAACATCGCGCATCTTCGTCGCTTGTTCTTCCATAGAAGCAGAAGCGCCGGCTGCCTGTTCGACAAGAGAAGCATTTTGCTGAGTAACTTCGTCCAACTGCGATACGGCCGTCGTAACCTGTTCAATGCCGCGGGCTTGCTCCTGTGACGCAGAAGCGATTTCTCCAATCAAGGTAGTGACCCGACTCAACGCCGCGAGCGTCTGACCCATCTGATCGTCCGCATCGGCTGCCTGACTCGCACCGTCGAGTACACTGGATACCGAATCGTTGATCAGGTCCTTGATCTCTCTTGCAGCCGTTCCCGAGCGCTGCGCTAACGCTCTTACTTCCGTTGCTACCACGGCAAACCCGCGCCCCTGTTCACCTGCCCGTGCCGCCTCAACCGCCGCATTCAACGCGAGGATATTGGTCTGAAAAGCGATGCTCTCGATAATCCCCGTAATCTCGGCGATCTTACCTGACGCGTCCTTGAGTGCATTCATACTTTCCAGCACACGTTGGACCGCCAGAGCACCTCGACCCGCTGTAACACTTACAGTCCGAGTCAACGTGCTGGCTTCGAGAGTATTCGCGGCGTTGTGTTTCACTGTCGCGGAAAACTCTTCCATCGTCGCAGCAGTCTCCTGCAGAGATGCCGCCTGCTGCTCGGTTCGGTGCGAAAGATCATTGTTTCCGGATGCAATTTCGCCCGCAGCGTGAGCCACAAGATCGACGCCGTCCCGGACCGTTGACACGGTTCGGTTCAGACTGTTGCGCATCTTCCCAAGACGTTTGAGCAGTACACCAAGTTCATCGTCGCGTTCAATGACAATGTGTGTCGTCAGATCACCTCGTTCCATCGCTTCGAAGTGCTGGGTAGCGGCTGCGATAGGTCTGGCAATGGCGCTCGTCACGATTCTCCAGGCACAAAGCGAACAAAGAAAACCCGTAACGGTTAATATGAGGGTGGCAGCCAAAGTCACTTTCTCATGAGCTCGCCCGCTAGCGGAAAGTTGAGCCGAATTGTCCTCCTGAAAATGCACTAATTTCGCGGTGGCGTCGGCGAGAACAACGTATTTTTTCTGAAGTGTATCGAACGTGATCTCCTGTGCCTTGGTCGAATCGCCGGCGCGAAGTGCCGCAATAACAGGCTTACATCCATTGTCTTTGAAATCCTCGCGAGCTAGGGTTACGGCCTCAGCAAGCCCCTCTTCGTCGACCTCCGCAGGGAGATTTCGATAAAAACTCCAGACATTGTCGGACTCGGCAAGTAGAGCTGCGACCGATTCCAGACTCGAGTTCAGGTTGATGAACGTTGGGGCTGCCACAATCCGGTCGAGTCTCATGCGCACGCGACTGATTAGTTCAAGTTGTTGATCAATCGCCCTCAATGTCGGAACGTTTTCAGCCGAGTCGGCAAGCGCCTGGTTGGTTGATCTGATTCCATAAGCACCGCCAATGCCTATAGCCAGAAGAAGTGCGGCTAGCGAAACGAAAGCACACGCGAGAAGCGCACGAATTGTCAGTCGAGGTAACATATTTTTATCTGTCAGTTATAGTTAGGGTGCGATTTTTCTTGGTTGTGTCCAGTTGAAATCGGCGACGTAACAGAAAAGATACTTGGGCGTGGAGATCGCGATGACTCAGCGATTACCGGTCTTGAAAATCTTTGGGTTGCCACGACGCGCATAGCGGTAGAGCTGTGTCGCAACGCCAACAAGGCTAACTCGAAGTTAGCGACGAGTGACGAATTGAGCGTGCCGTTGGGATCCGGCTGGCCCGCACTGCTCCGGCACAGCCCGCAGATGTACTTCGCGTGACGCAGATTTTAACGACTGGCAGACGGATATTACGTTTCGGCGGATCGGACGCCAGCCATTTCCAGACCGTGTTGTTGACTGATAATCTGGTCTCTGCGGCAAGGTTTCGGACATTGTTTCAGTGGCGACGCGCTATCTCGACATTGGGCGAGCCTGTTGATTGATCGTGCGGCGCAAAGTGTCAGTTCTCAATCTTCGCTAGCCAGAATTGCTTCGTTGGCAGTGCGGCTTCGATGGGCGCGATCAGTTACCGCCACGGCACCTGTCTTAAACACTGGAGATTCAGGCAGAAACTCATACGCTGGCCAAAAGATGAAGACGCCCATGAACCGACTGCCGATCTATATGGACATAGGTCGGCCATCCAGATCGGTAATTGGAATTTTCCTGACCGCAGGGTATCCGATCCTTAAATGGAAGGGCAGTCCGCATCTTGGGACGCAGGAGGGGCCGCGCTACACTCGCCACGATTCACGACATAGCAAAGATGTACAGCCGAAGCGGTTCAGGGCGCGCAAAGCCTCGTCCGGTTTCCCGTCATTGTCACTTCGAATTGCGATGAGTTATCCCGCTCGCCTGGATATTCAATAAAGACAAACAGCACTTTGTTCGTCTGCCGGTTTCATTTGAAGCGAAGCGAGGGAATTAGAGCCGCTATTGTGGCTCGACGCTGGTCCGCCCGGATTTTATTGGACAACCGTCAAGCCACAATCCGATCCTTGTCGTGGAACTGCTGCATCCAGTACGGGTAGGGAAGCTGCGGCTGCGAAACCTGATCCAGCCTTTCGATCTGCGGGGCAGTCAACGCGATTCGCTGAGCGTCGAGATTCGCGGCCAATTGTTCCGCTGTGCGTGCGCCGATAATCACGGAGCAGACTTCGCGGCGCTGGAGAATCCAGGCCAGCGCGACCTGAGCCGGTGACGCGTCCAGCTCCGTTGCGACCTCCTGCAATACGCGCACTACCGGATCGGCTCGCGCGGGATCGATCGGCGGAAAGTTCAGCCGGGTGCGCCGCCCCGTTGCGTTGCCACCCTGCGTGTACTTGCCGCTCAGGTAACCGCCCGCGAGCGGACTCCACACCAGCAGCGAGACTTCGTTCGCGGTGCCCACCGGCGCAATCTCGTGCTCGACATCGCGGCTCGTCAGCGCGTAGTGCACCTGGTTGCTGACAATGCGGGACCTATGCGTGCGGTTCGTGATTCCGCGTGCGCGCTCCAGATCGCCCGCGCTGAAGTTGCACACGCCGATGTGCCTGACCTTTCCCTGGGTAACGAGATCGTCCAGCGCGCGCAGCGTCTCTTCGAGCGGCACGAGGGCGTCACGGTCGTGCAACTGAAACAGATCGATATGATCGCGGCCAATGCGCCGGAGACTGGTTTCCACCGACCGCATGATGTGCGAGCGGCCAAGCCCGACGTCATTGTGGCCGGGACCTGTGCGCAACCGGACCTTGGTTGCGACCAGCATGCGCGACTCGTCGAGTCCGAGATCGGCCAGCACCTGGCCCACGACAACTTCGGACTGCCCTTGCGAATAGGCGTCGGCCGTATCGATCAGGTTGATACCCTGCTCGACGGCGATTGAGACGAGCCGCGCGGCCCGAGCGCGGTCGAGACCCGCAATTTCGCCCCATATTCCCGTGCCGGCACCAAAAGTCATGGCGCCGAGACAAAGACGGGAAATACGCAGCCCTGACCGGCCGAGTGTGTTGTATTCCATGGCAAACCCTTCGAAAAGAATGCGTTGATGAACGAAGACCCGACAGTACCTGACCACGCGACATACTGATCGCGCCGCCAAATGCGTCGGCTTTACTGTGCTTGTGAGACGAGCGCGCGCAGAACGGTCTCCAGTTCCACTTCGCCCTTCACAATGCCAGCCTCTTCGCCCTCGAAAGCGATCCAGCCTTCGTTGAACCCATCGAGCATGCGGATGCGCGGCATGGGTTCTTTCATGCCCTGCGAGCGGAACAGCAGTTCCCACGTGTCACGCTCGACAACTTCCGCGACGACCGCACGGCCAAGAATCCGCGCAAACGTTTCGGCGATTTCGCTGGGCGTGACACGCTGTGGCCCCTCCAGTTCGACGACACGCACACCACTCCACGACTGCTGGAGAAGTTGCGCGGCGACCCGGCCAACGTCCGCGGTCGCAACCATCGGCACGGCTTTGTCGAGCGGTTGCAGAAAGCTGGCGATCATCCCCTGGTCCCGCGCCGTGGCCACGTCCCATGCCGCGTTTTCCATAAACCAGCCCGGACGCAGAAATGTCACGGGCATCGGCAGGCCGCGAAGCGCCTGCTCCATCAGCGTGCGTTGCGTGAGGAGATTGGTCTCGATAGCTTGCGCGCCAATCGTCGACAGACAGACGACTTTCTCCGGGCGCGCGGCCTGCAGCGCGGTGCTGACGGCATCGATGACGACGCGCGCCTCGGGAAAGCCCGGCATCGGATCGAACTCGGATGGCGGCAAAATGAACACGCCCTGCGCACCCTTGAACGCGGCGGTCAATGACGCGGCGTCGTCCATGTCGGCGGTCACGATTTCGCAGCCATGCTCCGCCCATTCATGTGCCCGGGAGGGATCGCGAACCACGGCGCGTACCGTCTGACCTGCGGCGAGCAGCGTGCGTGCTACCGCGCCGCCAACTTTTCCTGTTATTCCTGTGATTGCGTACATTGCTGTGCTCCTTGCTTGAATAGATGTGTAACGCGCCGTGAGCGGCGCTCAGGCGTCTTGCAGGCCGTGATACAGCCCTTGCTCGAACTGTCCGTATAGCTCGACCACACGCGCGTCATAGAACGGCAGGACCTGCGTGAACAGCGAGCCGGCCACCTTCCTGACCGGATCGACCCAGAAATAGCTATTCAACAGTCCCGCCCAGCTAATGCTTCCCGCGCTGCGGCCGTGAGGACCCGGTTGCGTGTTGATGTCGAAGGAGAGTCCCCACTTGTGAGGCATGCCGGGAAACTGGTCGAAGCTGTTGGACCACGCCGGCTGCGCCGTCTTCATCTCCGTTACGGGAAGATCTCCGATGTGGTTCTGGAACATTGCCGCTACGGTGTCAGCGCGCAGAATCCGCTCGCCACGATAGGTCCCGCCGTTGATCAGCATCTGCAGCAGCGCCATGTAATCGCGCGGTGTGCTGAATGCGCCGCCGCCGCCCATGAAGAACTCGGGTCGCTGATTGATCTCGAACGGCGCGGCCTTGAGAGATCCGTCGGCCTGCCGGTTGTGCATCGTCGCTACACGCTGCTTCTGCGCGCCACTGATCAGAAACCCTGAATTGCTCATGCCGAGCGGCGCAAAAATGTGTTCGCGGAAATACACCTCCAGCGACTGGTCGCTCACGGCCTCGACCAGCTTGCCGACCCAGTCCATGCTGATGCCGTACTGCCAGCGCTCACCGGGCTCGAATTCCAGCGGCGCCTTGAACGCACCGTTCATCGAGTAGCCGATATCCGGCATGCCGGTCACCTTTTCGTACCGGCTCAGGTTTTCGCTCCAGATGCTGTACGTGAAACCCGATGTGTGAGTCAGCAGATGACGCACGGTGAGCGTGTTTTTTGCCGGACGCAGTCTGGGCTGTCCGGCTGCATCGAAACCGTCCAGCACCTGCGGCGACTTCAGTTCCGGAAGAATGTCCCCGGCCGGCTGGTCGAGCCGAATCTTGCCCTGCTCGATGAGTTGCATGCAGGCTGTTGCCGTGATCGCCTTGGTCATGGATAACAGCCAGAACACCGTGTCGGGTGTCATCGCCGTACCGGCCTGGGGATTGGCATGGCCCGATGCGCCCTCGTAAATCAGGCCGCGCTGCGTTGCGCCCATTGCGACGACACCTGCGACGGTGCCGTTGTCGACAGCCTGCCGCAAAGCAAGGTCGAGCGGCGTAAAAGCCGGTTTGTGCGCCAGCACGCGACTACGCGCAGGAGGGGCTTCCGCGGCTTCTGCCTGGACGCCGGTCAATCCGCCTACTGCGGTGACGGCCAGCAGGCCGGATGCTCGCTTCAACAGATCGCGGCGAGTGAATTGAATGGTCATCTCCTACTCCATGGAAACCGGATTGAACAACGATGGGTGTGACGCGCGCATCAAAGGCGCGTCGTGCGTGGGTCACCTGGCTGGGACCTTGCTGTGGGTTGCATTGTGTATAAACGCGATGAGAAACTAAATGACATCAGTGGCATTTATAAAGTGACTAATGGTTACCAATCAGCTGTAGCATGACTTCCAGCGCATCGAACAGCTGCCAGCTGATCGTAGCAATGGCGCGTAACGAATCAGATGCTAAGATCGAACCATGGCATCTGATCGCGGTTCTCGGACTTGAGTCGTCTTGCGTGTGCCAAGTTGGCATTCGACCGAATGACTTTCGACCAATAAATGATCAGGTTGCCCCATGAGACCGTCCACCGAGAATCTCTCCAGTGGTATCAGCGTATTTGCTGCAGTGGTCGATGCCGGGACATTCGCAGCCGCTGCGGCGTTGATGGACATGTCGCCGCCCGGTGTGAGCCGGGCCATCGCCAGGCTCGAAAAACGCCTGAAAATACGGCTTTTCAATCGAACCACCCGCGCTGTTTCCCTGACTGAAGAGGGCCGGCAGTTCTACGAGCAGGTCATGCCGCACCTGAGGGGCATGGAGGAAGCAGCGGCGGCCGCGGCGGGAGGCGGCGCGATAGTCCGCGGCAAGCTGCGCATCAATCTCGATCCGGTTTTTTCGCACATCCTTCTCGGCGCAAAACTCGACGCGTTCATGGACGCGCATCCAGAGATCGAACTCGAATTCATTGCGAGAGATCAGCTTGGCGATTTGATCGTGGACGGCTTCGATCTGGCATTGCGATTCGGCGAGCCGCGCTCATCGAGTCTGATTGCGCGAAAGCTGCTTGACGCTACGATTGTCACCGTCGCGTCGCCCTTGTACATCGCGAGCCGGGGGCGGCCCACTGAACCACAGGAGCTGGGCCGAGGCATACACAGATGTCTCGAGTTCCGCAACCCAGAGACAGGCAAGCCCTATCACTGGGAGTTTCATCGCAAGCGCAAAAAGCTGATTGTCGAGACGAACGGGCGGCTCACGGTGAATGATCCGGGCGCACTGCTCAATGCGTGTCTGGCTGGCTCAGGCGTCGCACAGATGCTGCTGCTCGGCGCCGAGCATTTGATCCGCCAAGGGCGGCTCGTCAATCTGTTTCCCGACTGGGCGGATGAGCGCTTCCCGCTATATGCGTATCATCCATCAAGGCATCATGTGCCAGCCCGGACGCGCGCTTTCCTTGACTTCATTATCGCTTTGACGAGCATGGGCTAGGAAATCCAGGGAGGTCAGTGGCCGATATTCCCTGTGAAATCTAAAACGATGCCTGTGCCGACTGTCGCGAGTCGTTCCCCTCTGCTCTGGTAGGGCCGCGCTTTGGAATCGGACGATGTGCGAGGTTCGGGGCGCCACCGATCGACAGCGCAAACGGCCAACGATAGCTTGCCAACTGTTCTTCGCCGTTATGCTTCAATCGTTTGTTTGTGTAATACGTTGTCCAAGGCTGGCCCCGCGTGGGGCGTACACTCATGGGCCCGAACAAGTTCAAACGAACCTGAACAAACTGAAAGATCGGGCGTATCGATTGTTGAGCCGCTATTAGGTGGCTGACGGGTTGGAAGTACTTTCGCGCACTATCAGCTCTGCCTCAAACTCATCTTGTTCTGCCATGCAATCGCCGTCGGCATTAATCTGCTTCAATAGGTTTCTGGCACTTAAATGTCCAATCCTGACCGCATCGGAACGAACGGTAGTGAGTGACGGTGAACCAAGTCTCGCCAGATCCCAATCGCCAAAACCTGTTACCGAGACTTGACCCGGAACAGAAATTTCCAGAGCCCGACACTCAGCAATCGCAGCAGCGGCTATAAAATCGTTGTTGCAGATCAGCGCGGTCGGGGGGTTGGCCTGACAAAGCAATTTGCGGGTCGCGTATCGAACCGCCTCAGGGTCATAAGGCGTAGCAATAATCGCTTGAGGACGCAGAGCTATTCCCTGCCTCCCAAGTCCCTCGCGTATGCCCGATAGTCTGATGTTAGAGAGTTGGCCGGTATCATCTGGGCCCGGCAACACGCCGAAACCAACGTGTCCGAGGCTAACCAGATACTCGGCAACGCGTCCCATAGCAAGATGATTGTCATAGCCAACAGTCGGATGAACGTGTTCCCTATCGACAGCCCACATCAATACGTACGGAATTTTTTGCCTGCGTATGAGCGAAAGAACATCATGGTGATGATTTGATCCGATTAGAGCAAGACCATCAACCCCGCGCTCGATAAGCGCTCTAACGATACTCAACTCCAGATCGTGATTGTCACGATGACAAGTCAATAAGCCTGTATACCCTAGTTGAAGAAATTCACTCTCCAATGTATCGATGGCTCGTGCGTATAACTCGTTCATCAACGTTGGCGCAACGATACCGATAGTTCGCGTGCGGCCCGAGCGTAACACTCTGGCAGGTGCGAACGGAACATAATCAAGCGACGCAATGGCTTCCCTAACTTTTTGTAAGGTTTCGGGGTGCAGGCGTTCCGGCGCCGCGATAGCACGCGATACAGTAGATGACGACACGCCCGCAAGCGCAGCGACTTGCTTCAAGTTGACCATAGTTGACACCTCCAGGATCTATCGACCGCAACCTGTTATAGACCGCGCCGAGCCGAGTTTAACAAGCCGCGCGTTTACAGGCGACTGATCGGTCGACAGCGTTGCGGTCTAGCGAAGTAGCGGTGGTGATTGATCCGTGGTGACCACTTGGTAGCAACCTGCCATTCCAACAAAATTGATAGCCCAAAGGTGATTGTCCCAACTGAGGAACCTCAAGCAAAGTCGTCAAATTATTCCAGACAGGAGAATTGACTGTTTCACGTCAGTTTTGCGTCGTAAGCAACTGGTGGCGGACAGTCCAAAACCAAGTGCAGGCGTAGAGGTTATCGAAGTCGAAGTTGCATTTATCGATGTCGCGCCATACATCGCCTTTATTCGCTTGCCGATACTGCCGCACGCGCAGCCTAGCCTATGCCCTCTGTTTGGTCTTCGACACGCGCTACCGTTTCCAGTCCGTGGCACGCCGGTCACACATTAGCGAAGCACCTACTGGAACACAACCGTTGCTACCGCAATGCGTCGATCGCACGTCGACTGCCATTGTCTGCTGCAGATGCGCATTGGCGTCGGTCTGCTCCTGCTGGCACTTAACGCTTTGCTCAGCAAATTGGTGCGCAAAACAACAGAGAGGCTCACTTGCAATGCCCGCAGGCATGACCGACCAATTTGCCCACTTGTTATAAGTGAATTACATCGCGGCAACTCACTTCAACTCCCGCGAAAAGAACGGTTACGTCTTTTTATGGCGTTATATTGGCGCAGATACTGGCCTCCACGTCGAGCTGTCTGACATGAAACGTTTTGCGTCTCCGGCCCGCCACCCATATGACGGTCGACGGCACGCTCATTCAGGCTTGGGCCGGACACAAGACCTTTGTGCCCAGGACGAAGTCGGATGACGACTCGCGGCCAGACGGTGGTGCCGGCTCTCACGAGAACTGGCATGGCGAGAAGCGTAGCAACGACACGCATGAATCCAGCACGGACAGTCAGGCCCCGCTGTTTCGCAAGAATCGTGGCACGGGCGCGATGCTTTGCTACACGGGCCACGTGCTGACTGATGAGATAAGCTCGATTCTGGTGTACGGGGAAGTTTGGGCGCGGGAGATGAAGGCGGTGGAGGTTTTAGCTGAGAATCTGATTGCGAAGTCGGAAACTAGCAAACAACAAACCATCCACCATAAGCAAGTTTACAGAAAAAGAAGTCGTTGGACTATCAGGAGTCCGTCTGGGGCTGGACGAATTGGTTCGGCACGGAGCCCGGCAGGTGATTCAGGCAATCGAGGCGGGGCTATTGTCGCTGCTGGAGCGGTTCGAGAACGTCAAGACCCTGCATGGGCAACGCGCAGTGGTGCGCAACGGCTATTTGCCGGAGCGCGAAGTGTTGACAGCCGCCGGACCGGTCGCGGTGAAGGTTCCCAAGGTTCGAGATCGTTCAGGATCAGGCGTGAAGTTCAATTCAACGATTGTGCCGCTCTATGCGAGGAAGTCGCCGCGCGTGAGTGCCGCGCTGCCCTGGCTGTATTTGAACGGTATCTCGACAGGCGACATGAGCAAAACGCTGAGCGTGCTGCTGGGTGAGGACGCTAAGGGCCTATCGGCGAACGTCGTGAGTCGCCTGAAGGCGCAATGGCGCCGACGAGCATGCCAACTGGAGCCGGCGCGAGCGAAGTCACGATATGTTTATTGGTGGGCTGACGGTATTCATACCGGTCTGCGCAGCGAGAATTCAGACGGACAGTGCCTATTGGTCATCATCGGCGTGACGCCCGAGGGCAAGAAGGAACGTGTGGCGATCGGCGACGGGTACCGGGAGTCGAAAGCCTCGTGGCAAGAGCTCCTGCTGGATCTGAAGGCGCGTGGCTTGCAGGCGGGGCCCTTGCTGGCAGTCGGTGACGGTGCCATGGGCTTCTGGGCTGCGTTGGAAGAAGTATTCCCAACGACGCGCGCTCAGCGCTGCTGGTTTCACAAGATGGGCAACGTGCTCAATACACTCCCGAAGGCTCAATAGAGCCGCGCCAAGGCAGATCTGCAGGCAATCTGGATGGCAACAACACGCACCGACGCGTACGCCGCCTTCGACCGGTTCGTGACGATCCACGCGGCCAAGTATCCGAAGGCGACGGACACGCTGAAGTGTATTAGCCTGGACCGGACCTGACAGGTAGTCGGGGAAGCGAATGAAGGATGGCGATTCAGTGAGGAATCAGTTTCTCCCTGGCAAGTTCGAGTGAGTCGAGGAAGGTACGCATAGGCGTCTTGCCGTAGCACCATCGCCCTTGATGTTCGCGCTCATTGTTGTATTGGTCAAGCCATGCGTCGAGATCGGTGTGCAGGGCGGCGATCGAGTCGTAGATCTTCCTGCGGAACGCGATGCGATAGAACTCGTTGAGCATGGTCTTGTGAAGTCGCTCGACGATTCCGTTGGTCTGTGGAGAACGAGCTTTGGTACGGGTGTGATCAATGTTCTCCACGGCCAGATAGAGCTCATATTCGTGATGCTCGGGGTTTCCGCAGTACTCGGTACCCCGGTCAGTCAGAACGCGAGCGAGCGGAATACCGTAGCCGTCGAAGAACGGCACGACGCGATCATTGAGCAGGTCGGCTGCCGGCAGCGGGGTCTTGCGGTCGTAGAGCTTGGCAAACGCCACCTTCGAGTAAGTGTCGACGAAGGTTTGCTGATAGACGCGGCCGACGCCCTTGAGGGTGCCCACATAAAAGGTATCCTGGGCGCCGCAGTAGCCGGGACATTCAGATTCGAATTCGCCATGCGTTTCCTTTTCCAGCTTGGCCCGCTCCAGCGCGGTGAGCTGCGATTCGGTCAGCACCAGCCCTTCCTGGGCGGACTTCGCCTCCAGCGCCTTCAGGCGCTTGTTCATGGTCTCGAGGTCATGGCGCAGCCAGATACTACGCACTCCCTGCGGCGAGACGCTGAGGGCGTGGCGTTTAAGCACCTCATTGGCGATACGGATCTGGCCGTAAGCGGGCAGTTCCAGGGCCAGTTCGATCACCGCGGCCTCGACCTGGGGATCCACTCGGTTCTTTAGCAGCGGGCGGTGGTGGGATATTTCCTGCAGGGCCGCTTCACCGCCCTTATCGTACAGTTCCTTGAAGCGGTAGAAGCTGTCGC
The DNA here is from genome assembly GCF_000020125.1 of Paraburkholderia phytofirmans PsJN. NCBI lineage: Bacteria > Pseudomonadati > Pseudomonadota > Betaproteobacteria > Burkholderiales > Burkholderiaceae > Paraburkholderia > Paraburkholderia phytofirmans. Next base: position 2,700,900 of record NC_010676.1, read on the forward strand.
GGGAATAGCCCATTACCCGGCAGGCCTGACTGACATTGCCCAGTTGCCGCGCCAGTTCGAGCATGCCGACCTTGGCGCGGATGACTTTCTGTTCCTGAGTCATGGTGGACTCCTTGCGGTTCGCCGCGCGCGTTGCCGCGTCGGACTACGTCCTCCGCGCCCACGCGCAACGGCACGAGAAACCGACCACTGTCAGATTTAGTCTAGGCTATTGCAGCTGAAGAAGGATCGCGAAAGCTTGCTCGCGTTCTACGACTTTCCGGCTGAGCACTGGCAGCATCTGCGAACGACCAATGCGATCGAATCGACGTTTGCAACGGTACGTCACCGCGCTACGCGTACGCGCAACTGCGTATCGCGACCCACCTTCCTCGGTCTGACTTTCAAGCTGATCGAAGAAGCCGAGAGAACTTGGCGCCGTATCAACGGCCCCGAACAGATCGAGTTGTTGCTGGAGGGCATTACATTCAAAGACGGTGAACCGGTGCAAGACAATCGACCGGATCAGCAGAAACTCGCCGCTTGAAATCGCCGCTCATCAAACTGCCCATACACCAGTCTTGGCCATATCTCCTGACTGATAACCGGCACGGTCTCGTGGTGAACGCACAGGTGACGCAGGCTAACGGCACCGTCGAGCGGGACACAGCAGTCGAAATGCTTGCGGACGCCGCGCCGTTTGCCGATACATCGACTCGGTAGGTGATGACAGGAACTACGACACGACCGGCTTCGTCGCAACGTGCCGTGCACACAGCGTGACGCCACATGTTGCGCAAAACAATGGCCGCGGCCATCAACGGGCGCACAACGCGCTGGGCCGGCTATGCCGTCAGTCAGCGCAAACGCAAATGCATTGAGCAGATCTTCGGCTGGAGAAAGGCGGTTGGCAGGATTCGGCAGGCAATGTTTCGGGGACTGCAACGAGTTGACCAGCTCTTCGTGCTGACTCAGGCGGCCTACAACCTGACTCGCATGCGCACGCTCGCCGTGAAAACGGCATAGGCGCAACAGGCGGCGAGGAACTGGCATTGTGTCCACGTGAATGAAAGGCTTCGCGCATTAAATCGACATCAACCAAACCGGCACAACAACTCGATGAAACGGAATGCTCAACGCTGGTGGGGTGTCTTTCAACAGCCTGCTAAGTCCGTACTTTTGACTTTCTCCGGCATTTCTCATAACGCGAGGCCTCTATCAGACCCTACGGCTGCATTCTACTGTAACCAGGACGATATCGTTACTTGGCTTCTTTTAAATTCACCTTATAAACGCGGGCCTTGACAACGTATTCTTGGGCGTTATCTTGCAGCTTGGCGACCTCGTCATCGGAAAGCTGCCGCACAGCCTTCCCAGGCACCCCCATAATCAAAGATCGATCAGGAAACTGCTTGCACTCTGGAATCACCGCGCCAGCGGCGACGATACAATGCTGGCCAATCACCGCGCCATTTAAAATCGTCGCGTGTATCCCAATTAGCGACCCATTGCCTACCGTACATCCGTGGAGGACAGCTGCATGTCCGACGCTCACACCTTCGCCGACCACTAACGGAAAGCCTGCATCGGTGTGCAAGATTGCACCATCCTGAACGTTACTTCCTCGCCCGACCGTAATTCGATCGTTATCTCCTCTGATGACCGCTCCTGGCCAGACACTGATCTCCTCCAGGAGATGAACATCTCCAATAATCGTTGCCGCAATGCTCACGAAAGCAGTGTCCTTGATAAAAGGTTGCTTGTCGTTCAGCTTGAAATTTGTCATGGAACATCCAAATAATTTTATTTTTAGAAAGAATTTTTCGGATTTAGCCTCGAAGACTACTGTTAGACACGGATTTACGTTTAATATCCTCACCACTCAATTTTTTGAAAACCCGTTCAATTATCATGACGACAGGTGGAGTCACAAGAGCAATGTAAATGTCATCAATTCCATACGGATCACCTAACAGATACCAGACTGTAGTCGACACCGCTGCAGATAGAAGGCCAAGCGTAGCACCACGATTGCTACGATAAAACGGAAGATAAAAGCCTATCATCGCCACGACCGAAATTGAAAGCCGAAGCGCTCGGGTAAAGAAAGAGAGATGTAGTACTTCCGGCAGGAAAAGCACAAAAATTAACGGGATAAAACCGATTGGAACAGACAGCAACCGTGACATCCTGAATTCCTGCTCAGGGGTAGGATGCCGTGCGGGGACGTAGAAATCACGGACAATTAAGGAAGATATCGCGAGTCCCACACTGCTCACTCCAACGAACACAGAAGCAGCCAAGGATGTGGTTACGATCCCGGCGACGACCGGGCTCATATGATTCATGAAAACCGGAAATGCGTATAAACTATTCATGCCCGGAAAAAGAAATTTGGCAGCAACGCCGATCAGCCCCAACGCAATGCTGATCGGCACACAAAGGGCGGCGGATATGTATGTCGTACGCCTCACCTTCTCAGGGTCTTTCAAGGAAGACATCGCCTGAATGATGTACTGCGTGGAAAATATCGCACCAACGTTGGCGATGGTCCATGCGAGGATCGTCGAGGCACCGATTTTTCCATCCCATGTGAAATAATAATGCGGCATCTGTTCGACCATAGGCCGAACTCCATGTGTCATGTTCAGTGCCACTGCAAGCACTATAAAGACACCCGCATATTTGATGGTCGTGTGCATGACGGAAACGTACGCCACACTTTTCATGCCCCCGATCACACAATAAAAAGTACTGACGGCGGCAGTAATAACAGCAGCCGATGGCAATGAAATCCGCAAGACGCTGGATAGCGCAGCAGCACCACTGATGTAATAGCCCACATTGACAAGCAGAAGCGCATAAATCATGATCAACGAAACAGTCACTTGTGTCGAGCGACCATACTTTCTGGCGATGGCCCCTGAAATCGTAAATTCTCCGGAAGAATAAAGTTTTTTCGCCAGAAAAAATCCGAATAGCGGAAAGCCGATAGCAGCACTCAGCACCGCCCATGAGGCCGCAAATCCGGATTCAAATGCGGACTGCGCAGCACCAACCGTCGACTTTGCACCGATAAATTCGGACATCATCAAAATCCCGATTATGACCGCCGGCATCGACCGTGCGGCAATCATAAAATCTCCCGAATTTTTGCTGCGCAGCCGTATTGTCAGCCAGAATGTTACGGCGAGATATGCAATAAGGATTCCAGCTATTATGAAAGTTCCATCGATATCAAATGAATGCATCTTTGTCTCCTACATTTTATTAGCGTATCAAATTTTAGCCATCGCAATACCGATGACTAAATTTAGAATCCGGTGAATGGCTGATAGTTGACCAACAGTCTGCGATATTTTTCGCATTTTTCCGTTGGTCAACGGCTTACCCTGCATAGCCATATCACTGAGCCATGTTTTTCAAACCTCCTTAACCAAAGATTGATCACCGAATCAGGAAATCCGGATCAGCATCGATTTACTCGAAAAGGAGACGACCGGGCTCGTGAATCACTCCCGCAGCATGCAATTCATCCAGATTTCCGGCGGTCAAGCCGATAGACGCGAGAACTTCTGCCGTGTGTTCACCAAGCATAGGTGGTGGACGATGATACTCAATGGCCGTGCGCGAAAACTTGATTGGATTCGCAATTTGTGGCACGGAGGCCCCCATCGTATGCTTCATTGAAAAAACCATTCCACGACTGATCACTTGAGGATCCGCGAGCGCTTCCGCTACTGTATTAATAGGACCAGCAGGTACTCCCGCTTGCTCAAGCATCTCGAGCCATTCATCTCGATTCCCCGTACGGAGACGTTGCTCTATCAATTCCACAAGAGAATCACGGTTTGCTAATCTGCCGCTGTTTGTCGAAAATCGCGAATCACTCGCGACTGTCGACATCGACAGTACCCGACATAGCGACTGGAATTGCCGATCGTTTCCAACCGCTATGATCAAATACCCGTCGATAGCCGGGAACGCCTGGTACGGACAGAGGTTAGGGTGGGCGTTTCCCCAACGTCTTGCGGGACTTCCGGATACAAGGTAATTCAGCCCATGATTCGCCAGCCAGCCGACTTGCGTGTCGAGCAAACTCATGTCGATGTATTGCCCCTCACCACTCGTCTGACGTTCGTGCAGCGCACTCAAAATTCCGACTGTGGCATACATGCCGGTCATCATGTCGGAAATCGGCACGCCGCACTTCTGAGGTCCGCCTCCCGGCCTCCCGTCGCTCTCACCCGTGATACTCATCAAGCCACCCATAGCCTGAATGACGAAATCGTATCCTGCCCGCTTGCTATACGGTCCTGTTTGGCCAAAGCCTGTGATAGAACAGTAAATCAGCTTCGGATTCAAACAGCGGAGACTTTCGTAGTCGAGACCATACCTTTGCATGTCGCCGCATTTGAGGTTTTCGATAACGACATCCGCGGTCTTTGCCAACTCACGCACAATGTCCTGGCCCTCGGCCACACTGAAGTCGACAGCGATGGAACGCTTACCCCTGTTGGCAGCCAGAAAATATGCAGACTCAGCGCTAGGAGTGCCGTCACCACCAGGCGCGAATGGCGGCCCCCATGCACGCGTATCATCGCCCCCCCCGGGTCGCTCGACCTTGACCACATCCGCACCGAGATCCGCGAGCAACTGCGTGGACCAAGGGCCCGCCAGAATGCGGCTCAGATCGAGTACCCGGATTCCCGAAAGAGTACCTGCCATCAAACCTCCTGAAGTTCTTTAGGCGAATCTATGAAGGATCGAAAAGCACGCCGGGATTAAGGATCGAATGTGGATCAAACGCCGTCTTCGCTGCCTTCAAGGCTGTACAGAAAAGTTCAGGACGTTCCTTGTCGTACCATGGCCGGTGATCGCGTCCCAGTGCATGGTGATGTGTTACCGTGCCTCCGGCATCGACCATCGACTGTTCGGCGATTGCCTTGATCGCCATGTACTGTTCGGGAATTCGACTTTTGTCACCGTAAGCGAACCAGGTGAAATAAGGCGCGGGGCCATCGGGATAAATGTGGGTGAATCGGCAGGTGACTGAACCGGGTCTTCCTGTGACCTCCCGGATCGCGCGATTTGTTTCTTTCTTGACGTGTTCGCGCAGTTGAGCGAAACGGTCCCAGGTGATTGCCGTCTCCATCGTTTCCCTCATTACACCGCGTGCGATCGCGTGCTCACGCAGTGCCGGCCCACGGAGGAATTTGTCTCTCCAACTTTTGGCGCCAGAGTCGGAGTTTCCATGGTCACCATCCAGCCCTGCCTCATCCCACCTACCACCGTGATCACCGCAGATTTCCAGTGCGCGTTTCATCCACGGGTCGACTGGGTGATCCGCCGATTCGAACCCCAGCACCAAGATGTCGTAACTACCGTCGCTAGAGCCGGTATAAGCCGCTTCCTCGCGTTCGACAAGCCTCGCGTTGGCAGGATTAAGCCCCGACTGCGAGATAATTCGGACTGCCTCGACCGCATCGTCATAACTGGTAAACCTGACGCTGGTCATCTTGCGATAAATCGGGCGGCGATGAAGCTTGACCCAAGCCTCAGTGATGATGCCCAAAGCTCCTTCGGAGCCAAGGAACATTCGGTCAGGGTTAGGCCCTGCACCTGACACAGGAAAACGCTTCGACTCGATGTTGCCCGCCGGCGTCACAACTTTAAGGCTTTCAATGTGATCGTCAATCTGTGTGTAAGCGGTAGCAAAGTGCCCGGCAGCACGCGTTGCAATCCATCCACCGAGTGACGAAAACTCCCATGCCTGAAGAAAGAATCGCAAAGTCAGACCAGTCGGCTTGAGCTGTTGCTCAAGGTGGGGCCCCAGCACACCCGCCTGAATCCGCGCGGCCTGTGATTTCATATCAACTTCGAGAACCCGGTCGAAATGTTTCATATCGATCGAGACTGTTCCTCGATACCGATCATGCGTTGGCGGATTGACGCCACCAACGACGCTAGTTCCACCGCCGTACGGAACCGCTGCGAGGGACGCATCTTCACACCACCGATATAAGCTGACGATATCGTCTTCGGTTCGCGGATAGGCCACGACATCCGGAGGATTCCTGAATTCACCCCGAATAGCTCTGGCGACATCGACCGTCGATGCACCATAGGTGTGGTACAGGCGATCATGCTGCCCAGTCGAGCAAATCGACTTCAGCGACTCAGGCACGGATACACGCGGCTCGCGCAATTTGATGGAATTTTCCGTTGGAAACGGCACCGGCTCAAAATCGGAAACGCCTAGCAGGCGAGTCCAAGCTTGTTCGAACTCGCGGATTTCTTCGCGAGATACCTCGTCTCCTTCATAGCCCCAGCCATAAAAATTGCGTCTGCGCTCCTGCATGCCTGCCTCCATAGAGTATCAAGTAGTTTTGCCAACGATTGCACGTTTAAATTCCAAGTAACATAATTTCGTTATTTTTCATGACGTTATGATTCTGCAATCGTTGTCATTATCGTATGCCACTTCGAAGTTAAGTGTCAATGAAGTGATTTGCAGGGTTTACGCGAAAGAGACGAGGCACCACCAAACGTTGCGCGTCGCTACGGGCGACGATCGTTACGCGCAATTGCGGTAGCTCCCGTATCAACTTGACGGACTTGACGCGTCCATCGTGTGAGCCACGTGAATGCCAGGCAACCGCTTTCTTGCACATGCCAACACAGGTTGCCCCACGGTACAAACCACGTAAGGGCCATGAGCAGGTCAACAGTCCGGAGGGTGATTCTATGCAAACCAACTCGGATGACCCATGCCGCGGCTGACCAGTTGATCATGTCGAGATTTCTTATAGTGAATCAAGATCGCAAGAAGCGGCGCTGTCTGGCGCACCGCCACAACATTTCTTAGTCATCCTATATATGCAGACAAATTGAGGGTTGGCTGAGCACTATCTACCGCCATCCTCGCGACGATTTTTTTGGTTGTACCAAAGATAACTGATACGAAACAAATTTTGATAAATTTCTGAAAACTCAGGATTTTCCCCTATAATTCTTGGCCATTTCACTAGACAAGTACACAACATTCGACCAATTTGGTTGTACCAGATCAGCAAAATTCGGATATATTTGAACGTCGTGACTGAAAATTTGACCTCGAAGTAAGGACGCCAACGCATGGACGAAGCCGCATTGCTCTACAGCCCGAGACTATTGGATATTGGCGGCGGGGCCGTGAGACGTACCGCCGCGCTCTGCCGTCGATTCGGGATATCACACCCCCTGATTGTCACCGACCCCTACATGATCAAGTCGAAGTTGATCTGCGTGCTCACCGATACACTAAGCGCAGCCAGCATTGAGTTTGCGATTTTTTCCGACACCGTGGCGGATCCAACTGACGAAGTGGTGGACGTCGGCGTAGAACTGCTGAACAGCGGGAATTTCGACGCCGTAATCGCTTTTGGTGGTGGTTCTCCGATAGATACAGCCAAAGCGATCAATATCCTTGCTCACGCCAGAAGAACTGAGCCCAGCGCGTGCATGCGCGACTATAAGATGCCCGAGCTCGCAGACCACGCGGCATTACCGCTTATTGCCATCCCGACCACAGCTGGAACTGGTAGTGAAGTCACGCGCTTCACCGTCATAACCGATATTGGTCTCGACGAGAAGATGCTCATCTCGGGTCTCGGTGCACTACCAATTGCAGCGATCGTCGACTATCAATTGACTCTGGACATGCCACCGCGCCTGACAGCAGACACTGGCATCGACAGCTTCACGCATGCGCTCGAAGCATTTGTATCACGTCATGCGAACGCTAACTCAGATCTGTTTGCCCGATCCGCACTTTCATTGATCGGCACCCATCTGAAAACCGCATATACCGAACCACACAATCACGCCGCGCGTGAAGCAATGATGCTAGGTGCCACTCATGCCGGCATAGCCTGCTCTATTGCTCCAGTTGCGCTGGTGCACGGAATGGCTCGTCCGATCGGCGCTCACTTTCACGTACCTCACGGCCTATCGAATGCGATGATGCTACCCGCAGTCACGGCGTATTCCCTACGCTCGGCGCTGCCGCGTTATGCCGAAGTCGCTAGGCTTGCAGGCTTCGCGACGGCATCAGACAACGACGAGGAGGCTGGTTTGAAATTGGTGGAGGGTCTTCGGGAAATGAATCGTGACCTCACAGTGCCATCCCCGCGTGCCTACGGAATAAACCCGGATGGCTGGCATGCAAAGAAAACACTGATGGCTGAACAAGCGTTGGCATCAGGCAGTCCTGCAAACAATCCCAAGGTACCGACGAAAGCGGATATTGAGACCCTATACGAACAGGTCTTTGAGTAATCAGAAAAAGACACAAGAAGGTACAGGATCAAATATGTTTGTAGAAGAGCGAATCTATACTTTGCGGCCAGGACGCACCGGTGATTTTCTTAAGCTATACGAGGAGGAAGCGTTAGCAATTCAATTGAAACACCTACGAACGATGATCGGTTACTACTCATCCGAATTTGGACCACTCAATCAAATAATTCATCTATGGGCGTTCGACGATATCAACCGACGCGTCGAACGTCGGGATCGAATGATGGCCGACCCCGACTGGCGACACTTCGTAAATAAATTACTGCCACTGATCGAGCATCAGGAGTCACGAATCCTCCGCCCAGCTCCGTTTTTTAGATCAAAACTGGCAGCCATCGTCCAGCAGATCGATTAGCGAGTGGCATTCACTCAGTAGTCAGGCATTTCAAGAAGTAACGCAGGCCAGGCAAGTGCGCCCCGCGTCAGAGCACGAGTTACCACACCCAATCCAATCGTGAGGATCCGAGCTCTCACAGAGTTTTCAAAAAAAGGCTCCAACGTACCTATCGGGACGTTTATTTGAAGACATCAGTTGAACAACTGATTGACGAGGCCTCAATGGAATCGAACGCTCGCTTCTGTCTAATTACAACTCAGCCGTACAGGTTGCCGGACAATCGCATGCATCGCTGGATGCGTGCACTTCTCCCTCACTTCATGCACCCATCATTGGATACGAACAGAGTTGCCTATGAGAGCTGTTGAACACTCAAGCAGACTTGCGAGATAGGTTATTGGGAAAAACGCCGACTTGATCAGCGCGATGGGATTCACAGAATTGAGAACATCCCCCAGAGCAGACCGACCGTTGGGGACAAGACACCGCAGCTTCTCGGCACTGAACTCAAGAATTTTCGTAAGCGTGGCAGCAGCGACGTCTTGACTGGGATCATGAGTGTCAAGCTGGACTGCGGAGCTGCTCGGCGACGACCCACGGTGTGAGTTCGCTAACGCGATTGATCGCATGGTCGGCGATGCGTGCGAGCACGTAGCGCAGATACGCCTCAGGATCGATGCCATGAGTTTTGCGGTGCCAACCAGGCTGTAGATGGCGGCGGCACGTTCGCCGCCAGAGTCTGCTCCAGCGAATAGATAGTTGCGGCGCCCGATGGCCACCCCGGGTAACGCGCGCTCGACTGGCAGGTTATCAATTTCGAGGTGGCCATCATCGCAGTAGCGTGTGAACGCTTCCTATCGGTTCAACGCATAGAGGATCGCCCGACTCGTGTCTGATTTGCGCGAGAGCGTTTCAAGAGTCGTCGTGAGCCACGCATGGAATTGATCGAGTAGCGGCCGCGCGTGCTCCTGTCGATGCGTACGGCGCTCGTCGGGCGGTTTGCCCCTGATCGTTTCCTCGATCCTGTATAGCGCGCCAATACGCTCGAGCGCTTCGGTGTTCAACGCATTGGGGCGCGCTGCGTGTAATTCATAGAACTTTCGTCTGGCGTGCGCCCAGCAAGCTGCCTCCGTGACGCGCCCGGTTTCGTAGATGGCCTGGTAGCCACCGTATGCATCGGCTTGCAGTGTGCCGTTGAACGACCTGAGGTGCTGCTGCGGATGGATACCCTTGCGATCCGGTGTGTAGGCGAACCACACCGCCGGCGGCGTGATGTCGGCCGATGCACGATCATCGCGCACGTACACCCACAAGCGACCCGTCTTCGTCTTGCCGTTGCCCGGAGCAAGCACTGGAACCGGTGTGTCGTCGGCATGCAGCTTCGTCGCCGACATCACGTGAGCACGCAGTGTTTCAACGAGTGGCTGCAGCAGCGTCGCCGCGTGACCGACCCATTTCGCAAGCAGCGAGCGATCAAGCTCGACGCCTTCTCGCGCGTACATGACCGACTGCCGGTAAAGCGGTATGTGGTCTGCGAACTTCGAGACCAGCACGTGCGCCAGCAGCCCTGGGCCGGCGAGACCACGCTCGATGGGGCGGCTCGGTGCAGGCGCCTGAGAGATGTGGTCGCAATACACGCAGGCAAACTTCGGGCGCACATGACGGATGACCCGGAAGCTTGCCGGTACGTACTCAAGTTGTTCGGCGACGTCTTCGCCTAGCGACTTCATCAGGCCACCACACTGCGTGCACTTCCCGGCGGATTCGGGCAAGTGCGTCTGGGTCTCGCGCGGCAGATGTTCGGGCAGTGGCTTGCGCGGTGTCTGTTCCACAGCCGTGCGCGGCGTCTTCGGGATTTCGACCGGTGCCGCGCCTTCATCAGTCTCAAGCTCTTCGAGACGCAGCTCCAGTTGCTCGATCTGACGGTCCAGCTTCTCCGACTTGCGACCTGTGAACTTTCGCCGCTAAGGAGCCAAACCGCTTTCGGCATAAAGGCGCCAGGGACTTTTCGGCGTTTAGGCGCCACAAGTCTTCCGGCGTATAGGCGCCAGTAGATTTTCGCCGTAAAGGCGCCACTGGCGTCTGAGTCGGGCGCTCGAACTTCGCCAACCGCTACTCTGCCGGCACGCATTTGCTCCGGAGGGTGGCTTGAAGAGGAAGTTCGAGATGTACCAATATCGACAGGTTCTGGTGCGAATGCGCCAGGGTGACTCCGACCGGGATATCGACCGGTCGAAGATCATGGGCCGTAAGAAGCTGGCAGCCGTGCGTGAGATCGCAACCGAACGCGGGTGGCTTTCTCCGGGCAACGCTCTGCCGGATGACACGCAGCTCGCTACAGCGTTTAGTCGCAAGGAATTCCTGCCAGCGAGCTGTATCTCGTCAGCCGAACCATGGCGCGAGCAGATTGCACAGTGGCACGACGCGGGCGTGCCCGGCACGACGATTCACGGCGCGCTGGTGCGCAACCACGGCTACGAAGGAAGCTACTCATCCGTATACAGGCTGCTTCAGCAGTTGAAGGCGGAGCTCACGCCGGACGTACCAATGCGGCTGGAGTTCAAACCTGCCGACGCCGCACAGGTTGATTTCGGCGCAGGTCCGACCATCACCGACGCGCATACCGGCGAGATCCACAAGACGTGGTTCTTCGTGATGACGCTGTGCTGGTCACGGCATCAGTACGTTGAATTTGTCCGCGACCAGAGTGTCGACACATGGTTACTGTGTCATCGCCATGCCTTCGAGTGGTTCAACGGCGTGGTCGCACGCGTCATCATCGACAATCCCAAGTGTGCCATCGTCAAGGCCTGTATCTACGAACCCGAAGTCCAGCGGGCCTACGCGCAATGCGCCGAAGGGTATTCGTTCAAGGTCGATCCTTGTCCGCCGAGGGACCCGGCTAAAAAAGGAATTGTCGAATCGGGCGTCAAATACGTGAAGTCGAGCTTCCTTCCTCTTCGCGAATTCCGTGATCTTGACGACGCCAACCGGCAAGCGCAAGCCTGGGTGATGCAGGAGGCCAGTACCCGCACGCATGGCACGACGCGCGAGGTGCCGCTCAAGCGTTTCGAAGATGTCGAACAGGCGCTGTTGCTGCCGCTTCCCGATGTGCAGCCCGAGCTGGCAACCTGGGCGCGCGTGAAGGTCCATCGCGACGCCCATGTGCAATTCCAGCGCGCCTACTATTCCGTGCCGTTCCGGCTTGCCGGTAAGGATCTGTGGCTCAAGGCAACCGCCACCATGGTGCAGCTCTACTACGAGCACGAACTGTCGGCATCGCATGTCCGGCAGACTGCGCCGGGAACGCGTAGCACGGTGGCCGATCACATGCCGCCAGCCGCACAGGCCTGGCAACTGCACGACACCCAATGGTGCCTCAGAGAAGCGCAGCGTATTGGGCCTTCCTGCCACGCGCTTGTTCACGCACTCTTCGGCGATCAGGTTCTCATCAAGCTGCGCGCCGTACAGGGCGTGCTGCGCTTCGCCCAGCAGTTCGGCGCGTCTCGCCTGGAGGCGGCCTGCCGTCGCGCGAATCATTTCGGCACGCCAAGCTACAAAGCCGTCAAGCTGATCCTGCAGAAAGGCCTCGACCAGAGCTGGCTGTCGACCGAACCCGCTGAATCGAGCGCGACCACCTACACCCACGGCGGGCGCTTCTGCCGCGATACCCAGACCCTCCTGATCCATTGAACATGAATCCAATTCCCGAACTCACGTCTTCCCTCAAGCAATTGCGACTGTCCGGCATCCTGGACACGCTCGAAGCGCGCAACCGTGAAGCCATCGACCGTAAGCTCGCCTATACCGACTTCCTGACGTTGCTCATCCAGGACGAGATCGCACGGCGCGATCATCGAAAGCTCGACGCCCGCATGCGCCGCGCGAACTTCCGTGGCCAGAAGACACTGGAAGGTTTCGACTTCGACCGCCTGCCCAATCTCAATCGTGCTGTCGTCCATGATCTGGCGACCTGCCGCTTTATCGATGAGAAGGTCAGCGTGCTGATCGCCGGTCCATGCGGAACGGGCAAGTCGCATCTGGCGCAGGCACTGGGCCATGCCGCCGCCCGGCAAGGTCACGATGTCCTGTTCATGACCCAGACCCGGCTTCTCGGCGCGCTACGCAACGCGCAGGCCGTGGGCTCCTACGAACGGCGCTTCCAGGCGCTTGCCAAGGTGCCGCTGCTCATCATTGACGACTTTGGACTGAAACCCATGCGCACGCCCGAAGATGAAGACTTCCACGATCTGATCGCCGAACGGTACGAACGTACATCGACCGTCCTGACCAGCAATCTTGATTTTACGGAATGGGGGGACGCGTTCGCGACCAACAAGATGCTCGGCGCCGCAACGCTTGATCGCCTGCGACATGCCGCGTACCGCGTCGTGCTCGATGGCGAGAGCTACCGCGTTCCTCGTCCGATGCCCGAGAGCAACAAATCAGCACTTGCGAAAGGAGGTAAAAACAAGGATTCTTGATCCCCGTTCGAGCCCCGAATCAGGCGCCTTTCACTGGCGCCATTACGCCGAAAACACCCGGCTCCTTTACGGCGAAAGGCAACACGACCGAACTGCATACGGCGCAGCTTGGCAATAAGCAGCTTCAGGTGTTCGACTTCGGCTGCGCGCGAAGCCAACGCGGCTTGTTGCGAGTCGACTGTTTCTCGCAATGCGAGCACCTGAGCGTCGCGCGCGCGAAGTGCCGCCTCCTGGCTGAGCAGCATGGCTTTCAGCGTTTCGACATCGTCGGGAAGTGGGTTCGCGCGCGTCATGCAGGCAGTTTACGCGCCCGCAACGACGTTTACAACGCTGAAGTCGGCCGTGCTGTTCTCGTCGGTTGCCGCCAGTCGATGCCTTACAGCAGCATAGACAATTGCGCCGGGCTCAGGCAGATAACGCCGCTGTCGGCCTGAGGCCATACGAAGCGCCCCTTCTCGAGTCGCTTCATCAGCAGGCACATGCCATCGCCACTCCACCACAACACCTTCAGCAGGTCGCCGCGTTTGCCGCGAAACACGAAGACGTGCCCGCAGAACGGATCACGTTCAAGCACAGTCTGCACCTTGGCGGCGAGACTGTTGAATCCGGCTCGCATGTCCGCGACTCCTGCGGCAAGCCACACTCGGGATCCGGACGGCAGGCCAACAGCAGACGGCAGCATCACCAGGCTTATCGAGCAAGGCCCCGCACAATCTTGATCAGGGTTGCGATGGGTGTGTCAGCGCTTAATCGTAGCCGGACGTCACCGCATTCGACTTCATAGGTGCCGACACTGTCCGACGATTGGCTCGCCGTTGCTTGCGGCAAAGGCTCAGCCACCGCCACGGGTAGCCAGCCGAGCGCAGGTGCCTCTGGCAACGGAACGTCGGGCATGCCGAAATCCCCTGCAAGATAATGACGACGCCATTTGAACAGCAGATTGGCGTCGACGTCATGCTCGCGAGCGATGAGCGCGGCCGATGCGCCCGGCTTGAGTGTCGCCTCAACGATCTGCCGTTTGAACTCGACCGAAAAATTGGGGCGTTTGGATCGTTTGGATTGCGCAGCGTTGTCCACTATAGCGTCCACCATTCATTCGGTGGACACCAAAGTAGCCAAACTCAACGAGGATATCTACACGGTAATGAAGACCCGCTTACGTTGGTACTGGGCTTGCACCGTGCTGGGCGCAGAAAGAGCCAGCCCGGCAACTCCCCAATCTGAAAGGCGTACCGACGCTCATTCTTTTTGGAGAGGCGTCATATCACGCGGCGTTCGATCATTGCACTGCGAGGTGGTTAAGTCGGGCAGGCGTAAAAGTCGACTTTTTCAGGCTTGAGGACAGAAACATCAACGGCAACGGGCACATGATGATGATTGAGAAAAACAATCTGGATATCGCAAAGCTACTGGATGACTGGATGAAAGAGAACCTTTCCTAAGGTTTTCCTCTTTTAACCCGTTCATTGGCAATAACACACAATATTGGTCGAAGCTGAAAATTCGAACGTATCGACCGTACTTCTCATTTAGACTCTACTACGCGCAGCCGTGGACAAGTTCCCCTTCCTCCGCACGTGTCTATAACGCAAACGACACTCAACGAAATCAAGGCGATTGATCCGCTTTGTAGCATCTAGGTGGCCGTAGTTTCCATGCAATGCGCCCATTCCGGGCGCATTGCATGGAAACTACACTGCTCGCCCGTCCGCCCACGGGAACTCACGCTCGTCGCATTTTTCAACGCGGAGGGAGTCTTGCTGCGCGCCACCGCCAATTACATCGTCCTCAATCGCGCCCTGCTATCCACTACGCAAAGATAGTTGCTTAAGCAGTTCAGCCCGTCTGATCTTGCCGCTAGGCGTCATTGGGAATTCGTCCATAACTACAAGTTCCTCCGGCAATTTATAGTCAGCGACGCGGTCCTTCAACAACGCAATAACCTCATTGAGAGTAATCTGTGCACCGGGTTTCAGGATTGCACATAAGCAGTTGCGTTCTCCGAGTCGCGCATCTGGAATTCCAACGATTGCAATCTGCAGGAATACGTGGTGTTCGTACAGTAGGTCCTCAATTTCGCGCGGGAAATACTTCTTGCCACCGCGATTGATAATCTCCTTCTTCCGCCCGGAGATGCGGATATTACCGCGCCCATCCACGATTTCACCAAGATCGCCTGTGCGAAACCACCCATCGCTGGTAAAGCTTTCGACGTTAGCCTGCGCGTTGTCCAGGTAACCGAGATGCACCGACGGCCCTCTCGCGGATAGCTCACCGGTCTGTCCGTGTTCGACCAGTCTACCGTGATCGTCGAGCACACCGATCTCGAGTTCGTCAACGCACCGACCGACCGTCCCGATCACCCTTACTGGATCATCGTCAAGCCGCGTATATGAGTGGAAGCCCGTCTCAAGCATGCCGTAGAGCTCAATCAGCCGCGCGAGCGGAAAAGCCGTCTCGAACTCCTTAATCATGTCCAACGATGCGGATGCCCCCCCGGTCACCATCACGCGCAGGGACGAGCAGTCAGTGTCGCGCAACTCCGGAGCGTTAAGCATCGCAACAATTGCGGCAGGCGCGGTCGGAATGTATGTCACTCGCTCTGACGCGATGCGTGCGAGCGCCGCGCGCGCCGAGAAACGTTCAAGCAGGACAGTACATGCGCCAGCCATCACCGATTGCAGTAGTGTCAAATAACCCCAATTCAGCGCGACCGGCAAATACGCTAGAAGAACATCGTCTTGCGTCACATACATATCGCGGTTGAGAAAACGTGCCGCACATAACGTCGTGTTGAAGCTGTGCAGCACGCCTTTGGGATTTCCGGTAGTACCGGACGTAAAGCACATGCGCATGATTTCGTCAGAATCCATGCGCACGCGGTCCTTGTCGCTCAACGCAGGAAAGTCACGAAGCGCTTCCGCAGACGATATGACATCGTCGCCTTCGACTGGATCGACACACACCACACAAATAGGCTCAGGCAAGTCGTCACGCAATCCGCGCAGCATCGCGACGTGGTCGAAGCCCTTGACTTGCTTGGCGCACACATACGCTTTGGACCGCGAGAACGTAAGGATATAGCGTAA
This sequence comes from Paraburkholderia phytofirmans PsJN, assembly GCF_000020125.1. NCBI lineage: Bacteria > Pseudomonadati > Pseudomonadota > Betaproteobacteria > Burkholderiales > Burkholderiaceae > Paraburkholderia > Paraburkholderia phytofirmans. Next base: position 2,717,129 of record NC_010676.1, read on the forward strand.
TTCCGCCGCTCGCAGGTCCGGACTGATCTTGTTTGCGACTGCGCCAATCAGTTCCAGCGCGAAGAAAACGACCGGAAATTCGATACGGTTCGGTAGCTGCAACGTGACGACATCGCCACTACCAACGCCCTGGCGGCGCAGCAGTTCGGCGAAGCGGCGCACTTCGGACCACAATTGCGCGTAGCTTACCGCGCGATAGTCATCCTTGAACGCGATGCGCTCTGGCATTTCCCTAACACGCTGTTCCAGAATCTCGCTGAATGTAATCGTGCCCCACCAGCCTTTGTCCCGGTAAGCCTGCTGCAACGCTGGAGCGACTTCGTGCGTCGGTTTTAGTATCATCGTTTGCTCCTTAGCGCACACCGCGCAGAAGGCCACCGTCGACCTGAATCGCAGTACCGGTAATGTAAGCGCCGCGTGGAGATACAAGCAACGCCACAAGGTTCGCGATGTCATCAACGCTCCCGACCCGCCCTAATGGCACATCCTGCAGCAGTCGCGCGCGCACCGCCTCGTCCGGTTCATCGCCGGCCGCGAATACTTTTCGCAAACGCGACGTGTCGATATAGCCGGGACAAATCGTATTGACGTTGATGCCGAACTCGGCGAGCTCCATTGAGAGCGTCTTCGCATAGCCAATAACACCGCCCCAGGTCGCGACAGAGAGGCCAAGATCGCGGATCGGCTGGATCGCGGAGATTGCGGTGATGTTCAAAATGCTGCCGCCGCCGCGCTCCTTCATCGAGTCAGCAACCTGCCGCACCATTCGTACGGGATACATCAAATTCTGTTCGACAGCACGATGCCAGGCGGCATCGTCGAACGACAGCACCGGGCCGACTGGCGGTGCGCCATCGTTATTGACAAGAATGTCGATGCCGCCAAATTCCGCACGTGCGATCGTCGCAACGCGTTCGCAGTCTTCCGCCTTACGGCAGTCGGCGGCGATCCACGTAACCGCGTTACCGGTCAACTCCCGGATCTCATACGCCGCGCGCTTCAGATCTTCTTCGCGCCGTGCAGATATCACAACCTGAGCACCTTCTGCTGCGAGAGTACGCGCAATGCCAAAACCGATGCCCTGGCTGCCTCCGCCAACGATCGCTACCTTGCCGGTAAGTTCAAGATTCATTTCATCTCCTCCCCTGCGAAAAAGCGTTCGGCATTACGATGGAACACGTCTTCGAGTACGTCGTGTGTATAGCCCTCCGCCTGCCAGTCACTACGCAACCGTTCGTAGCTGTAAAGCGGATAGTCGGCGCCGAACATCACGCGATGGCGCAGCCGTCGGCTGATCTCGTGCTTCAGATCGGGCGTGAAGTATTTGGGCGACCAGCCATGCAGTTCGTACCAGATGTTGCGTTTGTGCATAAGCACCGCAATCGTCTCGGTCTGCCACGGCCAGCCGGGTCGCGCGGCCACGATCCGCAAGCCTGGATACCGCGCCGCGACAAAATCAAGATGACGCGGATGACAGTCGTCGAGCAGAATGCCGCCGCCACCGGGTAATCCCGCACCGAGACCGGTGGTGCCGACGAAAATCAAAACCGGCGTGTTGGTCTGCGTGCACAGGTCGTAAAACGGAAACCACACCGGATCGCTCGCCGGAGCAGAACCCGAGCCCGACACCGCATATCCGACGAAACCCGGTGCAGCCTCGATGCAACGCCGCAGCTCGCGCACACCAGCCGCGCCGTGAACCGGATCGATATGCAGCCAATGCCCTGCGATTACGTCCATGCCCATTCGCTGAACCTCGAACGCGTAGTCGTGCAACGGCGCGATTTCTTCGAACGGAATGTACTTCGTGAAGCCGAAGTCGAGAATCACACGCGCGTCGTTGTTCCGAAAATGCTGGATCATTTCCTGTTCAGAGTGATAGCGCGGCTCTGAATTCCATGTTTTTTTCTGCTGGGCCAGTTCCTCCGGCGAACGCAACGGATAGCCACGTCGCGTGCCCCAATGCGAATGCATATCGACGATCTTCATGTTTTGATCCACCTTTTTCTTCAAATGCTTAAATACGGTAACAGCCCTTTTCCACGACGATCCTGGCTTGGCCAGACTCCTCACAAATCGTATTTGACTGAGCGCTCAGTATATAATGAAGTGTATTTTCGTCAACTCCTCTTGCGCGGTCTGCGCACCTGTTCATGGTCGTCATTCATGCTGTGAGCAGAACATCGCTAACTGTCTGCCGATGCATCCACGCATTACCTTGCTATCATGCAGTCTGACCGCTCACTCAACATCGCCCATCTGTGCAGCCGCATCATGAAAACTGAAGCCTCATCCGACGAAACGACTAACCCTTCGCCCCGCAAACTGCGGGTGCGCACCGTCAAGACCAATACACGCGACGGAGCGTTGGTTCAGGAGCGACGCGACGTACTGATTCGTGCCGCCATCAAGGTGTTTATTGAAAAAGGCTTTCATGAGGCCACCGTGCGCGACATTGGCCGCGTCGCCGACATGACGCAAGGCACCATCTATAACTACGTTAAATCGAAGGACGACATCCTTTATCTGGTCTGCGACAGGATCATCGCGGAATACCAACTGAAGGTGAAACAGGCGCTCGACGAGACGGCCGACGCGCGAACCCAGGTCTCCGCCGCGTTGCGCACCGTTGCGCGCATCATGTACGAACATCAGGATGAGATCATGCTTATCTACCAGAATAGCCATCTGCTAGACAATCGCTCCCGCAAGGTGATTCTTGCAAGAGTCGAAGAATTCATCGCGATGTTCGAAAACATCCTTGCCAAGGCCAGCGAACAGACCAGGATCGACTTTGGCAATCTGCATATCGCCGCGAACATCGTGACCTTTCTACCAACCATGATCGCGCTGCGCCGCTGGTCACTGCGCGATCGCGCAAAACCCGAGGAAGTGATCGAGACGCTCAGTACGTTCATGGCACGCGGACTTGGCTTTAATTAACACTCGGGTGCGGGCATGCCCGCACCCGGCAAATCAGGGAAATACCGCCGCGAACCGAACATAGTTGATACAGCAGTCCAGTCGAGCGTCGTGTCAAAGTGCTCGCAATACAGCTTCAGCAAACTTTCGGCAACGTTGTGTAGCGGTGTAACCGCTTCGACACTGCGCGCCGCCTCCAACGCGCAGCGCATGTCTTTCGCCATCCCGGTCGCCGGAAACGTCGGCATCCGAAAACCTCTGCTTGACGGCGCTCCGTCCACCACACCAGGCAGCGGATAGTAAGTATTCAACACCCAGCTCGCACCAGTGCCATTCGCGATCACGTCGTACATCGGCTGCGCGTCGAGACCGAGCTTCAGACCCAGCGTCAAAGCCTCTGACGCGACCATAAGATTGGTCGCACAGATCATATTGTTCACTAGCTTGAGCTTCGTGCCGCTGCCAAACCGACCAGCATGTACGATGCGCGAACCCATTGACTGCAAGGCGGGTCTGGCGTACTCAAGCTGTTCTTCACTGCCGCCAACCATGAAAGTTAACGTGGCCAGCGCCGCCCCTTCGATGCCCCCCGTCAATGGCGCATCGATCAACTGCGTGCCGCTCGCACGCGCGCCCTCACCGAGCCGTTCAATCGTTTTGACATCGACCGTCGAACATTCGAGAAGGAGCGTTTCAGGTGGTGTGATCGAGAAAAGCCCACCAGCGCCCTCGTATACGGAAAGCGATACATCGGGGGTTGGAAGCATCGTGATGACGATGTCCTGTCCGGTGACCAGATCTGCGAGATTCATCGCGAGCGTCGCGCCAAGTGAGGCGACCCGATCACGAGCGTCTCGCGCACCGTCGAGAACGAGCACCGCGTGACTGCCTTTGAGCAGATTGGAGATCATTCGATGACCCATGCGTCCTGCACCAATAAACCCGATTTTCATCGAAAATTCTCCTTACATTTCAAAGGCTTCATGCGGGTTCTATAGGCAATTTCATTACTTCGCGAATCATCTCGATTGCCCAAGGGTTCTCAAGTGAGGCCGTGTCGCCAAGCGGCTGCCCTTCGTATGCCCGCTTGATCAGACGTCGCATAATCTTGCCGCTGCGCGTCTTCGGCAGTTCGCCGACTACATACACTTGCGACGGTGCAAATGGCTTGCCGAGTCTGCGCGACACCATGTCTACGATCTGCTCACGGAATGCCACCGTACAGCGCTCCTTGTCAGCCACCACGAAGACAACCAGTCGCTGACCTTTGACCGGATCACTTATGCCAACCGCAGCCGCTTCGGCGACTTCAGCAATCTCAACGATGACGTCTTCGATTTCCGACGGCCCGACTCGCTTGCCGGCAATCTTTAGCGTGTCGTCCGACCGGCCGCATAGTACAAACGCGTGATCGTCAAACTGGATTGCGAGATCGCCGTGGATCCAGACATCAGGCACATTGCGCCAATACGTATCAAGATACCGCTCAGGGTTTTTCCAGAACGAACGTGTCATACCGACGAACGGCTCGAGTACAGCAAGCTCGCCAACTTCACCCCGTACCTGCTTGCCGTCAGCGCCTCGAACATCGACACGGATGCCCGGTGCAATTGCATTAAAGCCTCCCGGCACGATCGGCTTGACAACGACGTTCCCAAGCAGGCCGCCCGACACTTCCGAACCGCCAGTGAAATTGATTACCGGGCAGGCAAAACGCTCGCCGTACCAGCGAAAACTCTCTGAATCGATCACCTCGCCCGCGGTGATGGCGAGACGTACAGACGAGAGATCGTCCGGTGCGATCGAAGACTCATGTGCAGAGAGCGTTCGAATCAGCGTTGGCGATGCCCCGAAGTGAGTTACAGCGTAACGACGGATCAGTTGCGGCAGACGAGACCAGTCGGGACAGTTTGGCGCACCGTCGTAACAGACGAGGGTCGCGCCACGCAGAAAGGCGCCCGCGATCGTGATGGGCCCGGCAACCCAGCCCATATCGGCCGGCCATAGCCACCTGTCACCCGCACCGAGGTTAAAGTACACCGCTGCGTCATGCGCAATCTTCAGCGGAAAGCCGCCATGCGTATGCACAGTGCCTTTAGGCTTGCCAGTCGTGCCAGACGTGTAGACGATCATGCATGGCGTGTTGGCCTCGGCCGGAACAGCGTGATCAAGCGGTTCAGCGCGACCTGCGGCGAGGACGTCATACCAGTCCAGCGCGCCCGCATGCACGCTCCCTTGAGATCCGCGCATTGGTTTTACCACCAGAACTTCCAGCGAAGGCAACGCTGGAATGCTCGATTCGATCGCGTCGCGCGTCAAAACCGGTTTGCCACGCCGCATGAATCCTGCCGTCGCGACAAGCCCCTTCGCATCGCACCCTTGCAGGCGCGCCACGATCGCATCTGCGCCAAAGCCAGAAAACAGTGGCACAGCGATCGCGCCAATATAAGAAAGAGCAAGATAGGTCACGACCGATTCGACACTGCTTTCCATCAACAGCCCAACGCAATCTCCCGGGCCCAACTTCGATGTCATCAAGCCCGCCGCGAAGGACTGAACGTCTTCTCGCAACTCGGCATAGGTACGCTGCGTCACGCGGCCGCTTTCGTCTTCCGCAATCAACGCGATACGCTGCAAACGCTCCTTATCCGCTTCACACTCGAAAATGCTGTCGACCCAATTTAGCTTGCCGCCCGGGAACCATTGTGGAAATGGCTTTCCGTCAGATAGATCAACGTACGCCGAATATGGAGCCTGCCAGCGGATGCCGAGCCATACCATCAGCCGGTGCCAATACTCGCCGGGATTTGCAATGGAGTACGCGTAAAGCTCGTCATAATCGCGTAGCCCGAGCGCCCTGATCAGCGAAGTCACCTGAGCGTTCGATACATCGGTGGCGGTCGGCCACCACACAGGATCGGGTTGTGAAGGCATTGCGTAGTGCTCCGAAAATTCAAAGTCCCAGATATGCCGCGTGGACGCGTCTGTCGTTTTTCAGCTCGGCGGAAAGTCCATGCATCACCACCGAACCGCGCTCAATCACGTATGCGTAGCTCGACAGATTCAGCGCGACCGACGCATTCTGCTCAACAAGGAGAACATTGACGCCTTCCCGATTGATGAGCTGGATCGTGTCGCCGATCAATTGCACGACTGCTGGCGCCAGGCCGATTGTGGGTTCATCGAGCAACAGTAGCCGCGGCGACGACATCAGCGCGCGCCCGATAGCAACCATCTGCTGCTGGCCGCCGCTAAGCGACATCGCCGGTTGCCTGAGTTTCGCGGTCAGCGCCGGAAAGACATCGAGTACCCGTTCCATGTCCCGCTGAATTCCGTCGCGATTCCGGCGCAGATAGGCGCCCATCGCGAGGTTCTCGCGCACCGTCATGTGGGGGAACAAGCGCCGCCCTTCTGGCACCAGTGCGACACCGCGTTCGACGATCTGATCCGTGCGTAGCGACGCAATGTCCTCACCATCAAAGCGCCGTGTTCCGGCACACCCCGCCTTGAGATTCATGACGGCGTTCATCACCGAAGTCTTGCCAGCACCGTTCGAACCGATCAAAGCGACGACGCTGCCGCGCGGCAGATCCAGATCGATGCCGTCTACCGCAGTCACTCCGCCGTAGCGGACTTGCAACCCACGCACCTCGAGTAATGTTGTGATGTCGGTGTCGGTCTTCATTCCGATCTCCCCAAGTACGCTCCAATGACGTCAGGATTACTGCGCACCTCGTCGGCGTTACCCTGCGCGAGCAGCTTGCCGTAGTGCAATACGAGAAAACGGTCACACACGCCCATCATCGCCTTCATGTTGTGATCCACCAGCAGGATCGTCATGCCGTCCTCACGGCAAAGCGTTCGGAACAACGTCAGCACTTTTTCGACTTCAACGGTATGTAAGCCGGTTAGCGGTTCGTCGAGACCGAGGAGTTTGGGCTCGGGTGTGATTGCAATACCGATGCTCAGGATCCGTTGCAAACCATGTGGCAGACTACCTGCGGTCGCCTCCAGATGCTTGTCCAGACCGACGCGTTCCGCGATACGACGCGCGCAATCAACGCGCTCCCTACGCGAGCGGTAGCGACGCTGCGCCGCGACAGTGAGGTTTTCAATCACGGTCATTTCGCGAAAGAAACTGTCATGCTGGAACGTTCGCACAAGACCACGCCGACTGACCTGATACGGCGCCATCCCGGCGATACTTTCCCCCGCGAAGGAAAGGGTGCCGGCGCTCGGCTTCACGTGTCCGCTTAGCAGATTGAATGTGGTGGACTTGCCAGCGCCGTTGGGTCCGATCAACCCGAGAATTTCACCTGGCCGGATTTCGAAAGTCAGATCCGACACCGCGACGAGGCCGCCATACCGGCGCGTCAAACCGCGTGCTTCAAGCAATGCCGGTAGGCGCGTGGCTCCCTCGGCGATGGGCATATCAAGTTTCATCCGAGTTCTCCGCTAGTCCTGTCCTTGGGCAAACCCATGTGCTGGGCGCCCGCACGGCGGCGGCGGCGGCACGCGACCCAACCAAGCATGTCGAGCATCCCACCGCGCACGCCGAGCATGGTCAGGATGATTACGCCACCGAATAGCACGTATTGCAGTGCACCCGCGCCTTGGACCACCTGCGCGACAACGGTAAGGAAGATTGCACCTATCACGGAGCCGACAATATGCCGCTCGCCACCGACCTTCGCATACGCAAGCGCGTACACGGGGATCAGGAAGCTGAAATCTCCAGGGCTGATCACGTGATAGCTATACGCGTGGATCGCGCCCGCCGCACCCACCGCCAGTGCCGCAATGCAGAAACACACCAGCTTCACACGTAGAGCGCTAACACCAAGCGTCTCCACCACTTTGTCATTGTTGCGTATCGCTCGCATCAGCAAGCCAAACGATGACTTCTCTGCGACGAAAAAGCCGCTCACCAGCAGATAGCAGATGCCGACGCATAGCGCCGGCATCCAGCGATCGAGCGACATAGGCGCATAGATTCCGACCATCCCCGAATTACCGCCGACATAATCAATCCGCGTATAGGCAAGTCGAACCACCTCCGTGAACGCGAAACCGATCAGCATGAAGTAAGGTCCCTTAACGCGTAGGGTGACCCAGCCGAACAGCAGGCCAAGCACACCGGCCGCAATAGCGGCGGTGACTACGACGAGCGGCACAACATCGAAGCCATTCGTAACTGCGATCGCAGTCACGTACGCCGCAAAGCCGTAAATCGCACCGCTTGCCATGTTGGTTTCGCCGATCAGCAACACGAAGCGCATCCCGGCGGCAAGCACTGCGTTAATCGCCGACCACACGACCAGCTGTGTCAGATACGAAGGTTCGGAGACAGCGAGCCACGCGATTGCCGCAGCAAACAGCGCAACGTTCCATAAGACGACGGAGCGGTTAATGTTGAACATGGCCGAGCATTCCTTGAGGGCGAATTAGAAGCAGCAGCGCAACAACACAGAACATCCCGATCGTCGCCATCGTGCCGTCGAAGTAATAGCCGACTACACTCTCGATCAACGCGATCGTGAGACCGCCGAATATCGCGCCTGGGACAGACCCAAGCCCGCCGATAATGATCGTGATGAAGCCCTTTATCAGATAGTCGTTGCCTACCGCTGGGGTGATCACCGCAATCGGCGCGGTCAGGCAACCCGAGACAGCGGAGAGGAACGAACCGACCATGAAGCCGTAGAGGAGCGTGCGTTTGTCGCGAATGCCCTGCAGCGTTGCAGCGCCCGCATCATCTGCCGTGGCTCGGATCGCCCGTCCGAAACGCGTGAACGCTAACATCAGGTACAGCAACACCGTGATGATCACCGCAATTGCAAACACCACCAACCGTTGCAATTCGATCGCCGCGCCGAATACGCGCAGCTCACCAGGCGCGATATTTGGCACCACGCGCGGCACCCCGCCGAACACCCACAGGAAAACGCCCTCGAAAAAGAGCAGCAGGCCAACCGACAGGATGAAAGATCCCACGGTGTCGCGCAGATAGTGTCGAAAACCGAACTGATAGACGAGTGCGGCGAGCGCCAGGACAGCGACGATAGAAATGGCGCTTGCGAAAGTGAATGCAAGGGCGACCCCCATGCCAAACGCCTCCCGTAGTGCAGGCACCAGCACGCTCGTCAAAAGCGCCCCAAGGGTGAAGAACTGGCCGTGCGCAAAATTGACTACACCCATAACGCCAAAGATAAGGGTCAGCCCTAAAGCGAACAGCACGTACACCGAACCCGCCTGCAGCGTGTTCAATGCCAATTGCACGATCAAAGCCATTGCGGTCACCATCTAACAGGTTGTGCGATGCAGCGTGCGGGTTCCCCGCAGCGGGAACTCAAGAACCGTTTGCGTCCGTCGATTTGACACGACGTACTTCGACAGTATTGCCATTCTGGATCTGCGTAATGATGACCGGCACCAGCAGTTGCTGGGGGGTTCCGTAGGTGGATTTTCCGCCGTATCCAACAGGACCGTAGGAGGTTTCAACGGTCGTGGTCGGCAGCGCCTTTGCGATTGCCCTGGGATCGATGCTGTCGGCTTTCTCTATACCGGCCTTAAGTGCCATCATGCCGTCCCACACTCCCATCTGAAGAATGTTCAGCGGCTCGTGAAGCACCTGCTTGGCCTGAGTGTCGAGGTCACGCTGCAGTGCAGTTGCAGTAGCTCCGGAAAAATCGGCAGCCTGCCCCATGTACACACCTTCCACACTCTTCCCACCGACCTTCACCAAGGTGTCGCTCCCAGTACCAGCCGGATACAACTTCACGCCATTCCAGCCTTGCACTGATAGCTCCTTGAACACGCTGCCCGCATCGCCAGGCGCAGATCCACCCAGATCGACGGCATCGGTTTTTGAGTTTGCAAGCTTGGTGGCGATCGACTGAAACTCGGTTGTCCCGCGTTCGTAGAAACTGGAACTGACGACCTTCACGCCGAGCTTTGCCCACTCCTGCTTCGACTGAGCCTCAGCCTGCTGACCGGTCGAATCGTTCGGGTTAAGCAGCGCGACCGATTTGATATTCGGATGCTGGCCCCTGACAACGGAAAATAGCGGCTCGAAAATCTCATACGGTGTATTGGAATTCGTGAAGGTCAGCGGAAACTTCGGACCTTTGATCGATTTTCCCCACGCAGTAGTTAGAAGAATCACACCGGCGCGTTCCGAGAGACTTTGTGTCGCCTGCACAGGCGCAGTACCCAGGCTCTGCACGATGTAGCGCACCCCATCGCGGCTGATCATTGCCTGCGCGCTCTGCGCTCCGCCCGCTGCTGTATAGCCGTTGTCGTAGGTCGTCAACTGCACCTTGTAGGTCTTTCCGCCGGCACGGACACCGCCGTGATCGTTGATATACTTCACCACCTTCTGACCCACCCAGTCGCACCCGATACCCCAGTTAGCAGCTGCTCCCGACATTGGCGAACTCACACCGAATTTCAGCACATCTTCGGCGATGGCTGGACTGGACAAGAGCGACATCGACAATGCGCCGCCTATGACACCAAGGCGCAGGCTGAGTTTGACCTTCATGATACGTCTCCTAATTTATAGTTTGGTGTAACGTCACGGACCGAACGACACTCAGACGATCGATGCGCCGCTGTCTACCGAGAGGATCTGTCCAGTCGTCAACCGCGACTCGTCTGATGCGAGATAAAGTGCCATCTGCGCGATATCAATCGGTTCGAGAATGCCAAGCAGGTAATTCTCCGAGAGCCGCGCAGTCACCCCATCTTCAGCGAGCAAGCGCTCGACGCGTGGCGTACGCGTAATGCCTGGCGCAATCGCGTTCACACGGATCTTGTGCGACGCGTATTCGACGGCCATCGAGCGCGTCAACGCACTCACCGCACCTTTCGCTGCGGTATAGGCGTCCTTATTTGGCGACCCCATCAAGGCAAGGATCGACGACGTGTTGATCACCGAACCTCCTCCGCGTTTGATCAGCTCGGGAATACCGTGGCGGCAGCCCAGCCACGTGCCAAACAGGTCGACGTTGATACAGCGCCAGAACTCTTCAAGTGGCGCTTCGGTGACCGAGGCATCTTTGGTGGACGAGCCCCCAACATTGTTGTAAAGCACGTCCAGTCCGCCGAACGCCTCGACTGCGTCGCCGATGGCAGCCCGTACACTGTCCTCCTGCGTTACATCAAGGGGAAAAGCAGCGGCGCGTCCGCCCTCTTGCTTGATTGCCTCGACGGTGCGGCGTGCCTCGTCGAAGTCGCGATCGCCGATCGCAACCTGACAACCCTCACGCGCAAACAGGTGCGCGGCGGCCGCTCCGATGCCTCCAGCACCTCCAGCGATGAATGCAATCTTATTGGCCAACCGGTTCATATCGATGTCTCCGTCTGATTGTTTTAAACTGAGCGCTCAGTCACCATGAAAATTAGTATAGCAGCGCAGTAACAGGTGTCAACGCATCAACTAGCACCAGCGCCTCGGGATGTACCCTAGGTACCCTAGGTAATCACACCATGAATTTAAGGTTGATTAAGTGAGACTAATGCGAGCGACGTCATCTTTGTGCTCTGACCCACCGTAGCAGTACGTTATGATTTGCATTCTTGGCCAAAAGTAGTCGCCGCGCCCGGAAATTCGGCGCGCCGGTAATGTCTGTCGGCAGTACGACCACTTTCGCCGCTACGTGAGGTCAACACGATTGACACGGGGCAGTTAGCTGTAGCCAGTGCTAACGTATGACGCAGCATTGAACCAGTCGCGGGCACGGAAGGTTCGATTCCATAGCAGATCCAGAGTACTCTTTTTCAGCAGCGCACTCCCATTTCACGTTGCCTCAAACAGCCGCTGAGTCAAAACAACGGCTCCTCGTCTTGGTCCCATCGTCGGCCTGACGGTAGCTCGGCCTGCAACGACAATCCCCTTGAATCAGACCGGGCAAGCGGATTTCCGGGACTACAATCCAAAGACCCACTTGAACACACATGTCGTCAATAAGCCTTGCGGACTTCGCGCACGCGTGAGGCGTCGTCAAAAATCTTGATCACTGCCGTGTCGTCCAGGAGACCGTTGCCGGCATCTGCTGCGGACAAGAACATGCGATGCGCGCACTCAGTCAACGGAGCGATGAAGTCCGCACTATTGGCCATATCAAGCACCAGTCCCAGATCCTTTACGAAAATGTTAAGCGCTGTGACCGGGGCAAAATTGTCAGCAATAACGTGTGGCATACGGTCCTGAAAAGCCCAGGAATTTCCGGCACTGTGTGTGATTACGTCGTACAGCAACTGCGGTTCAATGCCTTCGCGTTTGGCAAGCGCCATTGCTTCGGCCGCGACTGCAATGTGCACACCGCATAGCAGATTGTTGATCAGCTTGACCTTGGAACCTAAGCCTGCCTCGTCGCCGAAACGATATACTTTCGCAGCATAACCATCGAACACTTCTTGACATGCGTCGTAAGCGGCCTGTGGCCCAGACCCCATAATTGTCAATTTGCCCGCAGCGGCGCCTGCTACACCGCCCGACACTGGTGCATCGATCATCGCAACACCTTGCTCAGCAAGGCGCCTCGAGATTTCAGCGGCAAACGCTGGCGCAACTGTGGAGCTTGCAATCACCACGCTGCCGCGCTTCAGGGTGGACAACAATGCATTGTCATCAAACAGTACCTGTTCCGTCTGCGCCGCATTGACCACAAGCACGATAACTACGTCTGAACATTCGCCGAGTTCAGCAAGACTGTGACATGCAATGCCACCCGACTGCGCGAAGTTCGCGAGCGCATCCGTGTTCAAGTCATAGCCCGCCACTGCAAAACCCGCGCCGAGCAGCGAAGCCGCAACGCCGCGTCCCATCGCACCCATTCCTACGATGCCAACCGTCTTTTTCATTTGCTTTCCCGATAGGTAAACTGGTTATACCAGAATTGACAATACTTTTTCCTGCCAGAAAACGCAAGCTAGGGCTAACATGGGAAAAAGCAGCTCAACGAGAGAAAACGCCTGAATTTTCAAACTTTCCCGGCAAGAATGTTGACGACGCGTTCTTTTATCTTTTAGACTCTGGTTGTACCAGATAACCTTAAAAGGTTTTAACGATGCCGGAAAAATTTAGAGTGCTGGCAACCAGCCCGATTCACCTATCGGCATTGCCGATTCTAGAGCCGAGTTGCGAGCTCGTCGTCGCGCCAGATGATAGCGAAGAGACCCTGCGCAAGTTCGTCGCGGATGCGGATGCACTAATCGTCCGCGTACGCCTGCCTGATGACATTTTTGATCACGCTCCTCGTCTTAAGGCATGCGTGCGTCACGGAGTTGGTCTCGATTTCATTCCCGTTGAGCGTGCGACCCGTGCAGATATTGCGGTCGCAAACTTGCCGGACTCAAATACGCAGGCGGTAGCCGAGCACGTGGTGGGTGCAATCCTTGCGATGGCCCGCGGCTTCGACCGGCTTCCCAGGGCTTGGCGCAACGACGGCTGGCTGGTTCGACAGACATTCCAGGGCATCGAGCTGCGTGACCGCACTGTCGGCATCGTTGGTCTCGGACGAATCGGCCTGCAGGTTGCTGCAGCACTGCATCACGGATTCGGTATGCGCGTGCTTGGCTGCGACAACGGCGCCCGCGAAGGATTGCCCTCTTACGTCGACCAAACCTCGATCGAAAATGTGTTCTCGGGCTCCGACTTCATCACATTGCACGCCCCCTTGGTCAAATCAACCCGGCATTTGGTAAATGCCGAACTGCTCTCGCTTGCGAAGCCCGGCGCGCTGCTCGTGAACGCCGCGCGCGGCGGTCTGATCGATGATGACGCCCTCGTCGCCGCACTGCGCTCCGGTCAGATCGGCTGCGCTGCACTGGACGTGTTTGAACCAGAGCCATTGCCCCCCGATCACCCCTACTGGTCAATCGACAATGTGTTGCTGACGCCACACGTTGCTGCGTTCACTTCCGAAGGTCTAGTAAGAATGAGTACGGGTGCAGCTCGCGCCGTCGTCGAAATCCTTCACGGCCGACGCCCCGAGCATCTAGTAAACGAAGAGGTATGGCCACGTTATCTCGAACGCCGCGCTACGCGCTGAATCAGGAGCTTTTAACCTGTCGGCCTATCCACTCATTTATCTCTCATTTGTCAAAGCTCACAATGAAAATAGCGGACATCGTTGCGTATCCCGTCACTGTCCCTGTGCCCCCCCAGTATCAGGTAAGTCTCGGCATCGGTCGGATGGTCAAACGCGACACAGTCATAGTAAAAGTGACAACGGATGAAGGAATTGTCGGATGGGGTGAGTCGCATCACGGAAGGGCTCACCTCGCCATTGCCATGCTTGTGAACACGACTCTCAAGCAACTCGTGGCCGACCTTGAAGCTACCGATGTCAATGGCGTTTGGTCGCAAATATACCGGTATCAGCTGGCCTCTCATGGCATGGGGGCCGCATGTGCGGCCGCAATGAGCGGCATCGATATGGCGCTTTGGGACATTCGCGGCAAAGCAACCGGCTGGCCTCTGTATCGGTTGCTCGGCGGTACGTCTCGCAGCGTCCCAGCGTACGCCGGCGGAATCTGCCTTGGCTTTCAGACGCCCTCTGCGTTGCTCGAAGAGGTCGAAACAATGGTACGGCGAGGCTATAAGGCCATCAAGCTCCGTTTAGGAGACTCGCCCGCAAACGACATCGCACGTGTTGCAGCAGTGCGTGAAGCCTATCCTGAGCTCGACATTCTGACGGACGCTAATACAGCCTATTCGCTACGTGACTTTCGTATGGTAGCTCCGCATCTCGACGCAGCACACGTCGGCTGGCTAGAAGAGCCGTTTCCGGCGCACGATTACCGTAGCTATCGAGAAGCGAAGAAGATGTGCCGATTTGCACTTGCTGGCGGCGAGAACCATTTTACCCGCTTCGAATTCGCGCAATTAATAGACGCGGAGTCGATAACGATCCTTCAGCCCGATCTGTCGAAAGTGGGTGGAATCAGCGAAGCGATGAAGGTCGCGACCATGGCATCCGTACAGAAACTGCCCGTTCATTGCCATTCGAGCATGGGTATCAATATGGCGGCAACGCTGCACGTTCTAAGTGCGATTGATAATGCCGGCTACTTCGAAGCAGACTGCTCGCTGTACAACCCGCTGCGCGACGATCTGATTGACTTCTCCTTTGCCATTAATGCAGACGGCACATTGCGGCCCAGCGAAAAACCAGGCATTGGCATAGAGATTAACGAGGATTTCATTAAACACCACGCAGGGTCCAGTGGCCCCGGGTTCGTTTGACCCCGCAAACCGCCGTCTCTATTCAAAATCAAACTTTAGAGGAAAAGCATGTCAACGACTACACCACAACGCACAATGGTTTCGCACCCCGCTTCGGACAGCAGCGACTTCGAGGTGGGTCTGCGCCCATATTTTGCCTATCGCGATCTCGGTTTGAAGGAAGCAACAAATGGTGGATTCGTTGCGCACGTCATCCGTGCCGTACCAGGCAAACAAGCCGACCCGGAATGGCATACTCACAACACTTCGTTTCAGATCGTGTTCGTACTGCGCGGATGGATCGATTTCGAATTCGAGGACATTGGCGTGTCCCGTCTTACCGCCGGTTCAATTTGTTACTTCCCGTCCGGCGTGCGCCACCAGGTTCTCGCAAATAGCGACGATTTCGAACAGTTGGAGATCGTCTCACCGGCGAACTTCGAAACGCACGACGCCGAAAAGCCATAAAGCAAGCTGATCGCCAAGACAATCTAATTGTTAGACGCGACGCGCCGACCGCTCTTTGACACTTGCGCGTTGCGAATTATCGGGGTACACCCGCTTGGCCTAAGGTGGAATCCAAGAGCGGTGACGGTGTTTTATACAACCCCGTCAGCAGGTACCAACTTGCGCGTCGCGGACTTTTTCTTCGTCCGCTTCACCACAGATGAAGACGATGGCACCCCGTCGTCCGGCGACGCCGCAAACAGTGTACGGAAGTAGACGTCGACCCCCTTGATGTGCTGCCGTAGTATATTTTCTGCCTTGTCAACATCGCGTTCAGCGATCGCTGCCAGCAATTTACGATGATCGCTAACTGATTGCCGGCAATGCTCATCAGAAGAAAAATAAACTTCACGACGCTTTCTCGACATCAGATAAAACACGTTGATGAAACGCGCAAACACATCGTTCTGAGTAGCTGCGACGATTGCGAGATGAAACTCCGCGTCCAGGCCTGCCAGTTTTTCACCGTTGCCCCGCGCAGCGACACAACGCTTCACGATGCCGGAGAGCCGCTCCAGGTCATCGTCTGTACGCCGCTCACAAGCTAGGCGAACCGCTTGCGTTTCGAGCAGACGCCGCAATTCGACGGCTTGGATTACTTCGTCCGGAGCCAAAGGCGCATCCGCCTCAGCGAACAGCACCATCGCCTCAATGCTACGGTCGGCTGAGCCGGCACGCAGGTAAATGCCGGATTTCGGACGCGCATCGACAATGCGTAACGTATCAAGACGAATCAACGCTTCGCGCAATGCCCCCCGACTCATGCCGAACATCTCTGACATCTCGCGCTCGGAAGGAAGTTTGTCGCCTGGCTCAAAGCCTCGTTCATGAATGAGCTGCACGAGTTGTCGGACATTGTCCAGCATGAAATCACCGCTAATGTAAGGCGCCGAATGTGTTTCAGCAGTTAACAAAATAGGGCCGCACGATGTCGAACCGCACGGAAAATGACAAGAGTAAGCCTTTACATTGAACTGGTCAAACCAGATGACAAAGTTCCGCCGAATTCCGCATCGCGAAGCGCAGATATAGGTAGCAGCCACCATGGACCATTCATTGCCGTCATCGCCAAAATTCCCCGGTCAGCGCATGTCGACGCTCGCCAAGGCTTTTCGTGTCCGATACAAGAGAACATATACATCTTGACGGACGAAGCTCAAATCGCCCAGTTGTAAGCATCAACACCACGCCGATTCACGAGAATTCGCGTGAGCACCAACCACCTTGATTCTACTATCTCGGAATGCGGACATGCTCACCGCGTTAGGCGCTTCAAGGCACAACAAGATGTACCAACATGAAGTATCGCCTGGTCTTACCAGATTTCCGCGCGGTCACTTCGCTGCAAACTATCAGCGCCAATTTCTATGTGTCATACGGCGCAGCAACTGCAATGAGATTGCCAGTTTTCACAGAGCACCCGCCAGCCGCTACCCCTCCCAATATTCCGCGCTAGGAATTCGTCCATCTCTAGTCCAGAGACTAGGCCTTATCGTGTGTTAACTATCTACTTACATCGGCTGGAAATGGACGCTGCCTCATGACTGATCTCGCAGCATCTAAGAAACCAAAGCAGGCAAATGCGGGCGCTCTTATATTTCCTAGGTTCGACGACCGACCTGCATCGGCATTTGCAGAGGAAGCTTCCAGCATCGCTGGCGAAAAATTGAGCCAACAGACGGGGCTGTGCCCGCATTTCCGGGCAGAAGGCTTCATCGGCCGCACTCGCAACATCACCGATTTTCAACATTTCTGGACCGACCACATTTCTTTAGTTGCGTCCTGAACTTCGCTGTGCATTCGGCAAAATACTCCTATTTTTCAAATATATGACAATAAAATTGCTTTTTTTCTATTAAATACGCATTTAATGCGGTTACCACATAATCCATTGACGTGCTGATATACCGATCATAGAATCTGGTACAAGCAGTTGGCGAAAACCTCACTTCACTTTTGACCGCCGATCCTGCTTGGGCATGTCCTCATGAGCGCGCGAGTTTGGACAAAAAATGGGGACTTCCCCGTGCAGAACATCAAATCGAAAAATGGAGACAAGCGTGGAATCGAAATTCAGATGGAAAGTAATGGGTTTGATGTTTTTGATAGCAGCAGTCAGCTATCTGGATAGAGCAAACCTGGCTGTTGCAGCACCGGTAATTCGAGCCCAAATGCATTTCTCGTCAAGCGAGATGGGGTTTATTCTTAGCGCATTCACGTTCGCATATGCAATCGCTCAGGTGCCAGCAGGATTTATTGCCAACCGTCTTGGCCCACGCAAATGTTTTTTCTATTTCATGTGGTTATGGTGCGCATTGCTTGTTGCAACCACTACGGCGACCTCCTTCACTTCATGGCTGGGCTTCAGAATCCCTTTTGGCGCCGCCGAAGCAGTGAGCTGGCCAGCCTTGGCATTTTTGATGAGCAGATGGTTTCCGCGAATCGAATACTCCCAGGTTTCTTCAATCCAGAATCTAGGGCTAGTAATTGGTTCTGCAGTCGCGCCGCCTTTGGTATCCGCAATCATTCTTGTTGCACATTGGCAAGCGGCGTTCATCATTACCGGCTTAATGGCTGGTTTGCTTGGGACTTTTATCTGGTTTTACCTTAAAGACGATCCGTCAACAGATTCGCGAGTTTCGCAAGCTGAGCTTTCGTGGATTTTGCATGATAAGGGGCAAGAGACGACGAGACCGATCCCCCCCGGCTTCTGGAAGCTCATTGCATCTCGGCCGTCTGTCTGGGCCTGCGCGTTAGCGTGCTTTGGGCTGAATTTGATCAACTTTCTGTTCTTATCGTGGTACCCCACTTATCTGACCGACACATACCAGATGTCGATGTCAAAGATGGGCCTGTTAGCAGCTCAGCCCTATGTATTCGCACTAGTTTCCGTCTTCGGCGCAGGCTGGCTTGTACGCCGGATGGTCGAACATGGAAAGAACACTGAACAGGCCACAAGGAGAGTTATTTTTTGCGGTTTGTTTTTGGGGACCCTTTGTCTCTTTACAGCAGTGAGTGTGGACAACGTCTACGTATCGGTCACCGCCATGTCCTTCGGGTACGCATTCGTAATGTCCATCTTGGGCCCAATGTGGGCGATGGCGCCAGAAGTTGGAGGACCTCGAGGTGCCAGTGTGGTTTGCTCTATCATGAACTGCGTGGGACTTTTTGGAGGGATCGTTTCGCCGATAACAATGGGCTATTCGTTCCAACTATTCAAGTCATATACCCCTGCTATCGTCGTTTCTGCAAGCATTACTTTGCTATGCGCTCTGGTCTTCGCAAAGACATTTCGCTCTGAAAAGGATCGGAAGGTTGTGGACGATTTCCTCGCGGACAGGTCGCATTCACAAACCGCAATGTGGACGGCTTGAGGTTCCACTGCACGGTCACTCAGATGGATTTCATCCGAGCCTGATTGCGCCGGGACGTCAGCGATTTGGTTAAGCCGGCGCAGTGAAGGGGGTCGTGCAGCATTGGTTGCCTACAATCGCACTAGTAAATTTCCCTTTACCCAGCTAGGGCGTATTAGGTCTTTGAAGTTCTGGAACTGCGCATATGAGCATTACGAAGACCACGAAATGAAGCCTCGCAGGGGTTTCAGGTATCCGGTCGTAATTACGCGCGAGACGACGGAAACGGTCGGGACGGCAAAAAGCTGCGCTCGACCACCCGTCGCTGGGGAAGCAGTACAGAACCCTTTTTCGCTTGAACCAGTTTTCGTGAATGGCTCCAGTGACAACCCTGCCGTTTGTGCCCGCGCGACGACGAGCTGCGTGACACGATTCAATGTGGCTCTGGACATGCATCGGTCCGCGTCATAGCGAGAAGGCAGGACGTATCTCGAACCTGCCGCACAAGTGTGCAGCGCCACCATGATGTCCTGTGCCTGACGAGACAGATATACGTTATGAGCTTTACGCGCTTTCATCCGAGACTTCGGTATAGTCCATACTGCGGCCTCAAAATCGACCTCGTCCCACACTGCCTCGCTCAATTCGCTCTTACGCACCAACGTCAACAAAATGAGACGGAATGCGAGCCGGATCGTTTGGTATGTTGCCACCTGCTCCAGCTGGCGGTGCATGAGCCGAATTTCCAGCGGCGAAAGTGCCCGGTCCTTCGGCGTAAAGGTGGCGATTGACGCAGCTCCAAGGCTGTCCGCGGGATTTGCCGCCCTGTCACCATGCAAGTTTGCGTAGGTATAGATCTGCTTAACGATGTCGCGACATGAACCGCAGTGGCCGGCGCGCCTCGTTCCTTGACCCGCGTGCAGAGTTCCCGTAGGCCACCCGAAGTAACTTCACAAAGCAATCGCCCCTCGAAGGCTGGCACGATGTCGCGCACAAGAATGCTACTGCGCATCGACACGCGTCGTGTCCGCCACCCTAGCGCCCTGAAGCCAGTTAGCGGCCCATTCGCCAAAAGTCTTCGCCACGGCACGACGGTTTTTTTCCCGCTGTTTCTCGGCTGCCGACGACGTTCCCTCGAGGACGGCCCGCCGGGCGTGCAGCAGGTTCTCCCGCGTCAATGCCAGCGAGATGCCCCCTCTACCATAACGGCCGATTGTCAGCGTTTCTCGCCGCCTATTAATGCGGCAGTCGTATCGAAAGGAAATGGTGCCCGCCGGAGGTACTGCGACATACATGCCGTCGCAGTCGGCGATCTTGTACGGGGCTGTGCGGGGCTTAGGTTGTGGAGTGCAAATTCGTTGAGCATCGTTTCTCGTTCTCGTGGTTGGTACACCTTTTACCGTCACCAACCACGAGCCCTCGATGTGCCCGCAAACCCGCACCAAGCCTAGCTTTTCGGAAAGAATTTTATCGTCGAGGCCGAATCGTGCTGCCGGTAAATTATCGAGTCGTAACCGTGCATTCGGCGCATACCGTCCGCCATACCGTCATTTTGTGGCACACAACGGCTCGGCTGCCTCCGGAATTCTCAAAAATTTTGCTTCTAGATCAATGACTTACAATGAAATGACCAACAAAGAACTTTTTACATCAATCATCGCAAGCCATTGATTTTATTGAGCTTTTTACCCCCCCCCACTCCCACTCGATTGTCAATAAGTCACCGGGCCCCTTGTGTAGCCAGGCTTTCCGTCCGACCAGTAGTGACAATACCGCCAGCGATACCGAAAAATCCAGTCGGCAGTTGCCAGCATTGGACAGACAGCATCGGTAATTCAAGCCGCGTTTTCGTTGACCGGCCACGGACATTTGGACTCTATGCGCAACTTCTGCGAGCGTACCGTAGTCGATACCGTCATGCACTTTCCATCGAAATCCTGCCAGAGCCCGCGGAGGCCATGAATCGGCACTTCTCTACTAACCTAGAGTCACGGCGTTGGCATTCCGTTACGGTCGAGAGATCGCGGCGAGGTCTATTGCGAGGCCCCGCGCGTCTTCGGGCTCGGCCCCGACACGCGTAAGCATGGCCATGAACGCGCCTGGATCTGGCTGACCTAACGCGAGCCGATAGTACAGCAGCTCTCGAAGCATCTGCTCCTTCCGCGCCGAGCGCAGGCTGAAGCGCCAGTCGAAACTTACGCTGACAGGCCGTCCTTCCTCGGGAAGCCACCAACGTTCAAGCCCGGTGCTCCCCGAAGGCTGAGCGTGAGCACGTAAATCGATGGGGCAATGAGCAACATAAATGATGTTCGAGGGACGAAGTAAAACGGGAGCGATGAAGCTCCCGTTGTCGTTTCAGAATGGCTCGTCAATGCTCTGGTGTGGCGGCTGTGTCGGACCGCGGTACCAGGGCTCGCGATAGCGGCGGATCTGGGTGGCGTAGGCGCGGCTGAACCACAGATAGAGGTCTTCGATGAAGAACTGCATCATGTAGGCTGCCTCGTCGGAGAGCTCGGGCAATGGCAAGCTCCGGGAGGCGTTGGGTTTGTGAGGTGATGCTTTACGGGACATGTCATCGGGCTCCGTTGGGTTGACGCGCTGGCGTGCGGCGCGAGGACTGTGTTGATGGTGCAAAGACCTCGAAGTACAGCTTCTCGTCGAGTTCGGACAGTTCCCGCTGCGCGGCGGTGGTGAGCAGTTCGTTGGCGAGCGTGGTGAGCACGCGGTAGTTGCCCAGCGCGTGTTCGCACAGCGTGTGGCGCAGCGGCGGTGTCATCAGCTGCGGGGCGCCGGCGCTGGCGAGCAGATGTTCGAGGCAGGCCAGCAGGTCGTCGGCCGAAGCCTTCTCGGTCCCCAGGCGGGAACGGATACGGCTGCCCAGTGGCAGCAGTTCGTCGCGCCGCAGCTTGTCGGTCAGGCGCGTGTCGCCGGCGAGCACCACGCACAGCAGGGGCTGCGAATCGAAGCGGGCGCTGGCCATGAGCCGCAGTTCGTTGAGCACGCCGGGACTCATTTCCTGCGCTTCGTCGATCAGCAGGATTGGGCGCCGGCGCGTGCTTTGCAGGTGCGACATCCACCGGTCGCGCAGCGACCTGAAGCCGCCCCAGCGGTTGTGCGGCCGGAGTTCCAGACCGAAGATGTCGCCCATCTCGCGATAGAAGTCGGCAAGGTTGCTCTGCGGATGATTGATCGAGACGACTGTCAGATCGGTCAGTCGCTCGAGCTTCTCGGCCAGCACGCGCATGACCACGCTCTTGCCGGTCCCCGGCTCGCCGTGGATCATCGCGAAGCCGCCTTCGCGCACGAGCGCGTTCTCGATGCGCCAGCAGAAGTTCTCGACGCGCGGCGGCACGTACAGCGCTTCGAGGGGAAGCTCCGGCGAGAACGGGTTCCACTTCAGGCCGTAGAGGGCTTGCAGACGCTGGCTCATGCCTCCTCCTGCCAGTTGGCGGGAATCCAGGCTGGCGGCAACCCGGTTGCGGCGTGGTCGGCCAGCATCTGGCGTAGCAGCGGCGCGATGCCGGGCGCACTGGCCGGTGGCGGCTCGACATTGACGGCATCGAGTCGCCTGCGCTGGCCATCAGCATTGGCGGCCTTGTCCAGCGGCCGCAGCGGGCACAGCACGGCGCCGCTGCCGGCGTCGACGAGATCGACGCCGCTCAGGTCCCAGCGCGCATAGCGCAGGTGCACGCGCTGCAGGTGCCGGTAGGCCGAGGGAATCTCGAAGCGCGTGCCGGCCAGACTCACGGTGCCATCCGAGCGCCGCTGGGCGCGCGTCACGTCGATACGGAATGCGGCGCGCAGCGCGTCACTCGACGGGCATTCGCGGCCCACATCGGGGCCGGCCAGATAGCGTTTGAGCGGCGTGCCACCGATCTCAGAATGATGCGCGTGGTGGTACTCGCGCTCGATCCACGCGTGGGTGGCCTGATTGAGCAGTTCGAGCGTGAGATTGGGCTCGCCTTCGAGCATGGCCATCACGCGCCCTTCGATGCGGGCCCAGAACGTTTCCTGCTTCGCGTTCTGGTACGGCGAATATGGCAAGGTCGTCTGGTGCAGCACGCCGAGCGCGAGCAAGCCGGCGGTCGTCTCCTCGGCAAGCATTGCTGCGCCGTTGTCGGTCATCAGTGCGCGAGGCCGGCCACGACGCTGGAGCGCCTGGGTGAGCCCATGGATCAGACTACGTGCGGTCTCATCGAGAAACCATTGCGCGTGACAGACGACGCGCGAACGGTCATCGAGCACGCACAGCAGCATCGGCGTGATCCACTGGCCATCATGCGTGAGCAGCTTGCGCGAGCCGTGATGGAAATCGAGATGCCAGAGCGCGTTGACGTGCTCGACCTCGAAGCTGCGGACCTCGAGCTTCTCGAGGCGATCGCGTGCGAGCATCGCGCCGGCGCTGGTATGACGCGGCTTGCGTTCACGGGACAGGCCCTGCGCACGCAGATAACGACGCACCGTCGTGTACGACGGCAGGTTCGCCGGGCCGAGCGTGACCTTGAGATTGTCGACGTGCAACTGGCAGGTCCAGCCGGGATGTTCCCGGTACTGCGCGCGAATCGCCTGTACCGCCTGAGGCGACAGGCTTGCGCCGGCGCCGCTGGGGCGCTTGCGGTCGCGCAGGCTCGCCACCGGATCGTGGGCCGCCTTGCGGGCCCGGTAGAACCACCGCTCAACGGTGGAGCGGCCGAACTGGACATCGTCGCCAGTGACGGGATGACGCCAGCGTTTGGCGGCCAGCGCGGTGATGAGTTCGCGCACCTGCCCGGGTTCAGGCGGTGCTGCCAGCAAGGGGCCCACAACCGCAAAGCGCAGGCGCGCCCAACGATCCCGCAGGGGTAAATCGTGAAGTTCAGTCATGCTCTCTCCAGGGATGCGGCGCACCGCGCCGCGATTCGGGGGAGAGGCGAGACTACCGGCGCAGTCCGAGGGGGGCGAGCGACAAGTTCTGCGGGCGGTTACCGTCCCTCACGCAGGGTGCTCACGGCGCTGCCGCTGGTGAGCGGTGAGAGCCAGCGCAGCAGGCATGGCAATGGCTCGGCAGGCTGCGTGGTAGCGAAGCGCTCGAGCAGGCTTGCCGGCACCTGTGCGGTCTCGACGGGCGGCACGAACGCCGCCCGTCCGAGCGCCCAGAACGGTGTGCCGACAAACCCGGTCATCCACCAGTGCCGCCATCGCGCGATCGTCGAGGGTGGCACGCCCAGCGCATCGAGCTGGCGCATTGCCGCGGCCGTACCGGCGCTCGCACGCGTGGCGCTGACGACAATCATGATTGCGGCGGTGTAGACGCGCCGGCCGAGAAAGCGCACCGAGAATGGCGTGGTACGACGGCGACAGTCGGCGCAGCAGAAGCTGTAGCGGAACTCGCAGTGGCAGCGGGCTTCGTATGAAATTCCGCGCGGCTTGCGCGGGTAGCGGGCGCTATGGAGTACGCCACCGCAGCGACAACGCTGCGCGCGGGTCTGTTCGGCGAAGTCCTGATCGATACGTAACAGCAGGTGATAGAAGTTGGGATCGCGGGCACTCACGTGGCACACTCTGGAAGTCTCGGTTCTTGGCAGACACGAGACTCTCCCTTGGGCGTCGTTTGTGCAAGATGCCTGAGGGAGACCCCCACCGCTACATCACGCAAGCTGCTCAAAACGCCCCGAATTCCCATCGATTTACGTGCTCACGCTCATCTCGCTGCTCGAAATCGACAGGGTCGCCCGGAAGATCCCAGTGGACAATACGGCGGCACCACTGATGAAAATCGAGCCCTTCCTGGCCCACAGATGTCGTGCATAAGACGTGCGGCCAGAACGGGGAGTTAAAGGCCCGACGCAAGGTATCACTGCGCAGCCGGCCACTTTTCTTGCCGGCCTTTCCCTGATCTCTGCCTGCGAAAGGTGTGACGGCCTGGGCAGGTATTCTCAGCTTACTGTTCTTTCCGCGTCTGAACTGAACTAGGCTTGGGCGATCGAGCAGGCAGTTCGACAACTGCTCGAGGATGTCCAGCCCGCTCGCGTCACCGAGTTGCCCGAGCAGCGTCATCTGCTCGTCGAGCACCGCCTCGAAGCCGCCCTTGAGTATCGCGTCGCACATTGCGTCGGGATAACGCGTGCGCCTTGACGATTGGAGTATGAGTTCGACGAAGGCGCGGTGCCCAAGATACCCGCGCAGTCGGTTCCAACCGATATCGAATGCCTGAGCCACCTCCCCCTTCTCTTCCTGCGGCACATCGTGCCGCCTCGCGCATCGGGCGATGATTGAGCCTGGCGCGGAAAGCAGATGGCTAGCGAGCGCTGCAAGCTCCGAGCGGGAGATCGTTGACACCGGCTCGATCGACTTCCAGTCCCGCGACTTCGAACTGCCACGAGCGGAAAGGGCGATGGCGGCAATCCGATTGAAGCCAGGTCTGGAAATTTGACGCTCAATACCGCAGGCCACAATCCACGTCGGCCTCTTTTCCTTTCCGGTGAACGAGACCCCGTGTCGTTCGAGGAATGATTGGAGTTGGCGCTCTGCGTCGCGCTTCACGGCGACTATTGTGCGGCTGGCCTCCTTTAATGGCTCAATCGCGTGAGCGAGGGTCGGCCAAGGCATGAACAGGGCGACCAGCGCGCCACTTTCCGTTCCTCCGGGACGAAGGAGCGGTGGAGTGGCTTTGGTCCCGGGCAACTTGATCCCACCCATGAGGTCGATCGACAGCAGCGCTGATATCGATGTCGGAGCGCCTCTCCATCTGCTGAAGAGAAGCGTCTTCCCTGGCAACGGCTTGCCGGACGACCACGGCCCCTCGAGCCGCCACCAGCCAACCGTGGGCGGTTGCCAGGGAAGGTTGAGCTGCAACGCACCACCGGTGATCCCAACCAGCGAGCGTAACTGCGGATGTGCCAGCCTTCCGCGACCGGAGCCGGCTTCGAACGGCGGAGCCTTGGCCGCGCAGATAGACTTCCACACGGCGTAACCGTGAAGGGTCTGTGCAGGATAGGGGATCGAGCTCCACATCTGCGGTGCCCATCCGGCGAACTGACTGCCGCATATCTGCGCGAGATGCTTGAAGAGCTTGAGGTCCGCAGCCTCGACTTCGACCTTCGGCATTTCGCGCTCGAACAGGTCCTCCTTGTGCACGAGCGCGCGCTCGGTGCGCGCCATGAGAGGCATGAGCAGAGCCTCCAGGCGTGTCTTCGCATCGGTTACCGCACTCCTGACGTCCTGAGGCGAACCCGGTGTGCGTAAAGCGTCGTGATAGTCGCGCATGGCAGTTTCGACCTGATCCCGGCAGCTTGCATCGTCTGCAAGGAAACCCGCCAAGTCCACCAGTGCCCTGTAATGTTCGACGGGATGCATCTCCTCGCCACTTAGCCGTCTGAGCCGGTAGGGCGTGGCGGATAACAGAAGGACGGCGGGAGGCTTCTCGCCGCCGAGTAGCGCGTCGACGAGAAGCCGGTGCACCCTGGCTCGCTCTACCCTCAGCGGATCGCGGGTCTCTACGGGCTTTGGAAGGATAAGATCCGCGTAGCGATGAAACTCATCAAGGACGACCAAATCGGGTCGCACCGCAGGCAGGCGCAGCGCCGTCAGTGCGAGGACCGCGCGGAACCGGCCGATGAATTCGCCGATGTTGACATCCGCGCGCTGCACCCATGCAACGACCGCCTTCTCGACGCTTCCGGTTGGACAATCGAATACGTCCCTGAGTGCCCGCTCAATCGCTGCGAACGTATAACCTTCCAGGCCAGCGGCGCACTCGTCGAGCAGGCAGCGCGTAGCCTTCCCATGTTCGCGGTCCATACGCAGTACTATCGGCCGCAGCGCATCGTAGCGCTCCAGCAGCGTCCGAATCAATGCCCTCTCCGCCTTGCGCCCCGTCCTCGGACCTGGCTTCCAGCCCGGCAGGCTGGTCTCCGGCGTAAAGGTGAAGATGCGGTACCCATTGCCTTCGTCAGGCAGCGCCCCCGGCACAAGAGTGAGGCGGTCTTCGCCAGTCGCGTAATCCTGTTCGGCAATACCCGTGAGCGAGACGAACTTTGACCGGTTCTGCCCGACAATTTCAAGGCTCGGGCAGAGATAGAGGACATTCAGCCTACGTCGCTCCTTACGCAAACCCTCAGCGACCGAACGCGCGATGATCGTCTTCCCAAGTCCGACCTCGTCGGCAACGAGGAAACGGCGCGGCCCTTTGCCGTTAAATCGCTCGAGAGCGACCTCGACGGTCCGTTTCTGAAACTTCGCAAGCCCGGTCACGTCGGCTCACCGATCGCTTCATGAACCGCCAGGAGGAACGGCCTCACTTCTTCGAGATCCTGAAAGGCCGCCGCGCGCTCCTGCTCATCGGGAATGGTCGCGAAGACCTCTTCGAATGAATCCAGCATCGCCATCATCTCGCCAACGCGACGTTCGAATGCCTGGGGGTCCCGCGCCCAATTGGCAAGCACTGTCTCGAGCGTGAATATCCTGGCGAGTTGACCTGCAGGATCCTCGCGCCTATTTGTCGTCCAGGAATCCGACCATCTCTGCCCCCCGCTTCCGTCAATACCGTCGAGCAGCGATCTGAGCCAGTCGCGAAAGCGGTTTGCGCCGATGTACCGCGCAAGGAGAGCCCTGTCCCTGCGCTCAGCATCCAGCCCGTCCATCTCTACCACCTGAACCCAGGTACGGCTGATCTCCGGCTTACCCAGGTTGCGCGCCCGGAATGTCACAAGCGTAGTCTGTTCGCTGGACACAAGCGGATGCGGCGCCAGGCAGACTGCCTTCGCACCGTCTTCGATCGACGCCCACGCCTCGACTTCGAGGAACGCCGACGCCTCGAAGCACGCTAGCGTCAGGACGTCGGCGCCCCCCTCGCCGAGCACGAGGTGCAGTCCATCCTGACCGGAGCGAAGTGTCATTGGTATCTGGAGAAAGCGGCTGATGAGGTCGTCCAGTTCGCGCTTTGCCCGCTCCTTCTCTATTGCTGCCGGATCTGGAACAGCGTTGTTAAGTTCGAGACCGGCGTCAACGAACTTGTACAGTGAACCCGCCAAGGCCGGGTCCGCCACATCGAGCAAGATAACCGCTTCGGCGTTTGGCCCGATCAGCCCGCGCCCGGTGAGGTTGGCGCTTCCGAGCAGCATGGCGGTCCGACTATCCTTTGAAACCGCGAGAAGCTTGGCGTGGATGCCGGTAGACGGCGGCTCGATGAACTCCCCGTCCGCCTGTCCCTGCTGCTGTTCTACCGAGACCGCCATCTCCGGTTCCGGCGGCGTTTCAACCCTGAATTTCACGTTCGCGTGCGGCGCGCAACCCGTTCCCGCCATCTCGGTCGTAAGCAGCGTGATGCTGGCCGCCCCGGCCTTGAGCGCTTCGTCGAGTCCAGCGTGATCGATGAACGGGCTGACCGCACACCCCCTCTCAGCGCGGGCGATCATGGAGTTGGAGATGAACTGCTTGTACTGCCCATGGCGACGCCACAGGACCTTGCGAACGGAAACGCCCGCGGGCGCACTCCAGCGGGCAGACCGCAGTTCATCGATCTCGGCATGCGAGAGGCACGCGTCGCTTAGAAGGCCTTGGGCCAGATCCGCGATGCCGGCAATCGCCCTCGCCGATCGGTCCTTCGTTGAGGCTAGCATCAGGCCGGCATCGAGGTCCGTCGATCCTGTCAGGTTGCGACTGCCGATCCAGAAGCGCCACTCAATATCTTTGATGCTTTCGTACCTCACCAGCGCTATCTTGGGATGCCAGCTCGCCTCACGTTCGTCAGAGGCAATCGCTTTGACCATCGTATCCAGCAGAGGCAGGATCGACCGGTGCTTGCCAGGCACCACCACACGTCCAAGTTGATGGAGCACGACAAGCCTGCCTCGCATCCGGTCAAAGGCCTTCACGAGACCAAGCGGAGAGCTTTCAAATTCGGCATCCACATCGCCGCCGAGCGACAGCACGAGACCGAGCATCGCGACGAGGTCGAGCGAGTAGGTGGTGATGATCGCCCTGGTGACATTCTGTCCGGCATTCGGCTTCAGCGCGCCGAAGATCGAAATCCGGTTCTCCTCAGAGAAGCTCATGAAGCCTCCTGAATGCAATCAATCATGTTTCGGACGACGGGCCATCGGTAATCAAGAGGCGTCGCGACCGCCTTCCTCCAGTCCCGACGTCGCTTTTCGTTCAGTAGAAAAGCACGACTTTCCTTCAGGCTGCGCTCACGAAGCGTTAAGTCCCTGGCGATCGCCTCGAGCGATCCCTGATCGCGCAGCCAGCCCGTCACCACTTTTATAAAGCCGACGAGCTCCCTGTCGATGCCGGTCTCCCGCTGAAGGGCATCCACGTCAAGCTGAAGCGCTGTTTCCTTATGTTGATCTCGCAGATCCGGAAACGCATCGGCGTGACGACTTTCGCAGAGCCCCCGATCTTCGTTGCGCTTGGCCTCAACTAGCGCGGAGTGGGCCGCGCGGGCAATGCAGGCTAGTGAAGCCGCCTGCCTGGCGAGCACAAGCGCGCGACGCTCCGATGGTGTCGCAACGTCGAATACCCGGGCGCTCCAGAGCGACTCTGTGCTCACACCCGCATCCGTCAGTCGGCTGAGCAGCGGCTGCGCGCCGCCATCCCCCGCGACCCTCCATCTCCGACGGAGATATTCGGCCTCGCAGCGACGCAGCCTGAAGTCCAACTCGCCGGTCTTGTTCTGCCAACCGGCTGGAGCCGCTGGCAGCCCTTCGAACAGGGTGGTAACGAGCGCTTTGCCCTCGTCGCCATCGCTCCGGGTGACGAGCTGCGGCCAGATGTTTCGAAGTTGCACCTCCGTAGGAGACCCGTCGCCCCCTCCGACCGCGCCGACCATCTTCCAGGATCGGAGCGCAGTCCAATAGATGGTGCTCGCTCGAACTATCGGCCGTTCGCCTGCCTGATACCTGGTCCAGCCAGAGATGCCCGAATTGTCGAGACTCTTCACCGTCCTCATAAGACGAAGCGAAAAGCGACGTTCAATCTCGAACAACTCGTCGACCGAAAACCGTTGACCGGCAGTCCGTGCCAATAGCTCCTGATACCCCCACGCGACGAAGAAGACATATCGCAACTGAGCGTGCTGAACAGAAGTGCCGGGAAAGAGCCGATCGGCGAAAGCGAAGTGGATTGGCGCAAAGCCAAGTTCATCCCTGGTTCCATCCGAAGCGAGCGAAGCCAGGTAGCGATTGGCGGAGGCGCGATCAGCTTCCGATAGCACGAACCACCCGATGCTGGGTTGTATATGACTCTTCATTGACTCAAACAGATGCGAGGATCGGGGTCGCCGAAGGCAACAATTGAACGAACCGAGACACAAACATCAGCAGCGAAATAGCGGTTCGCTAAAGCGCTCTAGTGCTGCGACTGGTAAAGATGATTTACTCGTCCTTTATAAAAGGATACCGTCATAGTCTGGGTGATACGGACAACAGCGACCGTGTCAAAACGCCTGCTGTCCGCGTGAGCTCCCGCCCCTTCAATATATCGTTTCAGCGTGATGAGCAGAACAAGGTCAGCATTGTTCCTGGCCAGCACGTTTGAAAGCAACCTGGTGCTGCAGCGTAGTCTGACTCCTGACGCGCCCGTTTCTCCTCTTTTGTCGTCGCATCCCCATGCGTCTGCTCGTGCAAGCACCCGGCCGCGTGAATTCCGCCATTCCCGATTGAATGCATCGCCGCAATGGAGCCGCTCTGCCTCTCTGAAGCGCTTCGCGATCCTCGGACGGCGAGCGGCCACCACCGATGCTAGCGGATCGTCAGCATCCAACCTGGCTTCGCCAGACGGCGTGACGATCCATGGGATGCAATGTGGATGTTCGCTCCGTTCGTAGTCGTCGTCGCCATCATCACCCTCTCCGCACTCCGGTAACCAGACAAGCACTGGCTGTTCAGCGATCAGTTTCTTTGCGAGCCGCCCAGCTTCCCCACGAGGCGCCAGGACTGACGAGATTCGAACATCGACACCGTCGGCAGACTTCCAGTAGCCAGAAACAGTAATATCCCCGTCGTCAGACTTTGGTAGGCCAACCAAAGAGAGCAGCGTATCCTTGTTGCCGGTCAACATAAGACCGTCGTCACCCTCTTCAAGCAAAATGCCGTTTAAATCCAATGGCACGTCATCGACGCCATCCGACAGCCATAGTCCATCTCGGCGAGTAAGATCGTAACGACGAATCCAGTCTAACCATGGGTCATCACCAGCCGACCACGCTTCCGCCTCCATAACCGGAAATTTGGCGAGAAGTTCACCTGCCGCAAGCTGCAACGCGTGCCATCCGAGCTGCTCTCCGTAAGTGTGCTCACTCGACGACATTCCGGACGACCGGTAGGAAGACATCGGACTACGACCACCTCTGTCCCACATTGATTGCACCTTCGGATCTATGTGTCTCGCCATTTCAGATATTCGATCTTCGACCTGCCACCCTGGCAGGTCGAACACTCGCGCCAAGCTTTGCACGTCATATTTGTGAAAGTCATAGTCCAGCCGGAACTCTGACTTTTGCTTCGGCGCGTCCTTAGGCCTCCCCTGATAAAAGTCATTCCCGCTTCGGCGCTTCCCTGCTCGCCGCGGCATCGCGGGCGCATTGGTGCGCCTCACCTGTTGCTCGATATCAGGCGCCACCCTAAGTCCGCCATGGTCCATACAGTTAACCAGTGCTCGCGACGCAAATTCCCGCATCAGCACGTGCGGCCCGAATCTTCCGGTAACGATGGAAAACAGAACATCAGAGTGGTCCACGAGCGCCTGGGGACTATCGATAGAGATCCGCGCGAGCGCGATCAGCAGCCATAGACGTGCATGCAGGTAGTAGAAAGGCAGATCTGGTGCCTGGAAAGGAGCGGCATCCTCCCTTTCAATCTGTGCAACGATCGCAGCGACCAAATCCCACCGACCAAACCGTGCCATTCGCCGCATGCTGTGCGCCGCTTGCCATCGATCCGCGGCATAAGGTGACCCCAGCATGCGCCATGTGAGCCCCGATACCACCTCAACAGGGGCACCAGACGGATCGAAGCGCCTATCCCAATCACCGTCCGTAGCAGCCGATGACAGCTTCGCCGCATCACTGTTCAGCAGCCGTTTGAGTGCGACCTGCCCTACACCTGCCTGCGCCTGCTCGCACAAAAAACTGGCAAGGCTCAGCCAAGCGGATGGTCCGACATCAGCTTCTGGGCCCGCGAATACCTTTACAAGTTCGATCGCTAGCGTTGCGATGGGCACACCGCACAGATCAGAAATCTCTTTTAGCCGATAGCCAGCAAGTCGTCCGCCTGTCAGCATGTCGTCACAATGAATTTGCATCAATGGGACCGCAAGGTTCTTGAAAACCCGCCGAATTGCGCTTGATGCTCGTGCCCATGAGGTCTTGCATCGCTCGAGTTCCTCTATCTTGGAATAGAGATCGAGATTCTCCAAACGCAGAAGAACCTGAACATAAGCAGTCATGTCGCCGAGCTGCACCTTCTTGCGGATTCGCTCGAAAAATGGGCCTCTCAAGCGATAAAAATCACCAAGCGCCTGGACGGAAGACACCGCGTCCTGCATAGACCGCTCATCGATCGGATTAGCCTTTCGGCACACACGCGCCAGTCCAGCCGCATGGTCCGAACGCTCAGCGGTGGCGGAAGACCGCGCCTTGCGCCCGTGATAATTCATCTGTGCATTGCGCACATCGCGCGTACGCACAGTCAGCGAAAATGCCTGGTCGAGCCGCTTGGTGATATCGGCCTTCGCACCGAGTACTTGCCTGGAAACAGCCGCGAGTGTCTCGACTGTCTCGGCCATGAGACTTCCCGGATTGTTCTCGTAGAATTGATCGATCATCTCGCGAATCACAGGTGCTTCCTCTGTTCGCGACGGCGCGGCGATGGCTTTTGCAAAAGCATCCGTGCCGCACACATAAAGCTCCGCGGGGGCGGCGAGCCGGTTCAGGAAGAGCGCCTCATCCGAACCGATCTTGCTGTCCTCCACCAACGCCGTCAGATACGGCAGCAGGGTATAACGAAGCGGTGCCTTCGCGCGGTCGTCCCATCGCCCCAGCTTGGCAAGCTCGCGACACCCCGATATGCGCGACATAGCCTTACCGAACGCATACCACGTGAACTTCTCCGGCTCGTCAGAGAGATTCAGTTCGCAAATATTGGTAAGGGTGTGAACGTCATGCCCATCCATCTCGTCGCCTCTGATGGACGACGCAAAGATAAGCAGTTCATTGACGAACTCGTAGTCGCCGGATCCGATGGCATCCATCTGCTCAAGCCCGATCCGGAAATACGCGACCGCCTCGTCTTGACTGGCCGGCAGGATTGCCCTGGCAAGCTGCGCATGCAGCGATGCCCTTGAGGTGACATCGCTTTCGGCCTCAATCATTGCGCGAACTCTGAGCGCCTCTTCGCCAGCGAGCATCTGTAGTGGTTTTCGCTTCGAAAGAATCGCGATGATTTCTATCGCGTCCCCCGTCGTGAGGAACTGCTGCTCCCTGAGTCGTGCGCAAAACGCCCGTACGGAGGCGAGCTTGAGGTCGCTCCGTGCCCACAGGACGAACATCGCTGTCTGACGGGCTAACCGCTCGAAGAACGGAGAGCGCTTTTGCAGGCCGTATCGGTCTCCACGCCGTTCCACATCCGCCCATGTGCTCAACAAGGCGAGATACGGCTTGTCCGCACGGCCCGCTGTTGCCTTTAGCACCGCAACAAGGGAATTAGCCAGTTCGAGCACGGGGCCAAGTCGCCCATCGAGGTACTCCTCCGCCTCCCGCTTCGTCTCGTACGAAAACGTCTTACCGCTACTGTCAGTATCACTGTCGCGTGCCTGCCATCGCTTCTCCAGTCTTTTTTTCAACTCGTTCCGAAAATCCGTCCCGCTCAGCCCGCTTTTCATACCCCGACAAAACGTCATCAGCTCGGCAGGGACAACATCCTTTTCACGTAGATCGTAGCCCTTCAACGCCGCGGTCAGTGAAACATCAAACAGAAAGGGAAATACGAACGAACCACCAAAGTGATCCCGAAACGACCACAAATCCGGCCGTTTGTACGTTGCACGCCTGGCAATCGCTGCCGCCTCGCGCCGCATGCCGTATGACGCAGCGATCGCCGACGCTTTGCGCAAACCGTCGTCCAATCGGTAGCCAGTGTCACGCCCGTATTCCGGTTTAATATCCAACTTCGCCCGCGCGCAAATGCGTGCCAGCGCGGCAACCAGCTCTTTCCTTGTGGCGGGGGCTAACTCGACAAACGATAGAGCGGCTGCCATGCAGCCCACCTCCTTCGTGAGGCCAGCCAGAAATGCCCGCATCATGGCGTTGGAGCCTGTGGCAACGTCTCTTTGACGAACTAGAGAGAAAAGATACTTGCCGATTTCAAATGCGTACGGGGCTTTCCAGCTTCCCATGTAGCGTCGTGCCTCGTCATGTTTCCCCCGTGCGATCAGGTACAGGGGGATGGCCGTGTGATCGATGATGCGCGGCCCCTCTCGCCGGAAGCCATTGCTCTCGTCCTGCTGCCACTCGTGACGAAGCCAGTCGTCCGTGCGAATCGCGTGTCGCGAGGCCTCGTCAAGATCGCCCACAAGGGTGTTTGCAATGGCAAGCCGCGCGTGCCGCGCCCCCGGCCATGACGTGCGGGTTTCGAAAAGGCGCCGCGTCGCATCTACGTCTGCCGCTGCGACAACCAGGTCAGGTGCCGCCAGAATGTAATCGGCGCCGCGGCGATTGACGGCTGCGACGGTTGATAATTCGACAAGCAAACGCACGAGCTGGTCGAAATCCTCCCTGTCGGCTGCGTACCGAATGGCCGCCTGGAGCCGCGCGTAACGGATGTTGCGTCGACCGACCGTGCTGGTGATCGTTGAAGGAAACCTCACGTCAAATGCCAGCGCAAACAATTGCTGCCCGTCACCGAGCTTTTGCAGCAGACCGGGTAACGCACGAGCGGAATAAACGGAGTGTTCCTGACTCGCCAGGAGGTTGGCAGCGACCCTTCGTAGCGGCTCCATGAGCGAGCCATATTTTTCCCGCACAAGGGTCTCTGTCGGTTCATCGCGAAACATCAGCCCATGACGCGTGCGCTCCAGCAGTGGCCACAGGTCAGCAACGAAGCTCTCGACCTCACTGAGATGTAGTCCGTGTGCCGCCGCATATTCTTCCAGCGGCACCGGCGGTGGTAGAACCGAAAGCCCCGCCAGGAAAGCGCTGGCATCGGACGATTTGTATCCTCGGCTGATCGCGCCAGCAAGTGCACTATCGAGCCGTTGCTGAATTAGGTCGGTCAATTCGATCTTACTGTCGATGTCCGAAGCATCCAGTAATCCACTTCCACCACTCACCAAATAGGCTAGCACGCGAGGGTTCCCGTCTGACCTCGCTTGCGCCACCCGTATCTCGAGTTCAGTGACCTTCAGAATGCGCGCGTGCAAATACGTCGCTGTTTCTGCCGGACCAAACGGTCGCAGTTCAAAATCGCAATAAGACAAATGCGCTATCGGAATTCGATGAGATCTCGAGGACACGACAACCTTCACGCCTGCAACCGGGGTTTGCTGCAGGCTTTCGAGAAGTCGCACAGGGAAGCAGTCTTCATGCACGTCTCTTGCGTGCTCGGCCGCGTTGTCGATCGCGTCGATAAAAATCAACAGCTCCTTTTGCGGCGCCACGGTTGCCAACGTGCTCACGGACTGCTCCAGCCTGCGACGGAAAGTTTTTAGCAGACTTTGTAGGTCATCCGCACCAGGAATCACTGGGTCGCATAGGCCGCGGCAGGCCAGTGAGTTCGCAATGTGGACTAGGCCGTGTTTGGGCAGATGCCGCGCGTCCTCTGGTGATCGGTATGCACCGCCTCCGAAGCAATCGAAGAATATCGTCTCGAACCGCACTTCAAGAGTCTTCGCCAGGCTTTCCATGAAAACGGTTTTCCCAACACCGCCTGCGGCATGCACCAGCATTGGAATCTTCAAGGTTGGAATCAGGGCGACGGCCGATTCCAGTTGCGCCCGTGGAACAATGTCTGACACGGTCGTTAAACTCGACGGACAAGGTAGCAGTGCGTCCCGATCTGGAATCTGCAGTGCCGCTAGAACATCGGTGTCACGAATGACGTTACGGCCAGTGCCAATAAAGCCCGCTTTGTTACGAACCATGTCTCGTATCGCACCGACGAGCGCAACTGCTCTCAAATCGGTACTCGCAGACCAGTCGGCCAGAAGCATGGATAAATCGCTCTTCGTTGTGAGTAGGCTTCCGCGACTGCCAACCACAACCAGCCTCTTCAGGAACGAGGAGAGCGTAGGTCCGTCCAGGGCAGCAGCAACCTTCAACTGAGCCGCCTGATTCTTTGCCTCGCCCGAAAGTCGCGTTCCCTTGGCCATTCCGTCGATCGCCTTGGCCAGTGGCGGATAGATCGGGCGATTTGTCAACAGTTCAAAGCGCAGCTTTGCTTCGGCCTTCTCGAATCCATAGCGGGAAATAAAATCCTCGAACGCCAAAGCGAATTTTCTAACCGTTTTCTTCGCGTCGCTGGCTCGAAAATCCGTGCTCTCTCGCGCGGGAGAATATTTGAATTGGACGATCGCGACGGTATGCGAGTGTTCAAACCCCGGCGCATTCCCGAAATAAAGCGTGAGATCGGCGATCTCAACGACCTCCGCACGAGCTGAGGCCTCGTCTCCAGCTTCCAGGCCTTCCACCGCAATGCCCACAAGTCCGCCATCGGGAAGCAGTAACTGCATCGCCTTGCGGGCGGCCCACGCCTCGTGGTACTCATGTCCGTCACGTGAGGCTCGGACTGCATCGGCTTTTCGCGGAACGTTACCCATCATCAGCTAAGTTTTTATCTATTTTATCGAGAGACAAGTCCAGTCGTTCATGCGACGGCCGCATTCGCTCATGCAGAAAACAGACTGCACTCCTCCCATGCGGGATCCACTCCCGCCCACGGTGTTCCTGCATGCACGCGGGGATCCACATTGGCGAATCGCCTAGCCCAGTCAAAGGGATCGTCTTCGGAGCGGTGATAACCACGGTTCGCCAACGCTGCGTCGAAACATCGGCCGATCACGTCGCTGACCAGTTGCTGATCTTCAAGCGCCGAAAATGATACTTGAAGACTCGAGGAGGAGTCCGCGCACACCAGCAAGATGGGGTCCTTATGGGCTGCGATGTCTCGCCAGAATCGCGCAAGATCGAAGGCCCGCCCCCCTCTGAAGTACCAGCATGCGTGCCAAACGTAGCCGGCTCGACAGCCGAGTTCCCCTTCGTTTGGCGACAAAGACTCAGCCCACGGTCGCTTCGAGACCGCGAGCCTGAAACTCGTGTCGTACTGGCGATGTGCATGCTCTATCAGATGGGCCTCGGAATGTGCTCCGTGGATCCAGTCTCGGACCAAGATGTCCGACCAATCCGTGTTCGGGCGAGATTGTTCATTGAACGACGACGTTGCACGGAAGGCACCGCCGTTGAGGTCGCGCAGCGTTTGCTCCAGTCGATCGAGATCGTCATCATGAGGGCGTCGGCAATGGCCGATCCGATTCCGAATCGCCTTGAGTTCTTCGATTCGACCCGTCCAGATTTTGACGCCTGGAAAATAGGAACCAAATAGCCGCCAATGATCAAGCGTCATCTGCAACAGCGGCCCGGCGTCCAAGTACGCAAGTTGGTCTTGGGCATCGGGCGTTGGCATGTAGTGGATCTCATCATCCTTCTGCTGTCGAGTCGCCGAACCCGCCGGTAGCTCGCAAGCCCATGCGGCGCCTTTCGCGCTCCGGAGCTCGACATAGACCAAGGAGCGAAGCCAGGTCTCCAACTGCCACCAGCGGCTGTATAACGCCGACGCCGCGGCTGGCATCGCGCCAGCATTCCATCCGGCCGACAGGGCACGTTGAACCTGGGCGGACAACTTTTCCCAGTCCGAGTCGTTTGATCGCGTCACGGTGCCCCCGATTATGTGGTCATTTTGCGTACAACATAGTGTAACCGGGCCAGGCAGTCGGGATTGCGGGTAGCTCAACCGAGGTACTGCCCAGAGTCCTGGCCTGTTGCGGTACAGCATAGATTGTGCGGAGAATACTCGACCGATTGTGGCCAGCGCGATTTCGATGCGAAGTGCATCAAGGTTTCCCCCACCATCGAATCGGGGCATGTACGACGTCGAGCCGTTCGACAGGTACTTCGACCGTTTGCCGCTTGAAATTACCCCACATCCGCTGAATCGACGCGGTCATCTCTACGATTCCTGCAACTGCAACTGAGGACGCAAGACATTACCCTCGGCATCGCATCGAACCGCAAATGATCTAGCCATTGGAATGCTGGCCAACGCGCCACCAGACTCTTTCTTTGCGTACCAGTAACACCGTTCCATAGCGCGCGTGACCCCCACGTACGCGAGACGCCGCGCTTCTGCATGCTGCGCTTCATCAAAGCTACCAAGTCCAGCTTTCCGATAGAGAAAATTCCTTAGCGGGTTTACGCCGTTGTAAGCGCAGTCACCGAGCAATACAACAGATCGCGATTCCAGCCCCTTGGCGCCGTGGAAAGTCAAAAACTTTAGTGCCTTACCCCACGGCTTGCGTTTCAATGCGACCAGCGGCTTATAGGCCTTAGCCCGACGAGCCAACACAAGTAGAGGGTCTCGCGCCGTCGCCTTGGTTCGCATTACTTCCGACTCAAGAAGTCGCTCGATTTCGTCATAAGGCAACTTGTCCGGAGTTTCGTGAATCAGGACTGGCATGCTCTCCTTCGCCCACTTACTTTGTGCCACACAAGTTTTCCAGCCCATCCCTGGGACATCGACAAGGACCGACTCGGCGCACCGAAGGATATGGTCGCTACTGCGGAAGTTCTCCTCGAGCTTGACGTAGCCGTGCGAACTCGCAGGGAAGAAGTGCTTGAATCGAACAAAGAAGTCCGGGGAACTGCCTCGCCAGCCATAGATTGATTGCCAGTCGTCGCCTACGCACGTCAGCGACCCTGCTCGTCCGCGCTTTACCAGTTCACGTTGGCAGCCTCGGATCCACTTGACAATCTGCGGCGAGATATCCTGGAATTCATCGATAAGCAGGTGTCTCATGCCGTCAAGTATGTATGGCGGCACGTCTTTAAAATTTGCGGGGTAGTCTTCGGAAAAATGCGCGAACAGCTCGTTGAACGTCCAGATTTCTTCCTCTGCCAGCAGTTCTTCAAACACGGGCCAGAACGAGGACACGGCGCGTGCAAACACACGTTCCGCGCCGGTCAGTCCGGCCTCATCTGATCCGTCAACGGCTTCCGACAATGTTTTCGCTACCGGGAGACCAAGGTTTTCAACGAACTGAGCCAGTTCGTAAAACGTTTCGAACACCGGTTTTCTCTTGAGATCGCTGGGAGCGATCCATTCAAACATCGGGACGCTTACGCGTTTTTCCTGAAAATCCTTTTGCCACTGAAGCACCGATGCGAGCCGCTGCAAATCCTCGACGGTGTCGATCCAGATAATCGGTTCTTCGCTGCGTGCGGCAAGCAGTTTTCGCTTCGTGTTCACGAGCGCAGGTACCGAAAACGCAGAGTTTTGGCTATCAGAAAAGAACTGTGCGCCACCAAGCACCAGATAGGCCTTCATCGACGGCAGGTATCCATGCACATGGAACGGCTTTGTCATGGAACTCGAAAGCTTGACCGGTTTCGCCACAGGCTCCACGTGGATGGCAGGCCAAAGCCCACAGGCAATGCGCTCGCGCCATGCCCTGTCGACGGTCGAATTGAGCACCGCGTCGTGTTTGGCGACCCAGGCGATCGCCTTTGCCGTAACGTCTTCCTTGGGTCGTTTCAGCTGGTACGTGCTGATACGATGCAACGTCGCAATATCCTGGGCAAACGTCGGATCGGTTGAAAATGCCCTTTCGTAGGCCAGACGCAAAAGGCGGTCGCGCTCACGGGCAACCCCGCGGGCTTCCGACGCGACCTCGTCGCCTGCTGCCGCCTTGGGGTTTTCCGTATCGGAGACGTGATCGTCAGCGTCACTTGCAATCGAAGCGCCTGCTTCCAGAAGGTTTTCGATGTCAGTATCGGGAATCTGTCCGCCCTTCTCGAGATCAATCAACTCGAGTACCTTCAGGCACGGATCAATGGTGGAGCGCGCCATACGCAACACCATAGAATGAAACGTCCGCACAACACCGCGGGCATCATCAAGCGACAGAGTCTCTCCCCATGCCTGCATCTGCGTGCGTAGTTTTTTTACGAAATCCTTCCGACTCTCCTTGGTGAACGTAAAGACAGATATCTCGTTGCGGTTGATCCCACGATAGAGGTTCAGTGCGATGACACGCAGAACCAGCGACGTAGATTTTCCTGAGCCCGCACCGGCAACGACGTAGGTTGCCGGATGATCTGAAAGAATCATTTCCCACTGGGCGTCCCTCGGCCTTTGGTCGGTGCGGGCGAGCACGTCACGACGGATCTCCTGCGCTAGAGACGCATTAATGCCGATGGGCTTTTCGCTAACCAGCATTTTCGCGCGCGCTTCCGCTTCCTGACGCATGCGCCTCGCCTCAGCCTCGGCTCGAGCGCGCATCAGGGCTTCCTGTTCCTGCCTCTCGAGCACCCGCCCTTCGACCAGACCCGCCTTCTTACCCGCCGCGTGTCCTTCAATACGGCCACGCTTAAAGCCCTCTTCATCGCCAGCGGTTTTACCTAGCGCATAGCTATCGCTCTTGGCTAGACGAAGACGCTCAGTCAGCTCATTACCATGGCGCGTGCCAGCTTTCTCGAGCAACCTTTCATGCCTCGACACCGTCATGCACGATAACGCAGATAACCAGCGATCAATCCACCCCGATACAACCGCTTCGTCGTTGTTGTTCATTGTTATTTCCGATCACCCTGCCCGTCGGCGCAGGGAAATATTGATTCACGTATTTGTCTGATTATTCTACGGCAAATGAAGCCTGATTCCCGATAGAAGATCTGGCAATCGACGCGAAATGAACCTCCCCCAGAATCCCCCTCAATTCACCTTGCAGATTTGAATATGCGTCAGACTGCCAACAGCGCGAGCGCTTTTTTATGCAATTGTTCGCGTGCTCAGTCGACCAGTTTTGTGATGTCGATCCGCTCAACGGTCTCCGCTAACGGAACAGACTGTCGAGGGAAATCGCGTCTCAATCGTCGTGACAGTTCGCCAAGTGCATCGTTTCGTTCGAGCGCATGATGAATGAGCAACGAGGCAACCTGGCGCGCCTGTGCCTTGGCCCCCGGCATAGTATTGTTTCCCTGCCCGCGCAGTGCATTACGCCAACCGCGCTCAACCTTCTCGGTATCGATCTCGTCCAATACGCGCGCTAGCCCTCCCGGTCTGACCTGTGCGAGCAGACGCAAAAACAATAGGCCATACTTATAGAAAGTCGGACTCTCCTGCGACAGCGCCGCCGCCAACCCGCCGTAGTGCGGCTCGAGCAGAGCTGGAACCAGAGATGGCTCCGACTGGACGAATCGAGCCAGGATTAAAGCCGCCAGCGTCCAATCCACATGAAACCTACTACAGAGTGCAATGCGCTTGCCTGCGGCCACGTGACGTAGTGCGCTTGCTGGAGCGAGCACCCCAAGAATTGTCGACATGGTGACGATACGTTCCCTGTTACGCTCGATCAATGCTTCGACCGCAGGGCGCGCCGCCGGCAGGGTATATGCCACGCCGAGCAGCATCCGTGCGTCGCCGATTTCTTCCGCCCAATCAGCACCAATCGCCTGATCGATCAGCTCCCAATCGAGTGCCAGCACGGTCGCTTCGAACTGCTTTGGTGATGCCTTGTGCATGAAGCTGAGCACGCCTGCGGCAGACTGAAAGGTACGGTGCGTGCTGCGCGATAATTTGCCTGCAAGATCCTGCGGCGACCAGCAAGCACAAATCCTGCGCCCAACCTGCCGCATTCGCCGTGACGGCGCCAACCTGCCGACGAAAATGTTGAGTGGGTCATAGAGTCGTAACGCATTCCACACAATGTCGTTGATCTCATGAAACGATTCTTGCGGGTCAGCGCGCAGCCGATCGGCGATAGCAGGGACTAGAGCTTCGATCAGTGCGAATCCAAACTCTGGCTCGAAATGGCAGAAGTGTTCGCATATGTCGGCCACGACCGACAGGTACGCGTCCTGCGGCCAATTCGAGACCGTATGCCAGCATGCGCTCCGATCGATATGCTCAAGATAGCGCGCCTTCCACGCATCATCGTTCCCCGCACCCATCGTAGAGATGAGACGGGCGATCTCACCAGCATGTAACGGGCCCGCAGTACCTATCGCTTGTGCCAACGGTGCTGGGTCAACTAGCGAAACGATACTCTTACCGAGCGCCTCATTGGTGTTGTGAATATGATTAATGACCCGGGCAATCGCATAACCTGCGCCTTCGGGTGCGCCCTGAATCCAATCCGCCAGCAAATTCTTATGGCGGGCAAACTCGTCCATCTCTTGAGGCAGATACCCATGCACATTGCAGAGCAGCCAGCAGGCATCTCGGATATCAGTTGGTGTGGCTGCGGCCCAACAGCGCATGAGGACCGGCGCAAGCCATTCTGATTTCACCAGCCAACGCCACCGCCCATAGTCGCCCGCGAACGACAATTCACTGAGCAGAAGGCTCAGTCCTGCGAGCGGCGTCTGCTCGTCGCAAAATACCGTCTCCAGCATACGCGCAACGATCTGATGCTCTTTCGCTGACTGCCCCTCAAGAATGCGTTTAAACAGGACGCTGGCTAGGCGCTGATGCGGACACCGAAGGTCACCAACATTCAGAAGAAGCCGCTGAGAGATCAACCACGTGATTGCGGCGTCAATATCCTCGATGGGCATAACATCGCCAACGAGCTTCATCAACATTTCGCGCGAGCATCGGGCGTCGCGGGTACCAAGCTGACGAACAGCCGCAGCCGCGAGTACCAGGTCGGCTCCGGCTGCGCGGGCTGAACTTGCCAACGCACTGGCCCTCCGCCACCCGCCCCCGAGGATGAAGCAGAATTGCCATGGGTAAAGCGCCTGTTCCGCTGCATGTTCGAGTCGCTCCTTGAGTCGCTCATCCCCCAAACGATCGCCGACCCGGTCATCCGCACGACGGACAGCCGCGAGCGTAGTGTCTGGGGACGCCCTCAGTTTGTCTGCAATCACTCGTACCGCGCGCTTTGCATCAAGCTGGATGGTTCCCGGAGCGCTTGCCTTGTCCTCGGAAGTCGTGTGAGCGCTAAGCACCCAGTGCGATGCAGTCGCGCGCTCCTCCAGCTCGCGCAGGATTGCAGGATGGGCAAGATGCGCGTCATCGACGATATAGAGGGTGGGTTCTCCGGTCTCGACAAACGGTGGAATTGCTCCCATGGGATCAATCAGTCGCAAGACTCGCCAGCCGCGATGGCGTGCAATGCGTGCAGCCTGAAGCATGCAGATCGACTTACCGGCCCCCGGAACGCCAGCGACCCGAGCAGAACCCGCTCGCTCCAGGTCGGCGATCAGAACGGCAGCCTCCGGAAGCACTGGACAGGCCGCTACATCAGCGGGGCCTAGCGGTCGCCCCATCAGCGCGGGTCCTAGATCGCGGGCGGTTTCGAAACGAACCTCAGACCACGAAGAAACGTCGACGCTCGGCGCCGATTTGTACGGTACAAACGTCTTCAGGCTCAGCCGAAATCGTTCGAGCTCGGCCGTACTCGGGAGCGCCTGCAGCGCCGCCATGATCTTCGGCAAATGACCCGCATGCTCGGGATAAAATTCTTCGACAACGGCCTGGTGACTTGACAGTAGTGCGTGAATCGTGTCCCAGCCGATGGCAATGACCGGAAATCGCCCTTCTCTTTCACGCTGTTCCGATATGATCCGCGCGTGTTCTTGGAGAGGTCCGTCGTTTGGTGCAGTAGTGGCAAACGTCCAATGTCCAAGCGAGGGCTTGAAATTTTCTGCCTTGGCAAGCTCAGCGTCGAACTCGGCAATCGTTGCCTTGGCCCCGTAGCCCTCGCTTTTTCCTTTGCACTGCACACCAAACGTTTTTCCGTGTGCAGTCTCGGGGGTACCGAAGACATCAACGCCATGTTGCTTCTGACCCGTCCGACCATTTTTTTGGGTGAAAGGCGACTTCCAGACAGCCGCAAACAATGCTCGTGTCAGATCTTCGAATTTCTCCCATGACTTCGGCGGTGCGATCTGCTTGTCGATAAAGTCCATATATCGTCAGGTTGATCCTTATAGATCGGAAATGAGCGTCTGGTACTCG
The DNA here is from genome assembly GCF_000020125.1 of Paraburkholderia phytofirmans PsJN. NCBI lineage: Bacteria > Pseudomonadati > Pseudomonadota > Betaproteobacteria > Burkholderiales > Burkholderiaceae > Paraburkholderia > Paraburkholderia phytofirmans. Next base: position 2,761,345 of record NC_010676.1, read on the forward strand.
TATTTCCTCGTGGACATCGTCACGCCAACCCCTCCAGATCCTCGAGCCCGAAAACCCTCCCTGGTGGGAAAATAGCCGTTCTCTCAACGGCATTGCGGGCTAACTCGACATCCGGTACGAACATCACCACCGCCAGGTCCTTGACTGCACGCGAACAGCAAACGTAGAAGAGCCGACGAGTGCGGTCTAGTACGGATTCAGCGCCGGATGCAATTTTCTCCTCGTCGTTTTCCGATAGCGGAACAAAGCCGAAGTATTTCCCGTAGGAAAAGTGGCTGTGTGGTCCTTCCTCATCATCCAGGACGACCAGTACCCGCTCAAATTGAGCCCCCTTGACACCCTGTTGCGTGGCAAAGGGCGACTCTTCTTCGATGTACTTCCGGTACCCCCACAACTCAATAGCGTGACAGGCAAGAAAACCGACAATATGTTGGAATTCGCTGCTGCCGTTATCCAGCGGGTCTGGCATCAGGTAGGTATTGAATCGCTCATCAAGCCGCAACATCTCTCGGTCGCGAATGAGCCTCAACACATCCAGTATCGACGCGTGCGCCCCGTCCTCAAGGAGACCAGCAAGTGCGTCGACTCCCTCCTGGAGTTGACGAAGTACGCCTTGAATCTCTTGCTGCTGGATTCGATCCGTTTCGAGCTGAGGACACGCCGACCGCAAAAGGCTCATGACCTTGAACTGGTCACCCGACCGTACGGCGATGACCAGTGGCAACACAAACTGCAGCAATGGACGCAGCGGCCAAGCGCTGCCGTCATCCAGGCCATCCTTCAAGCTGGCAGGTGCTCCATCGTGGAGCGCCGCGTAGATGTTCGCGAACCCTAGGCGCGAGGCTGCCATTCGATGAACCAGGACCAACAGGCGAACGTCTGCCTCAGCGTTATCGCTCGACCACAACGGGTCGGCGGTCGAGTTTCTCAGCCACAACCGCACGGCCTGCAGACCCGCTGTGCGATTTCCGTCCGCTGGTAGCACAAACATCTGCGCGGATCCGGTCACTGGTTGCAGCACACCATCGACCTCGAGCGCCCGGCCTCTCGTCTGTTCAAGACCGTCGCCCGTCGCCCGGATTGCGTTCACGACGCGGAGCACCGATGTCGGACACCGGAAATTCTCCGGTTTTGTGATTTCACGCCACTCACGCTCCCGCGCGATTGGTCCAGCTCCAGTGGTGTAAATCTTCTGCATGGGATCACCAAAAAAACCCACACACAACTGCGGCTGGTCGGCCGCGACGCAACGCAGTGCACTTACTACGACTGGATTGGTATCCTGGCTTTCGTCCACGAAAATGAATGGGAAACGGCCGGCGATGATCTGGCGCAGTAGGGGACGTTCGACGATGAGGGCCGGCCCGAGCTTTAAAATGTCATCATGTCCCAGCACGCCTTCGGCATAGTCGCTCCCCGTGCCATAAGTGAATCGCTCCACGCGCGCAACGGTTGTCCTTACCTCCTCGAGTTCGGCAATCTCACGAATCAGTCGCTCTCGCGTTCCCGCTCGCGTCCCCCGTCTGTCGCGGTGTTCCGCCTTCTCCGCGATTTTCTCCCGAATGCGATCGACGACCCAGAGCTTGATATCCGCCTGAAAACTGCGTACGAGTAGCCACAGGAAGCTGTGGATGGTCGAGACGTGAAACGTCGAAGCATTCCCAACGTCTCCTGAAATTTCAGCCACGGCGACTTCCGTGTATGTGATGCAGGCTATCTGCTGACCTGCCCGACGAAGCATCGCACCACGCGACACAGCGAGGTGTTGCAGCGCCTTGACTAGCGAGGTCGTCTTGCCCGACCCGGCACCGGCCACCATGACGAAGGATCGAGCAGGCTGTTCATCGAGACATTCGCGGACCTCGATGTCTGCCGGCGTGTCGGGAGACCCGATGCGACTGGTCATCGCGCTTCCTCTACGTGCAACCCTCCCGGCTCCTCAGGTTGCTCCTGAGGGGTGATCTCGCCTTCCAGCCAAACAAGTCCTTCAGCGATGTATGTGGGCACCCGCCACGCGTCCGGTTGGTGGCCCAACAAACCCAGTGCGAAGTCGGTTTTTTTGAAGCTACTGCCCTTGACGCGCTTATGAACACGTTCGACGAGCGTACTCAAATCCTTCCCTGCAGCGCCCGGTATTCGTAGACCCAGATCCCGCTGTTCATTCGCCTGGCACCACGGAAGATTCTCAAGCGCGAAGGCCTCTTCCAGCGTCCGCCCGGCCAGTTGAAGGGTTTCCTCACGCCAGGTAACCGCTGTGCGGTATTGATAGGCGACGCGAACCAATGCCGTTCCTTCGCCTCCTCTCGGCTGAATCTTCTCCTCCGGCGTTACCGCGAAAAGGTCCGCGATGGTCCGACGCCTGGGCAACCATTGGATCAGCATCTGATTGGATGTGACGGCGCCTGCGAGCTCTGGTAGGCAAGCCTTTCCTGCTCTTCTTCCAGCTCCCTCCTCGTCTTCGTCTTCGTCGTCCGCATCATTTTCCTCCGGCGGCCGTGCCTCATTGTCTACCTCATCAGCAACCACCGGTAACGCGGCTTCAATAGGATCGCCGGCCACGACATCAGGGACTGGCGGACCGACGACGCTATCGAGGTCGGTGACAATTAACGCTGTGAGCCCAAGGAATTCTATCAACGGCTTGAATCTGTGCCCGAATGCGCCACCGACCTCGAGAATGCTTAAATATGTCGACCGGAGTTTTGGCGCGGCGATCTCGATCATCTGCGGAAGCAGCAGTCGTTCGACGTTGCCTTCAACAAGTACCGCGGCGTCAGCAAAGAACAGGTCGCAATGCGTAAGCTTGAGATAGCGTTCGAGGAAGTTTCGTTCTCCCTCCGGCGTCCGGTCATAAAATGACGACAAACTTAGTATCTCCGATCGATTACCAGTTTGACTTCGCCGAAAATATCTAATCGGGCGGAACCCTCGTTCGTACAAAATGTGCGAGGAGTGTGTCGTGACCACGACCTGACTACTGCAATGCCGCTGATCCTCGCCCTGGAGTTGAAGAATATCGAGAACTTTCCTGATGAAAGCCTGTTGAAGCTGTGCATGCAGATGCGCTTCAGGTTCCTCGATAAAAACCAGATGGAGCAGTGGGCGGCCATCGGTAATAGCAAGCCATTGAGCATGCAGGTCTAGCAACTCCACAACCATGAAAATGAGATTCTTGAACCCCAAGCCGTTATAGTGATCGGGCAACGTCGGCGGATCGATGCCTTGCTCTTCGGCATCACCAAGCGCGTAGTGAACGCGCGCGCCTCGGTCGCTCATAATGGCGGCCGGATCCAGCGCAGACCGTATCATCAAGCGGGGGTTACTAAGACCTGGGTAGCCAAGTGTTGCGAGGCTTCTCAGGGTTGGCTCAAAGACCCGTTCGAGGTGGTCATTGAGCATTGCCTCCGAATTGGCGAGCGCCCTGAGCACATCCAGGTCGTCCTCCTTTTGCTCAAGATTACGCTCGTAAAAGCGGCTTAGGACGCGAGACAGATCCTCGGCTCGCGCGCCGCCTGGACTGTCGGACAAGTGACGCTGTGCATGCAGGAAGTCGACCCGGATCAACGAATTCAGTATCTCCCGTCCGCTGCGACTCTCGCTTGGCATCAGAGCAACCGGCACATAGTCCGCGTCGGCGGTCATGTCAGCCGCAAAACGCGCCGGATCGAGCACATAGTAGCGAAGCTCGTATTCTTTGTTCAGATCCTCGCGAAGAAAATCGTGCATATTCCTGGGTGCCGGATCGAAAGCAGCCGCTTGGCCGTCTTCACGTGCAACAGCAGCCAGCGCTCGCCTCCGCATCTCCGTGTACCTTGCCTTCGTCGCCTCCGGATCGATTGGCACGTATGCGATACGCATACCCACGAGCGCTCCCTGCCAAGCCAGGCTAGGCAGGAGGTCAATCACCCTGTGAATATCAGTCCCGTCGATATGTAGCCAGATATCGATCGACATCGTTGGAAGTGTTGCGCCGGCCACACCCTCTCCGAAAGCCACAAATTGCGGCCACAGCTCGGCACTGAAATCATGGAGAGTGAATCTGCCCTTCCCGGTAAAGAGCTGAAGGGCATGGCCGGCAGAGGTCTTTCCGCTATTGTTGGCGCCAACGAATATGGAGATATCCGGTGCGAGATCGATGACAACGTCGCGCAACCTACGAAAATTCCTGATGCCAAGCTTCTGCAGATGCATTCATTCTCCCCCGTGGTCCCTACCGTCGCTTCATGTTAGTGGCCGCTCGTGTGCACGCCATGGACCTATGCGCAGCCCTGTTGGTGATTGCAGTTTAGGCGGAGTGATTGTACGGCGAACGTGACGCACCAGGAACCACCGGAAGTCGCCGCTCTTTCTTCATCTTCAATCAGACGTTCGTCTCCGCCGCCGAGCTCTCCCATCGAGAGCGGTCGGATCAAAGCTACCCTTAGCGACTGGGCGCCTCCCGATGCTTACGGACCAGGACCGGGCTTTCGCGGTGTGCGTCGAGCCGCGTCCCGTGTCTCGCGCCTGTCGGGCATCAACCCCTGGCGCAGCAGTCAACCCCGCGCATCTTCCAGTTAGGCGTGGCCGGCATGGCCACGCAGCCGCGCCTTCTGCGCGCCCCCCTGCCCGGTCAACCCGAGGCCCGACATGCATCCGGATCCCAGGTTTCCGCCCTCGACCCGCGACCGTAGCCGATAGCGGACAGACGTCAAGGGGCGAGGGACCGTGTTGCCCGCACCCCTCCCTCGCCTATTTCCTTGACGTCTGTCCGCTATCGGCTCCTCAAGTCGCACGGGCGGAAACCCGGGAGCTTGGCGGCAGCAAGGCCTACCCCGAGTTCCACCGGGAGGTGTTCAGCCGCAACGGCAAGTCACATCCCCTCGCCCGGTTCAGGTCCTCAACCTTGACTCTGGAGATCGCCATGCAACTCGCTTCTTCTTTCCGTTACGGCTCCCCGACGCTGCGCGCTGACTCGCCCCTGTCGGACGATCAGATTCGCCGCATTGCCCCGTCCATCTTCGCGGACAGCAAGCACGAAAGCCGCTCCGAACGCTACACCTACATTCCGACCATCGACGTGCTGCGCGGTCTGCGTAATGAAGGTTTCCAGCCTTTCATGGTCTGCCAGACGCGCGTGCGGCACGACGACCGTCGCGAGTACACGAAACACATGCTTCGGCTTCGTCACGCTGACCAGATTACCGGCGAGGAAGCCAACGAAATCGTGCTGCTGAACTCGCACGATGTATGCGCAAGCCAAGAGCGATTTCCCGATACTCTCAGGTTGCTTTAAAACGGCCATCAACACGAACACGGCACGAGGATCTCGGCGATGACGGCAAGACGAACCACCATCCGGCAACTGGCACTGACCGAGGTCGCTAACCGCGACACTCCAGGTGCGGCGGCGATCAGCATCACCATGCCCAAGGGCGGCACCATCTATCACACGGTCCCGCTCGCAGACCCCGACACCGGCAAGCGGCGCGACGCCCGTCCGCGGTGGATCGCAGGTAGCTTCCCTCTCTTTCCCGTTGTCCGGCTCGCGGACGGTGCGCCGTGGGCTGAGGCGAACCTCTGGCTCATCGATATGATGGAGTCGAAGTCCTCGCCCAACATGCTGACGTTCGCCAGCATCGCTGACGACCTGGTGGCATTCCGTCGTTACCTGGATGACGAAGGCGTCGACTGGCTGACGTTCCCCGCGAACAAGCGGCAACGCCCAACCTACCGCTACAGCGCCTCGATCAGGCTGGCCGTGCAGGCTGGCGAACTTTCTCCGGGTGTTGCCAGGCGCCGTATGGGCGCCGTGGTGCGCTTCTATCGCTGGCTCATGGCAGAAGCGGGCTTCAAGCCTGCGAACGCGCCGTGGGTCGAATCTGGCCGTTTCATCGAGTTCAGGGACCAGAAGGGCTTCAGCAGCACGATCGAGGTCAAGACCACCGACCTGTCGATCAGTGGCCGGCGCGCAGATGACCCGTGGGACGATCACATCCAGGACGGCGGTCGCCTGCGCCCGCTCCCCTCATCCGAGCAGTCGGTGCTGCTCGAATCGTTAGCCACTCTCGGCAATTCCGAGATGACGCTCGTTCATCTGTTCGCGCTGTTGACTGGCGCTCGCATCCAGACGGTACTGACCGTGCGTGCGAAACACGTAATGCGCAAGCCGGGCGAGTTTCACGGCGGCGACATACGTCTCGCCTGCGGGCCAGGTACAGGTATCGACACGAAGGGCGATGTCAAGGGCGTGTTGCACCTGCCGCGCGGTTTCTACGAGCGGCTCTACATCTATGTGCACAGCGATCGAGCTCGCAAGCGTCGCCAACTGGCAGACGGCGGCGATCACTTCGACCAGCCGCTCTTTCTAAGCCATCGCGGTGCGCCGCTCTACGAGGACCGCGGGTCGCGTGGCCCGCTCAGCACCGGCCCGCAGGTGCGCCGCCATGTCAAGACCGGGCAGGCCGTTCGCCAGTTCATCAGGGACGAACTGTTGCCCATGATGCGCGTGCAGCTCGGCAACCCCAGGTATGAGTTCAGCTACCACGACCTGCGAGCGACCTTTGGGCTCAATACGGTCGACGCGATGACAGCGAGCAAGACGAGCTACACGCGGGCGCTCGATCAGTTGCGACAGTTGATGTGGCACGTACAACCATCTACGACCGAGCGCTACCTCGCTTACCGCGAGAATCGTAAGCTGTTCGATGCTGTTCAGGATGGCTGGGGTGCGCACCTGTCGACGCTGGTCACACGCACCCTCGACACTGCGGTGACAGTATGAACCGCCTTTACGACGAAGTGCACATGCCGCTCGCGGAGGGCACAATGCTGCTGCACCCCGAGCGAGCGCTGCTCAAGTGGGAAGGCATGAGCAGCCGTTCCGATATCGGGCAGATCTGCTACCTGAGGCGTGACACGTCAAGCTCGCACCGCGCGCGACGAACTTTCGATATCCTGAGCTTCAGCATCGAACGCGTCAGGGTCGTACGCCTGCTGGTGACGCAGCTTTCCGGGCGTATGGCCCTTGGCGCGATGCGTCCGGCAACGATCTCGATAGCGCTGCGCGTCGTGCTTGATTTCGTCAATTGGGCCGACAGACAGGGCTTGCATCAGGTGCTTTGTGACGAGAAGGCTACGGCGGAGGCAGTTCATCGCTACTTCCGCGAGAAACGCGAACAGGTTTCGCTGGGCAATCTGAACCGCAATTCCGTCGGCCACGATCAGCGTAATCTGTTGTCGATGCTCCGTGAGTTTTTCGGAAACGACGACTTCTGCACCGACGCGAGGGTGCTGCGCCGCCAACTGGATGCCTCTGTGCCGACTGCTGTGCCTGACACCGAGGCACAAGCCGCCCTGCTCGCGTGGGCTGACGCGCTCTTCACCGGCATCAGCACCCTGGTGCTCGACTTCAAGTCGTACCCGGTGCGCGTAAGCACGGCGCGTGGCGAGAGTCTTTGCCTAGTTCCGCACAGACACCACCGTCGTGAAGACGACAACTTGCACGGCCACCTGCTTGGCTGGAACCTGGAGACCGGGGAGCTGCGCACGCGGGAAGAAATCGCGACGCACATGGCTGCGGCAGGCGCTAAAGATCCTCGTGCGCGTGCGTGGATGATCGCCTCGTTTGCGGCTAAACATCTTAGGGCTGCGAACGAGGATGCGCAATCAGCGATCCGTCGCTCGCACGCTTCAATGGCGACCCTTTGCTTCGCCGCGCTGTTCCTGGCCGAAACGGGCGTCAACCTCGCGCAACTGCTGGCCATGAAGTGGAGCCCGGAGCTTGTCGCGAGCCTGCAGGATACGTCAGTTGTACGTCAGACGTTTCGCGAGATCAAGTACCGTGCAGGCGGGAAGGGGGTGACGTTCACCGTCTCGCTGGGCTTCATGCCGAAGCTCAAGACGTATCTGGCGTTGCGAGAGTATCTGGTGCAGAACGCGGACTGCGACGCGTTGTTCATTCTAGCCGGGCATTACGCAAAGCGACGACGGCCAATGGGTCTCCCAACTCAATTTCTGGCTCAGCTTTACAGTCGACTCGATACGCTCGGGATCGTGCTACCGCGCATTACCGCACGTCAGTGGCGTGCGGCGAAGCAGGATTGGGCGGTGAGCAACCACGACCCTGTCGTCGCAGCCAGACTGATGGGCCACTCCTTGGCCACGGCGCTGCGCTCATACTCGAACGGCACAGACGCCGCGCACAAGGCCGAGATGGGCGCGTTCCTCGCTTCGGTCGAGAAGACCGTGCTGAAGCCCGGCAACGACCCGGCGGGCAGCATCAGGAGCGCGGTGGGCGTCTGCATCGAGTTCCACAAACCTGCGCCGATCGCAGCTTCAGTCACCGTACAGCCTGACTGCCGCTCGACCGAAGGATGTCTCTTCTGCGACCAGTACCGCGTGCACGCCGACGCCGCCGACATCCGCAAGCTGCTGGGCTGCCGTCACTGCGTCAGGCTCGTGAGCGGGCGTGCTGACTCGATCGAGCAGTACGACACATCGTTCGGCGCCGTGCTGCGGCGCGTTGACTTCCTGCTGGATGAGCTGCGCAAGCGCGACGCCGCGCTGGTCGATCAGATCGAGCACGACGTTGATATCGAAGGGAATCTGGACGCGTTCTGGTCGGCCAAGCTCGACCAGCTTTACGAACTGGGAGTGGCATGAACAACACGCTGATCACGCCGATCGCAGAGCGCCCCGACTGGTATCGGATCGAGGATGATACGGTCGTCACGCGCGACAAGGCTGGGAATGCCGTTTCGCTGTTTGGTGACGACGCCTGGGACATCGGCGCATACGCGATTGGGCCGCGCAGCACCGGCCTCCATTTTAGGGGCCACCTGCCTGACGGCGTGACCCGTGCTCTTTCAGAGGCGACCACGCGTCAGTGGAAGCAGATCATGTACTTTCTGATGCATGAAGCAACCGATATGGTACCGGCGTCCAGTACGCTTCAGGCTCGTTCGGTTTATCTGAGGGAATTCGCATTCTTTGCCGCCGAACGGCAGCTTACGCTCTACGAGGGGCTGTCCAATGTCCCCATTGTTCTGGACTATGTGGCACAAGCGGGGATGGAAAGGAAGGCCCAACGCCTTCATTCAATTCTGGTGCAGCTTCACCGTCTGGGCGTCGGGACCACCGGACTGTGTGTGCCGCTGGCCCAACTACATAAGCCTCTGCTCGATCGCTTCGCGCAACGCGCTGAATACGCACAATACCCTGTCATCCCGACGCGGATCTATCAGCACTTCCTGTCGACCTGTGAGCATGACCTCGGCGTCGCTGAGGACGTCGCTGACATCCTGTCGGATTACCTCGCACGCGTGTACGCCGGCGAGAATCCAGACGTCTCTGCAGCGGTCGCAACGAATGCTGTGCACTTCGGGTGCAAAGACTCCCCTTACGTCGTGTCGTCGCTTGTGGCGTCGATCCGCGCGCTATGCCAGCTTGTCATCCTGGCATTCACCGGCATGCGCGCGAGGGAAGCGGAGAACCTGCCGTACGACTGCCTGAGCGAGACCCGTCTGGATGGCGTGACGCACTACACCATCGAGGGCGTCACAACCAAGCTGTCGGGTGGTCGTCCCAGGCGCGCGCGCTGGGTGACCAGCCCGCTCGCCGCTCGTGCCGTCCGGCTTGCGCAGCGGCTGTCGGGCGAGGCTCACCGTGCGCACGGCGCACCGAGCTACGCCGAATCAACGGACGGGTCACACCTGCTGTTCTGCCGGATGGGTCTGCGTTATGGGTACGTGGCAAACCGTGGGGCGAGTACCCTGCATCTCGATGTCGAAGCGTTTCGTGAGCGCGTCTTCCCGACGATCACGGTCGAGGACATTGCCGAACTGAAGCGTGTCGACATGCACCGCGCGTGGGAAGACGAACCGAAGTACGCGCCCGGGCAGCAGTGGCCGTTCACGCGCCACCAGCTTCGCCGGACCCTGGCCCTCTACGCGCATCGGAGCGGACTCGTGACACTGCCGACGCTCAAGCGTCAGTTGCAGCACATCACGCAGGAAATGAGCATGTACTACGCCCGCGGCTCGGCGTTCGCGAAGGGCTTCATCGACATCGACAGGACCCACTTCGCGAAGGAATGGGTTGAGACACAGAGCCTGTCCGAATACCTTGCATACGCCCAGCAGGTGCTGTTCTCCGACGAGCGGCTGTTCGGCGGGCACGCAGCGTGGACGCAGAGCCGTGCCGTGCAGGCCTCGCCCGTGTCGGTTTATTCGCGCGACCAGACGGTGAGGATGTTCAGGAAGGGCGAGCTGGCGTACCGCGAGACGGTGCTGGGCGGCTGTGCCAGCATCGAACCGTGCAAGTCGACACCGCTCGACTGGATGCGTCTGGATTGTCTTGAGTCGAACTGCCGTAACCTCGTGGTCGTGCCGTCGAAGCTTCAGCGCGTGATCAAGGCGCAGCAGGTTACGGTCGGGAAGCTGCGCGCTGTCGACGATGCGAGCGTCGAATATCGTATCGAGGTCCGGACGCTGCAACGACTGCTTGATGCGCAGGAGAGACTGATCAAACCGGAGGTAACATGAGCGAAACGATGGCCGACTACTACGCCGCCCTTGAGCGGCTGAAGAAGCGCAAGGGTGCGCGTATCAACAACGACACTGTGGCGATCGAGGCTGGCCGCAAGAAGGGCTGCATCAAGAAGTCACGCCCGCAGTTCGCTGAACTGATCGAAGCGATCGACGCGGCCAACGCCGTAGCCGAGCGACCTAAGCTTGAACTGAACGATCGTCTGAACCGCGCGAAAGGCGACGCAAAGGATTTGCAGGCACAGCTTGACGAGTCGCTGGCCCGGGAGCTCGCACTACTGCGACAGGTATTCAGCCTGCGCAAAGAACTGGCCGCGCTGCGTGGCGGTAGCGTCCTGCCCTTGCATTCGAGCTAGATTGAGATGGACACTCCGACGGCCATTCTGTCCACTTTTACCATCCAATCAGATGGACACCTGGCCGACAGTTGACTCCGGTATTTTCAAGGCCACAGCGGATGTCCATTGTTTTTCTCTTGCGCGTAACGATGGCACCAGCAGTTACCAGATGCTCGCGGGCATGCTGCGCTTCGTCTGCCAGAACGGCATGGTAGCGGGCGACAACGTCGCCGATATCCGCGTCCCGCACAAGGGCAACATCGTTCAGAACGTAATCAGCGGCGCATTCGACGTGCTCGACGGCTTCGACCTGATCCGCGAGCAGAAGGAAGGCATGCGTGCCGTCACGCTCGACCGCGACGAACAGCACGCGTTCGCCCGCTCCGCACTGGCGCTGCGCTACGACCCGACCGACTCAGAGGCACCGGCCCCTGTCACCGACAGCCAGCTACTTACCCCGCGCCGCTTCGAGGATCGTCGCGACGACCTCTGGACCGTCTTCAACCGCGTCCAGGAGAACCTCACCAAGGGCGGCCTGCATGGACGTTCGCGCACGGGTCGCTCGATGTCCACCCGCCCCATCACCGGCATTGACCAAAACGTAAAGCTCAACCGCGCCCTCTGGATGCTCGCGGATGCAATGCGCCAGATGAAGGCATAGCCGCGACAGGGGCGAGAAATCCGCTTCCACTCAACATCCATCAGGACTCCTCTTCGGGTCGAGTCCTGATGAAATCCGATAGTGCCCGGCCCGGAACTTTCTTTTCTACATTCTGGAGTCAGTCATGCAAGCCCAATCCGAAACCTTGACGATAGATACCGCCGAACCCGTGGCCGTGCTCGAATCCCACTTCGGTAACGAGCAGCCCATCGTGACCGTCCGGTATTCCACCCTGCGGCCTTCGCCACTTAATGCGCGCACGAAACCCCTGTCGGGCATTCCTGGCCTTGCCGCCAATATCCGGGCGAAGGGTCTGCTGCAAAACCTTGTCGTCCACGAGATAAAGGGATCGCGCGGCAGACAGCGCAAATACGGCGTGTGCGCCGGTCAGCGCCGCGAGGCTGCCCTCGACCTCCTGTTCGAACAGAAAGACATCAATGCCGACTACCCGGTCCCCGTACGGATCGTCAGCGAAGGCGAGGCCCTCGCCGTTTCCCTGATCGAAAATACCGAGCGCGAAGGACTCGATCCCTTCGACGTGCTGCGCGCATACCGGATGCTAGCCGAGGAAGGGCGAAGCGTCGATTACATCGCCGCGCTCTTTTCCGCCTCGCCCCTCACCGTCAGACGGCGCATGAAGCTCGCCAGCATATCCCCAAGGCTGTTGGCCCTTTTGCGCGAGGACGCGATCACGCTTGACCAGCTTGCTGCAATCGCCCTCGCGGACAACCACGAAACGCAGGAACACGTCTGGTTCGATGCAAACGAGTGGCAACGCCAGCCCAACTATCTGCGGCAAGCCATTACGCGGGCCGAAATCGACGCGAGCCGCAGCCGCCTTGTACGCTTCATTGGCCTTGACACCTACGAGGCGGCAGGCGGATATGTACGCCGTGACCTCTTCAGTGACGACGGGAATGCGGGCTACATCGCCGATGCCGAACTGCTACAGCGTCTCGTCGCGCAGAAACTCGACGTAGCAGCAGAAGAAGTGCGCGCCGAGGGTTGGGGCTGGACAGAAACCCGCGTCGAGCGCGACGTGCTGGAGCTTAACCGCTACGGCAAGCTGCGCCCGATCCAGCGCCCCTTTACGGACGACGAGCAGCGCGAGATGGATGCGCTCACCGCACAGCAGAACGACCTGGTCGGGAAGCTCGAAGCGCTGTCCGAGGACGATGAAAATGCCTACGAGGAAGCGGACCGCCTCGATGCCGAAATCGGACAGGTTAACGCTGAGATAGCCGCATTCGAAAGCCGCACCCTGGTGTGGGATACAGAGCAAATGGCCGAGGCGGGCGCGTTCGTGATCATCGATCCGCAGGGAAAACTGCTCATCGAGCGCGGTCTCGTGCGGCGCGAGAACAGTGCGGCGCTGGACGCGGCGGGTGCGACCGTCACCGGCACGCCGCAGGCGGAAGCGGCGGACCCGGCAGACTGTCCTGTTACGAAGATCAAGCCAGTCCACAGCGCGAAACTCTGCCAGCGACTCACCGCGCACCGCACCGTCGCTATCCACGCCGAAATGGTCGCGCAGCCCGCCGTCGCGCTCGCCGCCCTGTTGCGGCATCTCGTTCCGCAGGCGCTGCCCGAGCACTACGGCTACGCGTCCGCGCGCGACTATCTGGCGCTGTCTGGCGACAACAATCACGACAGCCTGCTACGCGCGGCGGACGATCTGCCCACCAGTGCTGCATGGAACGCCGTCGAGACACAACGCGCCCGATGGACCGCCGAATTGCCCGCGAAACGCACCGACCTGCTGCCGTGGCTCGCGAAGCAGGATCCCGGCACGACGCTGCTCGATCTGCTCGCCTTCTGCACCGGCACCCTGCTCGACGGCATCGTCGGCGAAGAAAAGCCCCAGGCGATCAGCGCGCTCGCGGGCGCGCTGAACCTGGACATGACCCGATACTGGACGCCGACCCGCGCCACGTATTTCGATCATGTCAGCAAGGCGCGCATCGGGGAAGTCGTGTCCGCAGCCGTTTCGCCAAAGGTTGCCGCCGACCTCGGGAAGATGAAGAAGGCCGACGCCGCTGCCGCCGCCGAACTGCGGCTGGCCAAGGTCACGTGGCTCCCGGAAATCCTCACCGATACGGAAATCCCGGTCACGCCGTCATGGGAAGCTCACGACGACGAGGATGGGAACGCCGGGGCGGATGAACACGACCCGGACACCGGCAACGGTTCCGACGACGCGCAGGACGACGGCAGTGCCGGCGAGCCCGAGAGCGATCACGGTGGCATCAGCAACACGGTTTGCGATGTGGCCGCGTCTCCCGCCACAGCCGGCACGCAGCCGCCGTGGCCCCTCCCGACCGCTGCCGGACTCGCGCGTGCTTCATGATGCGCTCGCGTTCGTAAATGGCGACATCAAGGAGGTATGACCCGTGCGGGCAGACGGCAAACTCTCTGCCCGCACCGTATGACTACCGGAGTAGCGGCCCGCCAGCGCACCCACTATCGCCGCGAGTAGAATCACGATCAGCGCCCCGCCCACCAGCGCGCGGAACACCTTCGTCATCCGTCTCGCGGCTATCTGGTCAACCTTCGCGGCACGCGCCGCTGCCGCGCTCATCTCCCGCTCAAACAGAGCTACCGCTGCGTCGAGCTGCTGCCGATGCTCACGCAACGCGACGGCTACCGTGCCCACTACCCGGTTTCCCGCGATGCGCGCAATCTGGTCAGCGGCGCGCCCCACCTGCGTGACCAACGCCTGTTCATTCAGTGCTGCGAGCTTCGCGCGATACCTCGCCTCGTGTTCAACGGCCATGCGTTCCGCGAGTTCGATGGTCGCCTTGCAGCGCGCGAGCGCGTCGCGGTGCTGCGCCATTAACGCGTCCGTCGCCTCACGTGCCTCCTCCCGCACCGCGTCGAGTTTACCGTTGCCTACCCGCTCGATGCGCTCCGGCATCGCTTCGTAAAGCCGCGCATAGTATTCGAGCACCGCCAGCACCGACCACAGCGCATCGTTGTCGCGCAGATTCAGGGCGACTGACACCCGGCGCATACGCAGCAGGCTCGCGTCGTCCGGCTTCTCCCCGGTGACGTCATAAAAGAGCCGGGCGAGAGGATCGACAGGACGTCCGCGCCGCGCCCGCCGCTCAGGCATTGCCCGTCACCCCGGCGAACATCGCGTCATAGAGCGCCCGCCAGCGCAGCAGTTCCGCGCGCTGCCCGATGGGTAGCGACTCCGCCGCCTTGCGCACCGACAAGCGCTGACTACGCAGATCGTCCGCCACGCGATCCGCGAGTTCGGGAAAGTCGAGCGACTTGCCCTTCGCCTCGACACTCTTGCGGATCTTTGAGTCCTGATACAGCACGAACCTGTCCGGTGTGCCGTAGTGGCCATTGCGCACAACATGCGTCATCGCGTCCGGGAAGGTTTCACCGAACTGACGCAGCAGTTCCAGACTATCGCGCTGCCGGTTGATCACCCAGAACACGACGAGCCGTCTGCCAAGCTCGCCCAGCGTGCTGGCCAGCGTCGCGCCGTAGCGGGCAACGCCATCCTGGTTGCGGGCTGCCGTGCTGACCACCACAACCGCGTCGCGATGCTCGTCGCAATAGTTCACGAAATTGATCCACCCGTCCGCCTCGTCCAGATCGAACGCGGCGCAATCAATCTCGCCCTGCACGGCCTTCATCACGTCAGGGTTTGCCGTGTCATTCTCAACCAGCACGGGCTGGACGCCGCGCCGCTGCAGATGATCGACCAGCGCGAGCGCGACGAGGCTCTTGCCAACGCCGCCCTTGCCGCCGCCCACGAGATAGATGGGATTGACTGCCGTATCCATCGCGACTCCTCTACAGATCGTCGGTGTCGGGCCGGATCGCGAATCCGAGTGCACCCTGCATTGGTCCGGATTGCGGTCTGGCTTCCGTCTTTCCCCCATCCTTGCGACCGTGCTTTGTCTGAGACGTCGCATCCTGCGCGCGCGATTGCGCCGTGAACATCTTCTCAGCACCGGGCGCGCGTGCACCTGATGCTGACCGCACAACACCACCTGCGCTACCGCCTTTCCCGGTCGAGCGCAGTGCATAGCGAATCGTCCCAGCCGTGATGTCGAGTCCTTGCTGCTGCGCCTGCTCCGCGATTTGCTCCAGCGTATAGCCCTTCGCCTGCGCAGTCCGCACCCGCACACGCATGTCCTTCATCGCATCGCGCACCGTCACGCCACGTTCGGTATCCGGCTTCTCCGGCAGCGCATCGAGTGCGCGACCAAACGCCTCCCATTGCGACTTCGTATAGACCTTCGCAACAGGCATCGTTACTCTCCTGAACATCGGCTACGCATCGCTGTGACACCATCGTGCGCACGTCCTGAGCACGCGTCAACGCGGTTTTTGCGCACGACTTGCCCGCGCAGGAACACACCGGCAGCGAAGGGAATGTAGGAGAACAACGCACTTTTTTGCGTATGTGGTGCGCACGCGACACGCTTCACCAACGCATCTAGGATGCGCCGGGGTAGCGCTTGCCGCTCACTCCGGAGACCATCACCTTGACGCCGGATTGTGGTTTCGGTTGTGTCACATGCAGGCACGCAGACTGTACACGCCTAGCCGGGAACTGCTCATGGTGTTTCGCTCTCGTCTGCGCGTTCGATGCTCGCCTCATAGCGCACCGCTTGAATCGCACCGTCCACATGCTTTCACTCGTTCCGAGCGTTGCATAGGCTCCCAGCACACTCTCTCTCGTTTTGGATTTTCATGCGCCTCGCGAAGCGCATCGATCAGCACAGATACCCAGCAAACCATTCGCATTTTTGTGAGCACCCAACGCACGGCAGCGCGCACACTTCACACATTGGGTTCGCCACTGGTTCGCAGTTCATGACGCACTGGTCGCGCATCCCTTAACACATCGATTTACGCAATGCGTTGACTCAGACACAACCCCACGTCGCATCGTCATAGCAAGGAAAGCGCACACCGTTCTCCACGGCACGATCGGCCGTTTACTCGAAGGCAGAAACCTCTGCGCACTGCGTTTACTCTGGACCACAAAAAATGCACAGAAAACAAGGGATGGCAGGATTGGCTATCGCCGGTTTTGGGCTCCCGCACCGGATTTCCAACTGTGCATGACGTTCATCCGTCGCCAATCAGGTCCTCGGACATAGCGTTCGATCACAGCCAGCCCCATGCCGACCGCCCCGTAGTCGCTGTTATTGAGTGGGTCGCGAACGACCAGCATAGTTGGCTGCTTCCGTAGACGATGAGCTTCTCGATAAAAGACGTTGGTCGCGGTTTCACCGACCTTGTCCGAGAACCACTGCGCGGTGTCGGTGTCTTCTAATCGTAAGATGATCTGAACCAGGCCTACGTCGAAGCTCAAGACGTTAGTGTCAGGCAGGGCGACGTCGAGAATCAGAAAACGTAATGCAATCAGAGCGTTGACACGGTATATCATGTCGATTGCCGTCGAATACTGCGCTATGACCCGGCCTCCAGACTGCGCGCATTCTGCAAAAGGTCGGCTCGCTTTCGCTTTGATAACCTGCCAAAAATCAGAATCAGTTGAGCCAGGTCAGAGTCTTCAGCATACAGAAAGGCCACCGGCACTTTGAGCACGGTGGCGAGACGACTTGCGAATGTGTGGTCAACCTTATGGACACCCAGTTCATAGCGGTTAATGCGGGTGCTCGCGACGAATGGATCCAGGCCAGCCTCGATTCCGAGTCGCTTCTGCGATAGCCCGGCCTCCAGGCGAGCCTCCTTCAGTCGCGTTCCAAAAATCGAAGATGACGCCACAGACATTCACTGGTAGCTCGTTATGTACGAAGCTACGAATATCGTTGCAAAGCGTCTGCTTAGATACTACGATTATCGTAGTGTCTACGTGCAACTGGAAGGTTTCTTGAAGCACCCTGTCGCGGCAACCTCGGACACGTGCTACTTCAGGACGGTTGCTGCATGGTTACGGGCCGGCGCTCAGCGCCCGGAAACGCAGGAAGTGAACGATGCCGGACAAGCGACTGCCGACCGACCTCGGTATTGACCTCAGCGAACGGGACTGCAACCGCCTGCGCCTGCTCAACGACGAGCTGGCGCAGGCAGAACAGTGGATTTCTCGCCGCAGCAGCGAAATGGTCGCGGCGTATGGTCTTGCTACCGCCCAGACCCGTAATACTGCGCGGCTGGATGAAGACGTGGAATTGATCGCTACAGTACTGTTCCTGCTGCGGAAGGATCATCCTGATTTGGCTCCCGGGCGCCATCGCGTGGTGACACGAATCGACATCCCGATCCTTCCCGCGACCCTTCGTGAGAGCGATGCAAATGGTAACGGTACGCGGACGGCCTGGCCATTTCCGGATCGCGGTGAAAACTGGTGCCCATTGTTTCTGGAGCTATACGAACGCGCGCTGCAGAAGGACACAGCGAAAGTGCTGAGCATCGGCACGCTATGTATCGACATCGCACTGATACAACAACAACTGCGCTCGTGGTAGACGAGCGGCACGCTAACCATGAGTCAGCTTTTCTAACCACTCATGGCATTCGCTAGAGCGGCGTCTATATTGCATGAATGGGATATTGAGGCTGTGTGTTTTTCTCGAAACCTGAGCAGCCACGTTTCGCGGGAGGACGTCATATGACTCTGCTGAAACTTGCGGTCGTAGCTGGCATTCTTTTCGGTACGGCCAAGGCAATCCGGCTATGTGGTCGCCACTGCCGGGTTCGTTTCGGCCACAGCTTTTTTACTGCGCGAGGATTCTGGCTCGCCGCCATCGCGATCAATTTCCTGTGGTGGGGATACTATGCGTGGGCGACGGCCGCACTCCATAACGCGCCGCCGTCAGAAGGACTTGCCCTGATGGCTCTGGGTATCGCTGCAGCGGCCTGGCTGATCTACGAAAACGTTCACGCAACAAACACCCTATACGGCGTCGTCGGCTCGTCTCTCCAGCTCGTGACGTTTTTTCCGGTGGCACTCTACGGCCTGCCGCTCCTCGCGATCGCCCTGATTTTCCTGCTCTTCGCGACGTACAAGGGCGTGCCCGTATGGCTTATCGATCTGTGAACCGCCTGCCGTCGATAACAATCGTGCCTGCATGCTTCGTGTGGTCGCGCTCCGTCTTACGCCAGCACACCCTTCACATCGCCCGCAACTTCGACGTTGTCTTCGCAAGCGCACGATGGCGGGTGCGCGGCCACACTAGACGCGCCCCCTAAGACCTGCCAACAGCGCCCGACGCGGTGAGCGGATGAGGACACCGGGCCGCGCGTCGCTCACTTCGCCGATCAGAACGGTGACACCCTCTCGGCCGCGCTAGAGTTCGATGTTCGGATCGGGAGCGTCCGGCCGACCATTAGGCTCTGGTGCCGTCCGATGCTCGCGCATTGGCGCAGGATGCCGCCTCATGTCGGGGACGAGGGCGTCCCGCTGGACCGGCATGGTACGCACGAACTCCACGATGCCGACGGCCGTCGCGCGGTCTGCACCGGCTGGGGACGCGGCCATTGTCCGCGCCACCTCCCGCCACACTGCAAATGCCTTGCCGTGAGCGTGCCATCCAGCCTGGCGTTGCTTTTCGCTCGCCACGGCGCGCCAGTACTTCGGCATCTCGCCACGCTCCACCATATGCCTGACGCCCTGTGCCGGATATCGTCGGGTCTCGCCGCGCGCCCGTCGGGGCGTCGCGTTGGCTTCCACACCGTTCGCGCGTAGCTGCTCGGCGAACCGCTCGCGCCAACGCCGCAGATCCTGCTTTCGCGGATTCAGACGCCGGCCATCCGGTCCACGCACCTGCACGCTCAGGTGAACGTGCGGATGCGCCTCATCCTCGTGTGCGGCAAACACATATGCACGCCCATCCCCAAATTCAACGGCCGCAAAATCCCGGGCCGCGTCCCTCACGGCCTGACGGTTCGTACCCGGCGGCATCGACAGCAGAATGTTGAATACCTCGCGACGGGCGCTCGTTTCCGGTATCCCCCATCCACCGAATTGCCAGGTCTGCACGAGATCACGTACGGCCTCTGCACCCGCGATCCTATCCCCGTTCTGGTCTTCCAGCTCCACCTGACCGTTTCGGGAGATATATCGAAGGTGCCGGCGCACCGCGCCGATGCCCTGCGCGCCCGATGCCTTGTTCGTGATCTTGATCATTACCTCCGGCGTGCGCCCAAGCGTGCGCGCCAGCTGCTCGCGCATTCTCGCGGCCTCGTCTCGCAAGCTCGCCTGCGAGAGGCGCTGCGCCCTCGCGTGCCTGAACGGCTCCTGAAACAACCGGTCACCCCAGTTCAGAAGCATCGCATCGATGTAGACTTTCGGATAAGGCATCTCACCGGCTCCATCGATCCAGGTTCGCCCGCATCACATCTGCCACGACGCGCAGATGCGCATCGATCGCCCCACGAATAGCCTCGATGGCGCCGCTCCCGTCCTGTCCGCCATCTCGTATGTGGCCGCCGCGGGCAAGTTGTGCAAGCCATCTCCCGATCGAAGCAAGCTGCAGATTGGAATCCGACAGCAGCCGCATCTCGCGCGCGCCAAGCTGGGGTTCGTGCGTCAACTGCGCACGGATCAGCGCAACGATCCAGCGGTTAGCGGTCAGGCCCGACGCCTCCGCGCGCAAATCAACAGCCTCGAGTTCGGCAGCCGTCAGCCTGACTTCGATCCGGATGCGAGGATCGCCGACAGCAGTCCAGCGAACATCCGCGTCGATTTGCAGATCATCATTGCCAGCGTCCGCACGCAGCGCGGCAGCCACCAGTTGCCGCGCGCCCTCACCAACGGTCAGGCCCCGGCGCACACACCATCGATCCCAATCCCGTCGCATACTGCCAAGTTCGACACACAGGCGCTCGCGTACACGCATAACAGCTCCTAGCGCGCCGGCGAGGGTTCGACGGGCGTGTGCACCAGTTCAAGCTCGATATCTCGCGCAGACGCACGTCCGACCGCTGTGCGTGTCCGACGATCCCGTTCCGACGGCGCTTTCGGATCGAAGACCTTCGGCCGCGGGACGGGAATGCCCTCGCGACCAAACGCATCCAGCAGCGCTTCTGCACGCCGTTGCACGCGTCCGATCGAGCGCGCACTGAAACCCTGCTCCCGCATCGCGCTGGCGAGCACAGCCAGATGCAGCACCTTGTCTTCATCGAAGACACTCGACCGTCGAAGCCCATGGCCGCTTTCGCGCGCATTCGTGCCCGCAGGTGTCGCGTCTGCTCCTGCTGCGCGTTCGGCTTCTGACACAGATTGCGCCGCCGTACGCTCCCGTCCCATCACATCTACCTGCCAAGTGTTCCGGTGCACATCACGCTCGTCTTCACCGACCACTACACCGTGCTCGTTCAGGATCGGTACCTTGACCGTGACGAGCCGTCGCCCCAGGTTTTCAAGTGCGACCTGCTGCCCGGGCTGCGCGCCCGATTCGCGCATCGCGCGTTCGAGATCTACACCCCAGACGACGTGATCCGCGCCTGTCGCATCGCGGAACACGACGTAGTACGACTCGCTGCGCGCAGGATTATTCTGATACGGCGCACCACCGTGCTCGCGCAGCTCGCCCGTATATCGCCTCGGTGTATCGGCTTCATCGCCTGCTGCCGGCTGTCGCTTCGCGTCATGAGGCTCAACCCGCTGAGCATCACGTCGCAGGGCTGCGGGTGAGGCGCCATCGTCCACACCCGTCGGTACGGCGGCCGGCGCGGGTGCAGACGTTGCACGACTGCGCTCTGCTACATCTATCGTCGAACCGGCCGCACGCAATGACGCATCCGCTTCGATCCGGTTATTCAGACGCCCCTGCCGCGCATCGGCCAGACGCGCCAGATCGGCGGCCTTTGGCTCATACCCGCTGACCTCGATGCCCATCAACGATCCCTGCAGCCATACTTGGCTGCGGAACGCCTCGTGGCCGGACACGCGAATACGACGCCACGGTTTCGACGCCGCCATGTCGACCATCGACTCCACCACGTCCGGCCGGTTGTGTTCGGTGACAAGGTACGGTCCGATATCCTCGAACGCGAGCTGATACGGCGCATCCTTCAGGAAATACTGGTTACCGGCCCGCAGGTAGCGTTTGCGTACGCGCTCCGGCGGCTGGTCAAGCGGCGCGCGAACAGCAGCGGGATCTTCCTGTCCGGTTGGCCCGTCGCCGGTTGCACGGGATGCAGACCGATGTGACACACCCGCATCGTCCCGGATGGCCTGATCACGCAGACGCGCCCGTGCCGCGTCAAACTCACGCCAGCGCCGGGCCGACACAGCATCCATGGCCGCCGCGTCGAGGCGACTGGTATCGCCATCACCTTTGGTGTGTTCAACGGATGGCGAATGTCCAAGAATATCCTGCTCGATCACATTAACGAGCGGCGTGGCAGGCGACAGGGTTTCAGACATGGTGGAACTCCTTTCTGATCGGTCATGCTTCCAGGCAACACATCTTTTGCTCTAGCGATCCGGCCCAGGCGGATCCTGCGATACCGACCGCTCCTTCGACTGCTCGAGCGCCGCTGTACGTGCTTCGCGTATCCGGGCCCATGAACGTGCCTGCAACTGGTCGAGCATCCCGTCGAGGTTCGGACTGAAATTCAGTTCACGGGCGGACTTCTTGAGCGAGCCCACCGTGCGGTCGAGCAGGTCACGCGCGCGATCCCACGGATAGACCCTGGGCCGATCGCCTTCGTAGCCGACCTGCAGTTCCGATCCGTTCAAGCGTGCGTTCTCATCCATCCACCGCAGCCGCTCCGAGACGAATTCCATCTGCGTCTTCGGATGGAAAACGACGCTGCGCGTCGCCACCTCCTGAATCAGGTAGTGCTCCGTATTGAATACCTCGCCGCGGTAGGGGCCGCCGTTCTCGCGCGGTGTCCCCATGCGTAGTGGCGAACCGAACCGATGTTCGGCCAGCGCCCTTACTTCACTGGGCACTTCCGCTACGGCGAACAACGGTTCGCCAACTGGCGGACGCGTCGGCGCGAAGCGCCTCGGCTCAGCAGCCGGCGTATCCCCCGCGGGGCCGGCCGTAGACCGGTCCCCCGTCGGTTGTGCCTCTGCCGATGTCATCACCGGCTCAGGTGCTTCCGACGGAGTGGTCGGCTTCGGTGCGCCGCGCTTCAACGTGCGACGACGCGGCGTGTCGTCTACGGCATTGACGATTTTTTCCTTCACGTTGCCCATCATGTCCTCCATCGGTTCATCCGACTCCCTGCCGTTTGACCGGCCATTTACCATGCCCGCTGGCAATCCGGTACGCTCAACGACCGGCATGACATCGCGGCCCACGACTTCGCCCAGGTGCTCGCCCACACGGGCAAACCCGGACAGCACCGCCATGTCGTTGAAATCGGATGGCGCCTTGTCGTCAATTCGCGCGTCGGCAGCGAATACGGGCAAGACCATGCGCGCGCGGGATGCGTCCGCGGCCTGTCTGGACTTGATCTCACCCGGCCCCAGCTCACCCAGCACGACGATGTCCGCGTCCGGGAACTGCTTTCGCAAGGATTCCGCGACAGGCGGCAGATTGCCGCTCGACAGCGCCGCCAGCGCTACCCATCCCGTTGCGCAATGCGCCGAGAGCATCGTGGCCATGCCCTCGCCGATCAGGATCGGCGTCGCCTGGCCGTCGGCGACGGGCGCAGCTCCAGCCATCCAGTACCCGCCTTTCTTGACGCCCCCGGCCAGCGACGACTTGTTGCCCGCTTCGTCAATCAGCTCGAGCGTCGAGATGGCACGATCGATCCAGACCGGCACGACCAGCACGCGCCCAGAAAGCGGTCGCCCTTCGCTCGCCGGGGCATAGCCCAGCAACGCACGCAGTTCGGGCGCTTCCAGTTCGCGCAGCGCCGGCACGGAATCGAGACCCTTGCGCACGAGATAAGGATGCGCAGGCCCAACAGGTCGCGCCCATTGCCAGATTTCCTGCGCCTCACGAGCAGCAGCGGCATGTCGCGCCTGCTGGCGCGCCGCTTCCCGATTGCGACGTTCGAGCACGTCGGGAGACGGCACGAGCGCGGTCGCCAGCCGGTCCGGGTAGTGCCCGCGTCTCAGGTCAAACCCATGCTCTCGCGCGAGCCAGAAGAGCGAAGCGAGCGTCTTGCCGCCCGACTCCTTCACCGAGCACCAGGTCGTGCGCGCAGCCCTCTCGTCATAGTTGCCGGCTGTGCGACTCCATTCGTCCCAGATCTCGAAGCCCGCGTCACCCAAGCCGTGCTTCAGTGCAAACGCCATGTCGACCCACGTGCCGTAGTCCTCTGCCGGAATCAAAGCAAGGGCTGCCCGGACACGGGCGGTTTCGTCCGTCTGCGGCATACTCATCGCCTTGCTCCCTTAATCGATGCCTTGTTCGTTCCGGCACGAGTCCCCTGACCGCGCCGCTCACGTGCTGACTTTGGCGGCACCAGCTCCGCGACGTCGAGGTCTGCGACCGACAGTCGGCGTGTCGCCTGTCCGATATGCCTGGCCGGAACGCCCAGCAGCATGAAGTGCCGTTCAACGTATGCCGCGACCTCGTCCTCACTGAGGTCGGCAAGGCGCGGCGGCAGATCGCGCGGGTCCCAGGCCTGCAGCACCTCCAGATACTCAGCCGACAGATGAAGGAGACCCGCGCATTCCGGATCGATCTCGTCGGACTCGACCTCGTCGGACTCGACCTCGCGCAAACGCCGTTCGATCTGTGCCGTGAAGCGGGCCAGATCCATGGCCGGCACCGATGGTGCAATCGAGACCCGCGAAGCAAACACCGGATCGCGCCAGTAGCAGATCCGGTCGGCGAGAATCGGCTTCGTGTTCTCCAGCACGATGATTTCCTTGTCACGCCCCAGTTCCTTGAGTTCCTGCGGCAGCAGCAGCGGGCGACGTTGCTCGGACATGCTCTCGCTCGATCCGCCCCGGCCGCCGAACATCGTGTTCGGGCGACTGACGCTGCGCGACTGGTCAGTAAAGGTGCCGAGCATCTCCGAGTAGTCGTTCGCGTCCTTCTGCTCACGCGGCGCATAGAGGATCTGCATCGCGTGGTTCGTGAGGAAGGTACGTGCATCGGACCGGCCGTAGACCGACTCGAGTTGCGCAATCGACTGCACGACAGAGAGCAGACGCAGGTTGTAGCCCGCCATGTAGGCCACGGCGCGCGCGATGATATGGATCTTGCCGATTGCCGTCATCTCGTCGAGCAACAGCAGGCACTGGAACCGCAGGGTTGGATCTGCCTCCGGCAACTGTTTTGTGTTCAGGTTGACGAGCTGCGAGAACACGAGGTTGACGAGCAGTGCCGCTTCCGACAGGTGATCGGGCGTGATTCCGATATAGACCGACATGCGACGCCGACGCACGTCGCGCAGATCAAAATCGTTAGCGCTCGTCGCCGCGTCGACGATGGGGTTTGCCCAGATCGTGAGCGGTGCGTGGAATGTCGCAAGAATGCTCGCCAGCACCTTGTCGTCGTTGGACAGGAAACGGTTCAGCGCATCGACGCATGCGCCGCTCAGCAGAGCGCGATGCTGGACGAGTGCGCGCTGCAGGTACGCCTTGACCGGCATGCCGTGGCCCGACGACTGCCGCAACACCTCGCCCATCGTGACGGGGTAGTCAGGGATGGATTCGCCCCTGCCCGTGCGCCGCGCGTCACGCCACTCACTGAGCAGCAGGACGATGCCGAGAAACAGGTTACGTGCCTGGTCCTTCCAGAAGTCATCGTGGCCATTTGGCGGATAGAGGGCGTAGCCGATCGCCAGAATGTCGCCTACGCGGAATAGTCCATCCGAAATGGATGACAGCGGATTGAACCGGTGCGTGCGGCCATCTTCCGCAAACGGGTCGAAGAGATAGACCTCCTGCCCGTGTGCAAGCCGGAAGCCCGCGGTAATCGCGTAGTTCTCGCGCTTGATGTCGAGGACCACAACCGAATCCGGGTAACTCAACAGGTTCGGGATCACGATGCTGACCCCCTTGCCCGAGCGCGCGGGCGCGGCGAGCAGCACGAACTGCTGCCCGGTAAAGCGCAGATAGCGCCCCCGCCATATCCCGACGACGATAGCCGGCGCATCAATCAGTGCGGGCGCATTCATAGCAACCCCGCCGCACGGATTTCCGCTTCGCTGGCGAACCGGGCACTGCCGTAGAGACGCCGCCGCCCGGACCGCTCCCATAGCGAATACAGTCCCATCGCAGGACAACCTACCGCGACGAGAACACCCAGCAGAGCCGCGCCAGCGAGGTGCCGGCCGCCGTGCGGCATCAAGCCGTCATGCCAGGCCAGCAGCAGCGCATCGGGCCAGCCCCATAGGCCCGCACGGAACGGGTTCAGCCGCAGGCTCGCGTACAGGAAAAATGATGCAACCCACGACGAGGCCAGCACCGCCCCCGTGACAATCACCAGAATGGCGAGCGTGACCAAGGCGGCACGCACATGATGTGCTGCCGGATCAGCGGTGGTGGAAGGAATCGATGATCGGCGGTTTGTGTCCATGCAGGCCTCACGAAAACGTCGTGCGCGCGCGGCGCACCGGATCGAACCAGATTTCTGTCATGCCCCAGCGCTTGCCGATCTGTTCGCCCGCCGCGTCGTAAAGCGGATATGCCTCCATGTGGGCGACCACGTCGATCGTCAGGGCGAGCAGGCGTTTCAGTGCGGCATCGTCGTAGGCAGCAGCTTCAGGATGCTCTTTCGCCATCAGCGCAAAGCGCTCGATTGCAACGGTCGCGCTTGATGCGTGATAGCTTGTGATCGAGCCGACGTGGCCGGTCGTCAGCAGCTTCAGAAAGTCATAGGCTTCGGCGCCGCGCAGTTCGGCGAGCAGCACGCGGTCGGGCCGCATGCGCATCGTGCTCGCGATCAGATCGGCCGGCGTCACACGCGCCTGTCCGTGACCGCCCTTGCTGTACAGCAGGTGCACACAGTTTTCGATATGCCGGATGAAGAGTTCGCGGACATCCTCGATCGTCACAATCCGCTCGGTCGACGGAATCGACCGGCAAAGCGTCTTCATAAAACTGGTCTTGCCCGACCCCGTATTGCCGACGATCACGATGTTCAGGCGGCCGGTCACGGCCTGCTCGAAGAAGGCGCACCAGTACCGCTCTTCGAGGCACCGCACGAGCCTCCGATCTGTCGGGCGCAGCGTCGGCAACGCGGCGTCAAGTCCATCCGGACGGTGCCACAGAGTGTCGTCGAACAGCCCTTCGTCACGGTACGCGTCGAGGCTCTTTTCGCGGGCAGAAGGCCGGCGGATCGTCACGGAAACTGTGCGCGGCGGCACGACGGGCGGCACCACGATCTGGATGCGCGCGTCTCCGGGCAGTAACGCGGAGAGCACCGGATGCTGTGCTGATACCTCCTGGTTGGTCAGCGTCGCAACCGCCACCGCGAATGACATCAGGCGCTCATAATCGAGGTCGTCGTAGTCGTGACCATGCCAGCCAAGATGTGTTTCGGTGAGCACGCGCTGCGGCCGGTTGATGACGAGTTCAGTCACATCCGCATCGTCGAGCAGCGGCGCGAACGGCCGCATCAGCTCGCGAACCGACGCATCGTCGGGAAGCCGCGCAAGCACGGTGTCGACAGATCGCTCCTGCATGTCGGGGCGGACAATCATGGCGCGCGCTCCGGCTGCAATGCATAGACCGTTCCGAAATCGAGATCGCGCGCGACGACGATCGTGAATTCCGCGCCCTGGTTCTGTGTCAGCGTCGGCGGAATATTGATCGTGCTGTCGAGCACCCGCGTCGCCATGTCGTTACCCTGCTGCTGCGTGTTCTCGTAGACGACGGACCCGTTGCTGTTACCGCCTCGCGTGGCGAGATACCCGATCGCGTCCTGGGTGATGCCGAGCAGCATCGCGGCGCCGATGCGCTGCCCCCAGTGGTTGTCGACATAGCCATCGATCCCCATGCGGCCGAGCGCGTCCGCTGCCGGAGAATCGATCTCGACGGTCACGCCGTGGGGCGTCTCGATACGGGCCGCGAGGATGAACGTCCGCTTCTGGCCGGGCGACAGGTTCGAACGATACTGGCTGTCGATCTGCGATCCACGCTCGATCAGCACGACCCGCCCGTCATCGGAATAGACGTTCTTCGTCACCGTGCAGGTCGACAGCCCCGCTTCCGTCGAATCGAACGCCGTGTCGCCTGCGCAATCGATCTTGGCTCCCTGCGCGAGCACCAGGCTGCGGTCACCGATCGTGCCGGCATGCACCCGCGGCGTGGCGGTCGGGGTCAACGCCTGGTCAAGTGCCCCGATCCCGCCTTGGCCCGGCGTCGTCAACGGCCGGCCGGATACCGATGCCGCGACCGAAGAAGCTGCGTCCACGACGTTGCCTGGAACGCCCCCGGCAGCAAGCCCGTCCGCCAGGCCTTCCCTCCGGCCACTGGCGCCGGGCGTATTACCGACCGCAAGTAACGGCGCATCGTAGTAACTCCGGACCAACGCCGGATGCTGGACCGCGACAGGCGGACGGGCGACAACCGGGCCCGAGACCGCGGCAGGCGCAATTGTTGCGACCGGTCTGGACGCCGCGCTCGCGGCCACCGGCGCGTCCCTGAAAACGCGTCCCTGCGTCGCGGTATCCTGCACCGCATCGCGGTGCGCTTTCGCCTCCGCGTCGTGACGTGCGAGGAACGTGTGAACCGTCCAGACCGCACCAGCGCCGGCCACGAGAACAACCACCAGCGGTGTCAGCCACCAGGCGCGCGGGCGCGTGCCCCCGTACTGCCCGAGTGCAGGCATGCCCCGATCAAGCGGCTCCGCGGACCAGTTGATGCCATTCGGGCTAGCGCCATCCGGACGACGGTCGGACGGATCATCCGGTTCGATCGTGTTGCGGATGTCGTCACTCATGATCCAGACTCCGCAAAACACGCCTCACACCATAGACCGTCGTGCCGTCACTGGGCGGCACACCGTCCATGTCGTATGCGTCATTCCAGATGCCAACAACCTCATCGCCGAGCCGCAATACGAAGCGCTTCGCCACCTCGTGAACGACGATCGTGCCGTCCTCCATGTGCTTGTCGACCACGCTTTCGGTACCGTCATCCGCCACCCGGAAGATCGCCGGGATGCGCCGGTTGGCAGGAATGCGGATCCAGGTGAACCGCCCGTCATCCCACGCCGCGATCGGCGCAATATCGTCCGAATGCGGCATGACCTGCATCGAGTACCGGGTGTTGCGCACCACCGACGGCTGGGCAAGACGCTGCGCCACCAGCGCCGCATCGGTTTCGGCATGGGTCTGAGCCTTGAGCTCGTCCGGATAGACGAACGTCACCCGATATATCTCGTCGCCGTTGCCGAATTTCGCCTTCAGGGGCAGCACCACCAGGTCGAAGCTGTAGCTGCGTTTGTCCGTACGGATCTCGAGATTCGAGTTGTGCGCGGCGAGCTGCGGTTTCAGGAAAACGTCGTGGTCACCCCTGTTCGCCACCACCTGCCAGCCATCGCGATCGCCGGGTGCGACTACCTGGATCTGCTCATGCGGGTCGAGGGCGATATGGGTGGCGAAGCCTCGCTGTGCATTGATGCGCACGACGGCGTCGGGCGCATATACGATCTGCCGCACCCGTGAGTCATCGGACCAGCCCGGCACGGTCCAGGACCGTGCGACCGGACTCAGCACCAGCAGACCCACAAGGCAGAGCACCGAAACACGGAGCGTTTTCATGGCGCACCTCCCGCGCTCGACGATGATGCCGGCGGCGTATATTCAGGATCGCGGCTGTAAGCCGTCACCTTGAAGCCGAACGGATTCGCAACGGCCACGCTTTCGCGTGTGAAAACCGGCGGCCGATAGGCGTAAGCCAGCGTGACGACGAAGCGCTGCGTCGGCTCGGCGTTCGCCTGACCGTTTTTGAATGTCGTGCGCTCGATATGCACAACCGCGTGCCCGGGTTCATCGGGAGGCAGCGTCGTCGAAAGAATCCGCACGCGCCGCTCCGTGTTCGGGCCGAGCTGCCGGTCCAGCGCATCGGGGCCGCTGTAAGTGCCCCGGTAGTCGCGCGCGACCACGTCATCGCTCATGGCGAGCACGCTGTCGTAGTCCATCTGCAGCAGCCCCCAGTCATAGCGTTCACGCTCGCGCACGTATGCTTCAACCCAGTGCTTGTCCTGGATTTCCCTCGTATGCACGTGACGCGCGTCGAGCACATCGATCACCTGCGATTCGCCCGTCAGGCGATCGACCTCAATCGGCAAAGGCACCACCCGGTAGAACGGCACCATGACGGCGAGCGCCATCACACTGAGCACGGCCACACCAACCGCCCCGTACGCCACGTGCCAGGCCCGTCGCTCAGATTGCTCCTGCAGGTGTGTCAGTGACGCCTCAATGTCGAGCACGCGTCCATAGTCGTCACCGGTGCTCATGATGCGGCTCCGACTGCCGACGCGGCGGACGGCAGCGGCGGCACGGGACGCTCGCGGTTGATCGGCACGCGATGCAAGCCATCCGGCAGGACAGGTTTAGGTGGACCCGACGCGCATCCACTGGTAAGGATGACGAAATTCATGAGAAGCAATGCAACCAGAAATCTTTTCATGATCGTCCCCTCAGTTACCGAACGACGCTGGCACCATCTGGTCCTGCAGCCTGACGGTATTGCCCGCGCGGCTCAATACCAGTTCGCTCTGCTGCTCCTCGATGAGCCGGTCTTCCGTATCGGCCAGCATCCGGAAGAGCTGCAGCTTGGTCATCTCGTCGCCGACCGCCGTGGTTTCGGTCTGGATGCGCGCCTGCAGTTCCGCAATACCTTTCGGATCCTGCGTGACATCGATCTGCTGCATCAGGCTCTGGACCTGGTTCAGTTCCTGCAGTTCGGACTGGTAGGCCTGCTGGCCGAACGCCTTGTCCTGGAACGGCTTGTTGAGCGCGCGCTGGCACACCTGCTGGTCGATGCCGGCCTGGTCTTCACAGTTATAGATCTTACTGGCTGAACGCAGCGCCTGCGCGCTTCCAGTCAGACCCGCGTAGCCGCCGTTCTGTACCGCCGCATAGACGCCCTGCCAGTTCGACGGCAGCGAATTTCCCACCACCGGATTGTTCAGCAACGCACCGAAGCCCCGTGTGCCAACCGTCGACTGGTAAATCTGGATCTCCTGCTGCACCTCCTGCTCAAGCTGCGCGACCGTCGCAATGGCTTGGGCCACGTTCTGCGCGTCGAATACCGGAATGCCCTGGGCGTAGCCCACCGGAGAAACGGCTGCCAAGACGAGCGCAGACGTAGCTACCTTCGATCGTGCTTTCATGATGTCGACCTCCTTCAACTGCCCTGTCCCAGGTTGGCGTGCGCGGCACGCTGGTAAGCTGGCACCGCGCCGCCCGATGAATTCCCCGAGCCGCCGCCGGGGCCAGTCCGGTCACGGATCGTGCCGCCAGGACGCGGACCATTCCCGCTGCGGGTGAGCATCTGACCGATCACGGTTGCGAAGCGCCGTGAGGCGACACCGGCCACGAACGCGCCGAAGCCGGACACGGTCGCCCCCCCTGACAGGCCGGACGCCACTGATGGCAATTGCCAGCCAACCATCGCCAGAAAAATCGCCGTCGCAAACATGCCGAGTGCCGCACCCCACGCCGACGCAGCTTCGAGCGCAGCCTGACTGGCCGCCACGAGAGCAGACGCATTCGCGCCGGGCGGAGAAGTCGTTACCTGGAAAGGCGCGAGCTCAGTCGAGAAGGCCGTCAGTGCCATCCCCAGGAAAGCGGCCACCAGTACCTGTAGCAATGCGTAGTTCGCGACTTTCGCCGTCCACGCTTCGAAGAAACGGACGGTCGGCGCAAAGGCAGCACAGGCGATGAAAATCGGACCGATCCCGAGGACCAGGTCGAGCAGCATGCGCCCCATCACGACTTCGAACGCGAGCACGATCAGGAAAATCGAACCGCCGACCGCCGCCACGAACCCGCACACCATGTCGCCAATGGCGGCAGCCAGGCCGCTCGGGCTAAGCCCCTCGTGGGTCGCCTTTTCGGAATAGGCATCCAGAACGAGATCGATCTGCTGGTCATAGCAGTCGAGCGTCTGGTAGATGCTGGTGGCGCTGGCCGATGTCACGCTGCTGCCACTGACGGATCCACATCCGGGGTTGCCACCGCCCGTGGTGCTGGACGCGTTCTGGATCGTCTGTGCCAGGCCGGACGTGGCACCGCTGACAGAGGCCACGACCTGCTGCTGGTAGATACCGCTGCCGAGCGCGAAAGCCAGGATGGCTGCCACTTTCAGTCCTCGCCACGCAAACGCCGGTACGGCTTCGTGTGCCTCTCCCCGCACGATCGCCAGACCATAGGCGATGACCCAGATCGTCACAGCCGTCGTTACGACGGGAACGAGCGCGGCCGACAGCGCCGACGAGACGTTCGTCACGTAGGTCGACATGCCGTTCTCGAGCGTGCCGCCAACCGCGGTAAAGAGGCCGCTCATTGCGCACCTCCTGCACGGGGTGCTTGGGTTTGCCGGGTTGTCTGGGTCGCCCGACGCTTCGCCAGTTGCGCATGGAAGACCGGCAGCCATACCTCGGGGTCGTCCCCCGCCTGAGCACGGATCGTGTCGAGGAGTTGGATGTTGTCGGTCGTACCCGAGAGGACATCGAGCACATCGCCGAGCCCAGCGAGATCGAGTTTCCCGATCGCCGACCGATGCCCTTGCTTGATCAGAAACATGCGGCTGTTCTCGCCGAGACTACGCACGATGTTGAATTCGGCTTCCGTCAGCTTGAAGCCATGCACGTAGTCGTCGTAGTCGGCCCGCGGATTCGGCAGGAAGAAGAACGTCGCACTCTGTTCGATCAGTGCCCGTGCGATATCGCTGCGCAGCATATCCGCCGGTGACTGGGTATCGAAAATGCCGAGCCCGTTCTGCTTGCGAATCGTCTTCTGTTTGTTCTTCGCGAAGTCCGTGAAGACGGGGTCCCCCAGCCGCTTCCAGAATTCGGTCATCACATAGATGAAGCGCCGGCCATCGATCAGGCTTTCCGTCAGGTGAAGCAGGTACATCGTGACGGGCGTCGAAACCTCCGTGTCATCGAGCAGTTCGGTATCGTCGAAGCCGAAGAGCTTCGAGCGTGCGAGGTCCACGGTGTCTCTCGGGTTGTCGAGGACCCAGCCCAGTCGCCCGCCTGCACACCATTTCGCGAGACGTGCGTGCAGACTGTTCTCGCCCACATTCGGCAACAGTTGTCGCACCATCGACAGGCGGCGCAACGGCTTTTCCATGCGGGAGACTTCACGCACCGCACGCGAGATGTCCAATTCGTCTTTGGCAGACAACGGCACACCCGTATCGACGAGCTTGCGCACCAGCCGCTCCCAGAAGTCCAGCACCGATTCGTCCGGCGTCATCTGGAACGGATTGAGCCCCGTCGGTTCGCCACGGCGGAACACCGTATAGATGCCGCCCATGGCACGGATCGCGATCTCGGTGCCGCGATCCTTGTCATACAGCACCGCGGTCAGCCCGAACTTCGTCGCCATCGCCAGCAGAAACAGTTCGAGGACCGTCTTGCCCGCACCGGCCTGACCGATGATCTGGGTATTGGCAAGCGCCTTCTCGTCGGCTGAATCCTGCTTCTCGGGCGTAACGTGGAAATTCAGGTAAAGCGGCTGGCCGCTCGGCGTCTTGACGATCGTGATCGCCTCGCCCCACGGATTGCCGTCGCGTTTGCCGGTTGCGAAATTGTGAAGACTGGCAAGACCACAGAAATTGCGGGACGTCAGCTTCGCTTCGCGCGGCCGGTAACGCCAGTTGCCCGGCAACTGTGCGAACCATGCAGCGTCCGCCACGAGATCGATAAGGGTGGTCTGGAAACCGCCATCGGCGAGTTGCGTGCGGGCCTTCGCCACGTGCTTCGAGACCGCCGCGGGCGTATCGGCCAGCACCGCGAGCGAATAGTGATACTCACCCAGCACGAAATCGCCGTTGATCAGGTCGTTGAGCGCACGATCCATCGCCTCGACCTGGGAGACGGCCACATCCTCGCCAGCGATCAGCTGGTTGCGCTGACGCTCTAACGCTTCCTTCGCGCCAGGTTTGTCGAGGATCGTGAAGCTTTGTGTCTCGATGTACTCGAAATCGCCATACAGTAGGCCATTGAGCATCCCCGGCTCGGTCTCTTCAGGATAGTCCTTCAGGTCCAACAGCGCGGCGTAGCGCGTCATGGCTGGCATGCGGATCTCGACATTTTCTACACCCACGAACAGACGGGAAGTCGGCAATGCCTCCCGAATCACGCCAGAAGGAACCGGCTCAGGCTCCCAGACTGCGTTGACGAGATAGCCGAGCAGTTCCAGCGCCGACGAATACCGGCGCGGCCGCTTCGTGAAGGGACTCGGCCTGTGATAGACCCCAAGCGCCACCGGGTCGTAGGGCTTCAGCCCCGACTCGACCTGGGCGCCGAGTTCGTCCATTACTTTCAGCGCCTCCTGCTGGTCGCGCCGGATGTCGTCGCGCGTGCGGCGTGCCGCACGGCTGAAGACGCGTCCGAGCTTCGTGCGGTTGGGGCGATAGACGAGCGTCAGATACAGCTCGTTGGCCATCATCCGGTAACCCGCGAAGCTCGCGTAGTAACGTGTCGCCAACTCCTGGCAGAAGCGGTTGCCATAAGGCGTGGCAAAGTGGTCCGAAACACGCCGGCGCAGACGGTGTGACCAGAGTGCACCGTGACCACCAGGCAGTGCACGCACGAGCTGGTTGAACCCATCGTGACGAACGAGGATGTCCACCGGATCGGCGGCCTCGAATGCGATGCCGGCGAGCTTCCAGATCTGCAGGTAGTCACCTTCCCGCGTCCTGATCACATGGTCCGTGACGTGCGTTGAATACGGAATGTGGTCAGCAATCGCCACCTCGCGGTGGGCGACCGCACCGTGTCTCGTGTCGGCCCGCATGTCAGGTCCTCCTCTTCAGGCGAACCGGCGTGTAGGCGTGCATACCCCAGAAGCGGCGATTGCCCTGCCGCAGGACCATGCGCAGGCGCAGTGCGTACTGCGCGAGACGCTGGTCGTCGCGGCGCGTGATAACGCGCATGGCGACGAACACTGGGATCATCAGGAACAGGAGCCCAACACCGAGCGGTGGGCTGGCAAGCAATGCCCAGATGGCAGGAATCAGCATGCCGCCACCGACCATGAGGAATGGCACGAGCGGCACACCCCAGAGCATCGCGGGCCGCGTGCATCCCTTGAAGACCGGATCCCTAAGTGGACTAATAGGCGAATTCATGATCGGGTTCATGGTTGCGGGCCCCGGATCAACTCGTCGGAATCAGCATGCCGGCGATCACTGTCGCGCAACCGACGAAGAGACCGCCGATGAACACGTTCGCAATGTCGCCGAAACGGGCGTGCTGGAACATCATCCGGAAGCCCGCCCAGATGATCGAAATCGAGCAGATCACGCCACCGACACCCAGCAGGGTCGTCTGGATCGTGCCCAGTAGCGTATTGACCTGCGACAGTTGCGCCCAGGCGGGCGACGCCACTAGCAGCGCAGTCGCGATGACAGAAACCCGCCGCGCCACCCGACGGTCAGAAGAAAGAACGACGGGTGAACGTCCAGCCCTCTTCTTTATGATATGGATTACTAAATTCATAAAAAGCTCCTTTCCATCATGATTGATTCTGCTAAGCCAGGCTAGAAGACCACGGCGCTTGCGCGTGGCTCGCCGGGATTCGTATCGGAAGCGTTGCCCGGCGGCTCCAATATCTGATGACCCGCCGGTTGTGACCGCGCCCGGTCCACCGGCAACGCCGGAACGACCGGAATGGGCTCAATCGTCGGCACGACTATGTGTGACGGCGCCGACGCAGGCACGCGAGCGTTATCGACCACGCGCTGCACATACCCGGTGCGATACCCCGCCGAAAAATTACCGCTGGCGTAGCACGAAAGCCCTGCCCGCAGTGCAGCCTGTGGATCGCGCCTGCCGTCCACCCGCGCAGCGCGCGCGGCCATAAAACAGCCCTCCAGAACCGCGGCACCCGCAGCCAGGTTGAGACAGGGGTCAAAGGCGCTCTGCTCGGTTAGTCCATACGCGCTCCAGTTCGCGCGGTTGACCTGTGCGAGACCGACGCTGAAGTTCCATCCGGCGGCCGCAAGTGTGTGCGCCGTCGCCACCGCTTCGGCTGCGCTTCCCGGCTGACGTAGCAGCCGGCCACGCACAACACCGATCGCGTAGGGATTGAATCCGGACTCGGTCCGCACGATCGCCGCCATCGTGACCGGCGAGACCTGGGGTGCGCACTGCTCCGCAAGCGTGGCGAAATCGAGAGGCAGCATCATTGGCCCCCGCCGCCAAAACTGTTCGACTGTTCGCTTCGCTGCAGGAAAAGCGCGGCTGACTGTGAAGGGTCATACGGCACCAGCGTACTACCCGCGCCGTAGAACTCGGTGATCGTCGATCCCGCGCCCCCCGCATCCCACCAGACACGGGCATACAGCTGGTTATCGATGTCGACGTTGATTGCACCGGTGGCACCGCACAGCAGTTCACTCTGCTCAGGGCCACCCCAGTACAGGAGGCCCTCCCGGCAGTACCCACCGCTTGCGAAGGTGCTGGTCGCGAACGTCCCCGGCGAGCCGCCCGTGCCGAAGTCACAGGTCGGGAAAGGATCACCATGGCGCAGCGCACTCCACAGTCTTTCGATCGGCGGCACGCACGCGCCGTACTGCTCCGGGCCGCCCGGGTTGGACAGGCAAAGCAGCACCTGACAGTCCCAGTCATCCGCGTGAGCCAGGCCAGGCGCGAGAAGGGAAATACCGGCGAACAGTGTCAGCGCAAGCGCCCATCGACGCGCGACGCGGCGCATCACAGGCAACCGCACTCCATCATTTTTCAACCGAAACAGGTTCATGATCCGCTTCCTTCCATCGATGCAACGCCGAGGTGTCGAACCGGATGGAGAAAAAGGAACCCGCGGCGCCAGGGAGGCAAACCGCGGGCTCAAGGGGGATCAGGCGTCAGAAACAGAAGGGTCTGCGAACGCAGGCCCGGGATCGGGCAACAACCGCCATGCTTCCACGCATCCGTCGATACGTCGGGGCCGCTCATGCGTACTCGGCCGTGCATGTCGCACATTGGCCGGAACAGGTTGTTGAATTACCCCCGGAGCTTTGCTACCAGAGCGCGGGGTCGTGCCGCATCATACGGCCGCGCTCGTTCCGGCATGCACCCGGACACTTCAATTCATGGTTTCTCCGCCAGCAGGCCCGCCAGCGCCTGCTTCGCGGATGACAGTTCAAGCTCATACCGGCGCCAAGGATGCCTTGGAATCCCAAGCCGGCGGCATATCACCTCGCGACCTGCGCGCCACAGGTACGCCATGCGTAAAAGGTCGCGCTGACGTACGGATAACCGCCGCCATGCACGCTCGATACAACCCGCATCTACCGGATCGTACGGACCGCGACCAGCGCTCGCCCAGTTATCCAGACGCGCATCAAGGGACCGTTGAGAGGCGCGCTCACACATCGCAGTCCTCATCGGCAGGCGGCAAGACGCGATACCCGGCAGGGTCTTCAAGAAATCGTTCGATATCCGATGCGCGCCAGCCCACCGCGCGCTCGCCAAGGCGGATTGGGCGCGGGAACGTGCCTTCCTGCATCCGCTGGTAGATCGTCGAACGCTTCAAACCAACTTCCCTTTCGACCTGCCCGCGCCGTAGGATTGCACCCGTTCCCCTTAACTGGACCGACATGGATAACCTCCCGCTGTTCTGTTCGAAAGAGTTCCTGCATGGGTCTCATTCAAGCAGTCGGGAAGCCTGACGGGCAATTCCGTCATATCGTCGGAAGTGCCCGTCGGAAGTCCGGTTCAGTGGTGGCGGCCATCTGACTCGTTGACCGAGTCGGGCCTCAAGGCAGCAGCAAAGGTTTGGGAACTACGCGACGCCTCGCCATTGGCCTGTCCCTTGAGCCCGAGTCTTGCATCGATTGCGCGCGCAACGGTAGACGATTTCGGCGGCCGGTCGGGTTCCCATTCCGTCCAGTACTCCCGCATGACTTCAAAGAGCGCCTCGAGCGTTCGCGTCAGGTGAGGAAGATGCACCGTCACGCCGTGCCCATGCTCAGCTACTACGGCCGGTGTGTCGTCGGCGACGGCGGTAGCGGTGAAAGGCAGGCGTTCGAGCCTGCGTTCAAGATGCGACGCCCAGACGTGATGCATCACCACGGTGCGGGAGATGGCAAGCTCCAGACGGGCGATACGGCGCTCGCGGCCCCTGAGACGGGTCGTCAGGCGCGCAATCAGAGCCTGCAATTCTTCGGTATGTCGCTGCCAGTATTCAAGCTCGGGCGTCGAGCCCTGATCCTGCGCCCCTTGCGCCGGGCGGCCATCAGTTGATTCGAACATGCTCCCTCCTCTCCAGCGCGGCTCGGGACCGTTCGATATCGCCGTCGATACCCCAATCTCGGCATGACAGGACATCCCTCCTTCGCAGGGGCCGCGCCATACCCCCAATCTTCCATTAATCTAATGATTGCCCGCACACACGGCAAGCCAAAGCCCACCCGGGATATAAAAGCTACTCGCCGTACAGAAAAAATAGCGGGCCTGAACTTCGTGCCCTCACATTGGAGCAAGTACGCGTCAGCCGGGCGACGCCGCGATTTCGAGCAGGAGCGTCATCGCTTCTTCTGCCCTGTCGACCGGCACGAGGATGTGATCGTGGTAGTAGCCCGCTACGACATTGCATGAGATACCCATCCCGGCGAGCCTGCGGCTGATCACCGCGATGAATCCGACCGCCTCGAGACTCGAATGGACCGACAGGGTGATAAGCCGAGCGTCGTAGGTAAAGGCGAGTCCGCGCCGCAGCGCTTCATCACGCTCGATGATCGCCGTCAGACCTTCGCGCTCGCGGATGATGCAGAAGGCCAGCAAGCCGGCCGGCAAGGTGAAGTCCGGAAACGAACAATAGACATAGGTCGCCTCCGCCATCACAGGACTAAGCGTCGCACACAGCTTTGCAAGGTCCTTTTCACTCAACTTTTCCACCCTCCTCAGATGGTGACGTTATGCCATTGTCTGAAGGGCACACGCGTCGTGAATTTAAAAATGCTGCACACCGGGCAGCATTTCTAACTGCCGCTGCCCGGACATGAATGACCGCATAAGATCAGATCAAAGCTTTTTCTGACACAGATACGCATTCAACGATCGGGGACCACCGGGGACTTCACGTAACCACAAGGAGCCTGCGATGAGATCACCCGCATCATCATCCGTTATTGCCGATCAGGCAGCCATGCACGCCGCTCTAGATTCAACGGGCATGGACTGGAGAACACCGCGCGCCAGAACATGG
Organism: Paraburkholderia phytofirmans PsJN; assembly: GCF_000020125.1. Classification (NCBI taxonomy): domain Bacteria; kingdom Pseudomonadati; phylum Pseudomonadota; class Betaproteobacteria; order Burkholderiales; family Burkholderiaceae; genus Paraburkholderia; species Paraburkholderia phytofirmans. Next base: position 2,800,119 of record NC_010676.1, read on the forward strand.
CGATCACTCTCGGACATCGCCGCAGACTGGGCAATCATATGCCTTACCGTCTGGATTGCCTACCGGATAGGGGTCTGGGCAAGTATCGCTGCGCTCTTCGTCATCGGCAACCGCCAGCGGGCGCTGGGTAACCTCCTGCACGAGGCCGGACACCAGAACTTAAGTAAAAGCCGCGACGTGAACGACCGGATCGCCTATGTCTTTCTTGCGCCACCACTCTTCAACGAGCTGACGCTGTATCGCTTTCAGCATGCCTGGCATCACGGTTCACTCGGCGATCCGGTTCACGATCCGGATTATCTTTCCAGCGTCACGCGCGCGGGCGATCACTGGTTCCGCGTCTACCTGCGCGTGCTGACTACCCCCTCCACGTGGGCCGGCTCAATTTTCGGGCACCTGATCAGCACGCGCCTCGCCCTGCGCCAGAAATTCGTCATCGTACTGTGGTGGGCCGCATGCGAAGCCCTTTTAGACATCACTATCGGGACGCATTTCGCACTGCTGTTTTTTGCGCTATGGATAGTTGCGCGCGCGACAGTGTTCCACGCCATCACAACGTTTCGCGAAATGACCGATCACTACGGACTCCAACCGGGCGGCATTTTCTCGTACACCCGTGACGTACCAGATCATGGCATCAGCTCGGTCTTCATGCACCCGCATCACAACGGGTATCACCTGACACATCACCTGTTTCCGCATATCCCTTATCCTGATCTTCCCGAATTTCACAGCCGCTTGAGACAGATTTCCGAGTTCAATCGACGCGCGATCATTTGCGAGACCTACATGTGGGGCAGTTGCGCCAGCGTAACGAAGTGGGAGGCAACTCATGCCTGAACGGACACTGAAGACGGTTCAGATGGCGAGCCTGCTGGTTTCCACGAGCTGCGGTACGGGGTTTCTCCTTGGCACCGGCGAACTCGCGCTCCATGGTGGCATGACAGGTTGTCTCTATGCAATTGCCAGCGCTTTGGGCCTGCTTGCGCTCGCCGCAGTCGCACGTGGCCTTTCGACAACGAGGCAATCCATCTGGGCAAGGTTTGACCAGATCTACGGTGCCTCAGTTGGCCGCGCAGTGGCCGTGCTGTCCCTTGTTTGGATGACCGGCGTGCTCGCCGCACAGATTCGGGGAGGAATAGCAATACTGACAATGGCAGGCATCGGCCCGACTTCCGCTCTTCTGATTGTTGACGGGTTGTTAATCTGCCTTTCGGCATTGCGACTGTCGTGGCTTGCTGCAGGGTTCGCGATCTGCATGCTCGCATGCAACGTCGTGCTCGTGCGCACGCTTTTCCTGACCGATGGACTCGATGTGTGGCTATCTGCTCCCGTGCAGTTTCTGGACGGACTTCGGGGCTCGACGCTTGACCATACAGGGTCCACGGTCGCCTTGGTCGTGCTCATGGTCATCTGTGGCGCAGACTATCAGCAGTTCCTACTAGCGGCGCGCACGCCGGCGATGGCGCGAAACGGGTGCCTTGTCGCGGCAGGGTTCGTGTTCCTGATCGGCTTCCTGCCAGCTTCCGCGGTAATCGCAGCCTCGCCGGTCTGGCATCTGCAGTTTCTTGCCGACCCCGTTCAAGTCATTCCTTTTGTGCTGATGCACACACTATCTGCATACGTACCCAGTACCGCAAGAGCGCTCGTCATCGTCGTTCTGCTCGCCACCGCCCTGGGTGCCGGCTGCTCGATTCTGAGGGCCATGACTGACGCTGCGGTCTCTCTCGGCCCGCACTCTGCCGCTCGGCCCATCTGGTCGCGCGTCCTATCGATTGCCCTCGGCACACTCGTAGCTAAGCATGGCCAGAGTCTGGTCGACATGATGGTCGACCTGAACATGGTCTACATTACCGCCGTCGGCCCTTTGCTAGGATTCGCGCTGCTGAACCGTCGAATTTCCGAGAAATGCGCTAAAGCGACGCTGGCGATTGGAGGAAGCATAGCAATCGCGATCTACTTCGCGCGGTGGACTGGCCTGACAACGGTCCCGGAGACCAATCCGCTGACCGTTTCCGTTCTTCCCCTGATCCTAATTTCAGTGCTGCTGTGGCGCCGCTCTACTGCCATGGATTCCTGACAGTTGGTTGGTCTACACCGACCGCATACACTACGCTGACGAACCGGTTGCGCTCGCGCAATCGCTCGGCGAGTTCTTTCGCCATCCGGCGCCAGAGGTCCAGATAGCGGGAACCGAGATCACTTAGCTGTGGCTCCGTGACCTTAGCCACGAGCGAGTCCTCAGCCGCGACTATCCGATCGCCACCGCGCTCGGCTTGGCGGTGCTCGCACTCGTTGCCCGTTCGCTCTGGACTGACGGCCAGTCTATCTGGACCCGATTTGATCAACGCTATGGTGCCTCAGTCGGGAGTCGTGTAGCGCTCCTTTCTCTCGTCTGGATGACCGGGGTGCTTGCCGCACAGATTCGCGGAGGATGCGCTCTGTTAGCCCTGATCGGTTTCACACCGACTGCGGCGGTGGTGTTGATCGACGCCACGTTGATTGCACTATCCAACGTGCGACTCTCATGGCTTTCCGCGGGCTTCGCGATCTGCATGCTTGCGAGCAACACAACGCGCCTGGGATCGCTCGTCGAAGCGGGCGGAATTGACTTCTGGCTTCACGGCGCATCCTCAAACGCACTCAACCAGTCGCCGGCGTTTCAACAACCTGCCCCTTCTCCCGGCGCTCAATCGGCTAGGGCACTCCCGTCCCACCTGTCAGGCGACTCTGATGACAATTGACCCAACGCCTGGCGTGCGTGTCGCATCACCATTTCACTGATCGCTCGCGCGGTAGGCGGTGCCTTCTCCCAGTGATGCCAATACAGGTCGATGGAAATCCTGTCCCGTGGTGCCAGCGCCACCAGACCTCCGGCTTCAATGAGCGGCTGAGCCTGCATGGTCGGCACAAGACCATATCCGACCCCGGTGCGCACCGCCATCAGCAAGGCCACCGGCGACGGAAAATAATGCGTCGCATAGCCGCCCACGGGAAAGCCAAGCAGGCGCTCGATGAAACCGGCATGTATGCCGTCCTTGCGATTGAACAGCACAGCCGGTGCAGCCAGGATATCGTGCAGATTGAGCCCGTGAGGAAAATGCGTCTGACAGAACGACGGCGTTGCCACGCACTCGTACGCCATTGCGCCAATCGCCTCTGCCACAAATCCGGTCGGCGCCCTGCTTGCCGTGGACACACAACCAATCGCCTGGCCGCGCGTCAACACGGGCAGCGTGAAATCCTGATCATCGACGATGAGTTCAAGCAAGCAACTGTCCTTTGCGATCGCGCAGGCAACAGGTTCGAACCATGTCGCCAGTGAATCTGCGTTCACCGCTATGGCAATCTTTGCTCGCCCGTCGGTGCCGGGCTTGATCTGCTGGAGTGTGTCTGCCTCCATCAGTTTGAGCGCCTGGGCGTGGCGAAGCACTGCTTCGCCCGCGGGTGTAGGCACATTCCCATCGCGTACGAGCAACGGCGCCCCCAACGCTTCTTCCAACGCGATGATTCGTTGTGAAACCGCCCCACGTGTCACATTTAACGTCTTAGCGGCAGCACCGAAATTCCGAAGTTCAACGACGGCACAAAACGTCTCGAGCTGTTGTCGATCAAAAGTCATGACTTTTTTGATATTGCCAAAAAACGGGCGACGTCACTATTTCAACGACCTTACTTAATACTCGACATCATCTGTCAACCGTGACGATACTAGCGTTCGCTAGGGCATTCGCAGGCTCGCCCGTTACCGAGGATATATGCCGCGACAGCGGCAACGACCTGCCCAACATACTCCGCTTTCGTCGTGATTTATGTTGACAAGTCCAGAACACACTTTACCCGACGGAACTTCGCAATCTTTCCGCGGGAGCTCTCATTAAATTTTTGCCCAAAAAAACCCCACTCGAACGTCGGCGGGACAACCGCGGACAAATCACCAAAGGACCCTGCTGATCACAAAGGCCCCAAATACTTACGTCGGAGCAGCATCTTGAAGTTTCCGGAACATTCAACACCTTCGAAAGTATTCGGTGACGAAGTTCGCGTCGCGATGCCCTGAATCTAATGCCGTCACCTCACCACGTCAAAGTCCAAAATGAGGAGTTCCTATTCTTTTTGGTTATGGGTCGGGGAAGACGCTCTAGCGTCGGGCACACAGGTCAGACTGCAACGACAAGAAACAGTCGATTCAGCATCTTTAAGCGTACTTTGCTATTCTTAACACCGACAAGCGGCGAAGCGCCTAGGGGTTCGTCAAATGCGCTGACAGGCGTAAGCGGTGTCGACAAACCTCAGGACCAGAGCGCCTTCCTCCTTTGCGAGGCAGCAACGATGGCACACCGCCCATTGAATGTCCATCCAGATGAAATCGTTCGACATCGTGGTGAGTAAACACTGCGCGTACAGCGTCAGCAACCCGAGCGCACAAAGCAGCGACCTCCCAGTCTCCTTGTATTCTGTATTGCCCCGCAAACTTCTTCATTCACATCGACATACCAGTAGTTCGTCTGTCGGGATCTGATTTTCATCTTGCAGTCGATACCGCGCGTCCAGAAACGGCTGGATGTGCATGAATCGCGATACCTTCGCTCTCTACGTGACAATCCGTGTGTCGAACTCACGAGTATTCGAAGGTGGAGCGCACCCTGTAGAAAGGGAACCCTTGGCCATCCCCTAAAAATATGGAAAGTGGCGCCACCAAAACCAATCGTCCAGCTTATAACCGGACAGAATAGGGTGGCCGATAAAAGATATTGGACTCTTTTGCATCTCGTCCTTAGATTGCCGTCCTAAGATCCGACCGAAAGACCGTTTTCAGAGACTACCGGCGACGCTAGAGAGTGGCTCGCGAGATCCTCCAAGACCAGAATGTGCGCGCTCATAGGCCTCCCATCGCCCTATTCCAACTACGGCCATCGTTCTCCACATGGTGTGCCGACTTCGCTCGGCGGACGCCGTTGAACATTGACGCTCCGAATCCAGATTGGACAGGTCGCGCCCCTAATCAATTCCGTCGTCCAAATCAACACATCACTAGGAATCTTCATGAAACGGTTCAGCTTGAACGCAAAACTATGGTCCGCTCTCGCCATGACGTGGATTGGTCTGCTTGCATTCGGTGGCTGGGCGACATCAGAGTTGCGCAGTGCCATGATTGCGGACCGGAAGATTGCGATTCAGAATGTAGTCGAGACTGCCTACGGCATCGTCGACGACTATGCAAAGTTGGTCGATAAGGGAAATTTGACCCTGAACGAAGCACAACATCAGGCGATGGCGAGATTGTCGACGATGCGCTACGGAACGAACGGTTTCATGGTAATCACAACATCAAAGCCGGTAGTTCTTATGCACGCGACTGTCGCTGACTTGCGTGACAAGGACGTCAGCGACTTCAAGGATTCAACGGGAAAACGGCTTTTTGTGGAAATGGTTAAGGTCGCTCAGAACGAAGGTCAAGGCTATGTCGATTACCTCGCTTCCGTTCCGAGTACCGGTGGCACAGTTCGAAAAACCACCTTCGTCAAGCGCTTTGCGCGATGGGACTGGTATCTGAGCTCTGGCCTATACATGAATGACATTGACTCGGCATTCGAATCGTATTTCGCGGAATATCTAGTCGTTATTCTGCTAATTGGTGCAGCAATTACGGCCGCCATGCTCAAGATTATCCGGAACGTCAAGCAAAGCCTCGGTGGTGAACCTGCTTATGCGGCGAGCATTGCAACAAACATCGCGGCTGGGGAGCTAAGAATGGACATTGCCTTAGCGGCGAATGACCGAAGCAGCATGATGTACGCCATGCAAAATATGCAAGGCAGGCTCACATCAACTGTGAAACGTATCCACGATGGCTCCGAGATCATTCTGCTGGCGGCCAAAGAGATTGCAAGCGGCAACCAGGACCTATCGGTGAGAACCGAGGAGCAGGCGGCGGCATTGGCAGAAACCGCAGCCAGCATGGAGCAGCTCACTGCGACAGTAAAACAGACTGCCGAGAATGCTCACCAGGCTAACGAACTCGGCGCTAATGCCTCGAAGATTGCCGAAGAAGGCGGCGATGTTGTCCGGCAGGTGGTGGACACAATGCAAAACATCGCATCCAGTTCGGAAAGAATCGCCCATATCATTTCGCTCATTGAGGGCATCGCTTTCCAGACAAACATTCTCGCACTGAATGCAGCAGTGGAGGCGGCTCGCGCCGGTGAACACGGAAGGGGCTTTGCTGTGGTCGCTGGCGAGGTGCGTAATCTGGCGAGCCGAAGCGCTGAAGCGGCAAAGGAAATCAAGGCGTTGATTGGGGAGTCCGTGGGCCAAGTTGATGCAGGTTCAGCGCTAGTCGAACGTGCCGGGAGCACAATGGCATCTGTCGTGCGCGCCGTTCAGCGTGTGACCTCCGTTATCGAAGAAATCGCAACCGCGTCAGAGGAGCAAAGCAAGGGCATTGAGCAGGTGAACGTTGCTATCGGCCAGATGGACCAGACCACGCAGCAAAACGCCGCGATGGTTGAAGAGGCATCTGCGGCGGCCCATTCGTTAGCAGAGCAAGCGGAGGAGTTGAAGAAGTCGGTCAGCGCATTTCGCGTATAACGCTCACCAACCGGAGAGCTGTCGTCTCTCAAGTTGGGGCGGCACTCTTCGCTGACCGTAGCTTGCGCCTCCCGCGTTAATTGCGACAGGCCACCTTTGCTAGTTGACGTACCGCCGACACGTGCTCACCCGCGTGATTACGATGTACATCCTGCATCAAAAGTCGCACGCTGTCAGAATACGCTGCAGTCGAGCCGCGACCAAGCCTTTGCCCCTCACTCACAAGGGCCCGTTAAAACTCGGAGATAAGTCGACCAACGTGACCAAAGGACAATACGACCGTATCGCATTACCCTACTATCAAGGTAAGCGTCCGACCAACGACGTATTGACCGAGGCTCCGCTTCGCCATAGAGATCTCTCCTGATCGCACTGCGGGTCGCCGGACTTGACGCGCTACGGCACCGTGTAAGATGACGCGTGTTGGTCAAGCGCCGGGCTTGAACGCGGATATCGGGAATGGACGTGCCAACGTTATTGGAATGCCTCGGGTCGCTCCCAAGCGATCTGGTGATGCGTGATCTCGCGGCAGTGCGGAATGAAGTTGCCACGGTTGCGGAGCATTTGGCTCGACTGCACAGGAATGAAGACGGATACGAGATCCGCAAGGAATCACGCAATTACGGTCGCACCGAAATCATCGCGATTGAGTTGATCGACGGTCCGGCCATCTATCGCCAGGTCGGATAGCGATTTCGCCGCCGAAGCTGTAAGTAAACCAACGCGGTGCGTGCTCTACCCTTGGACCGCGCTGATAAGACACGACATCATGCAAGACATTTTTGAACCCTGCCACGAACCTGCTCGTAGCATCTACCACGCGTTCCAGGCTGAAGCGACCAAACGCAAAGGACGCAGCATCGTCCAGTGGCAGGCTGCAGAATGCGATGCCGTCTTTCGCGAAGCAACGCCCCAAGCGCAGAAGCTCGGCCTGCGTGTTCCAACAATGGATGAAGTCGTCAGTGCGGAACGCTACGCGGCTGGGTCGATAGACTACGGCGCGAAGTGGTCTTATTGCGTTGTGGAGGAAATGCGTAAGGCTTTCCGAACTCCTTCGCTCGAGCAATCAAGGGAATAACCTGATTTGATCGGCAACGACCCACGGCAACAACTCGTCAACGCGATTGACTGGATGCTCCGCAATTCGGGTGATGACATGGCGTAAATAGGCCTCCGGATCCAGGCCATTCAGTTTTGCGGTGCCAACAAGGGTGTAAACAGCGGCACCTCGCTCGCCACCGCGATCGGAACCGAAGTGCAGGAAGTTCTTGCGCCCGAGGGCGACAGCGCGCAAGGCGCGTTCGGCCGCGTTGTTGTCGATTTCAACACGACCATCATCGACATACAGCTCGAGCGCCGCCCATTGATTCAGCGCGTAGTTGATGGCTTTTGCGGCATCCCCTTTTTGCGACACCGTGCTCAATGTCGAGCGCAGCCAAGTCTCGAACGAATCTAGCAGCGGACGTGCTTGCTCCTGCCTGACACGTTTACGTTTGTCGGGTGGCTTGCCTCGAATCGCAGCCTCGATTGCATACAGTTCGCCGATCCGTCGCAGCGCTTCGGTATTGACCTCGTTCTTTCGTGCGACGAACAGATCATGGAATTTGCGGCGTGCGTGTGCCATGCATCCCGCCTCGCGCACGTCACCGACTTCGTAGATCGCGTTATAACCAGCGAACGCGTCGGCCTGCAGCGCACCCTTGAAGTCCTTGAGGTGCGCCTGGGGATATTCACCGGCCCGTGATGGGCTGTATGCGAACCAAACCGCCGGAGCGTCCTTCGAGCCAGCCGGCCGGTCGTCCCGTATGTATGTCCAGAGTCGCGCGGTCCGGGTCTTGCCGTTACCAGGCTCGAGCACTGGCACCGGCGTGTCGTCGGCGTGGATCTTCGAGGCAGCCATCACGTACTGGCGAATGACCTCTACCAGTGGCCGGAGCAACGCGCTGCACGGACCGACCCAGTCCGCGAGTGTCGAACGGCTGAGCTCCACGCCATCGCGCGCGTAAATCACGGGCTGCCGATACAGAGGAAGGTGGTCGCAAAATTTGCCAACCAGGACGTGTGCGAGTAGTCCGGGGCCTGGAATGCCTCGATCGATCGGCCGACCGGGCGGCGGCGCCTGCACAATGCAGTCACAACAGGTACAGGCCTTCTTGAGCCGCCGGTGACGAATTACACGCCAATGCCCGGGTACATAGTCAAGTTGCTCGGCAACGTCTTCGCCAAGCTCACCAAGGGCGCTGCCGCATTGCGGACAGCACGCATCATCGGGCAGGTGAACAACGTCGATGCGCTGCAGATGATCTGGAAGCGGTTTGCGTCCCGTCGACTTGCGACCTTCGGGTCGAGACCGTATCGGTGCGTCGACGTTTGCCGCGCCGTCGTCAGCCTGCAGATCTTCAAGGCGTAGTTCCAACTGTTCAATCTGGCGGTCGATTTTCTCCGACTTGCGCCCGAACTGCATGCGCTGGAGCTTCGCGATCCAAAGCTTCAGGTGCTCAATCTCGAGCGCCCGGTCCGAGAGCGTCTTCTGAAGCGTTGTGAGAGTGTCGCGCAGATTCGCAAGATCGTTCCCACGCTCACGTAACGCCATCTCACGCGCAAGCAGGAGAGCCTTCAGGGCCTCGACGTCGTCTGGAAGGATAGCGTCGCTGGATTCCATGCAGGCAGCATACGCTCGTGCGATGCGCCAGACGCGCGTTGTCACACACGTTTACAAAGCGCTGCGGGGTCGGGCTGCATCGATCGGGTGACGCCAGTCGAACCTCGAGAAGAAGCGCGAGTTGAGCACCGGTCAGAGAGACAACGCCGCCATCAGCACGCGGCCACGCAAAGCGTCCACGCTCCAGGCGTTTGGCGAATAGACATAGCCCACCGTCACCCCAATACAGGCACTTGGTGCGGTCGCCTCGTTTGCCCCTGAACACAAAGATGTGCCCGCAGAATGGATCTTTTGCCAGAACGGTCTGCACTTTCGCCGCAAGGCCATCGAAGCCGCAGCGCATGTCCGTAGATCCGGCCGCAACCCAGATTCGCGTGTTTGCCGGCGGACCGATCAACGACTCAGGCACTGGATCACCACGCGCAGCGTCTCAAGATGAACGCTCCCTTCGACGTGCACGTCTCCTCGCGACAGTTGGATCCGTATCCTGCCGGGCACTGGTGCTGCAGGTCCAGATGCTGACGGATCGCCGACGCAGCTGCCGCTAGCCTCATTCACGGTGATCCGCAGCAAAGCACATTCGCCACCGTCGACGCCAAGACGTCCATCGAGATACTGCTTGCGCCAATCGAACACCTGATTCGCGCTTACTTTGTGACTGCGCGCAATCTCTGCAACCGAACCGCCACCGGATAGCGTCTCCTCAACGATCTGACGCTTCTCGTCCGGTGTACGCCGTCGATACTTGCGGGCGGGCTTGACTTCGGTGAATTCGGTCACTGTGTCCATGATCCTTTGTGACACAGTCAAATTTGTGCCTTCGGTAAGCATGGCGGCACCTTCATCAGAGGTCTATACGGTCACCATCGGACGGATACCTATCAAGGCGATAGACACATGGCCGTCGGCCACTCTTGAGGCTATAAATGTTTCAGAGCCCAAGCTTCTTGGGGGTGAACGTCCGCAGATCGGCAATCACACTTCAATGTTGGAGGAAGTTCAGACTCTTCTTAGCGGGACTGGGACGGACGACGCTGTTGGGGCTTTTGGGAAAATGCTGGGATATCTTGGCCCAGGCACGATGCGTAATGGACTTCTGATGTGTGTTTATTCACCCACTATGAAACAAGCATTCTCCTTAGGGCCCGCAGGGTATCATGCGCTCTGTGAATGGTTACTTGCGCATCCACGCACCAACGAACCAGCACTCGTAGCGAGAATTGACCAAATCAATCAGGCTCGCGACGATGAAGCGAAAACAAGGCAGAAAGGCGCGCGGGTTCGGAGCGCAACGTCTGCCGCTTCGCCCCGTTTGCAAAAAGGCCACACATCTTGACCGCCAATGAATCGAGATTGTCAAACTTTGCAGAATAGCAAGACAGACACAAGAGGTAAGAAGGTGGAACGTAGAGGTCGAGACTCTGCCGTCAAGCCCTGCGCTCAGATAGGGCTGATTTGAGTTCAAGTAGTCCTGACACGACTGCGCCTCGTGTAAGCAGGCCAACACGTCCTCCCTCCGGAACTACCGAAAGCCTTTCGCTTCGGGGGCTGCCCGATACTGCCGCCGCATGCTGGCAGAGCCGAGCCAAGGATTACAGAGAAAGCAGACCGCCGCCAAGTAGAGGCTCGGTGCTGTCTTTGCGAATGATTACAGGCTGCTGTGGGGGTAGCTGGGCCACGCGAAACAGAGCCGTAGCCCAACTATGCTGCCAGGGAAGAGCACGACTTAAATCGAGAAGTAGAGCAAGCCCATGATAACGGCAATCGTACAAATGGCAGTTGGCGTTTGAACCCGAATAACAGCGTACTTGTCTGGAATGTCCAGTAGAGCGGCCGGAATCAAATTGAAGTGTGCGGCCATCGGGGTCATCAAGGTGCCTGCATATCCGGCGAAGAATCCGAGTGCCGCGACAACCGCCGGGTTCCCACCAAAACCGTGAATGAGAACCGGCACTCCAACCCCGCTAAGCATGAGCGGAAATGATGCTGCTGCCCCGCCCAGAATCATCGTGAATAAGGCCATGCCAATGCAATAGACAGCAACAGCAACCCAGAGTAAGTCTGTTGCTACGTAGTGATTTACCAAGTACGCGCTGGCACCGCCGACGCCAGTTTTCTGAAAAACCGCAGCCAACACTGCAAGCATCTGAGGCAGTACGAGGGTCCAGGCGATGGCATCCGTCATGTCCCGCGATTGCTTTACTGCTTGAGGCACGGTGTCCTTCACCACAATGCACGCTAACAGCAATGCAAGTATGCAGCCAATGCCGAACGCAGCTAACGTCGTGTTAGCGGGGTCAAAAAGCTGCTTGCCGAAGAGTTTCGTATGCTCCAGAAACATCGTGCCAGCTAACGTGCAGAGCGGAATCACGAACAGCGGAACAAGAAGCCTCCACCGCAACCGCAACGCGGTCGCTTCGCGAACCGAAGCGTCTAAGCGGCTCGGCGTAGACCTCTTGAGCCCGCCACACGCTGCGATGGCACTTAGCCCGAGTAACTGTGCACCGACGCTCGCAGGAGGCATCCTGTCGCCCGCGATGAAGAGCAGACCAAGGTCGGTCCAAAATGCAACTGCCAGTAGACGCCTAGGGTGGGCCTTATCAAACAGAATGACGGCAGCAGTCGCCAACAGTAAAGCGCCACCAAGCCAATAGAAATATTCAGATGAAAATATCATGAACGACACTCCTGGTTCACGGCCGGCACCTTTGTCTGTTCAAGCGAACGTTTAATGTCACGCTCCAGCCACGCGTCTAGTCGGTAGAGGCGAAAAGAATGAATCAAAAAGACGCATATTGCTGTTGGGATGCCAGCGAACGCAATTTGTATTGCACTTACTTCAATACCCGCAGTTCGGAGAGCCGCTTGCATAAACAGCACGCCGCCAAAAGCGATGAAAATATCCTCGCCGAAGAATAAGCCAATATTGTCGCTAGCAGCGGCAAACGCTCTAATGCGATGCGCCTGATGAGGTGCAAGCTTCCCATGCTGCGATTCGGCGACACTCTCGGCCATCGGCGCGATTAGTGGTCTCACCATTTGAGCTTGACCGCCTAAACTCACTAGCCCAACGGAGGCGGATGTTTCGCGCACGAAGAGGTAACAAATGAGGAATCGTCCCGTAGTTGCGGCTCGGACCTTCCCGATTGCGGTTTGCACGAACTCTCGTAATCCATGACGCTCCAGGAGACCGATAATAGGCAGCGGGAGAAGCGTAATCAGGGGAAGATTTCTGAACTTTATGAAAGCAACACCCATCACTGCCAAAATATCGTGGAACGACATTTTAGCCAGGAAGCCAGTAATTACTGCTGCCACTGATACAATCATCATCGGATTGAGCCGGAGGATAAATCCGACTGCAACCACGGCGACGCCGATTAGGGGCCAGAAATTTATGGCGGTATTCATGGTCTGTCTGCCTAGTTACACAGCCGCTCGTTTTTCGGCGAAGTGTGTGTTGAATAAGTGTCCCGTGCCGCAATTTTTATATAACTGCAGCGTCAGCGGCGCCGCAGTTATTTGCTCGTAAATACAACGTTCCGCCGAGTGTGCAGACGCCAATTTTCTCTGTCAAAGTCCGATTCCATCTAGACCCATTCTGAGCGGTTATGGCTCCTGCTTCGCTGTCGAAGCATAGTGCTAAGAAGTTTGTCAAACGGCCCGATGCGCGAGCTACCCGGTTTTCCGCGGCCACGCGCTGAGATGTGAGTTGCAGCTTCTACCGGGATGGGGATGCGAGCCATCAGGTTATTCACCCGCAACTCCCTCATGCCAGCACCCGAAGCCGAAGCGGTGTTCGTGGATTGGCTACATCGGCTTCGAGTCTCTATTGGGCAACTGTCATTGCCCCTAGCGCATGAGCTCGACCAGTCCTCTCGCCACATATTCCACGTTACCGGCGTTCAGCCCGGCAATGCAGATTCTTCCGCTGGAGACCGCGTAAATTCCGTAGTCGGCGCGCAAGGCGAAGACCTGCTTTTCGCTCAGCCCCGTGTAAGCGAACATTCCCTTCTGTTCGACGATGTAGTCGAAGTTTCGGGAAGGCAATGCCTCTGTGAGCGAAACGTGCAATCGTTGACGCATTTGAACAATGCGACTACGAATCGCCTCGAGCTCAGAAGTCCACTCTGCTCGCAGAGATGCATCGCCCAAGACAGTGCTGACCAATCGCATCCCGTGTGTGGGCGGCGATGAGTAGTTGCGACGAACCGCGAGCTTGACACGACCAAGAACGTTGTCGCGTTCGGTTTCGACAGCACAATGGACCAACAAGGTGCCGCACCGCTCGCCGTAGAGTGAGAAGTTCTTCGAAAAGGAGTTACTTACCAGAAAGTTCAAACCGCGCCGTGCGAGCTCACGGATGACGAACGCATCTTCGTTCAATCCATCACCGAAGCCCTGATAGGCCGCGTCGACAAAAGGAATCAGGCCGCGCTTCTCAATCAAGTCAAGAATCGTCGTCCATTGTGCTCGGCTCGGGTCAACCCCTGTCGGGTTGTGACAACAGGCATGGAGCAGAACGATGTCCTTTGCCTTGGTCTGCTCAAGGTCCAAGAGCAAACCATCAAAATCGAGGCCTTTTGTCGCTGGGTCATAGTAGCGATAGGCAGCGACTGAAAATCCGGCACCCTCAAAGATTCCGAAGTGATTGTCCCAGGTAGGATTTGAAACGTAGACTACGCTCTCGGGGAAATGTACCTTGAGGAAATCCGCGCCGACTTTGAGTGCTCCACTGCCGCCAATAGTTTGCACCGTCGCCAACGACTGAAACACTGACGGGGACGCCTCGCCGAAAAGAAGACTCGCGACCTGAGACCTATAAGTAGCATCGCCCTCGATTGGCAAGTACGTAGCTGGCGCACCGTTTGCCGTTACGCTAGCCGCCGCTTGTCGCACCGAGTGCAGGACAGGGATTCTTCCGTCCTCGTCGTAATATATGCCGACGCCAAGGTTCACCTTCTTTGGGTTGGCATCTTTGGCAAATGTCTCCATCAGCCCGAGAATTGGGTCGCCTGCGTAGGGTTGAACATGTGCAAACATCAAACATTCCTAGAAAAATGGCATGGAGAAGTATAGACAGCGTGCTCCGTCCATCGCGGTAGCAGTGGACTTGGTTTAGTGATGCCTGGCGAAGTCCATCGACCAGCTAGTTGGCAACGTAGCCTTTCTGTAGCGCATCGAACAGCAGCCCGCGCTGAGAGAACTCATCATGGAGTAATTCAAGCAAAGGGTTCCCGGCTCTGAAGTCTCTTTTACGGATGGCCGAGAAAATATCGATTGCTGCAGTATGCAGGGGCATAGGCACGCCAACCATTCGCCCAAGCATCTCCAGTGGAAAGAGACCGAAAGGGACGTCTTCGTCAATAAAGCGCGTGTCCAGTGTGTTCGGTCCCTTCGCATCAGGCCGAGCCTTGTACACGACCTCGGCCATTTCATGCACCTCTCCAGGACTTGTACCGAAAGAAGCAACATAGTGGTCCTGTATGGTCCTCACTTGAACACCCAGACTCTCTGCGAGCCCGAGCCGCTCCGCGTCCATGGCCTGTATGAGAGCCCCCACGGCGGGCGTAATATCGTGATTAGCCCAACTCTCGCCGCGCTCAGCACGTGTGAGGTTTCCCAGCATATTCGCCGCGTGGACTGGTGGATTCAGATTGCTCAGCGTGAGTGCGAGTAGATTTTCACGGACCGCGAAGCGGTCCCCAAAAATGGCTCGACATACTTCAAGGGACTCACTGCCTCGCCTTGTCGGAACAGCGGCGATATCGACCACCGAACGAATCGTCGACACCTGCACCGAGGTTGCTGAGGCCTTACGCGCTGTCGCCAGAGTGGTCTGTCACGGATCGGCGTATTGACGCCGGGGATGATCGCCGTAATGGCGCCAGTTTGAAGTGAAGTAAAACGCGGATTCGAACGGACTCAAGGATGCGTTTTTTTGGTTGATTTCGCAAGTCGTGTCTGGTCGGGTTCAGGCAATGGCCTGGGCGTGCGGAAGCTGTCACCATCGAGCACGATACGATAGGCGCCGTGTCGCAGGCGATCGAGTGTGGCGGCGCCGAGGATGCGGTTGCCGGCAAACGCATCGCCCCATTCGCTGAAGTCGAGGTTACTGGTCAGGATCGTCGCAGCGGTCTCGTACCTTTCCGCGATCAGGTCGTGGAAGTCTTCATCCTGCGGCGAGCGCAGCGGCTTGAGCGCGAAGTCGTCGACGATGAGAACCGGTACGCTGGCAAGCTGTTTCAGTTTGCGCTCATAGGTACCGGTCGCGCGCGCTGCCTGCAGACTGTTCAACAGCCGGGTCTGCGTGGCGAACACGACATCACGTCCTTGCCGGGCGGCGCAATTGCCGAGTGCCTGGGCCAGGTGCGACTTGCCGGTACCGGTTGGTCCGGCAATCAGAATCGCGACCTTCTCATCGATATAGCGACCGGTAGCGAGGTCGTGGATATGGGTTCGATTCAGGTTCGGCAGCCGGTCGAAGTCGAACGTTTCGAGGGTCTTGCCCATTGCGAAGCCAGCGCGGGCCAGGCGGGTGCGCAGCTTCTTCTGATCACGTCGGGCGACTTCGTCGTGCAGCAGCATGGCGAGGAACTCCGTGTACGCGAGCTGGCCGTCGATGGCCTGCCGGTTGCGCTGCTCAAGGGAATCGAGCACGCCGGACAGGCGCAACTGCTTGAGGGTTGTGTTCAGTTCAGGACTGGGGTTCATGGGCGTTTAGTGGATCAGCAGGGATTGGAGATTGCGACCGAAGCGGCCGCCGTTGACGTAGGTATCGGTGAGCGTTTGCGGGGACTCTGCGATGGGCTCGCTCTCCAGACCTTTGTCCAGAATCGTCTTGACCGTTCGCCACCTGGGACTGGCATGGGCCAGCGCCCGTTCGCATGCGGCATCCAGCCGCGCGTCACCCACCTTGCCGCGAAGCCGGACGATGCCCTGCGCACCGCGCAGGTTGACGAGTACCTCATCGTTGAAGAGCGCCAGAATCAGCGCGTGGCAGGCAGGACCGATTTCTTTGGCCTGCGCCAGACACCATTGCGGATCGTGTTCGAGCCACGCCTGCGCTGCCGGCGGCTGATGATCGCGGACGGTTGAGCGTGCGCCTGGCTTGCGCAGCCGGGGATGGGTGGCAACGAGTTCGTGCTGATGGAACAGCTGCACGACCGTGTCTGTCGACTTCACCCACAGCGTCTTGCCGACCAGGGCGAACGGCACCGAGTAGAGCGCCTTGTGATGCTGGATGTGAGCGTCACGATGAACGGTGACCGTGGACCATGCGGCGAGCACGGGCGGTACATCGGGCAGCGCCGTCAATAGCGGCTTCTCGATGGCGAAGCGCGCCAGCGGCTGTTCGCGTGTCGTGCCGTGTTCACGAACGCTGGCTTCCCGCATGATCCATTCGCGCAGTTGCCGATTGGCATCCGGCAGATCACGAAACGCGCGCAGCGGCATGAAGGACTTCTTGACGTATTTGACGCCCGATTCAACGACGCCCTTCTTCTGCGGGTCGTGCGGAGGACAGGCATCGATCCTGAAGCCATATCCTTCAGCGAGGCCCGCGTAGGAGCGCTGGACCTCGGGGTCGTACGTGCATGCCCTGATGATCGCGCACTTCGCGTTGTCGATGATGATTCGCCCGGGGCAGCCGCCGAACCACTCGAAGGCGCGCCGGTGGCAGGCCAGCCACGTCTCGATGGTCTGATCGAACACGAGTTCGACATACTGATGACGCGACCAGCATAGCGTCATGACGAAGAACCACGTCTTGAGCGTGTGACCTGATTCGTGGATGAGCGCTGGACCGGCGCCGAAGTCGACCTGCGCGGCATCGGCCGGCGGGAAGTCCAGAATCGTTGTCGCCGTGACATTACGTTCGGCGCCCAGATGCTTCAGGAAGCGGCGCACCGCCGAATAGCTGCCGGTGTAGCCATGGTTGCGCTTGAGCGCGCTGTGAATCGTTGTGCCCTGTACGTCAGCGTCAAACCAGCTACTGATCTGCTCGCGAAAGGGTTCGAGTGTCGACACGCAGGTACTGGGCAGGTGCGGCGTGCGGCCGAACTGACCTGCGATCACGGTGTCTTGCGGCAGCGGCCGCGCCGGATCGAGCCAGCCGAGCTCTTGCGCGGTGCGCCTTACCGCGGTGAGCTTCTTGCGGCCCATGAGCCCGGCGCGCGCTATGTCGCGGTCGGAATCGCCTTGCCGCATACGGACAAGGACTTGGCGGTACTCAAACAATTCGAACCTCCGGTTGGCCATGGGCGCTCCGCTCAGAAAAGAGCGAAGCGTACCCAGTTGGGAAAGTTCGAACCGCGTTCTGCTACACGGCGCAGGTGGCGCCTATACGCCGATCATCGGATGGCGCCATTACGGCGATCATGGACTGGCTCCATTGCGCCGATCCTGCGCTGGCGCCTATGCGCCGATCATCAATTGGCTCCTATACGGCGATCCGTGACATGGTCGACCAGCCACATACAAGCGGATATACACTTCGGGTTGCGAGGAGCTTGGTGAGGTAGACGGCCGCGAGGGAACTGTGCGAACTGAAAATGATGCAGTGTGTTTCTCTAATATAAGGCGCCAGTGCATTGATGACTGGAAGGAACGCGTTCGCCGGGGTCGCAATTACCAAAACGTCCGACTCGTCCGCCGCTTGTCTCGCCGTTGCGAAGGCACGCATTGGAAACGAACCGGAAATCTTTCCTCCTGAGTCAAGCCGACCGGATTGTCCGAACTGGCCCTGCAAGGAGCCGCTCGGCGACCAGATTTGTACGTCGCGCTGAGCGCTCGCCAGCATCGCGTAGTACGCACATCCGATTGCGCTGTTCCCAATAATGCATACCTTCACGCTCTCTCCCACGAATTGTTTTCAGTCTGCCATCGCTAAATGTCAGCGAGTCTGAAGTTGTAGGGACCCACAGCCCACTGCATCTCGACACTTTCTAGATGACGTAAATGCGTGCCGTCGACTAAGGGTGAGACGGGCTCACCCAAGTCGTAAGAATTCATGTCGCTTAAAAGAGGTGACGAATCCCCACACGTGCGGTGAATTGGTTCGGCCCCGACGAGCCGGTCAGCCCGTTGATTGCCGCGACCGCGGGGACCATGGCAGTACCAGCGGAATTCGCTGCGTAACCACTCGCATGTTGATACACGCCGGTCACGTAGACGTCCGTACGCTTGGACAAGAAGTAGTCCACGCCAGCGGAGCCCTGGTTGTACTTTGCTGCGGAGAAGCCGTTGATGCTGCCTGCACGCAGATAGTCGTATGCGACACCGACGAGGAGTGCGGGGGTGAACTGATATTTGAAATTCACTTCAAAGTTATTGAAGCCGGCCGTCTGTCCACGGAACGCCGACGGGTAGGACTGTCCGAGGTTGTAGAACTTGATGTTGGAGTACGTGCCGCCAATGGTGGCCGCACCGAATGTGTACGCGGCGCCCGTGCCGATTACTTGGTACGTGTGGGCGGAGCCGTATCCGTTATATACGGGCGACGGAAGATTGGAAATGCTCGGATTGACTGTACCCGAAGTACTGTTCCCGAAAAACCCCGCGTTCGCATTCCTCGCGTTTAAATATGCCGCGGCGACTACGAGCGGACCGTTGGCATACTGCCCGCCGAATGAATAAACCTGATTCCTGGTGACGTCTCCCGCTACCCCGCCAAGGCTATACATGCCACCAAACCTGAAACCGGCAAAGGCTTTGCTTGTGTACTTGATAGCATTATTGGTCCGAAACTGATTGTTGAAGTTGTCGATATCTCCCGGGTGCGCGGCGATGTAGCCACCCCATTGGTCGCCTGCTTCCAATGGCCCAAGATTGTCGACCACCGAATCATACTGTCGACCAAGTGTGACAGTGCCATAGGGGCTTTCCAGGCCAACGTAGGCTTGCCGACCGAAACCAAGTCCGCCTTGCGAAAGTTTCCCTGTACTCGCATCAAATCCGCTTTCCAAGCGAAATACCGTCTTGTAACCTCCACCAAGGTCTTCCGCTCCTTTCAGTCCCCATCGACTGCCTTGCATCACGCCGCTGTTCAGCAAGTATTGATGTTTGCCAGCGACATTCGTGTACATGCTGAAGCCTTCGTCGATGAGGCCATACAGCGTTACGCTTCCCTGAGCGTGGACCAAACTCGGCATAGCGCACGCTGCTGCAATCGTACACCCCAAACCCAAAACCGCACTCTTCTTCATCTTTCTCCCCTACGATAGGTTTGCAATTTGTCCTGCTACGGAAATATGTGTCTTTTGATAACAAAACTACGATGAAGCCGAGGCATCCAAAATTCAAACCTACGGCCACATTTGATATGTATAACTAATTTATTTATTCTGAATGGTTCGGCTTATACCCTTGACTCAACTGCAGATATTTTCAAGCGGCAACGTGCATCAACCGACTTGCCTGAAGACCTTCGATATCTCGGGTTGTCGAGCCTCGATGGACAAGGTCAGCCATGATGGCCCCAACGACCGGGACCAACGCAAAGCCGTGGCCTGAGAATCCATATGCGTGGAAAACCCCGGGACCGTTTTCCGACGCGCCAATAATCGGCAGATGGTCTGATGTCGTCGCCTCGAGCCCTGCCCACGTGCGCACTATCCGGACTTCCCTTACGGAAGGAAACAACGTGACTGCGTCCTTCGCGCCTTTGGCAAGCCGCCCAAATCTAACGTGAGAAGTTTCTGCCGGAAGGTCTGCATCTCCCTGGATGCCCCCGCCGATGACGAGTCCACCTTGGTCTGCTTGCTTGAAGGACAGTTGCCGACCATAGCTCGAGACAACTGGCGCAAGAAACGGATTCAACCGTTCGGTGACCATCATCATGGAGGCCTTGAGCCCCATCGGAATATCGTCGCCCACCATCTTGGCGATTTCGCTGCCCCAAGCTCCGGCGGCGTTCACAATCATCGGAACCGTCGTCGTCCCGCCATCGCTCTTGGTAATTGTCCAATCGAGACCGGTTCGCTCGATAGAGCTCACGCCACAGCCTTCCGAGATGGTCACGCCTTCCAAAAGGCACGACTTGCGAAACGCGGCTATTGTTCTGTGTGGGTCCGCAGCGCCATCTCCAGGGGTGAATGCGGCCCCAAGGCACCTAACCCCGAGTGCCGGGACGCGTCGTTTCACCTCGGCCGGGTCAATCATGACCTCATGCTTGTAGCCGTTGGCGTGAAGACGATTCACGCCTTGCAACAGCGCGTCCAGCGCTTTCTCGTGCTCGGCAATTCGCATCTGACCGTTCGCCGCAAAACCACAGTCGTCTCCAACAAGCTTTTCGATATTTCTCCACATCTCGAGCGCTTCCAACGAGACCTGAAGTTCAGCCATGTCTCGACCGAGCGCGCGCACCCCCGCTGCGGTAGCGCCAGATGAGTGTCGACCCGACCAGGACCTCTCAAGGACCAAAACACGCAGGGACCTACGCGTAAGGTGCAGTGCTGCCGACAATCCGTGGAGACCACCACCGACAACGGCGACGTCAAAGATATGTTTCATACGCTCGTCTTACTGTTTTCGCTGATATCTAGTGACGCAAGCTCGTCCAGAGTCAGCGGCTTGAGCGGCGGTCGAACTCGATAGAAACCTACTTCGCGAACAGGCTTATGCTGAGTCGCGGCAATGAGATTGCTAACGGTGTATCCACACTGCCGGCCCTGACAAGGCCCCATGCCCGCTCGAATAAGCGACTTGATTCGGTCCGGCGAAGTAGTGCCAGACATCGCTGCCTCGCGAACTTCCTGGGCCCGTAGTTCCTCGCAGCGGCATACGATAGTTTCGTCAGCCGGCGACGTAACCTCTTGCCGAAGTGTGTAGCGCGAGTCGAGCATCGGTCGCGTAGCCAACTGCTTTTTCAGGCTCTTGCGCAAGGGCACGCTCAAGCTTACCGCAGCCTCATCAGTCAGCAGGTCGAGGTCTTTCGCGATGCCAATCGCAGCCAGTTCTCCTTTCGTGACGGCCGCCGCTGCTCCGCCGATGCCTGCGCCATCGCCTGCGACAAAAATCCCTGGACTTGTTGTCTTCCCCCATTCATTCGTTTCTGGCACCAAGCAATGCTGAGTGGGGTGCCAACGGTGCTTGCAACCAATAACTTGGGCGACATGTATTGACGGCACGACTCCTTCGTGAACAAGGAGCAGTTGCGCAAGCACTTTGCGAGTCGTGCCGCTTGCCATACCATATTCAACATGAGCAAGATGTCCGTCGAGTCCCGCGACCGCGCGCACGGTCGAGACACCTTTCTCAATTTTCACTCCCGCCGTGCGCAGCTCGTTCATCCATCGCAGACCTTTCACGAGGTCTTTCCAACCGGTCAACGCTTCCAGAAGATGAGGGACGGTACGCCGGAAAGCACCCGGTGGCGTCGTATCCAACCAACCGGCAACGGAACCACCGGCCCGCAGAAGCTGAGCAATGTAAAGCAAGGGCAGAGGCCCGCTACCGGCAATCCAAACCGGCGAATCAGGAACTTCTCCGCTGGACTTCAGGAGAATTTGCGCTGCGCCGACCGTCATGACGCCAGGCGTTGTCCATCCTTGGAAAGGAGCGGGTCGCTCCTGGGCTCCGGTCGCAACGAGGATGCGGTTGGCATCATGACTACGAGCGACACCATCTCTCGTAGAGAAAACTTCCCAGCCGGGCTCAATTTGCCAGACGCGTGAATTCGGCTCATATGTCACGCCACTTCGACGAAACTCGGCGATATAACTGGCACCTTTGCGATACTCGTCTCCGAGTACATCGGCAACGGCGCTGTTTTTTCGGGCTTCAACTGCACGCCATATCTGGCCGCCGGGGGCAGGCTGCTCGTCCAGGACAAGTACGGACAGACCTAGTTTTGATGCACGAATAGCCGCCGCGACACCGGCGGGGCCTGCCCCAATGATTGCCAGGTCAAATCTTTTTTTCATCGCGTACCGCCTCGTCTTCTCGCGGAGGAGCAGCCTCCCGTTCACCATCTTCCGTAAAATCGCGTCCGGAACACACCTCGAGCTCAACTGTGCGTCGACCGCGCTGACGCTCCACGCACATGCCGTCGCGAACCGTGGTTAAGCAGGTTTGAACAGACGCAATGCCGTCAACCACGGCGAGACATTCAAAGCAAACTCCCATCATGCAATAGGGCGCGCGAAGCATTCCGCTCACCGGCGTCTGTCTTGTTAGAAGGACGGCACGACGCATGAGCACGCCAGCGACTGTCTCACCCTCCATAGCGCCAACCGCCTCTCCGTCCACGGTTATCTGAAGCGTGTCGGCCAACGAAGGGTCTTGCAGCTTCCGAAACATTGATAGCCTTTTCTAAAAACAGTCCTGATGTACGAGCACCGTGGACGCAACAACGAAGCTCCCGGTGATTTGATGGCGCATCAGCTCTTACGCTTTTAATGCTGCAAACCTCGGCATCACTTGAATTGTTAGCAGCGTCTGCATGACCCCGTTGCAGTTCTATGTTCGCCACAGTTTGTTTTGAACCGCCGTCAGGGAAATCAGACTGTCGATGACCAATTTAGAGGGGATGATTCTTACCGTCAAAGTCGGAATAAAATGTGGCCTATTCCGAATGGTTATGCGTGATGCTCACGTGCCACTAAGGACCACAGACCCGTAGAACGCTAGTGCGTGTCACTCATGCGTGGCGGGCGCAAGCTACGTGACAAAGGTGGACCAATTGGATAACTACACAAAGTCATACTGCTGAAGGCTATTGCCGAGTTTCCAGACAAACCTACGGCACCACTCGGTGATATTTGCTACTGCAGACCCAACGAGACGCGCTAGGCTGCGGGCAGTCATTCGGTCTCGTTCCCGTACTCTTCATGCGGACTGGTGAACTACAAACGAAAAAAAGCGAACTTGCGGAGGGATGCACTCCTCCATCAAGTTCGCTTAGGCGCCGTTTCAGCTTACTTTGCGCTTTTTGAGTAACTAATAGCTTCAGTCACTCGTTCCGCTCCGTATTGCTGTTCAGCGAATTCACGACTCAATATGCCATCACGCAGGTCGGCCGCCAGCGCTTCAATGGGGCGCTCTTCGGGATGCCCGTAGCCGCCGCCGCCCGGCGTTTCGATGCGAATCGTTTCTCCGGCTTTCAGCACGATGCCTGCGACCTTTGAGGCGAGGGTCTCGGCGCGGTCAGTGCCAAAGTTGCGAGTGACCCTTCCTTTTCCGCCTTCGCCGCCACCGTTGACGCCAGCGGCGCCAATCTTGTGACTGTCGGAGCGGACCGAGACAACGGTGTTTTCCTTCAGCGCGCGCACCTGCCGAACAATCCCCATTCCGCCACGGCACTTTCCTGAGCCTGCAGAATCTTCAACATACCCGTAGCCTTCAACTACGAGCGGGAACTCGTGCTCCAGGGCCTCGGTCGGCATGTTCAGCGTGTTGGTGATATGAACATGCACGCCGTCCATACCATCGAAGTCGCTGCGGGCACCGCTGCCACCGCCCAGTGTTTCCCCAAAGACGTAGGCGCTTCCGTTCGACGACGTACCCGAAAAAGAAAGAGAGGGCAGAATGTCATTGCCAGATGCGATGACGCGTTCGGCCGGCAGCGCCGGGCGCATGGCGCCGAAGATAGCGCCGGCGATTTTCTGGCATGTAATGCTTCGCGCACTAACAGCCGCAGGGAAATTCGGGCTGACAATTGTTCCAGGTGGGGCGCTGACGGTGACTCCATCCATCAGTCCACTGTTAGCCATCAATTCGGGGTCGATGAGCGCCTTGACGCAGTAATAGACCGTTGCATTCAATGCGTTCCTGGGCACATTGAGTCCGCCTCGGGCCTGCGCACAAGTACCGGTCATATCGATGGAAATTTTCTCGCCGTCGATAGTCACGGTCGCTTTGATAGGCAACGGTTCCCCGCCGAATCCATCATCGTCGAGATAGGTAGTGAACGAGTACTCGCCATCGGGCATCGCCAAGACCCGTTGACGCAAGCGGTCTTTTGTATAAGCCAACACGGCGTCGATAGACTGCTGTACAGCGTCGGTTCCCATGCGTTGCACGAGTGAGTGTACCGCCGCTCCGCCGCGCAGGTTCGTGGCAATCTGCACCTTCAAATCCAGTGTTCGCTCCTCCGGCAACCGCGAGTTGGCAGCAATCAAGCTAAGCAAATCTTCGTCGATTGCGCCTCCACGTGCGATGCGAATCACAGGGATACGCAGTCCCTCCTCGAAAAGGGATTTTGCATTCGCCGACGTCGACCCAGGAGTCGGGCCGCCGATGTCTTGGTGGTGTCCGATATTGGCCGCAAACATGAACGGCCTTCCGTTCTCGAAGATTGGGGTGACGATTGAAATATCAGGTAGGTGGGTTCCACCAGCGAGATAAGGGTCGTTGCAAATGAAGGCATCACCCTCCTTCATTTCGTCGAGCGAATATCGCGCGAGAACGGCCTCGACACTTCCCACCAGCGAACCGAGGTGAAGAGGAATGTGCGTGCCTTGAGCGATAAGTCGGCCAAGCGCATCGAACAGGCCCACTGAGAAGTCTCGACGCTCCTTGATTTGCGACGAGAACGACGAGCGCATCATGTTAATCGCCATGTCTTCCGTAATGGTCAAAAGACGATTGCTGAATACTTCCATCGCGATGGAGTCGAATTCATCTCCTCGCTTGGTCGACATACCGGACATACTTTTCTGAGCCATGATTTGGGTACCTACTGGATAGGGGTTGGGGAGAGCCTAATCAAGCGACTCAGTCAACGATGATGTTTCCGACATTGTCGAGTTGAGCCTTCTGTCCGGGCAGAACAACCGTAGTCGAACTCATTTCTTCGATAATCACCGGACCAATCACAGACTCGCCAACAGGCAGCGCCGAACGGCGATATACGTTCGTGTCGAGCCAACCATCTTTCGGCCCAAAGTAGACCGACCGGCAATCGATGAGCGCGCTGCTGAAACTACCTCCGGAAACAGGAGCGGTCAGAGCAGCATTGGGCACAAGTCCGATAGCCTTGAGCCGAACGTTCACAATCTCGACCGGGCGGTCGTTAATCGCGTAGCCGTATTGAGCCATATGCGCCTCACCGAAAGCATGGACGAAGTCGCTCAAGCCGTTGGTTCCCACGTCCTCCAAGTCGATTGCAATGTCGTAGTTCTGACCCACATAGCGCGCATCAACCGCCAAGGCATATCGGCGGCAATCTTCTGTGATTTTCTCGGCCGTAAGCCAATTCTCGCCAGACGCTTTCAACTCTTCAGCGGTCTCTTTGACCTTTTCCCACGCCGTTTGGTTGGCAACAGCCAATTGAGTACGGACGAAGTCCCGCGATACGTTGGAAACCAGCGCACCTCGTGCGCACATCGTGCCTGGCTCAATCGGTACCAGCACCCGTGCAAGCCCACACTCGCGAGCGACCTCGCTAGCGAAGAGCGGGCCTGCGCCGCCGAATGCCATCAACGAGAACTGGGCGAGGTCGTGGCCATGCTCGGTCGAAATAGCACGAATCGCGCGACTCATATTTGCGCTCGCAATCTGGAGCATTCCATACGCGGCCTCCTCGACAGAGATTCCGAGCGGTTCCGCGATACGTTCCCGGATTGCTTGTCCTGCTTTCTCCCGGTCGATTGGCATACGACCTTCGAGAAGGGCAACAGGGTTGAGCCGTCGCAAGTAGATATTCGCGTCTGTAAGCGTCGGCTCGGTGCCCCCTTTGCCATAGGCGACGGGCCCGGGTGCTGCACCCGCGCTGCGGGGACCTACCTTCAATCCACGAGCGTCGTCAACATTTGCAATGCTGCCTCCGCCCGCGCCGATGACATGGATGTCGATCATCGGCACCTTTACCGGATAGCCAGCCACGATGCGGTTCGGCGTGAACTTGGGTCGGCCCTTTTCAATAAGCGACACATCGGTGCTCGTCCCGCCAACGTCGAAAGTGACGATGTCTGAAAACCCGGACGCCGAGCCGACGGCCGCGGCACCCACAACACCTGCGGCCGGACCGGAAAGGCAAGTCAGAACCGGGAGTTCCTCGACAGACTTGAGAGACAGAAGGCCACCATTCGAGTGCACGGTAAGCGGTTCAACAGGGATTCCGACCTCGCGCACGCGACCTTCCAGACGGGCGAGATAATTCTTCATCGGCGGCCCGACGTACGCATTCAGAACAGTCGTGGAGGTACGTTCGTACTCGCGAAACTCGGGGAGGACGTCGGATGAGATGCTGACGTAAGCATCAGGCATCAGTTCTTGAACGACTTCCTTCGCCAGTTGCTCGTGCTTAGGATTTCGGTACGAATGCAGAAAGCAAATCGCAACGGACTCTACGCCGGTATCGCGGAGTTGCTTGACTGCGCTAACCATCTGGTCGCGATTCAACTGCGTCTCGACGTCGCCAGTTGCTGTCAGACGCTCTTCCACCTCGACCCGACGGTGGCGCTCAACAAGCACAGGCGGTTTTGTGACCGAGTAGTCGAACAGCGCGGGGCGAGTCTGACGGCCGATATCTAGCACGTCTCTGAAGCCCTTCGTCGTGAGAAGCCCGGTTGCGACACCCCGCCGCTCAATAATCATGTTTGTGGCCACGGTTGTACCGTGACCAAAGAATCCCACGTCGGCTGGGTCGGCTTCGAAGCGACGAAGCATCTCCTTCACGCCTTCCGCAATAGCGACAGAGGGGTCGTGCGGTGTCGACGAAACCTTGAAGAACCGAAACTCCGCCTTCTGAGTATCGACGAGAACGAAGTCCGTGAAGCTTCCCCCAACATCTACGCCAATCCGCAACATCCCTCTTCCCCTAATCTGGTTCGCGCCGCTACCTTTTCGCCGCGACACTCAAATGAGTGCAGACTTATGTTATGTTCGGCATCGTATAGCGTCAAAGTCGGAATAAAAGGAAGCGTATTTCAAAAAGTTATAGTATTGTGCGCGCTTTTTTGGAGTGGTAACTGCCTCGAAAGGATGGATTTCTCCGCCTTTCTTCATAGCGGTTTGTTTCTCGGACATGCGTCCGTGTTGGTCATTTAACCAGACCTGCACAGCCTTCCACGCTCTTCAAGATTTAAATCGGACGATTTATCCCGGCAAGAACACCGGCAGTCCGCGGCGGCCAGGTTCCGATGAAAGACTAATGAGCGTGTGAACCTCCTGAACCATCGGCAGGCTTGAGAGCCTGTCCGCGAGCAACTTGCTATAGGCATTGAGGTCTACCGTAACGATGCGAAGGAGAAAATCAACGTTGCCTAGGATTGTGTGGATTTCCACCACTTCCGGATATTGCTCAACGGCCGCTTTGAACTTCTCGCCGGCCCGCTCGCTGTGTTTGTTCAGTTTTACCTGCGTGAACATCTGAACAGTAAGCCCGAGCTTCATGCGGTCAAGAATTGCCACCCGCCGAACGATAACACCCCCGCTTTCCAACTTCTCCACTCGCCGCCAGACCTGCGACTGGGATAGCCCAACCTCATCTCCGACCGCACTCATTGGCATCGACGCATCCGCCTGTAAAAGCGAGAGAATTTTTCGGTCAAATTGGTCCAGATTCATAATTTATGCACGACACGGCGCGCTCTCATGAGAATGATGCATATTCTCGCACCAATTCTTGATTTATGAATTATGGTCACGCTGCTGGGGGTCTAGCATAAGACTACCGTGATTCGCATCCGAGTTAACCCAAATGACCCAAGCAACATCCACAATAAACGCTCTGCTGCTCCCTCAGTGGCGTGGCCCTCTGCAGGCCCTTGCGTTGGTAGGCAGCTTCATGGCTCTATCTCACGTGACTGCATCCATTTCACCAGACATGAATCCCGCAATCACTGGATTTGTTCTCGTTCTCGTCGGCCTCGCGAGCAAAGCGCTTCCCTTGTCCATCATTGAAGCTGGCGCAAAGTTTCTTATTGCACAAAGCGCACTATTCCTTATACCTGCGGTCGTGGCGGTCGCACGCCAAA
Source organism: Paraburkholderia phytofirmans PsJN (assembly GCF_000020125.1). Taxonomy (NCBI): domain Bacteria; kingdom Pseudomonadati; phylum Pseudomonadota; class Betaproteobacteria; order Burkholderiales; family Burkholderiaceae; genus Paraburkholderia; species Paraburkholderia phytofirmans. The sequence goes on from NC_010676.1 coordinate 2,828,292, forward strand.
GTGCGCTCCTGCAGGCGCACTGGATTCCGTTGCTGGTCATTGTGGTTGGCGGCACAGCTATTTCAGCAGCAGCTACTGCACTCGCCGTTGAATTCACAACACTCGCACTGGCGCGGAGACGCTCATGATTACGATAGTCACGCTGTTGTCCTCCACCGTGGCTGCGTATCGCCTGAACACAAGCATCTATAAGCGTTGGCGCGGCATTTGGTCTTCCCCACTCATACTCACGCCACTGGCCATTATTGCCATCCTGCCTCTGGCAGGTGTGTCTTACGATACCTACGTGGCCTCAACGCGCCCGCTACTTTGGATGATTGGTCCGCTGACGCTCGCTCTGGCGGTGCCGGTGTACCAGCAACGAGCTTTTATCCGTCACTGGTGGCCAGCGCTGGTTGTTGGAACCATTGTCTCGGGTACGACCGCGATGATTTCAGCCATTGAGCTCGCTCACTTTTTTGACTTGCCTTCCACCATCGCCCATAGCCTTGTTGCAAGGTCTGTATCTTTGCCCTTCGCATTCGTGGTTGCGGACGAAATATCCGGCGCACGCGACCTTACGACATTGTTCGTCGTCGTCAGCGGATTGGTTGGTATCGTGGTTGGAGACGTCTTGCTTGTCCTCATGCGCTTGCGGTCCGCGCAAGCGCATGGGGCCACGCTTGGGGCGATTGCTCAGGTAGCCGGCGTTGCACGAGCTCACGACCGTGGAACTCCAAACGGCGTAATGGCGAGCCTGACTATGGTGTTCAGCGGGGCATTTGCGGTACTGGCTGCGCCCTTCCTCGTACGGTTTCTGCAGTAAGCAGTAGGTAGCGCGACTAACGAGGAAGAGATGGGCGGAGATACTCCGCCTTCCGCCCTTACAAAGGACCCTTGAACCGATATTGGACAGGCTGTCCGGTTAGCATGCCTGATTGATTGGGTTGTCAGTGGTCGTTGCGCAGAATAGTCGGCCTGTCGACCCTCCCAAAGCGAAGGCATGAACGCTCACATAATGAGGTCACGCCGACATCCCTGTTGCCGCAGTCTGCTCTAAGATGGCATTTCGCGTCTAGCTTCGTGAGGTCTGGCCGACCTCACCGAGCAATACTCGGTCTAGTCCAACGATTCGGTCGAGGACCAGCATGAGTATCACAGTTCCCACTATCAGTACGGCGGACACCGACGCAACCAGCGGGTCGATGGTCTGTGAAATCTGGTTGTACATGGCAACGGGTAGCGTCGTCGTACCAGGTGTCGCGACGAATATGGTCATAGTCAACTCGTCAAAACTCTGGATGAAGGAGAGAATCCAGCCGCCGACAACACCAGTTCGAATCATCGGCAACACAACCCGACGAAAAGCGATAAACCGAGTCGCACCGCATGACAGGGCGGCACGCTCGGCGTCACGGTCAAGACCGATGGCAGCTGATAAGCAGAGTCTGAGCGCGTACGGCAAGACAATGATTACGTGTGCGCAGACGAGCGCACCAAATGAACCTGAGAGATGCAACAGCGAGAGAAAGCGCAAAAACGCGATTCCAAGTACAACAGCTGGAATCATCATTGGTGAAAGAAAAAAGCTCATGAGCGCAGCACGACCATGGAAACGGTAACGCGCAATCGCGAGTGCGGCAGGGACCGCAAGGAGAACGCCAATCGTCGCGGACGCAAAGGCGAGTTTCACCGAGAGCCAGAACGCGGACACCATGTCGTCGTTGACCAGAATGGCACGAAACCAGCGTAATGATGCGCCACCGAAGGGCATCGAAATAAATCCCTTGCTGGTAAATGAGACAAGCAGAACCACAACGAGGGGAGCCGTGATAAAGGCCATAAAAAATCCGTTATACGTTAGCGCAATGATTCCATTCTGCTTCATGCCCAGTACTCCGCTCAGTGGAAGATGTGCTTAAAACGATGTTCTGCGAGCCTGCTGCATCCCATGACAATTGCAACATTGGCAATCAGCAACAACACCGCAATGCTGGCACCAAGCGGCCAGTTGAGCGTGCCGAGGAACTCGTCATAAGCTGCCGTTGCAACGACTTTTAAACGGCGCCCGCCGATTAGGGCGGGAGTCGCAAACGCGGATGCCGAAAGTGCGAAGACGATGATTGAGCCGGACAGTACGCCAGGCAAAATCTGAGGGAAAATCACGCGACGAAAAATTTTGATGGGTGAGCCTCCCAGCGAGCGACCGGCCCATTCCACCTGAGGGTCGAGTCTTTGCATCGTTGTCCAGACTGACATGACCATGAAAGGCACAAGCACGTGTGTCAACGCGAGGACCATGCCAGTCATGGTAAACACGAGACGGACCGGACGGTCAGTTATGTGCAGCGCCTGCAGGATGCTGTTAACTACTCCGTTGTTTCCAAGCAAAATTTGCCAGCCAAGCGTCCGAACCACAACCGAAATGAGAAGTGGCCCGAGGACGACCAATAGTGCCAGCGACTGCCATGGACGTCGCATTCTCGCCAAGATGATGGTTTCTGGCACGCCTAACAAGATGGAAGCTGCGGTCACTGCAAACGCGAGTCCGGCCGTGCGTAGAAAAATCGCGCCGTAGTACGGGTCGGTGACTACTTCGAGGTAGTTATTCAGCGTGTAGGCGGCTTCAATCCCTTCCGTGTCACTGAACACACGGAAAGACAGCATCAAAGTGAGTATCAGTGGGACCAGGAGGAGTCCTACAAAAAGCAGTAGCGCAGGTATAGACAGAAGCCACGGAGTGGCCCCCGGCCGCTCAATGTCATGCGTTGCCATTTTGGACCTCCAACCCGACTCGCTCGTTAGCGCTCAGCATTCGCAGGTCATCATCACTCCACGTCAGACCCACGTTGTGCCCTTCTTCGGGAGGCGGAACGCCTTGATTTGTCTGAGCAACCTTCAGCTTGCCAAATTGCGTCTCGACCTCAAGTAGCCATTGATTACCGACAAAGACTCGCGTGAACACACGACCTCGGACGCGCGCGTCATTGCTCACAACCCGCACTTTTTCCGGGCGAATGTACACATTAACGGTGCCCTTAACCGAGCGCCCTTCATGCGGGACGAGTAGCACCTTGTCTGCAATAGCGACTTCAGCGCACCGAGGATTGCGGCCCACGACACTGCCGGTCAGCGCATTCGTGCGGCCCAAAAATGTCGACGTGAATGGCGTTGACGGACGCTCATATGCGTCAAACGGCGTCGATATCTGCGCAATCTTTCCTTGATGCATTACCGCGATTCGGTCACTCATCGTCATCGCTTCGACCTGGTCATGAGTGACCAGAATCGTCGTAATGTCCAAGCGCTTCTGAATCGCCCGCAATTCGATATGCATTTCTTCACGTAACTTTGCGTCAAGATTTGACATCGGCTCGTCGAGGAGGAGAAGCTCAGGCTTCATCGCAATTGCGCGCGCTATTGCCACCCGCTGACGCTGCCCGCCTGAGAGCTCTTTTGGATAGCGATGGTCGAGCCCATTTAGCCGAACGAAATCCAAGGATTCGGCAATGCTTTTTTTACGGTCTGCACGGTTGACCTTACGCATTTCAAGGCCGAAGCCAACGTTATCCGACACCGTCATGTGTGGGAACAATGCGTAGCTCTGGAACACAACGCCAATAGCTCGCTTTTCTGGTCGCTCTGTAGTGATGTCCCGGCCATCGAGAATCACGCTGCCCGTGGTCGGCGTGACGAATCCAGCAATCATCTGAAGGGTAGTCGTCTTTCCGCATCCCGAAGGACCGAGCAGCGCCAACAATTCGCCCCGCTTCACTTCGAGGTCAAGATTGGAAGTAGCAGTAAAGTTGCCGTAACGCTTTGAGATATTCTGAAGTGTGAGGAAGCTCATCTCTAAATTCCACAAACAATAGATGCATGCACGAGGTCATCGTGAAGGGGTCGTCTTTTATCCGCCCGCTCGTTATCTCTCAACGCTACGATTCCAACGGCCGGTCCACTCGGTCCGATGTTGGTTGATGACGTCCCAATTGACTGTGGTCAGCTTTGAAATCTGCTCCGGTCCATAAGGGACATTTGCTGCCACATCTGCGTTCAGTTTTACCGTTTTGTTAACGGGTCCGAGGCCGATATTCTCCGCCTGCAATCTCTGGACTTCGGGGCTCAGTAAGTACTGGACAAATTGCTGAGACAATTCGGGTTGCGAGTTTTCCACCAAAACGCAGGCCGCCGCCTGAAGGGCAACGGCACCCTCCTTCGGATAGACCAGCTTTAGCGGGAAGCCGGTCTTTCGCAGTGCCATCGCACGCCCGCTGCCATAGGGGGCAAGGATGACGTCTCCCGACTGCATGAGGCTATCTAACTCTCCTGAAGTCGAAGCCCAGGAAAGCACATTTGGACTTACAGACTTGACCATTACGGCGAACCCTTTATTGATGTCGTTCTCGCTTCCCCCGTTTGCGCGGGCGAGCATTATGAGAGTGTGAAGGCCGTAGGTGTTCGTGATTGGCTGGATTGCAATCTTCCCATCAAGGCGTTTTTCGGTGAAAACATTCCAAGAGTCTGGGGCAGGAATATTGGCCTTCTTGAACGCATCTGCGTTGTAACCGATTCCAGTCGCGACAACTCCAATGCCGATTGCAGTAGGACCTATTCTCGCTAAAGGGTACAAATCATTTAATACAGGAGCTTCAGCAATCTTCGTGCAGAGGCCGAGGCGCATGGCCTGATACATAGGCCCATCGTCCATCACTGCAACATTGATTTGCTGACGTCCCTTCTGTGCCTGAAGTTTGGCGAGGGTGTCGCTCGATGTTCCCGCGACATATACAACTTTCACGTTGTGCGCTTTCTCAAAAGCGGGAATCACCTTCTGTTGATACAACTGCTCGCTCGAACCCCCGACGTTCGCTAGATACAAGGTGGTCTGTGCGCTGCTTGGTTGCGCTGCAAATATGCTTGTGAGAATGCTCAACGTCGAGACGGCGGCCATTCGTCTAAGTAGGTTTACGGTGCTTTTGCGCTTGTCCATATCGATTTTTCGCTGATTGTCTCCGTCTTTGACAGCCCTGCGCTCAAACCCGGCCTGCGTTTCGGAACCGTACGACGTATGCAAAACGGAGAGGCGAAGCGGCCCCTCTGTGCTCAATCTAAGAGTGTTGACGTAGAACGTCAAAGTCGGAAACAAATGTCGCCTATTCCAAATGGTTATAGAGTCCCCGTATCACCGATATCCAAGGTTTCGCACATGCAGGTCATATAAACCCTAGTTGTCCCGCTCAATTTCGGCGAGGTATAACCTTTGGTGTAAAATTCGATGGCGAATGTATTTTTGGCTATGGACGAGAAAGAGTCATGAGACGGCAGGTCAATCTTCGGCAAGTGGAGGCCTTCAAGGCCGTCATCGAACGCGGCACCGTTAGCGCGGCAGCAGATGCGCTGTTCGTGTCGCAACCAGCGGTAAGCAAACTTCTGGCAAACCTCGAAGACGACTGTGACCTAAAGTTGTTTGAGCGCGTTCGAGGCAAACTTGCCCCAACTCGGCATGGGATGAGGTTGTACGCTGAAATTGACCGAGTTTTCTCCGGCTTGCGCCAAGTCGAACATGCAATAGCGTCGATTCATCGCGATGACCAGAAGCAATTGACTGTTGGCGTCCTTCAAGCTTTGTCCGGCTCGTTCATCAACCGAGTAGTGAAAAGCTTCCTGCGAATCCATCCGGACGTGATGATTACTATTCATACCCGAGACTCGCCGTTCCTTGCCGAATGGCTCAGCACTCAGCAGATTGACGTCGGACTGATAAGTAGCATCGTCGACAACCCTTATATCGAGCGAGATACGCTCATCGAGCACCCGCTGATTTGCGTGTTGCCGCCAGGGCACCATCTCTGCTCGAAGCCTGTGATTGATATCAGTGACCTTAACGAAGAAGATTTCATAACATTCCCGGAGTCAACGCTTACCCGTCAGCGGGTTGATGCATTGTTCGAGCAGAACGCTGTACGACCGAGAATCGTTATGCAGGCCAGCACAGCTCCCACGATATGTGAGGCTGTAGCGGCTGGAATAGGCGTCTCATTGGTCCATCCGCTATTCACGGATGGCGTGAAAGAAAGACTGGTGCTTCGCCGCTTCACTCCGAGCACGCCATTCAGTTTTCAGCTTTGCCGCAATCGCAGTTCGAACAACGTCCAACTCGTTGACGACTTCCTTCGTGAAGCGAAGCGCGTATCGGACGAGACATCCAAAGAACTCATGATGGGCAGCTAGGGGCGGACACGTTCCGACGAAGCAGCGCGGAATGCTCCTCAGGACCAACGTCGGCCATCAGTCATTCGACTCACCACGCTGACTTCACCGCTCGGCCTGACGTCTCAAGACTATCCCACACGACAGCCTTTTCATACACGCTGCACCATGCAACAATCGCAGACACCAGCAGAACAATCTATCGCTGGAGTGCGTCGCGCGGCGCTAAAGGCACGCTTCACAGCCTCGCCAGTCAGGCCCGGAAACACCTTGCCGATCCGCTTGCCGTTGTCGCCGTAGCGGGCCGCGCTGCGCGCCAATATCCCGATTGCTTTGGCTGACAGTGGCACGGTGCGGGACAGGCCATTCTTCGTCATCGGCAGATGCGCCGAACTCTGTTCGAGATTCACGTGTGCCCAGTCGAGTGAGACTAGCTCGCCCTGTCGCATTGCCGTTTCTACTGCAAGCTCGACCAACGCCCGGAGATATGGCGCTCGCGCCGCATCGCAAGCCGCCAGCAGCCGCGTCTCCTCGCCGTCCATGTACCGCCGACGCCGGGGTCTCGAATCTTGCGGGCGGCGAACTTTGCTGAACGGATTGTCCGGCCACGGCGCTGACCATTCCGACATGGCGACGCTGCAAATGCGGGAGAGCAGCGCCATATCGCGCCGCACCGTCGCGCCCTTGACGCTGGACATACGCCAGTTCCGCCGTGCTGCGATCTGAGCGCCGCTCAGGCCCGCAAGCGTCACCTGCGCAATGCTGTGCCACATCAGGCCGCGCAGACGTATCGCTTCGCTCGCTGAACCGCGATGAAGCGGCGTAACCTCGTCGAGATAAAGCTGGTATCACGTCGCGGAACAGCCGATACGGAGATGCACATTCGGCAGCGATTCGTCGCTCTGTTTCTGCGGCCATTGCAGCCCCCTGCCTTGTGCGTATGCGTGCTTCCTGCACTTCCGCCCAAGCGATTGCTTCGGGGCGGCGCGGGAACGTTGCTGACAGCAGTGGGAAACCGTTGATGCGGATGCGTGCGGTCCAGTTGCCGTTCGGACGGCGCTGTAGAGTGCCCATACCTAGCTCCAAGATTGAGGATGCGGGTATGGGCGGTCATGCCGCTGTTACTCAGCGTGGCGATTATGTCACGACGTTCACCGCCTATCTGTTGTGCGCGTGCGTCAGCAGAGCAAGCGTCAGCGACGCGAGACGCGCCAGCTAGTCCTGTCGACTACTGCCCCGTCCAAGGCGGCGGCATCTTCAGACCATGTATCCGATACCGCTGCATTGCATCGACAAGCGGCGCAAGTGGATAGAGTGTTCCGGAGCCGTAGGTACGGCCCACTCCCCCGCCCACGTCCCGTAAGGGCATCGTGAACCGCCTCGTCCACCCCCGCCTCGCGCATCACGTTCTTGAACAGGTGCCGGAACGAGTGGAACACCATGCGCTTGTCCGTAATGCCGACTGCGCGCTTATGTTTGCCGAACCATTTTCCGAACAGTGCCCCTTCCCGGCCTTCGTTGTTCGGCTTGAGCGCCGGGAACAACCGGGGGCCAGTGACCGACCGGGCGTACTCGATGAAGCCCAGCGCAATCAGTTCAGGATGAATCGGAACACGCCGACGCGACCCTGCCGTCTTGACCTGCTGCCCCTCGCCTGCGTCCGTGATAGTGAAAATCCAGCATGTACGCTGGGCACCGTTGGTATCGCTGTACGGCGTTTCGCTTATGTCGGTGGGCGTAAGCTGCGCCAGTTCCTCCAGCCGGGCACCCGCATACAGCGCGAGCAGTGGGAGCCAGTACGCCGCCTCGCCTGCGCCTGCACCGGGACGCTCGCCCGCTGTGTATATCGTCGAGCCGAACAGAAGCTTGAGCGCCGGAAGATCGAACGGAAGCCGGGCCATCTTTGCGTTGGAGCGCGTGCCGACTTTTACCCCCTTCGCGGGGTTACTCGGCAGCCAGCCCTGATCGTGTGCGTACGGGAGCAGTGTTGAGAACATGGTGAGAATTTTGTCCGTGTTCACGGCAGTCTGCCCGGACGCGAGCAGTGCATCCTTGAACTGGATGACCTGCTGCCGGGCTATCGTCTCTACGGGAAGCGGGCCAACTAGCTCGCGAAAACGGCGCGAGCATCGCTCGGCTATCTGCACCGTTCGGGGCTGGGGCTGACGTTCTTTCGCCCATGCGGTGATTAAGTCGGACAGCAAATGTGTTGAGCCGGCATTCGGAACACGAGGCTTGCGCCCAGTTCGAGCGACACCGCCGCCCGACTCGCCAGCGAGCCGCCGCTGCGATTCCTTCTCGATATAGACACGCCGGGAAATGGCATCGTCGATGGCTTGCCGCTCATCCTCTTCTACACCTTCGTCACGCATCGCGGCAGCAGAGTCGTGCGCTTCCTCGTCCTCACGGCTCACAAAAGGCGACCACGATGACGCATCGGCCTGCTTGCGCAGGCGCGCCCACTCACTGTCGAGTTGCGAACCGGCAGCGTGGGCGACATAGCACGACAGCCAACCCACGGTCGCTCGTACCGAGTGCTTTGGTGATCTCGGATTTGCCGAGGACAGGGATCAGATCAGATGGGACGCGACGGCGAAGGTAATACCGCGAACCGCGTTTGATGAGGTGCGTACACGTGGAGAGATTATGCCTCTGTGTAGCATCCACACGGGCATGGACCCGCGCCAGACATGGCTAACAAGCCCGAAGGCCCGCCAGACAAGGGTTTCTTGGTCGGGGCGAGAGGATTTGAACCTCCCACCACCTGCACCCCATGCAAGCAGTTGACGGTGGGAAGTCGATTCCTATTCGGAGCAGTCGACGCGGCCTGCTTGTTGAACTTCGTTCCTATCATTGTCTTCCACATCGCCTCGGAGAGATTTGGTCAGCATAGCGATGCCATTGAATCCCGCTTGCATAAAAGTCGCGCGCGGCCCATCTTTGATCCAGCCATCCAGGGCGTCCGCCCAAGCCTGCAGCATCACTCTTCTCTGCTCTGCGTATTCGGCCTTGTTATATATCGCCCGAACACCACGCTGTTCATGCGCAAGGCACTTCTCAATCCAGTCGGAGTTGAAGCCAGCTTCATGCAGGTGCGTGCTTGCCGTGCGCCGCAGGTCATGCACGGTGAACGGCTCAAACGTGTCGCCTCGGGCGCAGATCAACTTCACCGTACTATCGATGACTCGGTTCAACGTCGCCGCACTGATCGGCGAGGCCGTTTCATACCGTCCGGGGTGCAGGTACTGACTGGATCCGAAACAAGTTTTGAACGCGACGAGAATCTCCAACGCCTGTTCACTTAGGTATACGTGATGAGGGCGCCTAGCCTTCATGCGCTCTTTCGGGATTGTCCAAGTTGCGGTCTCGAAATTCACCTCATCCCACGTGGCATCGATGAATTCAGATTTGCGCACCAACGTCAGCAGCATAAATTTAGTGGCAAGCCGCAACGTCGGTGTCGTTGGCGTCAGATCCAAAGCGTTAAAGAAGATGTAAATCTCCTCCGGACTCAGCGCCCTATCGCGTGCCTTAAATGTCGCTATAGCGCTTGGACGGATAGCTGCCGCCGGATTGTCTACTTTAATACCCCGAGCCTCAACAAATCGGAAGACCTGCAGCACGATTTCCCGCGCGTGAACCGCTTGAGCAGCAGCCCCGCGCTCCTTGATTTTCTCGCAGCGCGCCATCAATCGCACTGGCGTGATCTCTTCCAATTTCAGCCGACCGAATTCGGACGCAAGATTGCGCTCATATACCGATTTACGCATCGAACGCGTGGAATCCGCGAGGGCGGTCTCCGCGAAGTATCTCTCCGCCCATTTCCCAAATGTCAGCGCTTCGGCTGCCTCGGCCCGTTTCTCGACTTTTGCACGTGACGGACTGTGTCCGCGCTGGATTGCTCCGTAGGCGTGGTCGCGCAGAAGTCGGGCTTCCGAGAGGCTGATTGCCATCCCAAATCCGAGCTCGTCCAGCTTCCGCGGCTTCCGTGAAGACAGTGATGGATCGTACCGGCCGATGACCAAGGTTTCACGGCGACCGTTTACCCGGTAGTCGTAGCGGAAGCTCACCGCACCCGACGGCGTCACCGCCGCATATAGCCCCTGCTGATCGGCCACCTTGTAGATTTTCTCAGCGGGCTTCAACGCCCGCAACTGCATGTCTGTGAGCATAAGAACTCCTCGAACGTATACCGTCACCCGATACCGTCAAAGCGAGGTGACGGTATCGGACAAGGCCGTCCGAGGGGGAAATGACGATACCGTCAGCGATACCGACATTTCCTCCGGGCACTGTACGGATTTCAGCGGATCATCGCGGACAGTAACCCACTGTTTTTTAACGGAAAAACAGCAAAAACGGCACTCTAAGAACGACCTGGGAGCAGTCTAAATCATTCCCACTCCAACATATTCCAGTAACGTCCATTAGATGCCTGCGCTCGGAGTATCAACGGCGTTAACGAGACGACGCGCCGCATTCACGATCCGCCCGGAACTCGATAATCTCTTCGGTGCGCGCAGTTGAGGTTCGTGCAGATAAGGTCGATCGTGACTGACCTTGCCGTGGATGCGCGACGTCGCTTCGCAAGTCTCGCCTCCGTCTTCGAGCTTGCACGTCGACGATCGACTGCCGTCCGTGACCTCGGAAACCGCCTGCGACTTCGTTCTCGCGAATGATAGAGGTTCCGCGACACGCGCCTGAACGGCCGTCCCTGATCGACCCCGAGCGGTCACACAACGCAACGTACTGTGCGTGGCTGCTTTCGGGGCACAACGGTCACGCAACCCTTGAACCGAATCATGTTCACGGCTGCTGGATGTATGTTGAACGTTGAGCGCTTTATCGCGAGCTCTTGCCGCCCGTCTGAGCCAGCATGTTCAAGCTGGCGCGGGATGCCGCGCCAGTACGGGCGGCATTTTTTTGCCGAACCCGTTTGCGTTATCGGCCAGCGAGCGGCACAACTACCGGTGTGCGGGAGGGTTTTTTCGAACGTTGGTTCTGCAAAGACAGCAACGCGCCCGCGTCACGCTCGCTGCAAAACTGGACGCGCCGAGGCCAGCGAAATCCGGCGGCGTCATGTCGCTGACAAGCGGATCACGACTCGGCGTGACATGTTGCTATGTGAGCGGCATCCGCCTGCAGCCGCAATTGCGGAGTGCCGACTCGTTGACGCTAGCTTCGCGAATGCTCCGCCATACATCCAGCGAGCCGCGCATAGGCCGCCTGCAATCCGACCAGCTTAGCCGTGAAGACCTCGTTACCGGCAAGAGAAACCGCAAGGTTGTTCGTATCCGCTTTTTCCTTGAGCACCGACATGATTTGCACGGCGACCATCAGCGTGCCGTATGGCGTATTCCCAATGGTGGTCTGCAGGGCGGGCCAGTTGAACGCGCCGTCATTCCCATGAACAGCGAGCGTCACGCGCTGCGTCGAGTGAGCGGTCTTTGGAATACGGGGACCTTCGAACCACAACATCCCGGACCCTGTCCTTGCCATTTCGGCGTCCATGGGACCATGAATTGAATAGGTTCCATTGGTGGTCACGAAACTGACTGAACATTGGTAGCCATCATTCCCTAGATCGCGCATCAGTACCCAATAGTAGTCATCTCCCTTATCGAAAAGCTCGTGGGCAACCGTTCCATTGGCGCTCAGGCTGGTGCCATCGGAAGCCGCCCGAGGCGCCGCCGCGCTCGAGAGCAAGGCACCTGCGGCCAAAGCGATAGAAAGAGCCTTCAGGACAGTCCGTACCTTCGACATAGATAACACCTGTCATATAAGGGATGCGCCATTGGTCAATTGCAATGCCTCCTGCGCGAAGCCGCCGCTAGTAAAGCACTATGGAAGGGAGCCGCCCAACCCTGGTTTGGTACGGCAACATCCCCAGCATACCCACCCGTCAGGCCCGCCCCAGCGGTCCGGTGCAACGGCCTATATCCCGAGAATACTTTGCACTATGGGCAGGGCACCAATCCGACTGTGTCCCCATAGTTGACCGAGCACATGTGCTGTTCAGGCGGTGCCGGTGGTCGATAATTCGGAGACGTACGCTTCTGGATCTCTGCGCCCTCCGCAGCCTGCTGGTCGGCTTGCCACTGAGCATCGTGCTCAAATCTTCGGCGGATGGCCGCCTTTCCCTCAGGCGTCTTGTTATAAGCCTCGGCTGCCGCTTGCGACTTCTGCAACTGAAGGTGATAGAGCTGTACTTCCTCGGGCGTCATTGTGTATTTGCTTTGGGGCAATGTACAGCCGCTCATCACCACCAGTGCCAACAGCGCGCCTGCCAACACCTTTCGTTGTCCTGAAGACATTGCAAGTCCCCCTTAAACGTTGTTATTTATTGCGCCGTCCGGAAGGCGCGCGCCGCGTATCGTGTCCAACCACACGCCAACCAACCTGCCGGCATACGGATCAAATGATACTAGTCGTTCTACTTTTGGGTCAAGTTGCGATTGGGTGTACTTGCGTTGGCTTTGCGCCACACGTTCTCGAAACCGGGTCCTATCCGGCTGATTCATCGGTGCGGATAGCCGCGAGCACATGCGTTGACAGGCCCGACGGCTCAATCATCAACGCGGGCAAGTTACTTCCCTTTTCGGGAGATTTTTTTTGCTGGAGGCAAGCTTGGTAAATGTTGCGTCAGAAGGGCTTTGGCCGCATGCCAAGCCTCCGTGGCGCAATGGGCATTATTTGACGCTCGGGCTTCAACGGTGGCGCCATCGAGAAGCAACATGAAGATGCCGCTCAACCATGTTGCTTTCGCGGTGGGGAGTATCTCTTCCAGCGTGCCCGCCATTAGCCGCGTCATGTCCCGACGATAGCGAATGGCGACCTCTGATATCTTCGGGTGATCCCGTCCGAACTCGGCAAGCGCACGCTCGAACAGGCAGCCGGCAAATTCGGGAGCACGGAACCACGCTCCATACCAGTCGAAGACCGCTTTCACCTTGGTCTCCGGGTCCTCTTGCGCACGCATGTGCGTCTCGACGCTTGCGAAGATGAGTTCGTACCGTTGGCCAAGGACCGCGTGGATCAGATCGTCCTTGCCGGCGAAGTTCCGGTACAAAGTCATGCGCGCGACCCCGGATTCGCTAATAATCCGCTCGATACCGATCGACTGGAAGCCGTGCATCGAGAAGAGTTGCGTCGCGGTATCCACCACCATTTTCCGCTTGCTTGCTCGCATTGAAACCTCTCCCTGGTGCCCCTTCCTTGCGTCGAAGGGTCGCCCGCTGAAATACAGGCGCGTCAGATCCGATTGTAGCGGCTTATGATGAGTGGACTATTGATGCCTTGCCAACCGCCGTTCGACCCTGCCACTGTACGACCATCACGCCCGCGCGCAACTGCCTGGGCGAAGGCATCACAAGCATTAAATCGCGCCAGGGGTGCGCACGGCTTCACCGTCTGGCCAGACGATCACGCTGCCCGCAGCGGGAAGCACTTCCAGCCGCGTATAGTTATCGGTGAAGCGAACGTCGAGGCTCCTCGCGACAACAGGCTCCGTCACGCGCACGACCGGCAATCGCTTCGGCTTCGCCGTCGAAACGGAACACGGGTAAGACGGGGCCGAAAGTGTCTTCGCAGCCCAATTGCATCTCGGGCGTCACGTCGACGAGCACAGCAGGTCGGGCCAAGTTCAGGCAAGCGTTTGGCGCCGAGGACTATGTAGCGGTTCGGCGGTGGAGCATGCCGATCGATCTACGGCGATCGGTCAGACAGGGGGACGGCTCAATGACAGCCAAGATTGAACCAATGGCTGTTGCCACTGATATCTCACGTACTCCAAAAGCCGCTGTGGCATAGGATCGCCATTCGGTGCGAGACGATTCAACAAGAGCGCAAGGTCTACATCGGCGACGCTCCACTCGCCGAAGAGGTTCTCGTTGCCGGCGGCCGGAGGGGTTTCAGCCATCAAAAACAGTGTTTGCGCACCCGATTGCGCAGCATCGGACAGCCGTGGCTGGTCCGTAGCGAATTGCCTCCGTTCGGTCGTTCCTGCCTGATTGGCATGAGATCACTGCGCAACCACGCCTGTAGCCGATCCAAGATCCGAGCGTTTAAACGGCAGCTTTCAAGATGGACGCGTCGCTCGAGCGTCGCCGCCAGGCGAAGACCGAGAGTCTCTTCATGGCCGACACTTGCCCGTCGTCCCACACGCGTGCGCTAGAGGGCCGCGTGTCGCGCTTCAGACTCTACCCGACCATGCCTCCTGAGGAAGAACGGCAAATGATCGCTCCGTCTTTCACGCGCGCACAAAGTGCGTCCGTCGGCGTGATGGTTCTGACGCGATGCTCCGGGACATGGCCCGGCCTGACGGTCCGCGCGAGCGATTGCAGCGTTCGGGTAAATCGCGGGTAAAAACTAGACATGCCACTCTGCGACCAGCCATTGAGCCAGGGCGTGCATAGGCTTCCACGATCCCGCGTTGGCTCTGAACAACAACCATGCAACGAACGCATATTATGCAGCCGACGCCATCATCGCAGCGCCCTCTTTCTTTTCGCCGCAATACCTTCCCCAGTCCTCCATCATCAGGCGTCGACGCTCGAGCTGGTCGCGACGCCGGTAGGCCGCCACTGTCTGCGATGCGATGACATGAGCCAGGGCTTCCTCAGCGAGCGAATCGGGATAGTCCGTACATTCGGCAACCCAGTCGCGAAACGTCGACCGGAAACCGTGTACGGTGATTCCGTGTCGCGACATACGTCTCAGAAGCGTCAGCATCGCCATGTTCGACAACGGACGCCCTTCCTTGCAACCCGGGAAGAGATAACCGTATTTCGCCTTGGGCAATGCGCTGCGCACGATCTCGACAGCGCGGTCACAAAGCGGTACGCGAAGGGGCCGGCCGCTCTTGGTACGATCACCAGGAATTGACCACGTGCGGGCGGCGAGGTCAAACTCCTCGGGCCGCGCAAAGCGCACCTCGTTCGTGCGAGTCGCCGTGAGGATGAGCAGATGCAACACACGCGCCGCACGACGGGGACGTTGCTCAACCTCGCTGATAAACGCTGGCAACTCCTCCCAGGGTAGTGCAGGATGGTGGTTTACCTGCGAGCGTTTCTTCGAGCGCGGCAACACAAGCTGCAGATGATCAACGTATCGTGCAGGGTTGCTGCCGACGCGATGACCCAGCACCGTCTCTGCGTCGAGAATTGCCTTGATGCGGCCGCGTACACGGCGCGCAGTCTCCGCCTTCTTCGTCCAGATCGGCTGAAGGATGCGTACGATCATCGCGGTATCAATGTCGCGCACCCGGACGTCACCGATCACCGGATACGCGTACGTTTTGAGCGTGTTACCCCACTGCTGAACATGCTTGCGATTTCGCCACTGTGGTTCATGCGCACGGATAAACGCTTCAGTTGCTTCACGAAACGTCACATTGTTATCCGGAGATATGTCAAGCAGTTGCCTTCGCTGCTGCTCACGCCGCGCGAGAATGGGATCGATCAGGTCCCTGACCATGTCACGGTACCCGGCGGCCAGTTTCCGCGCCTCGCCCAGAGAGACCCGCGAGAGTGGACCGAGACCCATCTCCCGCATGCGACCGTTCAGTTTGAACCGGAACACCCATGAACGCGCACCGCTGTCCGCGATCTGCATATAGAGGCCACCGCCATCCGCGTAATGACCCGGCGTCACCTCCTTCGCGACCCGCGGAGCGCTGAGTCGATGCAACTGTCGTCCAGCCATGTTGCCCTCCCTACCCACAAACCCACATCGCTACCCATACTTCGTGAGGAAATTGTGCGGGACGTCAACGGTAGCCGCAAGCACGCCGTTACCCATAAACCGCTTTAAAATCAGCGATCTACAGGACATCAACGGAAGATGCCGGAATGGCCCGGAAAGCCCATGTGGCGGAAGGCAGCCGGAGTCGAACCGACCTGAGAGCGTCTGACGCCCTCAACTGGGTTTGAAGCCCAGCCGCGCCACCGGACACGAATGCCTTCCTAAGGTGACCAAACTACACGTTACCGATCAAAAAAATCAAAGCAGATCGAGCCAGCGACTATCCGTGCGCAGCAGATGAAGCCCACGGTGGAAGCGAGTATACCCAACCCGGTCGAAGAACTCCAAAAGCTGGATCGCGCGTTTCCGGCCCAACCCGGTGACGTCGCGAAACGGTGCGGCCGCAACCGTGCCGGCATTCTTTTGCGCCTCGGCAGCCGCGATCGAGGCCAATTCCCGAATCATCTGCGGGTGGTAAAAAAGATCGCGCACGACCTGAAACAGTTCGCCCTGCCGCGCGAGTTTGCGCATCAACTGACGCACACGCTCCTCCGGTACGCCGTGCGCGTTGGCCAGATCACGCACCCACGGCGGATCGAAACCACCGGCTTTCACCGCAGGCAGCAGCGTCGCCGCGAGCGCGCGATCCGCTTCGTCGAGCGTCACCGCATGGCCCGGCAGATGCAGCCAGGGCCCGCGTTTGACGATCTCGCCACGCGTCGCGGCATCGTCGACAAGCGCGCGCCACAGCGCATCGTCCACCAGCGGCGCCGCGATGCGCCGCAAGCGCGAGATGTCCGGCCCCAACTCGTCAGGCGAGCGTTCGTGGTATTGCGCGAGCGTCGCCGTCAATCGCGAATTGAGCGCTTGCCAAAGCGCGTCGGCGACTAGCAATGCGTCTTCGCCTGGCAACTCCACGACCCGCGTGTTGGCCGGCAATGCGAGCGTGGCCGCCGGCATGCCCGTCAAACGCTCCAGCAGCGAGCGCGACAAGCCATGCGGTGCTCTCGCGAAGATAGCGTCGAGCGTGGCGGTGTCGAGCATGGTCTGAAGCGCATCGAGCCACGCCAGCCGCTCGACCGAACGACGTTTGCGCGACGGCGCGAACGGATCGAGCACATGACCGCCGCCAATCGTGCGATTGGCCTGCGCGTTGCGCACCACGAAGCGATCGCCCGGCAGCGCGCAAACCGGTCGCTCGAACACGAGTTGAACGCGGGCACGCCGACCGGCGCCGAGCGTTTCCCCGTCGAGCAACGCGACATGCGCAACCTGGTGCTGCGTGCCCAGATGCACGTGCAACGGCGCCCAATGCTCCAACGCATGCGGTGCATCGGCGAGCAGCGTCAGCATGACGTCGATTCGCTCCGACGCTTGCGAGAGCCGCGGATCGACGATCCAGTCGCCACGATCGATCGCGCTCTTCTCGATGCCCGCGAGGTTCAATGCGCAGCGCTCGCCAGCGCGTCCGCTCTGCGCCGGACGATTTTGCGCATGAATGCTGCGCACACGCACCGGTTGATTCTTCGGCGCGAGCAGCATCGTGTCGCCCACCGCTACGCGGCCCGACACCACGGTTCCGGTCACGATCGTGCCCTGGCCCGAGAGCGTGAAGACACGATCGACCGCGAGACGAAACAAGCCGTCGTCCCGCTTCATTCGCCACGCCGCGGCCGCCGCGTGCAGATGCGCCTTCAACGCGGCAACGCCGGGATCGTCGGCCTGCACTGCGCAAGTATCGAACACGGGCGCGTCCTGAAGTACGCTGCCGCTCAGAAACGCCCGTACTTCGTCATGCACTTCGCGCAGACGCTGCGCGTCGACGCGGTCCACCTTGGTTAGCGCGACGGCGCCTTGCCGAATCCCGAGCAGTTCGACAATCGCCAGATGCTCGCGCGTTTGCGGCATCACACCGTCGTCGGCGGCGATCACCAGCAGTGCGAAATCGATGCCGCTCGCGCCCGCGGTCATCGTATGCACGAGCTTTTCGTGACCCGGCACATCGATCAAACCGAGCACGTCGCCGTTCTCCAGCGGCACGTACGCATAGCCCAGTTCGATCGAAATGCCGCGCGCCTTTTCTTCCTTGAGCCGATCCGTATCGACGCCCGATAGCGCTTTCACCAGGCTCGTCTTACCGTGGTCGATATGCCCCGCCGTACCGACGATCATGCGCGCGCGCCTTTCAGTTGCTCGACCAGTTGCGCTTCGTCGGCGGCTTCTAGGCAGCGCAGATCGAGACGCAACGCATCGTCCGCGATGCGACCGATCACGGGCCGCGCCATTTCCCGCAACATCTTTTCGAGCGCAAGCAATTGACGGCCGCCGCGTTTGCCGTCCGCCATTCTGACGACCAGACCATAACTCGGCAGCACGTCGACCGGCAACGCGCCGCTGCCGATCTGACTGAACATCGGCTCCGCCGTCACCGCATAACGTTCGCCGACTGCGTGCTGCAACGCGGGCTGCACGCGATCCGCAGCGAGCCGGATGTCATCGGCGGCACGGGTCAATAAGCGCAGCGTAGTGAGCCGCTCCGTGAGCCTCTCCGGCGCGCGATAAAGCTGCAGCACAGGCTCCAGCGCCGCGAGCGTCAGTTTGCCGACGCGCAACGCGCGCTTGAGTGGATGCTTCTTGATCTTCGCGATCAGATCGCGTCGCCCAACGATCAAACCGGCTTGCGGACCGCCGAGCAACTTGTCGCCGCTGAACGTGACGAGGTCCGCACCGGCCTCGACGGTTTCGCGTACCGTCGTCTCGCGCGGCAAGCCCCATTGGCTCAGATCGACCAGCGTGCCGCTGCCGAGATCCACGGCAACCGCGAGGCCGCGCGCGTGGGCGAGCGGCGCGATTTCATTCAGACCGACCTCTTTGGTGAAGCCGCTGATCGCATAGTTGCTCGCGTGGACTTTCATCAGCAGCGCGGTTTGCGGGCCGATGGCTTCCTCGTAGTCCTTCAGATGCGTGCGGTTCGTCGTGCCGACTTCACGCAATTTCGCGCCCGCGCGGCTCATGATGTCGGGAATGCGGAACGCACCGCCGATTTCAACCAGCTCGCCGCGCGACACGATGACTTCTTTCTTCGACGCCAACGCGGACAGCGTGAGCAACACCGCGGCCGCGTTGTTGTTGACCACGGTGGCCGCTTCGGCGCCGGTCAATTCGCAGATGAGCTCGTCGATCAGATCGTCGCGGTCGCCGCGCTTACCGGTGCCGAGATCGAACTCGAGGTTGGCGGGTTGCGTGAGCGCTTTCATGACGGCCTGAACCGCCTCGTCGGGCAGCAATGCGCGACCGAGATTGGTATGCAGCACCGTGCCGGTCAGATTGAAAACGCTGCGCAAGCGCGACTCGTGGCGCTTGCGTAGCGCGGCTTCGACCGCGCTCTTAAGTTGCGCGACGTCGAGCGCGCTCACGGACGCATCGCCCGATTGCGCGCCGGCGCGCCATGTGTCGAGCGCTTCGCGCACCGCGCCCAACACCTGCGTGCGGCCATATTCTGCGAGCAGCGCCGCGAACTCGGCCGACGCCATCACCTTTTCCACCGACGGCACGCGCGCCATCAACGCCCGTAATTCAGAGCCGCTTACATCGCTCACGAGGCAATTCCTCTTCCAGTCGCATTCACTCGCTGCTAGTCGGACTCGCCGGAAGACTCGTCCGCACCGACGCCCTGTTCGGGCCACAGCCACGGATGCGGCGACGCCCGCCGGTAACCTTCCGCCCCCATCAGCAAATCCAGCGTGAGACTGGCGAGATCGTCCGCGAACGGTTCGAAATCGTAGTCCTTCGACTGAGTGCCGATCTTCCGGTAAGTATGGCATTCGTCGCACGATTCCGCTTTCAACGCGGCGTTCTTCGATTCGGCTTCGCGCGCGGCTTCGTCGGCATCGGGCGAGCCGACCGTGTGATAAGCGATGCCCTTGGTCGAATCGCAATTCGAGCACTTCGTGCGAACCATGTGCCATTCGGTAGAGCACAGGCCGCATTGCAGGTAGCGGTAATTGTCGTACGCGCCCCCAACGCGCACGATGCTCGCCACCGGATGCGATCCGCACACGGGACACAGGCCGAGCGTCTCGAGGTACGGCACCTCGCGCTTGTCGATATCGGCGGCGAGGTCGGTCCATACCACTTGCAGCGCGGCCACGATGAACGGTGCGCTCGCCGGATCGATTTCTTCGAAGCGCTGCGCGAAGATCGCGTCGGCCTGGAATTCGAGCGCGGCGGTGTCGAGCGTGCGCAGCCGGTCGATCAGTGCTTCGAGCGGCGGCGTGAGCGGGCCTGCGACTGCTACCTTGTCGAGCAACTGCCGCAGCACGTCGCGCCACGCCGGATCACGCACGCCGGAAAGCGCGGGAATCAACGGCATGGAATGCTGCTGCGCACTCGCGATCAACTCGGCGCTGGGCGGCTGCGCCTTGAAGCCGGCGATCACGGCTTGCTGCGCGTCGGCGAGCACGGCCATGAGGCGCAAATAGCCGGCGATCGGATTGTCGAGCGCCGCAAGCTGGCGCAGCCGCGCGGCCCGCGCGGCAAACACCGCGAGCCGTTCCGGCATGCGAAGGCGCGGAATTGCCGAATGATCGAGCGACTCAATGTCGCCGGCTTCGAGAATACGTTGAACCACAGTATCGACCTCTGAAAACTGAAGAGCCGCCGCCGTTCATCGAACAGAAGCGGCGGCTCGGGTGCAGCGCGCCGGCAGCCGCTCTGCCTTGAATGACCTATGCGTGGACCGCTATTTTCCGATGATTTCCTTGAACCAGTTCGGATGATGCTTTCGCGCCCAGCCATAGGTCACCGTGCCGCGCGTCATGGCGCCGATCGACCCTTTGATCCACAACGCCGCATAGATATGCACGACGATACCGACGATCAGCACGAACGCCGCCGCGGCATGCACCAGCGCCGCGAGCCGGATGATCTCGATCGGAAAATAGAACGAGAAATAGCGCCGCCAGATCACGATGCCGCTCGCCAGCAACAGCAGCAGGCAGATCACCATGGTAAAAAATAGCAACTTTTGACCGGCGTTGTACTTACCGATCGCCGGGAGTTTTTCCTCGCGATTGTTGAGCACGTCGTCGATCTGTCTCATCCACTGAAGGTCGGCTTTGTCGAGATAGTTGTGATGCCAGAAGCGCAACGCAAGAATCAGAAACGACAGGAACATCACGCAGCCGACGAATGGATGCAGAATCCGCGTCCATTGCCCGCCGCCGAAGATCGCGTAAAGCCACGACATAGCCGGATGAAACATGGCGAGGCCGGACAGCGCCAAAAGGACGAACGTGATCGCGGTGATCCAATGATTCGTACGCTCATTCGGCGTGTAGCGCACGATCAAACTGTTGCCTCTCACGTCCTTCAGACCGGTGTGCTCAGGGTGCTTCATTGGATGCCTCCCGCGAACGGCGTACTTCGTCGGCTTCGTGCTGGGCTTCGGCTTCATCGGCCTCCGACACCTCGTTCGGACCGACGCGCGTGTAGTGGAAGAACCCGGCTAGGGCCGCGAACGCGATACCTGCGAGCGCCAGCGGTTTTGCCAAACCTTTCCATAGCGCCACCATCACGCTGATCTTCGGATTCTGCGGCAGCCCGTGATACAGAGTGGCCTTGTCGGCATGATGCAGCACGTACATCACATGCGTGCCGCCCACGCCGGCAGGATCGTACAAACCGGCATTCTGGAAGCCGCGCTCCTTCAGATCTTCAATCCGGTCCGAGGCCTGCTGCTTCATGTCCTCCTTGGTGCCGAACATGATCGCGCCGGTCGGGCACGTCTTCACGCAAGCCGGTTCCTGGCCGACCGCCACGCGATCCGAACACAGCGTGCACTTGTACGCGCGATTGTCCTGCTTCGAAATGCGCGGTATGTTGAACGGGCAACCGGTGATGCAATAGCCGCAGCCAATGCAGTTTTCCTCGTGGAAATCCACGATGCCGTTCGTGTACTGCACGATCGCGCCCGGCGACGGACAAGCCTTCAGGCAACCCGGATCCTCGCAGTGCATGCAGCCGTCCTTGCGAATCAGCCACTCGAGATCGCCTTCGGTGTTCTCGTATTCCGAGAACCGCATGACGGTCCACGAATGCTCGCTCAGATCGCGCGGATTGTCGTAGATGCCGGTTGTCGTGCCGACTTCATCGCGCAGATCGTTCCATTCCATGCAGGCGGTCTGACACGCCTTGCAGCCAATGCACTTCGACACGTCGATGAGCTTGGCGACCGTGCCCGTAACCGGCACACGCACTTGCGGTTCAGGCAAGGTCGTGGCGGAGAGGCGTTTGATGTCCAGTGATTGCAGTGCCATCTCTTCTCCCTATGCCTTTTCGACCTTGACGAGGAACGATTTGAATTCCGGTGTTTGCGAATTCCCATCGCCCACGGAGGGCGTCAGCGTGTTGACGAGATAGCCCGGCTTCGCAACTCCCTTGAAGCCCCAATGCAACGGCAATCCGACTGTCTGAACCTTCTTTCCTTCGATCATCAACGGTTTGATCCGCTTGGTGACGAGCGCCACGGCAATGATATGCCCGCGATTGGACGACACCTTGATGCGATCGCCGGCCACCACGCCCACTTCCTTCGCCAGGTCCTCGCCGATCTCCACGAACTGTTGCGGCTGCACGATCGCGTTCAAGCGCGCGTGCTTGGTCCAGTAATGGAAATGCTCCGTCAAACGATACGTGGTCGCCGTATGCGGGAAGTTTTCGTGCGTGCCGAACGCGGCCCGGTCATCGGGGAACACGCGTGCCGCCGGACTGCTGACGACCGCCTTGTTGTTCGGATGCAGCGGGTTGTAGCCAAGCGGCGTTTCAAACGGCTCGTAGTGCTCCGGGAACGGCCCTTCAACCAGACCGTCGCGCGAGAAGAAACGCGCCACGCCTTCCGCGTTCATGATGAACGGATTCATGCCGTTTTCGGGCGGTTCGTCGGCCTTGAAGTCGGCAATGTCCGCTCCCGTCCACGCCTTGCCGTTCCACGCGATCAGCTTGCGCGTCGGATCGAACGGCTTGCCGCTGACGTCGCACGAAGCACGGTTGTACAGAATCCGCCGGTTCGCCGGCCAGGCCCACGCCCAGTTCAGCGTGTTGCCGATGCCGGTCGGGTCGGAGTTGTCGCGGCGGCCCATCTGGTTGCCCGCCTGGGTCCATGAGCCGCAAAAGATCCAGCAGCCGCTCGCGGTGCTGCCGTCGTCGCGCAACTGCGCGAAGCTCGACAGCTGCTCGCCCTGTTTGGCGAGCACCTTGGTTTTATCGGTCGGGTCGGTGACGTCGGCGAGCGCCTTGCCGTTGAACTCCATGGCGATTTCTTCGGGCGTCGGGCTTTCCGGATCGGCATACGGCCAACTCATCTTGAGAATCGGATCCGGATATTTGCCGCCGTCCTTACGGTAAGCCGCACGGATACGCAGCCACAGCCCCGACATGATCTCGAGGTCGCTCTTCGCTTCTCCGGGCCCGACCGCGCCCTGCCAGTGCCACTGCAGCACACGGCTGGAACTGACCAGCGAGCCGCGTTCTTCCGCGAAACAGGTGGTCGGCAAACGGAACACCTCCGTTTGAATCTTCGACGGATCCACGTCGTTGAACTCGCCGAAGTTCTTCCAGAACTCCGACGTTTCCGTAGCGAGCGGATCCATGACGACCAGCCACTTCAGCTTGGCCAGACTCGCGCCGATCTTCGCCTTGTTCGGCGCCGCGGCAAGCGGATTGAAGCCCTGCGCGATGTAGCCGTTCATCTTGCCTTGATTCATCAGCTCGAAGACCTGCAGCATGTCGTACGACTTATCGAGCTTGGGCAGATAGTCGAAACCGAAGTTGTTCTCGGCGGTCGCGTTGTCGCCCCACCATGACTTCATGAAACTGACATGGAACGCGCGATAGTTGCGCCAGTAGCTCAACTGATTCGGCCGCAGCGGCTGGCTTGCGCGTTTCGCGATGAAGGCGTCGAAGTCCTGCTCGGCTTCCAGCGGCAGCGTCATGTAACCCGGCAACAGGTTCGACATCAGGCCGAGGTCGGTCAAACCTTGAATGTTCGAGTGACCGCGCAGCGCATTCATGCCGCCGCCCGCAATGCCGATATTGCCCAGCAGCAATTGCACCATCGCGCCGGTGCGAATGATCTGCGCGCCGATCGAGTGATGCGTCCAGCCGAGCGCGTACAGGATCGTACCGGCGCGCCCCGGAACCGCCGTCGATGCGAGCATCTCGCACACCTTGAGGAATTTTTCCCTGGGCGTGCCGCACGTGCTCTCGACCTGTTCGGGCGTATAGCGCGAGTAGTGCTGCTTCATCAACTGATAGACGCAGCGCGGGTGCTGCAAGGTCGGATCGACTTTCGCATAGCCGTCGTCGCCGCGTTCGTAGTCCCACGAACTCTGGTCGTACTTGCGTTTGCCAGCGTCGTAGCCGGAATAAAGACCGTCGGTAAACGAAAAGTCCTCACGAACGATGAACGGCATGTCCGTGTAGTTCTTCACATACTCGTGCTGGATCTTGTCGTTGGTAAGCAGATAGTTGATCACCCCGCCCAGGAACACGATGTCCGAGCCGGTCCGAATCTGCGCGTAATAGTCCGCGACCGATGCCGTGCGCGTAAAGCGCGGATCGACCACGATCAACCTCGCCTTGCGATGCGCTTTGGCTTCAGTGACCCATTTGAAACCGCACGGGTGCGCCTCGGCCGCATTGCCGCCCATTACCAGAATCACATCCGCGTTCTTGATGTCGACCCAATGGTTCGTCATCGCTCCACGGCCAAACGTCGGGGCAAGACCTGCCACCGTCGGGCCATGTCAGACACGCGCCTGATTGTCGAATGCGAGCATGCCAAGACTGCGGACCGTCTTGTGCGTCAAATAACCCACTTCATTGCTGCCGGCCGACGCCGCGAGCACGCCGGTAGTCAGCCAGCGGTTGACCTTCTTGCCGTCCGCTGTTGTCTCGACAAAGTTGGCATCGCGATCTTCCTTCATCAATTTCGCAATGCGGTCGAGCGCGTCTTCCCATGAAATGCGTTTCCATTCATTCGAGCCCGCCGCACGGTACTCCGGATACTTCAGACGGCTCTCGCTATGAATGAAGTCGATCAGGCTCGCGCCTTTCGGGCACAGCGTGCCGCGATTGACCGGATGATCGGGATCGCCTTCGATATGGATGATGCTGGACTTTGCATTCTTGGCGTTGTCGCCGAGCCCGTACATCAGGATGCCGCAGCCTACCGAACAGTACGGGCAGGTATTGCGGGTTTCGGTTGTGCGCGACAACTTGTACTGACGAACCTCCGCTAACGCGGGCGCCGGTGAGAAGCCCATGAGGGCGAGACTCGATCCGGCTAGCGTGGTGGCGGAAACCTTCAGAAATTGTCGCCGGGACATATGGGTCATCGAATGGCCTCGGCTCTTTATGGGGACACTAATAACGATTATAGAGAGCGGTATGAAATCCTGCAGCGAGGAGTTATACCTTCCACGGTGCAATCAAATATGAATTGCTGCAGCCGGTTTCATTATTCGAGGCACTGTTATTGCTGACAGGAAGCAGGCGCTCGACGCTAACTCCTGACCTTTGGCGCACTTATGATCCTTCCACATTTCACCTTTTCTTCCGCGGGCACTATGTACGGCGTTGTGAAGCGGCGTACCGCAGCTGGTGCTGTGTCCATTGCGCTGGGTGGTGCGATGCTCGTACTGAGTTCGCACGGCGTTGCCCAGATTACACAAGGCAGCGGCTCGTCGCAGCAGGAGAACCGCACTTCTTCGATGGGATCGGCGCCCGATGCGTCCGCCTCGGCAGTTCATGAATCGCATAAGCCACAGACCAAGGACGGCGGTTCGGCGAACACGCGCGGCAAAACGGGCGGGCAGGGTCACAAGACCCAGGGGGCGGGCGGCTTCGATAATGGGCTATACGGCACCGGCGCGGGCAGCAATAAATGACGATTGCCGCGGCTTAATGACACGCTAAATTGCAGCAAGCCCATGACGGGCACGCCGCGCGTTATGGGTAACTTCAGAAGAATCGACGAGGTGTTTCGCGCTCTGCCGGGCTCGCTTCGAAGGCCGCCGTCGCTGCGCATTGCCCGAACAACCATCATAATGGCGGTCATTTGTCGCCTTAAATGCCCGCCACAATGACCGATACCCCAAGCCACGCAAGCGCGTCGCCCCGCCTGACCAGTCTGTCCCACGGCGGCGGTTGCGGCTGCAAGATCGCGCCGGGCCTGCTCGCCGACCTGCTCAAACGCAGCGCGCCGCTGCCGTTTTTTCCCGATCTGCTGGTCGGCAACGACACAGCCGACGACGCCGCCGTCTACAGGCTCAACGACGATCAGGCGATCGTCGCCACGACCGACTTCTTCATGCCGATCGTCGACGATCCGTTCGACTTCGGCCGCATCGCCGCGACCAACGCGCTGTCCGACGTCTATGCCATGGGCGGCAAGCCGATTATGGCGCTGGCCATCGTCGGCATGCCGATCAACGTGCTGCCGCACGACGTGATCGCAGCCGTGCTGAAGGGCGGCGAATCCGTGTGCGCCGAAGCCGGCATCCCGCTCGCAGGCGGTCATTCGATCGATTCGGTCGAGCCGATCTACGGCCTCGTCGCCATCGGCGTGGTCGACCCGAAGCGTGTCAAACGCAACGCCGGCGCGCAAGCCGGCGATGTGCTGATCCTCGGCAAGCCGCTGGGCGTGGGCATTCTCTCGGCAGCCCTGAAGAAAGACCGGCTCGACGCGGCCGGCTACGCCGCGATGATCGGCGCGACGACCAAGCTCAACCGGCCGGGCGCGGACCTCTCCAGACTCGACGGCGTGCATGCACTCACGGATATCACCGGTTTCGGCCTGCTCGGCCATACACTGGAACTGGCGCGCGGCTCGAACCTCACCGCTCGCGTGCGCTACGCGGATCTGCCGTGGTTGCCGGACGTGGTGAGCCTCGCGGAGGCCGGCATCTTTACGGGCGCTTCGGGGCGCAACTGGGACGCATACGGCAAAAGCATCGTTTTGCCATCCTCATTGTCCGCGACGGCGCGCACGCTGCTCACCGACCCGCAAACCTCGGGCGGCCTGCTGGTCTCGTGCGCACCGCAAGCCGTCGACGAAGTGCTCGCGCTGTTCCGCGCCGACGGATTCGGCGAGGCGTGCGTGATCGGCGAAATGGTGAGTGGAGAAGGACGCGTCGAGGTTATCTGAGCCGCGCGCGGCAGGAGGAAATGCGATCGGTCATTCCGACGCGTGCGATAATTCCATCCCGCCGCAGCCGGCACATCGTGTCCCCAAGTCCTTGAAAAACCTACTCGTCAGCCTCGAACATGCCGGTGATTTCGACGAAATCATCGATGTGCGCACGCCTCTCGAGTTTGCGGAAGACCATATTCCGGGCGCGCTCAACGCGCCCGTGCTGAGCAACGAAGAGCGCGTGCTGGTCGGCACGACATACAAGCAGGTATCGCCGTTCGAAGCCACACGCATGGGCGCGGCGCTGGTCGCGCGCAATATCGCGCATCATCTGGAGACGACGTTCTCCGACCGGCCGCGCAACTGGCGGCCGCTGATCTATTGCTGGCGCGGCGGCAAACGCTCGGGTTCGGTCACCATGCTGTTCAATATGATCGGCTGGCAGGCGCGCCAACTCGAAGGCGGCTACAAGACCTATCGGCGCGCCACGCTGGACACGCTCGTTACCTTGCCGAAGGCCTTCTCCTACATCGCGCTGGTCGGCCCGACCGGTAGCGGCAAGACGCGCCTGCTGGCGGCCCTGAACACCGCGGGCGCGCAGACGCTGGATCTCGAAGCGCTGGCCGCGCATCGCGGCTCGTTGCTCGGCGCCTGGGCCGGCGTGCCGCAGCCTTCGCAGAAGCGTTTCGATACGCTGCTCGTGAGCGCACTGCGCACGTTCGATCCGGCACGGCCGGTGTTCGTGGAAGCCGAGAGCCGGCGCATCGGCTCCATCGCGCTGCCGCTCGCGCTGCTCGACACGTTTCATCAGGGCCGCTGCGTCGAGGTGATCTCGAACCCCGAAGATCGCGCGGCCTTCCTGCTGCACGACTATGCCCATCTGTTCGACGATCCCGAGTTGCTCAAGGGACAGTTGCAACGAATGATCGGTTTGCATAGCCGGGAACGTATCACGGGTTGGCAGCAGCTCGTCGACGACAACCGGCGCGCCGACCTCGCGCACGAGTTGATCGAGCGGCATTACGATCCGGCGTATGCGCGTAGCAGCCGTCAGCATTTCGTTCATTTGGCGCGCGCATTGCAATGGAATTTCCGTCCCAACGACGCCGATGTCGTCGACCAGGCGAAGGCACTGCTTGCCGAGCTCGACAGCAGCGCACTCGCTGTCGTCTGATTAAAAACCAACGTTCAAGACCACTATGCAATCAACCCTTCGACAACCGCGAGTCGCGCTAGGCTGGATCGTCTTTCTGCTGATCGCCGTAGTCGGCCTCTTTTACGTGAAGTGGTTCCCGTACTACAACCGGGCGTTCGTGGCCGCGAGCCAGCACTCCATCGGCAAGTCGATCCTGATGGGCACGTCGGCGAGCGCGCCGGCGGCGTCGTGGCAGTCTGCCATCGACTACGCTCTCGCCTACGGCAAAGCCATCTGGCAAGCCATGGTGCTCGGGCTGCTGCTCGGCTCCGCGGTGCAGGCGCTGATTCCGCCGCAATGGGTCGCGCGCGCGCTCGGCCGGACCGATTTCAGCAGCGTGGTGAAGGGTGGCTTGCTGTCGTTGCCGGGCATGATGTGCACGTGCTGCGCCGCGCCGGTGGTAGCGGGTTTGCGGGCGCGCCAAGCAGCGCCGGGCGCGGCGATCGCATTCTGGCTGGGCAACACCGCCTTGAATCCGGCTACGCTGATTTTCATGGGCTTCGTGCTCGGCTGGCAGTGGATGGGCCTGCGCCTCGCCTTGGGCATCGTGATGGTGTTCGGTCTCGGGTATCTGGTGAACCGCATGGTGACACCGAAGGAAGCCGAAGCGTCGCGCGAAGCGATGGCGCAACTGGTCGCCGTCGATGTGCCCGGCACCGCTTTCGCACGCTGGGTGAAAATCCTCGGCACGATGACGCTGCGGCTCGTTCCCGAATACATCGTGCTCGTGCTGATTCTCGGCGCGGCGCGCACGTGGCTGTTTCCGCACGTCGGACCGGAGATCGACAACAGCCTGCTGTGGATCATTGCGCTGGCCATTGCCGGCACGCTGTTCGTGATTCCGACCGCGGGCGAAGTGCCGATCATTCAGGCCATGCTCTCGTTCGGCATGGCGGCCGGCCCGGCAGGCGCATTGCTGATGACGTTGCCGCTGATCAGCGTACCGTCCATGGCCATGCTCGGACGCTCGTTTCCGCGGCGCGTGCTGACGGTCGTGGCGTTGGCCGTCGTCGTGTGCGGCGTGGTCAGCGGGTTGCTGGCGGTAGCCTTGGGGTTTTGAAGCATGAAACGTATTGCCGCATTTGCCTTGACGTGCTGGTCGGCGGCCGGCCTGCTCTACTTCGGACAGCATTCGGTGGCGCTGATCGTGGTGAGCGGTGTGGTTACGCTGGCCGGGTTTGATCTGCTTCGTCCGTGACCGCGCGCTGAGGCTCGCCTACGCCGCCAGCGCCTCGCGAATCGCGGCGAGCCACAACGCCACCGCATGCGCGCCAGGATCCACGTGACCTAGCGCGCGATCGCCGACATAACTCGAACGGCCACGCCGTGGATGCATCGACGCCGTCTGCGATGCGCCTGCGCTCACCGCGTCAACGGCCGCTTGCAACGCAGCATCCAGTGCATCCTGGCGTGCGAGAGCGGACTGCAGCGCGTCGGCGGCCGGCTTCAATGCATCGACCATGGTGCGATCGCCCGGATGCGCACCGCCCAGTTCCATCAAACCGTCGACACCCGCGCTGAACGCCACCGCCCATTCTTTCGGCGTCGATCCGCCTGACTGTTCGAGCGCGACTGCCGCGCGCACCAGCATCACCGCGTAAAGCGGGCCCGACGTGCCGCCCACCACGCGCCGCAGCGTCGCCGACATGCTGCGCAGTACGGCGGCGGGCGTTGTTTCAGCCGGATAGTCATCGAGCTCGTGAAGGATCGCGCGGGCGCCACGCGAAAGACTGATGCCGAGATCGCCGTCGCCGACGCGTTGATCCATGTCCGTCAACGTGGGCTCGGCTTCCAGCAGGCATGCGCAAACGGCTTCGATCACGCGGCGCAAGGTCGCTTCGCGCGACAGCGTCGCACCGCTTGCGCGCTCCGGCTCGGCCGGCGCAGGGCGCACGGAAACCCGCGCGACGCGGCCGCTCAGCGCGGGCCACGCGCTGGTATGCGTGGCGGCGTCGAGCCATGCGAGCCGTTCGTCGTCCACACGCAGCAGCGTCAGCGAGACGCCGGCCATTTCCAGCGCGCTCAGGAACGTGCCGGCCCATGCGCGTTCAACCTCGATGCCGCGCTTCGCCAGATAACGCAGCGCGGAGCCGGCCACGATACTCAATTCGCTCGAAGGCGTGCCGCCCAGATTGTTCACCAGCAACGCCACACGCTCACCGGTTTGCAACGACAGGTCGCCGACGATCTTCGCCAGCAGTTTCTCGACAATCGCGTCAGCGGGTTCCAGCGCGCCGCGCTCCACGCCCGGTTCGCCGTGAATGCCGAGTCCCCATTCAATCTCGCCGTCGGCCAGTTCGAAGCCCGGCTTGCCCGCGGCCGGCACCGTGCACGCGGTAAGCGCGACACCCATCGTGCCGAGCGAGGCCGCCACATCACGGGCGATCTGCGCGACTTCCCCCAACGGGCGCCCCGCTGCCGCAGCCGCGCCCGCTATCTTGTGAATCAGTACGGTTCCTGCCAACCCGCGACGGCCCGCGTGATCGCCACTTGCCGTCAGCGCGACGTCGTCGGCGACGATCACCATTTCCGTTGGAATGCCTTCGGCGCGCGCAATCTCCGCCGCGAGGCCGAAGTTGAAGCGGTCGCCCGTGTAATTCTTCACGATCAGCAATGCGCCTGCGGCGCCGGCCACCGCGCGGATCGCATCGAGCACGGCGTCGGTGGACGGCGACGTGAAGACTTCACCCGCGACCGCCGCGCTCAGCATGCCGGAGCCCACATAGCCGCCATGCGCGGGCTCGTGGCCCGAGCCACCGCCCGAGATCAGCGCGACTTCACCGCGCGCCGCGGCGGCCTCGGCGTCCGCGCGCACGACGATCGTGCCGCCTTGCAACAGGGAGAGATTGGGATTGAGCGCCGCGAGTCCGTCGAGCATGTCCGGAACGACCGCGGACACCTCGTTGATGAGCTTCTTCATTGCGTCAGCTTCCTTTTAAGCTGCCCGCGCTTGCGTCGCGCGCCGACGGCAGTTTATTCAGTGGCGAAACCGGAAGGCTTAACTGTACCGCGCATTGGCGAATGACGACGCGATACGGCGACGCTGGACGTGCAAACGCATTCACGCCGAACGCGTGACGTTGCGACTAGCTCAAGGGAATACAGAGGAGAGAAGTGGGCAGGACAGCGGCACGATGCACTATGCGCCGGGTGATGCGATAACCTGACAGTAGACGAAAGCGAAACCGCTTTCGTCTACGTCACGGATGCGTTGGTAGGCTCGATTGGATTCGAACCAACGACCCCCACCATGTCAAGGTGGTGCTCTAACCAACTGAGCTACGAGCCTTTAGAGGCGCGAATTATAGAGAACCCAAACGCTCAGCACAAGCCCTTGACGGCAGTTCTATCGATTCAATTCGCCGATGCCCACTCGGCCTGCGTATCCAGCGGATAAACCGGCCGCTTCACCTGCCTGAAAGCGAACAGGCCGTAATCCGAACTCGTCACACCGCGGCTATCGCATTCCACCAGCGCCGCCGCAATCGGCACGAACACCGGGCGGCAATACATGCGCGATTTGAGCAACAGAAAGCGCGCGCGACGCGGATCGATGCCGACACTCTCGAACACGCCGAGGTCCCAAGGTTCGTGCGTGCGCTCGGTCATCACGAGTTTGACGGTGCCCGTGTCGAGGACCGCGGCGCGTCCCATGAAAGCCCGCTGGCCGGTGTACGTCGGGCCGCTGATCACGTACTCGCCGTCGGTCAGCGCGCGCACCACGCCGGTCACGGAGAGCGGCGGACGCGGCTTGAGCGCATCGCTCGCGACCTTGTTGCCGATGGTCACGGTCACCGTGCTGCCGACGCCCGCCGACATCAACGCCGCGACCGCTTGCGGATCGCACAACGGCCCGCTCACGATGCCTTCGAGCTTCTGCTTCAAGGCTTCTTCGAGCAGATCCATCGTGTCGCACGTGCCGCCCGACATGCAGTTGTCGCCGTGATCGAGCAGGAGCACGGGCTTGTCGGCGTCCGCTGCGAGCGCGGCGGCTTGCGCGACAGATTCAGCGAGCGGCGCGCTGCGGTATACGAAATCTTCGCGCTCGTCCCAGATCTGCCGCGCGATCCGTTCCGCGACCGCTTCGGCTTGCTCTGGATCGCCGTCGCCCACCACCACGACGCTGATGCATGGTGCCTCGATATCGGCGAGCGAGAAGCCGGATAGCACCGATACCGCGAGCATGCCTTCGGTCTCGGCCGCGCGCGCGGCGTCGACGGCGCGCTTCATCGCGCCTTCGGCAGTCGCGCTGCGCAGCGTGTGCGTGAGCAGCGGCGGCTGGCGCCACGCGATCACAGGCTTCGCCTTACCGCGAACCATGTCGAACATCAGACGCGCCGCGTGCGCGCCGGTCTCGTACATATCGACGTGCGGATAGGTCTTGAAGCTGACGATCACGTCGGCGTTGTCGATCATCTTTTGCGTGACGTTGCCATGCAAGTCGAGCGCGACCGCGATCGGCGCATCCGGCAGCAGCGCGCGCACGCGTTCGAGCAAATCGCCTTCGCCGTCGTTCGAATTCTCGGCGACCATCGCACCGTGCAGATCGAGCATGACGGCGTCGCAACCCACGGCGGCCGACACAATCGCCTCGCAGATCGCATCGTAAGCGGCGGCCTCGACCGGCCCGCTCGGATTCGCCGATGCCGACACAGGCGTCACGATGTCGGCATGCTCACGTTCGGCTGCGTCGATGAACGCCGCCATCGCCGTCTGCATGCCTTTGTTGTCGTTGAACGCGTCTTCGCCGTAGCTCGGCCCGTTACGGCCGAATGCCGCCAACGGCGTGGCCACCGGCGAAAACGTATTGGTCTCGTGATTCATCCGCGCGATGAGGATCTTCATGCGTCCGCGCTCCCCGCTTTCTGCGCGGCGTTCAGCATGGCCTGCAGCAGCACGTTGCAACCAGCCTCGAGATGATCCGCTCGCGCGTCTTCGATTTCGTTGTGACTGATACCGTCTTTGCACGGCACGAAGATCATCGCTGCCGGCGCGACTCTCGCGAGATAGACGGCGTCGTGGCCGGCGCCGCTGATCACGTCCATCGACGAAAAACCGAGCGTGTCCGCGCCCTGCTTCACTGCGCCGACCAGTTCAGCGGCGAACGGTTGCGGCGGGAAATACACCACCTGTTCGACGTCCACCGTGATGCCGGTCTTTTCGCTCGCCACTGCGCATGCGGCGCGCAAAGCGCTATCCATTGCGGTGAGCGTGGCGTCGTCGGCGGCGCGCAGATCGACGGTGAGTGTCACGCGGCCTGGAATCACATTGCGTGAATTCGGATGCACGTCGAGCCAGCCGACCGTGCCGCGACCGTGAGGCGCGTGATCCAGCGCGATGCGGTTGACTGCGTGAATCAGATCGGCTGCGACGAGCAGCGCGTCGCGGCGCAATTCCATTGGCGTAGGACCGGCGTGCGCTTCCATGCCGTGCACGGTCACGTCGTACCAGCGTTGGCCGAGCGCGCCCTGGACCACGCCGATTGTTTTATCGTGTGCTTCCAGCACGGGGCCTTGTTCGATATGCGCTTCGAAATAAGCGCCTACCGCATGCGGTTTTGTGATTTCACCGGCATATCCAATGCGAGCCAGGGCATCGCGTACCGTGATGCCCTCACGATCGTGTTGTTCGAGCGCATGCGCCAAGGTGAATGCGCCGGCGAAAACACCGGAACCCATCATCACCGGCACGAAGCGCGAGCCCTCTTCATTGGTCCACACCGCGACTTCCAGCGGTGCAAGCGTCTGCACGTTGGCGTCGGTTAGCGTGCGCAGCACTTCGAGTCCCGCGAGCACGCCGTAGTTGCCGTCGAATTTGCCACCGGTAGGCTGAGTGTCGATGTGACTGCCGGTCATCACCGGCGGCAGATCGTCGCGCAGACCGGCGCGGCGCGCGAAAATGTTGCCGATCGCGTCCACCCGCACGCTGCAGCCGATCTCTTTCGCCCACGCGATAAAGAGGTCACGTGCTTCGCGATCCAGCTCCGTGAGTGCGAGCCTGCACACACCGCCTTTGTCGGTGGCGCCGATTCGCGCGAGTTGCATGAGACTGTCCCAGAGCCGCGCGCCGTCGACTCGTAGATCGGCGAACGTCGCGACGGTTGTTGATTCATGAACTTGCATCGATGCTTCCTCGTGTTGAAGACTGAATGCGCGTCAGACCACGCCGACGCCGAGATAACGGTCCTTGATCGAGTCGTCCGCCGCAAACGACGCGTTGTCGCCTGAATAGACGATCACGCCCTGTTCGATGATGTAGTGGCGATCCGCGAGTTGCGTGCACACTTCGAGATTTTGTTCGACCAGCAGAATCGCCACGCCCGCCTCGCGGATCAGCTTGAGCTGCGCAACGATTTCTTCGACGATCACCGGCGCGAGGCCTTCGACGGGTTCATCGAGCATCAGCAAACGCGGGTGATTCATCAGCGCGCGGCCGATTGCAAGCATCTGTTGTTCGCCGCCGGATAGCTGTGCGCCTCCGTTCGTGCGCCGTTCCTTGAGCCGCGGAAAAATGCGGTAGATGTCGTCGAGTTGCCACGGCGAATCTTTGCGCGCACCGAGCCGCAAGTTTTCTTCGACCGTGAGCAGACGAAAGATGCCGCGATGCTCGGGCACGAAACAAACGCCCCGCGATGCGATCTTGTGCGGCGGCATGCCGCTGATCTTGCCGCCGTTGAACGTGACCGTGCCGCGCTGCGGCGCGACGACGCCTGCAATCGCTTTGAGCGTGGTCGATTTGCCGGCGCCGTTGCGGCCCAATAGCGTGACCGTTTCACCATCGTTGATCTGCAGGGAGACGCCTTGCAGAATGTGGCTCTTGCCGTAGAAACCGTGAATCTGCTGCACGTCGAGAATCATGCGCGGCCTCCGGTGATCATGTTGCCAAGATAAGCGCTGCGTACGCGCTCGTCGCCGCGAATATCGTCGGGGCGCCCTTCCACCAGCACGCGCCCTTGCTGCATGACGGTGATCGTGTCGGAGATGTCCATCACGATGCCCATGTTGTGTTCGATCAGCACGACTGTGTAATCGTCGCGCAGGCCGCGAATCAGCTGCTTCATGTCGTCGAGGTCGTCGATACCCATGCCTGAGGTGGGCTCGTCGAGAAAGATCGCCTTGGGCCGCGCAGCGAGCGCCATGCCGACTTCGAGCCGCCGCTGCTGGCCGTGCGAAAGCGCGCCTGCCGATACCTCGCTGAAACGCTGCAACGCAAGCCGTTCGAGCACGCTATCGACGATGTCCGCATGCGTGAGCGCGCCGTGCGGCGGCGTCCACGCGTTCAGCGCTCGCACTGCGTCGACACCTTGCGCGGCAAGCCGCAGATTTTCTCGCACACTCAGATTGGCGAACAGGCTCGTCACCTGAAACGAACGCGCGACGCCGCGCCGTACGCGTTTATGATCC
This sequence comes from Paraburkholderia phytofirmans PsJN, assembly GCF_000020125.1. Taxonomy (NCBI): domain Bacteria; kingdom Pseudomonadati; phylum Pseudomonadota; class Betaproteobacteria; order Burkholderiales; family Burkholderiaceae; genus Paraburkholderia; species Paraburkholderia phytofirmans. Next base: position 2,864,011 of record NC_010676.1, read on the forward strand.
GGCTCGCGCGTGACATCATGGCCGTCGAAAACGATTTTGCCCTCGGTGATAGGCAGCGTGCCGGTCAACACGTGAAACAGCGTGGTTTTGCCCGCGCCGTTCGGTCCGATCACGGAATGCACCGTGCGCGGCATGATGTTCAAGGTGACGTCGGAGAGCGCGGTGAATTTGCCGTAGCGCTTCACCACGCCGCTCGCTTGCAGAATGGCTTCGCTCATGCGGACTCCTTGTCTGCGTCGTTGCCGGCATCGGCGGATGATTTACGGCGCAGCGATTGCCAGACGCGCTCGCCCAATCCCCACAGACCGCGCTGCATGTACAGGCTGACGGCGATCAGCACGATGCCGAGCAGCAAGAGCCAGCGCGGCCACAATGTGGAGAGCCAGTCGGCGAACAGCACATAGAACGCAGCGCCCAATACGGAGGCGAACAGATTGCCGGTGCCGCCGATCACCGTCATCACGAGGATCATCTCGCTCGTGTGATAGTCGATGTTGGAGAGCGGCGCGATGCCGGTCATCAGCGCGTGCAAAGCGCCCGCCAAGCCCGTGACCGCGCCGGAGATCACGAACGCCATCAGTTTGAAGCGCTTGACGTCGTAACCGACCGCAGCCGCGCGCGCTTCGTTGTCGCGAATCGCGAGCAACGTACGGCCGAATACGGAGTGCGAGACGCGCATCAACAGCCAGAACACCACGAGGAACAGCACCGCGACGAAGCCGTAGTATTGCCAGGGCGAGGTCAACGGCACGAGCGCTTTGCCGAACAAGCCCAACGCCGGGCGTGGAATGTCGAGCAAGCCGTTGTCGCCGCCGGTCAGATCGGGTGTAGTGTAGGCGAGGAAGTAGAACAGTTGGCCGAATGCGAGCGTCAACATGACGAAGTACGTGCCGCGTTGGCGAATCGAAAACCAGCCGACCAGTGCCGCGGCCGCCGCGCCGATGACAGCCGACGCAAGCAATGCCATGGACACCGGCAACCCTGTCTTGGTCAGGACCAGTCCCGCGCAATAGCTGCCTAGCCCGAAGAAAATGCCCTGCCCGAACGAGAGCAAACCTGTGTGGCCCAACAGCAAATTGCAACCGAGTGCGGCGAGTGCGAACACCAGCACTTCAGTGGCCAGCGATCCCGAGCGTAACGTGAGCGGCAAAATGCACACGACTAGCAGCGTCAGCAACAGGAAGCGATAACGGTGCAATGAATGCTTCAGGCCGGCTTGAGTCTTGGTAGAAACAGCGCTCTGCGCGATAGGTTTCGACGTATCGATCATGCCGCTCTCCCGAGCAGACCGTTCGGTCGCAGCAATAGCACCGCGGCCATCGCGACGTAGATCATCAATCGCGCGCCTTCCGGCCACAAGGTGCTCATCACGCTTTGGACGATGCCCACCAGCAGCCCTCCCACCAGTGCGCCAAGGAAATTACCCATTCCGCCTACCACCACCACGACGAACGCGACACTGAGCGCTTCGATGCCCATGAACGGATCGACGCCGCGAATCGGCGCGGCAAGCACGCCCGCCAGCGCGGCCGTTGCGGCGCCGAGCGCGAACACGAGGCTGAAAACGCGCAACACGTTGATGCCGAGCAGCGAAACCATCTCCGTCGATTCGCTGCCCGCACGCACCGCACTGCCGAGCCGCGTGCCTTCCAGCACCCACCACAAAAGCGCGGCCAGTACCGCCGTGAAGCCGATCACGAAGAGACGGTACTTCGGATACACGAAGCTGCCCCAGATCACCACGCCATTCAACACGTCGGGCACGGCCACGTTATCGCCGAGCGGTCCCCAGATCAGGATCGCGCATTCCTGCACGACGAGCGCGAGACCGACGGTCACGAGGATATGAAACTCATGTTGCTGCGCATAGACGTGCCGCAGAATCAGTTTCTCGACGACCCATGCAAGCGCGCCCACGACGACCGGTACGACTACGAGCGCGGTCCAGAAACTCATGGACCATTGCATCGCCTGATAGCAGAAATACGCGCCGAGCAGATAGAACGCGCCGTGCGCGAAATTCACGAAGCGCAGCAGGCCGAACACGATCGACAAGCCGACTGCGAGCAGGAAATACAGCATTCCCACTCCGATGCCGTTGACGATCTGCAGGAGATAAACGTTCATGGCGTCCGTCTAAAGGAGGTGCGAAAAGAATCGCGATGCAATGCTGCGACCTGCGCGCCGCGCCGGCGTGCGGCACTCGGGCTTCAGGCCATCTTGCAGCCGGTTTTGTCGAGCGGCAGGAACGATTGGCCGGAGCTCACGATATCCGCGTAGTCGTCGGCGTTTTTCATCTTGTTCTTCGCCTTGCCCTTCAACAGATAATAGTTCTTCAACACCTGATGGTCGCCTTTGCGGACTTCTTCCGGGCCGGTCAAACCGTCGTATTTCATGCCTTCGAGTGCGGCAACCACTTTCTTCGGATCGACGTTACCTGCTTTCACGATGCCGTCGAGTAGGATCTTCGTACAGATATACGAACCTGCAAGGCTGTAGTTAGGGTTTGCCTTGAATGCGGTATTCGCGCGTTTGACGAGATCGCGGTTCAGCGGCGAATCGATGTCGTGCCAATACTGCGCGCCAAAATAGACGCCTTCGCACAGGTCCGCACCGAGCGATTCGAATTGCTCGAGTCCGGACGCCCAAGCCATCAGAATCGTGCAATTGTTCTTCATGCCGAAGCTCACGGCCTGGCGCAACGTATCGGACGATTGCGAGCCGAAGTTCAGAATAAGCAGTACGTCAGGCTTCGCCGCGACTGCGTTCGTCAGATAGCCGCTGAACTCTTTCTCATTGAGCGAGTGATAGCTGTTGCCTACATGTTCGATGCCCTTCTCCTTGAAGATCGTCTTCGCGGCCGAGAGCAAACCGTCGCCGAACACGTATTGCGGCGTGATGGTGTACCAGCGTTTGGCCTTGGGCATCATCTGGATCAACGGACGCACCGTCTGCTCGATCGCGCCGTAGGTCGGCACCGACCAGCGGAATGTGGCGTCGTTGCAGTCCTTGCCGGTGATTTCGTCCGCGCCGGCCGTCGTGATGAAAATGCCGCCTGCTTTCTGGACTTCCTTACCCATTGCCAATGCTTCGGAGGACAAAATACCACCGGCAAAGAAGCGCGCATTCTTCTGTTGCGCGATTTCCTGCACTCGGCGCACAGCGGTTGCGGGCTTGCCTTCCGTGTCGAGCACCGTGTATGCGAGCGGCTGACCCAACACCTTGCCGTACTGCTCGATAGCGAGCTTCATGCCGAGGTCGGCGTATTTGCCGTTCGCCGCGAATGGACCCGACATCGGCACCGGACAGGCGAACTGCAAGGCGCCGGCCTGCGCGAACGCGCTTCGCGCGACCAGCGAGCCCAACGTCCCCGGAACGGCCGACAATGCGGCCAGCTTCAACATATTTCGGCGATTCAAAATGACGCTCCTTAGGAAAGAGACACGCACTGACCGACTACGAAACTGCACGCATTGCGCGAACGACTACTTGAACTTGCTGGCCGCCGTGAAGTTTTCCACCCCATCGGCTTTGTTCTATTTATCATGATAAATAGGTTGGACTTGATCGTAGGTACAATAAATTCTGGTGTCAATAAGGCAAAATTCCTGGCGACATTGAAACGGCCTTCCGGGCCGCGACAGCGCCGGCGAGTCGATCGAAGATCGTGCAGGACGAACTGGGAGCATCGAATATGGCCATGGACCGCGCCAAGGCTGGCGCCGCGATTGAGATCAAGCAGCAAAAACGCGGCGATCTGGTCGCGGAGGAAATCAAGCGGCTCATCACCGAGAAAGACCTGAAGCCGGGCGACCGGCTGCCGCGCGAAGTGGAGTTGCAGCAGCTCTTTTCGGTGAGCAAGAGCACGATCCGCGAGGCGTTGAAATCGCTCGAGGTGCAAGGGCTGATCAAAGTGACCACCGGGCCGAGCGGCGGGGGTATGGTGGTGGAGGTGCCGCTCGATCGTACGTTGCAACTTTTGCAGAACTACCTGTTCTTCAAAGACGTTTCGATCGACGACATCTATACCGTGCGCAAACTGCTGGAGCCCGAACTCGCGGCGGGGGCCGTGCCGCACCTGACGGAGCAGGACTTCGAAGCGCTCGACGCGAGCATTGCGTGTTGTGATCAACCGGCGTCGTCACATGGCGGGAAAGACATCGTGCGGCAGCGGCAGGAAGACGTGAATTTCCACGACATCCTCGCGGCGGCGAATCCGAATCCGTTCCTGCGTTTTAGTTGCGAGTTGATCAATGAAATGATCCGGCAGCTCATCGAGTTTCGTAACGACACGCCGCAAGCGGAGCATGAGCGGTTCGGTCAGGCGAACGTCAAGATTCACAAAGCGATTACAAAGGCTGCGCGTGAGCGTGATGTGGAGAAGGTGCGGGAGTTGATGGTGATCCACATGACCGAGGCGCCACGCTATGTGAAGCGGATGAAGGGGAAGTTGCGTGGACGTTTGATTTTGGATTCGGAGATTCGTCGAAGAGCGCGGGCGCGGAGTGTGGCGCCGGGTTCGGATGAGGGTGAGGTTGGGTGAGGCTGTGCGTGGGGTGAGGGCGGTTTCGTTTGGGTAGGTGTGGTGCCTTGCGGATAGAAGTGATCTTCTCTGATGAAGAGACGCAAATGGTTATGTGTATGGCATGCAGCCGAAGTTGCGACGTGGTCGCAGTATCGACACCGGTTCGGGGTTCGGGGTTCGGGGTTCGGGGTTCGGGGTTCGGGGTTCGGGGTTCGGGGTTCGGGGTTCGGGGTTCGGGGTTCGGGGTTCGGGGTTCGGGGTTCGGGGTTCGGGGTTCGGGGTTCGGGGTTCGGGGTTCGGGGTTCGGGGTTCGGGGTTCGGGGTTCGGGGTTCGGGGTTCGGGGTTCGGGGTTCGGGGTTCGGGGTTCGGGGTTCGGGGTTCGGGGTTCGGGGTTCGGGGTTCGGGGTTCGGGGTTCGGGGTTCGGGGTTCGGGGTTCGGGGTTCGGGGTTCGGGGTTCGGGGTTCGGGTCCTGGTGGGTGGAATGCCTCTGGCATGAAGGAAGATTGAAAGGCATCACACCCTCAGGTCCGACGGACGTATGCGCTGGACTCCGCGTAAGTGTGGCGGCGAAAGCCGCCAGACGACCTTCCAGGCGGTCCGCCTACGGCGTGCACGACGAGGCGCTCAATCTTTTGCGGGCCGCGCCGTTATTGCATCTGCACAGGCATAAACATTGGACCTCCATGGCACAACCTATTCCGTTATCCCGCCACACTGGCGCTGCTCGCGCGCGGCATGCCAAGGCCATGCTGTTGCCGATTCCCCGGCAAACCGCCGACGACCTCGCGCTGCGTGCCCATCTAGCGCTAGACGTCTTGGGCCGCGGCGCCGGCAGCATGAGCGACGCGCAGACGCTCACGCAAATCATGCTACTGACGGGCTTTCTGGCGGAATCGGGGTTCGGCTCGGCGACCGATGAACAACTGGCCGAGGCGGAACGTGCGGTGTCGGCAGTGTTCGACATCGGCCGTGAGACCGGCAAGTGGGCATTGGACAGCAAGGGCTTCGCGCTTTTTGCGACGATCGCAACGAATTATGACCGGCAGCTGCATAGCGCACCCCTCTGGGCGATCACTGATGCGAGTGAACGACTCGATCGATTTACCGCTGGTGTGCCGTACCAGACTCCGGTACGTAAGCGGGCTTAGCCGGATTTTACGATGTGGGGCGGCGAGGGAAACCTCGTCGACATGGTTCTGGCAATCGACCCGAGGTGCGGGTAAGCCGCGAAGGTGTGAATGCCGGACGGGCCTATCTGGAACTGACGGGCTACGCGAACGCGTTGCGGGTGGGCGGGGAGTGAAGGCGGCTGTATCGCGCGGGATTTTACGTGTATGGCGGCGGTGTAAAGTAAGCGCGCATTAGAGGGCGTCCTTGCGCATTGCCATGCGACGTGCGTCAGGCCACGTTTGGATTCAGTCGCCAGGGCAGCAAAGCCTCGTAGTCGTCGGCGGTGTGCGCGTGCGGCAGACCTTTGAACAACGCGATGAGGTATTGGTACGGCTCAATGCTGTTGGCTTTGCAGGTTTGCACAAGCGAATACAGGTTGGCGGCGGCGTTTGCGCCGGCGACGGTGTCACTGAAGAGCCAGTTCCGGCGTCCAACCGTAAACGGTCTGATCGCGTTCTCACACGGGTTGTTTGAGATAGGCCACGCTCCGTTGCCGACGTAGCGAATGAGCTTGGGCCACTGGCCTCGCAGATATTGAAGCGCTTTGCCGAACCCGCTTTGCGGCAGCACCGTGTTCAGATGACGCGATAGCAGCGCCTCGATCTGATCGAGAACTGGCTGACTTCTGGCCTGTCTGAGTTGCTGGCGCTGCTCCGGCGTCATGTCTTGGGATCGTGCCTCAACGGCAAACAGCTGGCCGATCAGCCGAATGAATTCGCTCACCGGATGATTGCCGCCGCGCTGTTCCTTCGGAAGGTCCTCTTCGGCCTCAATCAGGTAACGTCGAGCGTGCGCCCAGCATCCGAGGTGTACCAGCTGGTTTGTTCGGGCGATTTCGTTGTACGGCTCGTAGCCGTCGCTCATCAATACCGCGCCGGGTTTGATGCCAGCATAGAGCACGGCGGCCTGCGCCGCGCTGCGTGTGGGACTGTAGCTGAACATTCGCACTGGTGGTCCGGTACCGTTCATCTGCGCCCACATGTAGCTCTTGCGTTGTGCAGCACGGCCTGGCTCTTTTAGTACCTGCACCGTCGTTTCATCGCCGTAGACGATGTCGGCCTCGAGCAGGTGGTCGCGCATCAGGTTAATCAGCGGCTGCACTGCCATGCCGACGCGCACTACGCTTGCTGCCAGCGTGCCGCGCGAGAGATCGCCACCGAAACGGTGCAGCAACGCGGCGATCCGGTATAGCGGCAGCGCGTCAGCGAACTTACTCACAATCACCCATGCAAGCGCTGATTCAGTGAGTAAGCCCTTCGGGATGATGCGCGAAGGTGCCGGCGTCACCTTGATGCCAAGGTCGCAGCAAGGGCATGCGTATTTGATTCGCTGGTGCTGAATGACGCGAACCTGCTGCGGCACGATATCGAGTTGCTCGCTGATCTCGGCGCCGATCTCGACCAGTGCGTGGCCGTCGTGTGCGCAGACGCGTTCTGATTCGGGCAACTCATGGCGCACGACCTCGCGAGGCAGCATCGGGTTTAACGGTTTGCGCCCACGCTTCTTGCGTTCATGCGCGCCGACTTCGACGCTCTGTTCAGTTTCGGTCTCTTGCGCCGGCTCGCATCCCGTTGCGAGCGCTTCTGCTTCGTTCAGGAAGAGGTCGCGTTGCTCAGCACCGCGCACTTCGCTCCTGGAGGCAAACAACTGCCGCTGATAGGCCTTAAGCCTCTCGCGCAGCAAATCGCGTTCGACTGTCACCACACGCAACTCGCCCTTCATGGCAGCGAGTTCTGCGCGCAGCGCCTGCAGTTCGTCGGTAGAGGAAGAGGATGATGGCGGCATCGCTGAATTAGACCAGCGATGCCGGTTCTCGTTTCAGGTCACGCGCTGATAATAGCGCCTCGGATGCGCGCGCATCGCTTCGATGTCGATGCCCTCCAGTAGCCAGTGAAGTTGCTCTGTTCGCAGCATGAGCACCGCTTCCTTGCGCGGCCATACGAAGCGGTCCTGCTCGAGGCGTTTCATGAGAAGCCAGAAGCCGTTACGGTCCCACAGCAGCATCTTGATGCGGTCGCGCCGCTGATTGCTGAACACATAAACCGCACGCGCGAATGGATCGAGCTTCATTGACTGCTCGACGATGGCTGCGAGACCGTTGATGCTCTTGCGGAAGTCAACGGCGTCACGATGCACATAGACCTTCAGTTCATCGTCCAGGCGGAACATCGCACCGTCCCAGCGTCTCGATCATGGCCGATAGCAACGGCGCGTCATTGCCGCTGCATTCAAACCGGAGTGTGACGCCGTTGGGCATCTGCACCATCAGCCGCACCGACGTCATCGCGGGCGACGATGTCCTTGCTGCGGGGGTGTGGCGGTGTGCCTTCGCGGATGCGGGCGCGACCACCGCTTCGTGACTATCGACTTCGGCTACAGGAATGAAAGCTGTGCCAGTCGGCGCTGGCTGCAGGGACGTGCGAGGCAATCGCTGCTGATGCAGCTTGATCCACTTGCGCAGCAAGTTGGCGTTGACCCCATGCTTGAGTGCGAGCCCGGCGACCGAAGCACCCGGCTCAAGACACGCTTCCACCAACTTCTGTTTGGTTTGCCGGTCATATCTGCGCTTGCCGTCCCGACCGACGTTGACGACCTTCAGCCCAGTCGTTTCTGAGTGTTCTTCTGTCATGAAAGGTGTCCACTGATTCGAAAACAGTGGACATAGCCTGCATGAGCGTGAGCACGTAAATCGATGGGGCAATGAGCAACATAAATGATGTTCGAGGGACGAAGTAAAACGGGAGCGATGAAGCTCCCGTTGTCGTTTCAGAATGGCTCGTCAATGCTCTGGTGTGGCGGCTGTGTCGGACCGCGGTACCAGGGCTCGCGATAGCGGCGGATCTGGGTGGCGTAGGCGCGGCTGAACCACAGATAGAGGTCTTCGATGAAGAACTGCATCATGTAGGCTGCCTCGTCGGAGAGCTCGGGCAATGGCAAGCTCCGGGAGGCGTTGGGTTTGTGAGGTGATGCTTTACGGGACATGTCATCGGGCTCCGTTGGGTTGACGCGCTGGCGTGCGGCGCGAGGACTGTGTTGATGGTGCAAAGACCTCGAAGTACAGCTTCTCGTCGAGTTCGGACAGTTCCCGCTGCGCGGCGGTGGTGAGCAGTTCGTTGGCGAGCGTGGTGAGCACGCGGTAGTTGCCCAGCGCGTGTTCGCACAGCGTGTGGCGCAGCGGCGGTGTCATCAGCTGCGGGGCGCCGGCGCTGGCGAGCAGATGTTCGAGGCAGGCCAGCAGGTCGTCGGCCGAAGCCTTCTCGGTCCCCAGGCGGGAACGGATACGGCTGCCCAGTGGCAGCAGTTCGTCGCGCCGCAGCTTGTCGGTCAGGCGCGTGTCGCCGGCGAGCACCACGCACAGCAGGGGCTGCGAATCGAAGCGGGCGCTGGCCATGAGCCGCAGTTCGTTGAGCACGCCGGGACTCATTTCCTGCGCTTCGTCGATCAGCAGGATTGGGCGCCGGCGCGTGCTTTGCAGGTGCGACATCCACCGGTCGCGCAGCGACCTGAAGCCGCCCCAGCGGTTGTGCGGCCGGAGTTCCAGACCGAAGATGTCGCCCATCTCGCGATAGAAGTCGGCAAGGTTGCTCTGCGGATGATTGATCGAGACGACTGTCAGATCGGTCAGTCGCTCGAGCTTCTCGGCCAGCACGCGCATGACCACGCTCTTGCCGGTCCCCGGCTCGCCGTGGATCATCGCGAAGCCGCCTTCGCGCACGAGCGCGTTCTCGATGCGCCAGCAGAAGTTCTCGACGCGCGGCGGCACGTACAGCGCTTCGAGGGGAAGCTCCGGCGAGAACGGGTTCCACTTCAGGCCGTAGAGGGCTTGCAGACGCTGGCTCATGCCTCCTCCTGCCAGTTGGCGGGAATCCAGGCTGGCGGCAACCCGGTTGCGGCGTGGTCGGCCAGCATCTGGCGTAGCAGCGGCGCGATGCCGGGCGCACTGGCCGGTGGCGGCTCGACATTGACGGCATCGAGTCGCCTGCGCTGGCCATCAGCATTGGCGGCCTTGTCCAGCGGCCGCAGCGGGCACAGCACGGCGCCGCTGCCGGCGTCGACGAGATCGACGCCGCTCAGGTCCCAGCGCGCATAGCGCAGGTGCACGCGCTGCAGGTGCCGGTAGGCCGAGGGAATCTCGAAGCGCGTGCCGGCCAGACTCACGGTGCCATCCGAGCGCCGCTGGGCGCGCGTCACGTCGATACGGAATGCGGCGCGCAGCGCGTCACTCGACGGGCATTCGCGGCCCACATCGGGGCCGGCCAGATAGCGTTTGAGCGGCGTGCCACCGATCTCAGAATGATGCGCGTGGTGGTACTCGCGCTCGATCCACGCGTGGGTGGCCTGATTGAGCAGTTCGAGCGTGAGATTGGGCTCGCCTTCGAGCATGGCCATCACGCGCCCTTCGATGCGGGCCCAGAACGTTTCCTGCTTCGCGTTCTGGTACGGCGAATATGGCAAGGTCGTCTGGTGCAGCACGCCGAGCGCGAGCAAGCCGGCGGTCGTCTCCTCGGCAAGCATTGCTGCGCCGTTGTCGGTCATCAGTGCGCGAGGCCGGCCACGACGCTGGAGCGCCTGGGTGAGCCCATGGATCAGACTACGTGCGGTCTCATCGAGAAACCATTGCGCGTGACAGACGACGCGCGAACGGTCATCGAGCACGCACAGCAGCATCGGCGTGATCCACTGGCCATCATGCGTGAGCAGCTTGCGCGAGCCGTGATGGAAATCGAGATGCCAGAGCGCGTTGACGTGCTCGACCTCGAAGCTGCGGACCTCGAGCTTCTCGAGGCGATCGCGTGCGAGCATCGCGCCGGCGCTGGTATGACGCGGCTTGCGTTCACGGGACAGGCCCTGCGCACGCAGATAACGACGCACCGTCGTGTACGACGGCAGGTTCGCCGGGCCGAGCGTGACCTTGAGATTGTCGACGTGCAACTGGCAGGTCCAGCCGGGATGTTCCCGGTACTGCGCGCGAATCGCCTGTACCGCCTGAGGCGACAGGCTTGCGCCGGCGCCGCTGGGGCGCTTGCGGTCGCGCAGGCTCGCCACCGGATCGTGGGCCGCCTTGCGGGCCCGGTAGAACCACCGCTCAACGGTGGAGCGGCCGAACTGGACATCGTCGCCAGTGACGGGATGACGCCAGCGTTTGGCGGCCAGCGCGGTGATGAGTTCGCGCACCTGCCCGGGTTCAGGCGGTGCTGCCAGCAAGGGGCCCACAACCGCAAAGCGCAGGCGCGCCCAACGATCCCGCAGGGGTAAATCGTGAAGTTCAGTCATGCTCTCTCCAGGGATGCGGCGCACCGCGCCGCGATTCGGGGGAGAGGCGAGACTACCGGCGCAGTCCGAGGGGGGCGAGCGACAAGTTCTGCGGGCGGTTACCGTCCCTCACGCAGGGTGCTCACGGCGCTGCCGCTGGTGAGCGGTGAGAGCCAGCGCAGCAGGCATGGCAATGGCTCGGCAGGCTGCGTGGTAGCGAAGCGCTCGAGCAGGCTTGCCGGCACCTGTGCGGTCTCGACGGGCGGCACGAACGCCGCCCGTCCGAGCGCCCAGAACGGTGTGCCGACAAACCCGGTCATCCACCAGTGCCGCCATCGCGCGATCGTCGAGGGTGGCACGCCCAGCGCATCGAGCTGGCGCATTGCCGCGGCCGTACCGGCGCTCGCACGCGTGGCGCTGACGACAATCATGATTGCGGCGGTGTAGACGCGCCGGCCGAGAAAGCGCACCGAGAATGGCGTGGTACGACGGCGACAGTCGGCGCAGCAGAAGCTGTAGCGGAACTCGCAGTGGCAGCGGGCTTCGTATGAAATTCCGCGCGGCTTGCGCGGGTAGCGGGCGCTATGGAGTACGCCACCGCAGCGACAACGCTGCGCGCGGGTCTGTTCGGCGAAGTCCTGATCGATACGTAACAGCAGGTGATAGAAGTTGGGATCGCGGGCACTCACGTGGCACACTCTGGAAGTCTCGGTTCTTGGCAGACACGAGACTCTCCCTTGGGCGTCGTTTGTGCAAGATGCCTGAGGGAGACCCCCACCGCTACATCACGCAAGCTGCTCAAAACGCCCCGAATTCCCATCGATTTACGTGCTCACGCTCATCCTGCACGCTCAGATCAAAGAGTTCCAGACGTCCATTTCTGCGCGCTTACGGTGTAAACGCAGAAACCCCACCGTGTTGGGGTGGGGTTTCTGATGCTGCAGGGGAGCCTGACGATTACCTACTTTCACACGGGTAATCCGCACTATCATCGGCGTGGAGTCGTTTCACGGTCCTGTTCGGGATGGGAAGGGGTGGGACCGACTCGCTATGGTCATCAGGCTTTGACGGGTTGCTGCCTCGCTCGGGGAGCGCTGCAGCCAATCTGGAAGAAGTAGTTTCTGGTGATGCTCACCAGGGTAAAGCTGTTGGGGTTGTGTTGATTCTGGCACAACACGATCACTCAACCTGAGTGTCCTGCCCCCTTCGGGGGTTGACCTGAGTAAGCGCTGAAGCGCTAACTCATGTCGAAACACACCTGTTATAGGATCAAGCCTTACGGGCAATTAGTATCAGTTAGCTTAACGCATTACTGCGCTTCCACACCTGACCTATCAACGTCCTGGTCTTGAACGACCCTTCAAGGGGCTCGAAGCCCCGGGGATATCTCATCTTAAGGCGAGTTTCCCGCTTAGATGCTTTCAGCGGTTATCTCTTCCGAACATAGCTACCCGGCGATGCCACTGGCGTGACAACCGGTACACCAGAGGTTCGTCCACTCCGGTCCTCTCGTACTAGGAGCAGCCCCCTTCAAATATCCAGCGCCCACGGCAGATAGGGACCAAACTGTCTCACGACGTTTTAAACCCAGCTCACGTACCTCTTTAAATGGCGAACAGCCATACCCTTGGGACCGGCTACAGCCCCAGGATGAGATGAGCCGACATCGAGGTGCCAAACACCGCCGTCGATATGAACTCTTGGGCGGTATCAGCCTGTTATCCCCAGAGTACCTTTTATCCGTTGAGCGATGGCCCTTCCATACAGAACCACCGGATCACTATGACCTGCTTTCGCACCTGCTCGACTTGTCGGTCTCGCAGTTAAGCACGCTTATGCCATTGCACTATCAGCACGATTTCCGACCGTACCTAGCGTACCTTCGTACTCCTCCGTTACACTTTGGGAGGAGACCGCCCCAGTCAAACTGCCTACCATGCACTGTCCCCGATCCGGATTACGGACCAAGGTTAGAACCTCAAACAAACCAGGGTGGTATTTCAAGGATGGCTCCACGCAGACTGGCGTCCACGCTTCAAAGCCTCCCACCTATCCTACACAGACCGGTTCAAAGTCCAATGCAAAGCTACAGTAAAGGTTCATGGGGTCTTTCCGTCTAGCCGCGGGGAGATTGCATCATCACAAACACTTCAACTTCGCTGAGTCTCGGGAGGAGACAGTGTGGCCATCGTTACGCCATTCGTGCAGGTCGGAACTTACCCGACAAGGAATTTCGCTACCTTAGGACCGTTATAGTTACGGCCGCCGTTTACCGGGACTTCAATCAAGAGCTTGCACCCCATCATTTAATCTTCCGGCACCGGGCAGGCGTCACACCCTATACGTCCACTTTCGTGTTTGCAGAGTGCTGTGTTTTTATTAAACAGTCGCAGCCACCAGTTTATTGCAACCCCTTCACCCTTTGCGCGCAGGCGCATCAGGCTACAGGGGCGTACCTTATCCCGAAGTTACGGTACCAATTTGCCGAGTTCCTTCTCCCGAGTTCTCTCAAGCGCCTTAGAATACTCATCTCGCCCACCTGTGTCGGTTTGCGGTACGGTCCTGTTAAACTGAAGCTTAGAGGCTTTTCTTGGAACCACTTCCGATTGCTTCTTCACCGAAGTGAATGGCCTCGCACCCTTGAATTCCGCGCCCGGATTTGCCTAAGCGCCTTCTCCAATGCAAGGACCGGGACTTCCAACACCCGGACAACCTTCCGCGATCCGTCCCCCCATCGCATTTAACAATGGTGCAGGAATATTAACCTGCTTCCCATCAGCTACGCATTTCTGCCTCGCCTTAGGGGCCGACTCACCCTACGCCGATGAACGTTGCGTAGGAAACCTTGGGCTTACGGCGAGGGGGCTTTTCACCCCCTTTATCGCTACTCATGTCAGCATTCGCACTTCCGATACCTCCAGCACACTTTTCAATGCACCTTCGCAGGCTTACGGAACGCTCTCCTACCATGCACATAAATGTGCATCCGCAGCTTCGGTATATTGCTTAGCCCCGTTACATCTTCCGCGCAGGACGACTCGATCAGTGAGCTATTACGCTTTCTTTAAAGGATGGCTGCTTCTAAGCCAACCTCCTGACTGTTTTAGCCTTCCCACTTCGTTTCCCACTTAGCAATATTTGGGGACCTTAGCTGGCGGTCTGGGTTGTTTCCCTCTTGACACCGGACGTTAGCACCCGATGTCTGTCTCCCGTGATTGCACTCTTCGGTATTCGGAGTTTGCTATGGCGTAGTAATCCGCAATGGACCCCACAACCATGACAGTGCTCTACCCCCGAAGGTGATACACGAGGCACTACCTAAATAGTTTTCGGAGAGAACCAGCTATTTCCAGGTTTGTTTAGCCTTTCACCCCTATCCACAGCTCATCCCCTAACTTTTCAACGTTAGTGGGTTCGGACCTCCAGTACGTGTTACCGCACCTTCATCCTGGCCATGGATAGATCACCTGGTTTCGGGTCTACACCCAGCGACTGAATCGCCCTGTTCGGACTCGCTTTCGCTACGCCTGCCCTAATCGGTTAAGCTTGCCACTGAATGTAAGTCGCTGACCCATTATACAAAAGGTACGCCGTCACCCCTTGCGAGGCTCCGACTGTTTGTATGCATGCGGTTTCAGGATCTGTTTCACTCCCCTCCCGGGGTTCTTTTCGCCTTTCCCTCACGGTACTGGTTCACTATCGGTCGATCACGAGTATTTAGCCTTGGAGGATGGTCCCCCCATCTTCAGACAGGATTTCACGTGTCCCGCCCTACTTGTCGTACACCTAGTTCTTCCTCGCTGTTTTCGTCTACAGGGCTATCACCTGCTATGGCGGCACTTTCCAGAGCCTTCGACTAACAATGAAGATAAAGAGTACAGGCTGGTCCCATTTCGCTCGCCACTACTCTGGGAATCTCGGTTGATTTCTTTTCCTGCGGTTACTTAGATGTTTCAGTTCACCGCGTTCGCTTCTCATGACCTATGTATTCAGTCATGGATGACCCATTCGGGCCGGGTTTCCCCATTCGGATATCGGAGGATCAAAGCTCGTTTGCCAGCTCCCCTCCGCTTTTCGCAGGCTACCGCGTCCTTCATCGCCTGTGATCGCCAAGGCATCCACCACATGCACTTGTTCGCTTGACCCTATAACGGGTGTGTCTCGCACGCCCTTCACTGGGAAGGACCGTGGCTGCCACACTCGCTACAGGTTGAGTATTCGTGTTGCGCCGTATTCCAAAGCAATCTTTCGATCACCTTTTCATACATTGATACAATCACAACCCTGATTCACCTACTCGCACACCCATCTCTAAGCATGCTTTCGTGAATCTCTTTACTACTTCTTCCTGATTGTTAAAGAACGACAGCCGATATCATGGTTGCTATAACCATGTATCACTCTGACTGGCTCAATCGCCAATGCACAGCACTCTGCTTCTCACAGCAGCGCTACGCATTGAGGATTGGTGGAGGATGACGGGATCGAACCGACGACCCCCTGCTTGCAAAGCAGGTGCTCTCCCAGCTGAGCTAATCCCCCAGTCATGCACAGACCATCATCTGTTGCCACTCAGGGGTTTTGCCGGTCAGCCATCGCAGACAAGACAATGGTGGGTCTGGATGGATTCGAACCATCGACCCCCGCCTTATCAAGACGGTGCTCTAACCGACTGAGCTACAGACCCCTGAGTCTGTCTGCGTTTCTGTCTTTAATTCACAGCCGATAAGCGTGAGCGCTCAACACGATTGACACGTGAGCTCGAGAAAGGAGGTGATCCAGCCGCACCTTCCGATACGGCTACCTTGTTACGACTTCACCCCAGTCATGAATCCTACCGTGGTGACCGTCCTCCTTGCGGTTAGACTAGCCACTTCTGGTAAAACCCACTCCCATGGTGTGACGGGCGGTGTGTACAAGACCCGGGAACGTATTCACCGCGGCATGCTGATCCGCGATTACTAGCGATTCCAGCTTCACGCACTCGAGTTGCAGAGTGCGATCCGGACTACGATCGGTTTTCTGGGATTGGCTCCCCCTCGCGGGTTGGCGACCCTCTGTTCCGACCATTGTATGACGTGTGAAGCCCTACCCATAAGGGCCATGAGGACTTGACGTCATCCCCACCTTCCTCCGGTTTGTCACCGGCAGTCTCCCTAGAGTGCTCTTGCGTAGCAACTAGGGACAAGGGTTGCGCTCGTTGCGGGACTTAACCCAACATCTCACGACACGAGCTGACGACAGCCATGCAGCACCTGTGTTATGGCTCCCTTTCGGGCACTCCCACCTCTCAGCAGGATTCCATACATGTCAAGGGTAGGTAAGGTTTTTCGCGTTGCATCGAATTAATCCACATCATCCACCGCTTGTGCGGGTCCCCGTCAATTCCTTTGAGTTTTAATCTTGCGACCGTACTCCCCAGGCGGTCAACTTCACGCGTTAGCTACGTTACCAAGTCAATGAAGACCCGACAACTAGTTGACATCGTTTAGGGCGTGGACTACCAGGGTATCTAATCCTGTTTGCTCCCCACGCTTTCGTGCATGAGCGTCAGTATTGGCCCAGGGGGCTGCCTTCGCCATCGGTATTCCTCCACATCTCTACGCATTTCACTGCTACACGTGGAATTCTACCCCCCTCTGCCATACTCTAGCCCGCCAGTCACAAATGCAGTTCCCAGGTTAAGCCCGGGGATTTCACATCTGTCTTAGCGAACCGCCTGCGCACGCTTTACGCCCAGTAATTCCGATTAACGCTTGCACCCTACGTATTACCGCGGCTGCTGGCACGTAGTTAGCCGGTGCTTATTCTTCCGGTACCGTCATCCCCCTCAGGTATTAACCAAGAGGTTTTCTTTCCGGACAAAAGTGCTTTACAACCCGAAGGCCTTCTTCACACACGCGGCATTGCTGGATCAGGCTTGCGCCCATTGTCCAAAATTCCCCACTGCTGCCTCCCGTAGGAGTCTGGGCCGTGTCTCAGTCCCAGTGTGGCTGGTCGTCCTCTCAGACCAGCTACAGATCGTCGCCTTGGTAGGCCTTTACCCCACCAACTAGCTAATCTGCCATCGGCCGCCCCTGTAGCGCGAGGTCCTAAGATCCCCCGCTTTCATCCACAGATCGTATGCGGTATTAATCCGGCTTTCGCCGGGCTATCCCCCACTACAGGACACGTTCCGATGTATTACTCACCCGTTCGCCACTCGCCACCAGGGTTGCCCCCGTGCTGCCGTTCGACTTGCATGTGTAAGGCATGCCGCCAGCGTTCAATCTGAGCCAGGATCAAACTCTTCAGTTCAAACCTGTTACTGTTTTTCGGTTGTTTTACCAACCGGTCGCTCACTCAACGTACTGACGAATGATCTCTCCATCTTTCAATGGAAAAACCTTCCTTTCATTACTGTGTGAGACTTGATACTTTCGCTTCCAGCAAACCCCGAAGGATCCACTGCGCGTCGCGCATCAAGCGCCCACACTTATCGGCTGTTAATTTTTAAAGATCGATTCCGCATTCACCACCAAACCGGCACCGCACGCCGCTGACATCAATCATCAGCATTCCAACTACCCGGCACCGCTTCGTTCTGCGTCGCTGCATCAGCAGCAGAGAAACGAGATTATGAAGAACGACTGACACGTCGTCAACCCCCTTTTGTGAATTTTCTTTTGATCAGGCGCCGATCGACGCCAGAACACTCTTCCCCTATATATAGGGAGAGTTGTGCAAACGTGATCCCGCCGTGTCAGGGCAACCGAACTCCTCTATAGTGAGGAGCTTGAAAACAGCGAATGTGCACGCACCTAGATGCATCGGCTAGGCGACCGCTACGCCCGACCGGCGGCCCAAGGACGGACCTGCGACAAACGCGCATGATGAAAAGATGTGCACACGATGAGCGCAAAGCCCCAAGCTCGGATATAATGCGAGCCGCGCGAATTTCGCACATTTCTATCGGCCCGCTTCGAGCGGGCTCATCTTTTTTGCTCCCCAGAGCACAGCCAAACAACCGCGTTGAGTCACTCAGGTGATGTTGAGCCATGCTCGAAACGCCTGACGGTCGCGTCTTGCGTCTCATAGCGAAGCCTCTAGAGGAGAATACGTGAACCCTTTTGATCGCGAAGATTCGCAACACGAAACCGCCGCCTACACCGCCAAAGCGCCTTCGGGCCGTACGGCCAAGGGCAAGGGCGCCGGTAAAGCGATCCCCGTGGCAGCCGAACTGCCGCCGCAGCAAGCCGAAGAACGTCAGCGCCAGATGCGCGCGCTGATCCAGCTGGGTAAGGAGCAAGGCTACCTGACCCACGCGCAGATCAACGACCACCTGCCCGACAACTTCGCGCAGACGGCCGCTATCGACAGCATCGTCAGCGCGTTCAACGACATGGGCGTGCAGGTCTACGAACAGGCGCCGGACGCGGAAACGCTGCTGCTCAACTCGAACGCCCCGGCCGTCGTGTCGGACGATCAGGCGGACGAGGAAACCGAAGTCGCCCTGTCCACCGTCGATTCCGAATTCGGCCGCACGACCGACCCGGTGCGCATGTACATGCGTGAAATGGGCGCGACCGAGCTGCTGACGCGCGCCGGCGAAATCGCGATTGCGAAGCGCATCGAAGACGGCCTGCATGAAATGGTGCAGGCGATCGCCGCTTGCCCGCTCGCGATCTCGGCCATTCTGGCGAGCGCCCAGCAGGTTGCCGACGGCGAGTTGCGCATCGACGAACTGGTCGACGGTCTGAATGAAGACACCCTCGCCGCTGAAGAAGACAGCACCGGCGCGGACGCATCTGCCGACGTCGACGCCGACACGGACAGCGACGACGACGAAGACAGCGACGACGACGTCGGCCCGGCGGATTCGTCGGCGGCGGACGAAGCGCGCCTGAAGCAACTCACGAGCGACTGCCTCGAAATCTTCGCGCAGGTCGGCATGCTGTCCGACCAGATGAACGCATCGCACACGCGCGGCGACGTCACCTCGAAGGCGTACCAGCGTGCACGCGAAGAAATCCAGCAGCACCTCGCGAAGATCCGCTTCACGGCACGCACCATCGACCGCCTGTGCGGCGACGTGCAGCAACAGGTCGCGCAAGTTCGCGCGATCGAGCGCAACATTCTGCAAATCGTCGTCTCGAAGAGCGGCATGCCGCGCGAGAAGTTCATCGAGTCGTTCGCCGGCCATGAAGCCGACCTCGGCTGGACGGAACGTGCGGCGCGCGGTGCGTCGTCGTACGGCGCGGCGCTGGAGCGCCATTTGCCGGCAATTCAGTCCGAACAGCAAAAGTTGATCGAAATCGAAGCAACGGTTTCGCTGCCGCTGAAGCATCTGAAAGAGATCAACCGCCAGATGGTCGCGGCTGAATCGAAGATGCGCAAGGCGAAGAGCGAGATGATCGAGGCGAATCTGCGTCTCGTGATCTCGATCGCGAAGAAGTACGTGAACCGCGGCATGCTGTTCCTCGATCTGATCCAGGAAGGCAACATCGGCTTGATGAAGGCGGTGGACAAGTTCGAATACCGTCGCGGCTGGAAGTTCTCCACGTACGCAACGTGGTGGGTCCGCCAGGCGGTGACGCGTTCGCTCGCCGACCAGGCTCGCACGATCCGCGTGCCGGTGCACATGATCGAAACGATCAACAAGCTGAACCGCATTTCGCGCGAAATCCTGCAGCAGACCGGTCAGGAAGCGCATCCGTCCGTGCTCGCGGAACGCATGGAACTCTCGGAAGAGAAGGTGCGCGGTATTCTGAAGATCGCGAAGCAGCCGGTATCGATGGAAACGCCGGTCGGCGACGACGGCGACGCCACGCTCGGCGACATGATCGAAGACTCGGCAGCGTCCTCGCCGGCCGACGCCGCGATGCAAGCCGACTTGCGCGCCGCCATCGACGACGCGCTCGACTCGCTGTCGCCGCGCGAAGCCAAGGTGCTGCGTATGCGTTACGGCATCAATACGAAGTCGGACCACACGCTCGAAGAAGTCGGCAAGCAGTTCGACGTCACGCGTGAACGGATTCGTCAGATCGAGAGCAAGGCCATGCGCAAGCTGATGCACCCGAGCCGCGCGGACCGCCTGAAGTCGTTCCTCGACCGCTAAGCCAACCGCTAGCTCAACCGCCAAGCCGTCAATAGCGCTTGCCGTGCGTCACGCACGGCAAGCGCTTTCTTTTTTCCCGGCCCCCTTTTCAGGCAAGCAGCGAAATGATCCCGCCGATCGTGATTCCCGCTGCCAGCCATCGACCGGCCGTGTAGAACGCGTTGTGCGCTTCCTGAGGCTGATCCGGACGCTCGAGTCCGAGCGTGCCGTACGCAAACGATTTGACCGCAGAAACGCCGGATGCGGGTGTGTCCACACTTGTGGAATCGCTGATTGCGTCACCCTGACCCGAATTGCCTTCTTGCGCCGCCGTTGCCGCGCCTTCCGCGGAGATGTGGACAGCGTCGTCCTGCGTGGATGCATGCGCTGTCGATGTCTGTGCGACAGCGTCGTACGCTGCCGACGGGCTTTTCGTCATCGCGTGGTCCGGTCCCGGCAGTGTCGATGACAACGCACTGTCGATTTGCATAGCAACCTCCGTTGATTTTGCTTTTCGATACGCCGGCCGCCGCACGCACGCACAGCAAAACGAGCGCCTATGCAGTCGCGCCGCAAACAGTCTGTCGCCGTCACGCAGCCGGTCATAACTCCTATCGACCTCGGTTCGCCGAAACTTGAGCACCGGTAAGAAAGGGTAAGCACTTTCTGCTGGATCGCCGCGTCCACGCGTTGCCGACCGCCTGGTCGAACGCGCGCTGAACCGCCCGAACCAACCGCCATCCGCGCACCTTTTTCCGGCAACGCTGCCCACAACCGCCGCTTGCACACCTGCCTCGCCGCACAGCCGCGCGCGCTAAAAACCGCCACACGGCCAGCAGCAGCGGCAACCGCCTGCAACCCGCCCCCGCGCCAATCATTCCCCTGCTAACAGGCATAGTCGTTGCGCGCTCCCTGTGTACGCTTTTTACGAGGAGCACATCATGACTACGCTCGATCCCCAAGTCCCGGCATCCGCCGGCACGCAGGGCGCAGATATTGTTGGAGTCGGCATTGGCGACGGTCCCGGACCGGATGTCATGGCGGCAGCCACGCTCGACGGAAACAACGTGATGTCGTCCGATGGCGAACACGTCGGCAAGATTTCCGACATCATGCTCGACGTGCGCGGCGGGCGGATCGCCTACGCGGTGTTGTCCACTGGTGGCTTTCTTGGCATCGGCGACACGCTTCACGCGATACCCTGGAGCGCGCTCACGCTCGACACCGACGACAAATGCTTCGTGATCGATGCAAGCGCCGATCAGATCAAGAACGCACCCGGTTTCGATAAGGATAACTGGCCTTCCATGGCGGACATGCAATGGGGCACGGCCGTGCACGAGTATTACAAACGCCCGCCGTACTGGGCTGCCACGCGCGACGTAGTGAAAGAGCGGCGATTGGACACCGACCTTTGATCAGCAGACGGGCCGAGTCGATCTGCGCGGGCCACCTCTTCCACAGGCAGGCTCGCGGTCGAACTTCTCCACGGCATTTGTCCACAGAAACTGTTCGCAAGCCTGTGGACAACCTGCGCATGACTCACCCAACTCCTTGAACGCGTTGGCTTTCCCCACCGCGCTCCGAATAAGTCGCGTGCCTCACGGCTTGCCGCACATCGACCGGACAGCGGCCCATTCCTCGCGGCGTCAGCGCACTTTCGCCAAGCGGCGATCCTTGGCTTTGCTTTTGCCGATCGCTCGTCCGCGGATGATCGGAAAGAAATTCCCCAGCCGCGCCGGCACTGCCGTCGCGTTTGTCAGTCAACGCAAAAAAACCCGCGAGTCCGCCGCTGCGCAAACCGCTTGCTTGCAGATAGGCCACGCCGTTCGCATCGGCGAGGCGCTCCATCTCGCGGCTATACGACAATCCCACGAGTCGCCCAGCCAGCGACCACACATCGGCAAAACCAAAATGATGCCGAGCGTCGCGCTGATCACGCCGATGCCCGCGCCGCGAAACAACGCGACCATCGGATCGCGCCGCGCGATATGCCCGGTTTCGTGCGCCATCACGCCGGCCAGTTGATCGGCGTTGCCGACCCGTTCGATCAAACCGCGCATGATCACCATGCGCGCGCCGGACAGCGTCAGCGCATTGACCATCTTGCGGTCGACCACCTCCAGACGAACGGGTTGCGCGATGCCTGCCGCGCGAGCGAGCCGCGCTTCGAGTTGCTCGAGCGCGCGCTGTCCCTCTTAACCGCGACACACCTTGTGCTTGCCGACGACGACTGCTTCCACCATCTCGCCAAGCTGGTTACGGCAATACAAAAGTCTTCACGAGTGTCAATTCACCGGCTTTGCGCATCGGCACGCGAATCGTTTCGCTCTTTTCGTTCGGCGTATTCTCGTTCGTGATGATGGTCACTTGCGCGACGGTCATATCGGCGCCGCTATTGCCGCTGCCGTAGTAATTCACATAGACCAGATACGTACCCTTCAACGGCGCCGCGGACGAATAAATCTCAGGCCCATAGCCCGTCGTCACGTCGACGTCGAGCGCGCCGCCGTTCGGCGCGACGCGCTCGCCGTACCAGGTGTGCGCGCCGTCGGGGGAAACCACGTGCAGATCCAGATCGGTGCCGTCGGTGTCCCACGCGAGCAGCACGCGCAGCTTCGGCTGGGTCTTGCCGCTGTAGGCGTCGTAGAACTGTACGCGCTTGCGGCTGCCGTCCGGCGCGCGCAGTTCGACGCCGTTGCTGCCGGCAGGAAATGCATACGGACGCGAAAACTTGCCGTCCTCTTCCACGCGCTGCGGCAGCGGCGTGCCGTCTACGACCAGCGTCCCCACCGACGTGCCCTTCTTCTTCGGCGTGTTGCGGATCTGCCCTTCGATCAGCGCGAATCTGGACTGCCCTTCCGGCGTCGACACCGCCACCGCCGGGTAATGCACGTCCTGCGTATAGCGCTCGCTGTCGCCGCTCGTGTTGCGCCAGCCGTTCAACGGCGCGGCGAAGTCGATGTCGCTCGCGTACGCCGCCGGCGCTGCCAGCAAGCAGGCCAAACCGGCCGAACAGGCCATTGCGCGCCAGCTGCGGCTCGCCTTCATCCAACCCGTCGTCTGGACCTTCATCGTCACTGCTCCCATCCCGCTGTCAGAGTCGCTCGCTTTTTACGAGCATCAGGTCGCCGATCTTGCGCAGCGGCACGACCATCGTTTCACGCCGTTCGTTCGGCGTGTTTTCGTTGAACACCAGCGTCAACGTCGCCGTGATCACGTCGCGATCGTGCGCGGCGGCATCGAAGTTATAGCCGGTCGAATCGAAATTGCCCCAGTAATTCAGAAAGAACAGCCACGTACCACGCTCAGGCGCCGCCGACGAAAAAATGCCCGGTCCCGCGCCGTCCACCGAGTCGACATCGAAACCGCTGCCGTCTTCGAGTGTCGGGTTCGCGAAGAAGGCGTGCAGGCCGCCCGGCGTGATCACGTGCAGATCGACCTGCGCATGCGGATCGTCCCACGTGACCATCGCGCGCAGTTTCGCTTGCGGCTTGCTGCGGTCCGCTTCGTAGAACTGCATGCGCTGGTGCTGTTTGCCATCGGCGGAAATCAGCTCGATGCTGTTTGAGCCCGCGCCGAACGCCCACGGTCGCGCGAACGCGCCTTCGTCGTCGGTGTAGAGCGGCGTGGGGTTGCCGTTGACGACGAGCGTCGGCGGCTTACGCGCGTGTTTGTCGATGCGCTTCAGGCGCCCTTCGATCAGCGTGCGATAGCGCTGCGCGCCGCGATCGACCGGCGGTCGCGGATAAGCCGCGACGAAATGCTCGCCCTCGTTGGTCAATCCACTGTGACGCCAGCCGCCGAACGCGCCGGTCAAGTCTGCAATCGCGCCGTCCGCGTCGGCCGCGTCAGCGTTCGGTGCGATCGTGCAGAGCGCAAGCGTAGCCACGGTTGCAGCGCGCTTCACGGCCGCGCGAATGCGCAAATCACGCCGCATAGACAACCAGCGCAACAAGGGTATCGGCGAGCGCAAGACGGTATTCATTGGATCGGATTGTCGGTACGAATCAGCGTGCGTGCGGTGCGCTCAACAAACGTCTCGTCAAGCCCACGCGGATGATGCTGAAACGCGAGGTGAATGTATTCATGCGCCAACGCGATACGATCCTCTTCGGTCTGCAGCCCGTACACGTACACGCGATTGCGCTGCGCATCCGCGTACGGCCGACCTTCGCGCACGGCGCACACCGCGGGCAGATCGGGCGTTTCGTAGCCCGCCGCGCCGTCCATGCGCCGCGCCCATATCGGCGCGTTGCGCTGCAACCATGCCTGCGCGCCGGCCACTTCGACGCAATCGCCCGATAGCGGACTCTGGAACGAAGTCAGCGTCGCTTGCGGCCACGTGCGCGCGAGAATGGCGTCGAATGTCAGGCCGGTTTGCGCCGACGCTTTGGCCGCCAGCCAGCTCATCTGTCCCGGCGCCGCTTTGTCGTGGTGATACTGAACGGGCACGCCGGTCAGCACGAGCGCGTCGGTGAGATCGGCGGCATGGCGCGCGGCGGCTGTCGGTGCACGTGGCAGAACACGCTGCGTCTTGCTGCTGTCGTCGATACGGAAACAGCCGTGGTCGTGGCTGCCATGCTGCACGACGTATGTGCGCGCCGCGACCGCCAAGGCCTTCGCCGCTTCCGCCTGGCTCGTGTCGCCTTCACGCTCGACCACGCGCGCCACATAGTCGTTCATGCCGAAACGGCCCACTACTTGCGGCGCACCGGCCGCATCGCGATCGAGCCGCAACTCGCCGCGGCTCGTCACCCGCGCCCAATTGCCGTTGACGAAGCCGACGCGAAAATCGCCGCGCAACGCACCCTCGGGCACGGCGGCCGGTCCCTTGTCGCCGAGCACTTCACGAATCGGATAGCGGCTGAAGAAATCGACCAGCACGCAGGCGCTGTCGTCCGGCACGGTGATTTGCGTGAGCAGCGGCGCGATGCGCGGCGCGGCGGCCGCCAGCACGCGCGCGCTGCCGCCAGGACCGCCGAGCCAAACTGGCGTGCCGTCGGCGAGCCAGCCGGCCGCGCCGCCGATCGAAGCACCTGGACGCGCCGGATCCGGCATCGTCCAGGTCTTGGCGCGCAACACGCTGCCATAAAGCGATACCGTGCCTTCACCGCGCCCGCTGGTCAGCACCGACACCAGCGTGCTCGCTGCCGCTTCGCGCGGCCGGGGGGGCATCGCCTGCAAGGCGGCGAGCAGTTCGGCCACCGGCACGCGATGCGTCGGCGTCATGGCGCGCAGATCGCGTAGCCAGGCCGGCGCGTGTGCGGCGCTCCAGTATTTGCGCCAATCGGCGGAATCGAGCTGCAGGCGCGCGGGCTCGAAGAAGAGTCCGCACGACTGCACCAGCGCATGTTCACGGTCGATATGACCGCCTGTCATGCAGCAATACACTTCTTCCGGATCGCCGCCGTTGCAGGCGTAATCCGGCGCGGCGATATTGCGGTCCACCAGATAGCCGTAGACGAATAGCTTCCAGACGCTGCCGAGCGGCGTCTCCAGCGTCGCGGG
The DNA here is from genome assembly GCF_000020125.1 of Paraburkholderia phytofirmans PsJN. Taxonomy (NCBI): domain Bacteria; kingdom Pseudomonadati; phylum Pseudomonadota; class Betaproteobacteria; order Burkholderiales; family Burkholderiaceae; genus Paraburkholderia; species Paraburkholderia phytofirmans. Next base: position 2,889,548 of record NC_010676.1, read on the forward strand.
CAAGACATTCGCGGCCTGCGGCGAGAAGCCGAGCGCGGCGCCGCTGCCGTCGACTTGCCAAAGCCGGGTCTGGCCGTCGCGCAACCAGGCGAAGCGCAGCATCTGCGACGAAGATCGCGCTGACATTCCAGCGGACGTCGCGATGCTCTTTCCAGCAGCGGCATCCGTTGCGTTCGCCGATGCGGCTGAAGACAAAGCCACCGCATACGCCGACACGCCCGGTCCAACGCAGCCGAGTCCCACGCCCACGGCAAGCGCGATCCGCAGCCTGGCTGCCAGACGATCGCGTAGAGGCCGAAGCGCGCGGAACATGGCGGTCTCGTCTCGCTTACTGGATGCGCAGCGTCGTCACGCGATCGCTCTTGCCGCCTTCGAACGCCTTCGCGTCCGGCTGATACATGCGGAAGTAGCGCGCGGGCGGCAACGCGAACGTGCCGGGCAATGCGAAGCGCACCAGTTGCCGCAGCGTGACCGGCCGGTCGAGCAAGGGCACCGGCTGGTGATAAGCCAGCTCACCCATCTCGTACGACGCCACGCGCTGGAACGGCTGCGGACCGCTGGCGCCGTCTTTCGCGCCCGGCAGACCGTCGATCGACACGCCCCAGCTCGTTGCCTCGACATCGCCGCCCGGCGGCAGCGGCACGTCGAGCAGACCATAGTGGTACGCGTTGCCGGAGCGCGGCGTAAGCGTGACTTCGTCGACGTAGAGCGCATTGCTGTCGATCGCGTCGCCCTGCTTCATCAGACGCGCGGTGAAGGCCGAGCGGCCCAACTGGCTCTCACCAGCGGCTTCCTTCTTCATGTCGACCGCGACTTCGACCGGTTCGAGCTTGTAGAAACGCCGCTCGACGGTGATGTTCAAGCGGCTGTCTTCGCTCGTGTGGCTGCGGAACGAAACCAGCGCGTTGACGTCGGTACGCGCGGCGCCGGCATCAAGCGTGGTCGGCTGCGCCGCGCCGGTCCACTTGTAGAGCGGCGTGCCCGTCAACGTCGTGGCGCGAGTCCAGCCCGTGCCCTGGAGCGACGGCAGCGACGCAGCAGCCGGATCCGCGCCGAGCGACTTGCGCAGCCACAGCAGCGTCAAGGCGCGATCGAGCGTCGGATAGTCGGCGCTGCTTTTTGCCAGTAATGCCGGGGCGTCGGCGCTCGCTCCGCCGTCGCCCGTCATCGCGATGAGGCTTTGCACCAGCGGCGCGGGATCGTTCACCAGCGTGAGGCGCGCCGCGCTCGCCGCGGCGTCGAATCCGTCGGGAATTTGCGCGCTCGTGCTGCGCGCCATGCTCGAGATCAGCAGCGTCGCCATCTGCTTGCCACGCGGAGAATCCGCCTGCGCGAACACGATGCTGTCCGACGCACCGTACGTGCCGCTGCGCGCGGGCGCTTTAGCGGCGGTGGCTGCGGCATCGCTCATCAGATCCGCGGCCACGCCCGCGACCGGCGTCGCGACCGGCAGGCCCATTTGCTGCATGAGCCACAAAGCCAGCGCGCGATGCAACAGCGGCTCTTTGGCCCCGGCGTCGCGATACACGTCCATGGCGTGCTGCCAGTTGTCGGCGGGCAGGCTGATGCCGAGGCTGCGGCTCGCGAGCCAATCCGCGTAATACGCGTACGCCGTAATCAGCGCGCTGCCGCCGGTGGTATCGCCCCACCAGCCGAACGTACCGCCGACGCCCGCGAGCATAGCCAGACGCTGCCGCTGATTGCGCAGCAGCGCTTCGAGCCCTTGCGTCGAACTCGCATTGTCGCCGTGGCCGATCGCGTCGTGCGCAAGCGCCAGCGGAATCAACCGGCTCGAAGTCTGCTCGGCGCAACCGTACGGATAGTTGATCAGATCGTCGGCGACGCGCATGAACTGGCTCTGCGCGTTGCCGATGAAACGCACGCTCACATCCTGTGCGTCTAGCGGCAGATTGAGCGGCTTGTTCGAGCCGTCGAGCGACACCGTGTTCTGATGCAGATCGAGCCAGCCGCTCGCGTCGAGATGAATCGTGGTTTGCAGACGATCGACGTCCTTACCCGCGCTGCGCAGCGACGCGTTGATCACGCCGTCCTTCAGCGCGCCGCCCGGCAGCCGCAGATAGTTCGCGCCGCGCTTGAGCGTGACCTTCTGATTGAGCGACAACCCGCCGCCGTCCACCACCCACTGCGCGTCCATATCCGCGTCGGTCTGATTGAACGCGATCATATCGATGGCCGGCTGATCGTTGACGCGGAAGTGCGACGGCCCGCTCCACTTCAGATACAACGCCTTGTCCGAGCGCACATAAGCAGTGCGTTGACCGACCATGCCATCCGGCGCCGCCGCGCGCACTGTAATGCGCCAGCGCGCCAGCGAATCGGGCATCTTGAACGTCATGGTGGCGTGGCCGCTCGCGTCGGTTTTCAGATTGCCTTCCCACGCTGCCGTGTCCTGATCGTCGCGGCGCGGCCGTTCGAGCACCTTCACGCCGCGCTCGTTGTAGTTGGCGCGTTGCGGTCCGCCCGGCGCGCCCTTCAACGGCGAGCGCGCGAGGTCGTAGGTAATGAACGACAGGCTCGACGAAGTCCGCACGTTATTGCGGCGCGGATGATAGAAAAAGTCGACGATATTCGGCGCGATTTCCGGCTGCAACACGTAGACCATTTCGTCGACCACGCTCACAGTCAGGTTCGCCGCTTCCGGCTTGCCGTTCAACGTGCTGTCGAAATTCAGCGTGACCGTGTCGCCCGGTCCGTACACCGGCTTATCGCTTTTCACGTTCAATTCGATCTGCGGTTGCGCGACCACGATGCCCGCGTTCTGGAACACATATTCGCCCGCGTGCACGTACAACACAGAGAACGTCATGTTCGGCGCGAAGTCAGCGCCGACCTTGATGCGCGCTTTCCATTGGGAAGGCGCCACGCGTTGCAATTGCAGCCAGTCGCCGCCCGCCGTCAGCAACGCGCGACGCTCGACGCTGTCGCGTTCGAGCGTGAGCAGCGCGTCGTCGACCGGCATCGGGAATGTGATCAATGCTTCTGCGGTGTCGCCGATCTTGTACTTGTCGCGATCGAACACGATCTCGACGCTGCCCGGAATCGCCTTCAGGCCGTCGCCCGCGACCCAGTGGCTGGTGGCGGCGAGCAGGTTGCCCAAGTCGTCCTTCACCGACATCATGTACGAACCCGGCTCGTCGAACTGCACCGGGAACGACAACTTATCGCCCGCGCTCGCGCCCTTTAGCGCGCCTTCGCCATGCGTTTGCGATTCGAGACGCGTCCACTCGTATTTCGACGGCGCATGTGACGAAGGATCGATCGCGCCTAGCGCCTGCAAATCGAAGCTGACTGCTTGCTTCGGTTGCGAGAACGATTTGGCCGTGGTCAAACGATACGGCGTGGCGCCGCGCGCGATCAGCACTTCGCGCGTCACGCGCACCTTGTACGCCGCGCCGTCCTGTGCGAACAGCGTCAACGCGTAGCGGCTCGGCTCCTTCGCGGCCGGCAGCGTCAGGGTCGCGTTGCCGTCGCTATCTGTCTTCAGTTCCTGCTGGTCGAGCTTGACCGGGAACAGTCCCGCATAACGCAATTCACCGTCGACGATCGTCACTTTCTGCGCGCGCAGCGTGACCGAAATCTTGCTGTCGCGCACCGGCTTGCCGTCCGGATAGCGCAACTGAATCTTGCCCTTCAGCGCCTCGCCGGTTGCGTAGTCGGCTTTATCCATCGACAAGTTCACGTCGAAGTGCGGCTTCACATATTCGGCGACGCGAAACGCGCTGCCGTAGACATCGCCGATGTAGTCGAAGCGCAGCGTGTAGCCGCCGGCGGTGGCGTCGGCGGGCAGCGTGAACGCGGTATCCGCGCCGGTATCGGAGGCGAAATGCACTTTGCTGGTCGCCACCGGCGCGCCGTTCGGATCGAGCACGTCGAGCTTGATATCGGCCTCGGCCGGCGCCGACGATTGCGTCGCATTCTGGAACGTGCGGCCGATGAACTTCACATGCACCGGATCGCCCGGCCGGTACATCGGCCGATCGGTCACTGCGTAGATCTTCGTGTTGTAGATCTCGCTGTCGTAGTAGAAGTTCTCGGAGACGAACACGCCGCCCTGCGGATCGGCGCCGAGCACATAGCTGCGCTCGGGGCTCACGTGTTGCAGCACCAGCGCGCCGTCGCCGCCGGTCGTGCCGCTTTGCAGAACGCCCACGCCGTCGGTCCAGTTCACTTCCGTATTCGCCACGGGCTTGCCGTTATCGCGCCGCGTGGTCCACACCAACATGCCGCTCGACGCCGCCTTCACGACCGCCACCGTGTCCGACACGAACAGCAGCGTATGCGCGCGATAGTTGCCGATCACCGCCTCGACGATATACAGCCCCGGCGGCAGTTTGCCGACCGGAATCATCACGTTGCCCGAACTGGCTTCGATAAAGTTACTGCTGCTGCCCGCGAGATTCACGCCCTTCGGCGGCTCGATCACTTTCGCGTCCCAGATCGGATAGCGAAAACGCGCGACCATGTCGTAGCCTTTGAGCGGCGCGAATTGCGAGTTCGACTCGAACTGCGTTTGCTTGCCGGTCTGTTCGCCGAGCTTGAATTGCGGCGCCGCTTCGGTCGCCTTGCTGCGGGTTGCGAACGACAGCACCCGCTGCCATGCGCGACGTGCTTCGGTAAACCAGCGGTCCCACAGATACGCGAGCGTATTCGCGAGCCCTTCGCCCTGATAATTCGGCGCGACATTCAGCCGATGCAGATTCTTTTGCGCCTTGAGAAAGTCCAGCGGCTTCGGCACGCGATACACGACGATGTCCGCGCCGCCGTACGCTTGCAATGCATCCTTGAAATCGCGGCCCGGCGCTTCGAGCCGCACTTGTGCCGGTTGATCGCTGCCGAAGCTCGCATCCGAAAGCAGGAAGAACGGCTGACCGTCCACTTTCTGCGAGCTGAAGTTGCTCGACGGCGCCGTCTGCAGCGTCGGATTGCCGGCGATGTTGGCATCGGCGGCGGCCGCGCTCGACGCTTCGTCGTCCGCATAAGCGGCGGGTGCGGCGACCAGTGTCAACGCTGCGACTAGCGCCGCGAACGTGCATGCCGCGCGACGGCGCGCCTTGCCCAACCAACCGCTTGATCGTGTGACGGAAATCATTCGGGTCATGGTGTCAGAAAGTCCAAACGAAACACGCCGACGAAATTCGGATTGCCGTCGAGCGGCTGCCAGCGGGAGTCTTTCCATTGCATCAGGTCGGAGACGGCGACGGCGCGCAGACCGGTATCGGTCGGCGTGACGGTGCCTGTGTGATAAGCGATGTAGCGATCCAGCCAGATCATCAGATGCTGGTCGTCGCCCTGGTCGAAGAACAGCAGATCGCCGGGCAGCGCCTGGTTCACGTCCTTCGAAACGAAACGGCTATTGCGTTGAATCAGTGCGATCGCCGATGCGTATGCGCCGGTGGAACCGTCGAGCTGGGTCCAGCGGTTCGCGATGCCGCGCTGCGACGCGGACAGTTGCAGCTCGGGCGGCATGCTGCTGGTATCCGCGAGACTGGTCATGCCGTTGGCGCGCAGCCATCGGGTGTCGTGCGGCCTGAGCGTCTCGTTGACCGCGAAGCGCACGAGGCCCGCGCAATCGCGCTGGGTCCAGCGCGGCGTCGGTCCGCGCCGCATCTGCTGGTCGACGATGCGCACGAACCACGCGCGAAATGCCGCGGATTGTTGCGGGGAGAGTGCGTCGGGGTCGGGGGATGCGGTGGTGCTGGTGAGCGCGTGCGCGCAGGGGGCGAGTGTCGCGATGGCGAACGCGGCAGCGGTGCTTGCGAGCCATGCTCGGCGCGTTGTGGGGAAAGCGCGGGTCGTGGGGAGCTCGGCATGCGACGGTTGCGTGGCGTGCGTTGACTGCGCAGCATGCGTTGGCTGCGTAGCGTGCGTCGACTGGGCAGCATGCGTAGGCTGCGTGGCGTGCGTTGACCGCGCAGCATGCGTAGGTTGCGTAGCGTGCGCTGACCGCGCAGCATGCGTCGGCTGCATGGCGTGCGTCGACTGCGCGGCATGCGCGGGCTGCGCAGCGTCCTCGCGCCCCGTCACGCGCTCAAGCGCGCGCGCCGCGATTGCCGCGTCAAATACACGAAGGCGGCGCACTCAGTCGCCCTCGGTGCCGGGCTGATCCGCGGGCGTATCCGCAGCGCTCGTATTCGAACCCGCGTCCGCCTTCGCACGATCGAACCACCACTCCACCGGCACCCAGCCCGTCGAACCCGGCAGGTTCTGCGGCAGCGTGAGCGAGACCGGCGGGTAATGAGCGAGCGCGTGCAGCTTCGGCAGGAGATGCGTGCGCGACGCGTTGCGGAACACCGCCTCCTGATCCGCCGGCAACGCCGCGCCGGCCTCGCGTTCGATCAGCGCGGCTGCCGACGACGGCGTGAGCGTCAAAATCGTGCGCGGGAGACGTTGCGGCGCGAGCGTGTCGGCGAGCGCCGGGTACCGCTTATCGAGCACCGCGAGCGTGTCGTCGACGAGACGGCCGTCCGGTGAGAAAATCAGATAACCGTGCGCGAGCGCGAGCGTGACCGGGAAATAACGCTCCGCCGACAACTGCGACGCGAACGACGCCTTGCTGGTCACCGCGGTGCCCGAACGCGCGCTCACCGGACGCTGCCACACCGTGACGTCCGCGCCCTGGTCTCGCGTGGTGACCGGCAAGCGGCGATAGCCCGCGTCGGCGCCGTCGGCTTTGGCGGCCTTCGCTTCATAAGCGCCGATCACATCGCCGAAAGTCTTGCCGAGCGCGCTCTTCAATGCGGCGATGCCGGCCGCGTCCTGCGTCTTCACGCGCGCGACGAACACCGGCGCGACCAGCGTGGACTTCGCATACCAGCACACCGCCGCAGGGCCGGTGAGCTGATCGCCGATCGCCGCAGCGTTGTCCGCGCCGCCGCCCGCCACTTTGCCCAACAGCCCCGAGGCTTCTTTCCAGTCCGCCGGCAAGCTCGTGCAGGCGGCGGCATTGGCCGGCAACGCGCGCCACAGGTCGGTGCCGTTCCACTGCTGCGGCAACTTGCCCGGGTCGATCAGCGCCGAGGTCTGCCAGTTCGCCGCCGCGCTGCCGCTGCCGTTCGGTGAGAAGTCGAAGCGCAGTGCGTCGATACCGGAGAAGAACGCCTGGTAACCGAACGACAGGTAATTGGCCGACACCACCAGCCGGTGGCCCTTCGGCGCGTCGCCGGCTGCGTCGAGCCGATAGGCACGCGCGGCGTCGTCGCGGCCCGAGGACAGCATCTCCGAGATGGCATCGGCCCGCTCGCTCAACAGCGCACCCTTGGCGTCGAGCAATACGCCGGGCGCGGACAACACCACCAGACGGTCGTCTTTGCTGGCAAACAGCAGCGTGCGGCCGACCGCCAGCTTCAATGCATAGACGGGCACGTCGCCGGAGAGCTTGGCCACCTGACTCAATTGCGCGTCGCTCGTGGCGACATTGCCCACGCCCTGCAGCAGCTTGGCGAAGCCGTTGCGATGCATCGACATCGCCCAGTAGCCGAGGCGGCCGTCGGGCGAGCGCCACAGCAGCACGTGCGCGGGTTCGTCGAAGACGCGCCGGATCAGTTCGTCGCGCCAGTCGAGTTGATGTTCGAACGCGAGACGCCGCAGCGCGCCCTCGGCGGACAGGCGCGTATTGCTCGATTCGTAGTAGTCGACAAAGTCTTGCGTCAGCACGTCGTGCAGCAGCGGCACGCGCAGTATGTCGCGCGGCAAACGCGAGAGCGCTTCGCTATCGATCACCGCGTCCGGGTGGTGAATATCCAGGACGACTTCGCTGTTTTCGGCGACTTTGCGATGACCAAAAGGACGCCACACCGCCTGAATGACCACGCCGGCCACGACCAGAAGACCGACTACCAGGATTGCAATCTTTTTGCGCGACATCTTCATCTGATTTCTTCTGGTTCGATGCGACGGTATTAACGCGAATGCCCAGTGGATTAAGCCAGCGGGATCAATCTCCGGAGGCAGCGATGATAACCGATATTTTTATCTAAAGACCAGTGAGACACTTCCTATTTAACAGTCTGACTTGCTTCATGAGTTTGACAAAATCAGAAACATGCCTGATTAAGGGATTTGGAAACGTATCCATTGGACATGGCGATTCGATGCGTTAAACCGGCGCAAGCCGGCGAGAAGACCATATGCAGAGACATGCGACAGATGGCCGCGCCGGTTTGCGAATGGTTTCCGTCAACCTGGATGGCAATACTTGTCTGCCGCCTTTATCCTAAATCCGCTTAATTTAGCGTACGCGTAAAAAAAACCCGGCCGCACGCAATGTGCTCGCCGGGTTATTTCAGGCATCGCGATTACTACTTTGATGCGAGCACGGCCTAAGCCGCGGTCAAAAATGTTCGAGCGCCTGCTTCATTCTCTGCACGCCCGTTTCGATATCCGCTATGCCAGGCGCGGCAAATGACAAGCGCAGTGCCGACGAATCGATATTGTCTTTATAGAAAGCGACGCCCGGCACAAACATCACATTGCGCTCGATACAAGCGCGCAGATAATCGGACGCATTCTGACCGGCCTTCAATCGCGCCCATACGAACATGCCGCCGGCAGGACGATGAAACGCGATCTGTTCCGCCAGTTGCGCTTCGAGCGCGTCGCATAGCGTGCGGCATTTCACGGCGTAGGCGTCGACGATGCGCGGCAAATGCCGCTCCAGCGCGCCGCTCGCGAGATACTCCGCGGCGATCGCCTGGGTCCACGGCGAGCTGCATAGATCGACCGTCTGCTTGGCGACCACGCAGCGTCGCAGAATCTCCGCGTGCGCGAGCATCCAGCCCACTCGCAAGCCCGGCGCGACGATCTTCGAGAGACTGGAGAAATGCACGACCCAGTCGCGCGATCCCGGCACCTGTTCGCTCAGCGCAAGCAGCGAAGGCAACGCGGCGCCAGTGAAGCGCAGATCGCCGTAGGGATCGTCTTCGACGATCAGAAAGCGGTGACGCGCTGCCAATTTCAGCAACGCCGTGCGGCGTTCGAACGACAAGGTCGCGCCCGTCGGATTTGCAAACGTGGGCACCGTGTACAACAACTTCGGCGCGCGGCGCAGCGTGCCCGAGTCGAGCAGCGCGGCGAGCGCGTCGATATCGAGGCCGTCCTGATCGACCGGAATCGTCACCACGTCGGCCTCTTGCAGCGTGAGCGCCTGCAAGGTCGCGGGATAAGCGGGCTGCTCGACCAGCACCACGTCGCCGGGCGCGACCATCACGCGCAGCAGCAAATCGAAGCCTTGCTGCGAGCCGGTCGTCGCCAGCATGTCTTGCGGCGTGCAAGACACGCCGCGGCGCGCCATCAGGTGCGCGAGTTGTTCTTTGAGGACAGGGAGGCCGTCGGTGGGGCCGTATTGCAGGCAGAGGGTAGCGTGTTGCGACGCGCGCGATGCAGCGGCGTCGAGCCCTTCACGATCGAACAGATCGCTCGCCGGATAGCCGCCGGCGAACGAGATCATGCCGGGCTGCGCCAGATACTTGAAGAGCTCGCGGATCGGCGAACCGGTCGGCGCTTCGAATGCGGGATTGAACGTGAACATGGTGACAGGCCGCTTCTCAGGAGGAAAGATCGTCGCTGATTGTGACCATCGCCGAGGTGGGCGGCAAACGATATCTACGCACTACGTATTGCGTTTTCCGCATCATCCCGATGCACGCCGCTACACGACGTTCTTCTCCACGATGGGCCGATTCTCCAGCACCCGCGTGAAGCTCAGCGAGCCCAGATCGAGCGTCGTATAGCGGCCGTGCAGAATCAGTTCGCTGATGCCGCGTCCCGTTGCCGGCCCTTGCTGCAAACCGTGGCCGCTAAAACCGTTGGCGAAAATGCAGTTATCGACATCCGGGTGATAGCCGATGATCGCGTTCTGATCGAGCACGTTGTATTCGTAGTAGCCGGACCAGCAATTCTGCACGCGCAGCGCTTCGAATTGCGGCACGCGATGCGCGAGCGTCGGCCAGATCACGTCGTCGAATAGAGCGTGATCGACTTCGTCGAGCGGCAGATCGTCGGGGTCGTTATCCGCAGACGGCGACGTACCGCAGATAAACGATTTGCCTTCAGGACGGAAATACACGCCACTCGGATCGATCAGCAGCGGGCACCGTTCCAGCTGCCCCGGCGAGGTAACGTTGAAAATACTGCGGCGCCGCGCGTAGACCGGAATGTCGATGCCGACCATCTGCGCGACTTTGCGCGACCATGCGCCGGCAGCATTGACCACCACGTCGCAGGCGTAAGTCTCGCCGTTCGCGGTCTGGACTTGCGTAACGCGTTTGCCGTCGCGATGGATGGCGGTGACGTCGGCGGCGATGTAGCGTGCGCCGAGCGACTGCGCCTTCTTGCGCAGCGCCTGCACGAGTCCATAGCCGTCGAACCAGCCCTCGCCGCTTTCACCGTACGCGCCGGCCACGAGGTCTTCCGTATTGAGCCAGGGAAAGCGCGACTGCAACGCGTGCGGGTCGAGCAGGCTGATATCCGCGCCGAGGCTCGTTTGCAGCGCGTGGTTCTCGCGCAGCGTCGTCTCGCCGGCGGGCGTCGCGAGAAACAGATAGCCGCCTTCGTGCAGATCGATCGACGGTTTGGCGCCGTCGACCTCCAGCCGTTCGCCGATCGAGCGCAAAAACTCGATGCCGAACAACGACATCTGTATGGAAAGCGGTGTGGAGAATTGCTGGCGGATCGACGCCGCGGATAACGCCGACGAAGAACGCGCATAAGTCGGATCGCGTTCGATCACCGTGACGCTGACCGTCGGATCGGACAGCCGCAAGAAATACGCAATCGAGCTGCCGATCACCCCACCGCCAACGATCACGACTTTGGAACTCACGTCTCACTCCACGAGTAGCGTGGCCGCTCGCAAACGCCGGCGGCGCAAACGGATTGCTGAAGAGGGTTTATTCACGGCCGCAGCGGCGTGTCAGTGCGCCGCTGCTTCTCACGGATTGAAGCGAGCCGTATCAGCCGATATTGAAGTCGATACCCTGCGCGAGCGGCAACGCGGACGAGTAATTGACCGTGTTGGTAGCGCGGCGCATGTAGGCCTTCCACGCATCCGAACCCGACTCGCGGCCGCCGCCGGTTTCCTTCTCGCCGCCGAACGCGCCGCCGATTTCCGCGCCGCTCGGTCCGATGTTGACGTTCGCGATGCCGCAGTCGCTGCCCGAGTCGGACAGGAAACGTTCCGCTTCGCGCAGATCCGTGGTGAACACGCACGACGACAGGCCGTGCACCGCTGCGTTGTTCGCTTCGACCGCGTCGGCGAAATCGGTGTAGCGCAACACGTAGAGAATCGGAGCAAAGGTTTCCTTCAGCACCACCGACGTTTGCGACGGCATTTCGACGATCGCCGGACGCACGTAGTAGCCGTTTTCATAGCCCTTCACGTCGACACGTTCGCCGCCGAACACCTTGCCGCCTTCGGCCGTGGCCTGTTGCAGCGCTTCCTGCATGCGGCCATACGACTGCTTGTCGATCAGCGGCCCCATCAACGTGCCCTTTTCGAGCGGATTGCCGATTGGCACCTTGCTGTACAACTGCTTCAGACGCTCAATGGTTTTGTCGTACACGCTCTCGTGCACGAACAAGCGGCGCAGCGACGTGCAACGCTGACCCGCCGTGCCCACCGCCGAAAACAGAATGCCGCGCATGGCGAGTTCGTGATCCGCTGTTTGCGTGACGATGCCCGCGTTGTTGCCGCCGAGTTCGAGCAGCGAGCGGCCAAAACGCTTCGCCACTTCAACGCCGACCGTACGGCCCATTTCCGTGCTGCCCGTCGCGCTGACGATCGACGCGCGCGGATCGGCCACCAGCTTCGCGCCTACATCGCGGCCGCCGTTGATCAAGGCAGTGAGGCCGGCCGGCGCATCGCCGAACTCTTGCAATGCCTCGGTGAGAATCTGATTGACGGCGAGCGCGGTGAGCGGCGTCTTTTCCGACGGCTTCCAGATCACCGCGTTGCCGCAGACCAGCGCGAGCGCCGCATTCCACGACCACACCGCGGCCGGAAAATTGAATGCCGAGATCACGACGCAGGTGCCCATGGGATGCCACGTCTCCGCCATGCGATGTCCCGGACGCTCCGAGGCGATCGTCAGGCCGTACAGCTGACGCGACAGACCGACCGCGAAATCGCAGATGTCGATCATTTCCTGCACTTCGCCCAAGCCTTCCTGAAGAATCTTGCCGGTCTCGAGCGTGATGATGCTGCCGAGCGCCTGCTTCTTCTCGCGCAGACGGTTGCCGAGCAGCCGCACCAGTTCGCCGCGCCGCGGCGCCGGCACGTTGCGCCAGGCGGTGTACGCCTCTTTCGCCCGGGCGAGGGCCGTGTCGACTTCCGCCACCGTGTTGCTGGCCACGCGGCCGATGAGGTCGCCGGTAATGGGCGAATGAACCGCGATGTCGCCGGCTTGCGCCGCGTGGGCGATGCCGAGGTCGGCGAGGATGGTGGAAGCGTCCATGAGAATCCCTTTAATTTCCGATGCGAAACAAGAGTAAGTTCGGAAACTATACACGCGGGCTTTTGTGGCGGCAAGGGCATTTGCCCGGAGGTGGCTGGAGGAAAGCTCGCGAAGGCTTGCTGCGTCTATACGGGTCGGTGCGTTGAATCGAATGTTTTGCGTGTTCGCGGGCGTCGGCATCAACCCGCGCCTGCACGCCAGATCTGACACATGAGTTTCTTATTGGAAATACGTAGCGCCGCCAGGAAAGGGCACCTGGCCGGCCGCATGAGCATTACGGATGATTGCGCGCGACCAACCGCCGGCAACAATTGGCCTTAAACGCCCGCCATCAACCGGTCGACCAACACGCGCGCGAACGGCGGCAAGTCGCTGAGGCTGCGCACGCAGATCTTGAGCTTGCGCTCAGCCCATGGGTCGTTCAGTCCGACCGTGGCGATCTGCATCGTCTTCTTGTGCCGCAGCGCGACCGATTCCGGCACGATGCCAATGCCCACGCCCGCTTCGATCATCCGGCAAGCGGCTTCGAAATTGCCCACCTGGATACGCAATTTCAAACGCGCGCCGAGCGCATCGGCGGCACTGGTGATGAATGCGTGGATCGCGCTCGACGTCGGCAGGCTCACGAAGTTCGCCGTCAGCACTTGCGCGAAGTCCACCGACGCCAGACGTGCCAACGGATGATCGCGCGACGTGACCAGCACGAGCCGGTCGTCGCGATACGGCAGCATTTCAAGATGCTCCGCATGCACGTTTCCCGCGACGATGCCGATATCCGTCGCGCTATCCGCCACGCCTTTGACGATTTCGCCGCTCAACACTTCGCGCAGATCGATGTTGACGTCAGGGTGATCGCGCAAAAAATGGCTCAGCACGGCCGGCATGAACTCGCTGATCGCGGTGGTATTGGCCCAGATCCGCACGTGTCCCTTGATGCCTTCGCCGTACTCCTGCATATCGCCGGCCAGATGCTCGACCCGTTCCAGCACGAGCCGCGCGTGATGCACGAAAGCTTCGCCAGCAGGCGTCAGCGTCACGCCCTGGCTGGTGCGGTAGAGCAGTTTGAAACCCAGTTGTTCCTCGAGATTCTTGACCCGGTTGCTTGCCGCCGGCGCCGACAGATGCGAGCGCTCCGCGGCGCGCGCCAGATTCTCCGTATCGGCGATATTGAGGAGCAAGCGCAAGTCTACGAAATCAAAATGCATGATGACGGCCAGAGTTGAAGCGCCGTGGGCGCTCTCGAGACAAAGGCCAATCTTAACCGGGCGCGAGGGAAACGCTAGCCCGTTTCGGCAAAGCTGCCGGTCTCGTCTGCAACTCCGTTTTTAGGCGCAGCGATGCAGGTAAGCGTTGAACCGCTTACCGCTTGCGCTCCGGCGACCATGCCCGGATCGGCGCGTGCTCCCCATTAGTGCCCTGCAGTGCGACTCTCGTCATCCCTCCGCGCTACGTCAGAACAGACTCTGATCGGCTCATCCTCCGCTTGTCCACACACCATGTGCTGCGCCGTCGCACGCGACCGGGCACGGCGCTTGCTTTATCCACCGGCTCGACAGGCAAGAAGACACGGCAATTCAGCCGAGGTCCCTGTCACGGCTGGCGCCACAAAACCCTCAAGGCCCAGTCCAACCGAACATTTCAGGCATGAGCATTATGAGTCGCGTATTACTGGTCGACGACCAACCCGAGGCATTGTCCGCGCTGCGCGCCGTGCTGGTCGGCCGTGGTTACACGGTCGCCACGGCGGCGGACGGCGCCGAAGCTTTTGAACGACTGCAACGCACGCGCGTCAGCGCGGTGGTGTGCGACTGGCGCATGCCCAACATGGACGGCGCCGAACTGATCGAATCGATGCAGGCACGCAGTGAACTGGCTTCCGTACCCGTCATCCTGACGAGCGGCAGCGGCGAAGCGCCCGCCTTCCCCGTCAAAGGCTTCTTGAGGAAACCGTTCGCGCTGGACAAGCTGCTCTCGTTGCTGGCCGAATGCGAAAGCGACGCGGCGATGCCGGCCGTTTGCTGAACGCTTCGTAGTCGCTGGCGAGCGTCGTCGATACATGTGCCCGCCAGGCATCGCGCACAAAAGCGGGGCACGCGCCGAATTCGCGAGCGCAGCGATGCGGCATGGAGGTGCGCTTACCGTAGAACGCGCTCGCTCCGAAAGAGCGAATCGACGCCCGCGCTGACGCGCTCAACGAACTAAACCGACTTTTCGAACAACTCCCCGCTCGGCGTCAGATCGGCATCGGGCGAGATGTCTTCGAGCGTCTGCTGACTCGTTTCGATCCGCAACGCGAGGATCGCTACACTCAGCAACAGCAGAACACCGCCGACCATCGTCAGCACGCCCGTCACGCCAAAGTGCGTGTACAACAGCAGCGCCACATACGGCGTCGACATGGAGGCGGCGCGTCCGCAGGTGCCGGCGACGCCCGTCCCCCGCAGCCGATGCGCGGTCGGAAACAACTCCGGGATATAGCCGAACAATCCCAGCGTGCAGACCGTATAGATCGCCGTCACGAGTGCGAAACCCACGATGGAAATCGCCGCCGGCGCCCGCATCTGCACGTACACGAACCCGAGCGCGATCGTCACGAGCGAGAACAGCACGATGCCGTTGCGCCGGCCGATCCGGTCCGTGACCAGATACCCGACCACCGCGCCGGCCGGCGCGCCGAACGACATCAGCAGCACGAATCCCAGCGACTGCACGATCGTCAGCCCTTCCTTGACGAAGAACGTCGGCAGCCACGCGACGAATCCATACAGCGACATGTTGATCGCCATGCAGGTGAGCGCCGCCACCAGCGTGCGGCCGATCATGCCGCGCGCGAACAGCGCCGAGAACGGCGCGGCCGGCACCTCATGGCTCATCACGCGCGCCACCGGCGGTAACTTGCCGACCCGCGCCTCGACCTGCCGCTCGATCGCCGACACCGTCGCCTCGGCTTCGTCGAGGCGTCCGACCGTCTCCAGCCAGCGCGGCGATTCCGGCATCCGATGCCGCAGAAACCACACGACGAGCGCACCGATCCCGGCGATCGCAAACATATAGCGCCAACCGAGATGTGGAATCACCCAGTAGCCGATCGCCGTCGCACCGAGCAGACCGGAATTGATGATCAACGCAAGCAGCGAAGTCCAGCGTCCGCGCGTGGCCGGCGGCACGAATTCGCACAACGTTCCGGCCGCCACCACCAATTCCGCGCCGAGCCCCACGCCCATGATGAAACGCAACAGAATCAGCCAGTAGATATTCGGCGCGAAACACGCGGCAATCGAGGCGAGACCGAAAATCGCCAGGTTCGCCTGATACGAATAACGCCGGCCGAATCTGTCGCCGAGATAACCGGACAGACCGGCACCGATCATCATGCCCATGAAGGTCGCGGAGATGAAAAACGAGCCGAGCCGCAAATCGGTGAAGCCGCTTTTGACCATCGCGGCTAATGCGCCGTTGGCAAGATAGATGTCGAAGGCATCGAGGAAAGCGCCCGCGCCGATCAGGCCGAGAATGTTCCAGTGAAAACGGCTGATGGGCAGGCGGTCGAGCCGCGCGCCGGAATTGACGGTTGCCAAATTGTGTCTCCTGATTGGGCCCGCGCGCGGTGGGACCGCGCGAGCAAAACAGTGATGCATGGCTATCTTTTATGGCGACAGCTCGTTGCATGATGTTGAGTACGCGGCGCGAAAGCGTCCCCCCGCGTGAGGGCAAGTTTGCGTCACGCTGCGCCTTCAGGGTATTGGCATTATTGGAAGCCGATGTTTCGTCGCGGTTAATGGACGGCGCGCGACATCGCGCCGGCGATGCGCTCGCCGCAGCCTAGGCGCCCGCAAGAATCCTTCGCGCCTTCAGGATCACCGGCATATCGACCATC
Source organism: Paraburkholderia phytofirmans PsJN (assembly GCF_000020125.1). Lineage (NCBI taxonomy): Bacteria > Pseudomonadati > Pseudomonadota > Betaproteobacteria > Burkholderiales > Burkholderiaceae > Paraburkholderia > Paraburkholderia phytofirmans. Next base: position 2,905,895 of record NC_010676.1, read on the forward strand.
TTGCCGTCCACCGCCACCGCCGCGCCGTGGCTCGTTTCCACTGCGGCCAGGACACGTTGCGCCCATGCCTTGTCCGCGTCGCTCCACGCGTACGCGCGGTGCACCGCATCGATCTGCTTCGGATGAATGCACAGCTTGCCGCCGAAGCCGAAACGCCGGCCGAGGCGCGCGTCGGCTTCGATGGCGTCCGTGTCGGTGATGGTGGTCGACACGCCGTCCACCGGCGCGCCGATTCCGGCAAGCCGCGACGCCAGCACGATCTGCGAGCGGAACAGATACAGTTCCTCGCCGTCGCCGTCGATACCGAGATCGATCTGAAAATCCAGCGTGCCGAACACGATGCGCTGCACGCGCGGCGCGGCGCACAAGACCGCGAGGCTCGCAAACCCACGCGCGGTTTCAATGATCGGCAATATGCTTAAAGCGGCATGCGCCGTCGCCAGCACGGCCTCGATCTGTTCACGCGTCTCCGCTTTAGGCAACACGATCCCTGCGACACCCGGCTGTCCGGACAGCGCGGCGACATCCTCGTTGAACCAGGGCGTGTCCGAACCGTTGATGCGCACCCACGCGGGCCGTGATGCTTCGCTCGATACAGCGGCGAGCACCGCCGCGCGCGCCGCCGGTTTTTCAGCGGGCTGCACGGCATCTTCGAGATCGAGAATCACCGCGTCCGCGCCAGCTGCGTGCGCTTTTTCGAAGCGCTCAGGGCGGTTGCCCGGCACAAACAGATAGGAGCGCGGCAGTGCGGCGCTCATGCGGCCCCCATCGCGTTGGACTCTGCTTCAAAAACCGATCCGACCTGCGCCTGCTCCGCGATTTGCCACGCGTTGCCGAGCAATCGCGCGGCCTCGCCTTCGGTGGCCGCGCCCGAAAATGCCGCCAGCCGACGCAGCTTGGTTGCAATCTCATCGCGCGACAGCGTATTGCCCGGGTCGCCTTTCGGTTCGTCCACGCGGCCCTTGAACGTGCGGCCGTCGGTAGTCGTGACCGTCACCTTGCCGATCCAGCGCGCGGGATAAACGGCGTCCACTTCGGCGTCGAAAGCCATCTCGACGTTGTCGCGGAAGGCGGCGATCGTATCCGCGTCGAAACCCTGCTCGAATTCGCTCACGCCCGCATAGCCGTGATGCGCGACGAGTCCGAGCACCGTGCCCATGTTGAACTTCGCCTGATGAACGGTGCGCGGCGTGACGACCGCGCCGAGCACATCGAGCGCGCCTTGATGGACGTGCGCGACGACCTTCGCGATATCGCGCGGCGCGAGACGGTGTTCCTGTACGACGGCGAGCAACGCGTCGGCGGCGGGATGCGTGTGACGGCACGCCGCGTGATACTTGAACGACGTCTCCGCCGTCGCCCACCGATTGCCCAGGCGGTCGACGAGGCGCGCGGGATCCGCGTCACTCGACATGCCCGCGGCCATGCCTTGCGCGCCTTCCAGAATATGCGTCGCGCCCTTGAAGCCATCGGCGGCGAGTTGCGCGGCCATTAGTCCGTTGGCCGCCGCCATGGCCGTGTGCAGTTGCTTCGAGTCGGCGGCATCGCGCAGAAACTCCCACAGTCCGCTTGCCTGCGTGCCCGCCGAGCCGAACGCGTCGAGCATCTGCGCCGGCGACAAGCCGAGCAGCCGCCCCGCTGTGGCGGCCGCCGCCACCGTGCCCGCCGTACCCGTGGTGTGAAACACCTTGTAGTGCGAGCGCCCCAAAAATTCGCCGATGCGGATGCCCACTTCATAGCCCGCGACCGCCGCCGCGATCAGCTCCCGCCCGGACTTGCGATGCGCCTGCGCCAACGCAAGCGCCACCGGAAACACGACCGTCGCGGGATGAAACACCGAGCCGTTGTGCACGTCGTCCTGTTCGGCGAAGTGCGACGCCGCGCCGTTGATCATCGCGGCGAAATACGGCGTGGTGCGACTGCGGTCGATCAACACTTCGCACGCGCCGTCGTTCGATGCGCCGCCGGCCTGGCGGGCAAAGCGCGCGATCGTCTCGACCGGCCGCGCACCTTTGCCCGCCAGCGCCGAGCCGAGCCAGTCGACGTAAAGGTTGACGGTGCGCTCCACCACCGCGTGCGGAATGCTGTCGAAGTCGAGTTGAGCGGCGAAGGTGGCAAGCGTCAGACTGGGATGGTCGTTCATGTTGAGGTCGCTTCGTATTCGTTCAGGTCGCCGGCGTGGCGTCGCTCACGCGCCGGCGAAGCTAAAAACATTCAGATCGTGCCGGCGGCTCGCAGCGCGTCGATCCGCGCGCTGTCGTAGCCGAGTTCGCGCAAAATCGCGTCGGTATGCTCGCCGAGCGCGGGCACCGGATCCATGCGCGGGTCGACATCGGTCGGCAAACCCGGCGGCAATAACGCGGGCACCACGCCCGCAGGCGTGCCGACTTCATGCCAGCGCTCGCGCGCCTGCAATTGCGGATGCGCCCACACATCGCCGAGCGAGTTCATTTGCGCGTTGGCGATGCCGGCATTATCCAGCCGTTCGATGACCTGCGCCGCACTCAGCTTCGCAAAAGCCGCGACGATCACCTCGCGCAACGCGTCGCGCGCCGACGTGCGTTTCGAGTTCGAGTTGAAACGCTCGTCGGTGGCGAGTTCCGGCTGCATCAACACGCGTTCACAAAAGAGCTTCCATTCGCGCTCGTTCTGCAGACCGAGCATCACCGTCTTGCCGTCGCCCGCGGGAAACGGGCCGTACGGATAGATCGTGGCGTGCGCCGCGCCGGAGAGCGCGGGCGGCGTTTGACCGTCGATCGCGTAATAGAGCGGATAACCCATCCACTCGACCATGCTCTCCAGCATCGATACGTCGATGCGGCAGCCGCGCCCCGTGCGCCCACGCAACAGCAGCGCGCTCAGAATGTTCGAGTACGCGTACATGCCCGCCGCAATATCCGCAATCGAGCATCCCGCCTTGGCCGGCTCGCCCGGCGAGCCGGTGATCGACAGAAAACCGGATTCGCTCTGGATCAGCAGGTCGTAGGCTTTCTTGTCGCGATACGGGCCGTCGGAACCATAGCCCGAAATATCGCAGACGATCAGCTTCGGATACTTCTTGCTCAGCGTGTCGTAACCGAGACCGAGCCGGTCCGCGGCGCCGGGGGCGAGATTCTGCACCAGTACGTCCGCGCCGGCGACCAGGGCGTCGAGAATCTCCGCTGCGGCAGGCTGTTTCAGATCGAGCGCAAGGCTTTCCTTCGAACGATTGGTCCAAACGAAATGCGACGACAGTCCATGCACGCGCTCGTCGTAGCCGCGCGCAAAGTCGCCGACACCAGGCCGCTCGATCTTGATCACCCGCGCGCCCAGATCCGCGAGTTGACGGGTACAGAACGGCGCCGCGATTGCGTGTTCGAGCGTGACGACCTTGATACCGTCGAGTGGTCTCATGTTGTTGGCGCCCGGAGTCAGAACGAACGCGGCAGCCCGAGAATATGCTCGGCCACGTACGAAAGAATCAGATTGGTGGAAATCGGCGCGACCTGGTAAAGACGCGTCTCACGGAATTTGCGTTCGACGTCGTACTCGCAGGCAAAGCCGAAGCCGCCGTGGAATTGCAGACACGCGTTGGCCGCTTCCCAGGACGCGTCAGCCGCGAGCAGCTTCGCCATGTTCGCCTGAGCGCCGCACGGTTGATGCGCATCGAAACGGCGCGCCGCCTCGAAGCGCATGAGGCTGGCCGCCTCGACATTGACGAACGAGCGCGCGATCGGAAACTGCACGCCCTGGTTCTGACCGATCGGACGGCCGAATACGACGCGCTCTTTCGCGTATTCGGTGACCTTGTCGACGAACCAGTAACCATCGCCGATACATTCGGCGGCGATCAGCGTGCGCTCCGCATTCAAGCCGTCGAGGATGTATTTGAAGCCCTGTCCTTCTTCACCGATCAGATTCTCGGCCGGGATTTCGAGGTTGTCGAAGAAGAGTTCGTTGGTTTCGTGATTGACCATGTTCAGAATCGGCTGCACGGTCATGCCGTGACCGATCGCTTCGCGCAAATCGACGATAAAGATCGACATGCCCTCCGATTTCTTCTTCACGTCCGCAAGCGGCGTGGTGCGCGCGAGCAGGATCATCAGATCCGAATGCTGCACGCGCGAGATCCACACCTTCTGTCCGTTGATCACATAGCGGTCGCCGCGGCGCTCGGCGGTGGTCTTGATCTTCGTGGTGTCCGTGCCGGTGGACGGCTCGGTCACGCCCATGGATTGCAGACGCAAGTCGCCGCACGCGATCTTCGGCAGGTACTTTTGCTTCTGCTCTTCGGAACCGTGGCGCAACAGCGTGCCCATGTTGTACATCTGGCCGTGGCACGCGCCCGAGTTGCCGCCGGCACGATTGATTTCTTCCATGATGACCGACGCTTCGGTCAGCCCCAGCCCCGAGCCGCCGAAGTCCTGCGGAATCAGCGCGGCCAGCCAGCCGGCTTTGGTTAGCGCGTCGACGAACTCTTCAGGGTAGCCGCGCGCTTCGTCGATCTTGCGAAAGTATTCGCCGGAAAATTGCTGGCACAAATCGCGGACGGCTTCGCGAATGTCCTGAAAGGAATCCTGCTGCGTGGTTTGCATAATCGAATCTCTTGGAGTTCAGGCGAAGCTCAGTCGAAGTTCAGGCAATAGCGGCCGTGGCGCGCATGGTCAGATAGCCTTCGTGGTCTTTGGCCCACAACTCGATGATCTTGCCGTCGGCGGATGGCTTGCCGCATACCGTGAAAGCATGGCCGGCGAAGGTCGGACGTACCGCCTTGAAAGCGAAACTTTGCAGCGTGGCTTGCGGTTGTTCGCGGCGCACCAGGTCGACAAGCAAAGTCGCGATCAACGGACCGTGGACGATCAGGCCCGGATAACCTTCGACTTCCGTGACGTAGGGATAGTCGTAATGAATGCGGTGGCCGTTGAAGGTCAGTGCCGAGTAACGGAACAGCATGACTGCGTCGGCGTCGATCGTGCGGCGCCACGTTTCGCCTTTTGGGGCGAGCTGCGGCTGCGGTGGACGGGCGCCGTCCTGCGGCGCGCCGCGATAGACGATGTCGTGCTCCTCTTCGAGCTTCAGTTCGCCGCCGGCTTCAATGGTGTGCTGCACCGTGACGAACACGAGACGGCCGGACCGGCCGGTCTTGTCTTCGATATTGGCGATCGTCGAAGTACGCGTGGCACGCTCGCCCACCTTCAGCGGCGTGTGAAAAGTCAGGCGGCCGCCGGCCCACATGCGGCGCGGCAGCGGCACGGGCGGCAGGAAACCGCCGCGTTTCGGATGGCCGTCCGGGCCGACTTCGGACATCGGCGCAACCGGCAGAAAGTACAGCCAATGCCACAGCGGCGGCACGCTGTCGCCGCTTTCTTCGCGATCGAGCGTAGCGGCCATCGCCTTTAGTGGAAAGGCGGTGATGTCGTCCTTAAGCACCTCCTGCTTGTCGAGCCAGTCGTCGAGTTTCTGCGGGGAAGCAGACATGGGCACAGTCTCCGGATACGCGTATTTGGCTTAATAGGGTCTTACTATGAACGAGGCAGCATGTCCTGCGAAGTTTGCATTTTCGAAGCGGGCGTTTGGATTTGCTTAAGGCTCGCTGGAACGCCGTGTGGTGGGGCGCCGCCACCGGATCGGTCTGAACATCATGCGCTTATTGTCGAGACACGGGCGGTGAACGGCACGGAATTGGAAAGCAAGAGTCGGGGTGCGCGGCGTCACGCCCGTCCTTACACTCGATCATCGTTCTGGTGATCGCTTGATTGGAGAGGGTTTATGGATACGGTTGCGAAAGATATGCAGTCGCGCTCGCTGGAATTAACGCTGGACTTGAAAGCTGGCGCAGGACAGAAGCCAGAAGCGGGCAGGGGTGGCTCGCACGCGCAGCGTATCGGTGCGATCGACTGGTTCGATGTCGAAGCAGAGTTGAATGCTTACGGCTGCGCGATGCTGCGCAATCTGCTCAGCTCGGAGGAATGCGATGCGCTGACCGCGCTCTATCCGCGCGATGCGTTGTTTCGTAGCCGCGTCGTCATGGCGCGACACGGTTTTGGCCGCGGCGAATACAAGTACTTTGCTTATCCGCTGCCGCCGTTGATCGCCGATTTGCGCTGCGCGCTTTATCCGCGTCTCGCGCCGGTGGCGAATCGCTGGAACGAGGCGATGGGGATCGGCGTTCGATATCCGGCCGCGCACGCGGAATTTATCGAGCGTTGTCACGCCGCCGGTCAGACGCGCCCTACACCGCTAATGCTTCAATACGCACCCGACGACTACAACTGCCTGCATCAGGATCTCTACGGCGAACACGTCTTCCCGCTGCAGGTCGCGATTCTGCTGTCCGAACCCGGCGTGGACTTCACCGGTGGCGAATTCGTCATGACGGAGCAGCGGCCGCGCATGCAGTCGCGTACGGAAGTGGTGCCGCTCCGCAAGGGCGATGCGGTGGTGTTCGCGGTCCATCACCGGCCGGTTCAGGGGACGCGTGGTCCGTATCGGGTGAATCTGCGGCATGGCGTGAGCCGCTTGCGCTCAGGCCAACGGCATACGCTTGGGGTGATTTTCCACGATGCGACCTGAGGCTGGCGCGTATGGCTTGCCTCGGTTTGACGTGCGCCACGTGCTGCTGAACTACTGAACTGCTGCGCTGCGGCAAAAATTGGACAGGCGCAATTTTGACCCGGTATCATTCGGGAAAACCCGAACCCGCTGGATGCGCTGCACCACCCTTTGCAGCGCATTCGGCGTGTCTGTTCGAGCGTTATCGCCCGTCGACGGACGGGGTTGTCGGCCGGCGATCCCGGCGTGGCGGCCCAGTTCGACGATACGAAGGTGGCGGGCCTACGCGCCCGCCCTGCCGCAATCGGCCAAAAGCCGGTGGCGGTTAATTTGCCTGGACATCATTGATCATGATTGCTGCCGCGTTATCGCGCGTCGCCGACCGCCTTCTAGCTGCGGACCCGGGACTCGTGCGCCTCCATACCGCGCTGCGCGTCGCGCTCGCCTGCCTGCTCACCGGCCTGGCCAGTATCGCGTGGACCGTTTCCCAAGATCAGTCCATTACGCTCGCGGCACCCGGCATCCTCTTTGCGATGGTCGCGCCGTTGTTCGTGCGCGATGCACGGCGGACTGCCTGGTTCGGCACGCTCTTCTATCTTTATCTTTGCGCTTGCGTGTGCTTTGCCATGGCGAGCGTGTTGAGCCGTTATCCGCTGGCCGGCGATGCGGGCTTCCTGGTGGTGATGTTCGTCGGCATGCTGTGCCAGGCATGCGGACCGCGCGCATTGGGCTGCGCGATGCTGGGCGTCGTGTGTTTTTATCTCGGCCTCTATCTTCATCCTTCGACGGCGCATGTCGTGCAGTCGCTTCTGCTGTCCGCGTTCGGCCCCTTGATGGTCGTGCTGGTGGGCCGCGTGATCGTGCCGATGCGAGTCGCGGCAAGTTTTCGCCTCGCCGTTCATACGGTGACGCTGCGCGCGTCGCGTGTGCTTCACGCTCCGGTTGCCGCGCATCTCTCCGCGTTGAACGAAGCTGCGCTCTCGCTCGAAGAACAGTTGGCGCTGCTGAATCCGTCGAATGCGGAGACGATTCGTGAGCGGATCGTCGAAGTGGAAGTGGCGGCTGGGCAGTACGCGTTTGCATCCGGACCCGCGGATGATGCTGTCAAGGCGCGTGGCGATGTATTACGTCACGCGATTGCGCGGCTCAAGGAGATTGCGCAGCGAAGCGCCACGCGACGCGATTCGTCCGCACTAACGGGCGCTTTCGTTACGCTGACCGCGCCGCAGCGCTTCGCCGATTTGCGCAGCAAACTCTGCTGGCTCCCCGCCACGCGCGCCACGACCGCTGCATTGCTAGCGATGCTGATCGGCCATTCGCTTTCGCCGGAGCGTTGGTTCTGGGCGGTCATTACGACGTTCGTCGTGTTTCTCGGCACGCGGTCGCGCGCGGATACGGTGTATCGCGGCGCGCAGCGCCTCGTGGGGACGCTCGCCGGCGCGCTCGTCAGCGTATTGCTGGTCGCGCCGCTGCATGACTCGCCGGTATTGCTGGTGATCGCGATGGTGTTGTGCGTGTTCGGCTGGGCTTACTACATCTTGAGCGCGTATGCGCCGGGGGTGTTTTTTATCACCGTGCTCGTCGGCCTGGTCTACGGCGAGTTGGGGTTCGCGATGGGGCCGCTGGTCGAACTGCGAATCGAAGAAGTGCTGGTGGGTTGCCTTGTGTCTTTCGCCGTCGCCATACTCATGATGCCGCTTGCAGCGACGCGGCATGTCGAGGCGAGACTTGCGGCGGTGCTGGGCGCGCTACGCGACGTGGTGCGGCTCTCCGGGGCAGGTCCGCAAGCTGCTGAAGCGGTTGTGGCGATGCGTAAGCTCGATCGCAGTTGGCATGATCTGCGGATCGCGCTGCGGCCACTGCAGACGCAACGCGTGGTGGTGTGGAACCCGGATGTCGAGCTGGCGACCGGGTCGCTGCTATGTTGCCTGCATTGGGCGCGCGTGCTGAATGGGCCCGCGCGACGCGACGGGTTGCAGGACGCGGTGGCGCTTAACGCGGCAGAGGTGGGTGCGGCGCATGTCGAGTCGATCGTGGCGCGGCTTGATACTTTGATTGCGCGTTATGGCGGCGGTGTGGGGGGCGCTGCGCGCAATGAATCGGATGAACGTGGACCGATGATGCCCGCCATTGCTTTCGATGTGAACAGGGCACCGGCACTTGCGCAATTGGATGGCGCTGTCGCGCAGTTGTTCGATCGGTTGATGCAGCCGGTTTCGGATACGCGGCGGGTTTTCAATTGGGAGGTGCGGGGAAGGGGTGTGTAGAGGGTGTGGAAGAGCAGTTTCGTAATGCCTGGTGGCTGAACCAGTGCAGTGGGTCTGCGGCCGTGAAGTGTATCGAAGCGCGGGATCGCCTATGCAATCCACAGGGGCAATAGCCGGATGGTGTCCGGGTTCATTACGTATCACGTCCTGTCGGCTATGCCACACGGTCGCCCTTGCGGGCGCGGTGTCCGCCGTAGCGCATCGTGTCAGAGGCGGTGACGACTTCGCCGCCATGTTCGGTGGTGTCGTTGAGGCGGATAAGGTCGATCATTGGGATGTTCCATGAGTTTCGATAACCCGCGGTTTTCCTGACGGCCCCCAAATGCTCTGCCCGACATGCAGCAGTTTCATGAGCATGCCGGATGCACAATCTGCCATGCACATAGCTCTGCCTTTACTCACTTTTCCGTCATGCGTGAGCGGAAAGTCTGAGTAAATCAATGGCTTCACAGGACTTGCCCCGTCTATCTCCACATTCGTGGATGGCATGGGGACGTTTTGCTCAATCGTGTTCGCATTGGTAATGTTGATCCACGAATACTTCTTCATCTCAATCGTGCCCGGCAATTTGTAAGCCTCGCCACTTGAATGAACGCAATCGGTCACATACTTGAATATTCGCGGGTGCGTGTCAGTGGCAAGATAACATTTGCCCATAAAACCATAGAACCGATAACCTGTACGCAACCCTGTGTCGAGACGCACCTCAAAATTATTTTTGTCAATAACCACATAATTTTTGACAAAATTATCTTTTAAATATGGCAGAAATGAATAATCAATCGCATCGTCTTCCGGCGACAAAGTGTTCGATGCTATATCAAACCTTGCCCTGAACGGTGGCGGACCTTTCCACAAGTCCATGTCATCCAAGGAAATAAGGTCATCCTTTTTAACTACGTCCCCGGTGTGCAGATCGCGATAAATTGTCTGCTGCGAAGATGCATGAATAAAGTTTTTGCACAGCGAAGGGGGAGGGAATACATATCCATTATCGCTGACGCCTTGCCCTTCCTCGATAAGCCTATCTCCAATAGCGTAACCTGCAAACATTTGCCCAACCTGCCTCCTTAAAAACAGGTCGCATCGCGGTTTTAGCAGAGCATCATAGTGAACAACGACCCCATTTTTTATAGCTTGTTCGTTCGGAAACGCGTCTGCGCTGCGCAAAAGAAAAGCGACGGCGAGGATAAAAATAATTAAATTTAATTTCGATTTTTGTTCTGGAAACACGCTTTACCTCGCAGCCGTAACATGCATGTGTGTGTCATGTGGCTCTACCCAATGAACCCAAGGAGTGAAAACTTGTGTAGCAGCAATCTGAGCATCGTGCGTCAATTCCGTATACAACGCCCCCAGCTTCCGTCCTCCGACGGTACTTGGAAATGGATGATTTCTATCCTGTGCCCCTTGATTGCGGATCGCGACGTGAATACTTTCGGCGTCGTCATCGAAGCGTGTCACATCAATACCGATTCCCATTTTGTGAAGCGACGATCCCAGCATCGGCCGCCACGAGCTAGATAAATACAATGTATCGATATGCAGACGCCATGCCGCTCGAAGAACAGCAGCGAATGCTCTCGGTGAGGTTCGGCATAGTGCCTGTTGAATAGTGGTTCGCGCACTAGAATTTATAGCATTAGCAAACGCTCTCACTCCGAAATTTACCGTAATTCCTAGCTCTGGAATTGCTACATTGAACGCATTCATCGAGCGAGAATCGTGGCCAGCCGCATAAATAGGCGCTAGGACGACAGACCAATCGACATGTAATTGTTCATCCGTAGCACCAGGAGTGCCGGTCTGCGCCGTCGGCGAACTTATGCCTGGACTGCTCGCGCCAGACTGAAATCCAACCGCCGCCGCTGATGTTTGCGCACTGGTAGATGGTAAAGACAAGATGCCGTTAGCAGCACCGGATTGCGACGCCGCAGTAGAGGTCAAGCTAGTGCGAGAAATTATACCTGCGGGACATAAACGAAGAATATCGGCCGCCGTGAACTCGTGGCTTATGCGTAGCCAAAGGTCCCCGTCCAGATATCCGTAGTATTCGTTCTGAACATCAGGTTTCGCAACAAGAGAGTTATCAGTTGGAACTTGCCCCAACGCATTTAACTGAGCAAATTCACTTTTCACGTCTGCTCTCACTTCATAAATATGCACTTTGCTATGGGCCGCATCGGGTACCGACCATGAAAACAATTTGAAATTTCTATGATCCGCGTACGCGTCGTTGGCAATGTGCAGCGCAATGCGCCGTGTTTCATCCGGGATGTGCATCGCGGGCAAACTGTGCTTCCAGCGCTTCCCGTCATGTAATGCATTATTTTCGAGAGCTACGCGCGCAGGAAAGGATTGCGTTCCTCCGTTAGCGGCCTGAACCGGAAATAAAACTTTCTCTGTGTCCGCATCGATCAGAACGTATGGAAGCGTCGTAAGATATGACGCCGAGTCGGTTACCGCTCGATGTGCGACATCTGTACTGCCAAACACGTTAGCAAACGGAGTGTTATGCGCATCGTCCACGGGCGCGCAATAAATAATAAAACTGACTACGCGATCGGTAACCGTCACGTCATACGTTGGCATGTCCTGGGCGGTTGCCATGATTGCGGATGAAGTCTGAGGGGTAGCTGGCATTAGTTACTCGTATTTTGAAGGTTTAACGTCGCAGCAGTTGTCCTTCGCGCCCTCTTCATCTGCATCGTCCATTTCGTGAGCGGGATACACGGCGACATCCTGGGGGCTTGCCGTCCAGACCCGCTCTGTATGTCCATGCTCATCTGTGCGCCCAAACCAGGTCGGGCCGTTTTCCGTCTTGATCTGATAGGGGTAGTTAGGCAACGGGTTGCCGCTACGGTCGCGGACAACAAATTGCGCACTGTGGATCTTGTCTCCCGGGAGATCAGGCACACGCACGCGCTGTGTATCCGGCCCTGGCACGTCCCAGGTGGCACCTCTCTCCAGAATTGCCCCCGGCGACCCGTTGATGATCCCGCTACCGTCGATCTGGATGTACGACCCGCCTGCACCGAGCCAGATTTCCTTTGCCGCCGTCAGCACGATCCTGCCATCGGTGCTGCTGATCGTAAGGTCATTGAGTGCCGCCAGCGCCATCTGGTCGCTTTGCGCCTGGATGTCCACCTTGCCCTTCGCCGCGATTAGTTTCAGCCCAAGCTGGTAGGCAAACAGGCTGATCGCACCGCGCACCGACGCAAACAGCGAGCGCCCCGACGACACACTCACGTCCCGCCCTGCTGTAATCGCGTGATCCTTCACGCTCGCCATGTGCGTGCTGTCTGCCGCAGTTGTCGCAATCCCCGCCGCACTCGCCAGCACCACGTCCGGCCGCGTCATTTCGGGCGATGGATTCTCCTCCGTCTTCTGTCCACCCCGGATTGCTTCGTTCTGCGCTTTGATCATGCTCGTGGCATCGCCCTGGCTAGCGTCCATCGTCTGCGCGTTGTGCTGAATCGCCAGCCGTGACAGGTCCTCATGCTGCTGCCGCGCCTGCGTGAGCCGCGCCACTGTCTCGCCCATATCCTTTACGGGAGCGCTAGCGCCCACACGCGCCTCGGAGGTAAGCAGCACGCCCTGGTTGCCCCGGCCTACAAGGTGCGCATCGGTGGCAATCTCGATCCCTTCACCCCGCGCCTCGGTGCGCCCCTTCGTGCCATCAATGCGCGTGTTGAAGCCCGCTACAAACCGCGAATTCGCCTGGTCGCTTGCGAGCTGCGCCTGCATCTTGCCGGGTGTATCGTCCAACGCGAGATGATTGGAGCGCAGACCATACCCAAGACTCTTGCTGCGCATGCCGCTCAACGCAGCATTGGCCGGCAGTTCCCACGGCGGCATGTTGAACTTGTCCACCACGAATCCGGCGACGACAGGCCGGTCCGGGTCACCGTGCACGTGCGACACCAGCACCATCTGACCCGCGCGACCGGGTGCAACCACGCCCAGCTCGCCACCCTGCCATTGCGTCATGACGCGCACCCAGATCGAAGTCGCGCCATCGAGATTCGCCTGCCGGTCCCAGTCGAACTGGATGCGCAGCCGGTTGCGGTAGTCGATGTACATTTCCTTGTCCTGCGGCGCGACCACCACGGCATATTCATAGCCGTCGATGCGCGGCCGGGGCGTGACTTGGGGCAGCCGGAAATACTCGTTGGCCGGTTGCAGTTCAAACTCCGTGTTGACCGTGTACTGACGCGTCGGACCCGACGACGTGCCGACTTCAGTCATGTCCAGATCGCAACTCAGAACGATGTATTCACAGTTCGCGCGCTCCTGCGGATAGCCCGCAAGCGTGAACGTGCGCCCCGGCTGAAGTGCCTGGAGACGGCCTCTACCGGTTGCGCGCAAACTTTGGCAGCGCCGCGACTGGAGTTTGACCCGCGCAAGGTGCTGGCCTTCACCCCGCTCGTCGTTCGCATCGGCTGCCGTGCGCCGCGCCTCGGGCTGGGCGAAGTCGGCAGGTTCGTAGATTTCGATGTCCCGGCTCGCTGTACCGCGCGTATCCTCACAGGTCTCGCGATTCGGTACGAGACTCTTTGCGAGGCGCGGCTCCGCGTAGTTATGGTCGTTGACCGTGGCCTTGCCGGGTGTCAGCGTGTACGCGATCGACAGTTCGCTGATGTGTTCCTCATCAATGCGGCTTCCGGTGTGATAGCGAAGCGTTTCATAGGCTACGCCATGTGGACGGAAACCACTCAGCAGGTCAGAGATGACAAGGGAGTGAAAGTCGTCACGGTGTTCGAACCAGTAGAAGAGTCCGAACTCTTCCATTAAAAAAGACGCGAATTGCCAGTCCGGCTCCCATGCCTGCCGGATCATGTCGCGCGGTGGATAGCCCTTGCCGGGCCACATTCCGCCAATGCGCCACTCGACGGTGCCCACATAGGGCTGCAGCACTTCTTCAAGCACCTCGATTACGGTACCGTGGAAGATGCGCGAATCGCAATTCAGCGTTGCACGCCACACGAACGGGCGCAATACGAACTCGAAAACCGCCGCGCGATCCTCAACGCACCGGATGCGCGCTGAAACGATTTCCCCATTAATATAGCGCGTATCGGCGCCGACATTCGCGCGCCCCGTGTCGCCTTTCGCGCCGGCTCGAAAGGTGCCGATGCCAGCGACCTGGATCGCGACAGTGCCCGATGTACCGACGATGGCCGCCAGATCGAGTTGCGCGACGCTCTCCGGGTCCTGCAGGAAGTCCGGGTTTTCGACCTCTGTTTCCACGACGTATTCGAACAGCTCGCCCACGGCTTCGCGTCCCCGGAGACGACGAACGGTGAGCATCGGCTCCCTGATTTCGATGCATTGGCGGCTGCGGTAATCGACGCCGATGATTTCGGGAAGCGCGGCACCACTGAACGTGAGGGTGCGCGTCTGGGCAGTCCACCGGGTCATGCGTGCCTCGCGTCAGCGGGCCAGGAAACAGTGGGAAGCGGTTTGGACAACCATTGCGTCCGCGCATCGCCGGTAACTTCCGGCGTACGCGGTTGGATCAGCCACGACATTGTTTGTCCCTCGGAAAGTTATGGTTCCAAGCCTTATCGAGCACAGGTACTACGGAATCCTACAAAATATCCAGAGATGCATTCCATGTTCGCGGTGTCGGCTTGCCTATGCATTATCAAATCGGCTCAAGCCGGTGTACAGCTAAAAACAGTCACAGATTCGTAAAACAAAATCCAGATAGGTATTACGCATAGCCAGGCAACGGCACGATTGACGCAGGACAAATCCCGACGGACAGTGAGGTGTGCGGGGCGCAAAAAAAGCCCGCACGAGGCAGACAAAAGCAGCAACCGCCGGAGAAAAGCGGACACGCTGAGAGTTGGACAGGTAACGGACACGCGGCCACTGTACGTATGGCGCGGACGGAGTGGCGATAAGACAACTCCGGGGAAAAGGAACAAGAGACTTGAAAACAGAAAAGGGGCGACCGGAGCCGCCCCTGGGTTCATGCACCGCATCACATGCGCAAATAGCCGCCGTCAGCGAAAGGGCCGCAAAAATCACACCCTATGATTTACTGCCCTTCTCGTACCAGCGCGCACCCGGTTCGTCACGATCCATCTGCGCGAGCGCAAGCCGCACACACGGCCTTCGCTCAACCCGGCCCAGCGCTGAAGGCAGCGCTGTATCTCCAACACCTTCCGCCCCAACTCCTTGACGCAGAACCCATCTCAACCACTGCGCGCAAACCGCGAAGAGCGACGCGCGGAGAGCAAAGCGCAACCACCAAACCAGTCGCGCTCACGCCATGCAAATCAAGCCGACTTAACCGCCGCCCGTCCGCCCACCCGCGTCAACACGCTCCGCTCGACCAACGCCCCAAACAGCAGTCCGATCGTCGCCCACATAATCGCCTGCATGCCGAGCGCCGCGACGCGGAATTTCCACAGCAGCACCGCCGGGAAAGCCTCCGGCACTTCGTTGATCGTGGGCATCGACAACTGCACCGCGGCGATGATCACGATGAACACCGCCGCCCCCACAATCGAGCCGTTCCACGCGCCAAGCTTCATCGCCGCGCGGCGCCGCACCTTGAGCGAGAACACCATCGCGGCCAGCGATATCGCAATCATCAGGAAGAACAACCCGGTGCGCGTGCCGATGGTCTCAGGGTCGCCGACCGAGGGCGGGTTCGCCGGATACTTCAGATTCGGCACGACCGCGAGCGCAATGAACGCGCCAAGCGCGAGCCACGCGGACAATGCGCGCGGGCTCAACGCACCCACTCGCCCATAGGCGTACGCGAACACGAGCGAGAACAGCCCGCCGAACGCCGCGCCGTAAGTCAGCACGCCGGTCAACAAGCCGATGCCCCGCTGTGTATCGCGGCTCACGATTTCTGGCTCGGGCGCCTCGCCTTTCGCAGCGTCGGCCTTTTCTTCGAACGAAATCGCCTGATTGACCTGCGGCTCGGCCACCACCCGCGCGAAGCCGAACGTGAGCAGTCCTGCGGCGATGCCTGCAAGCATGCCGCGCACCAACAATTTACCAACCATGGTCGACTCCGTTAGTGGCAGGGAAAGCCGAGCAGATGGCGGCCGTCGTGCACGAACTCATGCACGTACATGCCCGGCACCAGCGAGGTGGCGCCCTGTTCCGCACCCACGAAGTAAAGCGCGAGCAACAACAGCAAACCGCCGAACACGACCCAAGGCAGCAACTCGCGCAGCGGAATCGGCGTGGGTTGGGCAACGGGCTGATTGGCGGGATCGAAAACGGCTTCGGTCATGATGGACATCTCCTGGGGTAACGCGCCCCGATAGTCATTGCAGAGGATGGTGCGAAGCTCAGGTCTGGCTTTCGGCTTGTGCTGCCGATTACAGTGGCGCGACCGCGCCGGGCTCTCACCGGCTTCCGCGCTTCGCAGTCCCGCTATTCTACGCGCTAAACTTCGGCACCCGGCAACGCAAAACGCACGCTCATCCCGCCGCCGTTCGGCTTTGGGGCGTGGCTTTACAGGACATGCACAGAATGGACACCCGGCTGTTACTGGTTAGCCACGCGTCGACCGCCGCCCAGCGCGCAGGCCGTTTTCCGGACGACGATCCGCTCGACGCCCGCAGCCTCGCCGAAGCCGAAGCCCACGCGGCACGCCTACGCCTGGCGATCGCGGACAACGCACCGGCTTTCGTCAGCCCGGCCGCCTGCGCGCGCGAAACGGCAGCGGCCCTGGGCCTCGCGGCATCGGTCGAAGCCGGCCTGGCGGATCTGAACTACGGCAAATGGCAAGGACGCCGGCTCGCCGATCTCGCTGCCGAAGCGCCGCAAGACATCGCCGCATGGACGCGCGATCCCGACGCCGCGCCTCACGGCGGCGAGTCGTTCAGTCAACTCGTGAAACGGGTGGGAGAATGGCTCGAAGCATCGTCAGACGGCGCGACGGATCGTACATCGACCCGTCCTCGCGACGTGATCGCCGTCACCCATGCGCCGGTGCTGCGGGCAGCGGTCGTGTATGCGCTCGGGGCACCGCCCGACATATTTCCGCGCATTGAAATCGCGCCGCTTTCGATGATCGAGTTGCGGCGCTCGCCGCGCGGCTGGACATGGTGGCCGGCGTCACACTAGCCGCTCTCGCCCGGCGGCTTACTTGGCCGACACCATCAGACGCAGCTTGTTCGACCCGGTCGGCGTCAGCGTGATATCTGTCCGTTTACTTTTCGCGCCCAGATAAAAGTGCTGACGTCCCGGCGAATTCTGATCGTGCGTCGCGTCCGGAAGACACGAAGCGATGTCCGCCGCGACTGCTTGCAGTGCGTCGGCATTCGAACCGGCATCGTGATGCGGCGTCCACGTGCATTGATACGAGCCGCGGCTCGCCGAACATTGCGCGTCGTCGCCGTAAGGTTGCGCGACGCCCTTGCCGTCGTCCGGCGTCAACGAGGCGAGGCCGCCAGGAGCGGCCGCGACGATCCGTTTCAGCGATGTGCAAGGGCTCGGCGCATCGTCGGCATAGGCGCCGCTGGTCAGCAAGACGCCCAGCGACGCGGCGGCAAGCGCGGTGGCAAGCAATCGGGTTCTGTTCATGTCGGCGCGGTCCTCGAAGTCACTCACGGGTACTAGCGCGATAGCACGCTTCATGCCCATGAACGCCGACGATCTGAAGACCGCGCTCAAGACCGCGTCACCGTCACCGTCATCCCGAACCCGTACCGAACAAAGCCGCCAGCCCCTGCGCCGACCCGAAAATCCCCTTGGCATCGTGCCCGACACCCTCGATCACGAACGTCCGATGCTTCGCCAGTCCTTCGGGATGTCGCAACGCCATATAGCGCGCATAAGCCAGCCCGCGCCCGAGCCGGTGTTCACCTTGCGTCAGCGCGGCGCATGAGCGGTCGAGCGCCGGATGCTGCGGATCGCAATCCGCGCCGCCGAGCAGCACGGTCACGTCACGCTGCGCGTAACGCGCTTCGAGCGCTGCCGCTGAAGCCGCGTCGCCCGCATAAGCCGGCAAATCCTCGAGCCCATACTTCCAGCGATTGAACGACGGACACCGCGTCCGATCGAACGCCGCGAACTCGCCGGATACAGCGGACGCAACCGGCCGCATCGTATCAAAGTACACATACGATGAAGGATTCGCGACCACATAGCGCAACGCGATTCCGCGCGCCGCGAGCGGCGCCTCGTCGCGCGCCAATACCGCATAGCGCTGCACGACCTGCGCGCCGCCCGAGTGCCCCGCGATCACCACTTCGGCAAGCGACGCGAACTGCTCGCGCGACGCCAACGCATGCAGAATCGCGTCGAGCACATCGAACGAACTGATCGGCGCGGGACCTTCGGCGTTCTCGCCGCCCATCCAGCTCGTCCAGTCCCAATGCAAGGTGGATGGCGGCAGGTCATGCGCGTCGACATCGGCGGTCGCGAGAAACTGCGGCACGATCAGCAGCGTATCGGCCGCGCTGCCACCGGCGAGCGCGCACGAACGCTGCGCAAGTTCGAAATACGTGTCGCCGTTGCGCAGGCGGCCATGAATCAGAATCACGGCGCGTTGGACTTCGCGCGTCGGCGCCAGCCAGTCGCCGTTCGAAAACACCGGCACGGTGCCGCTGCCGGCTTGCGTCGCGACGCTCAGATGCCGGCTCGCGACGACCGCGACGGGACGTTCATTCGGCGCGCGTTCGTCGTCTGTGATGAAAGGCTCGGTCATGCAATAGGCTCTTGGTTGATCAATGAGTCGCGGACCTCGCCGCCACGTCGCCCGAGATGAGTCCAGCGCGCGTGAAGTACACCATCGCGAGCGACACGAAGCCGGCAAAAATCAGGTAGAACGCGGGCGTGAGACTGCTGCCGGTCACGCGCGTCAAGCCGGTGATGGTGAGCGGCGCCATGCCGCCGAACAGCGTCACCGCGATGTTGTACGACAGCGCCACGCCCGCCGAACGGCTGCGCACCGGGAACAAGGTCGCGAGCATGCCGGGATGCGCGCCGGACATCGCGGCGAGGAACAGCGTCGCGATCATTTGCGCGATGAACAGATACCCCGGCGTGGGATTCGTCACCACGAAGTGATAAAGCGGATACACGCAGACCATCCACGCGATCACGATGGGATAGAACAGCCGGTATGCGCCGTAGCGATCGGCGAGCTTGCCCGACAGTGGAAACAGAAACAGATTCAGCACGCCGGACACGAACGCGCCGAGCAACGCGGTGGAAAGCGGCAGATGCAATTGCCGTTCGACATACACCGACAGATACGAGTGCCACACGTAATTGGTCGCCGCCCCGATGATGATCACGCCCATCGCGCAAATCGCCGCGTCGCCGTTATCGCGGAAGAACTGGCGGATCGTGACGCGCGGCGGTCTGTCCTTGTGTTCGAGCAGCCGCTCGAACTCCGGCGACTCGGCCACGCGATGCCGGATATAGAAACCGAACGGCCCCGCCAACGCGCCGAACAGAAACGGCAAACGCCAGCCCCAAGCCACCAGTTGCTCATGCGTGAGCTGCGTGGTCAGCAGATAGCCCACCCCGGAGGACAGCAGCAACGCAAACGCCTGCGCCGACATGTTGAAGCTGCCGTAAAACATCTTCTTGTGCGGCGGCGCATACTCGACCAGCATTGCGGACGCCGTCGCAAACTGTCCGCCCACGGAGAGTCCTTGCAACAGGCGCGCGAGCACCACCAACAGCGGCGCGGCCATGCCGATGCGCGCGTAGCCTGGCGTGAGACCCATCAGCAAAGTGCTGGCCGCCATCGAAATGATCAGCAGCGAGAGCGCTTTGCGGCGCCCCGCGCGGTCCGCGTAGATGCCGAGCAGAATGCCGCCGATTGGCCGCACGATAAATCCGACCGCGAACGTGGCGAGCGTCAGCATGATCGACACGAAGCCGCTGCCGCCGGGAAAGAACACTTGCGCGATGATCTTCGCGAAGTAGCCGTAGATCAGAAAGTCGAACCACTCGAGGCCGTTGCCGAGAATGGACGCGAAGATCGCGCGCCGCACCATCGACGGACTCAAGCCGTTCGACGCATCGGCTTCAGACGAAGCGCCATCGCGCTGATTGAAGGTCGCTTCGCTCATTGCTCGCATCCCGGAGTGTCGAACATTGCTGACAACGCGCATACCGAGGTCAACATGCGCGCACCGTTGTGCCCCACGCCCGGCACGATATGAAAGCTCTGCTTCAAGCCGTCCGGATGCCGCGATTGAATGTACCGGTAGTACGCCTCGGCGCGCGCGACGCGTTGCGGCCCTTGCGCTTCAGCGGCACAGGTTCTGTCGAGCGCGCTCTGCTGCGGATCGTCATCCGCGCCGCCGACCAGATAGTCGATCCGCCGCGCCGCATAAGTCGCTTCGAGTTGCGCGGGCGTCCGGTCGTCGAGATACGGCGGCCGGTTGTCCATGCCGTATTTCCATTGATTGAAGTCGGGACATTGCGCGGCATCGAACGGCGCGGCAATGCCTTGCGCGTTGGGCCGTTGCGCATCGAAATACGCGTACGTGGACGGACTTGCCACGACGTAACGCACGTCGATGCCCTCTCCGGTCAGCGCGGCGATATTGCGTGCCGCGACAGCGTAACGCTGCACGACTTGCCCGCCGCCCGAATGCCCGGCGAACACCACGTGCCGCAGATTGGGAAACAGCTTGCGATCGGCGAGACGCGCGACGATCGCGTCCAGCACCTCGTAGGAACTGATCGGCAACGGCGCGCGCGCCGCTTCGCCGCCCATCCAGGCGTCGCCGGTCCAGCGCAGCAGATCGGCGGGTTCGTCGTGCACGCGCGTGTCGAGCGTGGCGAGGAATTGCGGCGCGATCAATAGCGTGGCGTCGGGGTCTGCGTGCGCGGCATCGCGGGCATTCTGCGCGGTGCGAAAGTACACATCCGCATTGCGCAGCTTGCCGTGAATCACGATTACCGCACGCGTCACCTGCGGCTGCGCGACGTTCCAATCTTTCGACAGATACAGCGGAAATTCCGCTTGCCCTTTCGGCGTGTCGAGCGTGAAGCGCGCATCGGAGATCGTCGCTACCGGTTTCAGATGCGGCTCGTACGCATGCACCGCGAGCGCCGATTGCGCGAACGTCATCAATACTGCCGCGCCTGTCGACGCACATAGCACCGCGAGACGTCGTGAAAGATTGAAAGTCATGCAGCTTGCTCCTGATCACCGTGCACTGTCTTGAACGCGGCGCGTCGTCAAATCCGCCGCTGAAAAACCAAATACCTAGAACCGGTGGCGAATGCCGAGCGTCACGCCAATCTGGTTCGGACCGAACGCGGTGTCGCTCGTCAAACCGACGGGCGTGTACTGATCGTTGGCGTAGTGCATGGACGCGGCATACGCGACGGTTGCATACACATCGGTTCGCTTCGACAGAATATAGTCCGCGCTCAGCACGCCCATCAACGAATTCGACACGTTGTCCGCCTTGTTGCTCTGGTAGTACGCGGCGCTCGTCAGGCGGAAAGCCGGTGTGACCAGATAACGCACGCCGCCGAACCATAATGCCGACGACACGGACTTGCCCTTGGTCGGGTTGAACAAATAATGCTCATAGCCGCCCATGAGCGTGACGTCGCCGAGCTGCTCGCGCGCCGAGGCGCTCCAGTTACGCGACTTGGTCCACATGCCTGTCGCGTTGACCGCGCCGTTGCGGTAGTCGTAGGCCACGGCCGCGGCAAAGCTGCCGGTGTTGTAATCGAGCGCACCGCCGTAGGCCGCGCTGCTCTGAAACGAATCCGCCGAGCCACCGAAGCTGTAGTCCGCCGTCGCCGTCAAACCGCCGAAGCGGCCCACGTATTTGACCGAGTTGTTCACGCGCGCCTTGAACGAAAAGCCGTCGGCGGAACCGGTGGTCGGCATCCACGTGTACTGCTGGCCGAACGCCATCGGGTCGTATTTGATGAGCGTGTCGTACATCGCCGTGTACTGCAAGCCCGCCGACAGCGCGCCGTACGCATTCGAAAGCCCCACTGCCGCGGTGCGGTTGAACAACACGCCCGCGCTCGCATTGGTGCCGTCGTTGCCGTTGAAGCCCGCTTCGAGAATGAAGAACGCTTTGTTGCCGCCGCCGAGATCTTCGGCGCCGCGAAAGCCGAAGCGCGAATTACTCAGGCCACCGGAATTCTCGCGGACCAGCGAGCCGCCGCTCGCGCCCGCGTGGTTGAGAAATTCGAGGTTGGTGTCGATCACACCGTATAGCGTGACCGATGCTTGCGCGTGTGCGCCTACACAAGGCACTACGCCCAAAGCAGCCACGACACATTGTTTTTTCACTGACGTCTCCTGTCGACCGGAGTTAGCGCTTCAGCACTTACTCGGGTCCCATGCACCGCATTTGTTTTATTTCGCATTCGTGTCCGATGCGATGGACGAGATCGTAGGAGCGGACGTGGTAAATGTAAAATACCTGTTTTACGCACAATCCATACTTAATGGATATGGCAGCGAATCGACTTGCGAGCGCTGCTGAGGAGACGAAACGCTATGGAACTGCGGCATCTGCGTTACTTTCTGGCGGTCGCCGAAGAAGGCCAATTCACGCGCGCGGCTGAGCGGCTGGCCATGCAACAGCCGCCGCTTTCACAGCAGATTCGAACGCTGGAAGAAGAGATCGGCTTTGAGCTGTTCGTGCGCATGCCGCGTGGTGTCTCCTTGACGCCAGCTGGTCAGGCCTTCGCGGAAGACGCGCAACGCTTGCTGCAGAGTCTGCAGCAGTCGGTCGAAAAGGCGAGCCGGATTGCGCGCGGCGAACTCGGCACGATTTCGATCGGCCTGACCAGCTCCGCTGCGTTCCACCCATTCACGACCGAGGCGATCCGCGCATTTCGCGCGGTCTGCCCCGAGGTCGCCGTGGAGCTTGCCGAACTCAACGCGGCGGAGATCATCGAGCGTCTGGCCGCGGGTCAGATTCAGGCAGCGTTTCTACGCAAGCCAGTCGACGCGCGCGAAGGCGTGGCGTTCGAGCTGCTGCTCGACGAACCGATGGTCGTGGTGTTGCCGGTCGGTCATCCGTTACTTAAGGGCAAGAAGCGTCCGCAAGTGTCGTTGAAAGCGTTGGCTCACGAAGACTTCATTCTGGTCCGCCGCCCAGGCGCACCCGGCATGTATGCCGATATCCTCGCCGCGTGCCGGCAAGCGGGTTTCGTCCCGCGCGTCGCCCGTGAAGTGCCGCGCATGGTGTCGGGGATCAATCTCGTGGCGGCGGGTCTGGGCGTGACGTTGGTGCCCGCTTCCATGCAGCGTTACGACCAGGTGGGCACCGTGTACTGCACGCTCGCCAACCCCTCGAAGCTCAGCGCGCCGCTGCACCTCGCCTATCCCACGGCATTGCACAACAACGCGGCCACGCGCTTCATTCAGCTGGTGAAGGCACGCGCCGGCGCATGACGCGATCCATGGGCACAGAAATTGCAATCTCGTCGTACCGGCTGTGCATCTATCAGCCTCTTTTCGACGCCAAAACGCTACGCCATGTCAA
Organism: Paraburkholderia phytofirmans PsJN; assembly: GCF_000020125.1. Taxonomy (NCBI): domain Bacteria; kingdom Pseudomonadati; phylum Pseudomonadota; class Betaproteobacteria; order Burkholderiales; family Burkholderiaceae; genus Paraburkholderia; species Paraburkholderia phytofirmans. The sequence continues at coordinate 2,929,161 of NC_010676.1, forward strand.
ACAGACACGTTGCCGGTATGCCGGCCCGCCTTTCCTCGGGGATCGATGGAATCGACGACATCCTGGGAGGCGGTCTCACCCCACACCGCATGTACCTGGTAGAAGGTGCGCCTGGCACGGGTAAAACTACCTTGGCCTTGCAATTCTTACTCAAGGGCGTCGAAGAAGGGCAGAGAGGCTTGTACATCACGCTTTCCGAGACCCGCTCCGAACTGATTTCGGTAGCCGAAAGCCATGGGTGGAATATCAGCGGCTTCCATATTCTCGAACTGGTTTCGGACGAAGGTCTCGACCCGCAGTACGAGCAGACCGTGCTGCATCCGGCCGAGGTCGAACTCGGCGAGACGGTGCGCAACGTCATCCAGCAGGTCGACGAACTCAAACCGGCGCGCATTGTGCTCGACAGCCTTTCCGAGTTGCGTCTGCTGTCGCAGAACCCGCTGCGATACCGGCGGCAGATTCTCGCGCTCAAGCGCTATTTCGCCACCCGTGAATGCACTGTGCTGCTGCTCGACGACAATTCGTCCGATCCCGGCGACGTGCAGTTGCACAGCATCGCGCACGGCGTGATCAGCCTCGACAATCTCGTGCACGACTACGGCGGCAACCGGCGGCGCACGCGCATCGCCAAGATGCGCGGCATCAAATTCCGCGAGGGTTACCACGACTTCACGCTCGACACGGGCGGCCTCCACGTCTATCCGCGCCTCGTCGCGGCAGAACATCACACGACATTCGATGCCGAGGTGGTCAGCACCGGCACGCGGGGTCTCGACGCGCTGCTCGGCGGCGGTCTGATTCCCGGCACCAATGCGCTGTTGATCGGCCCTTCGGGCGTCGGCAAGACCACCACGGTGGTGTCGTGCCTGATCGCGGCGCTCGAACGCGGCGAGCGCTGCGTCTACTACGTGTTCGACGAAACCCTCGTCACGTTGATGATTCGCTGCGCGGCGCTCGGCATGCATCTGGCGCCGCACGTCGAAAGCGGTCTGCTGACGCTGCGTCAGATCGATCCGGCGGAAATCTCGCCCGGTGAATTCGCCAGCGACGTACGCCGCTCGGTCGAGAAGCACGGTGCGCGGTATGTCGCGATCGACAGCCTGAACGCCTATCTCCAGGCGATGCCCGGCGAGCGCTATCTGCTGCTGCAAATGCACGAACTGCTCGGCTATCTGAATCAGCAGGGCGTCATCACGATGCTCGTGCTGGGACAGCACGGCATTATTGGCGAGGTGCAAAGCGATATCGACATCAGCTATCTGAGCGACGTGGTCGTACTGTTCCGCTACTTCGAGCACCACGGCGAAGTGCTCACGGCCGTGACGGCCGTCAAGAGCCGCGCCAATTCCCATGAGCGCTCGATCCGCCAGTTCCGGCTCAGCCGCGACGGCGTGGAAGTCGGCGAGGCACTGCGCGACTTCGAGGGCGTGCTATCCGGACTGCCGGCTTATCGCGGCAGCACCGCGCTGCTCGGCACAACAAACCGCGTCATCGAATCGTCCGGGCAGTAAGCTATGGAGCAACGCGTCCTTATTCTTGCGCCGTTCGGCCGCGACGCCGATGTGATTGCCGAAGTGCTGCACAAAGATAAGCGCCTCTGCGTGGCATGCCGCGATGCCGACACGCTCACCGCGGCACTGGACGCCGGTGCGGGCAGCGCGTTGATCGCCGAGGAGGCGCTCGCGGGCAATCATGCGGCCCGCTTGTTCGACTGGCTCGAACAGCAGCCGGCGTGGTCGGATTTCCCGTTTATTCTGCTCGCCGCCTCACGCCTCGGACATCGCTCCGAACGCGGCCTCGAAGTGCTTGAACGGCTCGGCAACGTGGTCGTGCTTGAACGGCCGCTGAATTCGGAGACGCTGCGGCGCGCGGTGGCGTCGTCGTTGCGCGCACGCGCGCGGCAATACGAATCGCGCCGCCATCTGGCCGAGCGGATCGAAGCGCAAGAGGCGCTGGTGCAATTGAACGACTCGCTGGAAAGCCGTATTGCCGAACGCACTCAGGAACTGGCCTCCGCCAACAACCGCCTGATGATGGAAATTCACGAGCGCGCCAAAGTCCAGGCGGTGCTGGTGCAATCGCAGAAGATGGAAGCGCTCGGGCAACTCACCGGCGGCATCGCGCACGACTTCAATAATCTGCTGAACGTCATCATGGTCAACGCGGAACTGATCGCGCGAGTGAGCAGCGATGAGCGCCTTCGCGGCATGGCCGCCACCGTCAAACGCGCGACCCAACGCGGCGCGAAACTGACGGGACAGTTGCTGACTTTCTCGCGCAACAGCAACCTCGATCTGAAAGCGGTAGACGTAGTAGCGTTGCTGCAAGGCATGCGCGACATCATCACCGTGTCGCTCGGCTCGAGCATCCGTTATACCAACGAGTTCGATGGCGATGAGATGTGGACTCAGGCCGACGCCAATCAACTCGAACTGGCCATTCTCAACCTCGCCATCAACGCGCGCGATGCGATGCCGGGCGGCGGCCAGCTCGGCATTCGCGTGAGGCAGCGCGAGGCGCCCGATCAGACACTCGCTGAGGGCCGCTACGTGGTGGTCGAAGTCGCCGATACCGGCTCGGGTGTGCCGCCCGATGTGGTGTCGCGCGTGTTCGATCCGTTCTTCACCACCAAGCCGATCGGCAAGGGCACGGGACTCGGCTTGAGCCAGGTCTACGGCATTGCGAGGCAGGCCGGCGGCACCGCGCGTCTGTTTAGCGAGGAAGGCGTGGGCACCACTGTCGAGCTCTGGTTGCCGTTGCGCGAACGCGTGGCGCCGCAGGCCGAGGCGGCGTCGGATGCCGAAGCAAACGTGGTCGGCGAAAAGCGGGTGCTGGTGGTCGAAGACGACAGCGAGGTGCGCGCCATGCTGGTCGAGTCGCTAAGAATGCTTGGCTACACCGTGACCGAAGCCGCCGACGGACGCACAGGCCTGAACCGCTTGCAGGACGACAACCCAGACTTGCTGATGGTGGACTTCGCGATGCCCGGCATGAACGGGATCGATGTGATCGCCGAGGCGCGCAAGATGCGCGAGGATTTGCCGGTGATCCTTGCAACGGGTTATGCGGACGTGGACATCTCCGGGCTGGCGGTGAAGCGCTGCACGATTTTACGCAAGCCATTCCAGCTGGACGATCTGGCGCGCACGGTCAGACTCGGGCTCGCGGCCTGAGTCACGCGGACCTAACGAACCCGCGCGCATGTCAATGCGCGCGGGTTGCGCCGCACCGCCATAAAAAATTCCGGAATCAATAGTTTGCTAACGAATTTTTTGCAAATACAATACCGGCCATGTCGAATCTCGATATCTTGCGCCGGACAGTCAGCAGCACCCTGGTCGTCGCCGCCCGAAAATGGCGACGCACGAGCCATGGCGTGCTGGCAACCTTCAATGTCTCTGAGGCGTGCGCCACGCCGCTCCTGACCGCCAGCCGGCTCGGCTCGGCCGTGCGCCAGGTCACGCTCGCCGATCACATTGGTATTGAAGGGCCCTCGCTCGTGCGGCTGCTCGATCAACTGTGCGCCGCGGGCCTGATGCGTCGCGACGAAGACCCCGAAGACCGGCGCGCGAAAACCGTGGTACTCACCGAAGAAGGCCGCGCCGTCACCGCGAAAATGGAAGAAGAACTGGTCACGCTGCGGGCGCAAGCGTTAAAAGGCGTCTCGCGCAGCGATCTCGAAGCGACCTTGCGCGTGCTCGCCGCATTCACGGCCGACGCCGCCGAGCGCGCCGAGCAGAACAACGATCGCAGCGGCGAGCCGGCGTAACGGTCGATGGTCTACCCTTCCCTTCGCGACTGGCTGTTTTCGGTCAAGACATTTGCCGCGGCGATGATCGCGCTCTACATCGGCCTCGCGCTCGAACTGCCGCGGCCTTATTGGGCGATGGCCACCGTCTACATCGTGTCGAATCCGTTTGTGGGCGCGACGCGCTCCAAGGCGCTCTATCGTGCGCTCGGCACCATGCTCGGCGCTTCGGCAGCGGTGCTGCTGGTGCCGCCCTTCGTCGAATCGCCCTATCTGTTCAGCGTGATCGTGGCGCTCTGGACCGGCACGATGCTGTATCTGGCCGTCTCCGATCGCACCGCGCGCAGCTACGTGTTCCTGCTGGCCGGTTATACGATGCCGATCATCGCGCTGCCCTCGGTGACCAATCCGGGCGGCGTGTTCGATCTCGCGGTCAGCCGTACCGAGGAGATCACGCTCGGCATTGTCTGCGCGAGCATTGTCGGCAGCGCGCTGTTTCCAAGCCGGCTTGCGCCCACGATCATCAAACAGACCGACGCATGGTTTCGCGACGCCGCGTTCTACGCAACCGAAACGCTCTCCGGCCGGCTTGCCGGCTCGGCCATTTCGGGTGCGCGGCAACGCATCGCGGCCACCATCAACGGCCTTGAATTGCTGCTCAGCCAACTGGCCTACGATCACACGCGGCCCGACATACTGGCGCGCGCGCATGAACTGCGCGGGCGCATGCAGTTGCTGCTGCCCATCATGTCCTCGCTCGCCGATCCGCTGATCGCGCTCTACAACAGCGGCCGGCAGACGTGGCCCGAAGGGCTGGAAAGCCTGCTCGCCGACGTCATCAAATGGTTCAACGAGCCGATGCCCGCCGTGAGCGAGGGCTATCACCCGGACCGGACGGCCGACGCATTGCGCGAGCGCATCGCGGCGATGCAACCGCCGCCGTCCGCGCTCGCGGGCTGGGATGGCGCGCTGCTCTCGAACGCGTTGTGGCGCATGAAGCAGGTGATCGATGTCTGGCAGGACTGCCGCTCGCTGCGCATCATCATCACGCGGGAAGAAGGCTCGTGGCGTCCGCGCTTCCGCCATTGGCGGCTGGGCGGCACGGAGCGCTTCTACGATCGCGGCATCATGCTGTTCTCGACCGGCACGGCTGCGGCGGCCGTGGTTCTTGCGTGCAGTTTATGGATCGGCTCGGGCTGGAACGACGGAGCGAGCGCCGTCACGCTCGCGGCCGTGGCATGCTGCTTCTTCGCGGCGCTCGACGAGCCCGCGCCGTTCATCTTCCGCTTCTTCGTGGCGACCGCCATTAGCGTGGTGGCGGCGGGCGTCTATCTGTTCGTCGTGCTGCCGCATGTGCATGACTTTCCCATGCTGGTGATCATGTTCGCCGCGCCGTTCATCTTCGTCGGCACGCTGATTCCACGCCCGCAGTTCAACCTCGCCACGGTGCTGGTCGCCGTGAACACGGCCACCTTCATCAGCATTCAGGATGCTTACGACGCCAACTTCCTGGTGTTCCTGAACAGCAACATCGCAGGCCTCGCCGGCTTGCTCTACGCGTATCTGTGGACGCGCGCAACGCGGCCGTTCGGCGCCGAACTCGCGGCGGCCCGTCTGTTGCGTTCGAGCTGGGCCGACGTGGCGCTCACGGCGTCGACACGGCCGATAGAAGATCCGCGCAATCTCGCCGCGCGCATGCTCGACCGCCTGATGCAACTGATCCCGCGCCTTGCCGCGACGGATGACCATCGTCATCCGTCGATCGAAAGCTTTCGCGATCTGCGCATCGCCTTCAACGCACTCGATCTGCGCCGCCTGACCCACAAGCTGGGCGGCGACGCGCCGGCCGCGATCGATCACGTGCTCGACGACGTGCGGCAGTACTATGAAAGCTGCGTGGATCGCCGCAAGCGCGAGCCGGTGCCGGAGAGCCTGATGTCGTCGATCGACGCCGCCGTGGCGCGCGTGACGGCACAAGGGCTCGCCAACGCAGGGGCGCCGAGCGCGACCTCGCAAACGTCGGCGCGCCGGTTGCGCGAGGCTCTGCACGCGCTGGTCGGCTTGCGTCTTTCGCTGTTTCCGGCCACGCTGACGCAACCCGCGCCGCCCGAACCGGAGGCCGCTGCCTGATGCGCTCATGCCGTCGCCCATTTCCTTTCCTCTTGCCCACCTCCCGCGATGATCGGTGAAATCGATATCTTCGGCGTGTTCGTGCCGGCCGTGCTCGTGCTGATGTTGATCGCGTATCTGATCAACCTGGCCGTTCGCACGGTGCTCGCGCGCGTCGGCTTTTACCGCTTCGTCTGGCATCGCTCCATCTTCGATCTCGGCATCTATGTGCTGGTGCTGGGCCTTGTCGTCGTCGTTTCGCACAGACTAATAACGTGAAAAAAACCTGGTTCTCCGTCGGTCAAATTCTGCTGACCCTGATCGTCGTCGTCGCCGCGGCCCTCGTGCTGTGGAAACTGGTTGGCTACTACATGTTCGCGCCGTGGACTCGCGACGGACACGTGCGCGCCGACGTGATCCAGGTCGCACCGGACATCTCGGGACTGATTACGTCCGTCGACGTAGTGGACAACCAGCAGGTCAAGCAAGGCCAGGTGCTGTTCGTGATCGATCAGGCCCGCTACACGCTCGCGCTGCGCCAGGCGCAGGCCACCGCGCAACAACGTCGTGCCACGCTCGATCAGGCGCGCCGCGAAGACGCGCGTAATCGCAAGCTCGGCAACCTGGTCGCGGCGGAGGTGTCGGAAGAAAGCCGCTCGCGCGTCGAGACTGGGGAAGCCGCGCTCGCCGACGCGAACGTAGCGATCGACACCGCGAAGCTGAATCTGCAACGCGCCACGATCATGAGTCCGGTCGACGGTTATCTGAACGACCGCGCGCCGCGCGTCGGCGAATATGTCGCGGCGGGGCGCGCGGTGGTCGCGGTGGTCGATATGCATTCGTTCCGCGTCGACGGGTATTTCGAGGAAACCAAGCTGCGTGGCATCGACATCGGCCAGCCGGTCGATATCAAGGTGATGGGCGAACCGGCGGTGTTGCGCGGACATGTGCAGAGTATCGTCGCCGCAATCGAGGATCGGGACCGCACGCAAGGTTCGAATCTGCTGCCGAATGTGAATCCGGCTTTCAGTTGGGTGCGGCTCGCGCAACGGATTCCGGTGCGTGTGGCGCTCGATGAAGTGCCTGCGGATTTCCGCATGATCGCGGGGCGCACGGCGACTGTGTCGGTGCGTGATTTGTCGCCTGGCGGTAAGAAGCATCCGGATGCGGGGGCGTCGGGTGCGGTGGCGGCTTCGTCGTCGGCGTCGGCTGTTTCTACTGGCTCGGCTGCTTCGGCTGCACAGCCGGCGTCGGCGGCGGTCTCATCATCGGGCGCCTCGCAATGAAGCTGCCGCGCGCCCTGCCCTTATTGCCGTTGCTGCCTCTGCTGCCGTTGGCGGTTGCGCTCAACGGCTGCATGAACGTCGGTCCCAACTACTCGCTGCCGCAACAGGCGCTCGTCAACGCTCCGCTTGCCAACGCGCCGATCGAAGGCGCTGACACGTCCCTCACGACGCGCCAGAGCGTGCCGCCCGTATGGTGGAAGCTGTACGACGATCCGGTGCTGAACGGACTCGTCGACCAGGCGCTGCAATCGAACACCGACTTGCGCGTCGCGGCGGCTAATCTTGCGCGCTCGCGTGAAGCGTTGGGTGTAGCGCAGGCACAGGGCGGTTTTTCCGGCAAGAGTTCGGCGGTAATCGAACGCGCGCAGGAATCCGCCGAGCAATACTTGCTCACCGAAAAGCTGCCGGTCGTCAACGAAGGCGATATCGGCATCAGCATCTCGTATGAAATCGATCTGTTCGGCAAGTTGCGGCGCGGCGTGGAAGCGGCGCAAGCGGACACCGAGTCGGTACAGGCCGCCGCCGATCTCGCGCGGATCACCGTAGTGGCGGACGTGGTGCGCTCTTACGTCGAGCAATGTTCGGCCGCCGAGGAACTCAGGATCGCGCAACAGTCGCTGGCGCTGCAGAAACAGCGCGTGGACGTCTCGCGCCGCCTGCGCGACGCGGGCCGCGGCAATCAACCCGACGTAACGCGTGGGCAGACCCAGGTCGATACGTTGTCGGCGGATATCCCGCGTTATATGGCGCGTCGCAAGATCGCGCAGTACCGGCTCGCGGCGCTGCTCGCGCGCGCGCCTTCGGATCTGCCGCCGGCCGTGCTCGCGTGCGACAGGCTGCCGCAACTGCGCCAGCCGATTCCGATCGGCGACGGCGCCGCGCTGCTCAAGCGCCGGCCGGATGTGCGCGAGGCTGAGCGTGAATTGGCGGCATCCACGGCGCGGATCGGTGTCGCTACCGGAGCGCTGTATCCGACGGTGAGCATCGGTGCGTCGGCGGGCTTGACCGGCGTTCTGGAAGACCTCGGCACATCGCCCACGGCGCGCTGGGGCTTCGGTCCGTTGATCAGTTGGCAGTTCCCCACGAACGGTGCGCGTGGCCGTGTGCGTGAAGCGCAGGCGTCGAGCCAGGTGGCGTTGGCGAAGTTCGATGGCGTGGTGCTGACCGCGTTGCGCGAAACCGAAACCAATCTCGCGACCTATTCGTCGGATTACGCACGCGCCGATGCGCTGCGTGCCGCGGTCAAGTCGGCGAGCGAGTCCGCGGATGAAACGCACCGGCTGTATCGCGCGGGACGTGAGTCGTTTATTTCGGATCTGGATGCGACGCGCACGTTGACGTCCACGAAGTCTCAGGCAGCAGCTGCGGAGGGTCAGGTGGCCATCGATCAGGTCAACCTGTTCCTCGCGCTTGGTGGCGGTTGGGAAGTTGATCCGCGGAATGCTTCGGTTGGTTCCACGTCTGCGGCGGCGGTGCCGGTCAAGGCAACGCCAACGGTTGCAACGAAAGCGAAAGCGCCTTGAAGCACGCTGCGTCCCGCAGCGACGCACGCTAAGCTTACGAATTATTTTTTACTTTCTTTCTTTTGCCTTTCATTTCGGGTTAAATACATGTCACCAACCACTCAATACGGGGACATGTATGTCGCAATTCATGAAAAGCGCAGCCACGCTAGGCGGCTGCATTGGCATTTTTACGGCGGTCGTCGCCGTGGTGGAATTGCTGGCAGGTTGAGCGTACGCGGCGATTTTTGCGTTAGCTGCTGACGCGAAACAAGCCGGCGGCGTTACGCGGGGCGGCGCAGTGCCGCCGCCTGATGGATCGCCGCCCGTACCCTCGGATAGGTGCCGCAACGGCACACAATGTGCGACATTGCCGCGTCGATGTCGGCGTCCGTCGGTTTGGGCTTGTGCTTGAGCAGCGCGCAGGCCGCCATCAGTTGGGCGCTCTGGCAATAGCCGCACTGCACCACATCGAGATCGATCCACGCGGTCTTCAATGCCTGTGCTTCAGGACCCTGCAAACCCTCGATGGTCGTGATCTTCTGCGTGTGAAGGCTCGACATGAGCGTCTGACAGGCGAAGCACGGTTCGCCGTCCACATGAATCGTGCACGCGCCGCAAATGCCAACGCCGCAACCGAACTTGGTGCCCGTCATGCCGAGTTCGCAACGCAGCACCCACAGAAGCGGCATGTCCGGCTCGCTCTGCACCGCGACTGCCCGGCCGTTGATATTCAGCGATCCCATGGCTGCCTCCTGTTTTTGAATTCGGCGTGCTTCACGCGAGCTTCAACGGCAGCGAGCGCAAGCGCTGGCCGGTCAGTTTGAACACCGCATTGGCCACTGCCGGCGCGACCGGCGGCACGCCCGCTTCGCCCACGCCTTGCGGATGAAGCTGGCTCGGCATGATGTCCGTGTCGATCACCGGGCAATCGTCGATTCGCACGACCGGGAAATCCAGAAAGTTTTTCTGCTGCACCTGACCGTTGACGAGCGTGATCTCGTCCTGCAATGCAGCGGAAAGACCGAAGACAACCGCGCTCTCCATCTGCTGACGAATCAGATTGGGATTCACCGGTATGCCGCAGTCGATCACGCAGACCACCCGATGCACACGAATCTTCTTCCCCGGCCCGATCGATACCTCCGCGACCTGCGCGACCACGCTGCCGAACGCCTCGTGCAGCGCGACGCCACGCGCGCGCGGCGCGCCGTCGGCGGCATGCGTCAGCGGATGCTCCCAGTCCGACAAAGCCGCCGCGCGCTTTAACACCGCCAGATGCCGCGGATGCTGTTCGAGCAGCGCGGCGCGAAACGCAATCGGGTCCTTGCCGGTCGCCACCGCAAGTTCGTCGGTAAAGCCCTCGGTGAAGAACGCCTGATGCGAGTGCCCCACCGAACGCCAGAACCCGACCGGCACTGGCAACTCGACGATCTTGTGTGCGACGCGCGCAGCGGGCCATTCGTAGGGCTGATCGAAGGCGCCTTCGCAGGTGGTCTTGTCGATCGGAAGGCGCGGCGCGCCGTAGTAGCGCGCGAGCGCTTCCGGCACGATCGCCTGACTCGCCGACGCGGCCTGCCACGCCACCAGTTTGCCGTCGTTGTCGAAACCGGCCTTCAGTCGCGACAGGCACGCCGGACGATAAAAGTCGTGGGTGAAATCCTGAGCTCGCGACCACAAGGTTTGCACCGGACGCCCGCCGCCCTCGCGCGCGATCGCGGCGGCTTGAGCGATGAAATCGAGCTCCAGACGCCGGCCGAACGCGCCGCCGAGCAGAAACGTTTGCACGTCGACTTTGTCCGCGTCGAGGTCCAGCACTTTCGCCACGTGATGCCGCGCGAGTCCGGGCATTTGCGTGGAGACCCAGACCGTGGCCGCGCCATCCGCCACTTGCACGGTGCAGTTGAGCGGTTCGACCGCGCCGTGCGCCAGATACGGCGCGCGATATTCCGCGCTGACGGTGCGCGCCGCGCGGGTCAACGCGGCATCGACATCGCCCAGATGGTAGTAAGCGTGGCCGTCGTTGTCGTCGAGGGCCTGCGCGAGGCGGCGGTCCGCGTCCGCGTTCGAGAGCTTCGCTGCCGGGCCGTCATGCCAGGTTACGTCGACGGCGGCGACCGCGTTCATCGCGCGAAACGGGTTATCGGCGATCACCGCGACGCCACCGGTTCCGCCGTTGTATGGCGCGACGGCGAACGCCTTGATGAAGCCCGGCATCTTGCCGGCGGCCGTCGCGTCGAACTTTGCCACCGAGCCGCCGAGCGTCGGACACATCTCGACGCTCGCGTAGAGCAGGCCGTCCGGCAACACGTCTATGCCGAAGCGCGCTGTACCGTTGATCTTCGACGCCGCTTCGATACGGCGCAGCGGTTTGCCGATCAGCTTGAAGTTGGCGGGGTCTTTCAGCGTCACCTTGCGCGGCAGCGCCTGCTGCGCGGCCATCGACGACAATTCACCGAAGCTCGCCTTATGCCCCGACGGGTGCAACACCTGACCGCCTTCAGCGCGGCATTCACCGGGCGGCACTTTCCATTGCGCGGCCGCCGCGCCGATCAGCATGGCGCGGGCCGAGGCGCCGGCTTCGCGCATGGGCGTCCATAGATCGTTGATGCTCGATGAACCGCCCGTCATCATCGTGCCGGCTTCGCGCACCAGCTTGCGGGTCATCCAGACGGTGGTGCGTTTAACGGTGCTGTCGTCATCGGGGCGAAACGGCAGGTCGTCGATGATGCTTTGCACGCTGTTGTAGATCTTGTCGATGGGCGAGTCTTCGACGCGCACCTGCGACCAGTCGGCGTCCAGTTCTTCGGCGAGCAGCATCGCGAGGCCGGTGTGGATGCCCTGCCCCATTTCCGCTTTGCACATCATGATCGTCACGCTGTTGTCGGCGGCAATCTTGACCCAGCCGTTGAGCGCCACTTGTGAGCCTTGCGCCGGCAGCGGCATGGACGTGGTCAAACGCTGACCCGGCGGCAATACCGACCACCCGACCACCAACGCGCCGACAGCGCCGGCGCCGCCGAGCAGAAAGGTTCTGCGTTTCAACATGGCATGGTTCGATCAGCTTGCACGGTGGCTGGGAAGCTGTGAAAGCGCGGGTCGGCGCCTGGCGTTGTTCCTCGGAATAGTAATAAGACGGGGCAGTGGATGTGGGACTTAAATGCGCGCGCTCAAGTCAGTGCGGCTTGGGGCGGGGGATGCGGGGGACGGCGAGGATGGGGGGTTGTCGTGGGGTGTTTCATTAAATGGGGGATGAGACGAGGTGCGTCGGCCTCGCGCCGCCGCACCTCCCTTCAACCTCACCGCCTGTTCGACCCCGACACGACATCGATCCACACGGCCAGCACAAGAATGCTGCCCTTCACGATCATCTGCCAATAAGCGTCGACGTCGAGCATCGACATGCCGTTATCCAGACTCGCCATCACCAACGCACCGATCAGCGCACCATAGACCGTGCCCGAACCGCCGCGCATCGACGTCCCGCCGATAAAGCACGCGGCAATTGCATCGAGCTCGCCCATCGATCCCGCTGACGGCGAACCCGCCGCCAGCCGCGCCGTATTGACGATGCCGCCGAATGCGCACATCAGCCCCATCAGCGCGAAGATCGCCAGTTTCACGCGGTTGGTGTTGACGCCCGAGAGCCGCGTCGCTTCGAGATTCGAACCGACCGCGTAGATACGCCGCCCGAACACGGTCTGCGTGGCGATCCACGTGAAAATACCCAGCAACGCGAGCAGCAACAGAACCGGCACCGGAATACCGCCGTAACGATCGAGCGTGGCGACGAAGCCCGCGAGAATCACACCCGCGCCAACCACTTTCACGACGTCCTGCCAGACCGGCACCACCCGCAACTGATAACGCTCGCGATTGCGCCGCTGCCGTATCGTCAGAAACGCCAGCAGCAGAAACAGCACTACCGCGAGCGTATCTCCCGCGAGCCGCGGCAAATACCCCTGGCCGACGAACACGAAACTGTCCGATACCGGCGCGATCGTCGAGCCGCCTGTCACGCCGAGCAGAATGCCGCGATACGCAAGCATGCCGCCGAGCCCGACGATAAACGAAGGCACGCGCCGGTAGGTCGACCACCATCCGTTGAACATGCCGACCAGCACGCCGAGCAGCATCACCACGGGCAACGTGACGCCGATCGGCCAGTGACGGTTGACGTCGAGTATTGCCGCCACGCCGCCGAGCAAGCCGAGCAGCGATCCCACCGACAGATCGATCTCGCCGGCGATGATCACGAACACCATGCCGCACGCGAGCATGCCGGTAATCGACATCTGCCGCAGCAGGTTCGACAGATTGCGCGGCGTGACGAACGCGCCATGCGTGAGCGCTGAAAAGAAAATCCAGATCGCGGCCACGGCGATCAGCAGCGCAAGAATCTTGTAGCGCGCGAACAATTGCTGAATACGCTGCGGACCGCCGAATGCGCCTCGCGGCACGGCTTCGTCGGCGCGTTGGGAAGTAACGTCGGGCGTCATGCGGCACTCGCTGCGGTTGGGTTCGGGGATCGCTGCACGGGACGGATCGCGGCGCTGAGAATGTCCTCCTGCGTGAGGCCGTCGTTGACGAAATCGCCTCGCAACTCGCCTTCGCCGATTACCAGCACGCGATCGCTGATGCCGAGCACTTCGGGTAATTCAGAGGACACCATCACGATCGACATGCCGCGCTGCGCCAGTTGAAAGATCAGCTTGTAGATTTCGTATTTCGCGCCGACGTCGACGCCGCGCGTGGGCTCGTCGAGAATCAGCACTTTCGGATTGGTCAGCAGCATGCGTGTCAGCACGGCCTTTTGCTGATTGCCGCCGGACAGACTCGCAATCGACAACATGGGATGCGCGGCGCGCACCGAAAGCCGCTTCATCTCCGTATTGATCGTATCGAGTTCGGCCGCGGAGTCGATTCGTCCACCCGACGCAAAGCGCTGCAGCACCGCTAGCGTGATGTTGTGACCGACGCTCAGCCCCGGCACGATGCCGTGACGTTTGCGATCTTCCGGCACCATGCCGATGCCCGCGCGAATCGCATCGACGGGTGCGCGAATCTTGAGCGGCTTGCCGTCCATCACCACGGTCGCCTCGCTCACGCCGGGATACGCGCCGAAGATCGCCTGCATCAACTCCGTGCGCCCCGCGCCGACCAGACCGGCCACGCCGAGAATCTCGCCGTGCCGCAGCCCGAACGACACGTCGTTCACACGCTTGCGGCGCGGATTGGTCACGTCGAAGCAAGTGACGTGGCGCGCTTCGAAGATCACGTCGCCGATCGGATGCGGCTCGCGTGGAAACAGGTTCTTGATCTCGCGGCCCACCATCAACGAAATGATGCGGTCGGTGGTAAGCGCGCGCATCGGCTCGGTCGCGACATGACGGCCGTCGCGAATCACGCTGATGGTGTCGCAAACGGCCGCCACTTCATCGAGCTTGTGCGAGATGTACACGCAGGCCACGCCGCGCCGCTTCAGATCGCGCACGATGTCGAGCAGAATCCGGATCTCGGAAGAAGTCAGCGAGGAAGACGGTTCATCGAGAATCAGCAGCTTCGCGCGCTTGTTCAGCGCCTTCGCGATCTCGATCAACTGTTGATGACCGCCGCCATAGTTCATCACCGGCTGCGCGGCATTAATACCGCTAATACCGAGTTCGCGCAGCAGTTCGTCGGCGCGCTGGTACATCGCGGCATAATTCATGCGGCCGCCGGGCAGCGTGATTTCATTGCCGAGAAAGATGTTCTCCGCCACGGACAACTCCGGCACCAGCATCAACTCCTGGTGAATGATGATGATGCCGGCGCGTTCGGTGTCGCGCACGCTGGCGGCTTTCAGCGGCTCGCCTTCCCAGATGATTTCGCCGTCCCACGTGCCCCACGGATACACGCCGGAGAGCACTTTCATCAACGTCGATTTGCCTGCGCCGTTCTCACCGCACAGGCCCACGCATTCGCCGGGCGCGACCGTGAGGTCGATGCCGTCGAGCGCCTTCACGCCGGAAAACGCTTTGACGATGCCGCGCATCGTCATGAGAGCTTGCGTCATTCGCTATGCCTCGCTGCAAGGCGCGCTGCGGCACCGATGCGTATGACACGCATCGAGGTCCGCCGCGCACACGTTACGCTCATTGGCTCGCGAGCTGGGCCTGGCTATAGAAGCCGTCCTTGACGACTACATCGACATTGCTCTTTGTGAGCAACGTGGGTTGCAGGAGCACCGTGTCGACTTTCTTCTTGCCGTTGTCGTATTGCGAGTTAAAGGCGGGTTTTTCGCCCTTTGCAAGCGCCACAGAGAGCTTGGCCGCTTCGCCGGCAATCAGTTTCAGCGGCTTGTAGACGGTCATGGTCTGCGTGCCGGCAATCACACGCTTCACGGCCGCGAGGTCGGCATCCTGGCCCGACACCGGCACCTTGCCCGCCATGTGCTGCGCAGCGAGCGCCTGGATCGCGCCACCGGCGGTGCCGTCGTTCGAGGCGACGATCGCGTCGATCTTGTTGTTATTCGCCGTCAGCGCATCTTCGACAATGCGCAGCGCCGTGGACGCGCTCCATTCCGGTACCCATTGCTGACCGACTACTTTGATATCGCCCTTATCGATGGCGGGCTTCAGTATCTTGAGCTGGCCTTCGCGCAGCATCTTGGCGTTGTTGTCGGTCGGCGCGCCGCCGAGCAGGAAGTAGTTGCCCTTCGGTTGCGCGTTGTAGACGCCTTGCGCCTGCAATTCGCCGACCTTTTCGTTATCGAAGGAGATGTAAGCGTCTACGTCGGCATCGAGAATCAGGCGGTCGTATGAAACCACCTTGATGCCCGCTTTCTTCGCTTCGGCGACCACGTTGCCGAGCGTCTTCGAGTTGAACGGCACGATCACGATGACATCGACACCGCGCGAGATCAGGTTTTCGATCTGCGAAATCTGGCGCGCTTCGCTCGCGTCGGCGGATTGCACCGACACTTTCGCGCCGAGTTTTTCCGCTGCGGCAACGAAATAGTCACGATCGCGCGACCAGCGCTCGACGCGCAGATCGTCGATACAGAAGCCAATTTCCGGGTGATCCTTGCTTGCATGCGCGAGCGGCGCGACAAGCGACAGGCTGGCGAGCACCGCTCCACAGACGAGCGAACTCAATACGGTACGACGCGTTGCGAATTTCATCTCTGTCTCCTTCTTCTGATAGCCGGAATACCGGATTGGACGGTTTGCGCTGCGAGCTGCAAGACCGGACAAGCGACAACCCAAAGCTTCTATTCACGCGGTCGACGTGGCCGCGCAATTTTTTATTTAGTGTTGCGACTTCTTGATGCACTGCTTCCTGAAACGCTGATCACCGTCCGCTATAAATCGCCTGATTCACGATGTTTTCCATCAACTCCTGATGGCCGCTTGCGTGCTGCGGGTTAAGACCGCGCGCCATTGCTTCCTCAGCCAGCGCAGAGAGCGAATAATCGCCGGAGGAAATCTTGCGACCGAACTCCGCGTCCCAGCCCGAGTAGCGCTGGCGTTTGAATTGATCGAGACGGTCGTTTTCGATCAGCACCGCCGCGCGCTCGACGGCGAGCGCGAGGTTATCGATCGCACCGATGTGGCCGTAGAAAAGATCTTCCGGATCGACGCTTTGGCGCCGCACTTTCGAATCGAAATTCATGCCGCCGGTTGTGAAGCCGCCGTGTTTGAGAATTTCGTAGAAGGCGAGCGTCAGCTCTTCCACACTATTTGGGAATTGATCCGTATCCCAGCCGTTTTGCGGATCGCCGCGATTCGCATCGACGCTGCCGAAAATACCCAGCGCGTAAGCCGTGGCGATCTCGTGATGAAACGAGTGGCCCGCGAGCGTCGCGTGATTGGCCTCGATATTCACGCGAATCTCTTTGTCGAGCCCGTGCTGCAGCAAGAATCCATGCACGGTCGCGACGTCGTAATCGTATTGATGCTTGGTCGGCTCCTGCGGTTTCGGTTCGATCAGCAGCGAGCCTTTGAAGCCGATCTTGTGCGCATGGTCGACGACCATATGCAGAAAACGGGCGAGTTGATCGCGTTCACGCACGAGGTCGGTATTGAGCAAGGTGTCGTAACCTTCGCGGCCGCCCCACAGCACATAGTTATCGCCGCCCAGCCGTTGCGTCGCATCGAGCGCATGGCGCACCTGTGTCGCCGCAAACGCGAACACCTCCGGATCGGGACTGGTCGCGGCGCCGGCCGCGTAACGCGGATGCGAGAACAGATTGGCCGTGCCCCACAGCAGCTTGATACCCGTGCTCTCCTGCTTGCGCGCCAGATAGTCGGTGATGCGTAAGAAGTTTTCGCTGTACTCCTTCAGGTTCGACCCTTCAGGCGAGACGTCGGTATCATGAAACGTGTAGTACGGCGTGCCCAGCTTCGAGAAGAACTCGAATGCGGAATCCGCTTTTTGCTGCGCCCGTTCCATTGCGTCGCCGGCTTGCTGCCAGGGACGCCGAAACGTGCCTTGCCCGAAAATATCCACACCCGGCCAAACAAACGTATGCCAATAGCACACGGCAATGCGCAGATGTTCTTCGAGTGTCTTGCCGAGCACCTTCTTGCTTTTATCGTAGTGACGGTACGCAAGCGGGTTATCCGATTGAGGGCCTTCGTAGCGGATCTCGGGAATGTGTTCGAAGTAAGACATCAGCGTCTCCAGTTTATGGTGCACCGCAACCCGTGCGACGTCGCCGCGCCGGTTGACAAGGTGACGCCATGCTGCCGCTTGCACGATGCGTCGGCAATTGCGAAATTGCGCAGCGTGCTTGATGTTTCTTACCGCCCTTGATTTTGTTTCGCACCGGCGCGCGATTCGGGGCCTAGAATAACCAGACGCTTAAAACCGGTGCTGTTCAAATTAAGCATCCAACAGGAGACGAAGGTGTGACGGGCAATTGGCCCGTGCGCCGCTCACCGCCATGACCCGTCCGCAAACACCACAGACGACCCATCGGATCGCGCTGCTGTTCAACGCGAACAAGGTCTACGACCGCGAGATCATCACCGGTATCGGTAACTACCTGCTGTCCACGCGCGTGGCATGGGATCTCTTTCTCGAAGAAGATTTTCGCTGCCGGCTGACGGGCATCGAGCGCTTCGACGGCGACGGCATTATCGCGGATTTCGACGATCCCGCCGTGGGCGAAGCGCTGCGCGATTGTCCGTTGCCAGTGGTCGCCGTGGGTTCGTCGTTCGAAGATCCGGCGCACTATCCTCCGGATTTACCCTATATCGCCACCGACAACGGCAAGCTCGTCTCGCTTGCCTACACGCATCTGATCGGCGCGGGCCTCGAGCACTTCGCGTTGTACAGCTTGCCGCAGGCGCAGGAGAACCGCTGGGCGCAACAGCGCGAACTCGCGTTCGCTCATTTGCGCAGCGCGGATGGACATAGCGTGGAGCAGATCGATGGCGAGATCTATCGCGGGCTTTCGACCAGCGCGCCCTCATGGAACCAGGCGACCGAGCAACTCACCGCGTGGCTGCGGGATTTGCCGAAGCCGGTCGGCATCATCGCCGTGACCGATGCGCGTGCGCGGCATTTGCTTCAGGCGTGTTTGATCGCCGGCATTCCTGTGCCCGAAGAAGTCGCGATCATCGGCATCGACAATGATCCGCTGACGCGTACGTTGACCCGTATTCCGCTTTCTTCGGTGATTCAAGGCACGGAGGAAATGGGGCGCACCGCGGCTCACCTCTTGCATCAGATGCTGCGTGGTGCGCGCTTTCCCGGGCGGCGCATTCTCGTTCCGCCGGTCGGCATCAACGTGCTCGAATCGACGAAGCACGAACCGCTGGCGAGTCCGTATGTCATGCGGGCGCGGCACTTCATTCGACAGTACGCGTGCCAGGGCATTCGCACCGAACAGGTTGCCGACTATGTTGGCGTGTCGCGTTCGTCGCTCGAAGAGTATTTTCGGCGCGAACGGCAGTGCACCGTGCATCAGGAAATCTTGCGTCATAAACTCGATGTCGCAAAGGCATTGCTGGCGAAGCGCGATGCGTCGAGCGCGGAAGTGGCGATCCGTTGCGGCTTCACGTCGCTGCAATACATGTACGCCGTGTTTCGCCGTGAACTCGGCTGTACGCCGCGCGAATACCAGGAGCAGGCGAATTCGACGTCCGCGCCGGGCTGAGCATGCCTATTCTCTTTTCTTTTCACTGACGACATGATCAGCATCGCACAACTTTCTTCCGAGCCGTGGGGCACATTGCGCGGCGGCGATTCCGTTCGACTCTTCACGCTGCGCAATGCGCACGGTATGAAAGTCGCCATCAGCGATCTCGGCGCGACGCTGGTCTCGTGGCATGCGCCGGATCGCTCCGGCGTGCTCGGCGATATCCTGCTCGGCCACGACACGCCCGCTGAATATGTGGCGGCTACCACTTATATGGGCGGACTGATCGGTCGCTGGGCGAACCGTATTGCCGATGCACGCTTTACGCTCGACGGCATCGAGTACACGCTCGATCGCAACGAAGGTGCGAATCTGCTGCATGGCGGCACGGTAGGTTTTCATCGCTCGCTGTGGGACGTGAGTGAGGACAATGGTGCGTTGCTCATGCGGTTGGAGTCGCCCGAAGGCGATGCCGGCTTTCCGGGCAACGTGACTACGCAAGTGCGCTACTCGCTCGACGACGATGGCACGCTGACCATCGCCTACGAAGCAATCACCGATGCCGCGACGCCGCTCAATCTGACGAGCCATCCGTATTTCAATCTCACGGGCCGACCTGGTGCCGACATTCGCGGCCACGTGTTGTCGATCGCTGCCGAGCGCTTCTTTGAAGTCGATGCCGCCATGATTCCGTGCAAGCTCGCGGAAGTGGCGGGCAATGCCTTCGATTTCCGGCAGAGCGCACCGATCGGCGCGCGGCTCGACTGGCCGCACGCGCAGTTGGCGACAGCCGGCGGTTTCGATCATTGCTACGTGCTGCACGATGCACGCGACGCCGGCAAAAACGGCGCCACTCCGCCAATGCGCCAGGTTGCCTGCGCTTACGATCCCGGCAGCGGACGCGAATTGACCGTGTCGACTGATCAACGCGGCTTACAGTTTTATAGCGGCAACTGGTTGAAGGGCGACACAGGACGCGGCGGCGTTGCGTATCAAGCGCATGCCGGTTTGTGTCTCGAAGCGGGCGGCTTTCCAAACCAGGTCAATATGGCTGAGCAGGACGACGTGATCGTGCGAGCCGGCGACACGTATCGGCAAGTGACCGCGTACCGTGTCGGTGTACGGCAAGGCGTGTGACGCGATTGTTCGTATATTACGGATGACATTACAGCACGCCGACTTACTGTTTGTGGCAACACTGAATTACTGTATCAGGGGTTTCCCCTGGATCACGCCCTTCCTAGAATCCGTGCATAGCGCCGACGATTGCTGCGGCGCCCAATAAAATATTCTCGGAGGGAAGCAACATGAAATCGCTTATCAAAGCCGTGGCACTAGTTGCAGTGTTCGCAGCACCGGTGGCATCGTTCGCACAATCCGAGCAACCGGTCACGCGTGCCGAGGTCAAGGCGCAATTGAAACAGATCGAACAGGCCGGCTATAACCCCGCGGTCGCAACCGACTCCACCTACCCCGCTGACATTCAAGCAGCCGAAGCACGTGTCGCCGCACAAAACAGTGGAGCGGCGGGATATGGTCCTTCCTCCGCCGGCTCCTCGGAAACCGGCTCTAATGTCCCTGCTGGGAATCCGAATCTGCAAGGTCAGTAGTACGCAATCTGGTTTGGGCAATTCGATGCGAGCGCATGGTTCAGGCATGCGCTCGTGTTTGTGCGTCGAATGCGAGACCATGACAGCGCAACGTCAGAAAGTCCTTTGACGAAAATAATGGCTCGGCTATCCTAAGGTGGCAGTTCGATGGTTCTCGGGCATGCACTCCTGTGCATCGTGAGAACTTCTACTCAACGTCGCTTCGGGTTCAATCGTGAAAGTCCGTGGTCCATTGGTGAGATACCAGCGCGGTCGGGAAAGAACGATCCTGTTCGGCTGTCCGATTGCTCATCAGGGGAGCAACTGCGCTTCGCCGTCCCGTCCCCTGTCTATCGATACCGTCTTGTCGCGTCGCTCCGTGCGCCGGCATAACGTCATTGCCGCGCCTTCAGCCATTCCTGTGCGTACCGACGAAATCGCGTCGCTTCTGCCTTAGCCCCCTTCTCTTTTCGCGAGGCTGTGTTGCATGCGGGGACCGTTCGTTTAGCGGTCGCACGCCTGTCATGCATTTGCCTGTTCGTGCTTAGCAAGTTCGCTTGCTAGCGCGCGACGGCTTATAGCGCTCGCTTATTCGTATCGTTTTAGTTCTGCTGTGTGCTTGCGCTGCGGCAGGCGGCGTCACGTCTCTTTGTGTTTGGCATTCTTGTGGAATGTGCGGACTCGGAGCGACGGTATGCGCGCGTCTGTGCTGTGGCGAAAACTGAAGTTCAATATCAAGGAGATTGCAGAATGAAGATTCGTCACGCCACCCTTCTTTCGCTCGCCGGCACGATGCTGTGCTCGCTGACCGCTTTGACCGCGATGAACGCCGCGCGCGCCGCGGATACATCGCTGAATGTCTACAACTGGTCCGACTACATTGCGAAGGACACGATTGCCAACTTCGAGAAGCAATCCGGCGTCACCGTGAAATACGACAGTTACGATAGCGACGATACGTTGCAGGCCAAATTGCTCGCGGGCAGTTCGGGCTATGACATCGTAGTGCCGACATCGAGCTATATGGCGCGGCAGATCGAAGCCGGCGTGTATCAGAAGATCGACAAGTCGAAGATGCCCAACCTCGCCAATCTCGATCCTGGTTTGATGAAGCTGATTGCCGATGCCGATCCTGGCAATCAATACGGCGTGCCTTGGGCGTGGGGCACCGATGGAATCGGCTACAACGTGCAGGCGGTGAAGCAAGCGCTCGGTGGTGAAGCGCCGGTGGATAGCTGGTCGCTGTTGTTCGACCCGGCGAATCTGTCGAAGGTGAAGAGTTGCGGCGTGTCCTTTCTCGATTCGGCCGCGGATGTTTTCCCCGCTGTGCTTCAGTACATGCATAAGAATCCGAACAGTACCAATCCCGGCGACTACCAGGCCGCGTATGAAGTGCTGAAGAAGGTGCGGCCGTATATCACGCAGTTCAATTCGTCCGGCTATATCAATGATCTGGCGAACAACGATATCTGCGTGGCGTTCGGCTTTTCCGGCGATGTGGGGATTGCGCGGCGGCGTGCTTCCGAGGCCAAGCGCACGTATGAGGTTCGGTTTTCGAATATCAAGGACGCGGGTTTGGTTTGGATGGACGTGATGGTAATTCCGAAGGACGCGCCGCATCCGGAAGCGGCGATGAAGTGGATGAACTACATCGAAGATCCGAAAGTGAGTGCGGAGATTACGAATGAGGTTTTTTACCCGACTGCGAATCGTGCGGCGCGGCAGTTTGTGACGCCGGCTATTGAGCAGGACGCGAATGTTTATCCGCCTGAGGCCGTGTTGAACAAGATGACGTTGATGCGGCCGCAGCCGGCGCCGATCATGCGGTTGGAGAATCGGCTTTGGGCGCAGTTGAAGTCGGGGAATTGAGGCGCTTTGTCGCTGGCGGTTGGATTGGTGACTTCAGGTGAGTCTTTTGGGCGTGGCGCGGGCAGTGGGTGCAGGCGCTGCGCTTCTTTTTTCTATTCTTCTTTCTATTCGAGACGTTATGAGTATTTTAACTATTGTGGATTTTTCGGCACCAGCTAAGGAAAGTAGTGAGTACATGCCCAAGGCGGAGGCTGTGCTGGCTGGTGATCCTTTGCAAATGGTTCATACGCATTTTGCCAGCCCTTGTGGGCAGCTTGCGGCTGGGACTTGGGAGGGCACCTGCGGCCAGTGGGCTGTTAATTTTACGGAGAGCGAGTATTGCGAGATTCTTGAGGGTGTGTCGGTGATTCGCGATGCGGACGGCGTGGCGAAAACTGTGCGCGCTGGGGATCGGTTCTTGATTCCTGCGGGGTTCAAGGGAACCTGGGAGGTTGTTGAGCCGTGCAGGAAGGTTTTTGTTTCGGTGGAGTTTAAGGGGTAGGCCGATGCGAGGCGGACGCGTAACGATTTTGCGCGCAGCCGTCGGCCGCGAAGCGGAACAACGCCGCTCGCTCCCATACGCGATCCATGACTGGTTCTCACTGGGCAGTCTATCCGCCGCGCCTTTCCGCTTTTCCCTTGTTGCGTGATCCGCGTTTATCCGCCTCCGGCCACGCGGACATGGCAACGTCGATGATGCTGCCAAGCGCGTCACCCGATGCGCCCGCCTGTGGAAGATTCAAAACGGCCTGCAAAACGCCGAGGTAGTACCAGGCAAAGGCGTCCACATCGGTCCCCGGGGCAACTTCGCCGTTCGTCACGCCTTGCCGCAGTAGATCCGCGAAGATCTCGCGCTGCCGTGCGACACCGGCAAGTGCTGTCGTCTTTCCCGCCGCCGCAAGGTCCAGCAGTTCGGCAGTACTTCGCGACAACAGGCAGCCTGCAGGCCGTCGCGATGCTGCCGGCTTTGGCAAGAAATCGCGCAGTATCGCTGCCACGCTTTCTCGCGCGGAGTCCACGCGAGCTGAATTCATCCGGCGTAGCACGCGCTCCGTGTAGACGGACAGCGCATCGCGAAACAGGCCGTCCTTGTCGCCGAACCGCTGCATTTCAAGGAAAACTTCAAGGGCGTGTGGAAGTTCGAGCCCGACGTCGCGAAGATCCGCGTGATTCCGCTGAGTGCTGACGTCGCACAACTGTACGCACCCACTCGGGTCACGGTGGGCGCTTCGGAAGCGACGGCAAAGACCGCGTCGTTTCTCGTCTATGAAACGGCAGTGCGAACCGCTGACGGCTGGCGCATCGCGTCGATTGTGCCGGTGCCTGCGCAATAGTAGTGCGTATTCTCTCGTGCTGTTGTCGTCAGCCGGGCCTGCTGCACGACAACTGACGGGTGGGCGTACAGCATGCATGAGAGAGTTCGAGACGCAGTGTGGCCATGAAGCGCCCGCCAAGGCCGTCGCATCGAGCGACTGCCCCAGCAGCTTCGAGCGGACGATCGCGGCCACCGTCATACGAGTAAAATGGCCCGGGCTTGCCAGCCGATATGCGTGCGGGCCAACCAACGCGCATGAGACGGTGCGAGCCACGTGCGTAGTTTTCGAGCACGCCCGTCTCCCCTCACCAGAGTAAGGAGTTGATATGCGGCACTCGCCTGGTTCGGTTCTACCCTGTCTTCTCGCCGCAGCGACGCTGATTGTCACACCGGTCGCATCGATCGCCTGCACGCGGGTTGTATATCTTGGCGCCGACAACGACGTCATCACGGCGCGGTCGATGGACTGGAAGCTTGACATTTCCACCAATCTCTACGTGCTCCCCCGTGGTATTTCCCGCAACGGCGAGGCTGGTCCGAACTCGCTGAAATGGACGGCCAAATACGGTAGCGTCGTCGCTACTGGCTATGACGTCTCCACGACCGACGGCATGAACGAAAAGGGCCTCGCTGCTGAATTGCTCTGGCTCGTGGAATCGCAATACCCGGCTTTCGACAAGAACTCGAAACCCGGGCTCACCATCGCCGCCTGGGCGCAGTACGTACTCGACAACTTCGCTACCGTCTCGGAAGCCGTAGCTACGCTCGAGAAAGAGCCTTTCACGGTCGTCTCAGACAACGTCCCCGGGGAACGGCGCCTGGCCACACTGCACCTCTCCATGTCAGACGCCACCGGTGACAGCGCAATTGTCGAGTACATCGCCGGCAAGCAGGTCATCCACCACGGTCGGCAGTATCAGGTGATGACCAACTCTCCGACTTTCGATGAACAGCTTGCCCTGAATGCTTACTGGAAGCAGATCGGCGGAACCGTCTGGCTGCCTGGCACCAATCGCTCGGCCGACCGCTTTGCGCGCGCCTCGTTCTACATAAACGCCATACCCAAAAGCGAAGATCCTGTCGTCGCCCTTGCCAGCGTATTCAGCGTAATCCGCAACGTGTCCGTGCCGTTCGGGATTACCACCGCGGATGAGCCAAACATCTCGTCCACCCGCTGGCGCACTGTTGTCGACCATAAGCGGATGCTCTACTTCTTCGAGTCGGCCCTTACCCCTAACACATTCTGGGTCGACCTCAAGAAAGTTGACTTCTCCGCTGGCGCACCCGTCAAACGCCTCGACCTTGGTCCGGACCAGCGCAATACCTTCAATGGTGAAGTCTCTGGATCCTTCAAGCCCGCGCCGCCGTTTCCGTTCCTCGGGCTCGACGCGGGTAAGTCCCGCTGACGCATAGAGTCGGAACCGGCCATGCCGCGTACGACCGCGGGGCAAAGTGCAACCATAAGCGGTCACTCGACACTAGCGCACAGATCGTTGACACTTCTACCTCTTGTCATTGACCTTCTCACTCACCTCGTAATGGGCACTGATTTCGGGAGCGCAACATGCGGTCTACGCGCCGGTTGAAGAAGAAAATCTCTAAGGAGCACGTTAATGAGCGAAGCGTCACAAGCAACAGATGCTAACGCGCCTGCCTGGCTAAGCGTCGCGCTCAAGGAGCAAGGCATCAAGCGCTACGATGCGGGACAATGCAATCCCCGAATCGCCGAATACAATAATTGCACCCAGCTCGCTGGCTACGACGACAAAATCGCATGGTGCTCCTCGTTTCTAAACTGGTGCATGGAACAATCGGGCATTCGCGGAACCGGCTCCGCTTTAGCTCGCTCGTGGCTCACCTGGGGGCAACCGCTCGAGAAACCGAGATACGGTTGCATTGCCGTTCTGACTGCCGATGACGCGGTCGATTGGAAGGGACACGTTGGATTGTTTCTCCGAATCGATGCCAAGCACGTCTATCTTTTCGGGGGCAACCAACTCCAAGAGGTCCGGGAACTCGAATATCCGCGCCATCGTGTGCTGGCCTACCGCTGGCCTTGACGCCCGGCGCTTTGTTCATGCGTTAGGCTTACAGCGCCGCTAGCAGTCAATTTCGGCGACCGAAACGATCGAGTAGATCGTTGACAATCGCGACTACGGAGCTGGATTTCCACGAGTTCACCAGCGGATTTTGATCCGATTGACTGAGCAATCAATTCGCATAAAAGCGAAGGAAACGTTTCCGTTTGTTGATAACGATACCAGGAATGCAATATTTCCCCGATAACCTCGGTCTCGCAACTGATCTATTGCTGCATGCGGAGATCGGGACCGTCGAGTCACGCGATGAATATATCGTCGTCCGTACACCAGACGCGCCCGAATACTTTTTCGGCAACATGCTCGTCTTGCAGCAGCGACCCTCAGTAAGTGACCTGAAATTGCTGGAGCATGACTTCGGTCAGCTCATCGGGACACCACCGCTAATTGCACACCGGACATTCGTGTGGCCGGAAAGCGCCGACAGCGTGGTGGCCCTCGACACGTTCGTAGAACAAGGCTACGACGCCACCGTCTGCCGGGTCCTCGTGGCGCATCCCGGCGCAATAAATCCAGTTGCGACCAATTCTCTGGTCAAAGTGCGCCCGTTTGCCTTGGAGCAGGAATGGGACGATTGGTCCCGAATGCAACTCGCCGCCATGCCAGATCCGACCGACATTACCTCACAGCGTTACATAACGCATCAGCAGAGGGCTTACAGGAGCCTGATCGAACGCGGCCTGGGAAACTGGTGGGGAGCCTTTATTGGCGATGAACAGGTGGGAAGTCTTGGTCTGTTCTTTCTTGACGGAATTGGGCGTTTCCAGACAGTTATTACGGGGGCTAAGCATCGAAACCGAAATGTTTGCAAAACTTTGATGACCGAAGTTATCAGGCTGTCAGCCGGGCGGTCGCACCGGCTTGTCATAGTTGCAGACGAAACCCACCATGCCGGAACAATATACGAGGCAATGGGTTTTCGGCAGCAGGGGCGATTGGCCAGCGTGTGTCAAGCGCCGCGCAATACTGCGGCGCGCTGAGCCCATTGAGGCGATGCCTTATTTAGTCAAGATCATCCGGATTAAGCAACGAGGTCAACACATGGTCGGCCCACGAACCATTAATCTGTAAATAGGACCGCGCCACACCCTCCTTCTCGAAACCAAGGCGAGCTAGCAGCAGTCCGCTGCGGGTGTTCTCAGGTCGATAGTTCGCCATGATGCGATGCAATCCCATAGTCTTGAACGCATACGGAATGGCCGCCGTCAGAGCTTCCGTCATCAGGCCTTTCCCTTCCGCGTCCATCGCGATAGAGAATCCAAGATGACACGCCTGGAACGGTCCTCGAACGACATTGGTAAAGTTGCAATCGCCCAGCAATTCGCCACTTTCGCTGTCGAATAACAAGAAATGGACGGCGTTTCCTGCTGCAGTCTGAGTAGCCATCGACCGCAACCTGCCTGCAACGGCATCTATTTCGAAGAAGCTTTCGGAGCGAGCCGGTTCCCACGGCTGAAGGTGGGCACGATTTGATATGCAGTACGCGTGCAACGCAACGGTACTCTCTTCGTTTGCGACTCGCAGCGTCATACGTTCGGTAAGAATTCCGTCGGCAAGACCGAGGTGGGAATTCAGCATACGTCTATCATTTTTCAGTGGGCAGTGAGGGGGCGAGATCTTATCCACGTCGCGCAGTGCAATGAACGCGAAATTCCCGGGATTCTAACCGGAGAGTGTGCGCGCATGATGCGCTCGAGGATTAGGCACGGATGGTGCCGCGAAAGACTGGTCTGCGAAATATCGAAAGTCTGTTGTGGGTCGGTGACAGAAAAAGTTCAGCGTCGAGCCCGCTTAAGGACAACAGCTGGCCGACCATATAGGTCGCTGTTAGGCGGAGCGGGCATCTGCAAAAGATTCGTCAGTTGCTGCGATTCAACATCGCTGTGTGAATCAGCAACCCGAAGAATCAGTGTGCGAGGCCGAGTTGCAAATTCAAGCCTCGTAGAGCTTCCAGAATCGTCCAATATTCCGAAGCGTTCAACAAACACCCTCCCGGCAATCCTATGATGAATGGCGTCGCTTCCGCCATTTAAAAAATCAATTGCGCGCAAACCTTTGCGCCAAGCTGCGCAGCGTTTGCCCTCCTTCAGCGATGCGCCAACGCGCCGTAATACCAGATGCATGGGCGTGAAGGTTTTGCCCTGTGCTGCCTGAAGCACGCCTTCTGGCATACCCACCCGCTCGAATGCCCTCCCCCGTGCACCAACAATTGGCAACTGGAGTTGAAACATGAATCTCAGCAATCTGTCAGTGAAGGCAAAACTCACGGGAGCTTTTGGCTTGTTCGCCGCTATTGTCCTTATCGTGTCAGGCATTTCCCTGAAATCACTGAACGATGCCAACGACCGATTCGCAAATTTCGTGTCGGGCGTCAATGCCCGCGCCAATATTGCTGCGCAGGTTCGAACCGCGGTTGACCGACGTGCGATTGCCGCGCGCAACATGGCGCTCGTGACCACGCCGGGCGATTTCGAAACGGAAAAGGCCGCTGAAGCGCAGGCCCAGATGGATGTCCAGTCGAACATCGCGAAACTCAACCAGATGGTTTCGTCCGCGACCGACGCAACGGAAAAGACCCGCAGCCTTGTGAGCGAAATCAACCGGATCGAGACAGCTTATGCACCTGTCGCCCAGGCAATCGTTGCTCTCGCCGTTGGAGGCAAGCACGACGAGGCGGTGAAGAAAATCGACGACGATTGCCGGCCGCTGCTCGCCGCCCTGGTCAAAGCAACGGACGACTACGCGCAATACACGCGCACTCATGAAGAGGAACTCGTCCAGCAGTCCGAGGAACACTATTCAGCGCAGCGGAATTTGCTGATGGCGATCTCTCTCGCCGCTGTCGCGTTGGCGGTCGTGGCGGGCATGGTTATCACGCGCGGATTGCTGCGTGCACTTGGCGCCGAGCCGGTGGCTCTCGATGAGGTTACACGGCGTGTTGCCGCTGGCGATCTGAGTCCCGTCGCGGGCGCGAAGAATGCGCCGGGCGGGAGCGTACTCGCCTCGATGGGTGAAATGCAGGCAAGTCTCGTCAGCCTGATCGGTCAGGTGCGTACGGCCGCAGACAGTATTGCGACCGGCTCCAGCCAGATTGCTTCGGGCAACGTCGATCTTTCGTCCCGCACCGAACAGCAGGCTGCGTCGCTGCAGGAAACCGCGTCGAGCATGGAAGAGCTGACTTCGACAGTGAAGCAGAACGCGGAGAACGCTCAACAGGCAAGCTCGCTTTCCGCCAACGCGTCCGAAGTGGCGCTGAAGGGCAACGAGGTGGTGAGTCAGGTCGTCGGTACGATGGGCGAGATCAGCACGAGTTCGACGCAGATTGCGGAGATCACGGGAATCATCGAAGGCATCGCGTTCCAGACCAACATCCTGGCGCTGAACGCGGCGGTGGAGGCGGCCCGGGCAGGCGAACAGGGCCGTGGATTCGCGGTGGTGGCAAGCGAAGTCCGCAGCCTCGCGCAACGTTCGTCTAGCGCGGCGAAGGAAATCAAGGATTTGATCAACGCGTCCGTTCAGAAAATCCATGACGGATCATTGCTCGCGAATCAGGCGGGAAAGACGATGTCGGAGGTCACGCAGGCTGTCGCGCGAGTGACCGACATCATGGGCGAAATCGCCGCCGCGTCGACGGAACAAAGCCGGGGCATCGAACAGGTCAACCACGCGATCACGCAGATGGACGAGGTCACGCAGCAGAACGCCGCGCTGGTGGAGGAAGCGGCGGCCGCATCCAAGTCGCTCGAAGACCAGGGGCGGCAACTCAATAAGGCCATTTCGTTCTTTCGTCTGGAGGCCGGCGCCGTTTCGACTGTAATGGATGGACAGGCATCTTCAGTCCATCGTCAGGTGGCACGTAAACAACCTGTACGGCGGACCATTGGGAACACCGCGGCGGCGGCCCGTCCGCTCGCTGCGTCGGTTGCCTCGGCAGGCGCGGCAACAACGGCCATTAATAACGATGGCTGGGACAAATTCTGAGGCTGGTTGAACGAAGTAATCAGCAAAGCCGGCCATGGAGACAATCGAAAAGATCAGCGTACCCAAGCTTGCGTCGCTCTAGTCCTCAGGAACGTTTGCCCGGAGAAATGCAGCCGTGGTAGACGTCTTATTGGTGGATTGCGAGCCGTGACTTCAGCGTCGAGTGTGCTTCAAAAGCGGACCCTGTTAAACAGCCTATGGCAATAGAAATGTTGAGATCGTCTTTTCGGCGGACTCAATACAACCTAGCGCGACAGGCAAGACAGGGTTCGCCGACGTATGGTTATAGAAGAGCTGCACGGTCTCCAGAAAGCGCGTGCCTTCTAGCGGCAGGATGGCGAGTTTCTCGCGATTCACGCCCTGCCGTGCGACCGCAAGCGGCATGAGCGCGAGGAAAGGATACGCGCCGATCATCGCCTCGTTTGCCTGCAACGAGATGGACTGCACGCATCCATCGGGAAACTCGAGGCCGTGCTCGTGCATCCATTCCTGCAATGCGAGGAATGTGGGCGCTTCGCGTGGCGGCAGGATCCAGGGGAGTTCCACGAGGTCGGCGGCGCTGATTGTGCGGCGCGCCGCGAGTGGATGATCACGTCCACACACCACCACGATTGGATCATCCAGAACAGCATGTGATGCGAACGCAGCCGCGTCCGCACGCGGCGGACCGGTGCGGCTCAGCACGAAGTCGAGCGCGCCGGCGCCGAGCATCGGAAAGAGCCGGTCGCTGGTGGCCTCAAAGAAGCTCACATTCACGTGCGGTGCGCGCTTTTTCAACTCGAGCACGAGTTGCGGCGCGAACACGGGCATCACCGTTGCCACCGCGCCGACAGACACCTTGCCCGAAATGCCGCTCGTCAGCGCATCGACTTCGAAGCGCGCCTGTTCGAGTTGATGGAACACCTCGCGAGCGCGCTTCATCAGCGTCTCGCCGACAGGCGTGAAAAACAGCCGATTGCCGACGCGCCTCAGCACGGGCACGCCTAGCCCGGCTTCCAGTTCCGCGAGCTGCTTCGATACGGCGGGCTGCGTGACATTGAGCTTTTCGGCGACGAGCCGGATTTGCCCAAGGCTGTCGAACATCGTGAGCAGGCGCAGGTGGCTGAGCTTCAGCCCCGCCTGAAAAAAGCGCTCGATGGGATCCATGTGTCGTAACCGATACGTGACGGGCGAATAACCAATGGTTATGCGCTTTACAAAAAATGTCAATTGCAAGTCATGCGCCCTTCGACCACCATGGATTGCAGGAGACGCGGCACCGCAAGCACGGGCCGCACAGACAACGCAATGAAACCCACGAACGTCCTCTTCATCCTGTCTGACGAGCACCAGCACAACCTGATGGGCTGCGCCGGGCACCCGGTCATCAAGACGCCCTCGCTCGACGCGCTCGCGCAGCGCGGCACGCGCTTCGAGAACGCCTACACGCCGTCGCCGATCTGCGTGCCGGCGCGGGCAAGCCTCGCGACGGGGCGCTATGTCCACGACATCCGCTGCTGGGACAACGCGATCGCCTACGACGGCAGCACGCCGGGCTGGGCGCAGCACCTGTCGGCGAGCGGCGTGCTGACGGAATCGATCGGCAAGCTGCACTACAAGTCGGACGCGTCGCCCGTCGGATTTCGCCGGCAGCAACACGCGGTGCATATCCTCGATGGGATTGGCCAGGTGTGGGGGTCGGTGCGCAATCCGATGCCCGAAACCATGGGCCGCTCGCCGCTATACGACAAGATCGGCCCCGGCACGTCCGACTACAACCGCTTCGACATGCGCGTCGCCGATACGGCATGTGGCTGGCTCGGTGAGCATGCCGCCGACGACAAGCCCTGGGTGCTGTTCGTCGGGCTCGTCGCACCGCACTTTCCGCTCGTCGTGCCGCAGGATTTTCTCGATCTCTACGATCCACGCGAAATCGACCTGCCGCTACTGCATCCGTCGACGGGTTATGTACGGCATCCGTGGGTGGAGCGTCAGGCGCGGCATATGGATCACGATGCGGCGATCGGCAGCGACGAACGCAGGCGTCTTGCCGTCGCATGCTATTACGCGCTGGTGTCGTTCCTCGACGCGCAAGTCGGCAAAGTGCTTGCCGCACTGCGGGCAAGCGGACTCGACGATTCGACGACGATCATCTACAGCAGCGATCACGGCGATAATCTCGGCAAGCGCGGCATGTGGAACAAGTGTCTGATGTACCGCGAATCGACAGGTGTGCCGATGATCGTCGCGGGTCCTGGCATTCCGGCGAGCAAGGTGAGTGAAACGCCTGTGTCGCTGATCGATATCCAGAACACGCTGCTCGAATGCACGGGCTGCGAAGCAGCGCTGATCGATGGTCCAGGAAAGTCTCTCGTCGAACTCGCGTGTGCGGAAGACGACGTCGGGCGTCTCGCGTTCAGCGAATATCACGCTGTCGGATCGGAAAGCGCAGCGTATATGCTCGCGGATAGCCACTACAAGTATCACCATTATCTCGGCATGAAGCCGGAACTGTTCGATGTGAAGAACGACCCGGAAGAGATGCGCGATCTTGCGTCGCTGCCCGAATACGCCGACGTGCTCGCGCATTTCGAACGACAGCTTCGCGCGCTGCTCGATCCCGAAACCACCGATGCTGCCGCGAAAGCCGATCAGGACAGACTGGTCCAAGCATTCGGCGGCAGGGAAGCGGCGCTGCGAACGGGCACACCCGCAGCGACGCCCGTGCCGGTTGAATAGCACGCGTCACTTGCACGAACACACAGACAAAAACGATGACGGAGACAATTCGATGGCCTCAGCAGACCTCGCGGCGGTTCCACGCCAACCAGCGATAAAGCGGAAGTGGAAGACGGTGATTCTCGCGAGCCTCGGCGGCTCGCTGGAGATTTACGACTTCATCATCTATGGCATATTCGCGCGCGAAATCGCCCGCCAGTTTTTTCCCGCTACCGATCCGCTCGCGTCGTTAATCAGTACGTTCAGCGTGTTCGCGATCGGTTATGTGTCGCGTCCTCTGGGCGGCATCGTGCTCAGCAGTCTCGGCGATCGCTACGGGCGGCGCGTGATCTTTCTCGTGTCCGTACTCGCGATGTCGGCGGCGACGATCGGTATCGGACTGATTCCGGGTTATGCATCGATCGGCGTATTGGCGCCCGTGCTTCTGGTGCTGCTGCGTCTCGCGCAAGGCTTCTTTCTGGCGGGCGAATTGCCGTGTTCGATTACCTATGTGGTCGAAGAGATCCCAGCGCGCGCGAGTCTGGTGAGCGGCCTGGTTATCTTATGCCTGAATTCCGGCGTGCTGACAGCGACGCTGATCAGCCTCGCTTTGCATGCGCTGCTGAGTGCTGCCGATGTGTTGGCCTATGGCTGGCGTATCGCGTTTATCTTCGGCGGCGTGATCGGCCTGGTGTCGTACTGGCTACGCACGTCGCTGGAAGAGTCGAATGAATATCAGCGGCTCAAGAGCCACAAGGTCAAGCGTCCATTCCGGAAAGTGCTGAGCGATTACCCGAAGCAGGTCGCGATCGGTGTCGGCGTCGCGGGAATCGTGAACGCGTCGAACAGTATTCTGTTCATCGTGCTGCCGTCGTATCTGACGACGGTCCTGCACTACGCGCCCACGGCAGTCAGCGCCGGGCAGAACCTCGGCATCGCGACGATGTCGGCTTCGCTGCTGTTCTTTGCATGGCTTGGCGATTCAGTGCCTTCGCGCCATTGGCATCGTATCGGATCGCTTGTGATGCTGCTTGGCAGCTATCCGCTTTATCGGCTCATTGCAGCACATGAGATCGATCCATTGTTTGCGTTCGTGGTGATTGGCGTTGTCGGCGGCTTTGTGAACGGCGCGTATGCGTATCTGCTCGCAGATCTCTTTCCGACTAACGTGCGTTTCAGCGGCATCGCGCTATCGCTCAATCTTGCGACCGTGATCTTCACGGGTATTACGCCGCTGGTCATCACGCAATTGCTGCATCACACGGGGGCATTGACGGCGCCCGGCATCTTCCTGACGGGCGTTGCTTTAATCGCGTTGATTGCAGGCCTGTTCGTTGGCCGCTTTGGCGGACAGTTAGAACGTGTGACGCAATGAAATCGGGAGATAAGAACTACATGCATCGACACGATACCGACGCGCTTTATAACGCGCTTGTAGAAATACTGGGTGCGGATTGCGTTTCACTCGACGCAGCCGTTGCCGAAGCGCACGCGGGCGACTGGAGCGACGCGCCGCGTATGCGGCCACGAATGACCTTGTTGCCACGCAATCCGGAAGATGTTGCACGCGCGTTGCGCGTGCTGGGTGAGCATCGACAAGCTGTCGTCGTGCAGGGCGGATTGACGGGGCTGGCAGGCGGCGCGACGCCGCAAGCGGGTGAAGTGGCGTTGTCGCTTGCGCGTGTCAATGCGATCGAATCATTCGACAGGATCGGCGGAACGCTCACTGTACAGGCCGGTGTACCGCTCGAACAGTTGCAGACGTTCGTCGAAGCGGAAGGATGGTTCTTTCCGCTCGATCTCGGCGCGCGCGGCACGTGCCAGATCGGCGGCAATGCGGCGACAAATGCGGGCGGCAACCGGGTAATCCGCTTCGGCACAATGCGCGATCTGATTCTCGGGCTCGAAGTCGCGCTGCCCGACGGCACGATGCTGTCGATGATGAACCGCGTCACGAAGAATACGACGGGCATCGATCTCAAGCAGCTTTTTATCGGCTCCGAAGGCACACTGGGCGTCATCACGCGAATTGTGCTGAAGCTGGAGCCGAAGCCTTCGGCGGTGAATACGGCATTGTGCGCGGTCGCATCGTTCGACGACGCAACGCGCCTGCTGAAGTACCTGCGCGCACGGCTGGCGAATCTCTCTTCATTCGAACTGATGTGGCAGGACTTCATGAGCGCGGCGATGGATATTGCGCATCTGAAGGCGCCGTTCGGCGACACGTATCCGGTGTACGTGCTGATCGAAACACTGGGTGAGTCCGATGATGACGACCGGCGCGCGCTCGAACATTCGCTAGAACGGATGCTCGACGACGGCATTGTTCAGGACGTAATCATTGCGCAATCCATCGAACACGCAAAGCAGCTATGGGCTTACCGCGAGACGGTCGGCGAATTGCTGTCGAAACTCAAGCCTCACGCGGCGTTTGACATCGGCATACCGATGGATCGGATGAACGGCTTTGTTGAAGATGCGCGCGCGGCGTTGAACGAACGCTTCTCGCAGCAGGCCCATCTTTTCTTCGGCCATCTCGGCGATGGCAATCTGCATCTGCTATCCGGTCCGTATGCGGACGCTGCCGATTTGCTGAAAGTCGAAGAACTGATCTATGCGGCCGTCAACGATGTGCAAGGTTGTATTTCCGCGGAACATGGCATCGGTGTGATCAAGCAGCCGTTTTTGCATTACAGCCGCTCTGCACCCGAACTCGACCTTATGGGGAAGCTTAAGGCGTTGCTGGATCCGGCAGGGATTCTTAACGTTGGGCGCGTTACGAAGTGACTTCTGGAAGGCATGCTGACGTCTTGACAACTGGATTACTGAACGTCTCCTTCGCCTGAAAAAGAGACGTTAAAACAGCCAGGCGTCGAGCGACCGAGACGGTTTGTATGTGTGCGTTGCCGCTCGGCCAGGAGTCGCCATCGCCGTGACGGCTCCCGACGTCGCGAAGGCGTTTGTAGCGCGACAACGCATTCATGAGACGGACGTTCAAGCCCTCAACGGGCCAAGTAGAAATCCAAAGGGATAAGCTCGACGGCCCATCCGCCTTCTTCGCCAAGCGTGGCGGCCGGGTGCATGGACGCGAGGCGCAACGCCTCGTCGAGGCTATCCGCCTCGATGACGAACAGGCCGCCCACCACTTCCTTCGCCTCGGTGTACGGTCCATCGGAGACGTGTGTCTTGCCGCCGCGCGGGCGAAGCGTCCGCCACGTGTCCAGATCACCAAGCGACGCGGAAATCAGAACCTTGCCGGTAGCCCGCATTTTCTCGTCCAACGCGGGGCATTGGCTTACCAATGCCTTGACGTCGTCTGGTGCCATGGCGGCGAATTGTTCAGGAGTGAAGTAGGCCAAGCCGAGGTATTTCATAGTAGGTCCGTGTGGTGGGGGATACCCTGACGACGAATCTGATGGTCGAAAATCGACAGTCTTCCGGAAAAGATTTTAGTGGGTCTCGCCCGCCTGCTCGCTTTGAACCGCGTGGTGCCCCGTCTGCCGAGGTCCGTGCCGCTTATGCGGGCGGCGTGAGGGCGTATTCGGCCACAAGGAGACACCCGGAAGCCTCCGATGATCGACTGTTAGCGAGCGATGAACCGTCACCCATCGACACGCGGCAAACGCATGGTTGACATGCTGCGGCATCATCCAGCGCGTGTCACGTCGACGCTGTCGCTAAACTCGTCCAGCAAGAAATTGATGAAGGCGCGGGCCGCCGTCCGGGTCGCGCGGCCGAGGGGGAAATAGGCATGCACCTTGGTGCCGACCATCGACCAGTCGGTGAGGATCGGCACGAGCGATCCTTCCTCGAGTTCCTCGCGGCAGGCCCAGTATCCTAACGAGGTTATACCCAAGCCAGCCTTCACGGCTGCAACCGCGCCCTCGTTGTCGCTGAACGATATATTGGGCTCTATCGGCACATTGCTGGTTATCCCCTTGCGCGTGAACGTCCAGGCGGTGCTGACAGTGGCCGCGGGTCCATAGACGATCCGGTGACCGACGAGCGCGTCCGGAGACAGGGGCGTGCCGCATCGGGCGAGATATGCAGGGGAGGCGACGATCATCCGTGCGTAGCTGGTGAGCAGACGCGCCGTCGCATTGGAGTCCGGCAGGGTTCCTATCCGGATGGCGACATCGACCGCGTCCCGGACTAGGTCCTGGCGACGGTCGTCGAGCACCACGTCGATCCGCAGCAGCGGATGACGTTCAGCAAAACGGGGAAGCCGGGGGATGACCTCGCGCACGCCGGCACTGGTCGGCATCCCGACGCGCAGCGTTCCGCGAAGTTCGTCCTGCCGGACACTCTGTCCGGCATCGTCAAGCTGGTCGAGCACGGCCTCGACGCGGATGAGATAGTCGGCGCCTGCCTCCGTCGGAATAACGGCGCGCGTCGTCCTCGCCAATAGAAGCGTACCCAACTCGGCCTCGATGTCCGAAACAGCGCGCGAGGCCTGCGATTGCGAGATCGACAGTTCGCGCGCGGCGGCGGAAAAACTTTGCAGTCGAGCGACCCGGCAGAAAATCCGCAACGCGTTGATGTCCATCATTTTCCTCCGGGCGTCTGATGTTCTATCTATGCACATTCCGGATAGATCATAACCTCGTTTCATGGCTAGTGTCTGGCGTGGCCGCCCTCTATATTGACACCGTAGCAGCACGAAACCGTCAATTCCGACAGGCCGTCACCTTCCTGGCTGGCTCGTCGGAGCACAGAGGATTAAACCATGAACAGCATCAGTCACGATACAGCACCGACCCAATTCGTCGAGGCCAACGGCATCCGCTTCGCCTACCGCCGGTTCGGCAAACAGGGTGGTTTGCCGCTTGTCTTCAATCAGCATTACACCGGCACCCTGGACCACTGGGATCCGGCAGTGACCGATGGTTTTGCAAAGGATCGCGAAGTGATCCTGTTCAACAATGCCGGCGTCTCCAGTTCTTCAGGCGAAACTCCGACGAGTTTCCAGGAGATGGGTGCCAATGCGATCGCCTTCATTCGCGCGCTGGGTCTGACGCAGGTCGACGTGCTTGGCATTTCGATTGGGGGCTTCGTGGCGCAGGAGATTGCGCTGCAGGGCGGTAACCTTGTCCGCAAGGTCATCCTCGTCGGCACCGGGCATCGTTCGCAGGACATGTCGGAAAGCCGCTCTGCGGAAATCTTCGCCGGCAGCTATGACCCGCCCGAACATCTGTGGCTTTCTGTTCATTTCGGACCGTCCGAAGCCAGCCAGAAGGCCGGCCTTGCCTTTCTCGAGCGCAAGCTGCGCCGTCAGGATCGCGATCCGCAAGTAAGCGCACAAACCCTTGCCGCCCAGGGCGAGGCGATCGGCAAATGGCATGTGCCGAACGATAGCGCGTTGGAGTATCTGAAAGGGATCCGGCAGCCCGTGTTGATCGTCCAAGGCAGCAACGACGTCATTATTCCGACAAGGCATTCGTTCACGCTCCAGCAGCATCTGCCGAACGCGCAGCTGATCGTCTATCCGGACTCCAATCACGGCTCGATTTATCAGTATCCGGAGTTGTTCGTCGCCAATGCGACGACCTTCCTCGACGCCTGAAACCCGCCGCTGACTCGTCAATCGAGCCAGCGGCACCTGACGCGACGGAACGACAGATGGCTAAACCTCGCCAACTCCACCTCGGTGCATTCATGCGACCGGCGGCCATCCACACGGGTGCGTGGCGCTATCCGGGCGCCGACCCGCATGCGAATTTCAGCCTCGACCAGATGCGTCGTTCGATCCGGCGACTGGAAGCGGCGAAGTTCGATGCCTTCTTCATGGCCGACCACCTGGCGTTATTGAACATGCCAATCGCAGCTCTTATGAGGAGCCACACGGTGACGTCATTCGAACCGTTCACGCTGCTCTCGGCGCTGTCGGCGGTGACTGAGCGGATCGGGCTGATCGCAACGGCCTCGACAACCTTCGATGCGCCTTACCACATTGCCAGGCGGTTTGCGTCGCTGGACCACATCAGCGGCGGCCGGGCCGGCTGGAACGTGGTGACGACGGCGAACCCCGACGCGGCCCTCAACTTCGGCTACGAGTCCCAGATGGATCATGACGATCGCTACGAGCTTGCACGGGAGTTTGTCGATGTCGTCACGGGCCTGTGGGACAGCTTCGCCGATGACGCCTTCGTCAGGGACACCGAAAGCGGGGTCTTCGTCAATCCGGCACGAATCCATGCGATCAGTCACAAAGGTCCCTCACTGAAAGTGCGCGGCCCGCTCAACATCGCACGGCCTCCGCAGGGCTGGCCTGTGATTGTTCAAGCTGGTGCGTCGCCGGCAGGCCGTCAGCTCGCGGCGGAAACCGCTGAAGTCATTTTCGGTGCTCCGCCGTCGATAGAGGCCGCTCGCAGCTTCAATGCCGATATACGTTCGCGCATGGTTTCGATCGGCCGTACACCCGACGCGCTGCGTTACCTGCCCGGCGCTTTCGTCGTCGTAGCTCACAGCATGGATGAGGCTATCGAGCGCCGCGCGATGCTAGATAGCCTCATCCACTACGACAGTGGCATCGGCTCTCTCAACTCGATGCTTGGATTCGACGTTTCCGGCCATGATCCCGATGGACCACTGCCGGAGATCCCGGAGACTGAAGCTGGGCGCTCGCAGCGCGAGCGCATGGTCAATCTCGCCCGGGAGAAGGGTCTGACGATTCGGGAGCTCGCGCGCGCCGCCGGCAGCTATTCGGGTTTCGCCTTCGTCGGCACCGCGACATCGATCGCCGACGAGATGCAGGAGTGGCTGGAGACTGAGGCCTCGGATGGCTTTAACCTCATGTTCCCCTGGATTCCGGGCGGCCTCGACGAGGTGGTCGACAGGCTAGTCCCGGAGCTGCAGCGACGCGGTTTGTTCAGGCGCGAATATGAAGGAAGCACATTGCGCGAGCATCTCGGCCTACCCCGGCCTTCCAATCGTTTCTTTCCGCACGAACCCCGCGCGGCCGCCTGATTTAATTGTCCGATCGAGGAGTTCTCCATGGCACGCATCGTCACCTTTGCCGAATATGGCGCACCCGATGTTCTGAAGATCGAGGACATCCCATTGCCAGAGCCGGGACCGGATGAGATCCGTATCGCCGTCAAGGCGATCGGCTTGAACCGTGCGGAATGGATGTGGCGCACGGGCATCTACGTCGAACCGGCCAATCTTCCTGGCCGGCTGGGCTACGAGTCCGCGGGCGCCTTGGCGCCGGGTGGCGCGGTAATGATCTATGGCGCGTTAAGCAACGAAGTGACACCGCTCCCGATGCTGCGAACGCAACCATCTCAAAGTACCTCCGGTTCAAACAAATCGTCGAAGCGCATCGCGAACTGGAAAAGAACCAGCATTTCGGCAGGATCGTCGTCACTCCGTAATTTGCGGCAGCCGCCTATAGCGAACTCCCGCGCGACGAAGTTTCATCTCGCAGTTCCAGCGTTGTGAAAAACATGCGGGCAATCTAACTGCCCGCGACTCATCCTCTATTGAATGGACAGAATCATGGCAAATACTCTTCAAGGAAAGATCGCTCTTGTGACCGGCGGCTCACGCGGAATTGGCGCCGCAACCGCCATCCAGCTCGCTGCGGAAGGCGCCACCGTAGCGCTCAGTTATTCCAGCAGTGAGGCCGCGGCCCAAGAGGTCATTGCAAGGATCGAAGCCTCCGGTGGAAAGGCTATTGCTCTGAAGGCGGACCAGGCGGATGCAAAAGCGGTCAAGGCATTGATTGCGGAAGTTATCGAGCGGTTGGGCCGGATCGACATTCTCGTCAATAACGCCGCCGTTTTCGTCACAGGTACGGTAGCCGAGACCGCTGATACATCGGCCTTCGAGAGACAAGTGAAGATCAATTACGAAGCCGTGGTCACCGCAATCCGGGAAGCGTCGCGGGTGATGGATAGTGGCGGCCGGATTATCTCCATTTCGTCGGCCCTCGCCTGGCGATCAACCTGGCCTGGCCTTGCTGACTACAGCGCAACGAAGCGTGCGATTGAAGGCTACAGCAAAGGCGCCGCGCGAG
This sequence comes from Paraburkholderia phytofirmans PsJN, assembly GCF_000020125.1. NCBI lineage: Bacteria > Pseudomonadati > Pseudomonadota > Betaproteobacteria > Burkholderiales > Burkholderiaceae > Paraburkholderia > Paraburkholderia phytofirmans. The sequence continues at coordinate 2,969,478 of NC_010676.1, forward strand.
ATCTCGGCCCGAAGGGCATTACTGTGAATGTTATCGGCACCGGTTCGACGAATACCGAAATGAATCCTGATGACAGTCCCTTTGCCGAGGCGCAGGCAGCCGCCACTGCGCTCGGGCGCTTCGGTCGGCCTGAAGAGATCGCCTCGGTAATCGCCTTCGTCGCCAGCCCGGCTGCGAGCTTCATTACCGGCGCAATCATTCCCGTCGACGGTGGCTATAGCGCGTGACGCAATACGAGCCACGTGACGCAGCTTACCGTTTCGTGGCTCGGATAGCTTTGAACCTTCTAACTGGTTGTCAAAGGAGTCGGAAAATGAACGATTCACCTGTAGTACTTGTGACTGGCGCGCTTTCTGGAATTGGTCGCGCAACAGCCATTGCCTTTGCAAAAGAGAAAGCTCGGCTGGTCATCTCGGGCCGTCGAATCGAAGAAGGCAGGAAGCTGGCAGAGCAACTGCGTTCGTCGGGTGCCGAAGTGGAATTTGTGCAGGCAGACGTGCGTTTCGAGGACCAGGTTCAAGGCCTGGTCGATCGGGTGATTTCCCGTTTTGGTCGTCTGGACATTGCGGTGAACAGCGCCGGTTACGAGGGCGACCCGGCACCGATCGTCGAACAGAACATCGATCAATACGCTTTTGTTTTCGATACGAATGTTCTCGGCACGTGGCTGGCGCTCAAGCATGAAATCCGCGTCATGGCAGCCCAGGGCGGCGGAAGCATTGTCAATGTATCGTCAACGATGGGTATTCGCGGCGCTCCCCATAACGCACTTTATGTCGCCAGCAAGCATGCGGTCGAGGGCCTGACGAAATCCGCCGCACTCGAGACGGCGGCGATCAATATTCGAGTCAACGCGGTAGCTCCGGGGCCCATACAGACTGAAATGCTTGACCGCATAACGGGTTCCGAATCGGGCAAGGCCGCGATGCTCGCTTCCGTGCCGCTTAAACGTGCGGGAACGCCTGAGGAGATTGCGGATGCAATCGTTTTTGTGGCGTCGGATAAAGCGAGTTTTATGACCGGAGAAGTGCTTCGGGTCAACGGAGGACGCACTGCTGCGTGAGACTGATGCACAGCCAACTCGTGATCGCATGACCACGCTGCCCGCGCTGCATGCTAAAGATTTTTGATCGAGTCGGGGGCAGAAAGGCCGCCCTTGATCAGCCACGACTGACAACGCAGTCTTGACGGCCTGATCTCCACGGGCGCCCTCCTGCAAGGGCCGTTTTTGCGTAACACGCTGACATTTCGATACATCAGCGGAAGGACAGGTGTGGGTCGATGGACTAAACCGCTCGCGCGGTAGGGGCTACGATCCGACGCTGGAGGTGAAGGTCAAGCCGGTCACGCGGTTTATGTTGGCGAACGAGGCAATCCGCCTCGCTCTTCAACAGGAGCCGAATCATGACCTCCTTACCGGCAAACGTCAGCCCATTGCGCCAGCGCATGATCGACGACATGCGCATGCGCCAGCTTGCTCCCAAGACGCAGGACATCTATCTGCACATCGTGCGTGAGTTCGCCCGGTTTCTCGGGCGCTCACCTGACACGGCCACCGTCGAGGACCTGCGCCGCTACCAGCTCTATCTGGTCGATCACGGCACATCGGCCGTGTCGCTGAACCACGCGATCACCGGCCTGAAGTTCTTCTTCACGGTCACGCTCGACCGGCCCGAGCTGATAGTCAGGATGCAGCCGGTGCGCGTTCCCCGCATATTGCCCGTCGTGCTCAGTCCCGACGAAGTGCGGCGGCTGATCGAGGCAGCCGGCAACCTCAAGCACCAGACTGCGCTGTCAGTCGCCTACGGTGCCGGGCTGCGCGCAAGTGAAGTCGTAGCGCTGAAGGTCACCGACGTCGACAGCGAACGCATGACACTGCGTATCGAGCAGGGCAAGGGCCGCCGCGACCGCTACGCCATGCTCTCGCCGGTGCTGCTCGAGCGGCTGCGCGTATGGTGGCGCATGGCCCGTGCGCAGGGCAAGATGTTTGACGGCGGGTGGCTGTTTCCCGGGCTCGATCCACTCGACCAGTTGAGCACGCGACAGTTGAACCGCGCCATTCATGCCGCCGCCGAAGCCGCGCACATCGACAAGCGTGTATCCATGCATACCTTGCGCCACAGTTTTGCGACGCATCTCCTCGAACAGAAGGTCGACATCCGCGTGATCCAGGTTCTGCTCGGCCACGCCAAGCTTGAGAACACCGCACTTTATGTGCAGGTGGCCACCGACCTGCTGCATGAAGTCACCAGTCCACTGGACCGCCTGCCTCCTGGATAAGCCCATACCCTGCAGCATCTCATGCTGGAGGTTGCGGACATCTTCCGCAGCCACGGGCCGGCGTGGCGAGCCACGACACATCTGAGCCTGGGGCAGCTGAAGGTCATGTCGGCCATCGAACGGTGCCGCACCGCGGCACTGGGCGGACATGTGCTGCGCTGTTCAGGCTGCACAATGACAGAGGTGTCCTTCAACTCGTGCCGGAACCGGCATTGCCCGAAGTGCCAGGCCAGTGCCGCACACCGCTGGCTGGAGGCACGCCAGGCCGATCTGCTACCTGTCGAGTACTTCCACGTCGTCTTCACGCTTCCCGCACCCATCAGCGCCATCGCCTGCTATAACAAACGGATCATCTACGGCCTGCTGCTCGACATCGCCGCTGACACGCTGCGCACGATCGCCGGGGATCCCAGGCATCTCGGCGCCCAGATTGGCGCCACGCTCGTACTGCACACCTGGGGCTCGGCGCTGACGCATCACCCGCATGTGCACGGCATCGTACCCGGTGGCGGACTGTCGCCTGACGGTGAGCGCTGGATCGCCTGCCGCCCCGGCTTCTTCCTGCCCGTGCGCGTCCTCTCACGCCTGTTCCGGCGCCGCTTCCTCGAAGCACTCGCAGACGCCCACAGGCGCGGCCAGTTGCAGTTCTTCGGCGAGTACACCGGCCTCGCTGATCCCGCTACCTTTGCCCGGTGGCTTGCGCCGCTACGTACCTGCGAATGGGTGGTCTACGCCAAACGCCCGTTCGCCGGACCGGAAGCGGTGCTCGAGTACCTCTCACGCTACACGCACCGCGTCGCCATCTCCAACCAGCGCCTCGTCGCCTTCGATGAGCGCGGTGTGACGTTCCGCTGGAAGGACTACCGTGCAAAGGGACGCACCCGCTACAAGACCATGACCCTCGAAACCGGCGAATTCATGCGCCGCTTCCTGCTCCATGTGCTGCCCAGTGGCTTCCATCGCATCCGTCACTACGGATTGCTCGCCAACCCGGTGCGCCGCGCCAGACTCGCGCGGGTGCGCGATCTGCTGCACATCGCACCCGCGACCAGCCCATCACCGGACCACGCCATCATCGAAACCCGGCCCGTCTTCATCTGCCGGCACTGCGGCGCACCGATGATCGTCATCGACATCCTCGCGCGCAGCGCCCCGATCCGCGCACCGCCCATGCGCCTGGATCAGCCATGAACCTCACGGCTCCTCGAACTGCCTGTCCAACGTTGGCTTTGCGGCGACGCGGCCCACGAACGGACGTATGCGCGCGTCGCTTCGCGATGTGCTTCGTGCGCCCGCTTCATCATCCCGAATACGCAACTGCACCGCGTCGCGATGGCGTTAGTGCCCGACCGGCTTCTCGCCAGACTGTGTCGCACCCGACATCACTGAACATCCCGCGCTATCAATCGCCATAGCCGCGAAACCTCCAACCGCATTGGGGCACTCCGCGGTTTCCTCCATCGGGCTTATTCGACGCCTGCCGGCACGCGCCGAGGTACCGTCACGTTCCTGGGGCCGACGGCAGGCATCGAATAACCCTAAACGATCAGAGCCCGTCGTCGTCGGGCTCAACTCGACCATTGACCGCCATTCAACTTAATGCCGTTACCGACCGTTTACCAAGTTACATCCGTCATGCGTTGCACCCCGCCAGAACAGTTATCCATGTTCTACACGGTTTGAAGCGATGAATCTCGTGGCTTCCTGCAGCGACGATGCGATCTCGTCTTCGCTACGGCCGCCGTTGATCGCGATGCGTCCCCCGAAGACGAAGTGAGGAACCGAGCGCACCCCTGCGGCGGCGGAGTTTGCTGCCTCCTGCTCGACGCGCCTGTACTCGGCCGGGTCAAGTGCAATGGCGCGGGCTTCGGCGTACTCAAATCCATGTCCGGAGGCGATGTCTGCCAGCACGTCAGCGCTTCCGATATTCTTCGCGTCAAGAAAATAGGCGTTCGTAATCGCTACGGCGAGCCGGTGCTGTGTACCGTGTTCGCGTGCGGCCAGAATGAGCGCGTGCGCCGCTTGCGTGGGATAGGCCATACGCTGGCGACCAAGATCAAGGGATAGACCCGAAGCGCGAGCCTCGGCCTCCGGCCGCGCAAACGCCACCTTCGGATCGGTTATGCCGTAACGGATGCGAAGCAGATCTGGAATGTAAAGTCCGCTCGCGGGCGCGTCCGGAAGCAGCAAGACCGGGTGGTGGTGAATGCCCACGAGGAGTTCGGGAAAGCGCTCGGCCAACACTTTGTCGAGGCGATGCTGGCCAACGATACACCATGGGCAGGTGATTTCCGTATAAAGGTCGATTCTCAGCATAGTGCCCCCCGAATCACGACTGGGGCAAAGGCGGAAGAATCGACTCGACCCGATCGCGCCTCGCGACGAGGGTCTGAATTTCTTCAGCAATTGTGTCCGGGTCGATGACCGGAAGATTCGGGTCGAGCGCTGCGCCGCTGGCGGTCATGGCACGCAAGCCCGTCGAGCGATCAATGACCGCGCCGATGTTCACCATCCCGGCATAAACGCCCCTGGACGCCACCTCTGCATTGAGCGTAAGCACGTAGTTGCGCGTGGCCGCCATGAGGGGGCCAACACCACTCATGCCAGGCCTCGTCACCACGGCCGTCAGCCCGCCGACGATCACGATCGCGCCATCGCCGCGGGCGAGCATGCCCGGAAGCACCGCATGCGATACCTCCACAGGCGCGAACGTGAAGATGTTGGCCATGGACTGTAGTGTCGACGCATCGAGGTCCACTGCCGGGACAAAGCTCGCATCGGATGGGGCTGGCGCAAAGACGGCCACATCGATAGCGCCGAGCCGATCCTTGACCGAACGGACGAGCGCGGGAATGCCGTCGAGATCGGTGAGATCGGCAGGAAAGGCGACCGCCTCGATACCGGCGACAGCCAGTGCGGCTACTCGCTCCTCTAGCGGCGCGGCACGCCGCGCGACGAGCGCAACGCGATACCCCGCGCTTCCGAACCGGTGCGCAAGGGAAGCTCCGAGACCGGTGCCGGCGCCGAACAGCGCGATGGTTTTCTTGCTAGTCATTGCGAACTCCATTGGGGTGGTATGTTTCAATGACCGACTATGCTTGATAGACTGACTACTCACAAGAACGCATAGCTTCGAGGCCTAGTCACATGCGTATGCCTGCAACCGCTCCGAGCCAACCTGGCACGAATCCGTCCTGCCAGAGGGTCAACCAGATCCTTGGCCGCATGGGTGACAAGTGGACGATCCTCACAATCACAATGCTGGCGCAGCAGCCGCGGCGCTTTAACGAGCTGAAACGCTTGATTGGTGGAATTTCCCAGCAGATGCTGACCCGCACGCTGAAGGCGTTGGAGCGCGACGGAATGGTGACGCGGACCGTCCATCCGACTGTCCCGCCGCAAGTCGAGTACGCGCTGACCGCGCTCGGCGGGTCAGTGTCCTTGCCGCTGATAGAGCTTGCAACGTGGGTCGTGGATCACCTCGACCAGATTGAAATGCATCGGGCCTTGCACGATCACGAAGCGGACCCACCGCGGACTTGATCCGGTGTGCCGTGTTGTTTGCGCGCCCGTTCAGATGACGGTAGTTCTCGCGAAAGCGGTCGTATGTTTGGCTCATTCATTCGGCCGGGTTGGGTCGAATTATGCCTTTCGCATATCTGCTGCGATCAGCGATCAATTGAGGCCTGCATCGGACCGCGTTCGGCCACGAGCGGCCGTTCGACATCAGGCCCAAGATCGCTAACAATCGACGAGTTCCTCGTTCGCCTCGCGTTCACCGATCCGCAAATTAACCCACTGTCAGGATAGCGCCATGTTTGAGGGCTCCCTTCGTTTGTATGCCGATGCACAATTCGCAAGCCCGTACGCGATGTCCGTGTTTGTCGCTCTTCAGGAGAAGCAACTGCCTTTTGAGCTGTTCGCGGTGGACCTCGGGACTGACGCCAACCATGAAGAGAGCTACGCCGCTAAATCATTGACTCAGCGCGTGCCCACATTAACGCATGGCGCTTTTGCGCTTTCCGAGTCATCGGCGATTACTGAGTACCTGGACGATACTTTCGCTGAGACGCTCGTTTATCCGCAGGATCGGCATCTCAGGGCTAGGGCACGCCAACTCCAGGCGTGGCTCAGAAGCGACCTGATGCCCATTCGTCAGGAGCGCTCGACGGAGGTCGTGTTCTACAAAAGGCAGGCCCCGCCTTTTAGTGCCAAGGCGCAGCTCGCCGTGCAGAAGCTATACTTCGCGGCAGATCGGCTTCTCTCAAACGATGCATCCAACCTGTTCGGCGACTGGTGCATCGCTGACACCGACCTGGCCTTGATGCTAAATCGCCTCGTCATGAATGGCGACGACGTCCCCGCAAAGTTGGCGTCGTACGCAGCGCATCAATGGGAACGAGCGTCAGTGCAGCAGTGGGTCACGCTGGATCGGCCTCGGCTCTGACCACCGAACATGACTGACGCAGCAATGATGCCGACAACGGGTTGAGGGTATTGCCCACTGGCGGCTACTCGCGCGGGAACCACGCGCAGCAGGTTCAGCCACATAAACGGACGCGCGACTGTCATTACGACGCCAAGGTAGACCGCGCCGTAAGCGTTCGTTAATTCCACGCTCCACACGTAAAAGAACGCAATCGCGAGCGCCAATAGCAGGACACACGCTGTTTGAGGCAGATCGCGGCGAAAAAATAAAGACTGGAATAGTCGCTGAGATGATCGTGCCGACTGAGGCTCACGTGTCGGCCACGCCGAAGGTCTGCGCGACCTGTCCGATACCGATACCGAGTAGGCCAAGCGCGGCGACGCGTGACAATGCTCGCTAAGGCAATGAATGTCGGCCGACAACGACGAAGATAAGAAGCAGCGGCACCGCCACGCCATAACGCATCGTGGTAAGCATCAGCGGCGGCATGCCGGCGTCCCGTCTGATGACGGGACGCGCGCTTCGTCACAGCATAGGCGCTTACTTCATGCAACGCTCCACACTGGAACGGTATCCGGCACGGCAAACGTATGCTTTCCAAAAAACCACCTAGCATTCCGAACTGTTGTGCTGCATGAACCCGATTCATGGCGGCCATTATTGGCCCGAATTTGACGGCGAAAAATCACGCTCCGATACTCGGTCCCACTCTGCGCCGCAGAGCCCGCCGACATGAGAACGATGGTGGTATGCGAAACATTCCACACTCAGGCGATGGACTGAGACAAAGGACGATGACAGCCATGATTGCACGGAGACACAACGTTTTGGAAAAGACGGAACCTCGCGCTGTACTGAAGCAGGACGCATCAAGGCACTTGCCCAAGTTGTTCGTTTCGTCGACGCTCGCTGTCATGCTGGCGGCATGCGGCGGCGGCGGCTCTGCCGTGACCTCTGATCCGACCATTGCCGTCACCGCCGACGGCGCCGTGAAGGGCTCGGCAAGCGACGGCGTGGTCGCTTTCAAAGGCATCCCTTTCGCGGCTCCGCCGGTCGGCGCGCTGCGCTGGAGACCGCCACAGCCCGTGACCGCGTGGAGCGGCGTCCGACAGACCACGTCGTTCGTTCACGACTGCATGCAGACGAGCGGCGCAAACTCCGGGCTAACGGTCACGCCGTCGGAAGATTGCCTGTACCTCAACGTATGGCGTCCGCAAAACAGCAACGGCAAGAATCTGCCTGTGATGGTCTGGATTTACGGCGGTGCATACGTCACTGGAGGCACGTCGATGCCGACTTATGACGGCACGCAGTTCGCCAATCAGGGCGTCGTCATCGTCACTATGAACTACCGTCTCGGCCGGTTTGGCTTCTTCGCCCACCCGGCCTTGACGGCAGCCGCCGCGCAATCCGGCGAGACGCTGGCCAACTACGGCTACATGGATCAGATCGCCGCACTCAAATGGGTACAGCGCAACATTGCCAACTTCGGCGGCGACCCGACCAACGTCACGCTCTTTGGGGAATCCGCCGGAGGCGAAGCGGTTCACAACCTACTGACCTCGCCGCAGGCAACGGGACTGTTCGCGAAGGCGATCATCGAGTCCGGCAATGGACGCGTCAATCAGTACTACGGTCGCACGCTCTCGCGGAACGCGAAAACGGTCGGCGACTCTGCTGAAGAACAGGGTTCCGCGTTCGCGACAGGATATGGCATCGCCGGCAGCGACGCCAGTTCGTTGCAGGCGCTGCGCGCGCTCTCCGCCAGTCAGGTTCTCGATGGGCTCGACACTTCCACGTTGAATAGCGCGCACAGCCTCGCGACGTTCTCGGGCAGTTCCATCATCGACGGCAAGCTCGTGGTGGATGAACCCGAGAATCAGTACAAGGCCGGCCAGTTCGCCAAGGTTCCGCTTCTGCTCGGCGTCAACAATGCGGACCTCGGCTTCGCCACACGCGGGCTCACGACGAAGGAACAGGCCTACGCGATCTTCGGTCCGCAGAACCTGGGCGCGGCTGCAGCGGCGTTCGACCCAACGGGCACGGCTTCTGTTTCGACAGTGGAAAACCAGATCGCCCGCGTCATCACGATGGACGAACCCGCGCGCTTCGTGGCGAGAACCTTCATCGCGCAAGGTGTGCCGACATATTTGTATCGCTTCTCGTATGTCGCCCAGTCGATACGCAGCAAGGTCAGCGGTGCAACGCACGCCGCCGAAATTCCCTATGTGTTCGACACGCTCCCGGCAACGTATGGCGCAGCCGTGACGAGTCAGGACGAACAGGTCGCGCACAGCATGATTGCTTATTGGACGGCGTTCGCCAGAACGGGGAGTCCCTCCGGCGCGGGGCTGACTGCCTGGCCGCGTTACGACGCAGGCCTCGACAATCAACTGGAGTTCACGTCGGCAGGCACGCTGCAAATTAACCAGCCGAACCCGTTGAAAGCGCAGATTGATCTCGTCGAGCCGCTCAATGATGCAAACCAGACAGTGAATCGTCAGTATCAGTGACACTTCTACGAAAAGCCGATGAAGTGTGCACGCCAGGCTGCTTCGTCGGCTTTCAGCATCGATGGTCGCGTGACATCCGCATTCCTGCTACCGCGTGAACCACCGCCGGGGTCCGTGATTGCGATCACTCGCTGCAGAACGGGCGCCCGAACGGTTTGAAGAAACCCGGCGGTCCCGCTTGAGGGTTCGACCGATGCGGTAGGTATACCGGTCGTTGGATCGACTACACGATGGGCCGGACGAACGGCCTGAATTGGCCGCTTGTGGCTGATTGGGTGAACGAGGTCGAGCCGCCGAAGCGGTTTCCATGGGGCAGTACGCAGCCACCTACAGTCAGTCATTCGACGCGTCGTCTGGCCGGACATTCGAACGTCGGCTCCTGCTCCGAAACTGCCTTTGACTGTACAGCACGTGGCACCTAGAAACTCAGAGCAAGTCCCAACGACGCGCCTGTGACGTCCTTGCCGAATGCGTAGCGCGCGACGATTCGCAAACGGGAAAATAGCTTCGTCACATCGCCTGTATCGATTTCTATCCCGGCGCCCAGCGACGTCAGCTGGTTGAAGCCTAGAATGTTCGCCTGACTGCCGAGATAGGTCGAATGAGAGAGTTCGAGCACATACCGTAGTGGCCGGTTCAGCACGAACGCGCCGGTGGGAGCTCGCCACCGCGCATAGAGGTTTGTAGACTGCGCGTTGGCTGTGCCGCGCACTGCACTCGACGACCCGAAGCTTTGCAGGTAGATGTTGGTATAGCGTAATTCGAGATCAAACTCATAGGGCTCTCTACGTGGATACCAGCCCAGCACTAGCGACCCGCCGAGACCGTACACATTGAGTGAGCCATTCTTGATGAAGTCGATGTTGCTATCCGTCCGTCGATTGATCAGGAACTGTGCAGCCGTGGCATCACTCAGCACCTCGCCGAGGGAGAAATTGAAAATGGGCCGAATGACGAGATCTCTACTTGCGTTGAGCGGAAAATCCCAACCGATTCCGCCTGTAGCGGCGACGTTTGTCCATCGTGTCGGCAGAGCGCGCTGCTGTTGTCCATCTGAAACGAGAAAGGTCGGATCGTAGCGAGACGCGCCCAGCGCACCTTCCAGATACAGCGGAAAACCTTGGCTCAAGGTGAAGCCACCGCCGAATTGCGTCATGTTCAAAGACGGGTTACCGGTTCCACCGTCACGTATTCCAAGCGTGCTAGCCGAGAGATCGGGCGTGACCGTGAACGAGAGCAGCGCCACAACCGCATTGGCACGCCTTTGTACATCGGGTCCGGTAAAGGCAGGCGCGGCCGCATCGCCGGGTGCAGCGCTCGCCTCGGAAGCAAGACACTGGCAAAAGACCGGCAGAAGCACAGAGGTGACAGCTACGATCCAGGTGCGCCCGTGGCATTTCGAAGTACGGCGGGATGTGAATCCATCCCCGACGCAGTGCGTGGCGGCGGAACGCAGGAAGGCACGCTCGTGATGTTGTCGCATGGATGCCGTCTGGGCTTGCACGCAACTACACTGAGAATCTGACATGGCGCGACGGATCCATGAGGTATCTCCATCCCCGTCGCTCGCGATACGAAAATCGCACTAGCGGATCCGAGCGTTGTCTGGGTTCACTGCGGTTCATGACGTAGCATTCGACCTATTTCACGCGCTCGATATCACCCGGCTTCCAACTCCCATCGATTGCCGCTTGTGTCGGAGCATACAGACGCAGGATCGAAAAAAAGCCGCGATTGGGAGGTGTAGCCAGCCAGTTACCTTCCTTCCCTTTAGGTGTTTTGGAGCCGATATACAACGTTGTGCTTCCGTCATCGTTCTCCTTCGGATGATTCAGTTTTCCGAGTGACGGGAACGGCTGACCGTTGTCGAGCCCCGATGCGTTCGATGCGTCATACAACGTGACCGACCAGAAGAGTTTCGCGGGGATGTCCGGCGGCAGCGTGACCTTGTAGTTATGGTCGCCGGTTAGCGGTTGCCCCGACGCGTCATTGAACGCAATCATGTAGAAAGCGCCTTTGCCTGGCGTCATTGATACCATGCCTGGGCTGATCGAATAGTAATCGGTGAAGAACCACACGCGCGCATCGAGATCCCGATATCCGCTGCTGCTTGACGTAAAACTCAGATCGTTCGAGGCATTCGGCCAGCGTGCCGTGACGTTGTTGACGGGGTTGACCCATTGACGGTCGTTGTACACGCGAATGTCCTTATCGGCCTGCAATCCGATCACACGGCTGGTGCTGTAGCCCGTTTTCGCGGCGTCAGCGAAGATTTTCCTCGTGCGAGCGTCCGGCTCGAATGGCTTGCCCTTCACAATGCCGAGGCCAGCAAGCATACCCATCCAGTCCTGATCCGCGAGATTGCTGCCTTCCGTATCAACGAGATACTTGAGGTCCTGAAACGCGGCAAAATTACTTCTCGGCAGCATGTCGTGCCCGGATCCTGATGCATCGAAGAATTTCATCTTCGCAGCACTCTCCTGTTTCCCGAGCGGATACAGGACGCATTGCCTGAGCAGATCACTTGCCGGTGCGATGTTATCGAGCGACTGGTAGAACGAGCGCAGGAAAATAAAGATATTGTTGGTGCTGGAGCGGTACACGTAGTAGCCCGATGGCACGTCGCCGGAGTAGCCGGGCGGGAGAATCAGGAATTTTCCACCGGCACCGCCGTCCGGGCCTGGCAATCCAACGTCACCGAAATAGGCAGTGCCGTTGACTGTCGGCCCCGGGATAGGTCGTTGCCACATGTCGAGGAGAATGCCCTGCAACTTGGGCGGTGCCTCGAATACGAGCGGGCCCGTATCGGCAAGGTTGACAAACACCATGCCGTAGATGAGGTCCGAATTTGGCGTGGTGATGAGCGTTTTTGCATCGAGACGTTTAGCCCAGATTGCCATCGTGTTGTAGCCGGTACCGTACGCTTGGGCGAAGCCGTCACGCATGCCCATCGTGTTGAGTAATGGCATCGCCCACAGATAAGTCTGCGTGGCCCGCTGGAAAAGAAGTTCATCCTTCAGAGCCTTCGCTGTGTCCGCGGTGGGGCGTCCCTTGACGAAGGCGCTATTTGCCAATGCATCGAAGCGACTCGTCTGCGCGTCCGCGTGAGCCACAAGGCTCGATGCAACCAGCCCGGCTGCAATTACCACCTTCGAACGGTGTGCACATTGCCTGAACATATTTCCTCCGTGTGACGCCTAATTGGTTTTCTCGGCAGCCGGGGGCGTCCATTTGCCTTCGATTACTTCTGGTTTGGGCCAGTAGGTTCGCTGATACAGGGAGAAGTCGCCCTTAGGCGCGGGTATCCAGTTCGATTCCTTATCTGCGCCAGGCGATTCGGCTTGCACATAAAGCGTCAGCGACCCGTCCGGGTTGTACTTGAGATTCTTGTTCTTTGTGCCCAGCGAATATCGGTTGAGCGAATTGGGTTCGAAGAGGTGGTGTTCGTTATAGACGGTCAGTGACCAGAAACCATTGACGGGTGGCAACTTCCTGTAGGTCACCGTGTAATGGTTAGCGCCCGTGAGACGTTGTCCCTTGCTATCGACGTCCAGATAGAAGTAACGCGTTTCTTCCGGGCGATTGACAAACATATTCGAGCGGGCTACGGCGGTACGGGTCACATAGTCAAAGCCAAAACGACCGCCATTTGGCGCTGTCGTCCAGCCATTACCCACGGGAATGCCGTTGTTGCGGAATTCAAAGAGGGGGCCAACGAGATTCCTGTCGGCGTCGATGGCGACCTGCTTCAGTTGCTCCCTGATCGCGGGATCCTTCGCTGCCGCCTCGAGCACTGCCTTCATCTGCGCATATAACGCTTCCTCGCCGGGCAAAGGCGGAACCTCGCGGAGAACGTCAGGCAGCTCATCGAAGAACGTCTCCGGATCGACCCACTTCGTCTCGCCCGCGCCCTGATCCGTTGGCGCAGGGAATGTCGGCACCTTCGACCAATCCTTGACCTGTGCCTTTCCCGTATAGCGGCTAAGCGGATAGATCATGACCTGGTTCAGCAGTGGCTGGATCGCCTTGCGATCTTCGTCGGTATCGTCCATGAAGATGCGCGGGCCCATCCCGATCAGGTCGGTAGGCGAGTGAAACACCTTCGTTATGCCTTTCGGAACGGTTCCCTTCCAGTTTGGACCGACCACCATGTAGATGCCGGGTTTCGTTCCGTACTGTTTGCCAAGGCCGCCGAAACTGTTGTTACGTCCGTCGTAAAGCGCATAGACCCAGAACCGTTTGCCGAAGTCCGGGACCTGGATAATGACGGGATCCTTGTCCACTGCTGCGAACCCAAAGCCGTACACGACATCCTGGTTCGGGCAGGTGACGAAGCGTTCTTCTGGCGCGATGTACCCTGTCAACATCGTGATATAGCCCGTCGGCGCCACCGGGAGCACGCCGCCTAACAGGCCGGGCTCGGGCGACTTGTTGAAGGTCGCGCGGCGGTGACGTTCATTGATGAGTGGCCAGCCCCACAGGTAGGCCACCCTTCCCACCGTTGCAACATAGTCCTTCGTCATGATGATGCCCGCCGGTGGTGGACTCACCTGTGACGCCGTCGGAATCGGCATTGTTTGCTGTGCATTCGCATCGGCGGTGGCGCTGGCGGCGAACACGATGACCGAACTGAGCAAAACCTTTCCGGTTGCAGAAGTAAAGATATTGACCTTCATTGATTCCTCTGCGAAAGCGTGAGTGTCGATGGCAGGACAGTCCAATCAGTCGACGCATCAGTCGACGCGAAAAGGGCCACGATCCTTGCCCTTGATCCAGTTGGGCGGACGGCCCATGCCGTTCCATGTTTCGCCCGTTTCCGGATGTCGATACCTAACGAGATCAGACAGATTGGGACCGAAGAGTTGCTCCGGTGTAAGGCCGTAGTCCCGGATCTTCTGACGCATTTCCGCGACAACCTGCCGAAGTTCATGGCGGCGCAACTGCTCCGCCTGAGCTTCGAGGGCGCGGATGCGCGCTTTGATCTGCCGGTAGTTTTCCGCCATGCATTTGGCCTGCAATTGCTGGTGTACCAACTTACAATAGACGTGCGCCGGTTCAGACGCTATCCAAAAAGCGAAATCTTTGCGGAGAATTTGCGATGCCGTTTCAGTCCAGCTTTCTGAGGCACACATATTCCGGATTCGAACCATCCCAGGCATTCGACATTGTCTACGGCGGAAGCTTTGAGCACCGTCTGTTGTCATCGAAGCGTGCAAACATGACGCACCAGCGTCTGACGTTGGATGAGATCAGGCTTGAAACGGGTTGCTATGATTTTCCGGTGATTGCGCAGGGGAGCATGCCGCCCAACTCGATGTGCATAGGGTTCATGGCAGACGGAAGCGACGTTACCCGCTATAACACCGTTGCTATCGGACAGGAGGACATACAGATTTACCCGGCCGGCGTGGAGCTTCTCTATCACGCTGTCGGGGCGTCCCGCTGGGTAAACTTCACGGTTCCGGAAGAGCGTCTTCAGGAAACGGCGCTGGCACGGACGGGCCGTCTACTCGAATTACCGGGATTCGCCGCTACGTCGGTACGTCTTCGCCCCGGGGGGCGTGCCGCGCTCACCTGTCTCGCCGATGATGCGATGGGCATTGCAAAGTCGCTGGAACCGACGGGTGGCATGGCCCCTGAATTTGCTACGGAAGTGAGTCGATCGCTTGTCGCAGGCTATGTCGACGAGTTGGCCAATGCGACTCCGGGAGGGCAATCAGAGAGTTCGTCGGGCGAGCGACGTCATCATCATCTAATCCTCGCTTGCGAACGGCTGGTCGTATCGGGTGAAGAGGCAGACATCGCCCTCGCCGAGATCGCACGCCGTAGTGGATACAGTCTGCGTTCGCTCGAACTGATTTTCCGGCGCAGTGTTGGCATGACGCCGGGGCGGTGGTTCATGAACGTCCGCCTCAACGGCGCGCTGCGCGATCTGCTGGGCGCGGGACCAACCTGTACTGTTGCCGACGTGGCGTCCAGGTGGGGGTTTCGGCACATGTCCCGATTCTCCGAGCAGTACCGCAAGGCCTTCGGTGAACTTCCGAGTCGCACGCTAAGCCGCTCGCGCACGTAAGCCGGCTCTTACCGCGGCGTAAACATACGCTTATCCTTGCACGTTGAAGTGGGCTGCCCGATACCGATCTCGCTAGGTCAAAGGGCCGAAGAATATGCGCTTGAGCCGGCCCCGGCCCACTGCCCGGGCGAGTTCTGCGATCACGCAATAGTTGAATATCAGCGTCACGAGCAGAATCTGAACTGCCCAGAACCGGGGCCAGTTTATCTCGGACCAGAGCGCGTGGTTGGCGGCGATCAGGTTGTGTGCTTCCTTCCAGTAATCGTAGAGCCGCTCAAGGTAATGGACTGCCAGCGCGACGAGCGCATAGATCAAAGTCTTCCAGGAGACGTTCCAGACCAGCGGTTTGTCGGGAAAGCGGTTGATGAATGGCAGCATATCGGCGACGAGAACGGATTTTCCGAGAATCAGTGAAGCGAGAAGTACGGAGGTCGAAGAAGGAACGGAGATCCCTGTGCCGCGAATCATCAGGGATCGAACTAACGCGACGATGTGAAGAATAATGAAAAAGAAAATAGTCGGTGGTAGCGCCTTGATAAGTTCATGTTTGAGCTTTTGAATTAGCGTGCTCATGATGTGTATCTCCGATTCGCCGCGTCATCACTGAATCTTCCGCGCGAGCCACGTCGCTGACACGTGCGAGCGGGGCTAATACTGCCATGCGCTGACATGCGACCGCGACCAGAAAGTTCAGTAGGGTGCATTCACTACAACGTATTGCGCACCTTGAGGCTGGTACCAAGTGCTTCCGCAACGCTGATAGATCATGCCGCCATAGTTCACTGGCGCGCAATTCGGTGGTACCGAATTCACAATCGAACCCACGATCGCGGATGTGACGCCGACGGCAGCAGTCACTGCAGCAGCCGTTGCGACAGGATGGTAGTCGTTGTCCCAACCGCCGTGATAATCGCCATGTGCATTTACATTGACGTTCCGGTTGACATTCACATTTCTATTCACGGTGTTCACGCTAGTGTTTCGCACGTTGCGCGTGCGCGCGTCGGCATGTGCGTTGTTTAACTGCCCGCCCCCACGTGGCGCGTGTGCGGCTCCGCCTGAACCGCGTTGAACGTGATGGCCGCCGCGCCCGGCGGCTTCGGCCGGTCGCCATGCGGTCGTGGCAAGAAGCACTGACAGCGTTGTCGCGAGCAGCACCGCCTGTTTCTTCCCGTGTGCAGTGTTCACGATTCACTCCTTCTTTGCGCTGGCTGGAACCAGTTCGACCTGCCTGGCACCCACGGGTGGCCGGAATACAAACACAGACGTCCTGAACGTGGGTGAGGTGACCCAGTCAATAATTGACGTCGACTGCGGTCGTGCGTCGTCATCGCGCCGCGTGATGACGAGCTTTCGTGGCAAGGGGTTACCGTCAGCCTTGATCCAGATTTGCCAGTCGACGTCGTTCTCTCGAAAGGCATAGTGATTGCAAACGTCTGTGCCGACATAATCCTGCCCCGCATACATGGCGGATTCAAACTGATCGGCGGGCGCATCGGGCGTGCCCCAGACAAACAGATCGGCAAGCGGAATTTCCACCGCGAAGCGGGCACGGAGATGGTCGACCAGTTCGGCCAGGTTGCTATCGAACGGTACACTGGAATAGTATTTTTGCGCCGGAGTGTACAGCCAGACGGTCTTGCCGTCATAGAAGATCTCGCGTGTGCCGCGAGCGCTGCGCATGACGACGCGAACCCGGTTCGGACGATCCACATCGAGAACCGCAGTTGCCGTGTGCTGCAGCTTCTGGCCGTCCTCAAGCACGCGCTCACCTGTCAGTTCTGTGGAGACGGTAAATCGCTGCAACGCCTGGAGGTGTGCGCCCATGTCGCGAAGAGCCGATACCGCCGCGGGGTCCACGGCAGCCGTGGCAGCTACTGCCGATGCTGGCAATGTCTCCTGCGCATATAAGGGCACCGTGGCGATCGATCCGGCAAATACCGCCGCGGCCAGGATGTGTCTCTTCATGGTGCCTCCCTGAAGGATCAGAGATTTGAAACCGATGGAGTGGCGGAAGCCTTTCTGCTTAACCCCCATCCGTGCGCGAAGGTAAATTGCTCACACTTTGCCGCAACGCTGCGAGGTTCACGAAACATCACAATCGGGATCCATATGTTCGCCTGCCTGCGTCAAGAAGATTAGGCGCTAGTGAGCGTCGCCGCTATCCGAAAAACGAAATGGGCTGGTTTGCGCGAATGAACGACTGCAGATTTTTGCACTCGCGTCTTATTGAAGCGAAGGAACTTATGGAATGGGTAAAAACGTCTCACGAACAAGGTGAATGCACGTAAAAGTGACGGATATAAAGGCATGCTTGGTTGGTGCGCTTGAAAAACATTTTCGCTTTTTGGATAACGCCCTTCACAAGGTTTACCTATTCTCATCAGGTAACACAGACCTTCCCAGCGAGGCCATGAGCAGCCCGTAGCCGGAAGCGCGGCATACGAGGCACTCAGTGGAACGGGCACCAGTCGAGATAAGGACTTCCGAATGACCAGCGCGCGAAGGATTGCGAGATTCCTGGCCTATGTCGCAGCGGCGACGGTGCTTCCCACTGTGGCTCATGCCCAGAGCGATTCCGATCTTGCCAAGCAGCTAAGCAATCCTGTTGCCGCCTTGATCAGCGTGCCGTTTCAGTTCAACTACGATGGCAACATCGGTACTGACCGCGGCGGAAATAAGTATCTCCTGAACTTCCAGCCGGTTATCCCTTTTCATCTGAACGACCAGTGGAATCTGATCTCGCGGACCATCGTGCCCGTGATTTCGCAAAGCGACATCGCACCGGGTTCTGGTTCACAGACAGGTCTTGGAGACGTGGTTCAAAGCTTTTTCTTCTCACCGCAAAAGCCGACGGCGAGTGGATTGATCTGGGGTGTGGGGCCGGTGTTTCTGCTACCGACGGATACGGACCGCCTGCTCGGGGCGGAGAAATGGGGTGCGGGACCGACAGCAGTGTTGCTATGGCAGGCAAATGGCTGGACATACGGTGCATTGGTGAACCATATCTGGTCGTTTGCGGGAAACGCAAACCGGCCAGCCGTGAGTTCGACGTTTCTACAGCCTTTCCTTAATTACACAACCACGACTGCATGGACGTTCGGTCTGAATACCGAGTCGACATACGATTGGAACCGTCATCAGTGGTCAATGCCGATTAACGCGACGGTCAGCAAGCTGCTGAAATTTGGCAAGCAGCCTGTGAGTATCGGCGGGGGTGTACGGTATTGGGCCGCCAGCCCGGATTCAGGTCCGCACGGCTGGGGGGCGCGTCTGATCGTCACCTTGCTTTTCCCGAAATGAGTTCGCCCCAGGATACTGCTTTGCTTGAGACGGGAATGTCCGTGAACTGCCGACCACCGGAAGCAAAAGAACTGAGATCGGGCGGGTACCACGGGCTTCGCGCTTTTTCTGTTGAACGTGCGGAGAGGTCACGCCATGGCAACGTTCGTTGATCACCCGGTAGTGATGTTCGTTGTTCTGCTCCTGCTATTCATTGGTGCGGTGGCGTTCGGCGCTTTCACATTGAAACGGATTGTGACGCTAACGGATGCTGAGCGCGATGACTTCAATCTGATCCAGGCGTCGACGTTGACATTGCTGGCTCTCCTTATTGGTTTCAGCTTGTCGATGGCCGTCAACAGGTACGATCAAAGGAAAAATCTGGAGGAAGAAGAAGCCAATGCTATCGGGACGCAGTATGTACGGGCTGATCTCGTGGATAAGAAATTCGGCGATCCAATGAAAGCAGCGCTGGCAAGCTACGCGCGCCTTCGTCTGGCTGACTATGAGACGCGCGACCACAATGAGCGTGCCCGGATCGGGAACGAAACAGCAGCGTTACAGGCAGAGCTGTGGAGACTGGCAAGCGCTGCAGCAATCGACAAACCGACACCCGTTTCCGCTGTCGTCGCAACAGGCATGAACGACGTGCTCAATTCGCAGGACTACGCGGAGGCCGCGCGGATCAATCACATCCCCGTCGGCGCGTGGATACTGATGTTTCTGATTTCGGTTTTCGCGTGCGTGGTGCAAGGTTACGGCGCTAAAGGCAAGCTGCGGCGCGGCGTGCTCATCACGATCCTTCCCGTCACAGTATCACTGTCGCTGGCACTGATTGCCGATATCGACAGCCCACGAGGCGGCATCATCCGCGTTCAGCCTCTGGATCTGATGCGTCTCATCCATTCACTGGAGAGGTGACCGTTCGTCGCAGGAGCCTGAATGTCGATTTACATCTCGAGGAGACAGGCATGAGAGCAAGTTACTACCTGTGTACGTTTGGCTTGATCTTTGTACTGGCAACGGGCGAGGCATTCGCGCAGCGGGGCAAACGCATGTAACAGATCAAAACTTTGCGCGCGCAATGACGGATCTCGCGATGCAAAAGGAAGTCGAGCAGGGTGCCAACAACGCATGGCATCACCACAGAAAGACCATGGCGCTGTCCGAACAGCCCGCGCCGTTGATGAATCGCGACACGGTCTACTCGTTTGCCGTTCTCGACGGTGGCGGCGACGTGGCTATCACCCTGCCCCCCAATGACGGGCGATACATGTCATTGCAGATCGTGAATCATGACCATGTCACCTACAAGGTGTTCTACGGCCCTGGCAGATACGTGATTCCCGCCAACAAAACCACTGATTTTTTCTACGCGAATGTGCGGATGCAGATCAATGACAAAGACCCGGAGGACGTCAGGAAGGTCAACCAATACCAGGACGAACTAAAAATCGAGTATCTCAATGGATACCAGCCGAAGCCGTTCAAGGTCACCAATTGGAATATGAAAGACTTTGAGAAGGTTCGAAGCCATTACGTCGCAGAAGCACAGAAGGAAGGAATACGCGACACGATGGGAACGGAGGCGCATCCGGTCTCGCTTGACGCCCGCAACCGTGGGGTTTCAATCGCAACGGGACTGCTCCCCGACAAGGACGCCGTGTATCTGACAGCCAAGCACGTGGTAACGATGGGGAAGACGTACAAAGCGACCTACCAGGTACCAGAGCAGGTTGATCCAAAACTTGGTTTCTATTCCGTGACGGTCTATGGCGATGACCAGTATCTGAAGACGGACAAGGGCTCGACCATCAGCAACACTGAGATCAAGCTCAATCCAGACGGCAAGACCTTCGACATTTACTTCGTCCCTGAGAGCGAATTCGGTAAGGGCGGTCACGCGAACGAACTGATCATTCCCACCGCACCGTTCTGGACCTGCATGCGCATCTATATGCCGGGCGCTTCCGTAGTCAACGGAAAGTACAAGCTTCCCAAGCTCAGTTGATCCGCTTTATTGCGTTAGCCACCAGGCGTCGCTGACAGAGCGTTCGCGGCGTCTGGGTTCAATCCAACGTCCCGGGAAGTGAAACGCCGTCATGTCTAACTCACTCTCGCATTCCGCAGGTCTTTTTGGGCCGTACTTTGCGCGCTCGCTTTCGCAATGGCAGCGTGTTTGACGACTGACCACCCGGCTACCGCGAACGCGACCAATCCTGCGGCTCCCGCTGTAGCCGCACCGACGGATCAGGAGATCGTGGACGCCTGGTCATATCTGTACGCGCGCTACCTGGTCCTGAGGCAGGAGAACTATGACATCAACGTCGAGAAAGTGGGATACAACGGATCAAGTACAACCCGCTCGGCTCAGCGCAGTTCGTGAATCCTAACCTTGATGTCGCGTATCTTTGGCTTCCGTGCCACGTAGAGAAGCTGATGGGCGTCTCGCCACTCGTTGGGCGGACCGGCCGACCGCTATTTTCGCGAGAATCAACATTGCGCCAAGACATCTAAGTCGTCGCAATTGGGTCGTGAATATGGGTTGGCCGCTGCAGGCAGTTGCGGTCCTACTACTCGACGCCGCCAAGGTCAGCAATCCGCAGATGCGGACGTTTAACGGAAGAAACCTCAAAGTCGGCAAAAGCTGGACCGCCGTGTTGCGACGCACCTGATCGAATGTCCGCTTGCAAGTTTGCAGCCACCGGACGCTTTGCCGAAACGAAATCCGGGGAACGCAGGTTTCTGAAAAGCGGCAGGCGGAATACTCGAGGTGAATTGTCACCGGGTCCCACTATCCGGCGCTACCCGCGAAATGGCGTCGAGAAGATCCCTGGCCACAAATGGCTTGATGAGTAATTCCTGACCACCGGCGCTTGCGACCGCGTTGCGCGTCGCCGGATCGTCGTGCGAGGTGATAAACACAACTGGAGGGCGAGGATAGCGGAGTTGCTCATACAAGCGCGGCCCTGAAACGCCCGGCAGTTGGACGTCCAGCACGAGGCAGTGTGGTACGCGCATGCGGCTCGCCCCAACATATGCCTCTGCACTGTCGAACACGAGGATGTCGAAACCAGACACAGTCAACAGGCGCTGCAAAGCACGACCCATCCCGGCGTCGTCTTCGACGACCACGATCAACTGTCTGATTTGGTTCATTGCCCGCCAAGGTTTCTTGCCTCAAGTTTCATGTGAGCCAAGGTCCGGCGCTATCAGGGCATGGGGCAAGCCGTTGCCCTTTGGGGCAAGCGGAGATCAGATAGAGGCTTTACGGCGGACAATCGGCTCAGCCAGTATGACAAGGTCGGCAAACGAACGGGCGTGCAGCTTACGCATCAGGCCGGCCCGGCAGGATTTGACTGTTCGCTCGCTCAAAGCCAGTTCCGCGGCAATCTGCTTGTTAAGTCGACCAGCGACGATACCGCGTAGTACGACCTGCTCCCGCGCGTTCAGATCGGAAGCGTCGACCGGCTGAAGTGACTCGGCCGGGGAAGGAGTAACGGCTGCAGACGCGAGCGCATTGTCCAACGCGGCGAAGAGAGTCTGCGCATCGATCGGCTTGAGGAGGAAGTCGAAAGCCCCACCCTTGATGGCCATGACCGTTCTGGCAATATCGCTGTGGGCGCTGATGAAGACGATTGGCATCTCCCTGCCAAGCCGTTGCAGCGCCCGTTGCAAGTCGAGGCCGCCGGGACCGGGCAGTTCCAGGTCGAGCAGCAGGCACCCTGGCGGCGCGACCGGATCGGCAACAAGAAACTCTCCAGCGCTCGCGTACTCCTTCACCGCATATCCCGCTTGACTCAGAAGCCGCCTCAGGGCGGTACGCATAGCGGGATCATCGTCAACGACATGGATGACGGTTTCGGCACGATTGATCACGGGTGTCCTCCTTGTGGCATTGGCGGGGCGGTCAAGCCGGCGCTTTCCGTTGATGGATTGCGCCCGGTAGGAGTGGGTGAGAGCACGGGCCGCTCGGATGCGGGAAGCCACACAGTGAAAACACTGCCACCGCCGTCGCGGGACGCACCGCGGACCTGTCCACCGTGCGTTGAGACGATGGTGCGCACAATTGAAAGTCCAAGTCCCATACCGTGCGGTTTGGTCGTATAAAGCGAGTCAAACATACGCTCTCCGGCATCTGCCGGAAAGCCGTGCCCGCTGTCGGCCACGATCAGTTGGTAACCTTTTCCTGCAAGTTGAGTCGAGATAGAGACAATGCGTTCCCCGAGGGGCGTTTCCTCCATCGCGTCCATTGCATTGATAACGAGATTGATCAATACCTGTTGAAGTTGCACGCGGTCCCCGAGCACGCAGGCATTTTGCGCCGCGAAGTTCGATTCGACGGCGATGCGTCTACGCCGCGCTTCAAGATTTAGCAACGCCAGCCCTTCGTCAAAAGCGCCATTGAGGTCCAACGGGACGTATTCGAACGTGCGCTTTTGCAGAAGCGCCCGCAGTCGCTGCACTACCTGATTCGCGCGCAGCGCGTCGCGGCGTATGTCTGCAAGAATAGCGTGTAGTTCGTCCTCGGGCTCGTTACGAAGCATCAGGCCGGCGGCGTCCGCGTTGCTGAGAATAGCACCCAGCGGCTGGCCGATCTCATGTGCGACCGATGCGCTCAGTTCGCCCGCCGAGGCGAACCGCGCCGCGCGGGCCAGTTCGTTCGATCGCAGGGTCGCTTCGTCTTCGGCGATCCGGCGTCGCTGGCGCTGCCACAGCAGAGCGGCGATGGTCAGCGCCTGCAGTAAAACGATTGCAACCGCGCCAAGCACCATGATCCGGTACTCTCGCCAGAGTGAAGGAGGTACATTGACCAACTCACAATCCGCAGGCAAGCCACGCGTATCCAGCCCCAGCTTCTCGATCACCCCGACGTCTGCGATGCAGTGCGACGGGTTTGCCGATGAGACGGCGCCCTGACGTGGGGCCTCCCCGAGAAGTATCGATGCGGCGAGCGCGCCGGTAGTGCGGCCATTCGCGTCGAAGTTGACTACCGATCCCGCCGCCAGCCCGTGGCCCAAATAGGTCGGATACCAGCCGTATATCGGCGCGCCCGAAACCTTTGCCATCGGCGCAACGACTTCATAGGGAAAGAACGTGCGACCAGTACGATCCCGATACATAGTCGTGTAAAGAACCGCTGCCGTGCTGTCGAGCGCGGCAAGGCGTTGCTGCAATTCGGAGACGGTCAACCCGCTCCACACATCGACCGTCCACTGGCGCGACGTGCGCGCGCGCGCCGTAGCGACAGCAATCTGCTCTGAGCGGAGATCCAGCTTGGCGAGGCCGGACACGATGACGAGACGCCGTGCGCGGGGTTGAAGAATTTCCGCCAAAGCAAGAGTTCCGTTCACATCGAGATAGGTGGGGACATAGGCAAAATCCGCAGGTATATCCTTTTGGCGGCCGGCCGCGACACTGGAAATGACGACAGGTACGCCCGGCCAGATCTCGTCGTGATAACGCTTCGTGAAGTCCAACGCAAAGTCGGCAAGGCCGATCACGATGTCGACCTGTTTGTGCTCATATTTTCTTTTGAGAAGCACCAGAAAGCTGTTCATCAATTCGGCGTTGTCGAATCGCAGATCGTCGAGCGAGTCGGTGTAGAACTCGACGCCATCTGGAGCCATAGCGGCGACCGAATGGCGTATGGCGCGAATCTGCTCCTGGGCTGCCGGTTGTGTGGGGTCCGCGCCCGGCAGAATCACCACACGCCAGGTATGCTCCGCGTAGGCGCACGTGTAGAAGCCGAGCACGGTCAGAAACAGGTAAAGAACAACGCGGCCCCGCGCGAAAACTAGTCGCGCGAGCACTGCCGTCAGGATCCTCGGGGGGGCGCGTTCGTCTTTCATGGCTCTGGCAGGACTAACGTCGTGCTAACTATGCCTGAGGTTTTTGCCAGTCGAATAGTCTTTTGTAAGAAAATTGTCCGGGAAAGGCTAGCGTTTCCCGCTGATATGCGAATCAGTTGATCTATTCGCAGCCCGCATAATTCCAATGCCTTTGTAGCACCCGGGCGCCAGTTGCCCGTCAGGCGATTGAGCTGGTTAGATACGGCGTGCCGTTTTACGGCCGGTGCAAAGATTGCGATGTGCCGAGGAGATTTTGCGGTACGACACGGATGATGCCGTTGCGTGGACTATCAATGTCGGCAATCAGCATGAACGAAAGCGACACGGTCAACGGCATAATAAGCAGGAATCGTTTGCTACTCCCAGAATTCTTCGTCCCATAGCCCACCAGCACATTGGCGAACACGCCAATCAGCAGCATCATGATCCAGGCGGCCAAGGGAATGCGGTTGAGCCACGCTGCCTGTGTGTAACCCTGTGTGTTGATCACATCGTTCATACCGGTCACGGCAAGTGCGGCCACCGGGCTGGGCTGTGACACCGCGCCGCCTTTAGCTGCGGCCCACAGCTTGCCTTGCAGATCCTCCGTGGCGGCATTGATCCGCTCGACGCGCCGCTCGTCGCGAGTCTGGTAGTACTCGACTCGCAAGTCGACATAGTTGATGAGATCTGCCCGGATTGTCGCGGCCGCGCTGGCCGGCAATAGATCCGCGCGGATGAACTCGGTCCCGATTGCGTTGGCCTCTTCTTCTTCGTAGTTTTTACGCTGATCGTAGCGGCCTACCGCCATGGACAGACTGAAACCGATGACCAGGGCGAGCAGCGTCAGTGTGGCGGACTGCACGATCCTGAAGTCGTCGCGCGAGTCTTCATCGAGTGCATTACGTTTTCGCAGCACCGAGTTCCCAAACCAGGCAGCCAGCGACATCAATGCAAACGAAACGACCAGCAGGATGAGGGGATGTCTGGTGAGTTGCTCCATGCGTTGCTCCAGGTGGATTCGCTCGCCGGGCATCTAGCAGTAAATGAGAATCTGCGTCACACGCAGACTCTGCATCGCTCAGGAACGCGGCGTGCTCACAATTCCATCTTCCTTTCTCACAAGCGGCTATCGAGACGAAGTCACGAGCCGCGGACGCACACTGCCGCAACAACCGAATTCAGTTGTCGTCAGTGCCTTGGCGTATCGACCAGTATGTGCACAGATCAATTTAGCGGTCATCCAAGTGAAAGAAAAGGCGCACACCTCGCATTGCCCGAAGGGGAAATCGGTTTGCCCTAAATACCTATGGCGCTCCACTGCCTCAGGGAAAAAAATGAGTTGTGGCAAACAGGCCTATCGCGCAAAAGGGATGTCGAAGCCTGTCCATTGATACTCAGGAAAACACGATGAAACCTGAAACGTCCTTCCCGGCACCTGCCAGGCCCTGCAAACGCGCGCCTTTCGCTGTGGTTGCGGCGGCATTGCTGAGCGTTGCGATAAGCGGCCAGGCACAAACGGATTCTCAACAGCCCATGCGGCCTAACATCGTGTTGATTGTGGGCGACGACGTGGGTTGGGGCGATCTCGGAGCCTATGGCGGCGGTGAGGGGCGCGGCATTCCCACTCCGAACCTTGACAGGCTGGCCGACGAAGGCATGACATTTTTCGACTTCTACGGCCAGCCGAGTTGTACGCCAGGCCGGGCGGCTCTTCAGACCGGACGCAATCCGAACCGCAGCGGTATGACGACCGTAGCGTTCCAGGGGCAAGGCGGCGGCCTGCCTCACGCGGAATGGACGCTGGCGTCCATGCTGAAACTCGCGCACTACAACACATATTTCACCGGCAAGTGGCACCTCGGCGAAGCGGACTACGCCCTACCGAACGCACAGGGCTATGACGACATGAAGTACGTTGGCCTGTATCACCTGAATGCATACACGTACTCCGATCCGAAATGGTTTCCCGACATGGACCAGCAAACTCGGGACCTGTTCACCAAGGTAACGAGAGGCATGCTCAGCGGCAAGGCCGGCGAAAAGGCTCATGAAGATTTCAAGCTGAACGGTCAGTATCAAAACGAGCCCGAAAACCGGATCGTCGGCATTCCGTTTGTCGATCGTTACATCGAGAAAGCTGCGCTCGACGATATCGACGATGCATCCCAACGCGGCCAGCCATTCTTCATCAACGTAAACTTCATGAAGGTTCATCAGCCGAACATGCCCGATCCCGACTACATCGGAAAGTCTCTGTCGAAGTCCAAATACGCAGACTCACTGGTGGAACTGGATGCACGTGTCGGCCACATCATGGACAAGCTTCGCGAGAAAGGACTCGACAAGAACACGCTTGTGTTCTTCACGACGGACAACGGCGCGTGGCAGGATGTTTATCCAGATGCGGGCTATACGCCCTTCCGCGGTACCAAGGGAACCGACCGCGAGGGCGGAGCGCGTGTTCCCGCCATCGCGTGGTGGCCGGGCAAGATCAAGCCTCACACGAGGAACTTCGACATTCTGGGTGGCCTCGACTGTATGGCAACCTTCGCGGCATTGGCAGGCGTGGATTTACCCAAAAACGATCGCGAAGGCAAACCCATCGTTTTCGACAGCTACGATATGTCTCCCGTGCTGCTCGGCACGGGCAAGAGCAAGCGCAATGCCTGGTTCTATTTCACCGAAAACGAGCTGACGCCGGGTGCCGTGCGGGTCGGGCAGTTCAAGGCGGTGTTCAACCTGCGCGGCGACGCAGGCAAGGATACGGGCGGTCTAGCGGTGGACACGAATCTCGGCTGGAAAGGACCTGAGAGCTACGTCGCAACCGTTCCGCAGGTCTTCGATCTGTATCAGGATCCTCAGGAGCGCTACGACATCTTCATGAACAACTATACGGAACACACTTGGACACTTGTGGCGTTTAACGCTGCTGTCAAGGACCAGATGCAAACGTATGTGAAGTATCCGCCGCGCAAGTTGCAAAGCGAAGGATACGCCGGACCGATTACCCTCACCCAGTATCAACGATTCAAGTACATCCGGGATCAACTGCAGGAGAACGGTTTCAACATTCCGATGCCAACCGGGAACTGACAAGCTGACGTCCGGACAATCGGAAAACCTCGATTGTCCGGACCCGTCAAGGCGCAAGCCGCACATTCTCCAACGGGCAGGATCACAATGCATTTCACTGACCATCACACGTGGTCACGACACCTCAAGTGTCACGCGTCGCGCCTGATCCTGTGCACGTGCGCGGCGATGAGCGCGTGCGTGAGCCATGAAGCGCCGTCGACGGCCGCCGCGACGGCGCAGCAGCGAGCGGCGCTTCCCGAAGAATCGATAGCGACAGCGCTTCCATCGTGGCAGGACGGTACTGCACGGGCAGCGATCTTGAAGTTCATTGGCGACGTCACGCGTGAAGGGTCGCCAAGCTACGTGGAAGCCGAGGCTCGCATCGCGGTCTTCGATAACGATGGCACGCTCTGGAGCGAGCAACCCATGCCATTCCAGTTGTCGTTCATGATCGAACAGGTGAAGGCAGCGGCGCCAAGGCATCCCGAGTGGCGGAACAATCCGGCATTCAAGGCGTTGCTGAGGAACGACGCCGCCGCAATCGCACAAAACCGCAAGGCGGTGTTACAGCTTATTGCGGTCGCCAACAGCGGCATGACGACTGACGAATATGACCAATCCATCCGTACCTGGCTGGCCAGTGCGAGGCACCCGACGCTCAACCGGCCCTACACCGAACTCGTCTACAAGCCACAATTGGAATTGCTCGATTTACTACGTAAGAACGGTTTCAGAATCTGGATCATTTCCGGTGGTACGGCGGAGTTCATGCGAGTGTGGGTCACAAAAGCGTACGGTGTGCCATCCACGCAGGTGGTAGGAACTCAGGAGAAGTTGACGTACGAAATGCGCAGTGGCGAGCCTGTACTAATACGTCAGCCAGGCTTTGACTTCGTCGACGACGGACCAGGCAAGCCCGTTGGAATTTTTCGCGCGATTGGCAAACGCCCGATTCTCGCTTTCGGCAATTCCGATGGCGATCGCGAAATGCTTGAGTACACGGCCAGCGGCCCAGGCGCAACGCTTGCACTCCTCGTGCACCACGACGATCAAGAGCGCGAGTTTGCTTACGATCGCCAAGCGTCAATGGCACGGCTCGATAAGGCGTGGCAAGAGGCCATTACGCGCGGGTGGGTCGTTGTCAGCATGAAACGGGATTGGAAGACGATATATCCCGCTTCAAGTACATCGGTCGCCCAATGACCGGACTGACCGGCTTGCGGTGTTTTCCCTCTGGCCAATTGCGGTCTCGGCACGCACAGACTTCCGTGAGCTGATTTCAGGAGCCGTTCATGCAGGACATCCATGACACGCTGGCTGAGAAGCCACTAATCTTCTACCCGGCACGTTCGTCGGAAACGGAGCCTGCGGCACCCGATCAGAAAGGTCGTTTTCATGCGATGGCCAAGCCCATCGGATCCACGTGCAATATCGACTGCACATATTGCTACTACCTGCATAAGGAGCATCTGCTAAAGCAGCATCGCGGTCGTCGCATGGAACTGTCCATGCTCGAGCGCTATATCCGGCAGTACATAGAAGCGCAGAACGGCGACGAAATCATATTTTCCTGGCAGGGTGGAGAGCCGACCATGCTCGGCATTGCGTTCTTCTGCGACATCGTCGAAATTCAGAAGCGGTATGCTCCCGCGAACCGCCGTGTCTTGAACGATCTTCAGACCAACGCCACGTTGCTGGACGATGAATGGTGCATGTTCCTTAAGGAAAACAACTTTCTGGTTGGCGTGAGTATCGACGGGCCGCGCGAATTGCATGATGCTTTCCGGCGGGACCGGAAGGGGCAGCCCACTTTTGACAATGTGATGCGTGGGATCGGTCTGCTAAAAAAGCATGGCGTGAAATTCAACACGCTCACCGTCGTCAACCGTTTCAATGCGAAGCGTCCCCTGGACGTCTACCGGTTTTTGCGTAACGAGTTGGATTCGACTTATATCCAGTTCATTCCATGCGTCGAACCGAAAGATTTTCATAGTGTCGCTCCACAGCATTGGCCTGCTGAGTCGATGCCGATACTGGGAACCGGTGCGGCGAAACCTGGGCAGCCGGATTCGGTCGTGACCGACTGGTCGGTGGACCCGGACGATTGGGGCTACTTCCTTTCCCGAACCTTCGATGAGTGGTACAGAAAGGATGTGGGGCATGTACTCGTGAACCTGTTCGAGACTGCCGTAGTGCAAACTCTGGGTAAGCCCGCGCAAACCTGCGTGACCGCCCAGTTCTGCGGTAAGGCATTGGCGATCGAGCACGACGGCGAGGTCTACTCGTGCGACCATTACGTCTACCCTGCATACTCGCTAGGAAATATCGGTGAGAGACACCTCGGTGAGATGGCGTTTTCGGCGCGGCAGCAAAGCTTCGGCTATGCAAAACGAAATGCTCTTCCTGCGTTTTGTCGTCAGTGCAAGCATCTGAATCTCTGCTGGGGTGAATGCCCGAAAAATCGCTTTGTGCGCAGCCCGGAGGGTGAACCTGGCTTGAACTATCTCTGTTCGGGCATCCGCCGATTTCATGACCACGCGGGTCCGGCCATCAGGCAGTTGGCGAAACGTTCCGCGTGATCGACGCAAGTGAGCGCTAGCGGGAGAAAGAATGGCCTTTGCCTGGCTGGACACCGTTGTGCCATGGCGTCTTGACCAATGGCAGTTCGCGCCAATCAGCGGCGGTGTATCCGACAAAGCTTTGTGGCAGAAACGGCGATATCCCGCACCCTTGACTGTTCGTGGTGTAGGCCGCTACGTGTTTGTGGAAATGCTGCGTCGCCGAAACAATGCGAGTCGTGACTCGCACCCGCCGAGACAAGCGCAACGCAGGTCTGCGAGAACCGCTAATGCGATCAGCAGCGGGCAATATCCTCAGTACGCCGCTTCGTATCGGTGTCCGGTTTGCGAGGTGGAACGACCGCTCGGATGTCAAGGCGCCAGAACAAGTGAATGTCTCGTCATGGCCCGCTTGTGGCCGATTGGGTGGACTCGCCAATGGCCGCTCATGGGCACTCTGGTTCGCAGGAACTGAATTCTGCTGACTGACCGGTTTGGAGAAGGTCATCTGGCCGAAGTGGGTCGCATACTGTCGATCAAGGCCGGACGAGGTCGAGCCGTCGATGCGGTTTCCATGGGGCAGTACGCGGCCACAAGCCACCGTCAACATATGGCGTCGCTCGGACGTCCGAGCGTCGGCTACGCCCCGTAACCGGTCACGCGATCGTAGCGGACGAACGCTTGGCCGTCGACCTGAGCTGCCATCACTCCGAGCTGCGTCTGGGGCAGCAATGAACCACATGGCTGCCGACGGTGGTGTCGAGCAATCCGCCGGCATCTTGCTGCATTCGCAAGCCGACACTCGCGGGCCGAAGTCCAAACGATCTCCGCCACACATCAGGGCAGCACAAGCTGGCGCTCTGAATATCTCGTCAGTACCGAAGCAAGGATCATGTCGAGTGCGTTCGACGGCGGTGCGGCGCCACGGTGGAACGGCCGGAACACCACGTCGCCTCGTTTGACCGACATGCCGCTGAGCGCGCAAATACCCCTGACGCGCGCATAGCCGGCGCGCCACGTCTGATCGAGATAGCTGCCCCGCG
Source organism: Paraburkholderia phytofirmans PsJN (assembly GCF_000020125.1). Taxonomy (NCBI): domain Bacteria; kingdom Pseudomonadati; phylum Pseudomonadota; class Betaproteobacteria; order Burkholderiales; family Burkholderiaceae; genus Paraburkholderia; species Paraburkholderia phytofirmans. Next base: position 3,000,565 of record NC_010676.1, read on the forward strand.
TAGCGTCGCTCCAGGAAACAAGCAAGGTCGTGTCTGTTTGCCACTCGATGCTTCGAATCGTAGGGACCCTGAGCGCAGCGTGCGCTACTACCGTGCGGCTGCGTCGCTTGCGGCGCCCCGAAGCCTGGTGAACCGCCGATGCAGTTTCATGCCAATGCGCGCTCAGCCGTCCGATAATCTGCGACCATGGATCGGGTCCACACATCTCCGGTTCTCCTGCGACTTCCAGCGGCAATCGCCTGCAAAATGGATCGCCTCCGGACTTAATGTCTCGTGGCTGCGGGGTTCATGCGAACATTACCGGGTCGGGTTGCCGTCGATAACCGCTCGATCGTTCGCATGAAATGCGCATGCCGGCTTACAGATTTGCCTCGCTAGCCGGCCGCGCGAGTGCGACCACGCTCACGATCCCCTCGCGCGCCATCTTTGCGTACGGACAGAAACGTTCCGTGTTACGAACGAGTCCTTCGGCAACGCCAAGCTCGACACCGGGCAAATGAATGCGGACCTGCGCAATCAGGTTGAACAGGCCATCGACGGGATCCCGGCCGAAATCGACCGTCACTTCCACCTTCGCGCCGACGATCGCTATCTCCGCCTTTGCGGCGAGCAGGCTCAAGGCACCATGAAAGCAGGCAGCGTAGGCGGCAGCAAACAACTGCTCGGGATTCGTCCCGCCGCCTGGGCCCGCCGGGCGCTTCGGGCAAGCGCAGGGCGAGATCGAGCTGGCCGTCGTCCGACCGGACCGCGCCTGATGCTCGACCATGGCTCGCGTCGCCGCCCGTGGCGGTCACGGTCGTCGAGTACAGTTTCTGAAAATTTTGCCCGAAGTACTTGTCGAGCAGCGTGAGCGGCGGTGGATGCAGAGGGCTCATCATGTATGTCCAACAGCCGTTGGCTACGCCGCGTCTCGCAACCAGTCGAACGATGCGCGTGAGCCAGTGGCGTCCAGAGACGGAATGGTCCGCCCTTCTGGCCTGGTGTCTTCTGTTTGCGCGCTCTGGTATAGCGCAGGCCGTCCGTCGAACGGCGTGCTACCGCTGAGGCTACCGTCGATAGCAACGATTGTCATGATCTTTCTCTGTGAATAGTGCGCCGGACCGGCCTCGATGCGTCGTCAGCGTATGGGTAGATCGTAGGTGCGCGCCAGCCCGTCGGGAAGACTCGCGCCGCGACGCACCGTGTTGCTTCCAAAGCACCAATTAGAGTGCCGACACCGCTGTCATGGTGGTCAGGCATTGCAGGTCGAGGGCGCGCGTTTGTTCAGCCATGTAGTCGATGAACACGCGGATTCTGGAGGGCATATGCTTGCGACTGAGATAACAGAGGTAGTGACCGCGGTCGTCTGGCGCATATTGGACCAGACAGGACATCAGACGCTCTCGCCGCAAGAGATCGCAGACCTGATAGGCCGGCAATTGAGCGATGCCCTCGCCGTCGAACACTGCATGCACGATGAGGTCCATGTCGTTAAACGTGTGCCGCGCTTGAGGCAACTGCTTTTGCATGAGTCCGTCGACCTTGAATTCCCAATCGCTTACACGTCCCGACGCACTGCGAAAGTTGATGCACCGATGCTGAGCGAGCTCTTCGACTTGACGCGGAAGACCGTATTTTTCGCGTAGAGGGGCGACGCGCAGACGATCATCTGCGTGGGTATCAGTTGCTTTGCCACGACCTCGCTGTCTTCCATACGCCCGTCCCGAAACCCGACGTCGACGCATCCGAGATGAAGTCGGCGGGACGATCGTTCAGCAACAATCGAGTGCGATGTCTGGATACCGCGTGCGAAAACTGCGTAGCAGCGGTGCGACGATCTTGCGGCCGAATCCCGGTGTCGAGCATATGCGCAGATGTCCGAGCGGCGGTCCGTTGCGCAATTCGCGCATGTCCTCTCGCGCCTGCACGATGCGTTCGAGGCCCGGATGGCAGTTCTAATAAAACAATTCGCCTTCGCGGGTCAGCGACGTGCTGCGGGTGGTGCGCAGAAAAAGCCGCGCATCTAGCTGCGCTTCGAGCTTCTGCACGTTCGGCTGACGGCGGAGCGGCCAATGCCGAGACGGTCACCAGCCTTTGCGAAGCTGCCTTCGTTGGCCTCGGCGAGGAGCGAAACGACGCCGGCGTAACTCGTGGCAAAGCTGCTCGCGAGAGAATTGTCGGTGAAGGGACGGGCAGAATGCTCGTCGGACATGGGCGGCACGATTTAAAGGATCCGTACTCGACAAGACGTTTTAGCCCGGCCACTTGTGACAAACCGGACTAACGAATCCACTGGGGCAGACAATTTGCCCGTCCGTCCGAGTGGCTCAGCCGCGCGATGGCGGGCGCGCCCTTCCTGTTCAGCAATGTCGCGGCATGATCTCGCCGCTATCGCAATTGATCGCTGCGAAATCGCCCCGCTCCAAGGCGTGCGCAAAGGCCTGCAGCAACCGATGATGCGTCTCACGCGACACGACGAAGCGCGGACGATCTTCGCGCAACTGCGTCTTCGCGCGGCTCACTAGTTGCCGGAACGCCGCTTCGCTCTTGCCGATGGCCTTTGCTATTTCATCGTAGTCCGCATCGAATACTTCGCGTAACAGGGAAGCCGCACGCACTTCCGGGCTCAACCGTTCGAGCAGCATCAGAAACGCTACCGATACGTCGTCAGCGCGCTCCTTCGCCTGCTCCGGCGTTGCGGGATAGTCGGCGAAGTGCGGCTCAGAAAGCCAGGTGTCGGTGTAATGTTCGCGCTGGATTTTCGCTGCGCACAAACGGTTAATGGAAATTCGCTTGGTCACGGCAACAAGCCACGCTTCCGCATTCTCGATCGTTTCGCGAGTAGTCGAATGCCCAGCGCAACCAGGCGTCCTGCACCACGTCTTCCGCCTCTGCGACCGAGCTGAGGATCCGATATGCAATGCCCTGCAAGCGCGGCGAAGCTTGTCGAAAACGCTGGTGTCGTCCATGAAGCGGTCCTTGTGCACAGTACATGGGATGTGTTTGCGTTTCCATGGCAGAAATGCATCACCAAACCGTGCATATACGCCCGCGCGATTATTCGCACCGGTCAGGATACCGTCATGAGATCCCACACCCTCGCCAATATCTACTGCGCACGGCGCTCGCTGCCGGCTGCTGTCACCGGGGCGACATTGAAACCGGCATCGTGCCATGCGTCGATGCCTCCGGTCAGCGGCAAGACTAGTGTGATTCCGGCGCGCCGAAACGGCCAGCCGTCCCTGCGGCGGACACTTCTCCCGGGCACGAGCAGTAAATGACGAATGTCCGGTTCGCGTCGTACGCCCGTACTCTCTCCGCAAATTTGCGTTCATCGGCGAATACGGCGCTCGGAATGACGAACGGATCGAGCGTCCGCCGTTCCGGCGAACGAATGTCGAAGATGACCGGCCGGGGTTCGGCGGTTAGCAAACCGTGTAGCTCCGCTGCATCGACCCGGGCCGTTTTCAGCGCCTTCGACAGCATGAGATACCGACAAAGGCGAAAGCAGCAATACAGCGCGAGTGCACTTGCGACCATAGCCAATGCCCGCCAGCCGAGATGCGAAATCACCGCGAAAACCAGCTCGACCTGAGCGGCGAAAGCTCCACCGATAGCGAGCGCGACGGAAGCCCACAAGGCCACTCCGGCATAATCGCATGCGATGAAGTACCGCATCCTGACCGCCATTGCCCCGCACAACGGAACTGCAACGAGCGACAGGCCGGGGACGAAACGGGCGACGATCAGAACTCGCACACCCCAGCGACCAAAGAACCGCTCGGTTTTTCTCACACAAGTATCACGCGACGACGATAAGAGACAAACCGTTCGAAGCGTGCGTTCGCTGAATCGCCTTCCGCCCTCATACCAGGCGAGATCGCCAAGCACTCCGCCCAACGCGGCAGCCCCCAACGTCGCCGCGAAATGAGACGCTGCCGATTGTTGACTACCGGTTGCAATTGTGATGCTGGCCCCTACGGTAATCAGCGTGGGCATAGCGGCCACAGGTAGACCGAGTGACGCGCCAAGCACACTCAGGAATACGACTAGCGCGCCGTATTGCGCGATGAATTCATGGGAAAACACGTTGCCTCCTGACCTGAGAGCGGCCGGGTCCTGCTTCCTGCAAACTAGCTTTGCAGGAAAGACAAAATGTCCTGATTGAGCTGATCCTTGTGGGTATCGGTCAATCCGTGCGGCGCGCCCGGATAAATCTTCAGGATCGCGTGAGGGACGAGTTTCTTGCTCGAACGCGCCCCAACATCGACCGGAACTACCTGGTCGTCGTCGCCGTGAATGATTAGTGTCGGTCTGTCGAACTTCAGCAGATCCGCGGTGAAGTCTGTTTCGGAATATGCTTTGACCGATTCGTAGACGTTCTTGAATCCACCAGTCATTCCTTGACGCCACCACGCGTCGATCAGACCTTGCGATACCTTGGCGCCCGGTCGGTTAAAGCCGTAGAACGGACCTGCGGGAATATCCTTGAACAATTGGGAGCGGTTGGCGATCATTGCAGCACGAACGCTATCGAACGATTCAATAGGCACGCCCGACGGATTACCGGGCGTTTTGACCATCAACGGCGGCACGGCTGAAATCAGGCCGATCTTCGACACCCGTGACGTACCATGCCGGCCCACATAACGAGCAACTTCGCCCCCGCCGGTCGAGAATCCGATAACGGCTATGTCACGCAGGCCAAGCGTCTCGATGACTGTCGCCAGATCGTCCGCGTAGTGGTCCATGTCGTTGCCCTCCCACGGTTGGCTCGAGCGACCGTGCCCGCGCCGATCATGTGTGATGACTCGAAACCCGTGGGACGCCAGAAAGAAGGCCTGGTTTTCCCAGCTATCCGAATTGAGCGGCCAACCATGGCTTAGCGTGACGACGGGACCTTCTTTCGCGCCCCAATCCTTGAAATACAGGCTCACTCCGTCGCGGGTACGGATAATCTCACCGGTATGGCTTGCGGAGAACGTCTGCCCGGGCATGCCGGCTCCCGACTGTTTGCTGGCAGCCGATGCCACAGTTGTCGTCATGGTTGCGGCAATTCCGCCAATCAGCAGGTTTCGGCGTTTTGCGTCGGGGGAAATGTGTCCCAAGTCTTTAGTCATGGCTCAACTCCAGAAATTATTCGACCGGAAAATGGTGGAAATGGCTTGCTTACCGGTCGAGACGCCAGAATAAACACGACACTTTCATTGGCCTAGTTAAGTGTTGTAAAACGCTGTTGATTGCTCTAATTTCATCCGACCCAAAATTCTTTGTTTGTTTAATGATGCTTAACATCCGCATCAGCTAACTTGCTTTTAGCAAAGGCAGAAAGCGAACACGAACGCATCGAAGGTAACCAATTCATACCGCAAGATCAAAACTTCAACGCATGCAACCGATGAATCTTCTCCAGAAACCAGTGGAAGCTGGCGTGCTCGTCGTCTGCATGATCGGTGTTCTTCATCGCCATCTTGTGCAACATGTCTTGCCGCTGGGAAAGCAGCCGGCACATTCGATGAGTCACTTCCTGGCTATCCCTCAATAGCGGCGTCACAGCATCTTTGCTCAATCTGTAAATGACACTCCTCGTGAGCGTCACGATCTTTACCTGAACTGGCAAACCCACAAGTAGTCCGGTCTCGCCCATCGTATCGCCCGGCCCGAGACGCACCACCTCGACGGCACCGATAGATTGTTCCGTTAAAACGCTGAGCACGCCGGAGTCGACGATTGCAAGACTGTCGGGCACCACTTCCGGGGTAAAAATCACCTGCCCCGCGTCATATTCATGCCGCACCATGCAACTGGAAAGCATCTTCAACTCCTCGTCGCCGATGGTGGTGAATAATTCGATGCGTCTAAGCAAGCGCTCCTCTGCTTTATCCACGATGGCCGTGACAGATGGCACACCTCGTGGCCGGAGATCGACCCCTGCTGCGGTCAAGTGTCGATAGCAGAGGTCGTACAGTTCATTTGTCAATGGCGTCTTTTTCGCCGTGTCGTCTACGAAGGCCGTCGCCTCGTACTGAATGGAATCTACGGTGGCTTTTCTCGTCTGCACGAAGGGAGCCGGCGCCGGCAAGATGGAGCGGGCCGCAGCCAGCGCACATTCGAGCGCGGCAATCACCGTTGCCGGCCGCTCGTCCGGCGAGATTTCCAGAGACACCGTAACGCCATGCAAAGCATGTGGCCGGTTGGTATTGGTAATATTTGCCCTTGCCGCCGCAGCATTGGGAATGATGGTCACATTGCCGTGCGAATTGAGCAGATGCGTTGCTCTCCAATTCATCTCGATTACCTTCCCTTCGGCGCCATCAATCGAGATCCAGTCACCCACGCGATACGGTTCTGTGGAATTCAGCACAATTCCTGCAAAGACATCATGCAAGGTACTTTGGATAGCTAAACCGAGAATAACCGCCAACGTTCCCGATGTCGCGATCAGGCCGCGAACAGGTATTTCCAGAACGAATCCCGTTGCGGCTACCGCCGCGGCAAGAAACACCACGGCACCGAACACGTCCTGAAACAGTCTCTGCTCGCGCCAGGTGTGAGGCAGGAGAAAGGTGTCGAGAGCAAGAGTGAGCAGGCGGGCACCGGTCAGCCACCAGAATATCTTCAGGGCCTGCGCCGCTTCGTGAAGCAGCGACGCTTCAAGCCGCGTAGTCTGTCTGAAGGGGCTGAAGCCCGCGGCAAAAATGCTCGCCGTGAAGACGGCAAAGATCGTGAGCCGAAGCAACAAACGCGAAGCGTCCTTCTTCGGCACTTTGAAACGCCACAGTGCCACGTCGATCACGACGACAGCATAACCGAACACCAAGGAATCGCTCACGGACTCTCCGAGGGGAAACGCGCCTGGCGAGTACTCGTGCCGCCCCGCCGGGAGCCATTGTGAACGCTAACCGCAATGCCCACGGCTGGCTAACGCGCTAGCCGAAAGACGCCAGCGGGTCGCCCGCCGCTAGTGCATCGGCGTGGTTCGGCGCCGGCGGATAGATCCATTGCGTATTGATCATCTGCTTGCGCGCTTTTCCTTCCGCATGCGTCAGCTTGATCTGGCGGTCCCAGCCTTCTGAATAGATCGCTCCCCACTCGCCGAGGTCCAGACAAGTGGCGTAAAAAGGCTGGCTATATGCAAGCGTCGATGCGCCGAGCAGATCGGCCGCCACATTGTGGCCACCGAACTTGCCCATCACCATTGCGTGCTGACAAGACATCAACGCGTAGTGCCCTTCATCGTCGCTACGCACTCGTGCCACATCGCCTGCCACGAACACGCCGGGCGCCTCTTCCACGCGCAGATCAGGCGCGACTTCGACACGGCCAAGCGGGTCGAGGCGCGACGAAACCTGTGCAGCAAGCGTACTCGCTCGCATCCCACCCGCCCATACCACCGTGTGCGCTTCGATATGCGCACCCGAGGCGGTTCGGACGCCACTTGCGTCGACCGAAACGACACTGGAGCCCAATACCGCTTCGATGCCCAGCGAACCGAATGCCTCGGCGACGAAAGGCCGCGGGTTAGGCCCGAGATCGGGACCAATATCGGCCTGCGAACCTACGACGATCACTTTGATCGCCGCATCGGGGCCGAATATCGCGCGCATCCGTTTAGGCAATTCGGTTGCGATCTCAATGCCGGTAAAGCCGCATCCCACCACGGCAACGGTATTTCGAGCGCTTGAATCCTGAAGCTTCGCGAGTTCCTCCAGATGCTCTTCAAGTGCCGATGCGTCCTCCATGCAATCGACCGAGAATGCATACTCGGTGAGCCCTGGAATCGACGGGCGGCTTAGCTCGCTGCCGCTCGTGAGCAGCAACCGGTCGTAACTGAGCGTGCGGGTCTCGCCGCTCGCGGCCGTCATACGCACGGTCTTGTCGCGGACAGCGATTTCGTCGACACTCCCCTCGACGTAGTTCACGCCGACAGCGCCAAGCAGAGGCAAAAGCGGTGCGAACATCAGATGCGGCTCGCTTTCGTACATCCGTGGCCGGATTTGCAACTCGGGTTTCGGCGAGATAAGCGTAATGTCGATGTCGCGAGCCGTTGCGCCGGCGCGGTCGAGCACGCGAGCCGCCCCGAGGGCACCCCACACTCCGGCAAAGCCGGCACCCACAATCAAGATCTTCTGCGACATGATTCGTGCCTTAATTTTTAGACTACCAAGTTGACGATTTGCACCGGAACTACAACAAACGGAGCCCTGTTGCACTGCGCGACGATCGCTGACGATCGCGGCGGTCGACTCATGTGCCGTCCGCCGCCACGACAAATCGTAGACTTCGTCTTCGAATGGCAGTAGGCGCGCGAAGGAGATCACCGTGTTGTCTCGGCGACAACAATCGACGGCTTAGATGTCGTCAACTAATCCTGGCGAGTGCAGCTTCGAGCGTGGCATAGGAATGTTCATCACCTTCCATGGCAAGATTTATGATTGTGCGAATGCTCCACGGCGCTTCCGACGTGGATGCGTGCTGTTGAGCCGCAGTCACGTATTCCTGCATTGTCAGCTTTACCCCATTGGGAAAGGCATCCTTCGCGTCTCCCACCGCCGTCTGCAATACATGCAATATGGCCTGGCCGAACGTCACACATTCCTCGCGCCTCGGCATTTTTCCCTTTTGCATGACCGAGTCTTTCCAGTCGGTCTGTTGGGGGCTGAGGAGAACAGGTGGGCGGGCGCAGAAGTTCCGGTAGTTCAGTAAGTAGGCTTCCTGGCGATTTTGTGGACTGATCCCCAGTAGCTTCCACGCGGCATCGAAGCGCTCTTTCTTTATTCCATTCTGGTACGCCATCGCGCGCAGAAAGAATTCTTGAAAGGCTTCGAGACTTGCGGTGCAGGACGATACCGATTGTCGATAGTGTCCATCTCGTATCGCGTAAGCGGCGAGTTCAAAAAGAATCTCGAACTTCTGCTGCCGCAATGCAACGATCTTCTGATGACCGCGTGAGCACTCCGACCTGTACCTTCCGTCGCCGTCGGGTCGAAGATCTATCAAAACGGAAGAAAGGACGGAATTGCCTGCGGAGCTTCCGTCCGGGTTGCATTCTAGGCAGACACTCGGAACCGATATCTTTGTCATGGCATGTCTCACATTTGGACGTTGTTTCTCGTTTTTTGTCGCATCAACTCGTCTCACCTCACCAACAGATCACACCCGGAGGCACAAACCTCATTCGAGACTGGGCCTCGCTGGCACTTTATGCCCAATCAACCGCTTCTGCAGATGAGGTACGGTGAATGGGCTTGTACGCGAATGACTCTATGGTCCCGATGTTGTCCCGGCGGCAACACCGTGATATCCAGCTGACGTATTCCATGTTCTGAGTGGCACAACTACGATTGCTCTTGACGTAATGTTTCGCAGTGGATGGAACGAAGTAATTGGTCTATTCCAATGCACCTGAATCGCCCATCCGGAGTCAGTTAAGAAGATGAATGCTAAGGAAGATTTTTTACGTTTCGCCGTGATGGTAAACACCAACCGGCACGAGTACGGCGAGGCCGTATCGTTTGGTCCGTTCACACTTTTCCCGACAGAGAGGCGTCTCGAACGGTCAGGTTCAGTCGTGCAACTAGGCAGCCGCGCGCTGGATATTCTTATTGCGCTTATCCAGCACGCCGGACAGGTCGTGGATCGGCGCAAGTTGATGTCGCGTGCGTGGAGGAATATCGTCGTGGACGAAAGCAACTTGCGCGTCAACATTGCTGGATTGCGCAAAGCACTGGGTGACGGCGAAGACGGTGTGCGTTACGTGAAAAACGTCCCGGGTATCGGCTACTGTTTTGTTGGACAACTTACCCGTGAACGCATCGCTACCGAATCCAGTTCCCATTTTTCTGAACCGTTTCCCCGAGTACATTCCGGCGGCTTTGCACCGGGAGCGGCCCGCCCACAAGGTCGTGACGAGGTCTTGCGGACGCTTGCGTCCGACTTGCGCAGACATCGGCTCATATCTATTGTAGGACCCGGAGGCATCGGCAAGACAACAGTAGCGATTGCCCTCGCGAAGAGACTGTCCGGAGAGTTTCCTTCGGAGATTCACGTCGCCGACTTGAGCGAAGTTGCTCATGGCGATACGGTAGCGCTCACACTGGCCCGTCTGCTTGGGTTGGGCGATCTTCACCACGTACCCGTCACATGTATCGCCAATTATCTTTCCACCAGGCGGGCGCTGATCATTCTGGATACCTGCGATTACGTCATCGACGAGGTGACGTCGCTCACAACGCAAATCCTCGCGGTCTCATCCGCGACCTATTTTGTTTTGACAAGTCGCGAGGCGCTACGTGTCAGATACGAACACGTCTGCCGCCTGTCTGCGCTCGAAGTCCCTCCGGGATCCGAGGTGATCTCGATCGAACACGCGCATGCTTATCCAGCCGTGCAGGTGTTTATTCAACGCGCCCTGGAAGGGGGCGCCAGATTCCCGCAGACCAGAAAGAGCTATGCGACTATTTCGGGGATTTGCCGGGAACTCGAAGGAGTCGCGCTCGCGATCGAACTTGCTGCGGCGCGCGTCGCGACGTTTGGACTGGCGGGCACCATGATGCTGCTCGGAACCCGCTCACGTCTTCGATGGCAGGGATGCCGCAATGCCCCTGCGAGGCATCGGAATCTCGCCGCGTCTATTGGATGGAGTTACGCGCTGCTGTCGGAGCAGGAGAAGTCTGCTTTCCGCCAGTTGTCGTCGTTTGAACAGCCCGCAACGCTCGACGCCATCCTCGCGGCGACGACAAATGGGACAGGCGATCTTTCGAATGCGATAGACATAGTAGAAGGTTTGGTTGCAAAGCACATGCTGCACATCCAGCCCGGACCGGACGACTTGCCTCGCTATCGGCTCCCGGCTTCGGAAAGGATCTATGCGCGAGAACAACTCAGTCAAGCTGCGCTCGATAAGCGGAGCATCGTCCAACTGAACGGCGGGCAAAGGATTTGCATCTGAAATCCGGCTGCGCTGTGTCTTCAGTGGCCCTTTCAAGTGCAAGCGCGGGCGTGAAGTGGGAAAATCATTTCATAAACTGCGCGAATTGCTTCGCCGCAAATTCGATGAATATCTTCATTCGCGGTGGCATACTCCTTCCAAATCCGTGCATGACATGAAGCGGAACGGGTCTCAGTGCCAAATCCGGCAGGACGATACACAAACGTCCTGCGTCGACATCTTCCTGAATCATTGCTTTCAGAATCTGTGCGATACCCAGTCCATTCAATGCCGCGATTCTCATGGCCTCGCCACTGTCGGCGTCGAATGCTCCTTCTGGTTGCACGCTGACACCGTCAGCAAACATGACGGGCACCACGCGTCCAGCAAGTCTGTAACGAACATGGCGATGCATACTTAAATCGGATATCGATTTCGGCACGCCGTGGCGGCTCAAATAGTCGGGGGCGGCCGCGAGCACTAGCGGCAATTGGCCCAATTTCCGCGCATGCAAAGCGCTGTCGATGACCTCTCCCGCTCTAATGACGAGATCGAAACCCTCCCGGATGACGTCGACATGATGGTCGCTCACGTTCACCTCGAACAGCAGCCCCGGATGACGCGCCATCAAGTGCTTGGTGAGCGGGTCGAGCAGAATGCGCGCTAACGCAGCCGGTACGCTGATACGCAGTTTGCCGACCGCGTCCAGTGGCGCAGTCAACGCATTGCCTGCCTCCTCAATGCCACGTATGAGCGGCGCGACGCGCTCGTAGTAAGTTTGCCCCTCGATCGTCAGGACGGTCACCCTTGTCGAGCGGCGAAAAAGCCTGATACCGAGACGCCGTTCCAATCTTCCAACGCTTCTCGACACAGCGGACGGCGTCGTGCCAAGCAAGCGTGCCGCTCCGGTGAACGAACCGGCCTCGACCGCTCGAACAAAGGCAGATAACCCACTCAGGTTCTCAACAGGCATTAGTGACCCTTCGGCAAAACTGATAGCTCCGCTGGAGAACTGGGCTGTCGTCTCACCTATAGCTAAATTAGCGCTCAACGCGACATCCGCGTCAAACAACGGAGATTCAGATGAACAGACTCGCAAATAAAGTGGCCGTCATCACTGGCGGCAATAGCGGCATTGGCTTCGCGATGGCAAGGGTGTTTGTGGCCGAGGGTGCGCATGTGCTGATCGTCGGACGGCGTCTGGCCGCGGTGAATGCCGCGGTGGCCGAGCTCGGGGATCGGGCAACTGGCCTGACCGGTGACCTCGCCGATCCCGCAACGCATGACCGCGTTGCGTCATTAGTTGAAGAACGGTTCGGCGGCCTGGACATTTACGTCGCCAACGCTGGCGTAAACACGATCGCCCGCTCACATCTGGTCAGTCTCGAAGAGTACGACGCACAGGTCGCCACGAACACGCGATCGGTTTTCTTCGGCGTTCAGAAAGTCGCATCTCAACTTCGCAATGGAGGCGCCATTCTGTTGACAAGTTCGATCGCGAGTTCGAAAGTATTCGAAGGCCACGCGGCGTATGCAGGCAGTAAAGCCGCAATCGAAGCCTTCGCCCGCAGTTGGGCGCTCGAATTCAAAGAGCGCGGTATCAGGGTCAACGTGATCAGCCCAGGCCCTGTCGACACCCCCATTCTTTCGAAGCTGGGTATCGCCGTCGCTGATCGCCCGGCATTCGAAGCCGCCGTTGCAGAGAAGATTCCGCTGGGCCGCCTGGGCCGCGCGGAAGAGTTGGCGCAAGCCGCGCTTTTTCTCGTTAGCGACGAAAGCAGCTTCGTTACCGGTGTAAATCTGCACGTCGATGGTGGAATGTCGTTGGCTTGATTCGTGACCGTTTAACGTGAGAACGCGAATCCGCCACCCGTTCTTGGCAACCGAACTGCCAAGAACGGGTGGCGACAGCCCAGTTCTCGTACCCGTCAATCGTTAGTCAAGGCGCGATGATATCTACCGACATACTCCGCCTGAGCAATGACTTTCCCATGCATCTGATAGGCGACGACTGCGGGACTCGCCGCAGGAGCGACATCGATTTGCGCCACGTCGAGGGCAGACGCCGTCACGACATATCGATGCGATTCCCCCTTAGGCGGACACGGTCCACCGTATCTGGATTCGCCAAAGTCCGTCAACGTCTCAACCGCGCCTGCCGGCAAGAGCTTCGGATTGCCAGAAACTCCTCTTTCGAGCGACGACTCAGAAGGTGGAATATTGGCGATCTCCCAGTGCGTCCAACCCAGCCCCCCCGGTCGGCGCATCAGGGTCGAACATTGTCACGACGATGCTCTTCGTGCCGCGCGGAACGTGTGCCCATGAAATGCGTGGCGACACGTTCTTACCGTGACAGCCAAAACCTCCGTACACCTGCTCGTTCGAAAAGTGCCCGTCACGCAGGTCGTCGACCATGACCGTGAATGGCTCCGCGCAGGCTATCGCGGGGATGACCGCCAGCGTCATTGACGTGCATAAAATTGCGGGCAAACAGGTCTTCAATCTCATGACGTGTTCCGTTGAAGGATGAAAGATGCGTAAGACCGGTATCAACGGCACCGCATTTAAGTCAGTGCAACCTATACGGCGTTGGTTGATAGCCGGGCACCAATCAGTAGTCCCACACCACCGGGACGAAATGGAAGCCTTTATCCTTCTTCGCAATGTGACCGATGGATGGGAACGCGACGTGCGCTGCGGCCAGCAGAGCGCCAGTTTCGGCGGCTTCATTGAGTAGCGCGACACGTACGTCCGCGGCCCCTTCAGGATCGTGCTCGAAGCCGTTTTGCCAGTCGGGATGGTCGAAGTTGACCTGAAAAATCGCGTCGCCCACGAACGTCAGTTTTTCGCCGTTTGATGCGACGTCCACGACGCAGTGCCCCGGCGTGTGCCCACCCGTCACGCGCGCCGACACACCCTTGGCAACTTCCACGGTCTGATCGAACTGCACGATGTTTTCGCCGTAGAGTTCGACGAACTTCGCAGCAGCCTTGCGGAGCGCGGGAGGAACGGTTTCCGGCATCACCGTCTTGCTGAAGTCCGGATTTTTCCAGAACTCAACTTCCTTGGCCGACACGTGAATGCGCACGTCCGGGCGCAGCTTGGCCCTCACGCCGGCAACGTTCAGTCCGCCGACGTGGTCCATGTGCATGTGCGTAATCACGATGTCGGTGATCGCAGCCAGGTCGATACCCGCCGATTCCAGGCGCATCACCGACCGGCCCGCGCGCGTGAAGTATTCGAAACCGTCGCCCACGCCCGAATCGATCAGGATCAGGCGGTCGTCGCTGCGTACGAGCGCAATATTCAGCGCCCAGTCGAACATGTCACGCTGCAGGAAACGACCATCGAACCATTCGTTCCGGTCAGCTTCGCTAACGTTAGTCGACATGGTGGAGGTGGGCAGCGGCAGAACGCCATCGCTAATCAGCACGACGTCAACGTCGCCCACGCGCACAGCGTAGCGGGAAGAAACGAGTTCGCCCGCCCCTTCTCTGCCTACGTTGGCGGTAACCGGCCGCACATTGCGAGTTGTTTCGCTCATCTTCAATAGTCCAGTTGATTAATTGCGGTGAGCCGTACTGCACCGCGCCACGCGGTTCACGAGCACGACCACGAGTGTCGCTCGCTTCGTCTGCTTGCATTTCGAAGGAGCGTGTGACAGATAGTAGTCAGGGGGCGCGAAAGCCAGTAGCATCGCGAATGCGTACACGGTGTTGTCCGAACGGCGACAATCTATGCCGGATAGGCAATGAGACGTAGGGCGGGTGAGATGCTTATTGATTGGCGGTACATCAGAACGTGCCCATCCAGGGGCGTCCACCCCATTGACGCGTTCTATCTGTTGAGAACAACGCGGATTTCCTCTTTGGCGACCGTTTCATAAAGGCTGCTCGGCGCGCCGGTGGGTATTCCAGTAAGTCAGGCAGCAAGCGAGCTTGAGGAAGAACCGTAGATGCCAACACGGCGCTAGAAGTGAGTGCGGAGGCACCGCGAGTGGTACAGCCGGACATGCGTGCGTTCAACCACCAAACGATATTCGCCAAGGTCGCCGCTATGTTCTGCACCATGCTCGGCAATCACGGGTTCGATCCCGGGATTACGCAGTGGCCGCCGATGCCGCTTAGAGTCGTAGCCGCGATCAGCGTTGACCTCGGGGCGTTACAGGGCATGGCCGCGCAATCCGCGAATCGGTGAAGACGCATCGATCAGTGGCACCCAATTGCCTAGCGTCGTTGGCTTAATACCGTCCCCTTGCTGACGTGCGACCGAGGACGTGCCAATGCGGGCAATGGCCAATAATCTGCAGGCCGACATGATCGGCTGAACGGCCGGCGTACCGCTAGAAGCCGCCTGTCGGGGCGCGCGCGACCGAAGGACTGTTGTGGGTCGATCAGAGCACGTCGTCGGGATCAGTTCGGCCATGAAGCGTCATTCACCTAACCCGTACGTTCGACATTCGGGCGTCGGCTTCAATTAATTACCGGCCACTCGCGAACCGATGACGCGCATCGCATCATCGGTTGAAACACACACTCGAACAGCTTTTACTACGTCGTCGCCTAGCCCTATCCCAGGTCAGACGGAGACTTTCGGAAAATCAATCACGGTCTCTGCAAGGTTATTGACGTAGTTAGTCAGCACGTTGAGCGCGACGCTGGCGACGACTTCGATTATCTGCTCATCGCTCAAGCCAGCGGCACGGGCGGCGCTCAGATCCGCATCGCTTACATTGCCGCGCGTTTGCGCTACTTGCACTGCCAGCTCGGCAACAGCGCTACCACTACCAAGGCGCGCGGCTGCGATGGCATCCGGAGACAAGCCTGCGCCCTTCCCCATCAGAGTATGAGCCGAAAGGCAGTAGCCACATTGGTTGAACTGCCCGATAGCCAGAGAGATGATTTCACGCTGAGCTGCGCTCAACGCGCCAGTCTTCAGGTTCTCGTCAAGTTGCAGATAGCCTGCGAGTGCAGCGGGAGCATGCGCAAGTGTACTGAAAAGATTCGGCACCATGCCGATCTTGGCTTTTGCATTTTGCAGCAATTTGAGTGCAACTGGAGAGGCTTGCTCGGAGGTCAGGGCAGTGATACGCGGCATGATAGTTCCTTTTGGCTGGATCGAGTGCGGTAGTGCACAGAAACAAGTTTGCGCCTATCATCGAGCGTCATGGGCGCCGTTAGTCTCAAATTCAATACCAATCGTCTCACATGAAATCTGATCAACTTTCCGCATTGATAGAACGTTTCAGCCTCCAGACCGGGGTGTTTTATAACGGCACGCTTTGCGGCATTGCGCGCTTCGAGGAAGAGCAGCAGGGTTACATCCACCTGTTGCGGCGCGGGCGGATGCGGGTGCGGCTATCTGATGGGACCACCTTGCCCGTGTCGGGGCCGTGCTTGATGTACTGTCCGCGCGCATTAGCACACAGATTTGAAGTCGAGGAAGAGGAGGAAGTGGAACTGACGTGTGCCTCGGTGAGAATTCAAAGCGGGTTTAACAACCCAATCACCCGAGCAATCCCTGACATCGTCATCCTCCAGTGCGCCGAATTACCCCATGCGAAGCCGCTGCTGGATATTCTCGTTGCCGAAGCGGCCACTTATCAGGACGGAAGGGTCGCTGCGCTTAATCGTCTCTTCGAGCTGGTCATAATCCAGGTACTACGCTTTTTGATATCGCAAGGCAAAGCTAGCAGCGGTTTGCTAGCCGGCCTTGCTGATCCGCGCATAGCCCTTGCGCTCGAAGCTGTCCATGAGCATCCTGAGTCGGCGTGGACCATAGAACTGATGGCTAGCACAGCTGGAATGTCACGCGCTCGGTTCGCTGATCATTTCCGTAACGTGGTTCAGCTTACGCCTCTGAACTACGTGACGGACTGGCGCCTAACTCTCGCGCAACAAATGCTGCTCGCGGGCCGATCGACGCAATTGATCGCCAGCGAGGTTGGCTACGAAAGTTCTTCCGCGCTCGCGCGTGCTTTCCGTCGGAGATTGGGATTCTCGCCAGTTGCTTGGTTGGACTCGCAGCGAAAGCTGAAAGCGGCGTGATTGAGTCAATATAAATGCCGATCGGCGTGAGCATCTCGGCAATTTCCGCCTCGCAGGAGATTTCAGTCGCTCGGTCATAAGTAATCGATGGACTGCTTTGACCTTTTGACCGATGACTCGCCGACTAACTCGGCAAAGCGAGCGTCCGTCGCACATTGGTTACCTGCCCTAGAACACCTCAAAGCGCGACCGTCGGCAACGGGCCGCGTGCGGGTATCCGCGACGCTACTCGATTCATCAAGCATCGCCCCTCGTGATCTCCCCGCGTCCGGCCATGAAGAGACGTTCGACACACATTTCTGATTCGTCGACAATTGGTGAGCGCAAACAACCTTCGACGGAAAGCCTGAGATGCTGCTGCGGCCGACAGAAATCCAGATTGAATCAACCCGACTCTTGATCAAACCGTTCTCGGCCAACGACGCCGATGCCACGTTCTCATGCATAACCCCTTCGCTCACCCGTTACATGGCTTGGGAGCCACCGGCATCCCGGCGTGACTTCGACAGTGTTTGGCGGTCCTGGATACCGTCGATAGACGACGGATCGGACTATGTATTCGCAATCCGGCAGCGCACTGACGGGAGCTTCCTTGGGTTGGCCGGCCTTCACCGCGTACGCACTGAGAGCCCGGAACTCGGCATCTGGATTCGTGAAGATCGTCATCGAAATGGCTTTGGTCGCGAAGCCGTCACCCTGGTTGCGCGCTGGGCAACGCAAACCATTGGGTGTGCCAGTTTCACCTATCCGGTTGCCGAAGAGAACCGCGCCAGTCGACGCATCGCCGAATCGTTGGGCGGAGTCATTGTGGAAAGCCGCGCGAAGCCAAAGTACCTATCCGTCGTTTACCGAATTCCTCGGCAGCCAGTCATGAGCGACGTATAAGCGGTTTGGCTCACAAACTGATAACCAACGGCCAGGTTCGGACACTCAACGTCTATGAATGCTGCGGTTAAGCAGCGCGTCGAAACGAAAACGCCCTGAGTGCCCAGTTGTCTCGCAACGCCCAATGGTGTCAATAGCAGCGGTCGCTGGCCGGCTCAAGGGGACTCGGGAGGTTGTTGATCCGCGCAGGAAGGTTCTTGTTTCGGTGGAGTTTATGGGGTAGGTTCTCGCAGCCGTTTCGTGAGTGCTTGTGAAGGAGGCGCATGCGCACGCGCTTGTGCATGGCGCCTCGCTTCGTTGATGCTTTTGGTTCACCGCTATCCGTTGATCAGTGCCGCACGGGGACCAAGTGCTGCGTTTGCGTTTTTACGATCGATGCGGTTTTCGCGGGCGTTCTCTTCCGCTTTGCGACGTTGACGGTGGATTGCGATCCAGTCGCGATCTTCGATGCTTCCGCGAGAAGGCGTGTTGCGTGGCTGGCCGTGAGGCGAGATTGAGAAACGCCTTTTGCATCGAGTGCGATCACCTGGAAAAGCTCGCGGTCGTTTTCGAGGTCTTGCTGATATTGCTCTGCTGTGTCGACAAGCAGCTCAAGCATGGTCTGGCGACGGCGTCTTTCGTCGCTCGTGATGGGAGAATTCCTACATATCGAGGACGCGAGTGTGATCAGCGTGTTCAGTTGGCTCAATTGCCGGTCGCAGAAGTCGAATGCAGACAGGGCGAGTTTTTCGTACTGGAGTGCGTCGACAGGTGGGCGTGAAGCGGGTTGACTCTTGATGGACTTGGTCATTTTGCGATCTCCCTGATGCTTACTCAGATCGCCCGACACTCGCTTTGGGAAGTGGGTGAGCGGGCACGTAGCGGGATTGGAAGACCGTGATCGTAACGAAACGGCGAGCCTCGCGGCTCTCCCACTACGACCCGCCCATTGAAATATAGACGTGCAGCAGTAGACGCACGCCCCGCCTGAGCGGGTGTGCGGTTACGATCGCTGGCTTCCAAACCAGGCCGCCGGGTGTTTCCCGATGGCTTGGTGATTATAAATGAGGTGGGATTATGAGAGGGTAATTGGCCGGACTAACGGCGTGATTAGCATCATTAGACAGGCCAACGTGCCGCGCGGGTCCGATAAGGCTTCTTCTCGGGCCGTAGACTGGATAAAGTGCGGCGCGCGAGGTGAACTCGGGCTCCGGCAGGAACAGCGCAAACGCTTAGTAATTGACGCGCAGTCATAGCCGCGACGCGTGCCGACACGCTGACGCCTACTGTGACGACGGCCAGCCTCAGCCGGTTCCACTGGATCGAATCGAAATGAAGGCAGGACCTGCTTCCGAAAAACGGAGCTGTGCAAGAGACTGGTGTACCTGCACAAGTACTGGTCGTTGCTAGTGAACTACACAGTAATCGCGCGATTTCGCACACCCGGCTTTCGGGATCCAGCCTTTACGCTCAGGCCCCAGACTGCTCAGAAAAACCAAGCCCCCATTTCCATCTTCCATACAAAATCACTTGACGGGGATGAGGCTTGACTTGAGAGCATTGCCGACTTCCGGAGCGACAGCTCATCTACCAGGATTCGCAATCCGAGCCCGCAGTTATTTAGTCGAGCAGGTTATCAGCGTATTGTCTTTAAAAAGCGTTGCTATATTGCGGTTGACCCCAGCGCAGTCGTTCTCAGAGGCCGGAAGCCACGTTACCCTGCGGCCTGACAGATAGCCAAATAGTGCTCTGGTAGACCATTCAGCGGAGAATAAGCTTCCAGCGTAATCAAAAGAGCGCTGATGCACCAGAGTATTGTCGCGCCAGGACATTGATGTCTTTATAGTTATCGGCGTATTGGAAGCGGAATTTTGCTCGGCTTCATCGATTAGTTTCTTTGCGAACTGAAAATCTAGATCCTGCTGATCTCGCCGTATATTAGTCATGTCCATATACAGCAGCGCTTGACAACTGACGCAAAAAACAAGTAATGCAGTGAATATGTTTTTGTATTTTTCGCTGCGAATTTGCAACGGTCCGCCAATGAACAGCGCTCCAATTATCAAAGACACGGGGCTTAAGCTGCGTGGAGTCGGCCAATAAACTTGAAGTAAAATATTGGTCGGATTCGGAAGCATCAATACTGTTATTGTTAGAGATAACATAATCACGGAAATATTCCGCACAGACGACATTTTGCAGACGCCGATGATGATGAGCGCTGCAAAGACCCCAAGAAGATAGAATTTACTGTAAAAATATCCATATAATGGACTATTCGGATTCAATATTTCTTTTATGCTGTCGAGATAGTGAGTGACGTTTGCGCGAGCGAAGCCAATTCCAAACGGTCGAAGAGGGTAGTTAGCCATCGATTCAAAGTTCATGGCTTTCATGAACTTGTTGGTCGCGAGATACAAGAAAATCGAAAATACCACCGAAATTGCCACCGTCAAGGCAAACAGGACAATTTTACGTATATCAATCGAATCGAGCTTTCCGTCTGCGGCGCGCAATAACACGATTGCAACAGCAGCAGAAGTTAATAAATATGGGTAAATTTGATAAAACCCCGTCGCTAACCATCCTGATGCGGTTAGGACAATTAGTCTGATGGCAATAGGGCGTTCCGAGCTGGCAACATACAATGCTAGCGCGGCTAGCAAGGATCCGGCGCCAACCTGTATGGAAGCATACGAGAATTGATATACATCAAACATACAGCCGCACAGGACGAAAGCGCAGAACGGAATTACTATTTCCGCGATGTTTAATCTTAGCCGAGCCGCATGAATTATTGCTATAAATAGCGCGGGAAGTCCAACAATAATGCTTATAAGGCTTATCGAAAGGAATTCTAACGGCCCAAAGCCAACAGTCCTTAATAAGGCTGCAGTCGCGGAAAACATGAACCTGCCATTTGAGCCTTGATCTACTACGATGTACTGCAGCGGATCCACAGCGTTGCGAATGGCTATGTCGTCGATTGAATAAATCCAAACATTAGGAAGTACTACTATGCTCGTTATTAGCGCGAGTAAAATCCAGATCGCAATAATGTCTTTTTGTGTGCTTATGGCGCGATTAAGTGGTGCGCGTCCGGCAATGGAGGAAGTGGTGTTGGTCAGCATCTGTATCTAGAATTGTCAGTCTTGCTTTATGCTGTCTCAGCTATGGGACGCGGTAGTTCGGCGGTCCATGGCGAGCGATTGTTGTATTGAAAACGCAGCACCATGGCAAGAGTCAAAACAACAAAAATTTGCGAAGGGACCACAAGCCGGAGCGAGCCACCCCGCGATTACATCGAATTTTTGATGTATTGTATGCGGAGCCATCGCGATTCGGTTGTGGCGGTCGATCAGATCTAAATTATTGTTAGCATGGATTAAATTCAACAAGCTCTTCTGCGATTAACAATGAATTTAGAGTATTCGGTCAAATCTGAGAAGTCTCAGTTTTTTTAATAATCTAACTGGAAAGTAATTCAGAATCTTCTGGGTGCGTGCGACTTCTCGATTCATCTGAGCATTTAATTCCTTGTAGGCCTCCGACAATTCCTGAAAACTTGCAGTGGTTTTGTCGTATGACTTTGTCAACTCAAGCAATTGCTCGTCTTTCGCCAGCATTTCGGATTGTCCGCTGCGCCACTGTGCTTCCAACCAATTTTTTCCATCGATGACCTGTTTGAGGTACGCGGTTTGTTCCAAAAACTGGGTTTGAGCTGATTTCCATTCGTTTTCAAGCCATTGCTTTCCTTTAAGCAGATCTGCGACATAGCCAGCAAGATCACTTTCAACTTGCTCACGGAATACGGCGGGCTTCACCGACAGTTCGTCGAGGTTGCTAGCGGCCACCGCTAGTCGGCCGGCCAACGAAATTACAGACGCAATTTCGCGTACCTCGAATCCAGGAGGTAGCGTCGCGTAAGGCGATTTCAGATGTTGACCAATCGCCGTTAAAACTTCTCTAAAATTTTTTCGCCAGACCGAGTCGGCCAATTCAAATTCTCCGCTTGCGGCATGAATCATTCCCAACAAATAAGCGGCGTTTGCTGACTTCGTAAGAAGCGTAGGACTATACTGTATTACAGATGCTTCCAGAACAAGCTCTAGATAGCGCTTCGCGCTAGCTCGTTTTCCAGTGGCGAGTTCAATTAATGCTCGAACATAAGCTAGCGACACCTGCCAGCGAAATGCATTCGGATTTACGTGCACCGGATAAGAAATATATTCGTCTATAGCGTCTATCAAGTCTTTCCGTGGCAGGTCAATTCCGCTATCGAGGGCGATATACGCAAGCGCGCACAGTGCAGCGCCTCGGTCGGCGCTCCTGCTGGTTGCTCGTTCGAGAGTTTCTTTGGACCATTTTTCGCGCAATGTATCTTTTTCGGTCCGCAGTCCAATGGAAACCATCGAGCGAAGTAGCCAAGGGTTCTCATAATCGCGTGCGAATGCAAGTGCGTTGCCACTGGCAGCTTGTTCACTCTCCGAAAAAGCACGTTCGATGTAAGGGACATTTTCCCCGCCTATAGGAGATTTACAGGCCACAGCGAGCAACCATTCGGCTTCAACGGGGATGTCGGCGGAATTCGGATCGAGTTCTTGAAGTGAGCGCGGTCGGGCGACCCATTCGCAGCCCGAGCCGGGTTTTTTTATGCGGTCCGCTGTCTGGCCAAACAACTTTTCTATTTCGAATTTTCCACCTAGTTCAGAGAGCAATTTCTTGCGATCGTAAACGTGGAGATGGAATGGATTCGGATCAAATCCGCTTTCGTCGCTCCAATCGTGAGGGACGCTGACTATCAAGCGTCCACCGGGTGTCAGGATGCGATGAAATTCGTTAAGTAACGCGACGGGGTCTTCAACATGCTCAAGCGTTTCGAAGCTTATAGCGGTATCAACGCTATCGTCAGGAATGTTCCCCAGGCAATTCGGAAGATATCCCTCGGTGAAGATTATCTTATCGGCAGCGCCAAAGTTAGAGGTCGCATAGTTCACCCCATATGCGCTACCGTCGATACCAGTGACCTTTGTGCACTTTGTTAAATTGTGGACGATATATGATCCATAGCCAAGACCACATGCGGCGTCGATAACGATGTCGCCCGGTCGAATATAGCGACAAGCGAAGTTGTAGCGATCGACATGTGCGTCTGAGCGACTACCATGTTCTCGTAACATATCCATATGCAAGTCGCGCTCCTCCCGCAGCGCTGCCAATGGATAAGTTGCGTGTGCGAGATTTGGAATCTTTTCCAGCGGGATAATGAACGTCGTGTGATCGCCGTTTAAGGACTCGTATGGATTGACCGTATAGAAATGCGGATGCTTGCGGAATCCCGCCTCGAAGCATCTGGCTTCCCACCACGCCCTCCCTTCACTTATCAGTTGCAGGTGTTCACCGTCTGGTGGCACGCTTGCAATCTTTAAAAAAAGAGAGCGTCGGGTGACCCGATACAATTCCTGTAGGGCCGCAGGGACATCATTCGGAGTAAGGCATTCTATACAGTGAACAGAAACCAGCGTCTCGAAGGACTCGTCAGCGAACGGCAGTGCAAGAACCGTCCCTTGCGAAAAATAGCCCGGCAATCTGTCGTTGTTGCGCGAAACGACGACGTCAGATATGTCGATTCCGCTTGCGTCGATACCTCGTTTTAGAAGTGCGGCTACAAGATCGCCGTTACCTGCCCCGATGTCTAGGACGCTTCTCGGGCCGCAGGTCGTCGAAATTAACGTGGCGACCTCATCGAGGCTAGTATTAGGCTTGCCGGGACGCTCGACATTACGCCAGAAATCGTTGTGTTGAGTTCGATAGTCGGTGAGTTCGTCTTCTGATCGGGTCATGCGGGGGTCCATTTCTCCTGCGTTCCTTGTAATCTGTACCTTTCGAATATAACTCATTTGCCAGATGAAACTTGTGGATTTCTCGACGTAACAGTGTGTCGAACAGCCTCCCTGCGTGCGCGCAAGATATCCTTGACCTGGAGAGCAGAGCATGTTGCATTTCAGGGACGACCAGAGCTCCAGGGCGACCTGCGGCCGAAAGTGGTCGACAACACGAACGATGCCTAGCGTACGTCGTCGGCGCGCGCACTAATCGGGCCCGTTCTGGTTGTCCTATCGCTGCTACCAGATCGAGTAGGACTGAGGCAAGAACGGCTCGCCGGACCTCGCAACGGGAGCGCATGTGCTGATGGTGACATCCGGTTCTTATCAAAGGCGATCGAAGCGCAGGAACGTAATCCGCGTATCTTGCGGTCTGCCTTGATTCTCGTAGCGTTCATATGCGTATTTTTCATATGCGGAGAATGTAAAGCCCAGCTTTGCCATTATTAGAATGTAGTCCTCCGCATTACGATTGAATACAGGGGGACTGCCATCACGCCGCCATCGAGTATCCATCAATTCGGCAATAATCACCCGCTCGCGGCGTTTGACCACCTCTGAAAGAAGCGGACCAATCGCTTCATCTGAAACGTGAAGCAGAACCGTATAAATTAATGCTGCGGGCGCATCTGGATACTGAAGGCCGTGATCCGTGATCCTAAGGTTGTGACCTGGAAGTGATCGACGAGCTTGCGCAATCGCATTAGGATTTATGTCAACCCCAAGGTATTCATTTTTGTCAAACAGCGAAGCGATTCGACCTACGCCGCACCCGACCTCCAACACGGGGAACTTATCACCAATCGACTTCCGAAGCGCCGCACGAACGTCGAATCCTTCGGGAAAATCAGTGCCAATTTCCGGCTTAATGTGCCTCGTTCCCTCCGCAATCCAGAATCCTTCTTCAACCGTACGCCAAAGTCGATTTTTCAAGCGATCCTGAATCCCATCCTCTGTGTACGTGCGAGCGCTGACATTGAGTGCGCGGCCATCGGCCTTGGAAACTCGCGAAGCCTGCCAGTGTTTTATGACAGGCGACACAAACTCGCGAGCATCCGAAATCTGAAGGTAAGACCTTGGCAACCAGACTGTCTTCAGAGAAATGACACTGCTTACATCACACCAAGCGGAACAAAGATGCTCCTGATCCCAAGTGGCCGGGTCTGCTTCGCAACGAAGGATCCATTGTTCTAACAGCTTCCGGGCGTTTTCAGACTTCCCGAAATACAAAGTGCCTGAGGCGAACTGCCAACCCTGTTCGTCATTCGTTTTGCCATGCCACTTATGAACACCGAAATCTGCGTTGACTGACTGGAAAAGAGACGGATTAGCTTCAATGGTCGCGTCGGCATCAATCCACACAACCGGAACATCCGAATTTCCCCAGCATTCGAGGATGAATTTCGCCTTATACGCGCAATTCAACTCCCACGCTCCCATACTGTTGATTTCCTTAAATTCATGGTCAACCCCAAAGCGCTCAAGAGTACTTCGCAATCGTGCCGCGTGTTCGGCATATTCATTGTCTCCCGTAAAGAAACACACGACTTTATATTTCGTCTTCCCCTTGCGCGCTGGAAGGGTGCCGAATACGTTCGCGAAAGATCGCCCCGAGGCGGGGTCGCGTCCAATGAAACCAACCTGATTCTTTCCCTCGGGCGGCGGTGCCCCATCGATAGCTAGCGTGGCATCTCCAAATTGCCGAAGAAAGTCCACCTCAGGCCTGAAGTCCTCGGGCCATCGATTGGCCCCACTCGTGAGTTCTTGTATGGACTTCAGGATTCTACCGTGGGAGAAGCTGAGCATAGCGCGGTTTTAAGGAAAGTTGCGATGCGCTGCATGTTACAACATGCCCACGGCTATCATGGAAGCGATTCAATATTACACGTCGAATGAACTTTTACTTGGAAGTAGCTTGCGATGAATTTTTTGTCAGGCGCAGGCTCGGTGAATGGCCACCGTTCAGCGACTCTGTTGTCGACCATCCTTATGAGGTTGAGGTGATTCGCTTGCCACATTTGGCCCAGACCAAGAAAGGATGGAATATCTGGCGGGGCTACCGAGTCTCCGCCGCGGGCGCTGCGTGGGCGTGCTGGCAGAAATGGCACGAATCGCTGTACGCGCTCGATAACGAGTGGCATCACCTCTCACACCAAACGCGGATGCAGTTCGAATACATTGCCGGCGTCCACCTCGATCGGAGGCCGTTTTCGCTGTCCTAGCGCTACTACCAGATCAAGCAGGACTGGGGCAAGGATGGCTCGTCGGGTCTTGCGACAGGAGCACACGTGACGACGGCGACATATCGCTTCTGAAGTGCAGAAAGGCGACGCTGGTAATATGCGCTACGTGTCTATACCTTGAAGGGTTTCCGTGTCGCCAACTTCTGACCGCAATCATGCGCTCGACGGCCTCCGCGGTGTTGCCGCAATCATCGTCGTCTTGTCGCATGCGGCACTCTTTTTCTATCCGGCGCTCCACGGTATTGGCGCGGCTTCGAATTTGGAGAGTGCGGTTTTCAGTTCGCCCATTCCGATTCTTTATGCTGGAAATTTCTCGGTATGCGTATTCTTTGTATTGAGCGGATACGTTCTGTCGATCAAGTACTCGCTTACCGGTGACGACACGCTGGTTCGTGGCATGTTCGTAAAACGATACTTCAGGCTTATGCCGGCCGTCCTTCTCGTGTCGCTCATCAATTGCGTACTTATGAAGCTTGGCCTTATGCATAACCAGATCGCCACCTCAAGCGACTGGGCACACTCATTCTTTAACATGCCGCCTTCCCTTATAGACGCGACACACGAAGGCATGTGGACCAATTTCGTTTCTGGCGCGTCTCTGCCTTCATATAATCCACCAGCATGGACCATGCGAGTCGAATTTTTCGGATCTCTGCTTGTATTTGCAGTCTGCCTTCTTGCCAAAGGAAACCCTTTTCGTTGGCTCGTGTACATACTTGTTATGGCCGCCATGTACGCGACAACGGACCGGACGGGCGTATGCCTTTCATTGTTCCTTGTGGGGATGTGGATAGCTGAGATGCCGGCCAGATCCCTTTCGAATTCAGCAGCATTCGTGCTGGTGGCAATGTCGGCGTATCTCGGTAGTTACCATCCCGGATCCGCTTTTCATCAACCGATAACTACTGCCATCGCGTGGTTGCCGATCAGATGGCCTCTCTATGTAGTCAACGCGATCGCCGCTACACTTGCCTTCTACTCTGTCCTTTGCAATGCCGAAATCGCCCGCATCTTTGAGCGGTTCAGTGAACTCGGCAGGCGCTCATATTCGTTCTACCTTCTGCACATCGGGATATTCTCCAGCGCGGGGCTTTGGCTATTCAGTTGGCTTGCAGATCATTTCGCGCCACGCCCATTGGCAGCTGGCGCGAGCACCATTTTTACGATCTTGCTTACTTACCTTATAGCAGGTCCATTTACCACATGGGTCGATGAACCTGCTATTCGAGGATCAGGCGTAGTCCTTCGTTTTCTATCGTCAAAAACCCAAACGCGTAAGACGAAAGATGTTTACGAAAGCTAATCTGATGGAGGCTGGCCGCCTACCTCGAACCATTGCACGCCGGCGCTGATCTGGTTGAGTAGTCCGTTCGTGCCCTTGCCAGACGGCGGAACACTGCCTGCCGTTACCGCCAGAAGCGTCAGCGGAGGAAATCCTTTCTGATCCGGAGGAATCTACTCGGCGGTCGATGACTATCAGCACTTCTGCGGACTGCACCGCCTTGCGCCGACAAATGAGTGCGAGGGAGGGTCATAGGGAACGGCGCGACCTCTCGCGCGATGCCGTCGTCGTCTAGCCACGACTGAGTCGTCGCTTCAACACCAGCTTAGGCCGCTATTTTGCGCTGCGTGGGTCGGCGAGCGTGCGCCGCCCCGACTTCCATACGTTACAATTGCCGATCTTACAAGTGCCGTCGCATTTGCAAGAACAGACCTATGAAAGGCCTTCGTAAATATTACGTGATACTAGCTAATGCATTTTGCAATCAAGGATTTGGGCGCGAGCTTAATTCGATGGCGCCTCTGGATGCTACTTGGATGGCTCGAAATTCGGCAAAGATATGCCCGTTCACGGATCGGGCCATTTTGGCTGACAATCAGTACAAGCGTCATGATCACCTCGATTGGTCTCGTTTATGGGACCTTGTTTGGGCAGAAGATGGGGGAGTATCTGCCGTTTCTTGCCGTGAGCATTATTTTTTGGACGATGTTTTCGCAGATAGTTACCGAAGGCTCTCTCGCTTACATCTCTAGTGCCACCTATATACGTCAGATTTCAACTCCAAAAACAGTATTCATCCTCCAAGTCGTCTGGCGCAACATAATCATCTTCGGCCATAACTTGCTGATAATTGTTGTCTTGCTTATTGTCTTTGGCGTTAAAAGTTATACAACACTGCCGCTATTTCTACCGGGTTTTGTCTTGTTTTTGCTTAATGCGGCGTGGATCGCGATGGTGGTAGCTCTTGTGTCTGCTCGTTTCAGAGATCTTCCGCAGATAATCGCAGCAATGATCCAAGTTGCTTTTTACGTAACACCAATTATCTACAAACCAGGATCGCTGACGCGTTTCCGATGGGTTGTTGATTATAATCCGCTGACTTACATGATGAGTCTGGTTCGCGACCCGCTAACTGGGGTGTTTCCAAGCGACATAACGTGGGCGGTCGGTATTGCTCTTGCGATCGTCGGATGGAGCTTTGCCTTGTTTGTCACGGGACGATATGCTAAGCGAATTCCGTATTGGGTTTAATGATGGCACATATTCAGCTAACCAACGCTACGCTCGACATACCAATCTATGGTGTGCAGGGGCGCTCACTGAAAAAACGGATTGCTTCGTTGCGGAGTCGCGGTGCCGAAGTTAACAAGCGGCCCGACACTGTTATCCTTCGGGCAATAAACGATCTCACGATCTCGATCAAGGCAGGCGATCGTATCGGTTTGATCGGCCATAATGGGGCGGGGAAATCGACGCTTTTGCGTGTAATGGCAGGTATTTACCCGCCAACAGCGGGCTCAGTGGAGACCGAGGGGAAGTCTGTACCGCTTTTGGATATAAGTCTGGGAATGGACGAGAACTCGACCGGATGGCAAAACATGCGCCTTCGGGGTCTCCTTCTGGGAATGGGAGAGGATGAGATCAATGAAAAGCAGAGTGAAATAGCCGCGTTTTCTGAACTCGGGGATTTTTTGGATTTACCGATTAGAACGTATTCGACGGGTATGAAGGTAAGGCTCGGATTCGCAATTTCCACTGCGGTTGACGCGCAAATTTTGCTACTTGACGAGGTTATGGGTGTAGGAGATGCGTCGTTCAAAGATAAGGCCAATAGACGGCTGGCTGAACTTCATGAGCGATCCGAAATTGTCGTGCTCGCTTTGCACGACAATGCAACCATCCGAAAAACTTGCGATAAAGCTCTCTGGATGGATAAAGGACGCGCCAAAATGTTCGGTCCGGCGGAGGAAGTGCTGGAGGCGTATGAGGCTAGCGTTAGCCAATCGACGGCATAGGCCTAGACGGTCTCCTCCGTTAGAGCTGTGTTGTCTTACGCGTAGCTAGTCTCCTCGACCGCATCCCGGGCGGCACGCTGTAGGAATGCGTGATGGCGCCTACCAATCATTCGGCGTAAAAAGTCAGTCGGCCGGGGGATGCAACCGGCTGCAGTCGTTTGACTGACAAGGGAAACCGGCTTCGTCCGGATCGCATGTGTCGATCCGGGTACCACTTTGTGGACAGCACCCTGATTAAGAACCTCAATGTTCCAACTCCAGTCTTCGTAGCCAATTCCGCGCACTAGATCGGTCCCACAGTATGGCGTCCGGCGTAAGAAGCTGGTGGAGACGAACGCTAAGGCAGTCCAAGGATTGATGTACGCAAGCGTCGATAGATCGAACCGCGGGTCGTCCATATCGCGGTGTAAGTAGATATGAGGGCTCGTGCCGAAATATACGTTGATTTCTGGATGCCAAACTACTTCACGCTTGCCGTCTTCACTTTCAGCCGCAGCATAGGCATCGGCGATCCAACTGTCGGACCAAATATCGTCTGCGTCAAGAAAGCATATCCATTTTCCCGAAGCTAATACAGCAGCTTCATTTCGCGCATAACCTAGATCGCCCAGGAGGACGATCTTCAGCTCTATGTCCTGATGCATTAATGCAAAGCTCTCGAAAATCTCACGAGTAAGCTGGTCCGGCTTATCTAATATGGCGATCAACTGAACCGCAATGCCGCGCGCACGCGCTACCTCGGCATTTCGCGTCAAACTTCTCAGTGACGACAGGGCCATCAACCCTTCTTTGTGGCCGTTGATCACGGCAGTGATGTCAAAGTTCTGCATGTTGAGTCAGTCCAGGAACGATGGGGATTCACATATTGCCGAGTAGAATTGCGACCAAGAGTGCGTGGTGCGAACATGCGCGCGCATTGCTATTCCCTTTTTAGTCGCTGACGACGGCTGGGATTTGATCTCTTCGAGTGCCCGAATGTATCCCTCGGCGGACCGATAGTCGGAAACGCACCAGCCAGTATCGTCTGTCACGAGTTCTGGCACGCCGCCAACAGAAGACGCGACAATTGGAATACCAGTTAAGGCTATGTCAGCCAAGGTCAGCGGTAGCCCTTCCCACAAGGACGTGAATAGAAAGGCGTTGTAATCTTCAAGAGGCAGATTAGACGTGGAGCTGAACGGGCCCATCAAACGCAAATTGGAAAGGGTGGCCGCCGCCGCTTCCAGTTTTTCCGTCCAGGCATCATCGCCGTAGCCAAAGACATCAAACGAGAATTCGTGCGCTTGCGTTACGATTTCAATCAGCAAGTCAATGTTTTTCTGTTCACAGAATCTTCCAGCCCAAATGACTGCATCCCTCGTTGCCGGTCCCCCTTGATGATCGCGATCGGCTTCGGTTGACATTGGCTGACGGAGCGTGGTCATTTTCGCTTGAAGCGACGGCGGTGCTCCATATTGATCCACCAGCTCGTTGCGAAATGAAGTGTTGTCAAAATAGACGCGTTTTAGAAAAGGGAGAGCCTCACGAAAATGCGAGTCAGCGTAGCCAGCAGCACGTCCATCGGGAAGGTAGTCGCGACAAAAAAGGTATGCATATATATCGGTTGCGCTGGAAAGAGCGCCGCCCTTTTTAGCCGTCGCTTCCCATAAGGCGCCGCTGTTGACATTCAAGACGGCCTTAGGTCGCATAGCCGTTATCAACATTTCGACAATCTTGGCGCGATCCGATCTGGACAATTCTTTGTCGTAATCTGAAATCACGCAAATGTTTGTTCCCGCGGGAAGCCAATATTCAGCCTCTCGCCGATCGTGGTCGGTAAGCAACAGAAGGATTGAAGCCTGACCATGCTTTTCTATCGCCGCTCTGACAGAGTTGCATGCGGCGAGGTCCGCCCCGCCCTTAACAAGCCACGGAATCGCAATCACATAATCGAAGGGCCGCTCCAAGCTTGCGAACAGTTTCTGCCATGCCCGAAGGACAGGCGACCCGCGATTGCTGTGATTGATGTACAGCGATTCCGGTTCGAGCAACCTATTGTCGAGCAAAATGCTGGGCTCAATAGCTCCTGCTTCCGCGATCATCTTGCGGGCGGCTTCGAAGATAATGGGATTCGGCCCACTTTCGAAACCGCCTGCCTTTCCGTGATCGATGTAATGTATTAGCGGATTGATGCCCGCCTTCAAGACATCGGGACATTGGTCCGCATACCATCCAAGATCAAAGGTTGGATTCGGGCGTCGACCTTCGCGCCAACCTTGATCCATAAAATGGTCGAGCGGATCGATTTTTGCGACCGCGATATCGGCGTAAGTATCCAGGTAGTATGTGGCGCTGAAAAGACCCGAGTCAGCTACCTTTTTGCGATCGCTCTCTCGAATATTGCGCGCGCGTCGCACTCCCGCAGAGTTTGCATCGGTTGTCTTACCGCGCTCGGCGCTCTCGATTATCTCAAGAGAGCTACCTCGTCCGTCCCGTGCTCGCGCCGCATCCGGGGTCGCTGTGCGACCCTCAGCCTCTCCAAACCTGACGTAGTGAACCAGTGGATTGATCCCGGCGGCCACAACGTCGGGATATTTGCGCAGATACGCTGCACTATCAAAATTTGGGTTTGGATTACGCCCTTCAAAGGCTCCGTGCGCCAAATAATGTTTAACCGGGTCGGTTTTGGACGCGGCCACGTCCTTGTTCTGGCTCAGGTAGAAACCTCGATCAAAGTGATCGCTCCTTTCCAGAATTGCCCTATCCCGTACGAAATTCAACACACGCGGGATGGCTCCGCTTATTGCTGACTTGCCGGTGAATTTCGTCCGGAGCGTCTTAATCCAAGAGTTCATGAGGCGATTGTGAAATCAATTATATATCCGATGCTACCGTCGGGCTATGTTGCGTTTTGAATTTCGCCTCGATGATAGTCTCTTTTTCAGTGAACACGTTCCGGCACCGCTTCTATTGCCCTTCAAGCCAAATCCCTCTTGAACGTCGGACGAGAGCGCGTCGTGCGATTCGGCTAAGGTGGTTGGAGCCATTGAGTCATCAGCGTCGAGGACGTGCGAAAATCGGGCGCAACTAATCACATCATTATTTCGTACCCGTTCAACTTTCGACTTCTCTGCTTGAATAAAATGGAATTTAATATTTGAGCGAAATGACGCTGGTGCTTTATCAGGTCGATCAGTTGATCGGTTGTCTGCAACAATAAATTCGATGTCGTGTAATCTCTGCGTCAGAGCGTTGATGACACTTTGCTCAACATGCCGAGCTTGGCTAAACCGCGGGATTATGGCGCTTATGGTCGGCATCTTCAAATCACTGTGGTGTCACAGAAAGGGATTCCTTCAGGTATGCAAGGCATTGTGCCATCCCTTGAGCGAAGCCGATCTTCGGGCGCCACCCAATCAAATGGTAGGCATGGGTGACGTCCAGAACATTCACGTCGACGTCAAATCCTCGCGATGGACTGTATTGAACTTTTATTTTCCTCTTGAGAATTCTCTCAATCGTCAAAATTATTTCGTTCAAGGATATTCCTTTTCCGGAGCCGACATTCAATACAGGCATCGCATTTTCAAATACTGCAGCGTCTGTATTCATGAATCTGGAAAATGCGTCAATCGCATCGTCTATGTAAAGGTAGTCCCGAACGATATCCCCTTCGCCCCAAATATCGATGGTTTGTTGCTTAACGGCGCGAGCTGCAAATATTGTAGCCGCGCCTTGATTTCCGTTAATATTTTGTCCCGGCCCGTATGGGTTGCTGAGCCGCATAATTCTCGCGTCCACTTGCCATTGCCGGCGGTACACGTCTAAATAAGTTTCGGCGGCGAGCTTCGCAGCGCCGTATGCTCCTAGGGGACTTCGGGAGTGGTCTTCGTCGATCGGTATTCTTGTCGGCGTCCCGTAGACCGCTCCACCCGATGATGCAAAAAGGATCTTGGTGTTCGGTTGTTGCCGTATTGCCTCAAGTAGGCGAACGGTCCCCAGCAAATTAGTTTCGAGGTCACTCAGGGGAGCTTTGTTAGCGGATCCAGGAACGGTCGACCACGCGAGGTGGAAAACTCCGTCACAACCTTCAATCGCGCTCTGCCACTCCGAAACAGATGCAGTGAGCGGGCACGCCACTTCACAATCTCGAATAGGGGCCGCTGAAACTCCGGCCCTAACGATGTGGCCCTCGGCGCGCAGGCGTGCGGACAATGCCGTTCCCAGAAACCCGCGGGCGCCAGTAACGAGATAGGTTTTACGGCGTAGCACTTTTTAGCTTCCGTCGGCCAGATGGTAACTTTGGGTAAGGTTGGCAACATACCACAGATCCTCGATAAGGCG
The DNA here is from genome assembly GCF_000020125.1 of Paraburkholderia phytofirmans PsJN. Classification (NCBI taxonomy): domain Bacteria; kingdom Pseudomonadati; phylum Pseudomonadota; class Betaproteobacteria; order Burkholderiales; family Burkholderiaceae; genus Paraburkholderia; species Paraburkholderia phytofirmans. The sequence continues at coordinate 3,034,133 of NC_010676.1, forward strand.
GACGATTTGGTCGCGACCGCCTGCAAGTTGTATTTTGCGAGCGACGAACGGGTCCATTGTTAAAGGAAAGTTTCGCGCTGCGACTGGCGAATATAGCCGGCATGGATCGAAATCAGCAGACGCTTAATCTGTGCGACATCGGCTATCGAACAAAGCGGCCTGGCGCGCGCACTGCCTGTCGATGCCCCAACCGATGCGGCCGATCTTTTCGCCAAAACACGTAACCATGCTTTTTTACTTCAGCACGGGGGCCTTTGAAGATATAAATTACTCACTTAACAGTGGCATGAAGCGGGGAAGCGTTTTTGCGGATAAGGGCGGTCTATACCATACTCAACCCACCAGTTGTTTGCACAAGCTGACCACACGGTTTGCGAACTCTCATAGAACGCCGCAATCTGCAACACCACTTTCGATCAAATCTCTCCTCATTCCGCATAAAGGTCTGAAACAAACCCACGAGACACAAAAAGTATGATGTCAAGCAGTGCATTCTAACGAGCATTTCGTCGAAATCACTCGCATTCAGTGGATGCGCTGTGGGTCACCGAGAAGATTTGCTATGCATTGGATTTACTGCAGACGTTTTGTCGGAGTTCGAGATAACCAGAACGCGATTGCTTACTGATCTCAGGCTTGCAGGATCATTTAAGGACGTACGTCGACTGAGATCATTGGAACGCGCGAGGTTTTATAATTTGAGCAAACAACGCCTTAAGATATACAGGCCGCGTGGCAGACAAATACATGCCCTAGCTGGATCGATGAGAAAGCATATTTGATCAACGGCGCTGGCCGAGCCGATGCTTGAATGTCGGCAAAGACAAATCAATCACTTTTTAACTCGAGGCCAACGATTGACGATAGCTTGTCACAGACCGCCGCAAAACAACAAGACACGACGATGGATGTCCGTCGTTACGCTTCAGCATACCAAGGAGATCTCCCTTCACGCAAAGCGTTTGGGGCAGCTTCGGACGATACAGCGCATCAGTTCGTACGTTTAGTGAGCGTGCTTCTGCCCGTACAGTGGCGCCACGCGCTAATGCGAGCGGCAAGGACGTCGCCTACAACCAACCCGCGTATCAATGAGACCAAATAGGCATTCCGTACCCCTTCTAACTCCCCTCCCGCTCATCCGGCATATGCCGTCGCATAAAAACGTCGATGTCATCCACGCGCGAAGAGGCAAACGCCCTCACCACCACAACACCCACGATACCCAAAACAACCACAACAGCCGGAATCTCGAACAAGGTCATATCCACGATAAACCTCCTCATAAACCAGGAGCAGCCACGGCGCACCACAACATCGCCGCGGCCACACCTCACACTTCCAGTCTACGAAGACTGACCTTGCCCACCAAACGAGCATTTTTCATCGCTATGTGAGAAATACTCGCCATAGCGCCAATCCAGCGCCACCGCTTTCTCAATGCCGCTCCGGATAGCGCAACCTCGAATGATTGCGTCCATAAGACATGTAAATAGTCATGCCGATCACAAGCCACACAACAAGCCGCACCCACGTGACAAGCGGCAGCCCGGCCATGAGCAGCAGGCAAAACAAAATCCCCAGAACCGGCACGACCGGCACCCCAGGAACCCTGAAAGGACGCGAAGCATCCGAGTCACTGCGCCGCAAATAAATCACCGCGCCGCACACAAGAATGAACGCGAACAAAGTACCGATACTGACCATCTCTCCCAGCACGCTGATCGGCGTCAGCGCCGCGACAATCGCCACGACCGAGCCAATCAGAATCTGGCTCAAATAAGGCGTCTGAAGACGCGGATGAACTCGCGCGAAAAGAGGCGGCAGCAAACCATCTGTCGACATCGTGAAGAAAATGCGGCTCTGCCCGTACAGGAGAACGAGAATCACCGTGGTCAATCCGGTCAACGCGCCGATCTTGATCAGAATCGAGAACCAGTTCAAGCCGATGGCATCCACACCCTTGGCGATCGGATCAGGAACATTCAACTCAGCGTAAGGCACGAGCCCAGTGAGCACACCTGCAACGAGAATGTACAAAATCGTGCAGATGATCAGCGACCCCAGAATACCGATCGGCATGTCCCGCTGCGGTTTCTTCGCTTCCTGCGCCGCCGTGGAAACCGCATCGAAGCCGATGAACGCAAAGAACACCACGGCCGAGCCGCGCAGAATCCCGCTCATGCCAAAGTTACCGAACTCGCCGGTATTCGCGGGAATAAACGGATGCCAGTTCGCCGGCTTGATGAAAAACACGCCGAGCGCGATAAAGGCCACCACCACGACAAGCTTGACCGCCACCATGATGTTGTTGAGCCGCGCCGATTCTTTCGTACCGAGCACGAGCATGGTGGTCAGAATCGCGATGATCACTATAGCGGGCAAATTGACGATGCCCGTCGCGGTGGTGCCATCGGCTAGCTTGATGACGGTGCCGGGTGCAGTGGCTAGAACAGGCGGGATACTGATGCCCACGTTATGCAGCAAGCTGACGATATAACCGGACCATCCAACCGCGACCGTGGCCGCGCCCATCGCGTATTCGAGGATCAAGTCCCAGCCGATGATCCACGCGAAAATTTCACCCAGCGTCGCATACGTGTACGTGTAACTACTGCCGCACACCGGCAACATGGCAGCCAATTCCGAATAGCAGAGACCGACGAACGCGCACGCAATGCCGCCGAGCACGAACGACAAGACGATGCTCGGGCCCGCGAATTGCGCGGCGGCGGTGCCCGTCAGAACGAAGATGCCGGCGCCGATGATGGCGCCGATACCCATCGCGGTAATGCTGATGGCGCCGAGTGATTTCGATAGTGAATGGCCTTCATCCGCGTCGGCGCTTCCCACAATATCGGCGACGGATTTTCGTGCCATGTAGCTCGTATCAGCCATGATGAGTCGTCCCGTTCAATTGGTGTTGGCCACGAGCCGACTCGGCTTGCTTCGGCTCGCGGAGCACGACAAAAACATCTGTTACTGAAGACTAGCGGGTAAGGTAGGGAGAATGGAAAATCCAGTGTATTCCGAATTAAAAGCAAAGTGAATATTTGATTCTGTCCCGTCCGCGGTCAAAGTTTTTTTGCTCGCGTTCTTAGGCAATCCTCAAATCTCCACCCGTGCCCCCAACTCGATCACTCGATTGGCCGGCAGCTTCAGATAAGCCGCGACGTTACCCACGTTATGCAACATGACTGAGAACAAACGCTCTCGCCACATCGCCATGCCGCTATCACGAGTCGGCACGAGAGTCGCGCGGCTCAGAAAGTAGGAAGTCTCCGCCGGCTCGAATGACAAACCGTACGCCCTGCAAACTTCAAGTGCGCGCGGCAGATCGACTTCATCCATGAAACCATATGTGATTGTGACCTGGTAGCATTCAGAATCGAGTGGATGCACGCTCACACGCTCGCTGGCAGGCACCCACGGTATCTCCTCGTTGTTCACCGTCACGAACACAACCCGTTTGTGCAGCACGCGGTTATGCATCAGGTTGTTGATCAACGAATGCGGCACGCCATCAGGATCCGGCGAAAGAAAGATCGCCGTGCCACCGCAACGAATCGGCGATTCCTTCAGCAGTGTCGCGAGATATGGCTTGAGCGGCGTCGTCCCGGCTCTCACGCGCGCTTCGGCGCGCATCATCTCCCAGCCTCGTCCCCAGGTCGCCATGATCGTGTAGATGATCAGTCCGACCAGAAGCGGGAACCAGCCGCCTTCCATCAGCTTCAGCAGGTTCGCGGAGAAAAATGCCGCGTCGATCAAGAAGAAGAAGCCGGTCGCGAACACGCATAGAAACCAGTTGTAGTGCCACGCATAGCGAATGACGAAGAACGTCAGGATGGTCGTGATCAGCATCGTGCCCGTCACGGCGATACCGTACGCGGAACCGAGCGCCGTGGATGAACCGAAGCCGACCACCGCTGCCACGACAGCAGCTAATAGCGTCCAGTTGATGCCCGGCACGTAGATTTGCCCCATCTCCCTTTCCGAGGTATAGACGACGTTCATGCGCGGAAGAAAGCCGAGTTGCATCGCCTGCTTCGTCATCGAGTACGTACCCGAGATAACGGCTTGCGACGCGATCACGGTCGCGACCGTCGAGAGCACGATCATCGGATACAGCGCCCATTGCGGAAACAGTTTGTAGAACGGATTTTGCAGCGCGCCCGGATCGGCAAGCAGCAACGCGCCCTGCCCCAGATAGTTCAGCGCGAGTGCTGGAAACACGAGGCCGAACCACGTCAGCCGGATCGGCTTCGCGCCAAAATGCCCCATGTCGGCATATAGCGCTTCCGCGCCGGTCAACGACAGAACGACCGCGCCCAAAGCAACGAACGCGAGCCACCGATGATGCAGGCAGAACGCCAGTCCCGTGAGCGGATTGAGCGCAACGAGAATCGCGGGCGCCCGCATCATGTTGACGACGCCCGCCACGGCAAGCACGATGAACCAGAGCACCATCACCGGTCCGAACACGATGCCGATACCGGCCGTGCCATGCTTCTGCATCAGGAACAACGTGACCAGCGCAACCAGCGTCACGGGAATCACGCAGGTTTTAAGGAACGGCGCGGCCACTTCGAGACCTTCTACCGCGCTCAGCACCGAGATCGCCGGCGTAATTACACTGTCGCCGTAAAAGAGCGCCGCGCCCATAATGCCGATGCCCAGCAACGTGCGACGCAAGCGCGGCCGCGCAGAAACCGACGACGCGGCCAGCGCCAGCAACGCCATGATCCCGCCCTCGCCGTGATTGTTGGCGCGAAGAATCAACGTGACGTATTTGAGCGAGACGACGATGATCAGCGACCAGACGATCAGCGACACAATGCCGACCACATTCAGCGCGTTGAGCGACAGCCCGTTCACTGGATTGAACACCGTCTGCAGCGTGTACAGTGGGCTGGTGCCGATGTCGCCATACACCACACCTAATGCTGCAAGCGCGAGTGCGGGCATCGCCGGGCGGTGATGCCCGCGCCCGCCGGAATGGCCCGCATCGGGCGCGGCGGATACTGACTGGCTCATGTCTCGCTCCAGTTTCGCGTTCTCGCGGCGCAACATACGGCTTGGGCCGACGCACGTGCGGAACCGCTTCATGCTTTTATCAGGCCTCGTTTTTCGAGGAGTCGCCTGCGCCCCCAATAGCCAGCATCGCGGAAGCAACTTTCGTACGAAAAACGTGCTTCCCATCCCCGATGCTTAACGCACCTTCTTATTGTTCTGATGTTTTGTTGCGTACCCGCCTTCCGCGAACGTGACCTGTCTTCCCTAAAGCACGGCGTGCCGCTAATTCAACATATACCATCGGCCGTTTGCCACGCTACTGATACGTGAAGTAGCGACCGATTTATTTCCGGGGCAGAGATGCAAGACGCAAGCATCATTACATAAGCCTTTCGGCGTGGTATGCTCGCACCTGTCTTTGGGGAGTAGCCGGCTTCTACCCAGAAGCGCCTGCATCAACATTCTCGGTCGCGCAGACCGTGGTGCAGGTAGCCCTTTGGTTGGCAAGACCATCGACACACCACGCGACCGGTCGGGCGCGGCGGTGTGTCGCGGTTTTCCGCCCGACCACGAGCCCTCCTCTCATGAATCCTGTCGCCACGCTGTTCCTTGCTTTCGCCATGTCCACCGACGCCTTTGCGGCCGCAATCGGCAAGGGCGCCACGCTCAATCGTCCTCATTGGCGCGAGGCTGTCAGGACGGGACTTATCTTCGGCGTCATCGAAGCACTCACGCCCCTGGTCGGATGGTTTCTCGGCAAAGCCGCAGCGCAATACGTCTCGGCATGGGATCACTGGATCGCGTTTTCGCTGCTGTTGGTCCTCGGTGCGCGCATGGTTTTCAACAGCTTCAACACCAAGGAAGTCGAGGAGACGAAACCGTCGGCTCATTCGTTCTGGTTGCTGGCGCTGACCGGCTTTGCCACGAGTATCGATGCGATGGCGGTCGGTGCGGGTCTCGCTTTCGTGGACGTCAACATCTATTCCACTGCCGCCGCGATCGGTCTCGCCACCATGGCGATGGTCACGATCGGTGTGATGCTCGGCCGCGTCATCGGGCATGTGGCGGGCAGGCGCGCGGAACTGGCGGGCGGCATCGTGCTGATCGGCATTGGCAGCACGATCCTGGCTGAACATCTGAACATCTTCGGCTAGACGGTGTTTGACGGCGGCCCGTGGATCTCCATTTCTTTCCGCGCAATCGGCGTCTGACGCCACTGGCCGCCTGTATGATGGCGGGTTCGCGTCCGACCCGAAGGTCCGACCTGAAGTCCACGCAAACGCATCCATTCACGACAACCCAGAGGAAGATTGGCATGACGGCCGCAACGCAATTCGATCAGGTTTCCATTGTTAAACGAGCCAACGTCTATTTCGACGGCAAGTGCGTCTCGCACACTGTTCTGTTCGCCGACGGCACGCGCAAAACGCTTGGCGTGATCCTGCCGGGCGCGCTCAACTTCGGCACCGACGCGCCGGAACTCATGGAAGTGCAGGCAGGCCAATGCCGCATCCGCCTCGAAGGCAGCGACGAGTGGAAGACGTATGCTGCGGGCGAGTCGTTCTCGGTGCCCGGAAAAAGCCGCTTCGATATCGACGTGATCGAAACACTCGACTACGTCTGCAGCTATCTGTAAAACGCGTCGCATTGCACGACGTTGGAATGACATGCTCTAAATCCCGCGTATAAAAGCGCGGGCTTTCATAAAGAACGCACGTGGATTGCGGCAACGCTACGTCACCGCCGGCACGCCACGTCTCTCACGTTCGCTCAGCCACGCACTGACGTGTCTCCACATTGTTCAACAGCGCCTCAAAATCCTCGATAGGAAGCGGGCGGCAGAAATAATAGCCCTGATACGCGTAGCACCCCGCTGCAGCGAGGAAATCCCGCTGAGCCTCTGTTTCCACGCCTTCGGCGATCACACCCAAACCGAGGCTGCGCGCAAGCGCCACGATGGTTCTGGCAATCACGGCGTCGTTGGAATCGACCAGGACATCGCGCACAAATGAGCGGTCGATCTTCAACTGATCCAAAGGCAGGCGCTTCAAATAGGACAGCGACGAATAACCGATGCCGAAATCGTCGAGTGCAAAGACGATGCCTTTCGCTTTCAGCGCACTCATCTTCTCGATGATGTCCTGCACGTTGTCGACCAGCACGCTTTCCGTCAGTTCCAGTTTCAACCTGTCGGGCCGCGCGCCGGTGCGACCGATAATCGTCAATACGTTGTCCACGAAATCGGCTTTGCGGAACTGCTGGACGCTGACATTGACCGCAATCGTGAGATGCGCCATGTCGGGCCGCGCAGCCCATCGCGCCAGTTGCGCGCAAGCGGCCTCCAGCACCCAGCTTCCCAGCGCAACGATCAGTCCGGTCTCTTCAGCCAGCGGAATGAACTCGGCGGGCGGCACAATACCGCGCTGCGGATGCTGCCAGCGCACCAGCGCTTCCGCGCCTGTCACGCGCGTACCCACGACCTGCGCCTGGTAGTGGAGCAGGAACTGATTGTCCTCGATGGCATTGCGCAAGCCCGCTTCCAGCGCGGCTCGCTGCACCACGACGGTTTGCATGTCGGGATCGAAGAAACGCACGGCGTTGCGTCCCCGTTCCTTGGACTTGTACATCGCGAGGTCGGCCTGCTTGAGCAGTTCGTCGATCGAGGCCTGATGCCCTCTGAACACCGTGGCGCCGATGCTAGCACTCGTGCGGTACTCGATCTTGCCAAGGTGATACGGACTGCCCAGAACAGCGAGGATTCTTTCGCCCACGGCCTCCGTCTGGTTGGCCGCCTCCTGGCGGTTCTTGTGCAGATTGCCGAGCACCACCACGAACTCGTCGCCGCCCACTCGCGCCACGGTGTCGCTTTCGAGTACGCTGTCTGCCAGACGCCGCGCCACTTGCTGCAGCAGCAGATCGCCCTTGTCGTGACCCAGGGTATCGTTCAACGTCTTGAAGTGATCCAGGTCGATGAACAGCAGCGCGCCACACGCTTCATTGCGGGCACTGGCCGTGATCGCCTGCCTCAGGCGATCCAGAAGCAGGGTGCGATTGGGCAAGCGGGTCAACGCATCGAAGAAGGCCAATTCCTTGATCCGCTCTTCCGCGATCTTGCGTTCGGTAATGTCGTGATGCGTGCCGACATAGTGACTGACAGTGCCGTTGTCGCTCATCACGGCGGAGATCGTGAGCCATTTCGGGTACACCTCGCCGTTCTTGCGGCGGTCCCAGACTTCTCCTTGCCATCCGCCCGCACTGTGAATCTCTTCCCACATCTCCTGGAAGAATGCGTCGTCGTGGCGGCCGGATCGAAGCACGCGCGGTGTCTGGCCCACGATCTCCTCGGCGGTATAGCCGGTACATTCGGTGAAGGCCGAGTTCACGCGCAGAATAGTGGCGCTCGCGTCGGTGATCATCATCGGTTCCATCGAGTCGAATGCGACAGCGGCAATGCGCAGTTCAGCCTCGACCTGCTTGCGCTCGGTAATGTCGCGGCCGCTCGTGCGAAAGCCGATGAACTCGCCCTTGGAATCGGTAATGGGAACCCAGGACGCGGACAGCCACATGAGCGAGCCGTCCTTGCGAACGCAGCGAAACTCGAGGTCGTCGCCGCGCAAACCCTGTAGCGCCTTCTGGAATTCAGGCGCCACGCGGGGAATGTCCGCGGGATAGATCACGGTGCCGGCAAAATCCGGTAAGGCCATGCACTCGTCGACCGTATAGCCGATATACGCCTCCACCGCCGAGTTGATCCAGCGCGGCTTGCCGTCGGTTCCCCACCAGATTTCCCAGTTGACCGTACAGTCGGCAATCGCGCGGAATTTCTCCTCGTTCTCGCGCAATTCTTTTGTCATTGCCGAGGCGAGCCGCATCGCGCGGCCGCGGCCGGTCATCATCAGCCAGGTGAGCAGCGCCAGCAGCAGGCTCAGGCCCGTGCCGGTGCTGGCGATAGGCAGCGCGGCGTTACGGCCGAAGCGAGCCTTGAAGTCGTCCTGGGCGTTCATCGAGAGTGTCCAGTCATGGCCGCCCACCACCAGATATTCGTTGGCCGCCATGTCCGTGACCCGATGATGACCGGGCGCCTCAGGCGTCTTGTGCAACAGCGCGGCGGCCGACGTTTCGACGCCATCGTAAATCGCGATAGTGAGGCCGGGCGGCTGCTCGCCGTACAGGCTGGCGATGACGTCGTGCATGCGGAACGAGGCGTACACCCAGCCGACCAGATGCGCGCGGCGCTGGGCGACGCTGTCTTGCGGCTGGCCTCGTGCATAGATCGGCAGGTACATGATGAATCCGGGGCGAGCATTGCCGGAGTCCACCGAGAGGCGAACCTTGCCGGAAAGGGTCGCCATGCCGGAGTCGCGCGCCTGCTCCAACGCACGCCGCCGCACCGGGTCGGCCCATGCATCGAAACCGGGCGCCGCGCGATTGATGCCGATGAACGGCTCGCGCTGGATGATCGGCGCGTAGTCCTCGCGCGAGCCTTTGGGCTCGATCGCGTAGTCGGGCACGCCTTGCCGGCGCATCGACGCGATATGCTCGACCATTTGCGTCGCCGGCACCCACGCAACGATACCGATCGCCTGGATGCCGGAGAAGTTGGCGTCGAGATTGAGCGTGCCGACGTAGTCACGAAACCGGGCGCGGTCGATCTCGCCTGTCGCGGCGAACAGGCTCTGCACACCGCGTAACAAGAGCTCGTACGTGCCCATGCGCTGCTCGATGCGGCTGACCGCGTCGCCCAGCGAATAGTTGAACTGGGACAGCAGTTCATGACGGGCAGCTTGCCGCTCATGGTCCCACAGCATCCACGTCACGCTCAGCGCGGCGGAGAGGACCAGAAACGGAATCAGGACGAGGCGTGCCCAGTTCACGGCTGCGTCTTGAAATCGACCATCGAATCGGCGAGGTCAGGTTTGAAGTACTTTTCGAAGATGCGCCGCACGGTGCCGTCCGCGCGCATCTCATTCACCAGCGCGCGCCACTTCTCGCGCTCGGCGGGCGACAGTGCCTTCTTCGACATGATCAGGCCATGGCGCACGGCGGGGTCGTCGAATTCCACGATGGTGGTTACGTCGCGGATTTTCTTTTCATCGATTGCAGGGTAATCGAAAGGCTCGATGATCATGCCTTGAATGCGCCGGAGAATCAGCGCCTGATACAGCGGCTCCAGACCGCCCGCCTGGCTGACGCGATTTTCGGCCGACAGCTTGTCGACCAGCCGGTTGGCCGAGTCGCTATAGCGGAAGCTGCGGATCACGCCGAGTTGAAACCGGTCGTTGTGCTCGAAGTCGGCAAGCCGATGAATTCCAGCGTCCTTGCGCACCAACAGATAGTACTTGTTGCTGAAATACCAGGCGAAGTCCGCGTACTCATTACGCTCGTCGTTGGTAATGCCCGACAGGCTGAAATCCAGTCCGCCGGATTCAATCAGCTTCCAGATCCGGGCTCGCGACATCAGGCTGACTCTGATCTGGCAACCGCTGCGGCGAATCAGTTCGTCAGCGAAGTCCTTGTCGATCCCGGTATCCGTGTCGACGGAATAGAGCAGACCGTGATCGTGTAAAGCGAGCGTGAACGAACGCGAACAGTCGGGGCCCGCAGCCATGGCGTTGCCCACGCAACTGAGCGCCAGCAACAAACCCCCGAGGCATTGTCGAATCACGGTGTCTCCGTCGTACGAAGATGACTTGAGTGCCACATTCAATTTCCCCGACGATGACGCCGACGAGATCCTGCTATCTGGTCAATTTGAATGCGGCCAATGAGATGCCTTTTTGTTCACGGACTGGCCAGCATACACCTGTCCGTAGTGCCAGCGGAACATTCACCGGGAAGCACTCTTAACGCAATATCGGCAATGGGCTGCAGTTCTTGAGGCGGCGGTTGTTATTTTTTGCGTGGGAGCGGATTCTGTCGATTTGGAGGCCTTCCATGATCAGACGCCTGCTTACGATTGCTGCGGTGTTAATAGGCATTGTCATGGTGGCGCCGGCTCGCTCTGACCCAGGTTCGGACAAAGCGGCCATTACTGCGCGACTGCAAGGCTGGGCGCAAGCGTTCAATGCCCGCAATGCGGCAGGCGTCTGCGATGTGTTCGCGCCGGACCTGATTTCAACCGTTCCTGAAGTGCTCGATGGTAACCGGGATACGCTTTGCGCGAAGCTCGCCGCGTTGCTGGCGAAGCCCGAATTGAGCCTTCATTACGACAGTCCGGATATTCGCGAGATCATCGTTTCCGGGGATATCGCCGTAGTGCGGCTCTTTTGGACGCTCACCGCCCGTAAGGGCGCGGAAGAAAGCGTGACGCATGAGGCGGGGATCGATATTTTTAAACGGCAACCGGACGGCAAATGGTCCATCGCCCGCTTCATGTCGTTTGGCACGACGCCGAATAAGGTTCTTGACCGAGTAAGCACGATTCCCCAACCAATGGCACTATTCTCCCCACCCTGCTAGATTTCCACTCAGCCGAATCATTGATCGGGAGAGATCGATGGCCGACAGACCGACTTCCAACGCCTCCACAGTCCGTTCGCTCGTTCTGATTGCAGTCGTCGTGGCCGCGCTGGCCGCGGCCTTCGCCTATACGGCCGGCTGGCTCTCGCCGGGGCGGCTCACGCCGGCAAAGATCGTCAACGGTCTCGCGCCGCCGGGCGGCGCGGCGCTCGGCTTCCGGCGCAATCATGCCAAGGGCATCTGCTTTACCGGTACTTTCGAATCGAACGGCGGAGCCGCGACCCTCTCCAAAGCGCCCATGTTCGCGCAAGGCTCGTATCCGGTCACAGGACGATTCAACCTCGCCACGGCCGACCCTAAAGCGCCGGATGCCACAGTCAGGGTGCGAGGCCTCAGCCTGCGCATCGTCGGACCGGATGGAAGCGAATGGCGCACGGCGATGATCGACGCGCCCTTCTTCCCGGTCGCCACACCGCAGGCGTTCTACGCTCTGCTTCAGGCGTCGGCCGATAAGAACGATCCGGACGCGATGAAGAATTTTGTCGCCGCGCACCCGGAATTCGGCACGTTCGTCGGCTGGGCCGGCAGCGCGCCGTGGACGGCCTCGTACGCGCAGGACCGCTACAACAGCCTGAATAGCTTCATCTTCACGAATGCCCAGGGGCAGGAGCAGCCCGTGCGCTGGTCCTTCGTACCGGCCGCGCAGCCCGAGGCCGTCTCCCCAGACCAGTTGAAGGCAAAGGGTCCCGACTTCCTCGCCACGGATATCACGCAGCGGGTGCAAAGCGCCCCGCAACGCTGGACGCTGGTCATCACCGCCGCCAATCCCGGCGACCCGACCGCCGACCCCAGCAAAGCCTGGCCGGAAGATCGTCGCAAGGTGGAGGCGGGCACGCTGGTGGTCAACGCGATCGAACCCGAGGCCGACGGTCCGTGCCGCGATCTCAACTTCGATCCCACGGTGCTGCCGTCCGGCATGCACGTCTCGGACGACCCGTTTCCGGCCGCGCGCTCAGCCGCCTATTCCGTCTCGTTCAACCGGCGGACCGCCGAGGATAAGGACTATCCGCGCCATCCGGCGGGAGGAGCCACGCCATGACGACCCCGATCCACGCTCGCTTCACTCCGCTGCAACGCGCGCTTCACTGGCTCATGGCGGTCTGCATTCTGGCGATGCTGTTCATCGGCGTCGGGATGGTGTCCACCGTTCGGCCGGATTATCTTTCGCTGGTGTCGATCCACAAGCCTCTGGGCATCGTGATTCTCGTGCTGGCGCTGATTCGCCTGGTGGTGAGGTTGACGCGCGGCGCGCCGCCGCTGCCGGCGTCGATGCCGGAGCCGATGAAACTCGCCGCCCACCTGTCGCATCTCGCGTTCTATCTATTGATGATCGGACTGCCGCTGATCGGCTGGGGCATGTTGTCGGCGGCGGACTATCCCGTCGTAGTGTTCGGGATACATTTGCCGCCTATCCTGCCGCATAGCAATGGTTTGCACACGCTGCTGTGGAACGCGCATAGAACACTCGCGCTATGTTTCTTCGCGCTAATCCTGCTGCACCTGGCGGCGGCGCTTCTGCACGCGCTGGTGAGACGTGACGGTGTATTCGAGGCGATGGCATCCTGGTCGAAGCGGTGACACGCGCGCCTCCAGCGATTTAAAACGAAGCGGGCGACCTGAACAGGCCGCCCGCTTCTAACTCTACCCAGTTACCGCATCGCCGCGCTTACCGCACCTTCCCCTGCTTCCACGCAGTCAGCAGCTGGTCATACTTGACCGTTTCGCCTTTCGGCTTCTCGTTCGCCAGCTTCTTCCACGGTGCGTGCTGATCCGACAGCCATTTGTCCGGAGAGCTTTCCGGATTCAGCTCCGGCGCGCAGACCTTCATCCCCGCGCGCTGCAAACGGCCCAACACCTGGTCCATTTCCTTTGCCAGATTGTCCATCGCGGCTTGCGGTGTCTTTTCGCCGGCCACTGCCGTCGCGACGTTCTTCCACCACAGTTGCGCCATCTTCGGATAATCGGGCACGTTGTTGCCGGTCGGCGTCCACGCGACACGCGCCGGGCTTCGATAGAACTCGATCAGGCCGCCGTATTTGTCCGCGTTCTTCGTGAAGTAATCGCTATGAATGTCGGAATCGCGGATGAACGTGAGACCGGTAATCGACTTCTTCAGCGAGACCGTTTTGGACGTGACGAACTGCGCGTATAACCACGCGGCAGCGCGCTGGTTCGGCGGCGTCGACTTGAAGAAGGTCCACGAACCGACGTCCTGATAGCCGTTCTGCATGCCGTCCTTCCAGTACGGACCGTGCGGCGAGGGCGCCATCCGCCACTTCGGCGTGCCGTCCGCGTTCGTCACGTTGCCGGGTTTCAGCATCGACGCGGTAAACGCGCTGTACCAGAAGATCTGCTGGGCGATCTTGCCTTGCGCCGGCACCGGTCCCGCTTCGTTGAACGTCATGCCCGAGGCTTCGGGCGGTGCGAACTTCTTCAGCCAGTCGATGTATTTGGTGGTCGCGAACACCGCGGCCGGACTGTTCGTGCCGCCGCCGCGCGAGACCGACGCGCCCACCGCATGGCAACCGTCCGGCGTGACGCGCACGCCCCACTCATCGACCGGCATACCGTTCGGAATGCCCTTGTCGGCTTCGCCCGCCATCGAGAGCCATGCATCGGTAAAGCGCCATCCCAGCGACGGGTCTTTCTTGCCGTAGTCCATGTGCCCATAGACTTTTTCGCCGTCGATATTCTTCACGTCGTTCGTGAAGAATTCGGCGATGTCCTCATACGCGGACCAGTTCACCGGCACGCCCAGCTCGTAGCCGTATTTCGCCTTGAACTTGTCCTGCAGGTCCTTGCGCGCGAACCAGTCGGCGCGGAACCAGTAAAGATTTGCGAACTGCTGGTCGGGCAATTGATAGAGCTTCTTGTCCGGCGCGGTCGTGAAACTCGTGCCGATGAAGTCTTTGATGTCGAGACCCGGGTTCGTATATTTCTTGCCTTCGCCGGTCATATAGTCGGACAGCGGCATGATCACGCCATAGCGATAATGCGTGCCGATCAGGTCGGAGTCGGAAATCCAGCCATCGTAAATGCTCTGCCCGGACTGCATCGAAGTCTGCAGTTTCTCGACGACGTCGCCTTCCTGAATGATGTCGTGCTTGACTGAAATGCCGGTGATTTCGGTGAACGCCTTGGCCAGCGTTTTCGATTCGTACATGTGCGTGTCGAGTGTTTCGGATACCACGTGCACTTCTTTGACGCCTGCCGATTTCAGCGTCGCAGCGGTATCGATGAACCATTTCATCTCGTCCATCTGCTGCTGTTTCGATAGCGTGCTGGGCTGAAACTCGCTATCGACCCACTTCTGCGCTTCGGGCGTGCCGGCGATCGCCGCGTGGCTCGTGAAGCCAGTCGCGATGACGCCTGCCACGGCGAGCGTGACGATTCGTCTCCTCTGTTGCATGGCTTTCTCCTCTGTCTCCGCACCCCTTGGATCAACTGCCGAGGTCCGCCCGGGGCATCAACGGAACCGGTCTGTCCAGATACGCAAACCTTCAGGACGCAGTGCTGTTCATCCCTTCCACATGACGATCAGCAGCACGAGCATCGACGCCGCGAAACCGGGCCACGCGCTCGCATGTTCCGCGCTGATGCCGACCCACGCGAGATTGATATACGCGGCAATCAGCAATCCGATAAAGAGCCGGTCGCCACGCGTGGTGCCGATCGGTAGGAAGCCTTTGCGTTCGAGGGTGGGCGAGCGGATTTCCCACACGGTCATGCCCGCCAGCATCACCACGACGCAGCCGAAGAAAATCGCCACTTCCGGTGTCCAATACATCCACGTGAGCATCAGACTCTCCCCATCGCAAAGCCCTTCGCGATGTAGTTCCGCACGAAATAGATGACGAGCGCGCCGGGCACGATGGTCAGCACGCCTGCCGCCGAAAGCACGCCCCAATCCATCCCCGCCGCCGATACCGTGCGCGTCATCACGGCGGCAATCGGCTTGGCGTTGACCGTGGTGAGCGTGCGCGCGAGCAGGAGTTCGACCCAGCTGAACATGAAGCAGAAGAACGCAGTCACGCCTACGCCCGACTTGATCAGCGGCAGGAAAATCTTGATGAAGAACGCCGGGAACGTATAGCCGTCGATGTAGGCGGTTTCGTCGATTTCACGCGGCACGCCCGACATGAAACCTTCGAGAATCCACACCGCGAGCGGCACGTTGAACAGCATGTGCGCGAGCGCGACCGCAATATACGTGTCCATCAAACCGACGCTCGAATACAGCTGGAAGAACGGCAGCAGGAACACGGCGGGCGGCGTCATCCGGTTGGTGAGCAACCAGAAGAACATGTGCTTGTCGCCGAGAAAACGATAGCGCGAGAACGCGTACGCGGCAGGCAGCGCGACCAGCACCGACATCACCGTGTTCATCAGCACGTAGATGATCGAGTTGATATAGCCCCAGTACCAGGACGGGTCGGTGAAGATGACCTTGTAGTTGTCGAAGGTCACATGATGCGGCCAGATCGCGAACGCCGACATCGTCTCCTCGTTCGTGCGCAGCGAGATCGACAGCATCCAGTAGAGCGGAATCAGCGCGAACAGGATGTACACCGTCAGCACGGCCACGCGCATCCAGCGATTACTGCGCATAGTCTTCTCCGCTGCTTGCCGGGCCGCCTTTTCCAACACGCTCCATCCAGTTGTACAGAATGAAACACAGCAACAGGATGATCAGGAAGTAGATCAGCGAAAACGCCGCCGCCGGGCCGAGGTCGAATTGGCCGACCGCCTTCTGCGTCAGGTACTGCGACAGGAACGTGGTCGAATCGCCCGGGCCGCCGCCCGTCAGCACGAACGGCTCGGTGTAGATCATGAAGCTATCCATGAAGCGCAGCAGCACGGCGATCATCAACACGCCGCGCATCTTCGGCAGCTCGATATAACGGAACACGGCGAAGCGGCTCGCGCCGTCGATTTCGGCGGCCTGATAGAAGGCGTCGGGAATCGCGCGCAAGCCGGCATAGCAGAGCAGCGCGACGAGCGGCGTCCAATGCCAGATGTCCATCACGAGCACCGTGATCCACGCGGCGGCGGGACTGGCCGTGTAGTTGTATTCGACGCCCGCGTGATTGAGTGCATAACCGAGCAGGCCGATATCCGGCCGTCCGAAAATCTGCCAGATCGTGCCGACCACATTCCATGGAATCAGCAGCGGCATGGCCAGCACGACCAGCGAAGCCGATGCGCGCCAGCCGGAAGCCGGCATTGCGAGCGCAAGCCCGACGCCGAGTGGAATCTCGAACAGCAGCACGCATGCGGAGAAGATGATCTGCCGCCCGAGCGCGCCGCGCAAGTCGTCGTCGTTGATGATCGCGCGAAACCACTCGGTACCGACGAACACATGCTGCGTCGGGCTGATGATGTCCTGCACCGAATAATTGACCACCGTCATGAGCGGCAAAATGGCGGAAAACGCGACGCAGATGAACACCGGCACGACCAGCAGCCACGCCTTCTGGTTGACGGGCTTGTTCATCGCGTGATCCTTTCGTCGTTGCTGAAGAACACGGTTTCCGCCGTGGCGAGCTTCAACCAGACCGCCCCTTCGCCGACCCGCAGATGCGGTTCGACTTTTGCCCTGAAGACGTGGCCGTCGCATTGCGCAGTGACGAGTTGGTAATTGCCGAGTTGCTGCACACGCAGCAGGTGCGCTTTCACTGCGCCGGCTTCACCGTCGCTCGCCACGCGCACGAATTCCGGGCGAATGCCGAGCGTCAGCGTACCGTTGGCGTGCCTCAGGGTTTCGAGCGTAGGCGGGTCGAGTTGTAAATGCTGCGTGCCGATCTTGATGCCGTCGGCATTCAGTTCGATCGGGCAGAGATTCATGCCCGGGCTGCCGATGAAATAGCCGACGAACGCATGATCAGGCCGCAAAAACAGCGCGCCCGGATCGCCTTTCTGCACGACGCGTCCGTTCGTCATGACGACGACTTCATCCGCGAAGGTTAGCGCCTCGACCTGATCGTGCGTCACGTAGATCAGCGTGAGTTTCAGTTGCTGATGAATCTTCTTCAACTGGCGGCGCAGGATCCACTTCATATGCGGATCGATAACGGTCAACGGTTCATCGAACAGGATCGCGGCGACGTCCTTGCGCACGAGCCCGCGCCCAAGCGAGATTTTCTGCTTCGCATCCGCCGAGAGATTGTTCGCCTTACGCGGCAATTCACGCGTCATGTCGAGAATCTCGGCCACTTCGTGAACGCGCTGTTTCACGTCATGCGCCGACATTTTGCGGTTGCGCAGCGGGAACGCGAGATTGTCGAACACGCTCATCGTGTCGTAGATCACAGGGAACTGGAACACTTGCGCAATGTTGCGTTCGCGCGGGCTTTTCGCCGTGATGTCGCTGCCGTCGAACAGCACCTTGCCTTCCGAGGGCGTCACGAGGCCGGACACAATGTTGAGCAACGTGGACTTGCCGCAACCGGACGGCCCGAGCAATGCATACGCGCCGCCGTCTTCCCAGACCATGCTCATCGGTTGCAACGCGTAGTCGTCGAGCGTGGCGGGGTTGGGTGCGTATGCGTGCGCGAGATTCTGGAACTCAATGCGCGCCATGAGCGGCCTCCGGGCCAGACACCAGCGTCGTGTCCGCGCCGAACACGAACAGTTCGTCGGGGTCGATGTACACGTCGAGTTCCGTACCGAGATCGATCTGATGCACGCCTTGCAGTTGCGCCACCAAGTCGATGCCGCCTTGCCGCGTGTGCAGATGCAGATAGGTTTCGGAGCCGCTCAATTCGGCCAGTTCGAGCCGGCACGGCACGGCGACGGAGCGCGGTGTCCGCGGCGCCAGTCGCAGATGGCCGGGGCGCACGCCGATGCGGAACGTTTCGTTCTCGCGAACGGCCCGCGCGCTGGCTCGCCCGAGCGGCACGTCGATGCCGATCGGCAGGCGCGCGGTGCCGTCGGCGGTGAGATCGCTGGCGAGCATGTTCATCGGCGGATCGTTGAAGACGGCCGCGACGTCGATATTGGCGGGCGCGTTGTACACATCGAGCGTCGGGCCGTGTTGCAGCACGCACCCCTTGTCGACGATCGCCGTATAGCCGCCGAGCAGCAGCGCTTCGAGCGGCTCGGTCGTCGCGTAGACGACGGTGGTTTTGCCGTCCGCGAACAGCGTGGCCAGTTCGACGCGCAATTCCTCGCGCAGCTTGTAGTCGAGATTGACGAGCGGTTCGTCCAGCAACACCA
Source organism: Paraburkholderia phytofirmans PsJN (assembly GCF_000020125.1). Classification (NCBI taxonomy): domain Bacteria; kingdom Pseudomonadati; phylum Pseudomonadota; class Betaproteobacteria; order Burkholderiales; family Burkholderiaceae; genus Paraburkholderia; species Paraburkholderia phytofirmans. The sequence continues at coordinate 3,052,877 of NC_010676.1, forward strand.
GCGACGAGCGCTTGACCAGCGCCCGCGCCAGCGCGCAACGCTGCTGCTGGCCGCCTGACAGTTCGCCCGGGCGCCGTTGCAACAGGTGATCGATGTGGAGTTTGGCGGCGACTTCGTGAACGCGCCGTTTGACTTCGTCGGCGGGCGTCTTTTGCAGATTCAGCGGCGACGCGATGTTGTCGAACACCGTCATGGCCGGATAGTTGATGAACTGCTGGTAGACCATCGCGAGGTTGCGCTGCCTGACGCTGACGCCGGTCACGTCGTTGCCGTCGGCAAGCACGCGGCCGGAAGCCGGGCGGTCGAGCCCGGCCATCACGCGCATCAGCGTGGTCTTACCGGCTTGCGTCGGTCCGAGCAGCACGTTGATCGCCCCGGGGACAAGCCGCAGATCGACGCCGTACAGGTGCGTCTGAGCGCCCGAAACGACCGTCACCCGCTCCAGTTCCAAGACCAAATCGCTCTCCTTTGTTCTAGTGCGTCTCCGGTGCTGCGGATGCCTTCTCGCTCATTTTGGGCGGATGGCAAGGCGCGCCCTTTTTTCTGAAAGGAAATCAAAACAACGGATTCGATGTTCCTTTTTGTTCGTTTACGTTTAAATTGGTGTTAACCATACAATCGGTCGACAATTAGGTTCGTCGACGATTACCAGACTGATAACGATTGCTTTCGTTGAATATGCTATTTGACGCAAATCGTAATCTTGATGTCAGCCTAACAGAATGGCAATCAGTCTGATGGATTGCCTGCTGGTGCCGCGCGAATAGGACGCAGGTTCGACGCGCATGGTCAAATGGGGCTTTTGAGGGAGGACCGCATGAGTGCTGTCAACGATAAGGAAGCCGCTGACCGGACCGTCAAGCTCTACTCGGTGCGCGACTTTTTCCGCAGACCCGAGAAACACCAGTTCACGATTTCGCCGGATGGCCGGCATCTCTCGTTCTTGACCCGGCACGCCGGCCGCCAGAACATCTTCGTTCAGGAAGTCGGCCCCGATGGCTCGCCGCTTGGAGATGCGCGGGCGCTGACCAACGAAACCGAACGCGATGTACCCGGCCACGCCTGGAAAGGCAACGACCGCATTCTGTTCGTCAAGGACTTTGGCGGCGACGAAAACTATCACGTGTTGTCCGTGCCGATCCACGGTGGCGAACCGGTCGACCTGACGCCGTTCGAAGGCGTCAAGGCGAGTATCGTCGACGATCTCCGGGACGATGACCGCCATATCCTGATTCAGATGAACCGGCGCGACCCGCAGGTGTTCGACGTGTTTCGCGTCGACGTGGTCACGGGCGCGTTCACCCCGATCGCCGAAAACCCCGGCAACATCATGGGCTGGATGACCGACCACGCCGGCAGCCTGCGCGTCGCCACGGCCTCGGACGGCGTCAACACCACCCTGCTCTATCGCGATACCGAAACCGAACCGTTCCACCCGATCCTGACGACCAACTTTCGCGAAACGGTGTCGCCGCTATTTTTCACCTTCGACGATCGGCGCCTGTACGTGCTCTCCAATCGAGGCCGGGACAAGACGGCCATCTTCGAGTTCGACCCGCAGACCGCGCAGGAGGGCGAGCTGCTGTTCGAAACCGAACACGTGGACGTGGGCGGCATGACTTTTTCGAATCACCGGCGCGTGTTGACTGCCGCGTGGTATGTGGATGACCGCCTACATCGGCATTTCTTCGACGAGTGGGCGCGCTCGATCCACGAGGATCTGGCGCGTCAGTTGCCCGGCCAAGAAATCGCGATCACGAGCATCACACGCGACGAATCGCGCGCGATCGTGCACGCTTCGAGCGACCTGTCGCCGGGCTCGATCTGGACATACGATATCGCCAGCCGTCATCTGTCCAGGCTCACTGAGCTGATGCCCTGGCTCGACCCCGCCGACATGGCGCACATGGAACCGATCCACTTCGCCGCGCGCGATGGGCTGCGGATCAACGGCTATTTGACGTTGCCCGCGGGCATTGAACTCGGGCAAAAGCTGGAGCGCCCGCTTCCGCTGATCGTCAATCCGCACGGAGGACCATGGGCGCGCGATTCTTGGGGCTTCAACCCTGAAGCGCAATTGCTCGCTAATCGTGGGTATGCCGTCTTGCAGTTGAACTTCCGCGGATCGACGGGCTATGGACGCGCGTTCTGGGAAGCAAGCTTCGGTCAATGGGGCAAGTCGATGCAGGACGACATCGACGACGGTATCGACTGGCTCGTCGGGCAAGGTCTGGCCGACCCCGCACGCGTGGGCATCTACGGCGCGAGCTACGGAGGCTATGCGGTGCTCGCCGGCGTAGCGTTCACACCCACGCGCTATGCGGCTGCGGTGGATTATGTCGGCGTCTCCAACCTGTTCACGTTGCTCGAATCGTTGCCGCCGTATTGGAAGCCGATGCTCGACATGATGTACGAGATGATCGGCAACCCGCAAACCGAAGCGGGCAAGCAGGCGCTGCACGACGCGTCTCCGCTATTTTTCGTGGATCGGATCGTGACGCCGCTATTCGTCGCGCAGGGCGCGAACGACCCGCGAGTCAAGCAAGCCGAAAGCGACCAGATCGTGAGCGCGCTGCGCGAGCGTGGGATCGACGTCAAGTACATGCTCAAAGACAACGAAGGGCACGGCTTCCACAACGAAGAAAACCAGTTCGAGTTCTACGAAGCCATGGAAGCCTTTCTTGCGCAACATCTGGGCGGCCGTTCGGGAGCGTAGCGTCAAAGGATCTGCATGGGACGGCGGCTGGCGCAAACTCGCGGCGGCCTGCCGTGCCGGACACGACAGGCCCATGCCGATTTAAAGTCCCCTCAAGAACGCCACTAGCAAGTCGTTGACTTCGGCTGAACGTTCCCGCTGAATCCAATGCCCCGCGCCATCGAGAATATGGCAGCCGCGCAATCCGGGCAGCACGCGTGTCAGGTTCTCGAGACGCGCCTGCGAACCCGGAAACTTGAGAACATCGTCTCTCGCGCCGGCTACGAACATCGAAGGCTGACGGATCACGGCTCCTCGCCATGCGGCCATGAGTTCCGACGAGCGTCGAATAGCGCGGTACCAGTTGAGGCCGCCTCTGAAGCCCGTGCGCGCGAACTCGCCCGCGACATAAGCGATCTCTTCGCTGGTGAGCCAGCCGGGCAGCGTCTCGGGGTCGACTGTGCTATCGAGAAAACTTGCGCCGGGCACTAATATTCCCGCCACGACGCGCTCGGGTCCATCGCCTGACATACTGAAGGTGATGCGTCGAATCGTAGCTTCCGGGTCGGCCTCGAACTCACGCTCGGCTACGCCGGGCGTCTGGAAGTACTGCATATAGAACGTTCGTATTCCCTGGCGATCCAGTGCGCCAAGCAAATCTTCCCGTGCGGGCGGATGAAACGGCACGCTCATGCCGACAACGGCACGGAACAGATCCGGCCGCAACATCGCCGAATTCCAGGCGACCGGCGCGCCCCAATCGTGGCCGACGATCACGGCCTTGCTTTCACCGAGCACGTTGACGAGTTCGACCATGTCGCCGACAAGATGCAACATCGTGTACGAGTCCGCGTCAGGCGGCGCATCGGTGCCGCCGTAGCCGCGCATATCGGGTGCGACGGCGCGGAAGCCCGCAGCGGCGAGCGCCGCCAATTGATGTCGCCAGGAGTACCAGGACTCCGGAAAGCCATGGCATAGCAGCACTAGCGGACCGCTGCCCTGGCTGGCCACACGCATGCGCAGCGCGCCCACCTGCAGTGTTTCGAGGCGAAGTTCGTGCAAGGTCGGCTCCATAAGGTTTAGTTTAGCGTCGGCAGCAAGCCCGGCAGCCTGGCGGCGGCCTTGGCCCCGCTATGCAGTTGACGTTCGGCGCACGTGTACTTGGGAGGATGCCCATTCGCCCATCTCAAGGGGATACGCGTACCTCGTTGTTGATCCGCTCGTGAATGGCCTCGCAATGGCGAACTAGTGCCGGACGCGAGAGCACGTACTGCTTCAACGGCGTGTCGATCCGGTAGAAGTAGATGTTGGCGACAAAGCCATAGATCGCCGCGTCGACGGTTGCCGGCTCGGGGCCGAAAACGAATCCGTCGTTGCCAAGCAGATCCGCCACGACACGCAGATCGTCGATACCTCTCGCATAGACCTGCTCCGGCTCATAGCGGCCAATGCCTTGATAGTGATAGCGCAGCCGGTTGTATTCACGCGCGGCTTCCAGATCGCTCGCACTCACGTCTTCGTGTGTGGCGAGAATGGCGTCGCGGAAAGACGGCCAGAAGCGGTCGTCGCGCCAGCGTGAAAAGCTCATCGGCCAGTACAGGTCGTCGAGCGTTCTTCGAACCAGGAAGTCGAGATTCAACTGTCCCGGCGAAAGCGCGTGGTCGATGCGCAGGTCGTACCGGTGCTTTAAATGAGCGATGATCCCATCGCTATCGCCGATCGTTTCTTCGCCATCGACCAGATACGGCAACTGTCCGCGCGGCGCAAGGCTCGTGTCGAGGATGTGCCGATGCTCGAACTCCATCCCGCACAGACGCATGAACGCGAATACCTTGAGACCGAAGGGATTGTTGTCGGCGACGCCGAACAGGTCGGGATAGGAATAAAGCGTCATCATGAGGCACTCCTCGCCAGGGACCGTCACTTTGCGAAGTAGTCGCTACCGCGGAGTGCGGAAGTGAGCGGGCACGATGCTGCCAAGCTTACTCGACTCGTGGTTGACCGTCATGTGATTGGCGTGCGAACGCGTCGATCGGGCGCGCGGACGCCCGGTGAACGTATGTCGGCGTAAATGGTTTTCCCGAGGCGGGCTGCGCTATCTCCCTAGCTCAGTGACCCAAGCCGCTCCTGGCAAGTTGCTGTTCAACGAACTGGGCAAACAGCGAATGCAGATGCGTCGTCGGATGAAGGTCGTCGGCGAACATGTACGTCTGGTCCGCGTTGCTGGTCACGTAGGTTGGAGGCGAACACAGCAAGGCCGTGTTATCCGGCGTTTTCTTCGGGTCGCAGGCCTGGCCCGTGTTCGACACGGCAAAGCCATTGGCCTGAAAGTTAGCGATGATCCCGTTCAACCACGTATAGGCATCGACCTGGATGACTTTCGCTTGCACACCCGCGGTTTGCAACCCGGTGTTCAGAGTGTCGTTGAACAATTGCGATAACTGGGTCAAGTTTGCGCCGCCATCGGACGAGGCAAGACCGGTTGGCGAGAGCCCGACATTCGGAACATTGACCACCACGACGTGCGCGCCGCCGTTCTGGACGATCTGCCCGACGACCTGAGCCAGCGTGCTGGCCGCCGTCTGCACGGTCGGCGCCGCAGCAGGCAACTGCCCGGCGCGAAGCACGTCGTTCGCGCCGGCCCAGACGAGCACCAGTTGATTGGAATTGAAACTGCCGTGCGCCGAAAGATAGCTGGACACCTGCTGATTGACCGGCATCTCGATGTTGCCGATCACCGAGGTCAGAAAGTCCGATTGGTTGGCCGGCGTCGCTACAGTAGCACCGCCTTCCGCATAACCGAGGCCGCCTTGCGCAGTAAGCTTGTGCGTGATATCGATCGTGTACGCAGCCTTTAGCGTGTCGCCGTAGTACTGCGCGACGTCCTGAGTCCACACCTGCCCGGGATTAGTCGTAAAACGGCCGCCGCCGACCGCGCTTGCGAGCGGCGCGTAGGTTCCGACGTCGGAAAGGCTGTCGCCGAACGAGACGATTTGCAGATTGATGCCGCCTGCCGGTGTCGCAGCTGGGCTGCCGCTATTCGAGTCGCCTCCGTGCCCACCGCATGCCGTAAGCAGTGAGACCGCCACTGCAAAAATTGCAGCGCGTACCGTGTCATTTCTTCTTGGCATCGCAACGTCTCCCTGGCTGGCTGGAGACGTTGCGACGTTACAGCTTGATTGCCGGTCGCTCTCTCCCGATAAGCACTCTTTTAAAGCAATAAGCGTGCGCTATCGTGACCGGCGCTGCGCTGACGTCGTGCAGGCTTTCGAGAACGCTGTGCGACGCGGAGCAATCAGGGGAACACCGCCGCTTTCAAGGGAAGGATTCTGTAGCAACCCAGCGTCCCGTTTTCGGCGCATCCCTCGTGGCATATCTGACGCATTTCGCCAGCGTAGAATCACACACTCGCTTCGAGACACCCGCTCCCTATTACACGCAAAACGGCTCCGACATGGAAATCAAGTGGATCGAGGATTTCATCGCACTTTCCCAGTATCAAAGCTTCTCGCGCGCGGCGGAGTTTCGGAATGTCACCCAGTCAGGGTTCAGCAGGCGCATTCAGTCACTTGAGCAGTGAGTGGGCGCGGACCTGATCGACCGCAGCAGTTTCCCGCCGACGCTGACGCCTGCAGGACAACTGTTTCGTGAGGCCGCAGTCGACATACTGGGAAAACTGTTCGATACGCGGGCCATCATTCGCATCGATCAACGCATGGCGGGCAAAGGCTTGCAGATTGCAGCGGGCCATACGATCGCGCTGAGTTTCTTGCCGGCCTGGTTGAAGGCGCTCACGGCGCGTTTCGGCGAGGTCCGCGCCCGAGTGATACCCACCAATGTCCACGACTCCATTCTGATGCTCGTGAACGGCAATTGCGAACTGATGTTTGCTTATCATCACCCGGAGCTTCCGCTGCACCTCGACCCGGTCAGGTACGAGCATCTCACCGTGGGCGTCGATGTGCTGCTGCCTGTTTGCCGACCCAATCCACGTGGCGCGCCTATGTTCCGGCTGCCGGGAACGGCGGCCCGAGCCTTGCCGTTGATTTCGTATACGGAAACCAGTTACTTCGGCCGCTGCCTTGCCCTGCTTTTGAGCCGGGTCGACACGACGCCGGCTTTGCGGCCGCACTACGAGTCCGATATGGCCGAGGTGCTCAAGAAACTGGTGCTGGAAGGCGAAGGTATCGCATGGCTTCCCAAAAGCTCGATCGTCGCCGAACTCGACGCGGGCGAGTTGGTCCTCGCGGGCCGCGACACATGGAGTCTCGAAGTCGAATTGCGCGCCTACCGGGATGCGTCGAATCGCAATGAGTTTCTCGACATGCTCTGGCGCCACCTTCGCGCTGCGTCGCCGGCGGTCGATTAGGGGTTAACCCGCCTTATGCGAGTTTCGCATATCCCCATGCCAGACCCGCATCGTGTGTTTTTTGCCCGTCTCTATCATCCGTCCATACACCTTCCTCGGACTGATGGAAATGAAAAACCGTCTTACTTTCTATATTGTGGCCGGCATGGCGCTCGGCGTGATCGTCGGCTATGTGTGTCATCGCAGCGCTGCGGGCGCTGCCGAAGCGAAGACCATCGCGGGTTACTTCTCGATCATTACCGACATTTTCTTGCGGCTCGTGAAGATGATCATCGCGCCGCTAGTCTTCGCGACGTTGGTGTCTGGGCTCGCCGGCATGGAAGGCACAAGCGATGTGCGCAGGATCGGGTTCAGGTCGGTGGGATGGTTCGTATGCGCGTCGCTATTCTCGCTCGCGCTCGGCCTCGCCCTCGCGAACGCGCTGCAACCTGGTGCGGGACTGCATATGACGCAGACCAGTTCCGACGTGGCCACGGGCCTGAACACCGCGGGCCTGAATTTCAAGGACTTCGTCACGCACGCGTTTCCTTCCAGCATCATCGATGCGATGGCGCGAAACGACATCCTGCAGATCCTTGTCTTTTCCGTCCTGTTCGGCGTCGTTCTAAGCGCCATCAAAAAAGACCCGCGTGTCACACCGTTGATCGCCGGCATCGATGCGCTCGTACCGGCCATGTTGAAACTGACCGACTACGTGATGCGGCTCGCGCCCATCGGTGTCTTTGGCGCTCTGGCATCCGCGATTACCGTGAATGGCCTGGATGTGCTGACCACGTACGGCAAGCTCGTCGGCAGTTTCTATCTCGGTCTCGTCACGCTGTGGATTGTCCTCATCTTCGTCGGCTATGCCTTTCTGGGCAAGTCGATCTGGAGGTTGTTGAAAGCGGTCCGGGAACCCGCCATGCTCGCCTTTTCGACCGCGAGTAGCGAGGCTGCTTACCCGCGTCTTACCGAGAAGCTCGAAGCGTTCGGTATCGACAAGAAAGTCGTCGGTTTTACGCTGCCGCTCGGCTACGCGTTCAATCTCGACGGCTCGATGATGTATCAGGCGTTTGCCGCGATTTTCATTGCGCAGGCATTCGGCATCGACATGCCGCTCGGCGCGCAGATCATGATGTTGCTGGTCTTGATGTTGAGCAGCAAGGGAATGGCCGGCGTCGCAAGAGGTTCCGTGGTGGTGGTGGCCGCCATTGCGCCGATGTTTCATCTGCCTCCTTCCGGCGTAGTGCTGATCCTCGCGATCGATCAGATACTCGATATGGGGCGAACCGCGACGAATGTAATTGGCAATAGCATCGCGACGGCGGTTATCGCGAAGTGGGAAGCGAAGCGTGCGGTCAAACATATCGACGGCGCCGACAGCCCGGCGTTGGGCCGATTGCAAGAATTGCGCGAATTGCAAGGCGAGACGAAATGATCGGCGCAAGCGTGCTGAGCGGGAAAAAGTTCGGCGTGGTGGGCGGCCTGGGTCCGCTGGCGAGCGCCGACGTCTTTTTCAAGCTCGTTAAATCGACACCCGCGTCGAGCGATGCGGAACACGTCGACGTCATCTTCGAGCAGCATCCGTTTCGCGGCGCGGTCGCCGGTGGCGAAGCAACGACTCAGCGGAAGCTGTACATCTTCGACATGATCAGCGGTTTCGAGAAGCGAGGCGTGACGACCGTCGTACTCCCGTGCTTTCTCAGCCATACGTTCATCGATGAGTTGAAGGCTAACTCACCGCTGCAGATTGTCGATATGGTCGAAGCCGTGCGCAGCCATGTGCGTAGAAAATTTCCGACGGCACGGCGAATCGGCGTGCTGACCTCGGACTTCACCCGTCGAAAAGGCTTGTTTGAAAAATACTTCGCGACGCCGGAGTTTGAAGTCATTCATCCCCGCCCACGCGAGGACATCGACCTCGTCACGGAAGCGGTTTACGGCGCGAACGGCGTCAAGAGCGGCAACCTGTCCGGCCGGCCTGTTGCACTTCTGCGCGAGGCGTGCGAGGACCTGATCGCACAAGGCGCAGATATCATCGTGCCGGGCCTTACCGAAATCGCACTTGTGGCCGAGGAAATGGATCTGTTTCGCGTACCGCTCATCGATTCGAATCTCGCCTATGCGCAGTACGTGATAGCGAGCGATTACGGTTCGCCTGAATCGATTTTCAAAGTAGGCGTGGTGGGTGGCGTTGGTCCGGCGGCGACGGTGGATTTCATGCAGAAGATCGTGCGCAACACGCCGGCGAATCGCGACCAGGACCACATCAAGCTTTTGATTGAACAGAACCCCCAGATTCCCGATCGCACGGAAAACCTGATTGGCGACGGCCCCGATCCGACTATTTCGCTCTACGCGACCTGCAAAAAGCTCGAGTCGGGCGATGCGGATCTCATCGCTATTCCGTGCAACACGGCGCATGCATTTGTCGAACGCATTCAGCCGTATCTGAGCATACCGATCGTCAATATGCTGACGGTGACGGTCCGTCATCTTCGAGAGACGTATCCGGCGCTTCGCTCCGTCGGCGTGCTGGCCACTTCGGGGACGATCGCAAGCGGCGTCTACGAGAAAGCACTGGAATCAGAGGGATTGCGGCAAACCGTGCCGCGCGCGGAATTGCAGGCGCGGGTCATGGAAGCAATCTACGGCAATAAAGGCGTGAAAGCAGGCTTTACCACCGGGCAGTGCCTGGACGATATCTCCGCTGCCATTGATGGACTCGTTGCGGAAGGTGTGGAAGTCATCATCCTGGGATGCACCGAGTTGCCGCTTCTATTGCCGAAGCAGAGCTTCGTGGGCACGACCGGCGCGCGCGTCAGTCTGGTCGATCCGACCGATGTCCTTGCACGGCAATGCGTGATTCTGGCGACGGCGCCCGCGCTACCCGGTCCGGTCTTTAGCGCGCCCGGTCGATCGCGCTGACGGCCAACTCGTGCGCCAGGTCCGCGTACAGTTCGGCCCACTTGCCTATCAAACTGGGATCATCGGTCAGAAAAAGCGGATGTTCGGCCCAGGCGCTGACGTCCGCACCTTTCCAGGCCATTTCGAATATCCGCAACTCCTCATCCTCGCTGACGCCGACGTCAACCAGTTCGCCGAACGAGGCCAGGTTGGAGAGCGACACATTTTCGGCCGCGATGCCGTGGATAGCGGCCAACGCGCCGGTCGCCCGCTTTCGGGCGTCGTCACGGCTGCCGGCAAACAGGAACACGATGCTTTCGCTGTGCGCGTTGTTCGCCACCGCCCGATACAGCGAAGTTTTGCAGCGATGACTCAGTTGCGTGCCCATGGTTGCCCCCGGTTCCGAAAACTGTTCGTCGTTTTGCTCCACCACCTCAGTTGCGCCGATTTGCGTCTCCGGGCGCTGCTGCCGGTCGCGGTATCTGTCGCTGCTCCAGTACAGGTAAATACCGCACACAACCAGGCAGGCCAGCGCGAGAATCCCGACGCCTCCAAGTATCGCAAGATCCGCATGCGCCATTTCGGGCCTCCTCTAGTCTCGCGCGTGTCACGCCCGCCATTGCGGGACCTTGCCGGCACGCTATCTATCAGAATACGGCGGCCCCACGCGACTTTTTAAACCGTCCCACGCATGACCCGGACGCGGGCAGCGGAAAATCGGTCTGCTCGCATCGCCAGCGTGGCCATTGCGAGCGCAGGAACGATGCTTCGAGTATCTGATGGGAGTGGCTAATGATCAACAGAGCACACCTCTCTATTGACCAATCGATCGCGCTATAGGACGCTATGAGGCTATGACAATGCGCCGGACGGCTGCCACGTCGCGCGCTCGTCTCCTGAAAACGCCGCGCCGCAAAACGCCCGGCCCAAGTCGCGGCGCGTAATTTCAGTGGTTTCTTTAGCAGTGGGTGCGCATGCCGCCCATTGCATCTACACCCCGGCCAGCGCCGGGAGTTCCACCTCGTAAGAAACCCGTTCGCGCCAGCTGTTCATTTCCGGCTGATGAGCCACGCGACTCTGACGCGGCGCGCTGTCGACATGTCTCGGCAGCGGCGCCGGATAGCGTGCACGTTTCTTCTCAAGAATGGCCTGGCTCAAAAACTCCGCGCTGTACGCCTTCAACAGGTGCGCATGATGTGCTTCGATGTACGCGGCGATCTGCGCCTGTTCACCGTCGATCGTAGCGAGCAGCTTCAGCGTCTGCGCATCCCAACGAAAGCGCAGGCCGAGTTCATCGAAAGCGGCGTTATAGGCGCACAGTTGCGCCTGGATTTCAGCATGGTGCGCGCTGTCGCCAGCGTCGAATTGCGAGGGGTTCATGGTCGTCTCCATCAGGCAGGTGGCATGAACGAAGAGTAGAAGAGCCCATAAATAAACAATAGTTAAAGTTTTTTCGAAAAACGATAGTGCTTTGTTTATATATTGGTTTACCCCAAGTGGTCACGGCATCAAGTTTCGCCCACCTTGGACAGCGGGCAATCGCCGTCAATCGGCCCGTGGGCAAGGGCGACAGCGCATCCATTAGGAATGCCGAATGCAAACCATAAAATGTTTTAACTTTTCCTTATTGCTGTTCTCGCGCAGCATCCACTCAGACGCGCTGCACGACCCATTGCCTCTCACTCGCCGGTTGCTCTCGACGGGTAAGGGTTTTCGTTAGTGCAGCTCCCTCTGGCCGACCATTGGCGCCTCGCTGCCGCAAATAAAACGGCGATGAAGCGGTTCGATCACGTAAGTCCAACGCGCCGTTTGAGCGCGACGGAATATACAGGAGACGGAGACATGGGACATTCCAGTGCATCGGAAAGAGGCCGCACTGCATTCACGCATCACCGCTGGGTGCAACTCGCGATCGGCATTGTGTGCATGGGGCTCGTCGCGAATCTGCAATACGCGTGGACGCTGTTCGTCGTACCCATGGACAACGCCCACCATTGGGGACAAGCGGCGATCCAGACGGCATTCACGATCTTCATCGTCACCGAAACCTGGCTCGTGCCCGTCGAAGGCTGGCTCGTCGACAAGTTCGGGCCGCGCCCGGTCGTCATCGGCGGCTCGCTGTGTGCGGCGCTCGGCTGGATCATCGACGCCCATGCGAACAGTCTCGCCGAGCTGTACGCCGCGGCAGTCATCGCCGGGATCGGCGCGGGCTGCGTGTACGGCACCTGTGTGGGCACGGCGCTCAAATGGTTTCCGGACAAGCGCGGTCTCGCGGCGGGTTTGACCGCCGCAGGTTTTGGCGCCGGCGCGGCCGTCACCGTGATCCCGATTGCCGACATGATCCAACGCTCGGGCTATCAGCACACCTTCATGTTCTTCGGCATTTTCCAGGGCGTCTGCATTCTGCTGCTCGCCACCATGCTGATTCGGCCGAAGCCGCCCGCTACCGCCGTCGCCACTAAACGCATCGTCGCTAGCAAGATCGACTACACCCCTGGCGAGATGATCCGTTCGCCGCTCTTCTGGGTGCTGTATCTGATGTTCGTGTTCGTTGCAGCCGGCGGCATCATCGCGACTGCGCAGCTCGGGCCGATTGCGAAGGAATTCGGCTTCGCCAAGCTACCCGTGAGCCTGATGGGCATCACGCTGCCGCTCCTCACGATGACACTGTCCATCGACAACCTGTGCAACGGTTTTACCCGTCCGTTGTGCGGCTTTCTTTCGGATCGCATCGGCCGGGAAAACACGATGTTCATGATCTTTCTCGGCGAAGGCGTCGCACTGCTGGGACTCATGCAGTTCGGCCATAACCCGTATGCCTTCATGTTCTTCGCCGCCGCCGTATTCCTGTGCTGGGGCGAAATCTTCTCGATCTTCCCGGCGACCTGCGCGGATACGTTCGGCAGCAAATACGCCGCAGCCAACGCGGGAACGCTGTACACCGCGAAGGGCACGGCATCGATGCTGGTGCCGCTGGCATCGGTGCTGTCGGCGAACGGCGGATGGAGCACGGTGTTCATCTCCGCCGCCGTAGTGTCGATCGCGGCAGCCGTGTCCGCGAAATTCATCCTCGCCCCCATGAGAAAGCGCTGGATCGAAAACTCAGGCGCGCCGGCCAGCGTCGTTATCGCCGAAGCACGGCTGCAGCCGTCGTCCGGCGGCTCGCCTGATTGACTGACCACGTGAGCGCCCCGCTCACGAAATACCACACACGCCCCGCCACCAAGGAGAGATGTCATGGCAGAAGCCGACCAGCCCACAACAGACAACACGTCGACACAACAGGCGACCGAGACGACCGACGGATTCCATCTCGTCATCGACGCGCTGAAACTGAACGACATCAAAACCATCTTTGGCCTGGTCGGCATCCCGATCACCGACCTGGCGCGTCTTGCTCAGGCGGAAGGCATGCGTTTCATCGGCTTTCGTCATGAACAGCACGCGGGCAATGCAGCGGCCGTTTCCGGTTACATGACGAAGAAACCCGGCATCTGTCTGACGGTGTCGGCGCCGGGTTTTCTGAATGGACTGACCGCACTCGCCAACGCGACCACCAACTGCTTCCCGATGATCCTGATCAGCGGTTCCAGTGAACGCGAAATCGTCGATCTGCAGCAAGGCGATTACGAAGAGATGGATCAGTTGAACGCAGCCAAGCCGTACGCGAAGGCCGCTTATCGCGTGCTGCATGCGGAAGATATCGGCATCGGCGTGGCGCGCGCGATCCGCGCTGCGGTGTCGGGCCGCCCTGGCGGCGTCTATCTGGACTTGCCCGCCAAGCTGCTCGCGCAAACCATGGACGCCGTGAAAGCGCAGCAATCGCTGGTGCGCGTGGTCGACGCGGCGCCTCGTCAATTGCCCGCGCCTGAATCGGTCAAGCGCGCGATTGACGTTCTGAAGAGCGCCAAGCGTCCGCTAATTCTGCTCGGCAAAGGCGCAGCGTACGCGCAGGCCGACGCGGAGATTCGCGGCTTCGTCGAACAAAGCGGCATTCCGTATCTGCCGATGTCGATGGCCAAGGGCCTGCTGCCCGATACGCACGAGCAATCGGCGTCGGCGGCGCGTTCGTTCGTGCTGCAGGAAGCCGACGTCGTCGTGCTGATCGGCGCGCGCCTGAACTGGCTGCTCTCGCATGGCAAAGGCAAGACGTGGGGCGCCGAGCCGAAGAAGTTCGTCCAGATCGACATCTCGCCGACGGAAATCGACAGCAACGTCGCGATTGCCGCGCCGGTGATCGGCGATATCGGCTCGTGCGTGGCGGCGCTGCGCGAAGGCCTCGATGCGAGCTACAAAAAGCCGGGCACCGAATGGACCGGCGCGATCGCCGAACGCAAGAACAAGAACCTCGCCAAGATGGCCGCGACGCTCGACAAGAACCCGTCGCCGATGAACTTCCACAGCGCGTTGCGCGCGATCCGCGATGTGCTGAAAACACGGCCGGACATCAACGTCGTCAACGAAGGCGCGAACACGCTCGACTACGCGCGCAGCATCATCGACATGTACGAGCCGCGCAAACGCTTCGACTCGGGCACGTGGGGAATCATGGGCATCGGCATGGGCTTCGCGATCGGCGCAGCGGTGACGAGCGGCAAACCGGTCGTCGCGATCGAGGGCGACAGCGCGTTCGGTTTCAGCGGCATGGAGCTCGAAACCATCTGCCGTTACGACCTGCCGGTTTGCACCATCGTCTTCAACAACAACGGCGTATATCGCGGCACCGACGTGAACCCGACCGGCGGCAAAGACGTCGCGCCGACCGTGTTCGTGAAGAACGCGCGCTACGACAAGATGATCGAGGCATTCGGCGGCATCGGCTATCACGCGACCACGCCGGAAGAACTGACGAAGGCGCTGCTCGAATCGATCGCCTCGGGCAAACCGAGCCTGATCAACGCCGTCATCGACGAAGCGGCCGGCACCGAAAGCGGCCGCCTGACCAATCTGAATCCGCAAAGCGCGGCAATGAAAAAGTAATCTGGGCAACCACGGAGATTCAACATGACCAAACCTCTCGAAGGCATCAGGATCATCGACTTCACCCACGTTCAGGCGGGCCCCGCATGCACGCAGTTGCTCGCCTGGTTCGGCGCGGACGTCATCAAGGTTGAGCGGCCGGGTTCCGGCGACGTGACGCGCAACCAGTTACGCGATATCCCTGACGCCGACGCGCTGTACTTCACGATGCTCAACAGCAACAAGAAGTCGCTCACACTGGACACGAAAAAACCCGAAGGCAAGGAGGTGCTCGAAAAGCTGATCCGCGAATCGGACGTGCTGGTCGAGAATTTCGGCCCCGGCGCGTTGGACCGGATGGGCTTTTCGTGGGAACGCCTGAACGAACTTAATCCGAAGATGATCGTCGCTTCGGTGAAGGGCTTCAGCGACGGCCACCACTACGACGACCTGAAGGTCTACGAAAACGTCGCGCAATGCGCCGGTGGCGCGGCCTCCACCACCGGCTTCTGGGACGGCCCGCCGACCATCAGCGCGGCGGCGCTCGGCGACAGCAACACCGGCATGCATCTGGCCATCGGCATTCTGACCGCACTGCTGGGACGCGACAAAACCGGCAAAGGCCAGAAGGTCGCGGTATCGATGCAGGACAGCGTGCTGAATCTGTGCCGCGTAAAACTGCGCGATCAGCAGCGGCTGGAACGTGTCGGCTATCTGGAAGAATATCCGCAATATCCGCACGGCGAGTTCAGCGATGTCGTGCCGCGTGGCGGCAATGCGGGCGGCGGCGGCCAGCCGGGTTGGGTGCTCAAGTGCAAGGGCTGGGAAACGGATCCGAACGCGTACATCTACTTCACGATCCAGGGCCACGCGTGGGAACCGATCTGCAAGGCGCTCGGCAAGCCCGAGTGGATCGACGATCCGGCCTACAAGACGGCGGAAGCACGCCAACCGCATATCTTCGAGATCTTCAAAACGATTGAAGGTTGGCTCGCCGATAAAACCAAGTTCGAAGCCGTCGACATCTTGCGCAAGTTCGACATTCCGTGCGCGCCGGTGCTGACGATGAAGGAACTGGCCAACGATCCTTCGCTGCGCGCGAGCGGCACGATTGTCGAAGTGCCGCACAAGAAACGCGGCTCGTATCTCACCGTCGGCAGCCCAATCAAGTTTTCGGATCTGAAGCCGGAAGTCACTGCCTCGCCGCTGTTGGGCGAACACACCGAAGAAGTGCTCGCGAGCCTCGGCTACAGCAAGCAGGACATTTTCAACCTGCGCGAAGTGAAAGCGGTTTAAATGGTGCTACGCAAGGCCGGGTATCAGCCCGGCCTTGCCGATGCGGCGCCCCTGGCGGCGCCGTATTCTTTTGAGCATCGTGTTGTCACATTTGGGGGGAACGCTATGCAGGACGCCATCGACTTCCAGCAACTTGCCAACGCGATCGGCGACGCGATCATCATCTCCGACGCTGGCGGCAGCATCACATTCTGGAACCCCGCGGCTGAACGCATGTTCGGCTTCACACAGGGCGAGGCGCTCGGTAATTCGCTGGACCTGATTATTCCGGAGCGTCTGCGCGGCCGGCATTGGGACGGCTATCACAAGACTATGGCAACGGGCGAAACCCGCTATGGGAACGATGTGCTGCGTGTGCCGGCCGTGCATAAGGACGGACGCTCGCTCTCGATCGCCTTTACGGTCGCATTGCTGCATTCGCCGCAAAACGAACTCACCGGCATCGTCGCCGTGATCCGCGACGAGACCAGCCGCTTCCAGGAGGATCGCCTGCTGCGCAAGCGGCTTGCGGAATTGGAGGCATCTGCCGGCGCGTGAGCGCCCCTGCTTCGCTCCCTTTCGGTCCATCGCTGTAGACTCTGCCAGATCGCGTTTTCAATCACACCGGATCAGGCAACATGGACCGCATCGACGCAATGAAGGTGTTCGTCGCCACGCTCGACGAAGGCAGCCTGGCGGGCGCAAGCCGTCGACTCGGCCGCTCGCCCGCCGCGGTTAGCCGTGCTATTGCGTTTCTCGAAGAGCATGTCGGCACGGCCTTGCTGCATCGCACGACGCGCACCATCAAACTGAGCGAAGCCGGCGAACGCTATGCCGCCGCCTGCCGCCGCATTCTCACCGATCTCGAAGAGGCCGATCTGCTGATCGCCGGCGAGCGCTCCGCGCCGCGCGGGCTGCTCACGATCACCGCGCCGGTGGCCGCCGGCCAGGACATGCTGCAGCCGATCATCGACGAATTCGTCGACCGCTATCCGGCTGTGTCGGTCCGCCTGAATATGCTCGACCGCCCGGTGAGCCTCATCGACGAAGGGATGGATCTGGCGTTGCGCATCGCTCATCTGCCCGATTCCACGCTGGTGGCCATTCCGGTCGGCGAAGTGCGGCGGGTCGTTGCCGCGTCGCCTCGCTACCTGGCCAAGCACCCTCCCATCACCGACCCTGCCGATCTGGCCCAGCATCAGATCATCTCCATGACTCACTTCGGCCTGGATTCGTGGAGCTTTCCGCCGCCGAACGGTTCGACGATTCCACGCGTCGTGCAGTTCACGCCACGCTTTATCGTCAACAGTATTCAGGCGGCCGTGGCCTCGGCGGTCGCGGGCCACGGTGTCACCCGCATGTTTTCATACCACGTCGCCGAACAGGTCAAGGAGGGCACGCTGAAGATCGTCCTGAGCGACAACGAACCCGCCCCGCTGCCGGTTCACCTGCTGACGCCGCACGGGCGCCTCGCCGTGCCCAAGGTTCGCGCGTTCGTCGATTTCGCGACGCCGCGTCTGCGCAAGCATTTCACCCAATCCCAGCGGATTACCACCAGAAATTGAACCGTTTCGCGGAAGAATGTCTGCCGTGCCGCGTGGATTCTCTCTTCAATCGGTTCAATCTAGACTTGTCTCCATCGAGATCACCTAACGCAAGCCGTCGGCCATTCAGCAATTCACAGGCATGACCGACGCCACGCTCGACTCGAATCGGCGATCTTCGTAACGGACACACATCCCGCGCATGGATAGCGGCCATAGCGCCGACGCTCCAAGCATTGTCTGTCACATCGCGAAGCATTGCGGATTCAGTTTGCAATCCTCATAAGAGGCATTGCGAGCGGTGACCTTCGTAGCTTTTGTGTCGACCCCGCCAGCAAGACACGTCGGCGCGTAACCGAACAGTGGAGGCAGCGATGCAACGTGCAGTCGTCAACGGACCGATCCCGCCGGCATTCAATGTGTGGCGCGGCGCGCTGGCAGGCGCCAGCGCGAGCCTGGTCGGTATCGGCCTCGCGCGCTTCGCCTATACCCCGCTGTTGCCGGCGATCGTCAGCGCGCACTGGTTTCCGGCGTCGACCGCCGCGTATCTCGGCGCGGCCAATCTCGGCGGCTATCTGGCGGGCGCGCTCGCGGGTGGTTGGCTCGCACGGCGTTTCGATGCCACCTCCGTATTGCGCGCGATGATGCTGCTCGCCACCGTCGCGTTCGTCGCCTGTGCCTTTCCGGTTTCGTTTCTGTGGTTCTTCGTCTGGCGCTTCGCATCCGGCCTGGCAGGCGGCGCGCTGATGGTGCTGGCCGCGCCGACAGTCCTCGCGCACGTGAGCCCATCGCGCAGGGGTTTTGCGAGCGGCGCGATCTTCAGTGGGATCGGTCTCGGCATCGTGGCATCCGGAACGATCGTGCCGATCCTGCTGCGCCAGGGTCTGATGGAAACGTGGCTGGGACTGGCGGCGATCTCCCTCGCGCTGACTGCCGTCGCGTGGAACGGCTGGCCGGGACGAGGTGAATCCGCCGCGCAGCACACGACGCATCACACACGCCATGGCCAGACTTATCCGGCTGCGTCGCTGCGCGCGCTCTACACCGAATACGCGTTGAACGCCGTCGGCCTCGTTCCGCACATGATCTTTCTCGTCGATTTCGTGGCGCGCGGCCTCGGCAAAGGTCTCGATGCCGGCGCGCAATACTGGGTGCTGTTCGGCCTTGGGGCGATTGTGGGCCCGCTGCTGACAGGTCATCTGGCTGACCGCGCCGGCTTCGGTCCGGCGTTGCGTGCGGCCTTTGTCCTGCAGATCGCCGCGGTCGCGTTGCTGGCTGTCGTGCGTGGACCTGCGGCATTGATCGTGTCGAGCGTCGTAGTCGGCGCATTCGTGCCGGGCATCGTGGCGCTCGTGCTCGGCAGGATCAATGAATTGCTCGCGCATCATCCGGCCGCCCAGAAAGGCGCGTGGAGCGCGGCGACCACCAGTTTCGCCGTCTTGCAGGCCGTCGCGGCGTACGGTTTGTCGTTTCTGTTTGCACACGACGGCGGCAATTACACCGCGCTGTTCGTGATCGGCGCAGCGTCTTTGGCGCTTGCTCTCGCGGTGGATCTGTTCGCGGCGCTTCGCCTCGGTCCGAAGCAAGCCTAACCAATCCGCTGCAGGCACCTCCACGCACTACTCGACCTGTGAGAACCCCATGACCTCCAACACCCGCTTTCTGCAGGCAATCGGCGCACAGCATCCCATCATTCAGGCGCCGATGGCAGGCATTTCGACGCCCGCTCTCGCCGCCGCGGTTTCCAATGCCGGCGCGCTCGGCTCGATCGCCGTGGGTGCGAGCACCGCGCAGCAGGCGCGCGAGTTGATTGTCGCGACACGCGCACTCACCAGCAAGCCGTTCAATGTCAACGTGTTCTGCCATCGCCCGGCGTACAGCGATCCGCTTCGCGAAGCGACCTGGCTCGCGCATCTGCAGCCGCTGTTCGCTGAGTTCGGCGCCAGAACGCCGGTGGCGCTCAAGGAGATCTACACGAGCTTCGTGGTCGACGAGGCGCTGCTGCAAGTGTTGATCGAAGAGCGTCCCGCTGTCGTCAGTTTTCATTTCGGGCTGCCATCACGCGAATGGATCAATGAACTGCATCGCGCCGGCATTCTGCTGTTCGGATGCGCGACCACGCCACACGAAGCCCGGCAAATCGAGCAGGCGGGACTCGATGCGATCGTCGCGCAAGGTGCGGAAGCAGGCGGTCACCGTGGCGTCTTCAATCCCGACGACGACGCGATGATAGGCACCCTTGCGCTAGTCCGGATGATCGCCAGACAGTCGACGCTGCCGGTCATCGCCGCGGGCGGCATCATGGACGGTCAAAGCGTTGCGGGCGCACTGCTCCTCGGAGCGAGCGCAGTGCAGATGGGCACCGCATTCGTGCTGTGTCCGGAATCGGGCGCGGATGCCGCCTACCGCACCGCATTGACCACCCAACGCGCGTACCGGACGGCCGTGACGGCCGCGATCTCCGGCCGTCCTGCGCGCGGTTTGAGCAACCGGCTGTATATCGACGTAGACTCGCCGGACGCGCCGCCGCTGCCCGACTATCCGATTGCATACGACGCCGCCAAGGCGCTGAACGCCGCCGCCCGCGCCAAGGGCAACACGGAATTTGCTGTCCAGTGGGCGGGCCAGGGCGCACCGCTCGCGAGAGCGTTGCCTGCGGCGCAATTAGTTGCCACATTGATGAGCGAACTTGCCGAAGCACAGGGTCAGTCACGCTCGCATTCGTTTGCCGGGAAGACGATATGAACACCCCCTCGCAAGTTTCCGTGCCGTCCGGTCAGCCAATGCACGGCCTCGACTATTCGGCGCGACATGAACGTTACTGGCGCCGCAATCTGGCCGTGTGCGTATTCGGCTCGTTCACGACGCTCGTCAGCCTGAGCATGCTGCTGCCGTTCTTGCCCATCTATGTCCAGCAACTCGGCGTGCAGTCGCAGTCCGCCGTCATCCAGTGGTCGGGAATCGCGTTCGGCGCCACATTTCTCGGCACTGCCGTCACGGCGCCCGTGTGGGGGCGCCTTGCCGATCGTTATGGCCGCAAGCCGATGCTGGTGCGCGCGGCCGTCGGCATGGCCGTGGTGATGTCGTTGATCGGTGTTGCGCACAACGTGCATCAACTCGTCGCCCTGCGTTTGCTCGCGGGTCTGGTGGGCGGCTACTCGTCGGCGTCGACGGTGATGGTCGGCACCCAGGCGCCGAAGGAACGCGCGGGCTGGGCGCTCGGCGTCCTGTCCACGGGCGCGCTGGCCGGCAACCTGATCGGGCCGCTCGTCGGCGGTTTTTTGCCGGGCTGGCTCGGCATTCGCGGCACGTTCTTCGCCGGCGGCGCCATGATCGCGGTCGCCGCCCTGCTCACGATTTTTGTCGTCAAGGAAGATTTCGATCCTGCCACTCATTCGAGCCGCCGTCCCCCAGAACACGCCACGGCGAGTACGCATCGCAACAACTACCCGGTGATCGCCGCGTTGCTCGTCACGGCGATGATGGTGCTGCTTGCCAACATGTCGATCGAGCCGGTCATCACCGTCTATGTGGGCAGTCTCGGCGTGCAGTCGCTGCATCTGGCGCGCGTGGCGGGTATCGTGATGGCCTGTTCGGCTTTCGGCAGCATGCTGACGGCCGCGCGCCTCGGCGCATTGGCCGATCGGGTCGGCAGTTGGAACGTGATCGTCGCTTGCCTGGTGCTCACGGGTCTGGTGATGATTCCGCAAGCGTTCGTTCACGCGTGGTGGCAACTCGCGGGTTTACGCGCGCTGATGGGCATGACGCTGGCGGGTCTCCTGCCTGCGATTGCGAAACTCGCCCGGCATGCAGTGGAAGAGCACAAGACCGGTCAGATGCTCGGCTATCTGCAGTCGGCGCAATTCAGCGGACAGGTCGTCGGTCCGATTATCGGCGGCGTGATCGCTGTCCATCTCGGGCTGCACTCCGTGTTCTTCGTCACCGGCTCGTTGCTGGTGGCGTGTGCCGCGCTTGCGCAGTGGGCCCGGACTCGTCAGAGTCTCGCTGTTTGATCGGCGAAACTGCCGCCGTCATTCGCCCGCGACTGTTTTACCCGACGGATTCTTTACCCTCGCGTGCAACTGCGTGCGAATCTCGCTCGCGACTGCCGGCGGCAGCGGAATATAGTCCAGGTCCTCCGCGGCCTGGTTGCCGTTCGTCAGCGCCCAGTCGAGAAATTTCAGCGTTTCCTCGCCACGCTCCGGTTTGTCCTGCGTGCTGTGCAGCAGGACATACGTCGCGCCGACAACCGGCCACGCATTCGCGCCCGCTTCATTGGTCAGGATCGGAAAGATCGATCTGGACCAGTCGGCGCTCGCGGCGGCGGCCTTGAATGTTTCCGGCCCGGGCTGAACCACGGCACCCGACGCATTTTCCATGGCCACGTACGACATATGGTTCTGCTTCGTGAAGTCCCACGCAACGTAGCCGATCGCGCCCGGCAAATGCTGTACGAAGGTAGCAACCCCCTCGTTGCCTCTTCCGCCTATTCCGCGCGGCCAGCGCACTGAGGTCCCCTCACCGATCTTGCTCTTCCATTCTGGGTCGACCTGCGCGAGAAAGTGCGTCCAGATCAGCGTGGTGCCTGAACCGTCGAGCCGACGAACCACCGCGATAGGCGTATCGGGCAGCTTGATCGTGGGGTTGATGGCGGCGATGGCTGGCGCATTCCAGCTGATGATTTTGCCCAGATAGATATCTCCAAGCACACGCCCCGAGAGTATCAACTCGCCTGGCTTGATACCAGGCAGATTGATAACCGGCACGACACCGCCGATTACGGTTGGAAACTGAACCAGTCCGTTCTTCGCCAACTCGTCATCGCTCAGCGGCGCGTCCGACCCGGCGAAATCGACCTGGCTGACCATGATCTCCTTCAAGCCTTCCGTCGACCCGACAGCGCGATAGCTCACCGTGCCGCCACCCGCGCGTTGATACGCGGTGGCCCATTTCGTATAAATCGGCGCGGCAAAAGTGCTGCCGGCACCGGTGATATCGGCGCTGTGCGCAGCGACCGTCAGAAAAGCGCCGGCCACACCGGCCAATAAGGTTTGTACATAGCTCACGAAAGACCTCACTCGGAATTGTTGTTGAAGCTCATGAAGTGAAGCTCGCCGGGTAACGACGCGTGGCGCAATGAAACTATTGTCTGGCGTAATCCTTTACGATTTCTATTTCCGCCAGTTGATCGTCGCGCTGTGTGTGCCAATCTGAAATAGACCGTGTGCAGCGCTGAATAACAACTTTTCTTATTACAGGACGATGAAGAGCAGGAAGCAAATTGAATCGCTCTATCACCACGGCATGGAGACAACTCGCCATTCGATTCGCCATACTGAACAGCGTGAGGTCTTCTGCGAGCGAAGGCATGTTGAATGGTCGCGTGGAATCCGCTGCGTGCACAATGCGGACATGGCCGCCGAGATTTTTACGTTGTAGGATTGGTATCACAGTTTGCCAAGCGACCCGATACGCGTCACCTTACGTTCACCTCACTTCCGTCCGCTTTTGGGACTCATGCAACTCGAGCCGATGAACTCCACACCTGACACGCGTGATCCCGCATCTGCAACCGCATCCGCACAGGAGCGCAACGCAGACAATCCCGGCAAACGAGGCGGCACGATTGCGCCGGACATGTCGCCAGCAGCCGCTTTTTCGACGCTGGCCATGCCAATGGCCGCGCAAGTGGCGCAACGCATCGGCAGCTTGTGCGTGAGCGCGGACTCGGAAAGTCCGCACAAACTGCGTGTCGTGCTGCGGCGCTTGCGTTCGCTATGGTGGGCTTACGATCCGCTTATCGACAGATCGCAGTCAAGATGGCAGCGGCGCGAATTCAAGGCGCTCGCCGATGCCGCCGGTCAAACGCGTGACTGGGATATCCTGAAACACTTACTGGCGGAAGACGTGTCGACCGCGCATTCTTTTGCGACGCTCTTCGAACATCTCGATCTATTGCGTGGCAGTGCGCTGATGCGCAGCCGCGCAACGATTGCCGAAGCGAACGCCGAAGCCGTGCTGACGCAGCGGATAGCGAGTGTGATTCAGCAACTCGACGCATGCTCGTTCGACGAACCACTCGCGGTGTTCGCTACCAGCCGAGTTGCAACGGCGAAGCAGACGCTGCGAAAACGGTTAAAGCGCGCGCTGGGAAATCCGCACGCCTGCTATGCCGAACTTCACGACGTCCGCATCGCGGGAAAGAAAGTGCGCTATCTGCTGGAGTTTTTCGCGCCGCTACTCGATAGCGGCGATGAGATCAGCGTCGTGGAACTCACGCAATTGCAGGACGAACTGGGCAAGCTCAACGATATCGTTTCGAGCGAAGCGCTACTCCTCGCGCACGCGGATCGGCTGGGTGAACCCGGCGTAGTAGACGACGCAATCGCGTATCTCGGGCAACGCAAAGGCCAGCACATGCAACGAGCGGATGCGGAGCTGCACGCACTCAGCGACCGGCTTGCCCTTGAGCGTCCCGGCGCCGGCATAAACTGACACCGACGATACGACGTTATACGGCCAACGCCACTGCCACTACCGCCGAAGCCGCGCGCAACAGCCCTTATCGCTCCTTGCGCCGACGAAATGCCCACCATCCCGCGAGCCCGGTAAAACCGGCGACGAGCAACACCATCACCCAGAAGCCGTGCCGGTTTTCAGCGAGCGGAATACCGCCGACGTTCATGCCGAAAAAACCCGCGACGATATTGATCGGCATCGCCAAAACCGTCACCAGCGTAAGCGTGAACAGCGTGCGGTTGTTCTGCTCTTCGAGGCGGGAGATGATTTCCTCCTGCAGCAACCTGACCCGTTCGATCAGCCCGGCCACGTCGGAGAGAACCACCGAAAACTCTTCAGTCGACTCACGCAGGTCCTGTACGTCGTCCGAATGAAGCCAGCGCGGCGGCCTTGCGAGCAGACGGAAGATCGCACCGGGTTCGGGCGCCAGCATGCGCTGTAAGCGCGTCAGCATTCGGCGCATCGCACCCAGGTCGATCCGGTTCTGAGTGGGCCGCTGCGAGAGAAACCTGTCCTCGATCCGGTCGACGTCGGCGCTGGTTCGCCGGACGATCTGCACCAACAGGTCAGCCTGATCACGCATCAGGTGAACCAGCAATTCCGCTGGAGACCTGAATACTTCGCCTTCCCGAACCGACGCGCGCAACCGGTCCACAGAACGCAGTGGCTTGAGACGCGCGGTCACGATAATCCGCTGGTTCGCGTAGATCCACAGCGTCGCGATCTCGGAGGGAGTGAACTCGAGATTGAACATGACGTCGTTCACGACCGCGCGCAGTGCGCCGTCCGCATGTTCGATACGCGTGGAATGCGAGCCTTCCCGCAATGCGTCGAAAAACGTCTCGGGCAAATCGAGCTGGGCTCTCATCCAACGCTCGCTGGCACTATGCGCCAGATTGAAGTGAAGCCAGAGAAACTCGCTGCCTTCGTTCGCGGGGCCGTTGGCGTCGTGGGCCTGCAGCCATTCGGCGACCTCGTCGGCGTCGACAGAGCGGCCGGCGAGAGTCGAAGAGAAGAGAAAGCCACAGACCATGCCGGACGAGTCCGCGCCGTAGGTTTGCAGTAGCAGATCAGATTTCATAGGTCATTCAGCGTTTGCTTCCCATGCGGGATTGGCCTATCCAGCAATTGGCGGCCGGAATCAGACTGTGGCAGCCGCCGCACGATTCCAATTTCAGGCGCCGCGCGGATTGAACCGGAATCAAAGGCCTGAGGATATCGCGGCCGATCAAAAGAAGGTTAACCCGCTAGTTTTCACGACGTCGACTTAGCGAATGCTTAAGGTTAGGCAAGCGGATCAATTAATTCGAGTAGTCACAAGAACGTCATATTTCACCCTTAAGTTGCAGCCCATCGAAGGCGCCTGTGTCGCCATGAGGAGTCTCACCATGAATCTCAAGCAACTTACGCTGGTTGTGTGTGCGCTGTGTGCCAGCGCCGCACACGCCGCCGACATCACCGGTGCGGGCAGCACCTTCGCCGCGCCGATCTATACGAAATGGGCCGACGCCTATCAGAAGACCGGCGGCGGCAAGGTCAACTATCAGGGCATCGGTTCGTCGGGCGGCATCAAGCAGATCATTGCGAAGACCGTGGATTTCGCAGGCTCGGACGCCCCGCTCAAAGACGACGAACTGGCTAAAGACGGGCTATTCCAGTTCCCGACAGTAGTCGGCGGCGTGGTGCCGGCAATCAACGTGCCGGGTGTGAAGGCTGGCGAACTGGTGCTGTCGGGCGAGGTGCTCGGCAGCATCTATCTCGGCAAGATCAAGAAGTGGAACGATCCGACGATCGTCGCGCTGAACCCGAAACTCAAGCTGCCGGATACCGATATCGCCGTGGTTCGCCGTGCGGACGGCTCGGGCACCAGCTTTATCTGGACGAACTATTTGTCCAAGGTGAGCCCGGAGTGGAAGTCGAAGGTGGGCGAAGGCGCCACGGTGAGCTGGCCGACGGGAACCGGCGGCAAGGGTAACGACGGCGTGGCCGCTTTCGTGCAGCGTCTGCCGGGCGCGATCGGGTACGTCGAGTGGGCGTATGCGAAGCAGAATCACATGACCTATGCCTCGCTGAAAAACGCGGCGGGTACGGTGGTCGCACCGGCAACCGACACCTTCAAGGCAGCGGCAGCGGGCGCGGACTGGTCGAAGTCGTTCTATCAGATTCTGACGAACGAGCCGGGCAAGAACGCTTGGCCCGTGGTCGGTGCGACATTCGTGCTATTGCACACGACGCAGGACAAAGCTTCGCAAGGTGCCGAAACGCTGAAGTTTTTCGATTGGGCGTTCAAGAACGGCGGCAAGGCAGCGGACGATCTCGACTACATTTCGCTGCCGGAATCCGTGACGGCTGAAATCCGCACGCAGTGGAAACAGAAAGTGAAGGACGCGTCGGGCAAACCGGTCGCACCGTAAGCGCCGGAGTCATGGGGCGCGCGCGGCATGCGCGCGCCTTTCTCCATGCGCGTCTGACCGTTGGCTTGCGTCAGGTCGTGACTTTCGACATCACCGCCGTGGCCGGGTCGTAACGGTAACCCTTCTGCGCGAGCTGGTGCGTCATCGTCGCGGCGATCAGTTTTTGCTGCGTCTCTCTGGAGACCAATTCGTGATCCGGCTTGAGCCGCTCCAGTTCGGATGAAAGCCGCCGGACAAGCGCCACCTCGCCGGTGCTGCGCGCGTCGATGAACAAGATTTTTTCGCTTGCGAGACCGAGCCGCTGCTTCAGGTCTTTTGCGTGCGCGACCCACTGTTCGGCCGTCGTGCGAAGCTCGCTCATCGCCTTTGCATGGGCTTTGGCTTGCGTCGACACTTGACGTTGCAATGCCGCGACCTCCTCGGCATTGTCGTTCTCCTCGGCGCGGGCTGCTAACTGCTGGGCGCGTTGAGCGTGTTGCGCGATGGCCGCGGTTTGCGCCGTGACGCGCTGCTCCAGTTGCGCGACATGGCGTTCGGCGGCCTCCGCGCGTTCCTTCACGGCGGATGCATCCTGCGACAGCCGAGCAAGGTTCGCACTGACAAGCGTCTTCGCCTCGGTCACGGCGCTGATCTGCTCCCGCGCCTCCTCGAGTTCATGCGTGACGCGCTGCAACTCGCTGAGTTGAGCCGACGCTTCCTCGGCCCGCACCTGCGCTGCCTCGCGCTCCGCGATAAGCACAGCGCGGGCTTGTTTCAACTCAGCTTCCACTGCGGCGAACTGCGCGTGGTTCTCGCTTGCCTCCGCTTCAGCTGCTTTTGCCTGCGATGAAGCCGCGTTCAACTCCGTCAACAACCGTGCCGCTTCTTCTTCCCTGGCTTGATAGGCGCTGTTCAACGCTGCAATCTGCTGCTGGGCTTCATCGCGCTCCTCGGTGGCTCGCGCTATTTCATCGTGCCTGGCTGATAGTTCTGCGGCCAACTCCGCTCGTGCCTTGCGTTCTTCGTCTAGCAAAGCCGCTGCGGCTTGCTGTTCGGCCGCTTGCGACGCTGCGCGCTGCGCGAGTTCTTCTACGCGTGCTTCGGCTGCCTGCGCGCGCGACGTTGCCGCGCTCAACTCGTCGGACAGTCGCGTCGCTTCTTCCGACTTCGCCTGATGGGCGTCGCGCAAAGCGGCGAACTGCTGCCGCGTTTGCTCGTGTTCCTGGGTGACTCGCGTTACATCGTCGTTCCTGGCCGAGACAACCGCCGTCAACTCTTCGCGTGCTTTGCGTTCTTCTTCCAGCAACGCGTTTGTCGCGGTCAGATTGGCATGATCCGCCGATGCACGCTGTTCGAGTTCTTCTACACGTGTCTCTGCTGCGTGAGCGCGTGACGTCGCGGTACTCGCTTCCTGCGACCATCGCGTCACTTCTTGCGAGCTCGCCTGATACGCGGCTTCCAACGTCGCCACTTGCTGCAGTGCCTGGTCGCGCTCCTGAGTGACGCGCGTTATTTCGTCGGTCTTGCTGGAGACAGCCGAGGCCAATTCCTGGCGTGCCTTGCGTTCCTCTTCAAGCGACGCGCTCGTCGCTTCCAGGCTGGCATCTAGCGACGACACGCGTTGCGTAAGCTCTGCCACGCGCGCCTCTGCCGTTTGCGCGCGAGACGCAGCAGCACTCGCCTCGTGCGACTTGGCCTCATAGGCGCCGCGCAGCGACGTGATTTCCTCCAGCGCAAGATCACGCTCTTGAGCGACGCGCGTCATCTCATCGTTCGTGACCGACACGATCGACGCCAGTTCTTCGCGCGCCCGGCGTTCCTCTTCGATCGACAACTTCGCGGACTCCAGGTCCTCAACCTGCAGCGACACTTGGCGCGCCAGTTCTTCCGCGCGCGCCTCAGCGGCTTGCGCACGCGACGAAGCGGCGCTCGCCTCCTGCGACCGTTGCATGGCTTCTTGCGACTTCGCCTCATGAGCGTCGCGCAAAGCGGCGATTTCCTGCTGGGCGTGATCGCGTTCCTGCGTGACTCGCGTTACTTCATCGTTCTTGCTCGTAACGACCGTCGCCAACGCTTCGCGTGCCTGGCGTTCTTCTTCAAGCAACGCGTTCGCGGCTTCCAGTTTGGTCTGGTCGTCGGAGGCGCGCTGCACGAATTCCTCGATGCGTGCCTCCGCTGCTTCAGCACGCGACGTAGCCGCGCTTGCCTCTTGCGCGAATCGCGCCGCCTCTTCTGTCTTCGCCTGACAGGCGTCGCTCAATGTCGCGGATTCGTGCCGCGCCTGATCTCGCTCCTGTGTGATCTGGGCGACTTCATCAGTTTTGCCGGTCAGCGCCGTGGCCAACTCTTCACGCGCCAGGCGCTCTTCGTCGAGCGAGGCCTTCATGCCTTCCAGTTCGGCGTCTTGCGCGGATGCACGTTGTACCAGTTCGTTCGCGTGAGTTTCAGCCGTTTCGGCGCGACCGGCGGCGCTCGCGCGTTCCGCCTCAAGGCGCAGGGCAGCACTTTCCGACGCGCTCAGCGCGTCCGTCAGCGCGCTGAGACGATTGCGCCCCGCTTCCATTTCATCGATGCTCTTTTGATACTCGGCAAGCGCTTCGTCCCGTTCCGCGAGTGCAGCTTCGAGGTCCTGGCTCACCGCGGCGAGACGTTGATTGAACGCCTTCTCCGCATCGTGTTGGGACGCCGCCCAGATCCGATCCGCGGCGCTGATGACCGTTTCGGCGAGGCCTTCCGGCAAGCCGGGCTGGACCTGTGCTTGCGGTGTGTCGGCCTGCCGCGCCTCGCGCCAGCGTTGCAAGGCTGCGACTATCGCCACCAGCGAACCGCCGCGAACCTCTTTCCAGATTGTCACTGGCGAAACTCTTCTGCCCTCTTCGACCATGCGATCGGCGATGGCAGCGATCTGTTCATCGGTGATTGTGTCTGTGTCCGTGGACATATGCGCCTCAAGAATCAATGTAACGGGGCGAAAGGTTAAATTTTATACGTTACTACGTCTGCGGACGTCCGGCGACGTTCGGGATACAAGCTAAATGACAGCTAACAGCACGCGGACCGCTGATATTAGGGCTCAACGGTCGTCTCGAATGCGCGGAACAACGGGCCATAAGGCCGCTATATCGCCGCGGATCGCTCGCTTGAAGCAGGTACCCGCGATACCGGTACGAGCGCTTGCCTTGTTAGCCCGCACCGACGTTGCAACAATGCAGCGGAACCGATCGGAGCGCCCGCCGGCATGGAAATACGAAGGGGCGTCGACATAAAACACCTGATACCGAGGCATACGGCAATGCGTATTTCGTTTCTGCATACGATGGATGGAAACCGCCAGGTGTTCGAGCAGGCAGCAGAAACGCTTGGACTGCTGGCCGAAGATCTTCACCATGAAGTGAGAGCGGACCTTCGCGAGGCCGTCGACCGAACGGGGGCGTTGTCCGACGAGCTGCGCGCCCAGACAAACCAGCGGCTGCTTGCGCTGGCAGCCGGTTCCGACGCTGTCATTCTCACGTGCGGCACGCTCGGGCCCGCGGTGGCCGATATCAACAGTCAGCCTGTGCCTATCGTCCGCGCGGATGTTGCGTTGGCTGCTGCGGCAGCAGAAGTGGGCGGGAGAATCGTCGTGTTGTGCGCGGCCGAATCGGCAATCGAGTCAACGAAGAGGCTCTTCGCGGAGCAGGCGGGCAACAGCGCTGAGTCGGTGGAAGTCGTTCACGTCGGCCACGTTTGGGCGCTGTTCAAAGCGGGCGACGTTCAAGCATGCCTCGCGGCGACCGCGTCATCAGCCGATGAGGCGTATGAGGCGGGCGCGACCGTTGTCGCCTTCGCTCATCCGTGGATGGCGGCTGCCGCCGGCCTCGTCCAGAAGGGTAGACGGCCGCTCGATAGTCCGAGCGCAGCGCTGCACGCTGCAACACGGCGATTCAACGAACGCTCGGGGCACGCCTGACAGGAAACGGCGCTTGATCAGCCACAACCAGGCTGAAGACAGCCCGCGTCAAAAGAAAAATGGTGATGCCCGACTCCACGATAACTGCCGGCGACGACCCACATTGAAGTCGTCACGCTTCAAATCCGCTCACCACGGCGATCGTTTCTCGCTCTGACCGAAGCGCACAACGCGTGACTCGGCTTGGTCCACCGCGAATACCGGCGCTGTTTGCAATTGCTGCTCGTGCAAATCGAGAAGCCTCGTGATCGGCGCGCAGTCCACTGCCGCGATCCGCCAGATTTCTCGGCTCGCGCTGCGGGCGGCGGCATCCAGAATACGTTCGGCATCAAGATAAAGGTCACGCTCCAGCGCGCCGAACCCGGCCTGTTGAAGATACCAGGCCAGGTAAAGCACCTTCACCAGTTTCGCCAGTAATTCGCCGTTGCCTTTGCCCGCCTGAAATGCGGCCAAGGCGAGATGCCAGCGCAACGACTGTTCGCGCACATATGCCGTGGTATGCGGCAAAAGCTTGGCTTTACCCAGCCGCTTTCTACGCGCCTGATTCCCCGTTGGTCGTTTTTTACGATTCTGAGACATGGATCGTTTATCTTGTCGATGCTGCTTTTAATTCCAGCATCGTAATGCATACGACAACGGAAAATCTATCGTCGAAACGATTTAACAAAATTTATTAGTATGCCGATCGCATCATAGACTTTGCGATTAATAGAATGCGGGGCGCTGGATATTCCGCAAACATCTGTTTCACTTAATTTTTTCATAATCAAGCTAACTGGTATTAGCCCTCCAACCGGGACAAACTTAAGGCCACCATGATTATCATGGGCCGCAACATACAACGCGACCGGCAATTCGAACTAATATTGCGCTCGGCAACGACACTGCCGGGCGGCCACTCCTCGGCCATGAATCAAGTTTCCGATGAGAAAAGTACACGAATGTCGCACTCGCTTCGATCTCGCGGATCAACTTCCTTGCTAAAGCCTCGCGCAAGGGCTCAAAGCGCTGGTGAAGAGCCCACCGCCAACGCTTGAATCTCGCCTGCAGACTTGTCGGCCGCCCCAAATGTTATTATCGGAAACAACATTGTCCCCTCAAGCGCGCATTTAGAGCATCAAGCCCCATGGACACCCATCTCGCCAAATCCGCCGATCCGTCCATCACCGACCTCGGCCGCCGCGTCCGCGCTGCCCGCCAGGCGCAGGACCTGACGCTGGAAACCGCCAGCCGCCTGTGCGGCGTGTCCCGCTCGACGCTCTCGAAGGTCGAAAACAGCCTGATGTCCCCCACTTTCGATGTGCTGCAGAAAATCGTCCTCGGACTGAAGATCGAAATCGGCGAGTTGTTCGGCTCCACGCCAAAAGTCAGCGCCAGCGGCCGCCGCGCGCTGACCCGCAAAAACGAAGGCCAGCGCCACGCGTATCGCGGCTACCAGATGGAACTGCTCGCCACCGACCTCGCGCACAAGGCGATGCTGCCGTTTCGTATCCGCATCTCCGCGCACACGCTCGACGCCTTCGACGACTGGGGCCGTCACGAAGGCGAGGAGTTTCTGTACGTGATCAGCGGCAGCGTGTGCCTCTATTCGGAGTTGTACGCGCCAACGCATCTGAACGCCGGCGACAGTCTCTACTTCGACAGCCGCACCGGTCACGCAGCGGTCTCCACGAGCGAAGAAGACGCCGAAGTGTTGTGGATGGCGACCAGCGCCGACATTCCGCAAGCGCCGGCCACCATCGAATCGACGAAGAAGTAAGCGCAGGCGCAGCAGCGCGCGTGAATGCGCTTTAGCGCGCCGCCAACGCCCGCTGCGCGAGTTGCGCGATATGCATTGCGTGACGCCCCGTCCCCTGCTCGATCTGTTCACGGCAACTGAAGCCGTTGGTCAACACGATCGTCTCCACGCTCGCCGCACGCACCGCCGGAAATAGCTTGTCTTCGCCGATCTTCGTGGACAGCGCGTGATGCTCCGCGTTGAAGCCGAACGATCCGGCCATACCGCAGCATCCTGTATCGAGCAGTTTCCACTTCACGCCGAGTTTGTTCAACAGCGCGGTATCGCCTTGCATGCCGAACAGCGCCTTCTGGTGGCAATGTCCGTGCACGATTACGTCCGCGGCGAGCGTCGGCCAATCGAACGACTGACGCGCGACGAAATCGGAGAACAGGAAAGTTTGCGCCGACAGCTTCTTCGCCAATGCATGATTGGGCAGTTGCTTCAGCAATTCGTCCTTGAACACCGACAAACAACCCGGTTCGAGACCGACTAGCGGCACGCCGGCGGCAATATCGTCCGCGAGGTCGTCGAGAATATGAGTGAGCAACTCGCGCGCGCGTTCGAGCAGGCCGAAGTCATACAGCGGGCGCCCGCAGCACAACCGGTTCTTCGGCAACACGACATGCCAACCCAATTGCTTTAAGACATCGGCAGCGGCCTGCGCGATCTCGGGCGTGAAGTGATCGTTGAACGTATCGACCCACAGGATCACTTTCTTCACGTCGCCGCGAGCATCACGCGCCGATTGCGGCGAACGTCGCGCGATCTGCCTGTATGTGGCATCCGCGAAACGAGGCAGTTCGCGCGTTTGCGCCACGCCGGCCAGCCACTTGCCGAACGAAGACAAACACGGCGCCGACGTCATGAAGTTCGTCAGACGTGGAAAACGCGCCGCCCACGGCGCCCATTCGCCGATACGTCCCATGAACAGCGCCTGCCGTGGCCGACGATTCGTCTCGTAGTAATGCGAAAGAAATTCCGCCTTGTATGAAGCCATATCCGTATGCGTCGGGCAATCGGATTTGCAGCCCTTGCAGGCGAGGCACGTATCGAGTGCTTCCTTCACTTCGCGGCTTTGCCAGCCGTCGGCAATCACGTCGCCTTGCAGCATTTCCCAGAACAGATGCGCGCGGCCACGCGTCGAATATTTCTCTTCGCGTGTCGCGCGATAACTCGGGCACATCGTGCCGCCTTCGAGCGAGCGGCATTTGCCCATGCCGATGCATCGCTCGATCTCGCGCTGAAAACCCTCGCCCTCCTGGCTCGCAAACGTCAGTCTGGTTTGCAACGTGACTGGTTTGTAGGCGGGCCCCATGCGCAGGTTCTCGTCGGCGCGATAGGCGTGCACGACTTTGCCCGGATTCAAACGATTGGCCGGATCCCAGATTGCCTTGAACTGCTCCATCGCCTGCATCAACTCGGGGCCGTACATGATCGGCAAAAACTCGGCCTTGGCCTGGCCGTCGCCGTGTTCGCCCGACAGCGAACCGCCGAATTCGACGACCAGTTCGGCCGCTTCGCGCAGAAACTTGCGCCACGTCGCCACGCCTTCCGCACTGCGCAGATCGAAGGTAATGCGCGCGTGCACGCAGCCATCGCCGAAATGGCCGTAGAGACTCGTCTCGTAACCGTAGCGATCCACCAGCGCCTGGAACGCGCGCAGATAGTCGCCGAGACGCAGCGGATCGACCGCGGCATCTTCCCAGCCGACCACGGGGTCCGGCGTGCCGGAATCGACCGACAACGCCACCGCCGACGCGCCCGTCTCACGAATCGACCAGACCTTGGCCTGTAACGCGCGATCTTCGACGAGCATCGCCGAGACGTTGGGGCCTGCTTCCCCGGAGGCAAAACAAGCGGCGGCGGCTCGCGCTTTGAGCATCACATCGTCTTGCGTGTCCGCGCCGAATTCGAGCACGACCCACGCATCGCCTTCGGGCAGCAACGCGATCTCGTCCTTCTTCAAACCGCGCGCCTGCAAACCGCGAATGATCGCGCGGTCCAGTCCTTCGACGGCAATCGGCTCGCAGCGCATGAAATGCGGCACGGCATCCGCCGCCGTGTAGATATCCGTGAAGCCGACCACGACGATCACGCGCATCGCTGGACTCTTCACCAGGCGCACTTTCGCCTGCAAGGTGAGCGCGCACGTTCCCTCGGTGCCGACCAGTGCACGCGCAACGTTAAAGCCGTTTTCCGGCAGCAATTGATCGAGATTGAAGCCCGACACACGCCGCTTGATCTGCGGGAATCTCGCGCGAATCTGCTCGGCGTAGGTATCGCGCAACTGCTTCAGCGCGGCGTATATTTCGCCCTGACGGCCGCCCGCGGCGATGATGTGTTCGAGCTCCTGATCGGAGGTCGGACCGACCCAGAAACGCGCGCCATCGAAGGTCGCGATTTCCAGCGCCTCGACGTTTTCCACCGTTTTGCCGGCCATCACCGAATGCGCGCCGCACGAGTTGTTGGCGATCATGCCGCCGAGCGTGCAGCGGCTGTGCGTCGCTGGGTCGGGGGCGAAGGTGAGGCCGTGTTGTTCAGCGGCATCGCGCAAGGTGTCGCAGACCACGCCGGGTTCGACGATCGCAACCCGCGCGACCGGATCGACCGACACGACACGGTTCACATACTTGCTCGCGTCCGCGACCACCGCGACGTTGACGCACTGTCCGTTCTGCGACGTGCCACCGCCGCGCGGGAGAAACGGCACGTCGTTGCGACGGCAAGCGGCGAGCGTGGCCAACAGGTCGTCGACGTCCGCAGGTACGACGACGGCGAGCGGCACTTGCCGATAGTTCGACGCATCCGCCGCATACAGCGCTTTCGACCCCTGGTCGAAGCGCACTTCGCCACGCACGTGGCTGCGCAAATCGGCTTCGAGCGCCTGCATCACGGCGGCGGTGCCGGTGAACGGCGTGGCAACATGCGGCGCCCGCTTCAATGCGCTTGTGCCGTTATCGTGCAGTTCGTCGACGCCCGCGCCCTGTTGCTCATCAAATGATGTTCCCACTGCGCTCCCCGTCTCTCGTGCCTGTGCGCTGCTGCGCGCTTAGGCAGCCTGGTTCGCGGTCATCTTGAAGATGCCCTGTGCGTTGCCCGCGTCAAAGCGCAGGTCCGTTTCCCAACGACGCGCGTCCTGATCGAACGTCCGCTTGCGCGTGATGAACTCGTAGAAGGAGCCCGGCACTTCACGCGTCACGACGCTGCCGTCAGCCGCGCGGAACTCGCGCTGCACCAGGTCGGCACGATACGCCGTCTGAAACACACGTCCCGAGCGCGAGCGCTCCACTTCCGGTTTCATCGGACGACCCTTGGCCTTCTCGTCGTCGGACAATTGAAAGACATCGGCGACGCGATCGGTGGCATGGTTGAACGCGTTGCCTTCCGTGGCGATCCACGCCATTTCCGCCGATTCCATAAACAATACTTCGTAATCGGCTTCGAGTGGCATGTCGTGCTGGCGCGCGAACGCGCCGACGATCACCGGCAGCAATTCGTGCGCCGAGTCGAGCGGCAGCACGCCGTCGCGCTCGAGCTCCCACAACTGGCCGACGGCGCGCGGCGTCAACGGATCGCGCGACGCGCCGATCACGTTGGTCACCGCCTGCTGAAATTCCGGCGAGAACCGTTCAGGATGCAATTCGCTGACGAAGAACTGCGCGATTTCATCGGGCGCGTCGTCGTGTGCCCACGCGCGGCCCGTCATGCCGAGGCGGTCGAGCGGATAGCGGCCGTTGATGCTGAAGCCGAGCGGACGAAGAATGCGCGCGAACGCGGCTTCGCCCGTTGGCAGCGCGCCGCTGTGCGGCCATCGCACCGTGCGCAAGGCGCCGTGATCGAAGTAGACGCTGTCGCCCGCCGCGATCGTCTCCTCGGTGTACTGGCGGCCGTTCGCAGAGCGCGCCAGCAGATCCTCGAACAGCGCCATGTTCATCGCCTGCGCGAGCTCGGCGCGCGTGACGATGCCGCCCTCCCATTCGTCCAGAATTCGCGGATGGTTCAGCGTCGCGAAGAGCCGTGTGGTTTTTTCGGCGCCGAGCAATTTCAGCAGCAGTTGTTCGACATTCGCATTCTTGATGGGTCGCATAGCGGTTCTCTACGTGGCTTTGACGGGCGCTGATTTATGTGTTCGAACAAACCTGCCGGCGCGGATGCAACAGGACCGGATGGCATGCTCGAAGACGTGATTATTCAAACCGCCCGGCCTGCCGTAAAGCGAGATAAAATCGCCACTTGATGCGTTTTTGGAATCAACGTGCGAAAGTTCAAGATCCCCAACATGGGCGCGCTGCTCGCTTTCGAAGCCGCCGCGCGGCATGAGAGCTTCACACACGCGGCGCGCGAACTCTTTCTCACCGAGAGCGCGGTGTCGCGGCAGATCAATACGCTGGAGAGCAATCTCGGCGTGCGGCTGTTCGTGCGCGTCAAACAGCGCGTGGTGCTGACGAAAGCGGGCAAGGTGTATAGCGCCCAAGTGCGGCGCTCGCTGGAACAACTCGATCGCGACACGCTGTCCATCATCGCGCACGGCAGCGGCGGCGGTTATCTGGAGCTGGCGGTTCTGCCCACTTTCGCGTCGCAATGGCTGATTCCGCGGCTCGCGGCATTCAACGCGCAGTATCCGGACGTGCGTGTGAACATGGGTGTGCGAACCGGCACGTTCCCGTTCGCCGAGACCCACTTCGAGGCTGCGATTCACTACGGCAAGCCCACTTGGCCGGGCACGTCGGCGGATTTTCTGTTCAGCGAAGAGGTCGTGCCGGTGTGCGCGGCGAGTCTGCTGAAGCGGCCCGTTCAAAGCGCCGCCGAGCTTCTGAACTACCCGCTGCTGCATTCCACCACCCGGCCGGACGGCTGGGCCGCATGGTTCGCCAGCGTGGGCGTGGACGACAACCGGGCCATGCAGGGCGTGCGCTACGAACTCCACACCATGCTCATCAGCGCGGCCGCTGCCGGCCTTGGCATTGCGCTGGTGCCGCATTTCTTCGTCGATGCGCAGCTCGACCAGCTTGGGCTCGTGATTCCGCTCGATGCGCCCGCCGTCGCCGACTCGGCGTACTACCTTGTCTATCCGACCGAGTTGAGTCATGGCAGGCCGCTGGCGAGTTTCCGCGAGTGGCTGTTGCACGAAGCCGCGGCCTACAACGCGGTGAATCCCGAGCTAGGCAGCCCGCCCGGCAAAGCTTGAGCCGGCGCGGGCTTCAGGTCGAACCTTCAGGCGCCAGCCTGTTCGCGCGCTTTGGCCAGTGCGCTCAGATTGCCCTCGCCGAAGCCGTGATGACCCTGGCGCTGCACGATCTCGAAGAATATTTCGCCGGCGCGGCGCCGCACGAAGGTCTGGAAAAACAGCAGCGGCACGCCGTCCGCGCTGATTTCGCCGTCCACCAGCACGCGCGTGCGCTCGAGTCGCACGATATCGAGCCCATGGCCCGGCAGACGTGCGTCGAGTTGATCGTAGTAACGCGGCGGCGGCTCGACGAATTCGACGCCGTTCGCGAGCAACTGCTCGACGCACGCGAAAATGTCGTCGGTGGCGAGGGCGATATGCTGCACGCCTTCGCCCGGATGGTCGGGCAAATACTCGTGCATCAGATTGGTCCGGCTGGTGCCTTCCTCGTACAAGGGCACGCGAATCGCGCCGCACGGCGACACCATAACGCGCGATTCCGCCGACACATGCCAATTGGCGTGCAACTCGTGAATCTCGCGGAAGTTGAGCAGGTCGCGATAGAAGTCGAGCCACTCCTGCATCCGGCCTTCGCCGACCGTTTGCGTCAGATGGTCCACGGCGACGAGGCCGTTGCCCGCATGACTCAAGTCGGCATGAGCCGTGTCGATTTCGATGGGCCGGAAGTCGATGTCGAAGATCGAGATGTCGCCGAGGCCGCCACGCTGCCCGCCGCGGCCACGCCAACGGTCGACGAAATAGATATGCGAGTCGCCAATGCCCTGAATGGCCGGAATCAGCAACTCGCCCGTGCCGATCTTCTCGCCTTCGAACGCCCATGCGCCGAGTTCGATTGCGCGGTCGAAGGCGCGCTGAGCGTCCGCCACGCGAATGCCGATCGCGCAGATGCCCGCGCCGTATTCTTCCGCATAGCGCGCGGCGAACGAGTCCGGCTCGGCGTTGATAAGAAACTGCATCTCGCCCTGACGATAGAGCGTGACGTCCTTGCTGATATGCCGCGCAATCGCCTTGAAGCCGAGCTTGGTGAAGGTCTCGCCGAGCGCCTGCGGATCGCGCGCGGCGAATTCCACGAATTCGAGGCCGGCAGTGCCGAGCGGATTGTGCTCAGGCGCCGACACGGCGCGCAGCGCGGCGTCTGGAGTGGGCAAGTCGCTGGGCATGGCAATCTCCTTTACAGTCTTTCGACGCTATTCGCACTGTTTCTGGTGTTCGGTGCAAGCCGCCGCTGCATCGGCAGTGTGACACTGCATGCGTGGCGTGCCGCGGCATCGCGGTCCGCGACGGCTTTTGCACCGTGTTTGTACACCGGGTAGCCGGGCGTTCGCAACCTTCATTTTGTACCGAATGGTTCACTCGACGGCGCCGGCCCGCGCCTAGCGCTACCAGGCACTCACGATCGAGGACGAAACGCCCTATTTACGGCTCCGCTTCTGCGCCCTTTTTCCTGTCGCCTTATCCGCACTCGAAGCCATGCGCTGCTGCGCGACTTCACGCACCGCCTCGATAAACGCCCGCCCGACCGGCGACGGCTGCGTGTCCGAGCGCCGGATCAACCCCACCGGCTCGCCAGTGCCGGCGAAGGGCAATGGCAAACGTACCAGCATGCCTTGCGCCAGTTCGTATTCGACTGCGCTCAGCGGAACGAACCACACGGCGCCGTTCTCGAGCGTCAACGCGCGGCCCGTCGAAACCGACAATACCTCGATGAACGCCGACAACGGCGGCACGCCCCAAGCGCTCAACAGACTGTCCGCCGATTGCCGGATCAATGTGCCGAACGGCGGCAACACCACTGGAAAATCTTCGAGCGACGCGGCCGGCAACCCCGCGCCCGTTGCCAGCGGATGCCCGGCACGGACCACCGCAATCAACGGCTCGCTAAACAGCTGCTCGAAACTGAGCCCGACCATCCGCTCGGGATCGGCCAGCCGACCGATCGCAAATTCGATCGTGCCCGCTTTCAGGCGCTCGAGCAATTCGGGGTTGGCGCCCGTCGCGAGGCGCACAATCACGCGCGGCCAGAGCGCGGCGAACCGCTTCAGCACCGGCGGTATCAACGCCGCCGCGACGGTCGGCAGAATGCCGATTTCCAGCGTGGCGGCGGCCGCGCCTTCCGCGCGCGCCAGCAGATCGACGCCTTGGCGCAGCGCGCTGACGCAAGCGCTCGCGTGCGGCATGAAGAGTTGCCCCTCGCGGGTCGGCACGGCGCCGTGGCGGCCGCGCTCGAACAGCTTCACGCCGAGAATCGCTTCCAGTTCGGCCACCGTCTTGGAGACCGCGGGCTGGGTGATCGACAGGCTGTCGGCCGCCCGCTGGACGCTGCCGAACTGCGCGACGGCCAGAAAGCACTGGAGATGACGGAATTTGACGCGGCTGTCCGCGAGGCTGCGTTGCATAACGGCAGGTTATACGAAAAGGGCGAAAACGTCATTTTGCATAACCTCTTAGGTTGGATAAAGTCTCTCCATAACGTCGTATCCCACAATTCCTCGAAGGAGACACAGATGGACGATTCCTCTCTCAGCGCGCGCGACTTCCCGTCCCATCCGCCTTACGTCTACCCCGGCTACGGTTCGTCGGTCAAACGCGGCCCGACGCTTCCGCTGATTCCGCTGAAGGAAAAGCTGCGCGACCAGCGCGTGCCGGTCTACGGCACCGACGACCTCGGCGCGCTCGATCACGATCTGACGCGTAACGCCGTGCGTAACGGCGAACCGCTCGGCGAGCGCATCATCGTGACGGGCCGTGTGCTCGACGAAGGCAACCGCCCGGTGCGCAACACGCTGGTCGAAATCTGGCAAGCCAATGCCGCCGGCCGCTATGTGCACAAGGCCGATCAGCACGACGCGCCGCTCGACCCGAATTTCCTCGGCGCGGGGCGCTGCATCACGGACAACGAAGGCCGCTATCGCTTCCTGACGATCAAGCCGGGCGCGTATCCGTGGGGCAACCATCCAAACGCGTGGCGTCCGAACCATATCCACTTCTCGCTCTTCGGCGACCATTTTGGCTCGCGCCTCGTCACGCAGATGTACTTCCCCGGCGATCCGCTGCTGGCGTTCGACCCGATCTTTCAGGGCACGCCGGAGCACGCCCGTGATCGCCTGATCGCGGATTTCTCGCTCGACACCACGCAAGAGGCCTATGCGCTCGGCTACGACTTCGACATCGTGCTGCGCGGCCGCAACGAAACTCCGATGGAGCGCTAAGCCATGACCACTCTCAAGCAAACGCCTTCGCAGACGGTTGGACCGTACTTCGCGTACGGTTTGTGCCCGCAGCAGTACGATTTCGACT
Organism: Paraburkholderia phytofirmans PsJN; assembly: GCF_000020125.1. Taxonomy (NCBI): domain Bacteria; kingdom Pseudomonadati; phylum Pseudomonadota; class Betaproteobacteria; order Burkholderiales; family Burkholderiaceae; genus Paraburkholderia; species Paraburkholderia phytofirmans. The sequence continues at coordinate 3,093,731 of NC_010676.1, forward strand.
TCAAGAGCCTGTTCACTCCGGTTCTGGCTGACCGCGAAGCGGCCGGCGAACACATCACGCTGGTCGGGCAAATATTTGACGGCGACGGCAACGTCATTGGCGACGCCATGCTCGAAGTGTCGCAAGTGGACTCGAACGGTCACTTCCCGGAGTCGCGCGAGGAAATCCTGAAGACCGGCTTTCGCGGTTTTGCGCGCGTGGGCACCGGCACTGATCCGCACAAACGCTTTGTCGTGGAAACGGTGAAACCGGGCCGGGCCAGTCCGGACGAAGCGCCGCATCTGAATGTGATCCTGACCATGCGCGGCATGCTGCTGCACACGTTCACGCGCATCTATTTCGAGGACGAAGCCGCGGCGAACGAGAAGGATCCCGTGCTGGCGGCGGTTCCGGCGGAGCGGCGCGAGACGCTGATCGCGCGCCGCGAGCCGAATGTGGCGAACGTTTACCGCTTCGATATCCACATGCAAGGCGCTAAGGAAACCGTATTTTTCGATCTTTGATGCGGTTTTTCTACACTTTCATATAGCTTTCACATACACTGACTGTGATCCTTCTAGCGACTGGATCGCGAAACTCCGAGTAGTTGAGCCCGCCTTGCGCGGGCTTTTTTTTGGCTTTTTCTGCCTGTCTCGTCTGACGAATACCGCTTACCGCAGCGAACAATGCAGCCAGCGGCTGATTCTCGCCACGTCGGCGATGTGATCGTGCGCGCCTGGTGCGCCCAGCACCACGATGTCCACCGGCCTGCCGTGCACCTTCATTCGCACCACGACGCAGTGCCCGGCCTCGTTGATGAAGCCGGTTTTCTGCAGCACGATCGAGCGGTCGCCGCCTCGTACGAGCGCATTCGAGTTGTGGTAACTCAGGCTCGCTCGCCCGCCGCCGGGTAAGACCACCTGATCGCGATCAGTGGAATAAGCGCGAATCAGCGGATAACGGCTGGCCGCGGCGACCAGCAACGATAAATCGCGCGCGGTGGAAACGTTCTGCGCCGACAAACCCGTGCCATTCACAAAGGACGTGTGCCGCATACCGAGCAAGCGCGCCTTCGCATTCATCGCCGCCACGAAACCCGGACGGCCGCCCGTGTAATCGCGACTGAGCGCGGCCGCAGCGCGATTCTCCGACGACATCAGCGCAATATGCAGCATGTCATGGCGCGACAGCGTCGAGCCGACACTCAAACGCGAACCCGTGAATTTGTCGAAATCCTGGTCTTGAACCGTGACGTTGAGCGGCGCGTTCAATGCATGCTTTGCATCGAGCGCCACAACCGCCGTCATCAGTTTGGATACCGAAGCGATTGGCATGACGCGGTCCGCCTGCTTTTCGGCAAGCACGGTTTGCGTTCGTTCGTCGACGACGTAGACGGATCTGGCGCGAAGCAAAGCGCGGGATTTGGGCGTATAGCCGCAGCGCGCCAATAAACGAGGGCCCTTATGCGACATCGCGGCGCGCGACGCTGACGCACGTTGCGGATTGCCCTTTGCAGCCAACGCAGCGGGCCTTCTCACGCCGCGTGTGTCCCGCGCATTACGCGCAGCTTGCCGGCGATGTTTGGGCGTGACTTTGCTGACATGCATCGTCCGCTCGGGGCTAGCCACGTGCTTGCGCTTGTGTGCGAAACGACGCCGAGTCTTGCCGGCGGTCGGCTTCTTCGCTTTGTTCGAGCGTTGTGCTTTCGCCTTGGAGGTGCGCCTGGTGGACGGCTCAACGTGCTGGCTCGCGCGCGCTGACGGCTGCCGTGCCGGCTCGTGGGCCGCACCAAACGACCAGCCGATATTCAGCCACAACAAGCCGAATACCGCGAGACAGCGGAGCCATGCAGGAAAACGAAAAGCTGGAAATTCAGATGAAGGAGTTCGATGACCGTACGGCATGCAGCTTCCAGTTCTGTGCCGCATGCGCCCGCATGAATGGGCACGGAATCGGCAACGACCCGCCGATCTTAAGGCAGATCGGGCACGCGATCAACGGCAAAGGAACGCGCCGACTGGCTATGCGACATCCGCGCGCAAGCCGCAGACGCCCTTCCTAGCAACGGAAATGATCGATGTTCTGCCCAGCGTAAATTGCACGCGCGAGCCAGTCCGGTTTATCACCGTGACCGTCCCATGTATTACCGTAGGCGTCGCGATACATCACGGCCCGTGTCGCGGCCGCATCGGCTTCGATCGCTTCGGCGAGCGCTTCTATCGTAATGCCGTATTCGTCCATGCGTCGGCGGATCCATGCGACCAGGCGCTCACGCGCATTCCCGTCGAAGTCGAGCTGCCGTTGTTCCCCAAGCTCTTTCATAACGTACCAGTGTCGCGGCTAATAATGCTCGCGTTAGATAAGCAAAAGGCTTCGCTAAAAAACGCGAAGCCTATGCGTGATTCAGATGGCTTAAGTGCGAATCGAACTCGCGATGCCTCTCCCGATGCGGGAAAACTCGCACCTGGAAATCATGCCCAATAAATCCTGGATTACGGGGGATTCGGCGGCAACCGGATCGAATTGCGCTCGTGTCTCGCCCCGCGGTTCGGGGCTGCTTCAGCGTATGGAAAGCGATTCTAGCATCCAATTTCTTTTGCTTGCAGCAACGAATTGTTAGTCCGCGATGCAGCGCTTTTCAATTCCCGTCGGGTTATCCAGACGGCGAGTAGAAGCGGCAATACTCATCGACAAGAAATGCGTGCGCAGCAAGTGCAAAGAAGCAAATCCCCTTCTCTCATGTTATGTTCACTGAATAGCATGCTCGCGCATAGGAGACACTCGACCATGACCGCTTCAACCGCCATCATCACCATCCTGGCCGCACTGCTGTTAGGCGCCATGAGTCCGGGACCGAGCTTTGTGATCGTCGCCCGCAATGCGATCGGATTGTCGCGCGGCGATGGGCTCGCTACCGCCCTCGGCATGGGCGTCGGCGGCGTGTTCTTTAGCGGCATCGCGTTGCTCGGTCTCTATACCTTGCTGGCGAGCGTCGAATGGCTCTATGTCGGCCTGAAAGTGGCGGGTGGGTTGTATCTGATCTACCTCGCGTCGAAAATCTGGCGCGGCGCGGCCAAACCGCTTGCGTTCGATGCCTCGCAAGCGGTTTCGGGCAATGCTCGCAAATCGTTCTGGATCGGCTTGAGCACACAACTCAGCAACCCGAAGACAGCCGTCTATTACGGCAGCATTTTCGCGGCGCTGCTGCCGCAACATCCGCCGCTGTGGTGCTACTTTGCATTGCCGCCCGCGATCTTCGCGATCGAAGCCGGCTGGTACACCGTCGTCGCGTTGTGTTTTTCGAGCAAGCGGCCGCGTGAAATCTATCTGCAATGGAAAGCCTGGGTCGATCGCGTCGCCGCGATCGCAGTCGCCGCGCTCGGATTGCGTCTGATTCTGACGGCGCACAAAGTGGGCATCTGATCTGAAACGCGTTGCCGCTGGAATGGCTTGCCGCGCAGAACCGCACGGCGTGGCGGGCCGGGAACCGGCGCCCTATCGGTACGAGTTCAGCGCAAGCCGCGCGACGCGTCCGGCAAAAACAGTTACAAGTTAAGTGTTGACGCTGGCATACCCCGGCGGTTACTGTTGCGTCCGAAGTTCAAGAAGTTCGATTGCTGTTCATCAATGTCTCGCTCCCTCAGCGGTATTCGTTGTCCTCTCCCTCCTTGACGCTTCACACGCTCTTTCACAGAGCACATTTCTCTAATTTTTACCTCAAGGATTCTTCATGGATACCGGTACCGTTAAGTGGTTCAACGACAGCAAAGGTTTTGGCTTCATCACCCCGGACAAGGGCGGCGACGACCTGTTCGCGCACTTCTCCGAGATCAGCGGCGACGGCTTCAAGACGCTGGCTGAGAATCAGAAAGTGAGCTTCGAAACGAAGCAAGGCCCGAAGGGTCTGCAAGCGGCTAACATCAAGCCGCTGTAAGTTTGAAGGGCTCGGTGTCCGGCAACGGACATCGGGCTGCAGCGACATCCTCGCGGAGCTTTGTCTCCCACAGTTGGCGCGTATCGCTTTGAGCTGCATGTCATTCAAGCAGCTTGCCTGAGCGCCAAACGCCTCGTTGCACCTCATTCTCCCCTCCGGCTTCAACGCCCATTTTTCGCTTTCCGACTGCGTCAGGATTCGGCTCGCAATGGCTTGAATCAGCTCGTCCGCGCGACTCTTGCAAGGGTCCGCAAGGCAGGCGCGCACTCGAACATCATTAAAATATAAAATGCAAAACAAACATATTCATCACTACAACGGCTATGCCGTCAAACCCTCGGCGCACCGTCTGCCCGATGGCACTTTTTCTTCCAATCTGTTGCTCGAACGCGCCGACAGCGCGCGTACCGAAGGCCGCTACCAGTTCTATTCGCTCGACTACTTCAAGAACGAAGAACAGGCGCTGCAGCACTCGGCACGCTGGGCACGTCACTGGGTCGACACGCGCGGCTAAGCGCGCGATCGGCGTGCGATCCTGCGCCACGACGCGCACGTGATCCACGCGCTCACGTGCGCTTGTCCCGCGGCACGTATTACCGCCAAGAGGCGTGCCATTCGCCACGCCTTACCATCGCATCATGGCTTGTCTTCCGCTTTGATCCGCGCGCGTAGTTCGAACTTCTGAATTTTTCCCGTCGATGTCTTCGGCAATTCGCCGAAACGCACCGCTTTCGGCAACTTGTATCCCGCAAGAAAAAGCCGGCAGTGCGCAATGATCTCTTCCGCGCTCACCTGAGCCCCTTCCTTGAGCTCGACGAAGGCACACGGCACCTCGCCCCACTTCGGATCGGCCATCGCCACCACGGCTGCTACAGACACCGCGGGGTGACGGTACAGCGTGTCTTCGACCTCGATGCTCGAAATGTTCTCGCCGCCGGAAATGATGATGTCCTTGCTGCGATCGCGAATGCGAATGTAGCCATCGGGCATCCGCACGCCGAGATCGCCGGTATGGAACCAGCCGCCCTGGAAGGTGGCTTCCGTCGCGCGCTCGTTCTTCAGATAGCCCTTCATGCAGATGTTGCCGCGGAACATGATCTCGCCGATCGTCTCGCCATCGTCGGGCACGGGGGTCAGCGTGTCCGGGTCGAGCACGGTCACCGCGGCCTGCAGGTGATAGCGCACGCCTTGCCGCGCGTTCATCTCGGCGCGTGCGCCGTCGTCGAGCGCCTCCCATTCCTCCTGTTTCGCGCAGACCGCGGCCGGACCGTAGGTTTCGGTGAGCCCGTACACGTGCGTGAGATCGAAGCCGATCTCTTTCATCTTCGCGATCACCGCAGGCGCGGGCGCCGCGCCCGCCACCATCGTCGACACGCGATGCTCGATGCCCTCGCGCCATTGCGCCGGCGCGTTCGCGAGCGCGCTCTGCACGATCGGCGCGCCGCAATAGTGCGTGATGCCTTCGCGGCGAATCAGATCGAACACTGTCTTCGCATCGAATTTGCGCAAACAGACATTGACGCCGGCTCGTGCGGCCACCGTCCACGGGAAACACCAGCCATTGCAGTGAAATAGCGGCAAGGTCCACAGGTAGATGGCGTGCTTGGGCATATCCCATTCGAGGATATTGCTCAGCGCGTTCAGATACGCGCCGCGATGGTGGTAGACCACACCCTTCGGATCGCCGGTGGTGCCGGAGGTGTAGTTCAGCGCGATAGCGTCCCATTCGTCGGCGGGCATGGCCCACGCGAATTCGGGGTCGCCGGATTGCAGGAACGCTTCGTAGTCTGTGGCCCGGATAAATTGCGAAGGATCGGCAGGCATCGCGTCCGCCACGCTGATCACGCGCAGGTCAGGGAATTCGAGCGCGGCACGATGCGCGAACTCGCCGTACTCCGTATCGACGATCAACGCCTTGGCCTCGCCATGGCGCAGCATGAACAACAGCGACGATACGTCGAGCCGCGTATTCAGCGTATTGAGCACGGCGCCGGCCATGGGCACGCCGAAGTGCGCTTCTATCATCGGAGGAATATTGGGGAGCAAGGCCGCGACGGTGTCGCCACGCTGAATGCCGGCCTGCTGCAACGCGCTGGCCAGACGCCGGGCGCGCTCGTAGGTCTCGCGCCAGTTGCGGCGGATCTCCCCATGGACGACCGCCGGCCGCTCACCGTAGACTTCCGCCGCGCGCACGATGAAATCGATCGGGGTGAGCGGGACATAGTTGGCCTCACGGCGCTCGAGGCCTGCTTCGAACATGTGTTTCATCGCATCGTCTCCAGAGGCGCTGGCCGCGCCGTCGATTATTCTGTTGATGAACTAGGCTAACAATGGTCATGGTGAACTGTCTGTCGTTCAAATGACAGAGTGGCGCGCCTTGGCGCGTCAGCACTCACTTCCGCCCAAACACCCGCAAGCTGCCATGAACGACGCTCCGCTCACCGCCCCCGCCGATGCCCGCCCGCGCAGGCCGGAACGGGTTGCGCACGCCGATCTGCCAGGCCTGTTCGCCACCTGTGCATGGTTCCGGGCGCTCGCTGCCGAGCACCAGTCCATGGTCCTCGCGAACGCGCACGCGGAGCATCTGGAAGGCGGCGCGTGGATCGCGCGCCGCCAGGAACCGTCGGACTACTGGATCGGCGTCCATTCCGGACTCATCAAACTTGCCATTTATAGCCCCTCGGGACGCAGTTGCACACTGTCCGGCGTGCCGCCCGGCGGCTGGTTCGGCGAAGGCAGCGTAATCAAGCGTGAATTGCGCAAATACGACGTGGCGGCGATTCAGCCTTCGCTGGTCATGTTCGTGCCGTCGGATACCTTTCACACGCTGCTCGCGTCCAGCTTGCCGTTCAACGCATTCGTGATCCGGCAACTGAATAACCGCATGGGCGAATTCATCGCGTCGATCCAGAATAGCCGCTTGCTCGATGTCGATGCGCGCGTCGCGCAGTCGCTCGCGCAGTTATTCAACCCGGATCTCTATCCCGACACCGGCCGTACCCTCGCCATCTCGCAGGAAGAAGTCGGCCTGTTGGCGGGCGTTTCGCGTCAGCGGATCAACCAGGCGCTGCAAAACCTGGAACGGCTGGAGATTTTGCGCCTCTCGTACAACCAGATCGACGTGCTCGACCTCGAACGTCTAGGCGCGTTCGGCCGGGAACAGCTCTAGCACCCAACGCACCGCCTGCCGTTTTTGCTCCGCATGTTTCGGCCGCCGCCCGCGCGCGGCCGTTCAGCTGTTTTTTTGAGCAATCGGATAAAGAAAGCGCCGCGCGCGCCGTTATGCGAGCTATGCAGCGCAGATTGCAGCCCTGCCCTATTCCGAGCTCAACGTATTGTCGAATCCGATAATGAACCGTCTGACACTGAAACAGAAGTTGTGGGTGCCGTTGCTGCTGTGCTGGGCCGCGCTCCTGATCGTGACCGTTGTGAACGCGTACGAAGCGCGTAACGGTCAAATGGACGCACGGCGCGCGGATCTGGCCGACGTCACCGACATGGCGGTATCGATCGTCGCGGACTATGCGAAACAGGCCGACGCCGGCAAGCTCTCCGTCGACGAAGCGAAGCAACAAGCGATCGCCCGCATCAATGCGCAACGTTACGGTGCCTCGGGTTATGTGACGATCGTGCGCAGCGACTCGGTCATGGTCGACCACCCGATGAGCCCGAAGCTGAACGGCAAGGACATGGGTGGTTTCCGCGACGCCAAAGGCAACGCGCTGTATCACGACATCGCTCAGGCCGGCGGCTCGGCGGCCGGCGCCGGATATCTGCGCTACTGGTGGCCCAAACCCGGCGAAACGACACCTAGCGAGAAGATCGGCTATGTGAAACGCTTCGCCCCGTGGGGCTGGGACTTCATCGCCGGCGCTTACATGGACGACATTCAGGCGCAGTTCTACACGACGCTCGCACGCTCGGCCGGCATGCTCCTGGTACTCGGCGTGATCGTGTCGTTCGTGGCGTCGCGCGTGGTGCGCAGTGTGTCGCGCTCGATTGGCGGCGAGCCTTCCGCCGCGGCCTCGATTGCGATGCAGATCGCGCGCGGCGATCTGGCCACTCGCATCGAACTGCGCCGCGACGACACGTCGAGCCTGCTGTTCTCGCTGCGTGAGATGCGCAATCAACTCGCGTCCACCGTCGCGCGGATCAAGAACTCGGCGGAGACGATCACCGTCGCCTCGAAAGAAATCGCCGCGGGCAATCTGGATCTGTCGAGCCGCACCGAGGAACAGGCCGCGTCGTTGCAGCAGACCGCCGCCAGCATGGACGAACTCACCAAGACCGTCACGCAGAACGCCGACAATGCGGCCACTGCGTCCGAACTGGCTAGCGACGCGTCGAGCATCGCCGCGCGCGGTGGCCAGGTGGTCAACGACGTGGTCGAGAAAATGGCGGGTATCACCGATAGTTCGCGCAAGATCGGCGAGATCATCAGCGTGATCGAGGGCATCGCGTTCCAGACCAATATTCTGGCGCTGAACGCAGCGGTGGAAGCCGCGCGCGCCGGCGAAGAGGGTCGCGGCTTCGCGGTGGTCGCGGGCGAGGTGCGCAATCTCGCGCAACGCAGCGCGACCGCGGCCAAGGAGATCAAAGTGTTGATCGATCAGTCGGTCGCGCAAGTCGGCGAAGGCTCGACGCTCGCGGGCAAGGCGGGCAGCACGATCGGCGAGGTAGTCGACGCGGTGCGCCGTGTGACGGCTATCATGAACGAGATATCAGCGGCTTCGAAGGAACAGAGTTCAGGTATCGGCGAAGTCAATCTCGCGATCCGTCAGATGGACGACGTGACGCAGCGCAATGCCGCACTTGTCGAGCAGGCGGCCGCCGCGGCCGGTTCGCTGGATGAGCAGACCGAACAGCTGCGACATGCCGTCGCCGTGTTCAAGGTCGAGCAAACTGTGTGAGCGGGTCATACGGGCCACGGTCCGTCGTGCCCGATCGGCAGACCTCCTGACCGATCAAAATAAGGCTGTCGCCGGAAATCGGATGACAGCCTTTTTTATTTGTCGCTGCGAAGCTTCAATCTACGCAGCACGCACGCCGCTCCTTCGCGTGATAGGCCGTTCGAGAATGGCATCGGTTCCGAACAGCGTGAACACGATGTCGGCCAGCACGCCGGACTTCTTCCAGCGCAGATAGTAGCGATGCGCCGTCTGATACGGCGCGTAACGCTCCGGCATCGTGCTCCATGGCGCGCGCGCGTGCAGCACCCACATCACGCTATTCACCACCCAGCGGATATCGATGCTGGGACGCCCACGGCGAGGTCCAAGCGCCTTCATTTCCGGCAGCAGCGGGACGATGCGATGCCATTGCTCGTCAGTCAGATCGTAAGTGGTCGGCAAATGAAGCTGCGGCTTTCGAGTGGAGTTGTCCATGCGGTAAGAACGCGCGGCTGCTGCATACAGGCTGGCGTCGCTGCGAAATAGCGTCTATCAATCAATGGATTTCAGACTAACCCAAGCACGCTTGCGCGAAAGTTAACTCTTGTCAGACAGCGCGGGGCAATGGTTAGAAACTGCAATAAGTTATTGCGCTAAAGCACTTTTCACGCGACGAGGGTGCGGGTCTATCATCGGCGCGCCGGCGCATGGCCCGTCTGCACACGCCGGACTCGATGAATAAACCATAACCACCTAGCAGACATTCCAATGAGACAAATGAGACTCCTCAAGACCGCTGCCATCGTGGGTGGCGCCGCGCTCGCGATGACCGCCGAGCACGCCTCGGCACAGAGCTCGATCACGCTGTACGGCGTCGCAGACGTGAGCGTGCGCTATCTGACCAACTCCAACGCCAAAAACGATGGCCGTCTGTTCATGACGAACGGTGCGATCACCAATAGCCGCTGGGGTCTGCGCGGCTCGGAAGATCTGGGCGGCGGATTGAAGGCGATCTTCGATCTGGAAAGCGGCATCAATCTGCAGGACGGGTCCGCCTCGGACAGCCAGCGGCTCTTCAACCGCAACGCGTACGTCGGCCTGAGCAGCCAATACGGCACGCTAACGCTAGGCCGTCAGAAGACGCCGTTGTTCGACCTGCTCGGCGACACCTACGACCCGCTCACGGTCGGCAACTACTTTGAGAATTCATGGTTGCCGGGCGCGCTCGGCGCGGGGCTTTACGCGGACAACGCCGTGAAATACACCGGCACGTATAAAGGCCTGACCATGGCCGCGATGTACTCGTTCGGCACCAACTCTGAATCGACCGGCGCGGGCGGTTTCTCCGGCCGGGTGCCGGGCCATCTCGGCGCGGGCACGATGTACGGCTTCACGCTGTCGTATGTGGCCGGCCCGTTGAGCGTCGCGGGAGGCGTGCAGCAGAACAGCGACAACAGCAATCACAAGCAGACTATCTTCAACGCAAACGCGGTCTATACGTTCAGCACGGCGAAGGTGTATGTCGGCTATCTACATTCGAAAGACGACACGGGTTTCGTCGACAGCGCGCTGGCGCAGCAGACGCTCGTGCCCGGCGTCGATATCCTGAAGGGCTCGGGCCGCGTCGACAACGGTCCGTTCGCCGGCATCACGTGGCAGGCCACACCCGCGCTCACGTTGACGGGCGCGGCGTACTACGACCACATGTCCAACGCGGCAATCGGCAACGGACAAGTAAGCAGCGGCAATCGCTATACGTTGGTGGCGTTGGCTGAGTACGCCTTGTCCAAGCGCACCGAGGTGTACGGTACGGTCGATTTCGACAAGGTATCGGGCGCGGCCTCGGTCGAATTGCCGGGCAAGAACAACCAGACCGGCGTTGCACTCGGTCTGCGTACCATTTTCTGAATCAGGCAGGGCCGCCTGTGCCCTGTAAGCCGCGCGGCATCCGGTATTCTCGCCGGGTGCCGCCATCGAATCGCGCGCGCATAAAAAAAGGTGCCGCGAACGGCACCTTTTTGTACAACAACCAGCTTCTGCTGAAGCTTAGAAGCGGTGACGCAGACCGACCGTAGCAGCCGTCTGGTTCTTCGACGACGACGGCAGTTGCGTGTTGTCGCCGCTGTAGATCGAAGCGACACCGCCGTCGCCCATTGCGTGCTGGTACACGGCTTGAGCGTAGACGTCCGTACGACGCGACAGCGAGTAGTCAGCCTGCACGCCGATCTGGTGGTAGCGCACCGACTCCGAACCACCGTTCGCGCCAACGCCGTAGCCCTTGCCGTCCGTGAACGTGTAAGCCACGCCCAGGCCGAGAGCCGGGGTCAGGTTGTACTTGCCATTGACTTCGTAGTTGTTAGCGCGCAGCGATTGCTGACCGCCCACGAAGTTGTCCGAACGCGATTGCGTCCATGCCAGACCGACGGTTGCCGGGCCGAATGCGTACGAACCAGCAACGCCGAATTCACGTTGACGGAAGTTGCCGACGTTGCCAGCCAGTGCGTTGACGTACGAACCGTCCGAAGCACCCGTGTTGCCTGCGCCCGGGTTGTTTTGCTGGGCGTAAGCAGCACCCAGGTGCAGACCTTGCCACTGGTATGCAGCACCGACGCTGTATTCGCGGTTGTTTGCGAATGCGCCAGCCTGGTTCGAGAAGCCGTACGTGCCGCCGAACGTGAAGCCAGCGTAGTTAGCGCTCGAGTACTTGACCGAGTTGTTGACTGCGTAGCCGCCGTTCGTGTTCAGGTTGTCGTTGTTGAACGGGTGCGCGAAGTACGTACCGCCCCAGCTGCCCGTTGCGGTCAGCGGTGCCAGGTAGTCTTGAGCTGCGTCATATTGACGACCCAGCGTGACCGTACCGAATTGCGCGCTCGACAGACCGACGAACGCTTGACGGTTGAACATGCCGTTGTTGTTAGCGAACTTGCCGTTGTTGATGTTGAAGCCGCTTTCCAACGTGAAGATAGCCTTCAGACCGCCGCCCAGGTCTTCCGAACCGCGCAGACCGAACATGCTTTGGTTGATGCCGCCGCTACCGGCTGCCCACTTTGCGTTGTGGTTGACGTTGCTGGTGTACGTCAGGCCCGCGTCCAGCAGACCATACAGAGTCACGCTGCTTTGTGCGTGAGCGACGGAGGCGAACGATGCGGCAACCGCAACGACGATGAGACTCTTTTTCATGCGTGGGACTCCTGTTCGATAAATTTACGCGGGGAGCGGGACCTGCCTCGGCAGCGTGTGCATCGCACCTGTTGCCGCCCTTCAACCGACCCGTTCCGGATCGTCGGGCACCCTTGAAACGAAGCGTGAGTGTAGGGGGACGCCCTAGTAGCGAGGTCGGCAATTCACGCAACAGGATTTTTCGTAATCAGCAACAATCTAATGGCCGCACGCATTAAGTCTTTGTTTTTACAACGTTTATGATCAAAACAGGCGCATGTCGCACCTGCCGTGGCCATAAGTAATTTGCAACTTCTCAATATATTCAGTTGTGCGCATGCAACAGCGTTTTAATAATCGTGACGCAATCGGGTCAGAGTAATTAAGAAATCAGAGGCGTGTGATTGCCCGGAAAGGAGGCAATTGGCCGCATGCATTCGCCCGCCGTAAATTTATTTCGGAAAACCGGGAACTTTATTGAATTGCCGCGATCGCTTTACTCAATTCGAATTAGCATCTGTTAATTGGCCTTGACCAATAAGTTCTTTTGCGAGGGCGATTGAATATGACGGTATGTTTTTATTCTGGCGCTGGGCTATAGAGCAATTCGATAGCGCTGAGAATCCGTGCGCGCGGCGGATGCGCCGCCTTTGTCTGCTGCCCGGGCGGAATAGGCGACGGCTTACAGCCCCGCAGAAGTGCGTACCAACTCCCCTGCGTCTCATTTGGATCGCAGGAGGCCCTCAGGGGAAGTCCGAAACCACTGAGGCGTTTCAAAAAGGCAGCGGTCGAAGGGAAAGCCTTCAGCGCGGGCATTGCCCGGAGGTGAAATGCGGCGCCGACCGCCGCGTGACAAAAACCCGTGCTGAAAGCGGATGGCAAACATCGAACAGCCTTCCACCTTCATTAAACGGCACGAGCGTGCCATTCTTTTACACGGAGTTTCCCTAGTTCCGCCCAACCACGGCCTTATGGCTTGTCTTGCGACCGACGCAGCGCGTCCTCGTCCTCGGGTGAAGCGCCAGGCGCGAGCGGATCGGTCTCGGGCGACTCGCCCGGCAATGGACGCGGTTGCTCGCCGGGTTCATCGAGTGGCTGGTTGGCAGGATCGGCGACGGGGTCGATGGTGGGATCGGTTTGCATGATGAGCATCCTGAGCATGGGAATGTCTCCCAACGCTCATCGCGCAACGACTATTCCCGGCAGTCTAGCGCTACCGTCGTCCTCCGGGGCCTTCGCGTGACGCTCTCGACCGATTGATGTCCGGCTGTAGAAATTGCCTCAATGAGCGGCGAAACTTTCAACACCCAATCGCACGACTGTGTACGTCGCTCCGTGTCTCACGAGACTATTGACGATCGAGCCGCGAGCGCGGCATCTCGCCGGCCGACCCGGTCAGGAACGGCTCCAGCCCAAACAGCCACGCAAAACAGAATGTCACGCGCGACAACGCGCTGATCCGCGGTCGCGGCATACCTGCGCGCTCGATTTCCGGCGAAGTAGGCAACAAGTTTTGAGTCTGGACAAACTCATCAGCGGTGTGGTCAGGTCGCATGGTCGTTCTCGTTATTGATATGGTTTGGAAGCCGTGCTTACGCAAACGACGTGCCACTCTCACCGAGCGGACTTCGGACCGCCTTGTACTCAGATTAGCGCTGCCATTGCGACAGGGTCTGTGCGTCAGGGCGCCAACGGAAACCAACGAATGACGAGACGAAACCCGGACGGAGTTTGCGCCGACGAACGCAAAAGGAATGACGATATTCCAGCCGCGTGGAATGTGTGGCTTAACACGCGCGTCTGAATGCCGCCCGTATGTCACGACGGCCAGCTTTTATCCGACCGGATAGGAGTCCAAGGAGCGCCGCTTAACAGCGGAACGTAACTGACATATTGCCGCGCCCAATAGCCGCTTCACGCCACACAAACAAAAAGGGTTCCGACATTGTCGGAACCCTTTCTTTGCATCAATGGTGGGCCGGGTCGGATTCGAACCGACGATGTCCTTTCGGAGGCGGATTATGAGTCCGCTGCCTGCAACCAGCACGGCGTCCGGCCCAAGAAAAAAGACCCGGTCGTGAAGGCCGGGCCTATTCGCTGATTGGCCGACATACTACACGAAAAAGGGGCCTTCGCAACCGCTTCGCTACGGCGAAACAACCGCGAGGCCCCTGCAGACCACTACATCATTTGCAACCAACGCCGGCTTCGATCAATTCCCTTCGAGGAACGACTTCAGCTTGTCGGAACGACTCGGGTGGCGCAGCTTGCGCAGCGCCTTCGCTTCGATCTGACGGATCCGTTCACGCGTCACGTCGAACTGCTTGCCGACTTCTTCGAGCGTGTGATCGGTGCTCATCTCGATACCGAAACGCATGCGCAGCACCTTCGCTTCACGCGGAGTCAGCGAGTCGAGCACGTCCTTCACGACATCGCGCATGCTCGCATGCAAAGCGGCGTCGGCCGGCGCAACCGTGTTGTTGTCTTCGATGAAATCGCCCAGATGCGAATCGTCGTCGTCACCGATCGGCGTTTCCATCGAGATCGGCTCCTTCGCGATCTTCATGATCTTGCGGATCTTGTCTTCCGGCATTTCCATCTTCTCGGCCAGCGTTGCCGGATCCGGCTCGAGACCGGTTTCCTGCAGAATCTGGCGCGAGATGCGGTTCATCTTGTTGATCGTTTCGATCATGTGAACCGGAATCCGGATCGTGCGCGCCTGGTCGGCAATCGAACGCGTAATGGCCTGACGGATCCACCACGTTGCATACGTGGAGAACTTGTAGCCGCGACGGTATTCGAACTTGTCCACCGCCTTCATCAGGCCGATGTTGCCTTCCTGAATCAGGTCCAGGAACTGCAAACCACGGTTCGTGTACTTCTTCGCGATCGAGATCACGAGACGCAAGTTCGCCTCGGTCATTTCGCGCTTCGCCTGACGCGCCTTCAGTTCGCCCGCCGCCATCTGACGGTTGGTTTCCTTCAGGTCTTTCAACGGCAGCACGACCCGCGCCTGCAGATCCAGCAGACGTTGCTGCTGTTCGCGAATAGCCGGAATGTTTCGCGTGAGGATCGCGCTATAGGCGTGACCTTCACCGACGATCTTATCGGCCCACTCGAGATCCGTTTCGCTGCCCGGGAAGCGCGCGATGAATTCCGCACGCGGCATGCCGCACTTGTCGACCACCGTGTGCAGAATCTGACGTTCGACCTGACGCACTTCGTCCACCTGCGCACGCAGCGTGTCGCACAGACGCTCGACGGTACGCGCGGTGAAGCGGATCGTCATGAGCTCATTCTGGATCGTCTCTTGTGCCTTCAGATACGACTTGGACTTGTAGCCTTCCTTCTCGAACGCGCGACGCATCTTGTCGAACCATTCGCTGATCATCGCGAATTTTTCGAGCGACGCACGCTTGAGCGCTTCCATCTGCGCTGCGTTAGCCGTGGCTTGCGCCGTGCCGTCGTCTTCTTCCTCGTCTTCTTCCGAGTCTTCTTCGACTTCTTCGTCTTCGCTCTCGATCGCTTCGGCTTCTTGCGCGGAGAAACCGTCCGCGTCTTCCGCGTTGGCGTCGATCAGGCCGTCGACCAGTTCGTCGATGCGAATTTCCTCATTCGCGACGCGCTCCGCCATCGCCAGGATGTCGGCGATCGTGGTCGGGCATGCGGAGATGGCCATCACCATGTGCTTCAGGCCGTCTTCGATCCGTTTGGCGATTTCGATTTCGCCTTCGCGCGTGAGCAGCTCGACCGTGCCCATTTCACGCATATACATGCGGACCGGGTCGGTAGTGCGGCCGAATTCCGAGTCGACGGTGGACAGCGCAACTTCCGCTTCCTCTTCCACTTCGTCGTCGGACGAAGCCGCTGGCGCGTTGTCGTTCAGCAGCAGCGTTTCAGCGTCCGGGGCCTGCTCGTACACCGCCACGCCCATGTCGTTGAACGTGCTGATGATGCCTTCGATCGCCTCGGTCTCGGTGAAGTTGTCCGGCAGGTGGTCGTTGATCTCAGCGTACGTGAGGAAGCCGCGCTCCTTGCCGAGCTTGATCAGCGCGCGCAATTTGGAGCGGCGCTCCTCGAGTTCCTCGACCGTGCCCGGCTGTGACGACGCGAAAGCGTCTTTCAGCAGCGCTTTTTCCTTTGCACGACGATCGCGAGCCTTGGCCTTTTCCACCTTGGCCGGAGCAGCAGCCGCGGGGCTTTCTTCGCTTTGGGTTGCGTCGTCATCGACGGGTACTTCGTTCAGCTTTTTCGTCATGGAGTTCGCCGTACCGGCTGTAGTCTCGACTCGCGGCTGGTGGACGCCAGCCGGTTGAACCGTGGATACTGGAACCTCGCGCACTACCGCATCGTCCTGCGCGGCAGCCGCTTCCCTTGCGCTTCTGACACCCGACCCCTTTGTGGCCGGTACTGCTACGACTTTCGCCGCCCTGACCGGCTCCGCTCGCGCAGCCGAGGTGGTCGAGGACTTCTTCGCGGCAACCGGTGTAACACTGACCGCAGACGCTTTTCTGACAGAAGAAACTAACCTGGCTTCGGTGACCTTTCTGGTCGGCTCCCTGGAGCTCGTGCCTGTCGTTTTCTTTCCGCCCGTTGTTCCGCCCGCAGTCTTTGCCATCGCATCGCCTTTTCGCCTTTGCTAGGAAAACCCTTGAAAAACAAACCGCTGGAAACCTTTTATTATAGCACCGAGGGTCTCCGCGCTCCGCCTACAGCCCGAGCTGGCGCTTCATGTCAGCCCGCTTCCGATTGAGCTCCGAGAGTTCCGCAAACTCCTCCGGCGTGTGCCGGGATTGCCGCGAAAGCTGCTCGAGACGATCGCAGTAAGCGTCGTACCGCATCTTCAGGATCGCCGCCTTCAGTTCCTCTCCAACGATCCGTTCCTGCTCGCGCCGTTCCTCGATGACGGTCGCATCTTCCGGGTCCTTCAGCAGCAAATCCCGGACGTTTTCATCATAGTCTAGAATTTTGCGAAAGATTTCCTCGAAAGTTGGGGCGTTCGCGCCGTTTCGCAATAGGTCGGACAACAGCTGAAACTCCGCCGAATCGCCCAGCGCACGCGCGTGCGTCGTCACTTCCTCGAACAGTTCACCGTGCCGCGTGACCGTGAGCAACGCCTGTTCAGCCTCTTCATCCAGCACGCCCACGGTGCGCGGATACATCACCAGATTGCGCAGCGTTTTTTCCTCGATCCCCGTCACGCTGCGCCGGTCTTTGCGGGCCGGCGCGGCGCGGGCCGCCGCCGCGATCCGGGAATCGACCTCGCACAGCGCGGCGACTTCGTCGAACGGGACATCGAGCCGGTCGGCGAACATATGCATGATCTGCGCGCGCAGGGCATTGGCCGGCAGCGCCTGCAGCAGCGGTTTGGCGTCGAACAGCGCGCGGGCGCGGCCTTCGGGCTGATCAAGCTCCTTGCCAGTCAGCACCTCGTTCAGCATGAACTGCGACAGCGGCATGGCCCGCTCGACCTGCTCGGCAAAGGCCTCGGTGCCGTATTCACGCACGTAGCTGTCCGGATCGTGCTCGGACGGCAAAAACAGGAACCGGATGGTCCGGTTGTCCGCCGCGTGCGGCAAACAGGCATCCAGCGCCCGGCGAGCGGCGCGCCGGCCGGCCGAATCGCCGTCGAAACTGAAGATGACCGTGTCGGTCTGGCGCATCAGTTTCTGGACATGAATCGGCGTGCAGGCCGTGCCGAGCGTGGCGACCGCGTTCTGGAAGCCCAACTGGGCCAGCGCGACCACGTCCATATAGCCTTCCACGACCAGCACATAGTGTTGTTCGCGAATCGCCAGACGCGCCTCGAACAGCCCATACAGCTCGCTGCCCTTGTTAAATAAAGGCGTTTCGGGCGAATTCAAATATTTGGGTTCGCCGCCGTCCAGCACGCGGCCGCCGAAGCCGATCACCTGCCCCTTCACATTGCGAATCGGGAACATGATCCGCTCGCGAAAGCGGTCGTACCGGCGGTTCTGGCCCTGAGCGTCGGACTTTTCGCTGACGATCACCAAACCGGATTCGACCAGCGCATCGTCGCGGTAGTTCGGAAAAGCCGGTTCGAGGTTCTGCCAGCCGTCCGGGGCGTAGCCGAGTCCGAAACGGGCGGCGATCTCGCCGGTCAAGCCGCGCTTCTTCAGATACTGGATCGCGACCGGCGCGCTGCGTAGCTGCTTGCGGTAGAAGTCGCAGGCGGTCTGCATGACATCGGAAAGCGCGGTGGTGACCGCTTTGGATGCTGCCGGCGCATAGCCGCCGCCGGACCCGCCGCCGCCATAGCCGGGCGACGCCTCGTTTGGCACGGTCAAACCGACGGACTGCGCCAACTCATTGACTGCCTCGGGAAACGAGGACCCGACGTGCTCCATCAGGAAGCCGATCGCCGTACCGTGCGCGCCGCAACCGAAGCAGTGATAGAACTGCTTAGTCGGACTAACCGTAAACGATGGGCTTTTCTCGTTGTGGAACGGGCACAGCCCCATGAAGTTCGCGCCGCCCTTTTTCAGCTGCACATACCGGCCGACCACGTCGACAATATCGACGCGGTTGAGCAGGTCCTGCAGAAATGACGGAGGAATCACAGTAAATGACGCTGCCTTAAAAACTCAACGCCGCGCACGCCGTCGAAAAACGCCATGTACGACGCGAAAATACGGATATTTACTTCGCGAGCGCGGCTTTGACTTGCGCTGAAACAGCGGTCATGTCGGCGCGGCCGGCCAGCTTCGGCTTGAGCACGCCCATGACCTTGCCCATGTCCTGCGGTCCGGCCGCGCCGGTTTGCGCCACCGCGGCCTGGACTTCGGCAACGATCTCCGCCTCGGACATCTGCTCCGGCATATAGGCAGACAAGATCGCCAGCTCGGCCTTTTCCTTGTCGGCCAGATCGGTGCGGCCGGCGGCTTCGAACTGGCTAATCGAGTCCTTGCGCTGTTTGATCATCTTGTCGATGACAGCGGTGATCGCGGTGTCGTCGAGCGTGATGCGCTCGTCGACTTCGCGCTGCTTGATCGCGGCGAGCAGCAGGCGGACCGTGCCGAGGCGCTCGGTCTCACGTGCCCGCATGGCGGCCTTCATATCGTCGTTGATCCGGTCCTTGAGACTCATCACTCACCTGAATGCGTTGGAATTTGAAAAACCGGCCAGACTAACCACTCCCCACGCGCATCAACACGAATACCCGCTTGGGACTGCTTCCTCAAGCGGGTTGGCACACTGTGCGTGGTGGTTGCGACCCTGCCGGCTGGCCCGAAGGGCCGTGTTTTCCGTGATGGCACCTGTCGTGCCCTCACCGGTTGAATGTCGCCGCTCCGTCAGACGGGAACCGCGGCAACGCCAGAATCAGTAGAACTTCTTTGGCAGCATCTGGCTACGCAGACGCTTGAAATGACGCTTCACCGCAGACGCCTTCTTACGCTTGCGCTCGGTCGTAGGTTTTTCGTAAAACTCGCGAGCGCGAAGTTCCGTCAGCAAGCCGCTTTTCTCCATGGTGCGCTTGAACCGGCGCATGGCAACTTCAAACGGCTCGTTGTCTTTTACGCGGATGGTCGTCATTTTTCAATAACGGAACTTTGTAAAGGTTCAGGAGTATAGCAGAGCTTTCTCACAAAGCCAGAGCGCCGTCAAGCCCCTCTGGCGTACTCCGCAGCCGCCTCGCCGGCCGCCACGCCCGACGCCCATGCCCACTGAAAATTGTAGCCGCCAAGCCAGCCGGTTACGTCGACGGCTTCGCCGATGAAGTACAAGCCCGGCGCGCGTGCGCTCATCATCGTCGATGACGACAGGTCGCGCGTGTCGATGCCGCCGCGCGTCACTTCGGCTTTTCGATAGCCTTCCGTCCCGTTGGGCGTGAGCGTCCAGCGCGACAGCGCTTCGCCGACGCGGCGCAGGGTTTTGTCCGGCAAATCGGCCACGCGGGCATCGGCGGAAATCTGATGGGTTTCCAGCCAGACATGGGCGAGCCGCTGCGGGACCCATTCCGACAACAGATTGGCGATCTGCCGCTTCGTGCCGGTCTTCGCTTCCAGCAAGGCGGTCGTGGCGTCCTGCTCCGGCAGCAAGTTGATGTGAATCGGCTCGCCGGGCTGCCAGTAGCTCGAAATCTGCAGCACCCCTGGGCCGGAAACACCGCGGTGAGTGAGCAGCAGGTCTTCGTTGAATTCGGCGCCGGTCTTTTTGTTGCCGGTCGCCAGTTGCACTTCCAGCGAGACGCCGGATAGCGCCGCGAACGGCTCCCAGTCGGCGGCTGCGAAAGTCAGCGGGACCAGCGCCGGGTGCGTGTCGATCAGCTTGTGACCGAACTGCTTGGCAAGCCGGTAGGCGAAATCGGTGGCGCCGATCTTCGGAATCGACAGGCCGCCGGTCGCGACCACCAGCGCACGCGCGACGATCGGCCCGGCCTGCGTATCCAGCGTGAAGTGCCCTTCTGGATCCTGGCGCACCTGCTCGACCGCAAGCGGCGTACGCCACACCACGCGGCCCGCGTCGCACTCGTTCTTCAGCACATTGATGACCGCGTCGCTCGACTGGTCGCAGAAGAGCTGGCCTTTGTGCTTCTCGTGCCAGGTCACATGATGACGCTTGAGGAGCGCCATGAAATCGCGCGGTGTATAGCGCGCGAGCGCCGAGCGGCAAAAATGCGGATTGGCCGACAAGTAATTAGCCGGACCGGCATACAGATTCGTGAAGTTGCAGCGGCCGCCGCCGGAGATGCGGATTTTCTCCGCGAGACGCTGCGAGTGGTCGATCAGCACCACGCGACGGCCGAGTTGCCCGGCCACCGCCGCGCACATCATGCCGGCCGCGCCTGCGCCGATCACTGCTATATCGAAGGATTCCATGGGGCCGCATTGTACCCGCGCGTCGGCGGCGCCTTGCCCGCACTGCTATACTTTCATGCTTGCCTTCTCACTTTCGGGCGCTGGAGTTTTATCGCTTCTGCGTCCGCTCAAGCCCACCATCATGCTCGTTCTCGGCATCGAAAGCTCCTGCGACGAAACCGGTCTCGCGCTCTACGACACGGAGCGCGGCCTGCTCGCGCACGCGCTGCATTCGCAAATTGCGATGCATCGGGAGTACGGCGGCGTGGTGCCGGAACTGGCGTCGCGCGATCACATCCGGCGCGCGCTGCCGCTGCTCGAAGAGGTGATGGAACGCGCCGGCGCGGCCCGTGGCGACATCGACGCGATCGCCTACACGCAAGGCCCTGGTCTCGCGGGCGCGCTGCTGGTCGGCGCGAGCGTCGCCAACTCGCTGGCCATGGCGTGGGACAAGCCGACCATCGGCATTCATCACCTTGAAGGGCATTTGCTGTCGCCGCTGCTGGTGGATGAGCCACCGCCGTTCCCGTTTGTCGCGCTACTGGTATCCGGTGGGCACACGCAGTTGATGCGTGTCACGGACGTGGGCGTCTACGAGACGCTCGGCGAAACGCTGGACGACGCCGCCGGCGAAGCGTTCGACAAAACCGCCAAACTGTTAGGCCTGGGTTACCCGGGCGGCCCGGAAGTCTCGCGCATGGCCGAATTCGGCACGCCGGGCGCGGTGGTCCTGCCGCGTCCCATGCTGCATTCCGGCGACCTCGATTTCAGCTTCAGCGGCTTGAAGACCGCTGTTCTCACGCACGCCAAGAAGCTCGGCGGCGCCAATATCTGCGAGCAGGCGAAAGCCGATCTGGCGCGCGGTTTCGTCGACGCGGCAGTCGACGTTCTGGCTGCGAAGTCGCTGGCCGCGCTCAAGAAGACCGAGCTCAACCGGTTGGTCGTCGCGGGCGGTGTCGGCGCAAACCGGCAGTTGCGCGAAGCGCTGTCCGCTGCCGCCAAGAAGCGCAATTTCTACGTGCACTACCCGGACCTGTCGCTGTGCACGGACAACGGCGCGATGATCGCGCTGGCCGGCGCGTTGCGACTGCAGCGCTGGCCGGATCAGTCGGGCAAGGACTACGCGTTCACGGTGAGGCCGCGCTGGGATCTGACATCCCTCGCACGCTGAGTTCCGTGTTCGTTTGGCCGTAAAAAAAGCCGCTTTCAACAGAAGCGGTTTTTTTGTCCGATTCAACTAAAGCGCGTATCAGGCCGCCCGCTTATCCCGCTCGATCACCGCGTACGCGCTGTGATTGTGAATCGACTCGAAGTTCTCGGCTTCCAGCACGTAGGCGACGACCCGCTCATCCGCGTTCAAACGCTGCGCAACATCGCGCACGAGGTCTTCGACGAACTTCGGATTTTCATAAGCGCGCTCGGTGACGAACTTCTCGTCCGGGCGCTTGAGCAAGCCCCACAGTTCGCACGAGGCTTCTTCTTCGGCGATACGGATCAGTTCTTCCACGGCCACATCGCCCGCCAGTTCGGTGTTGATCGTGACGTGCGAGCGCTGGTTATGCGCGCCGTACTGCGAGATCTTCTTCGAACACGGGCACAGGCTCGTCACCGGCACAAGCACTTGCAGGAACAGACGCGTCGCACCGTTGCGAGTCTCGCCCGTCAGCGTGACTTCGTAGTCAAGCAGGCTTTGCACGCCCGACACCGGCGCGGTCTTGTTCACGAAGTACGGGAACGACACCTCGATGCGGCCGGCCTCGGCCTCGAGCTTTTCGAGCATCGCGGCGAGCATGGTGCGGAACGTGGCCGGCTCCAGCGGCGCCTTGTTCTCTTCGAGCAACGCGACGAAACGCGACATGTGCGTGCCCTTCTGGTCAGCCGGCAGATGCACGTCGAGGTTCCACGTGCCGACCGTCGGCTGCACCTCGCCGCTTTGCGTGCGCACCGTCAGCGGATGGCGCACGGCCTTCACGCCGACCCGTTGAATCGGGATCTGACGGGTGTCGGGCGTGCTTTGCACGTCGGGCATCACAAAGGCGGGATTCATCTGATTCATCTTCTTGTCCTTTCAGGAAACGCCGGACTGCCCCGAGTCTTTCGCCCGCAAAGAAGCCCTTCGGGCAGTCCGCTCGCGAGGGCTGTCGCGAAGCGACAGGCTTGGCGGCTCCCGGCGGCCGCGCGGATCAAGGCGCGCAACGGCGAACGCCGGCCCCTGCCGGCGTTGGATGATGGGCCCGAAAGCCCACCGATTCAAGTTGGAGATTGCTTATGGCCGCCATGGCACGGCGGCCGCACCGCGAGCGGCGACGCTTACGCGACGCGCTTCACCGACGACTGACCGCCGACCGCGCCGCTCGACAGGAAGCGCTCGCGGATCGACTTGGTGATACCCGCGGCGTCGAGACCACACGCGGCGAGCAGCTTGGCCGGGTCCCCATGATCGATGAACCGATCGGGAAGGCCCAATTGTAGTACGGGTCGCATAACCCCACTTTCAAGCAGGGCTTCGACGCAAGCCGAACCCGCGCCGCCCATCACGCAGCCTTCTTCGATTGTGACGATAGCGTCGTGCGTTTCGGCCAGCTGACGGACCAGAGCGGCGTCGAGCGGCTTCACGAAGCGCATGTTGGCAACCGTCGCGTCCAGTTGCTCGGCGGCTGCCAGCGACGGCGCGACCATCGTGCCAAACGCCAGAATCGCAATACGCTTGCCGGCCGGCTGCGACGTTTCGCGACGAATCTCACCCTTGCCGAGCGGCAGCGCCGCCATCTGCTTGACCGTGGCGACGCCCGTGCCGGCGCCGCGCGGATAACGCACCGCCGTCGGGTTCGGCTGTTGCAATGCCGTGTACAGCATCTGGCGGCATTCGTTTTCGTCCGAGGCGGCCATCACCGTCATGTTCGGGATGCAGCGCAGGAACGCCAGGTCGTAAGCACCCGCGTGCGTTGCGCCGTCCGCGCCGACCAGACCCGCCCGGTCGATCGCGAACACCACCGGCAGGTTCTGCAGCGCGACGTCGTGAATCAGCTGATCGTAGGCGCGTTGCAGGAAGGTCGAGTAGATCGCGACCACCGGCTTCATGCCTTCCGCGGCCAAACCGCCGGCGAACGTCACCGCATGTTGCTCGGCGATACCGACGTCGAAGTAACGGTCCGGGAAGCGCTTCTCGAACTCCACCATGCCCGAGCCTTCGCGCATGGCCGGCGTGATGCCGACCACACGTGCATCCAGCTCGGCCGCGTCGCACAACCATTCGCCGAACACCTGCGTATAGGTCTTCTTCGACGGCGTGGTGGCCGGCTTGATGCCTTCAGCCGGATTGAACTTGCCCGGCCCGTGATACAGCACCGGATCGGCTTCGGCCAGCTTGTAGCCTTGGCCTTTCTTCGTCACGACGTGCAGGAATTGCGGACCGCGCAGTTCCTTGATGTTCTGCAGCGTCGGGATCAGCGAATCGAGATCGTGACCGTCGATCGGGCCGATGTAGTTGAAGCCGAACTCTTCAAACAGCGTGGCTGGCACGATCATGCCCTTGGCGTGCTCTTCGAGCTTGCGGGCGAGATCGAGCATAGGCGGCGCGACGCGCAGCACGCGTTCAACACCGGCACGCGCGGCGGCGTAGAAGCGGCCCGACATCAGGCGCGCCAAATGGCGATTCAGCGCGCCGACCGGCGGCGAAATCGACATGTCGTTATCGTTCAGGATGACCAGCAACGGCACGTCGTCTTCGACGCCGGCGTTGTTCATCGCCTCGAACGCCATACCGGCCGTCATTGCACCGTCGCCGATCACGGCGATGCCCGTGCGGTTGTCGCCCTGCAGCTTGCTCGCGATCGCCATGCCGAGCGCGGCGGAAATCGACGTGCTGGAGTGCGCCGTGCCGAACGTGTCGTATTCCGACTCGTCACGCTTCGGGAAGCCCGAGATGCCGCCGAGTTGACGCAGCGTGTGCATCTGGTCGCGGCGGCCCGTCAGGATCTTGTGCGGATAGGTTTGATGGCCGACGTCCCAGACGATCCGGTCGCGCGGCGTGTCGAACACATAGTGCAGAGCAATGGTCAACTCGACCGTGCCGAGGTTGGACGAAAGATGGCCGCCCGTCTGCGATACGCTGTCGAGCACGAAGGCACGCAACTCGTCGGCAAGCGGTTGCAATTGGCGGCGATCGAGGCGGCGCAAGGCTGCCGGGTCGTCAATGGTTTTCAGCAAGTCGTACATCGTCGTTCCATTGTAGGAAAACTTACGCGCCCGCACTTCATACATGCGCCTCATAACGGAGACGCACGGCGGCGGGCTTTCGCGTTCAGCTAACCCGGTTCACCACCAGGTCGGCCAATTCGGCAAGACGCTGCGCGCGTGCGCCGAACGGCGCCAGCGCGGCGTGAGCGTCGCTGCGCAACTGCGCCGCGAGCGCGCGCGATGCGTCGAGCCCAATAATCGACACGTAGGTCGGCTTGCCGTCCTTCGCGTCTTTACCTGCCGTTTTGCCGAGCGTCGCCGAATCGGTCGTGACGTCGAGAATATCGTCGACGACCTGAAACGCGAGGCCGACAGCGGCCGAATACGCGTCGAGCGAACGCATGGCGTCCGCGTCCGGCGTTTCGCCCGCCAGTGCACCCATGCGCACTGCGGCGCGCAGCAAGGCGCCGGTCTTCATGCGGTGCATGGTTTCCAATTGCGTGCGTGTCAGCGTATGGCCGACGCTAGCCAGATCGATGGCCTGCCCGCCGCACATGCCGATCGAGCCGCTCGCCAGCGCCAGTTCGCGCACCAGCGCGGCCTGCTGCGCCGGGGCCAGAACGTCCGACGTCAGCGAAACGAACGCCTGCGATTGCAGCGCGTCGCCAACCAGCAGTGCCGTCGCTTCGTCATATTTGACGTGTACGGTAGGCTTGCCGCGACGCAGTGCATCGTCGTCCATGCACGGCATGTCGTCGTGGACGAGCGAGTACACATGGATCATCTCCAGCGCAGCAGCCGCCGCGTCGAGGCACTCGGCGCGCGCGCCGGTCAGCTCGCCGGCCGCGTGGCACAAGAGCGGGCGAACCCGCTTGCCGCCGCCCAGCACCGCGTAGCGCATGGCTTCATGCAGCGTGGCGGGCTCGGTTGCCTCGGTCGGCAGGTAATATTCCAGTGCCGTTTCGACGCGCTCCAGTACCGAGCGCATCCATTGTTCGAATGTCATAGGTCGTCCCCGCTTTCAGTAGCGGCTGTGCCTGCGGTATTCATGGGCAGCGGCTTGAGCGTCTCGCCGTCGAGCACGCGCACCTGCTGCTCGACCTTCTCGAGCTGTTGCTGGCAGAACGCCACAAGGGCGGCGCCGCGCCGATAGGCGGTTAGCGACTCCTCGAGGCTCAGGTTGCCGCTTTCCATGCGGGCAACCAACCCTTCCAGCTCCGCCTGGGCGGCCTCGTAATTCTCGGGCAGCGGCGTGCTGTCGACGCCTTCGGCTGGCGTGGCAGCAGTATCTTTCGATGCGGTCTTCGCCATGAATAGTCGCAAAATTAAAACAAGTCGGACATTCTACGGCAAAAGCGATATTTCCGAGCCGCCGCCGCCCTACGCCTCGCCTTCCCGCTGTGCGCCGTCCCAGCAGTCTCGCAGAAAAAAAACGATCGGTCTGCGGCAAAAACGTCGAACTTTCCCGAGAATTTTGACCCAAATCAGGCACTTAACGGCCCCAAACAAGGGGAAACAGGTATAATCGCGGGCTCCCTAAATCGAAACCTTCGATGGTTGGGTTGTTCACTGCTTTCACGTCTTCACGGGAGTGGGAATGTCCAATCTGAGCAATGCATTGCAGTTGCGGTCTGTCCACAGCCAGCTGCCAGTCACGGCTTACTTTGACGAAGCGCTTCTAACGCGCGAAATCGAAACCCTTTTCAAGAAAGGTCCTCGCTACATCGGCCACGATCTCATGGTGCCCGAGGCGGGGAATTATTTTGCTTTGCCGAGTGAGAGCGAAGGGCGTGTGCTCGTCCGTAACCAGCAGTCTCAAGTCGAACTGCTGTCGAACGTGTGCCGCCACCGGCAAGCCATCATGCTCAACGGCCGCGGCCAGACGGAGAACATCGTCTGCCCCCTGCATCGCTGGACTTACGACCTGAACGGCCAGCTTCTCGGTGCGCCCCATTTTGCGGACAACCCCTGCCTGAATCTCGGCGCCACGTCGCTGCAGAACTGGCAAGGCCTGCTGTTCGAAGCGCAGGGGCGCGACGTCGCGCGCGATCTGGCGCGGCTCGGCACCAAGCAACACTTCGATTTTTCGGGCTTCATGTTCGACCACGTCGAAGTGCACGAGTGCAACTACAACTGGAAGACCTTTATCGAGGTCTATCTGGAGGACTATCACGTCGCGCCGTTCCATCCGGGCCTCGGCAGTTTCGTCAATTGCGACGACCTGACGTGGGAGTTCGGTGAGTGGTACAGCGTCCAGACAGTCGGCGTGCACAAGGATCTGGAGCAGCCGGGCAGTCCCACTTACCGCAAGTGGCATGACGAAGTACTGCGCTTTCGCGGCGGCAATCCGCCCGAATTCGGCGCGATCTGGATGGTGTACTACCCGGGCATCATGATCGAGTGGTATCCGCACGTGCTTGTGGTGTCGTGGCTGATTCCGCGTGGTCCGCAGAAAACCACCAATGTGGTGGAGTTCTATTACCCTGAGGAAATCGCGCTGTTCGAGCGTGAGTTCGTCGAAGCCGAGCGCGCCGCCTACATGGAAACGGCCCGCGAAGACGACGAGATCGCCGAACGCATGGACGCCGGCCGTCGCGTGCTGATGAATCGCGGCGAATCGCAGGTCGGCCCGTATCAAAGCCCGATGGAAGACGGCATGCAGCACTTCCACGAATTCTTGCGGCGCGAACTCGGTACGATCTGATCGGTGCTGAATCGGATTCACCAGATTCTTCGGCTGCGACAATGCATGGAAAGACGGGCTTCGGCCCGTCTTTTTTGTTTAGACTAACGACATAGCTCGGCCAGCCGTTGGCGGCAGCAAGTTGCTCCAACGGAGCCGCCGTCCGCTAACTCGGGTCGACCGCTTTGCATGGGACCCAAGTAAGCGCTAAAGCGCTAATTTGGGTCGACAGGAGACGTCATGCCACACACTCACTACACCACTCTGATTTCCGCGACCAATCTCGCGGAACGGCTTGCCGCCGCGCCGGGCAGCGTGTTCGTCATCGATTGCCGATTCGATCTGGCCGACACGGAAGCAGGCGAAAAAGCCTATCTGGCCGGGCATCTGCCGGGCGCGCACTACCTGCATCTGGACCGTGATCTGTCGGGGCCAAAGAACGGTCAAAACGGCCGCCATCCGCTGCCGGATCGTGCGCGGCTGGTGGAGACGCTCGAGTCGCGCGGCCTGAAGCAGGGCCAGCAAGTCGTCGCCTATGACGCGCAAGGCGGCATGTACGCCGCCCGTGCATGGTGGCTGCTGCGCTGGCTCGGTCACGACGCGGTCGCGCTGCTCGACGGCGGACTGCAGGCGTGGGAAGCCGGCGGCCATCCGCTGACGCAGGACGTGCCGGCCCAGAACACGGGCGACTTCAAGGCAGGCGCTCCGCTGTCCGTTACTGTCGATGCACAAACGGTCGAGCGCAATCTGGGCTCGAAAGAGCGCGTGGTGGTGGACGCGCGCGCGGCCGATCGTTATCGCGGCGAGAACGAGACACTGGACCGTGTCGGCGGCCACATTCCGGGCGCACTCAATCGCTTCTTTAAAGACAACCTCACCGCCGACGGCCGCTTCAAGCCGGCTCATACGTTGCGCGAGGAATACCACGCGCTGCTTGCCGACACGCCGCCGGAGCACGTGGTCCTGCAATGCGGCTCGGGTGTGACGGCTTGCGTGAACGCCCTGGCGATGGAAGTCGCCGGCCTGCACGGCGCGGCGTTGTATCCGGGCTCGTGGAGCGAGTGGAGTTCGGACCCAAAACGGCCTATTGCAACGGGCGCGAATCCTTGAGCGCAGCAGCGACAACCACAGCACGCCATTGAGATAAACGGCCGTTGCCACCCGAGAGCGGCAATGGCCTTTTTACCGCAAGCCAGGAAGCGCGGCCCCACTGGCCGCCTCAAGTCGCAAGCTCAGCCACCCCATGCTGTTTGAACCACGCCAGCGCACGGCGCCAGCCGTCTTCCGCGTCGGCCTTCTTGTAGCTCGGCCGGTAGTCCGCGAAAAACGCGTGACCCGCATCGTTATACACGACGAATTGCGAACCCCGCCCCGCTTGCGGACCTTGCGCGATAGCCTGCTTCATCTGCTCGAGCGAGCCCTGCGGGATGCTCTGATCCTGCAATCCGTATAGCCCCAGCATCGGCGCATGAAGCTGCGCCACCTGATCGAGCGGATTTGCCGGCATCATCGCGTTCTTTGCGCCTGTTACCCGCCCATACCAGGCAACTCCCGCCTTCAGGCCCGGGTTGTGTTCGGCGTACAGCCACGCTATCCGCCCGCCCCAGCAGAAACCGTTCACTCCCAGCCGGTTCAGATCGCCGCCATGCTCGCCAGCCCAGGCAGCGGTCGCGTCGAGATCGTTCATCACCTGTTCGTCCGGCACTTTGCTGACCAGTTGCTCGTTGAGTTGCTGCATGCTCGTAAAAACGGTTGGATCGCCCTGCCGTTCATACAGATTCGGTGCGATCGCAAGATAACCCTCTTTGGCGAAACGCCGGCACACGTCGGCGATATGTTCGTGCACGCCGAAAATCTCGTGCACGACGATGATCACCGGCAAGTGTGTCTTGCCTTTCGGCTGGGCGCGATAGGCCGGCACCAGGGTGTCGCCGGAGCGCACCGCTACTTCGCCAGCTTCGAGGCCGTCGCTATCGGTATGAATGGTTTGCGCCGAGACGGGCAGCACAGCGGCGGCGAAGCCGGTGCCGAGCGCGGCCTTGATGAAAGTACGCCGGTCGAAGGGGACGTGCGGGACCAGGCTGTCGATGTCGGGTTTCAGCATGCGGCGCTCCTCGGTTGAACGTTGGAGGCAACAGGATACGCCTGACACGCATCCTGTTGCAGATGCAACGTTTCCGGGCGCCGCCCGAGCGCCTCAGTGCAGCTTGACCCGCGGTAGCGTGGTACGGCGCAACCAGTGGGCAAAGGTGTCGAGCACCATCCGCGCGTAGCCGTGCAGCGCGGCGATATGCAGCCGGTACAGCGACATGTACATGAAGCGCGCGAACAGCCCTTCGATCAGCATGTTGCCGCCGATCACCCCGCCCATCAGATTACCAACCGCGCTGAAATGCCCGAGCGACACCAGCGACCCGAAGTCGCGATAGGTAAACTCCGGCAGCGGCTTGTTTTCGAGCCGCGCTGCCAGCGCCTTCATCAGGAAGCTCGCTTGCTGGTGAGCCGCCTGCGCGCGCGGCGGCACGTTGCGCTCGTTGCCCGGCCACGGGCACGCCGCGCAATCGCCGAGCGCGAAGACGTTATCGTCGGTTTCGGTTTGCAGCGTGCGACGCACGATGAGCTGGCCCAGCCGATTGACAGGCAGGCCGTCGAGCTCGCTCAGAATCGCCGGCGCCTTGATGCCGGCCGCCCACACCGTCAGATCGGCGCGCACGGTTTTGCCGCTGGCAGTGCGGATCATGCCGGGCGCGACTTCGGCCACGGTCTCGCCGATCATCAGCTTCACGCCGAGCTTGGTGAGCAGTTCGGCCGTGGCGGTCGAAACGCGCTCCTGCAAAGCCGGCAGAATCCGCGGCCCTGCTTCGATCAGCACGATGCCGACGTCATGCCGCGGATCGAGCTTGTGCAGACCGTAGGCGGACAGCACCTGCGCCGTGTTGCGCAATTCCGCCGACAGTTCCACGCCCGTCGCGCCGCCGCCGACAATCGCCACCTGAATGCGCGGCTCGCCGGGCGCGCCAACGGCCGGCGCTGCCTCGACCGGTTCATGCACCTGATGCTCCGCGCGCATGCAGGCCGCGATCAGACGTTTGCGAAAACGCTCGGCCTGGCTCACGGTGTCGAGTGCGAGGGAAAATTCAGGCGCGCCTTTGACGCCGAAGAAGGCGGTCGTGCTGCCGATCGCGATGATCAGCGTGTCGTATTCGAGCTGGCGTTCGGGCAGCAACTCGGCGCCGTCGTCGTCGAGCACGGTGCCGAGCGTGAGGCGCTTATTCGCGCGGTCCAGCCCCGTCAGGTCGCCCTGCTGAAATTCGAAGCCGTGCCAACGCGCTTGCGCCGCATACTCGAGTTCCTGCGTGAACGGGTCCATGCTGCCCGCCGCCACTTCATGCAGCAGCGGCTTCCAGATATGAGTGGGGTTGCGGTCGACGAGCGTGACCTGCGCCTGCACACCGCCCTTGTTCTTGTGGGGTGCATAGCGATCGCCCAAACGCGTCGCCAGCTCCAATCCCCCCGCGCCTCCGCCAACGACGATAAAACGATGCATGGAACTCTCCGTATTTGCCGATGGGTTATGCGTCGTGCGGCGCCCATGCAACTTCACATGAGCGCCGTCTTGCAGCGATTGTCCGCGAGCAGCACGGGTTGTCACAAGCCATCAATGCGCATATGTGACATGCGCACGACGATATCGCGTCCCGTCACACGCACGTCAATGCGCTTCTTCCCAGTTCAGGCCGGCGCCCACTTCGGCGACCAGCGGCACTTTCAGGTCGGCGACACCGCACATCAACTCGGGCAAGCGCTTGCGGACGTCGGACAATTCCGCATCCGGTACTTCGAGGATCAATTCATCATGCACTTGCATGATCATGCGCGTGCCGATCTTCGACTCTTCGATCCAGTTCTGCACCGCGATCATGGAGAGCTTGATCAGATCCGCGGCGGTGCCTTGCATCGGCGCGTTGATCGCGGCGCGCTCAGCCGCTTGACGACGCGGACCATTGCCGCCGTTGATCTCCGGCAGCCACAGGCGGCGGCCGAACACCGTCTCGACGTAACCCTTGGCCTTCGCGCTCACGCGTGTTTCGTCCATATAACGCGCCACGCCCGGATAACGCGCGAAATAGCGGTCGATATAGAGCTTGGCTGCGTCGCGCGTGATGCCGAGGTTTGCGGCCAAACCGAACGAACTCATGCCGTAGATCAGGCCAAAATTAATCACCTTGGCCACGCGGCGTTGATCGTTCGACACTTCGAGCGGCGTCACGCTGAAAATTTCCGCGGCGGTGGCGCGGTGAATGTCTTCGCCCTGCGAGAAGGCGCGCAGCAGCGACTCGTCGCCGGAAATGTGCGCCATGATGCGCAATTCGATCTGCGAATAATCCGCCGAGACCAGCTTGTGTCCGGGCGGTGCGATAAACGCTTCGCGAATACGGCGGCCTTCGCCGGTACGCACCGGAATATTCTGCAGGTTCGGATCGTTCGACGCCAGACGCCCGGTGACCGCCACGGCCTGCGCATAGTTCGTATGCACGCGGCCCGTAGTGGCATTGACCATGCGCGGCAGCTTGTCGGTGTAGGTCGACTTCAGCTTCGACAAGCCACGGTGTTCGAGCAGGATCTTCGGCAACGGATAGTCTTCGGCGAGCTTTTGCAGCACTTCTTCGTCAGTGGACGGCGCGCCGCTCGGCGTTTTCTTGACGACCGGCAACTCCAGCTTCTCGAAGAAGATCTGCCCGATCTGCTTTGGCGAACCCAGGTTGAATTCGCCGCCGGCCAGCACATACGCTTCGCTTTCCAGCTGGATCAGACGCGTCGCGATTTCGCTGCTTTGCAGACGCAGTTTCTCTGCGTCGATCAGCACGCCGGTGCGTTCCATCTTGCGCAGGACACGCGAGGTAGGCAGTTCAATCGCGCGATACACGTACTCAAGTGTCTTCTCCGCAGTCACTTGCGGATACAGCGCCTGGTGCAGGCGCAAGGTGATGTCGGCGTCTTCCGCCGCGTATTCGGCGGCTTTGTCCAACGCGACTTCGTCGAAGCCGATCTGCCCGGCGCCCTTGCCCGCCACCTCTTCGTATTTGATAGTCTTCACGCCGAGATGGCGCAGCGCGAGGCTGTCCATATCATGCGTGCGATGCGATTCGACCACGTACGATTGAAGCAGCGTGTCGTGTTCGATACCGCGCATTTCAATGCCGTAGTTCGCCAGCACCTGCTCGTCGTACTTGAGATGCTGACCGACCTTCTTATGCTCGGCGCTTTCGAGCCACGGCTTGAGCCTGGCGAGGACTTCGTCGCGCGGCAATTGCACGGGCGCGTCCGGGCCGCGATGCGCGAGCGGCACATAGGCTGCCCGGCCGGCTTCCACTGACAACGACAGCCCCACGATCTGCGCAGTCATGGGGTCGAGCGAGGTGGTTTCCGTATCGAACGAGGTCAGTTCGGCCGTGTTGATCTTCTCGAGCCACCCGTCGAATTGTTCCCACGTCTGCACGGTGTCGTAGTGCCGCTCGTGATCCACGGACAAAGCCGGTGGCACATCCGTTTCCGGGCCTTCCACGGCATCTGCGATTTCCACTTCACGCAGCCACGTCTTGAAGCCGTGGCGCGTGAACACCTCGCGCAACTCCTCGCGCGATTCCGGCCGGCTCTGCAGACTTTCCTCGATCGACACGATGTGGTCGGTCATGTCGCAGTTGCGCTCGACGGTGACGAGTTTCTTCGCCATGGGCAGAAAATCGAGCGCTCTGCGCAGATTGTCTCCTACCGCACCTTTGATTTCGTCCGCATGTGCGACGATGCCATCTAGCGAATCGAATTGCGTCAGCCATTTGATCGCTGTTTTCGGCCCGCATTTCTCGACGCCGGGCACGTTGTCGACGGTATCGCCGATCAACGACAGGTAGTCGACAATGCGTTCCGGCGGCACGCCGAACTTGGCGAGCACGCCGGCGCGGTCGAGCGTTTCGTTAGTCATCGTATTGATGAGGGTGACATGATCCGACACAAGCTGCGCCAGATCCTTGTCACCCGTCGACACGATCACATTCATGCCACGCTTTTCCGCTTGCGTGCTGAGGGTGCCGATGACGTCGTCGGCCTCGACGCCGTCTATCATCAGCAAGGGCCAGCCGAGCGCCCGCACGGCCACGTGAATCGGCTCGATCTGGCGCGAGAGGTCGTCGGGCATCGACGGGCGGTTCGCCTTATAGTCGGGATACCAGTCGTCGCGAAACGTTTTGCCCTTGGCGTCGAACACGCACGCGCTATACTCTGCAGTGACTTCCTTGCGCATGCGCCGAAGCATGTTGATCATCCCGTAGAGCGCTCCCGTCGGATTACCGTCGGGGCTGCGCAGATCCGGCATCGCATGGTAGGCCCGGTACAGATAACTCGAACCGTCGACCAATAGCAGGGTCTTACCTTCAAGGCTTCGTTCTTCAGGCATTATGACTAAGAGAAAAGTGATTCCGAGTCTGCGATCACTCGCAGATCAAGAGCGCGCAACGGCTAAAAAGGCCCGCGCATCGTGGCAGATGTTCACGATTATGGCAGAGTTTATCGAGGCGACCGAGTACCTCTCGGAGATTCGCCCGGCTGTCAGCATCTATGGTTCAGCGCGCCTGAAACCGAACTCGCCCTACTACAAACTTGCCACGCAAATCGCGCGCAAGCTCTCGGACGCCGGCTTCGCCGTGATCTCGGGCGGCGGCCCGGGCATCATGGAAGCGGCCAACAAGGGCGCGCATGCAGGCAAGGCGCCTTCGGTCGGCCTGAACATCGAATTGCCGCACGAGCAGTCGGGCAATCAGTGGCAAGACATCTCGTTGCGCTTCCGCCATTTCTTCACGCGCAAGGTCACGTTCGTGAAGAATTCGGACGCCGTGATCGTCATGCCCGGTGGATTCGGCACGCTGGACGAACTCGCCGAAGTGCTCACGCTGATCCAGACCAAGAAGTCGCGCCACGTGCCGATCATTCTGGTTGGCGCCGAGTTCTGGGAAGGCCTGCTCACGTGGTTCAAGAACTCGCTCACGCCCATGGGCCTGATCAATCCGACCGACATGGACCTCATGCAGGTCATCGACGATCCCGACCAGGTGCTCGAAGCGGTGCTGAAGTTCTATGAAGACCGCGAGGAAGCCGAGCCGCAACCGACCAAGTCGGACGAAGACCGGATGTTCTATCTGTGAGGCTGCGCGCTTCGCGCCACGGCGCGAAATGATGCACGCAGCGGTGTGGATATGCAGATCCTAACGGGCAGCCTCGAGGCTGCCCGTTTCCATTTGATCGAACTGATCGCCTTGCGCTTGCAGCCATTCGCAGAACTGGCTGACGAGCGGCGCATCCGCGACCTCGCGCCTCGCCACCCACCAGTAGCCGCGTGAATCGATACGCGGACCCGCCAGCGGCATCACGAGCCGTCCCGACGTTAGCTCATCCGCGAGCATGGGCAATGGGCCGAGCGCCACGCCAAGGCCGTCCACCGCAGCCTGCAAGGCCAGATAGAAGTGATCGAACGATTGTTTCTTGCGGCATTTCGCCGTCACGCCAGCCGCTGCTAACCAGTTGCCCCAGGCATCCGGCCGCGTGTCGGAATGCAGCAGCACGTGCCGCGCGAGATCGTCGGCAACCTTGATCGGTGAACGTTGCAGCAACGCGGGGCTGCACACCGGGATCTCGGTCTCACCGAGAAAATGTCCGCTCACGCAATTGGGCCAATGCGCGGGACCACGCCGCACGGCAACGTCGAAAGCGTCCAGCGTCTCGACCGGCGCATTCGAGGTTGCCAGTCGCAACTCTACGTTCGGCACCTTTCGCTGGAACTGATGCAGCCGCGGCAGCAGCCATTTCATCGCGAAGGTGGGCAACGCATTCACGCGCAGCACATGGACGACACCGGTGTCGCGCAATTGATCCGTGGCGTGCGCGATGCTGTCGAATGCAGCCTGGACGGTTGAGAGGTAGCGGTGCCCGTCGTCGGTCAGACGCACGCGCTTGCCGCGACGCTGAAACACCTGCACGCCGAGCCATGTTTCGAAAGCCGCGACTTGCCGGCTGATTGCACCGTGCGTCACATGCAATTCGTTCGCTGCCGCGGTGAAGCTCTCATGCCGCGCAGCAGCTTCGAATGCGCGCAGCGCGGGAAACGGAGGAAGATTACGGGCCATGCTTGTGATTCTAGATCACAAAGCGGTGCTCAAAAATCGTTTTGCTCGATGCCAGTTCAGCGCTAACCTCCAGAGCTTGAACTGGAAGCTAACCGATATGGACCACGATCTCACCTCGTCCGAGCCTGCGCTTGCGCCCACGCCCACCTTGCGGCAAATCTTCGGCGGCTTTCTCGGCCTCGGGCTGATCTCGTTCGGCGGCGCGCTGCCGCTGGCGCGCCGGGCGCTGGTGGAACAACGCCGCTGGCTGAGCGCCGACGAATTCACCGACTTGCTGGGCCTCTGCCAGTTTTTGCCAGGCGGCAATGTGATCAACCTCTCGGTGGCGATGGGCATGCGCTTTCGCGGCGTGCCGGGCGCGCTGGCCGGTCTGCTCGGACTGATCGCGGGACCGTCGCTGGTGGTGATCGGCCTTGGCGTGCTGTACGAACACACGCAAAACGACCCGCACGTTCGTCATCTGTTCGCCGGTCTCGCCGCCGCAGCCGCTGGCCTGCTGATCTCGATGGCCGTGAAAATCCTGCTGCCGCTTCGGCATAACCCAATGGCCGCGCTGATCGCGGCACTCGGCTTCATTGCGATCGCGATCATGCGCCTGCCGCTTCTGCCCACCATGCTGGTGCTGACGCCACTTAGCATCTACATCGCGTCGAGGAGCGCACGATGAACGACACGCTCATTGCCCTCGCCGTTATTTTCAGTCAGCTTTCGCTGCTCGCGTTCGGCGGCGGCAATACGATTCTTCCGGAGATGCAGCGGCAGGTGGTGGATGTGCATCACTGGATGCCGGCCAGCGAATTCAGCGCGCTGTTCGCGCTCGCGCAAGCCGCGCCGGGGCCGAATCTGATGATCGTCACGCTGATCGGCTGGCACGTGGCCGGCTGGGCGGGCATGCTGGTGACGTCGGTGGCGAAGTTCGGGCCGTCGTCGCTGGTGACGATCCTCGCGATGCATGCGTGGGAGCGCTTCAAGGACCGCCCGTGGCGACGTTACGCGCAACTGGGACTGGTGCCCGTGACCGCCGGCATCATCGCGGCGAGCGCGGCGCTGATTGCCGAAGCTTCGAACTCGACGGCAATCGCGTGGGCGATCAGCTCTTTCACCGCCGTCATGGCGATGACGACGCGCG
The DNA here is from genome assembly GCF_000020125.1 of Paraburkholderia phytofirmans PsJN. Taxonomy (NCBI): domain Bacteria; kingdom Pseudomonadati; phylum Pseudomonadota; class Betaproteobacteria; order Burkholderiales; family Burkholderiaceae; genus Paraburkholderia; species Paraburkholderia phytofirmans. The sequence goes on from NC_010676.1 coordinate 3,130,679, forward strand.
TCCATCCGCTGTGGCTTCTGGCGGCCGGCAGTTTGATCGGGCTGATCGGCATCGGGCAGCTTTGAGTTTGATCGGGCAGGAGCGAGCCGAAGTGGCGCTCGCCCTTGCCTGCGAAAACCCCGCTTACTGAAACGCGACTTCCGCGAAGCTACGCAGCTTGCGGCTATGCAAACGATGCAGCCCGTTCATCCGCAATAGCTCCATTGCCTTCACGCCGATCTGCAGATGCTGATCGACCTGCGCACGGTAGAACTGATCCGCCATGCCGGGCAACTTCAATTCGCCGTGCAAGGGCTTGTCCGACACGCACAGCAACGTGCCATAAGGCACGCGGAAACGGAAACCGTTCGCGGCGATGGTCGCGCTTTCCATGTCGAGCGCAACCGCGCGGCTTTGCGAGAGCCTCTGCACCGGCTCGCGATGATCGCGCAACTCCCAGTTGCGATTGTCCACACTCGCCACCGTGCCCGTGCGCATGACGCGCTTCAGTTCGACGCCGTCCAGCTGAGTGACCTGCGCGACCGCGCGCTCGAGCGCCACCTGCACTTCGGCGAGCGCCGGAATCGGCACCCACAGCGGCAAGTCGTCGTCGAGCACGTGGTCCTCGCGCACGTAGCCGTGCGCCAGCACATAGTCGCCGAGGCGCTGCGTGTTGCGCAGCCCCGCGCAGTGGCCGAGCATGATCCACGCGTGCGGACGCAACACGGCGATGTGATCGGTGATGGTCTTCGCGTTCGACGGTCCGACGCCGATGTTGATCATCGTGATGCCGCTGCCGTCCGCGCGCTTCAGGTGATACGCGGGCATCTGCGGCAGACGTGGCGGTGCCGTGCCTTCCTGCTCCTGTTCGCCCAGATTCGCGTTGTACGTGACCACGTCGCCGGGCTCGACGAACGACGTGTATTCGCTGCGATAGGCGCGCAATTCTTCGTCGTCGGTATGGGCCATCATCGTGCGGCCGAGTTTGACGAACTCGTCGATATAGAACTGGTAGTTCGTGTACAGCACGTAGTTCTGGCAGTGCGTGGGCGAGGTTGCCGTGTAGTGCTTCAGCCGATGCAGCGAGAAATCGACCCGCGCCGCCGTGAACAACGCAAGCGGATGCGGCTCGCCCGGCAGCGGTTCATACGTGCCGTTGACGATGCGGTCGTCGAGCAGCGCCAGGTCCGGCGTGTCGAACACGTCGCGCATCAGGAACAGGCGCTCGCGGTCCAGATCGCCTTCGAGATGGATGCCCTCGGCGAAAGCGAAATGAATCGGAATCGGCTGGTCCGACACGCCGACTTCGATCTGCACGTGATGGTTCTTCGCCAGCAGGCGCAATTGCTCGCGATAGTAGTTACCGAACAGATCGGGCCGCGTGACGGTCGTCTCGAACACGCCCGGACCCGCGACGAAACCATATGAACGGCGTGAGTCGATATGCGTGTTGACCTCGGTGCACACCCGCACGAACGGATAGCAGGCGCGCACACGGCGTTCGAACAACTCGTTGCGGCGATAGCGCGCGAAGGCGTCGCGCAAGAACGACGTGTTCGCTTCGTAGATCGCCGAGAGGCGGGTGACGGCCTCGGTCGCGTCGTCGAAGGATTCGGTTGGGAAGCTGTTGGCGGGAGTTTGCACCGCGCGTTGATTGGTATCGTTGTTCATCTTCATTCGCCTCTAATGATGAGGCCACATTACCACGGAACCGTTGCTCGCCAAATCACCTGACGGTGCTGCAACACACGTTGCCGCACCGCCCGCAAGTTTGCGCGCACGCCGCGCGAAAGCGGCGCAAAATAAGGCGGTCGCGCCCGAGGACCAGGTGGGATTTGCTAGAATCGGGGCACCATATTGGAGAATCACCATGAAGCCGCTCCTTCCCGTCGCCGTTGCACTGGCCTTCGCCTTTGGCAACGCCGCGATGGCTGCCCAGCCTGTCGACGATACACCGGCTCCCGGCGTGCCTCAGTCCGCCAACGAACGGGCCGGTCTGCCCGACCTGGAGAAGATCAATCGTCCGGCCGCCGAGGTCAGCTCGAAGGTCGAAATCAACGTGCCGCGCACGCCGAGCTTCTACGAACGCAGCGCCAACGGCACCGAAATCACCGAATACCGCGACAAAGGCAAGCCCGTCGAAATCAACGTGCATTCGAACCTCGGCACGCGCTATCAAATGAGCGCGCCGCTCGACACTTCGCCCTCCGTTCGCGACAACGGCCGTGCAAGCACGCGTTTGCCGTCGGTGCACCTGACCTATTGATGCATGCCGGGGCGGCGCCCCGGTGTGGGCCGTCGCCCGGATCCGCGCGCCCGCAAGGCGCCGTCCCGCGTCTCGGACGGGCTGGCCGGTGACCCTGGCGGTAAGGCGTTGAAATACCGCCGCGCTTTACGGCGCCGAAAAAACGCTTTCTCGATACCGCATTTGCCTCAATCGCACTGGCCGAATCGCGCCAGCCCGACCAACCTGATCTGACGTTTCCCGCATGGCTGTCTTCACCGCTGTCACCGAACCCCAACTTGCAGAATGGATGAGCCATTACGATCTCGGCGACGTCGTCGAATTTCGCGGCATTTCCTCCGGTATTGAGAACAGCAACTTCTTCCTGACGACGACGCGCGGCGAATACGTCCTCACGATTTTCGAAAAGCTGACGGCCGAACAGCTGCCGTTTTATCTCGACCTGATGCGGCATCTGGCCGCGCACCGCGTACCGGTGCCGGATCCCATGCCGCGCGAAGATGGCGCGCTGTTCGGCACCTTGCATGGCAAGCCGGCTGCCATCGTGACCAAGCTCGAGGGTGCGCCGGAACTGGCGCCGGGCGTCGAGCACTGCATCGAAGTCGGGCAGATGCTGGCGCGCATGCATCTGGCCGGACGCGACTACACGGGCTATCAGCCGAATCTGCGCAGCCTGCCGTGGTGGCGGGAAACCGTGCCGACCATCCTGCCGTTTCTGCAAGGCGAGCAACGCGAGTTGCTGTCGTCGGAGCTGGCGCATCAGGAAGCCTTCTTCGCCTCCGCCGACTACGCCGCGCTGCCCGAAGGCCCGTGCCACGCCGACCTGTTCCGCGACAACGCCATGTTCGCGCACGCCGCGCCGGACACAGGCCACGAAGTGCGCCTAGGCGGTTTCTTCGACTTCTATTTCGCCGGCTGCGACAAGTGGCTGTTCGACGTGGCGGTGACGGTCAACGACTGGTGCGTCGACCTCGCCACCGGCAAGCTCGACAACGCGCGCACCGAAGCCATGCTACGCGCCTACCAGACCGTGCGCCCCTTCACCGCCGAAGAAAACCGCCACTGGGGCGACATGCTGCGAGCGGGCGCGTACCGTTTCTGGGTCTCGCGCCTGTATGATTTTTATTTGCCGCGCGCGGCCGAACTGCTCAAACCGCACGATCCCGGCCATTTCGAGCGCATTCTGCGCGAACGCCTAACCGGCGTAGCACTTCCAGGCATTCATACCTCATGCAACTGATCGAAGTCCCCGCGAAAGCCGGCTATGTGTGGTTCCGGCAGGGTATCTGGCTGTTCCGCAAGAACCCGCTCGCGTTCCTGACGCTGTTCTTCACCTATCTGCTGGTGATGACGCTCGTGGCGCAAATTCCGGTGGTCGGCGGCGTGTTGCCGCTGGCCTTCATTCCGGGCGTCGCGGTCGGCTTCATGGCGGCGTGCCGCAACACGATCGCCGGCAAACCGGTGTTCCCCACCATTCTGGTGGACGGTTTTCACTCGTACGGCCCGGTGGTCGCCAAACGGCTGCTGGTGCTCGGCGTGCTCTATGTCGTCGCAATGGCACTGGTGCTGGCCGCTTCAGCGCTCGCCGACGGCGGCATGCTGCTGAAGGTCATGCTCGGCGCCGCCACGATGGATCAGGACGCGATCGCCAACAGCAATATCCCGCTGGCGGTGATCACGGCTTTCGTGGTCTACATTCCAGTGGCGATGATTTTCTGGTTCTCGCCGATTCTCGCCGCGTGGCATGACGTGCCGCCCGTCAAGGCGATGTTCTTCAGCCTCGTCAGTTGCTGGCGCAACCGCGGCGCGTTCATCGTGTTCGGCGCGCTGTGGTTCGCGGTGGCGATGACGGTGTCGCTCGGCTTGTCGGCGCTGATGCAGGCGCTGGGCGCGGGCGACTTCGCGTTCGCGATCCTGATGCCCGCCACGATGATCGTCACGACCATGCTTTACTGCTCGTTCTACGCGACCTATCGCGGCTGCTTCGGCGTGCAAACGCCCGAAGCACCTGACTTGCCGACCACGCCGGCGGCTTGAGTTCCATTCGGGCGCGGGCGCTGTTCTGGCGCCCGCGCCGCGCCGCCTTCGCGGCGACGCCTGCCCTCGCCATCTCCTGAATCTCCAGGCTGCACTCGTCAAGCTGCATAGATTTGCGGCACAATGATTTGCGCGCAATCCATTTGCACGCTCTTTTTATACGAGATGCATCATGACCCAGCGCCCCGCTTTGCCCTTCACGCTCGACGAGCAGCTCTGCTTCGCCCTCTACTCGACCTCGCTTGCCATGACCAAGGCGTACAAGCCGCTGCTGGACAAGCTGGGTCTGACGTATCCGCAATATCTGGCCATGCTGGTGCTGTGGGAGAGCGACGACGTCACGGTCAAGGACATGGCCGCGCGTCTGAATCTCGATTCGGCAACGGTCACGCCGCTGCTCAAACGCCTCGAAACCCAAGGGTTGCTGGAGCGGGTACGCGGTGTCGAAGACGAGCGTCTCGTGTATATCCGGCTCACCAAAGCCGGTTCGGCGCTCAAGCGCCAGGCGCGCGAAGTGCCCGCCGAAATCTTTTGCGCGACCCAGCAGACGCCCGAATTTCTGCTGCGTTTGCGCGACGACCTGACTCGCTTGCGCGCTACCCTCAACGACTACATGGACCACTAGCCGGTTCGTTGCAAAACGCGTGCTATCGCTACGATGCGAAAATTCATTTGCACACAAATGATTTGTGTACTATCTTACTCACATGCCGCAGCGACAGCGCTCCGCCAAAACGGCGGGCTCAGCAAAGAGCGGCAAATTTGCAGATCCTGACAACCCAGACAAAGGAGCAGCACCATGAACATTCTCTACAAAGCAAGCGCAACGAGCACCGGTGGCCGCGACGGCCGTGCAGTGTCGTCGGACAATGCATTGGACGTGAAGCTGGCAGCACCGCGTGAACTGGGCGGCACGGGCACAGCGGGCACGAATCCGGAACAGCTCTTTGCTGCAGGCTACTCCGCATGTTTCCTGAGCGCCATGAAGTTCGTCGCTGGCCAGAAGAAGCAGACTTTGCCGACTGACACGCAAGTCACGGCGGAAGTCGGCATCGGCCCGAACGACAAGGGCGGCTTCGCACTCGACATCGACCTGCGCGTCTCGCTGCCGGGCCTGGACGCCGGCGCGGCGAAGGAACTGGTCGACGCAGCGCATCAGGTCTGCCCGTACTCGAACGCCACGCGCAACAACGTCGACGTCCGCTTGCAAATCGCCTGAGCGACGGATTCGATGCATTGCTAGAGAATCACTCGAGCGGCGCGGAAAACCGCGCTGCTTGCCACGACAGCGCCCGCACCCTGCACAATAGGGGCGGGCGCTGTGTCGTTTGCAGACGCGGCATGCAATGTGCAGCGCAGCTCCGAAGCACAGTCGCCCTACCTTAATTCCACTATCTACGTTCCCGATGACACGCGTCCGACGCTTGAACGACTCTTTCGACACCGGTCTGGTCTGGTTTCGCCGTGACCTGCGCAGCACGGACAACGCCGCGCTCTACTACGCGCTCAAGCATTGCGAGCGCGTGTGGTGCGTATTCGTGTTCGACACGACGATCCTGCAACCGCTAGTCGAAGCCTGGCAGGCTCGCCATCCCGATACGCAGCCGCAGGATCGCCGCATCGAGTTGATTCTTGGGGCGCTGGGCGAACTGGATGAAGCATTACGCGCCAATGGCGGCGGCCTGATCGTGCTGTACGGCGACCCCGCCGACCTGGTGCCGAAGCTCGCCGATGAACTCGGCGTGGACGCGGTTTTCGCGAATCACGACTACGAACCGGTCGCCATCGCGCGCGACGAGACAGTCCGCGAGACGCTCGCGGAAGCCGGGCGCCAGTGGCTAACGTTCAAGGATCAGGTGATTTTCGAGCGGGACGAGGTGCTCACCGGTCAGAACAAGCCGTTCACGGTGTTCACGCCGTACAAGAACGCCTGGCTCAAGCAACTGACGGCCTTCGATCTGAAGCCATACCCGGTGGAAAGTTACACGAAGCATCTGGCCGCGCCGCCGTCGAAGCTGGACCGCCGTTTACCCACGCTCGATCAACTCGGCTTCGCGCCGAGCAATCTCGCCGAACTGGACCTGCCCGCCGGCATGAGCGGCGCGCAGCGTCTGCTCGACGACTTCGCGACGCGCATCGACAGCTACAAAGACCGGCGCGACTTTCCCGCCGCGAAGGGTCCGAGCTATCTGTCGATCCATCTGCGCTTCGGCACGGTCTCGATCCGCACGCTCGCGCGCCTCGCCCACGAGATGTCGCTGCAACCCGACGGGGAAGGCTCGACGACCTGGCTGTCGGAACTGATCTGGCGAGACTTCTACTTCATGATCCTCGCGCATCATCCGCGGCTCGCGAACGGCGCGTCGTTCAAGGAAGAGTACGACCAGCTGCGCTGGGAGCAAGGCCCGGAAGCCGACGAGGCGTTTGCCGCGTGGTGCGACGGCCGCACCGGCTACCCGCTCGTCGACGCGGCGATGCTGCAACTGAACCGCACCGGCTATATGCACAACCGTCTGCGGATGGTGACAGCGAGTTTTCTGGTGAAGGATCTGGGCGTGGACTGGCGACTCGGCGAGCGGTACTTCGCCCAACAGTTGAACGACTTCGATTTCTCGGCGAACAACGGCGGCTGGCAATGGGCGGCATCGACGGGATGCGACGCGCAGCCTTACTTCCGGATCTTCAATCCGATCACGCAGTCCGAAAAATTCGACGCCGAGGGTCGCTTTATCAAGCGTTATTTGCCCCAGCTCGCGAGGTTGCCGTCGAAGTGGATTCACGCGCCGTGGCTGGCGGGCACGGAGCGGCTCGCGGAATTCGGCGTGGTATTGGGCAAAGACTATCCGGCGCCGATCGTCGACCATGCCGAAGCGAGGGCGCGCACGCTGGCCCGATTCGGCAAGTGAGTACACGCTTACGTCGCTTTGCTCGATTCTGGATATCTGAAGGAGACTCGCGGATGCGCCGATGGCCGTCGCTGGTGGTGTTTCTTTTTTTGGCGTTTGCCGCCGCGTTCATCGCGAGCCGGTTTCTGCCTGACGCATGGTACGTGGCGCTGCAAAAGCCCGCATTCAATCCGCCGGACTGGGTTTTCCCGCCGGCGTGGTCGGTGCTTTATGTGCTGATGGCGATTGCCGCATGGCGCGTGTGGAAACGCGACGGTCTGAGCGCAGCGATCGTTTTATGGCTGGTGCAGTTGCTGTTCAACGCAGCCTGGATGTGGCTCTTCTTCGGCTTGCATCGAGCGGATGTGGCACTGGCCGACATTCTGATACTGCTGGTATTGATCGTCGCGCTGACATTTGCATTCTGGCGACGAGACCGCTGGGCAGGCGGACTATTGATGCCCTATGTGGCTTGGGTGGCGTTCGCCGCGGTGTTGAATCACGCGTTGTGGCAATTGAATCCGGCTGTCTGAGCGCTTGCAACGACTTGCGACAGCTTGGGCGCCTCACCCTGAACACCGGCGTTGCAATGCGCGCCGATGCTTTAACCGATGCAACTTAGTGCTGGGTCATCCACGACGGTTGGCGGACGTGCGCCTCACGGTCCAGCTTGCGCATACGGAATTCCAGATCGTACAGATCGGTTGCTTCAGCGAGGAAAGCGTCAGCGCGTTCTTTCGCGAGTTGATCGGGCGATTTGGTCAGAAACAGAAACAGGCGGCTAAGCAGGTACATGGTCAACCTCGACAATGAGTTTAGGCGTTAACTCCTAAGGGATAACCCGTATTATAGGGGAAAACCCTAGGGAGACGCCAGCACTCATTTCGAAATGTTGTTTCACCGTCAACGAGCGCCCGCTGAAGCCGCTGCGGCGTCGGCTTCAGCGATACGGCCTGCGCCCGTGCGGCGCTGATGCTTGAAGAATTCCCACAGCATGGCGCTTGCGTCGGGACCTTTGGCGGAATGAAACGGCACAGCGTCGTCGCCGCCGCTCCAGGCATGGGCAAGCCCTTGCACGCGGCACAGCCGGACCACACGCCGCCCACCGCGCAGATAATCGCGCATGACGACGCCGCCCTTGCGGTCTTCGCGGACTTCGCCTGATTTGCGCGCTCCGTTCTGGTCGACGATGCGGTTCAGGCGGAGAAACTGTACCGCCAGCTGGTCGGCATTGACCGGCGAGACCACATGGTCGGCGTCGCCGTGGATGATGAGGGCCGGCATGCCGGGATAACGCGCCACGTCGGCGGCTTCGTCGACCAGTTCGGCCGGTTCGCGGCGCGCGCCGCGCCGCATTACGTCCATCGCCATAATGCCGGAACGCGCCTCGCCGAAAGCAGGGCCGGAGTGCAACGCGACCGCCGCGAAATGCTCCGGATGGTTGAGGGCGAGCAGCGCCGTCAGGCCGGCGCCAGCGGAAATGCCGGCGACATACACGCGCTCGCTGTCGAAACCGTGCTGCGCGACCAGCGCGTCCACCAGCGAGACCACCGCGCGCGCTTCGGCGCCGCCGGCGCTTTCGCCTGCGTCGTACCAATGCCAGCAGCGGTGCGAATGCACGTGCTTCGACTGTTCCGGATAAACCACGGCAAAGCCGAAACGGTCGGCGAGCACGTTCATCCGCGTGCCTTCGGCGAATTCATCGATCGACTGCGTGCAGCCGTGCAGCATCACCACCAGCGGCATGGCTTCGAGCGCATGGCCCGTTGGGACATACAAGCCGTATTGAAGGTGGTTGACGAGCCGGCCGGGCGCTGCAGGCGCCGAGTGGAACGAGCGCGTCCACGACCCGCTCGCCCATGCCGAGGCGCGCGGGCGCACCCGCGATTCACGCGCAGCGGCGCGCGGCACCTCGCGTTTGGCGGGCGCGCGCACGGCCGCGGCCGGCTTGATCGGGCGAACTTTCGTGGACGGCTTACTGGTGGCGGGGCGGGCCGGTCGCGTCGTGCTGCGCTTGGTGGTCTTGCGGGCGTGCTCGGTCTGGATCGCGAGCAGGCGCTTGAGACCGCGCAGCCAGATTTTCGATAGACTTTTTGCCATTGGCGGAAAACCTCGCAAAAAGGGACAGGGTCCGTCCGGTAGAACGGTACTTTGTTGTGCAATGCACAATAACACCATTCCTCATGCGATGCTGGCACCTCTGAGTGCTATCCGGGACCGCGATATCCGCTCGGCGAACCTTGTCGCGAAGGGGGCGTCAAAGCCCGGCAAGGCTCGTGCGCTGGGCGTTTTCCGCTTGCTTGCTGCTTCGTCTGCCGCTGGCCGGCCGGATCTTTGCCGCTTGTTCGCGAACCAACTCCCAGCGGCAAAAAGTCTTGAGGCCAGTGCGACCGCCTTTCAGCACCCGTCTATACTGGCGGTTAATTCTCTGCCGCACGGATTTTGCCGCGCCGGCCGAGTCGGCGACTTGCGCCGCTCGTATGTTACGTTAATTCACCACCAACCCGATTCTACGCGGCCTTGGTCGCGCCTTTTGCCATGCCCGATTTGCCTGCCCACCTTTGGTATTCGATCACCAGCCTCGGCGGCGCCGGCATGACGCTGCCGCTCGCGTTCGCCATTGCGCTGTGGCTGGCGGTCGGCTACACGTGGCGCATGGCGGCGGCGTGGCTGCTGCTGCTCGGCGCGGCCATCGGCATCGTGACGGTGACGAAGCTGGCGTTCCTCGGCTGGGGTGTCGGCGTGCGCGGACTGGATTTCACCGGCGTCAGCGGTCATGCCATGCTGTCCACCGCGGTCTATCCGGTCGTGCTGTTTCTCATGCTCTTGCCGGCGCGGCCGTCCATCCGTCTGGCCGGCGTGCTGCTCGGCCTCGCTGCGGGGATCGCGGTGGGTTTGTCGCGCGTCGTGCTGAGCGCTCATTCGCCGTCTGAGGCCATTACTGGCTGTCTGACCGGTGCGCTGGCGGCGCTGGTGTTCGTCCGTCTCGCGTGGCATGCGGAGCCGGGCCGGTTGTCGGCCCTGCCCGTCGCCATCAGCATGATGGTCCTCGCGGTGCTGGCGCACGGTGTGCACGTGCCGACGCAGCGCTGGGTCACGCATATCGCACTAAAAGTGTCCGGTCATGACCGGCCGTTCATCCGCGCAAAGTGGAAGGCGGTGCGCGATGCCCATCCGGCCTTAGCGCCCCTGTCGCAAACGCTCAACATGCTGGCGCCGCCGCATTCGTCCGACGTCTGAATCAACTCCCGTTATTCGATATTCCGCTTCATGCGCACCGCTGAATAATAGTCATGGGTCACCGTTATAACCTGCCATATATTACGATAGCGGTTTAACCCGCCGATCCGGGTCACGCCGGACTTCCAAGTCTTCATGACACTCTCCCGCCGCCTTCTGAAGCAAGCGCTGTTCGTCGCCAGCGCCGTCTCGGTCGCCATCAGCGCCAATGCGCGCGCCGACGAACTGGTGGTCTCCGCGGCCGCCAGCCTGACCAACGCGTTCAAGGCGGTCAGCGAAGCATTCGAGCACCAGCATCCGGGCACCAAGGTGCTATTGAACTTCGGTGCCTCCGACGTGCTGATGCAGCAGATCGTCAAGGGCGCGCCCGCCGACGTGTTCGCGTCCGCGGATCAAAAAGCCATGGACAAGGCCGCCGCCGAAAAAGTGATCGTGCCGGCCACACGTAAGGACTTCGCCGCCAATTCGCTGGTGCTGATCGTGCCGACCGACAGCCGTTTCGCGCCGACCGCGCTGAACGATCTGACGTCCGCGAATGTGAAGCGCGTGGCGTACGGCGATCCGGCGTCCGTGCCGGTCGGCCGCTACACGCAAGGTGCGCTGCAAGCCGCCGGCGTGTGGGATGCCGTGAGCGCGAAGGCCGTGCTGGCGGCGAACGTCCGTCAAAGCCTCGACTACGTATCGCGTGGCGAAGTCGACGCCGGCTTCGTCTTCAGCACCGATGCCGCCGTCATGCCGGACAAGGTCAAAATTGCGCTGAACGTGCCGACGCAAACGCCGATCACCTATCCGATCGCGCAAGTGGAAGGCAGCCGCCATGCCGCGGATGCGCAAGCGTTCATGAACTTCGTGCTGTCGCCGGCCGGCCAGGCCGTGCTCGCGAAGTACGGCTTCAAACCCGCCCATTGACATCACCAGGACGACGCACGCTCATGCAACAGGCCTGGATTCCGCTCTTGCTGTCGTTGAAAGTGGCGGGCTGGGCCACCGCGCTCAATCTCGTATTCGGCGTCGCGGCGGCCTTCGGTTTGTCGCGCTGGCGCTCGGGCGCTCGCGACGTGATCGATTCGCTGCTGATGCTGCCGCTCGTCATGCCGCCCACCGTGCTCGGCTATTACCTGCTCGTCCTGCTTGGACGGCGCGGTGTGATAGGCGGCTGGCTCGACCGTTTCGATATCCAGTTGGTATTCACCTGGCAGGGCGCTGTGATCGCGTCGACGGTCGTGGCTTTTCCGCTCGTGCTGAAATCGGCGCGCGCCGCCTTCGAGGCGGTCGATCCGCAACTCGAACGGGCCGCGCGCACGCTCGGCGTCAGCGAAACGGCCGTGTTCTTTCGCGTGACACTGCCACTCGCCGCGCGCGGCATTCTCGCCGGCGGCCTGCTGGCTTTCGCGCGGGCGCTCGGCGAATTCGGCGCGACGCTGATGATCGCGGGCAATCTGCCGGGCCGCACGCAAACGCTGTCGGTGGCGGTTTACTCGGCGGTGCAAGCCGGCGACGACAGCACCGCGAATTTCCTCGTGCTCGTAACCTCGGTGACGTGCGTCGTGATCCTGTTGCTCGCGGGGCGTCTCGTGCCGCAGCACACCCTATTGAAGTCGGGTTGATATGCTGCTCGCCGTCGACATCCGCAAGACCTTGCAGAGCGCCGAGCGCCGCTTCACGCTCGACGTCGCCTTCAAGGCCACCTCGCAACGCGTCGTACTGTTCGGACCCTCGGGAGCGGGCAAAAGTCTGACCTTGCAGGCGATCGCCGGCCTGCTGCGTCCCGACGAAGGCTCGATCACGCTGCATGGCAACGCGCTGTTCGACAGCGCGCGCGGCGTCGATCTGAAACCGCAAGCGCGCAAGCTCGCTTACCTGTTTCAGGACTACGCGCTCTTTCCGCATCTGAACGTGCGGCAGAACATCGGCTTCGGCTTGCAGCAGGGCTGGCTCAATCCGCGCAAGCGCATCACGCATCCGCAGATCGATTACTGGCTCGATGCGCTGGAATTGAAAAGCGTGGCGGGCAATCATCCGGCGCAGCTTTCCGGTGGACAAAAGCAGCGCGTGGCGCTGGCGCGAGCGCTCGTCGCGCAACCTCAGGCGCTGTTGCTGGACGAACCGTTTTCGGCGCTCGACAGCGCCTTGCGTCAGCGCATGCGTCGCGAACTATCCGATCTGCAGACGCGGCTCGATATTCCGATGGTGTTGATCACGCACGATCCCGACGATGTCGCCGCCTTCGGCGATCAGGTCGTGCAGGTCACTGACGGCTGCGTGCGCGAGGATCATCCGTTCGCGGGGTATGTGCGCAGCGAGCCTTGAGTCTGGACGGCGAGCCCGTCGCCCGCTCAGTCCTTCACGCCAAGTATCACGCTCGACGCCTTGAACGCCGCGACGGCGCTCCCGCCTTCCACGAGGCCAAGCGTGTCGAGGCTTCCATGGGTGACGACCGCGGTGATCACCGCGCCGCCGTGCAGCATCAACGACACCTCGGCATTGACCGCGCCGCGCTTCACGCTCTGCACCGTACCGCGCAACTGATTGCGCGCCGAGAGTTTGAGCGGCGTGCCGCTTGCGTTGTCGACGAGCAGCACGACCCACGACGCCTTGATCAACGCGAACGCCGCCGCGCCTTCGGCGAGGCCCAGCGTCTCCGTGCTCTCATGCGTGATGACCGAGACGATCGCGTGGCCGCCGGGCAGCGTTAGCGCGATTTCGTCGTTGACGGCGCCGCGCGTGATCGCCGACACCGTGCCATAGAGCTGATTGCGCGCACTCGTCTTCACGCCGATGCGGCCGATCAGATCCCAGTCCGTCGCGAATCCTTCTATCGCCGCGCCCGCGCGCTCGAGAAAGCGTCGATGCTCGCGCTCCACCGCGCGAAACGTCTCGATCAGTTTGACGGCGCGTGGCGTCAGCGTGGTGCCGCCGCCGCCCTTGCCGCCGGTCAGACGCACCACGAGCGGCTCGCCGGCGAGATTGTTCATCGTGTCGACGGCATCCCACGCGCCTTTGTAGCTGATGCCGACCTCTTTCGCCGCGCTGGTGATCGAGCCGGTCTCGCCGATCGCCTCGAGCAGCGCGATCCGCGACGCGCCGCCGAGCGTCTGCGCGCCCGCCTGAAACCAGACAGAGCCGCCGAGTTCAAGCGTTTCGAGGGAAGGATCGGTGCGGTCGGATGTCATGGCGAGGCGCGGTCGATGACCGGGGAAAGAACGACGAATGATTATAGCGACGCGCGCCTGCGCTGCCGGCCGCTAAGCTGGCGGACCTCGAAAACGGATAGATGGGATACTTCGAGTTCGACGCTTCGAACGCCAGGCCCTTTGCATTTTCGGCGCGGCTGGCCACCGCCGGTGCGCTGCAACTTCAACAAGGAGCAAGACAGTGAACATCGATCTATCGGGCAAGACCGCTATCGTCAGTGCATCCACGGCGGGCATCGGCCTTGCTATCGCCACCGGCATTGCCGCGGCCGGCGCGCAGACCATCATCAACGGACGCAAGCAGGAGGCGGTGGACCGCGCGATCGACACGATCCGCAAGACCGTGCCGCAAGCGAAATTGCAAGGCTTCGCGGGCGACCTCGGCACGTCGGAAGGTTGCGACGCGCTGGCGAAAGCCGTGCCGCAGGCGGATATTCTAGTGAACAACCTCGGCGTCTTCGGACCCGGCGACATCTTCAGCACCACAGACGACGACTGGGAACGCTACTTCCAGGTCAACGTGATGTCGGGCGTACGTCTCACGCGCCACTACCTCAAAGGAATGATGGAGCGCAAATGGGGCCGCGTGGTGTTCATCTCGTCCGAATCCGGATTGAATATTCCGCCGGATATGCTCGCTTATGGTTTCTCGAAGACGGCGCAACTGAGCATTGCGCGCGGCATCGCCAAACAGGCGGCCGGCAGCGGCGTGACGGTGAATGCCGTGCTGCCCGGACCGACCTTATCCGACGGCCTCCGTTCGATGGTCGAAGAAACCGCTAAAGAGCATGGCAAAACCGTCGAGCAGGTCGCCACGGAGTTCGTCCGCGAGCATCGAAGCAGTTCGATCATTCAACGCGCCGCCACCACCGAGGAAGTGGCGAACATGGTCGTCTATGTCTGCTCGCCGCAGGCCTCGGCGACGACTGGTGCGGCGCTGCGCGTGGACGGCGGCGTGGTCGATACGATTGCTTAAGGTTGGCGCTTTTCTGACACGGAGGCGTGCGGCATGGCCGCCCGCCTCTGCTTTTGTCAAAAGTTATGGCGAATGCCGATCGTTGCTCCAGTCGTCGTGCCTTGCAAGCCATATAACGCGTAGCCGATGGCGAGACCGCTATTCATCGCACCACGGTTGTTGATCGCTGCCACCTGCGCATAGAGTGCGGTTCGCACGGACAATGAATAAACAGTGCCTATCGCACCCATGATCGACGAATTCGCCGAATCGTTTTGGTCCATTCTGTAGTACACGCCACCGTTCAGGTTCAGCGCGGGCGTCGCATTCCAATCCACGCCCAGACCATAAAGGTTCGAGTTGAACGATCCTGCGACCTTGTAATTGACGAACTGCGCCTTTGCGGAGACGGCACCGAACTTGTAGACCGTGCCGACAGTGCGGCCTGAGAATTGAAGCGTCGTTGGAATAGGCGTTGACACCGTTCCGCCGCCGATTCCCGAATACAACGCCGCATTGACCATGAAGTTGCCGTTCTGGTATTTCAGGCTTGCG
Organism: Paraburkholderia phytofirmans PsJN; assembly: GCF_000020125.1. Lineage (NCBI taxonomy): Bacteria > Pseudomonadati > Pseudomonadota > Betaproteobacteria > Burkholderiales > Burkholderiaceae > Paraburkholderia > Paraburkholderia phytofirmans. The sequence continues at coordinate 3,145,769 of NC_010676.1, forward strand.
GAATACTGCCTGCCGGCCTGATAGTCGCCAGGCTTTCCGCCCAAAGCGACAAGCGCGCTGCCTTCAAACCCTCCAATAGAGGGGCTCGCGTAGGAAATTCCATTGGCGTTGAATGCGCCGGTGCCCAGCACGTTATTGACGTAATTGACGAGGCCGCTGCCGAACTGCGAAAACCCTCGCGGGTCAGTCTCAAATAAGGCCAAGAAGAATGGCGAGAATTGCAGGCCGAATTTCGCTTGACCATAAGGACCCGCCAATGCGACAAATGCCTGGCGCCCGAACAGATTTCCATTGGAATTTTTGAAACCTCCATCCATCAGGTTGACACCGCTTTCGAGGGTGAAAAGAACCTTGGTTCCTCCGCCAATGTTCTCGACACCTCGCAGTCCGAATAACGTGGGTGAAGCCCCGCTGTCGATGACCGACAGTTGACGTCCGCCATTCCTGCCGCTTTTCACGTCGAATGTCCGGCTTGTGTACAGGAGGCCGGCGTCAAGACGACCGTATAGCGTGACGCTGCTTTGCGCGCACGCGCTCTCTATGACGAATATCGCGCCGATGCACGCAGTCAGCCTTGCCATGCATCTAAAAAGTCGATTCATTATCTCCTCACATATTATGGACAGCTAATCATATAATTTAAAATCGTCATAAATATTTCGCGCTTGCTACCGGCCTATGCGGAGGCTTCGGCTTGCGGGTATTGGCCGTCTTTGTGTACGTTAGCCGTGCCGGCGGCTTCTACGCGTGCGAATGAAACTCAAACTGTACTTTGCCGTCACGGATCGGCATACCGTCCACTCCGTCCTTACCGATTTCGGCATCAATGAGCAAGTTCAGTTTTTCGTTCATGGCGAGCAATAGCCCTTCGTGATGCCTGGGTTCGAGCGCAAGATTGCGCAGTTCATGCGGGTCGCTCTCGAGGTCGTACAGCTCGACATCGTTATGTGCGAATAACTCATCGACATTGCGCGGCAAGTTGAAATCCATCAGCGAGAAATAACGGCTGAATCTATATCTACCGTCATACACGCTGCGGATCGCACCGCGCTTTCCGAAATCCGGTTGCTGCGCCCGAATTCTGCGATGAATCTCTTCCGGCGGAGTCTTTCTGTCGAAAAGCATGCTCAGCTCCCTGAGCATCCACTCGCTGTCGTAATAGAGGAGCATTGCGTAGCAGAACAATGCGGCTGGACGAACTGCGTCGATTGGGGAGTTTTCGGGTGAACGCAGCAGTGGAACGAGGCTCGATCCCTTTAACGCCTTTCCTCCGATTCGTGCGGCGTCCTTTGTATCCATGCCTGTCAAGTCGAGCAAGGTCGGCACGAGATCGATGTGTGACGTCAGGGAACGACACACCTGTCCGCCCGGATAGGCCGGGTGCCGGATTACAAGCGGCACATGATTCTGCTCGCGATATGCGGTCGCCCCTTTCCCGACGAGTTGGTGGGCGCCGACGTGGTCGCCATGATCCGAACTCATAACGACGATAGTATTGTCGTCAAGATTCAAATCGACGAGCGCATCGAGCAATCGCTCAATATGGCGGTCGCAATCGCGAATGCAATTGAAGTAATAGTCCTGGTAGACTTTGATGCGCTCATCATTGAACGGATACCCGCCTACGAGATTGGCATGAGCCGTGTTGTACATTCCGTGCGCGACTGGACGTCCTGGCGCGTCATACGGTTGGCGCCGGGAGCCGGAAAGAGGTTCGTTCCAACGCGCATCGTAGATCGCATCACGTGGCGGCCTTGCATTGCCAAGCAGCGGATGACGGCGATTCTGCAAGTCATCGTTTCCCTGATCGGTATCGACGAACATGACGTCATGCGGATTGACAAGATTCACTGCCAGAAACCAGGGCTTGCTATTCTCGGAGTGTTGCCTGAGCCAGCTCACGGCGGCGCCTGCGGTGATACCGTCGTAATCGTAACCGCCTCGTACCATGCCAATGAGATCTCCGACACCGAAATAGTCGTCGAAACCATAGTCCTGCATCGACTTGTTATAAGCGTTGACCGGTGCGGTATATGGGCTGGCCGTTTCGTGCAGACTCTTGCTGAGATGCCATTTCCCCAGATAAGCGGCGCGATAGCCTGCGTCGCGCATCATATGGCCAATGTACGAATGCCGGTGGGCATATCGGGTTGCCACGGCAAGCCCGCATTGTCGAACACACCAGTTTGCGACGTGTGCAATCCCGTATAGATCGTGGAGCGCGAAGGAGAACACACGCAGGCCGCGATCTGGTGATTCGCGAATGTTATTCCGTGGCGCTTTAACCGTTCGCGGCCCGGTACAGGGAACGGCCAGTTTTCGAAGTGACGTTCCTGGTCCGTAAGAATAAACAGAATGTTGTACCCTTTCGGCGGCATGGCAGGCGCGGGCGCCGCAGTAAGCCTGTTCGCGGCAGGCCGGTCGGAAGTGGCATTCGCGAAAGCCGGCAGATCGACTCCCGCAGATGCGACCGCGGCACTCGCGACTTTCAGAAAATGACGGCGTCCCGCATCACTAGGGCCGGACGCGTGATTATCCTGTTCATTCATGGTTGTCTTTTGGATGGCGCATGTCTCTTACGCCATCGTTTCCGAATGGAATGCGATTGATGTTATAGAGAACTCGTCTCCACCATTTGGTAATAATCTAAATGGTTTGTGCTCGCGCTAATCCCGGCCGGCCTGGATAATCTTCTCGGCGAGACCGGCAGGATTCGAGAACATGACCTGGTGGCTGCCGCTCATGTGCACGACGCGGCAAGGAAAAAGACGCTCCGCGAAGCGCGGGAACCATGCGTACTGTCCTGGCGGCATTGCTACATCCGCTTGAGCATTCAGGTAGGTCTTCGGAATCTGCAGCTTGTCGAAGCTCTTCAATGGAACCTTATCGGTAAGCATCCGATAAGGTTCCGGGCACAACAGGCCGTAAGTATGCCTTGCAGTGGCCTCGTCCGCGTCGCCGATAAAGCTGTCTCGCCAGACCTGATACGGAAGCACCACGCAGTTGTCTCCGCGCTCCTCTGCAATTGCGTCCATCATCAGGTTGTACGTCGGCGGCGACACATCGGCCACGCTTTCGCCGTCCTTCAGCACGAACGCGTTCCAGTAGACGAGGCGCCTGATAAGCTCGGGAACTTCTTCGGCGACTCGAGAAATAATCGATCCGCCGAAGCTGTGCGCCACCAGCACAATATTCTTCAACTCATTGCGCCGGATGTATTCGACGATGGAAGCCACCCCGTCTGCGTGGCCGACATCACGCTCGCCCGGCTGGGCGTTGTACGCATGCCCTGCCACAGTCGGAGTATGGACTTCGTGCCCGGCAATCCTGAGGCTCTCGGCGACAGGCGCCCACAGGTCCCCATAGTGCCAGGCGCCGTGAACGAGTACGAACGTATATCCCCTTTCCATTTTTTCACCTTTGATTCAAGAGCAACGATTATTGAATGTTCAATTAATGTTGAAGAACCTGAGCGCATTCCCGCCAAGTGTCCTCTGCTTTGCCTGCTCGCTCAGATCGGGATGTACTGCGGCATTCTGCCGCCGAGTTCGAACGAGATATCCTTCACGCCGTCGGCGACGTTCTTCATGATCGCGGGCCTGTGCGTGACGCACTCGTGAGCCGTAATAGCCGCTCAGTACGTGCGGCGCCAGCCGATTCTGCAATCACAGTGTCTCCTCCCAGATGAAGGTGTGAGCAGAAGTCTATGAGCAGCATGCGAGAAACGAAAATCACGGTTCCGTCGTTGGGTATGCGAAAGATGCATACCCACGCGCGCCCCGTCAGACTTTTAGCCCCCGGCTAGCCGATTTCGTGCGTCGTTTCGGTGGCCACGCGGCGCAGGCATTCTATGAACGCGAGGCACGCGGCGCTATGTTGCTTGTTCGAGCGCACTGAGAAACCGATCGTGCCAAACGCGCCCGTTTCGGGCAGATCGAGGATGCGCAAAACACCCGCAGCTTCGAACTGGCGGGCTGCTACGCGGGGCATCAGCGCAACCCGCTGCGTTTCCAGCAACAACCCGATATTGGTCAGCAGCGAAAGCGATTCGACAATGTCGACCGGCAACGGCAAGCCGGCTGCGCGAAACAAGTGCTCCGCCGCGAGCCGCGACGGCGAATCGGGCGTAGGCAAAATCCACGGCGAATCCGCCAGCTGGGACAAATGCTCGATGCGGCAACTCGACGCACTGAAGCCCTTACCGACCACGACACACATCGATTCCTCGAAGAGCACTTCGTGGGTCAATGGAAAAGCGTTCGCGATGGGCAATTCCTGTTCGGGCAGACGGCCGACCACGACGTCGAGATCGCCGGTGGCGAGCGCAGGAAAGAGTTGTGCGGTGGTGCCCTCACGCACCGTCACGAGCACCCTGGGCGAACGCGCCTTGAGAGCCGTGATTGCATGCGGGAGCAACCGCGCCGAAGCCGAGATCAAAGTGCCGGCGACCACGTGACCACTCGTGCCGAGTCGAAAGTCATTCACCTCGTCCGTCATGTAACGAATCTCGGCCATCAGCGACTTCACGCGCCGCCCGAGCAGCGCGCCCAGATCGGTCGGAACGACGCCGCGATTTGACCGGAGAAATAGCGCTTCGCCGAAATACGACTCCAGTTCCTGGATCACTCTGGTCACGGCTGGCTGCGTGAGGCTCAATTCGTTGGCAGCGCGCATGACCGACCGCGTTTCGAGTACGCGGTCGAAGATCATCAACTGATTCAGCTTCAGACGGCGAACCAGAGAGTTTTCGCTGATCGGTTTTTCCATGACGACCTTTGCCTGCCGATTGAAGTTGCACACATGACCTGCCGGTGCGTGAGCTTTCTGACTCGCGCGATGACTGTCGCTGGGGCGCAGAATACAGGAGGCAAGAAGCGTTTTCCGATCATGGGCCGCTATCGGTCGGCTTGAACGCGGCGAGCGGATCGACTCGGCACCGAAGCAACCCGCAGACGCCCGGTTGTTTTGGCACGCGTGGAAGGTTCCGTCGCCGCGCCTGGAAAAGCGTGTCGGCGCGCGCTGTCGAACTTGGGCGCAGGGCGTTGAGTCCGCTGGACGGCAAGCCGAAACGCAACGCGCGGCTTGATGCGGATCAGTGAAGGATCGGCGGCAGCGAACCGCTGCTGGCAGTAGCGGGATTGCTCGTTGCGTTCGCCGGATTGGCGCTAACGTTTGCGGATGAGTTTGCGGATGAGGCCGGCGCATTCACGTGAGATGCAGCCGGTTTCGCCGTGGCGGTTTTCGCCGCGACCTTGGCCATTTGCGGATGAGCCTGACGAGCCGGGACCACCAGATTTGCGCGCACGACCTTGCCCTGCCCCGCTTTCGTCTGGACCAGCTCCGCGTGCGACTTTTTACCCTGCGCGCCCTTGGCGGCCACCTTGTTCACGCCGGCATGCGCCGCGGGCTGATTACCGTGCGCTGTCGCCGTTGCGGCGTGCTTCGAGACGGCCTTCGCAGCGGACGTTGAAATGGCCTTGGATGCCTTATGCGAGCCCGCATCAGACTTGACCTTGGCCGCCCCCGGCTTCGTCTTTGTCTGGCTGGCGACATGCCCGCTCGCCTCGGGCGGATTCCACACTTCGGCGTAACCGGCGGCCGTCGCCGCGCCCGACACACACCACACGGCAAGCGCCGCTCCTGCTGCTACTGCTCGAACGCCCATCTCCTGCTTCTCCTGATCTTCGATTTTTCGACGAGCGAGGATTATATTCTCTTGTAAAAATCCATATTTAGACTAATATAAATTCCAAGTACAAATTAGGACTTATCTGTTCATGGCTCACGCTGCCCGTGCCACTCAACCCGAAGCGCCGATTCGTCGGCCGGCTTCGGAACCCACGCTAACGGAAATGTCCGCGGCGGGTCTACGCGCGTTCTTCAACATTGCGCGCGACTGGGACCTGAGCGCGGAAGAACAGATCGTGCTGCTCGGTTCGCCGGGCCGCTCCACCTATTTCAAATGGAAGGCGGCGCCTGAAACGGCCCGTCTCGGGCGCGACACGCTCGAACGCCTGTCGCTGCTGCTCGGCATCTACAAGGCATTGCAGATCCTGCTGCCGCAGGCCAGCGCCGCCGACACCTGGATCAAACGCCCCAATAGCGCGCCGCCGTTCGGCGGCCGCCGCGCGCTGGACCGCATGCTGGCGGGCAACATCAGCGACCTCGTGGCCGTGCGCCAGTATCTCGACGCAATTCGAGGCGGCTGGGCGTGACACAACCGCTTTGGCAGGACCGCTGGCGCACGGCGCCGCTCGATTGGTCGCCCGCGTATCGCGTGATTCCGACGCGCTTTCCGGCCGTCAATCTATTCGACCGGGTCGCCTCGCCGGAAGATTTCGACGCGCTATACGCGCTCGAAGCCATGACCAACGACCGCCTGCGCACCGAAGTCGGCGAACTCGATCTGGTGCCGCGCGAGGAGCGCCGCTTCGGACCGGGCTACGGGCCGATCATGGCCGCGTTGACACATCTGAATCCGCTCGGCAGCCGTTTCTCGGACGGCACGTACGGCGTGTTTTATTGCGCCCGCTCACGCGCCACCGCGATCGCCGAAACGCGTTATCACACGGGGAAATTTCTGGAGGCAACCGCCGAGCCGCCCATGCGCCAGCAGATGCGTCTCTATACCGTCGTTGCGCAAGGCAACGTGGTGGACATTCGCGACGACACGTCGGTGGATCTCACGGTGCTGTCGCCGGACGACTACCTGGCCGGACAGTCGCTTGGCCGGAGCGTCCGCGAGGCGGGTGCGCCGGGTATCGTGTATCCGTCGGTTCGGGATGACGGCGGTGAGTGTCTCGCCGCTTTCAAAACCACGCTGCTACGCGACTGCCATCACGCGGCGTATCTGGAATACAACTGGAACGGCACGAGCGTGGATATGGTGTTCGAACTCAGCCAGGTCGGCTGATCGCGTGGTCTGAATGGCCGGTGAGTAGCTGATGCGCGGCCGGCATGTCCCATGTTCTGGGGCAACACGCGGCAGACGTTCGGCCGGCTCTGGCTGCCCGCCGTCAAGGCAGCGCCAGCGCCGCCGCGCCTTCCGCGCGCGCCTCTTCGGTTGAGACCGACCAGCGCCTCAGCGCGAGCGGCTCCACGATCGTAAGCTTGCCGCCCGGCCCGAACGCACCCGTGTCGATGAACAACTGCGAGCCGACCTGCTTGATGTCGCGCATCGGCGTGTGGCCGCAATAAGTCAGCGAGAGGCCACGCTGCCGCTGCGGATCGCCATTGCCCAGCGCCAGGTCGCGGCCCCACAGCAATCGCTGGCGGGTTTCGTCGGAGAAATTTCCCGCGTCCAGTTCCGCGTCCGAGCCAAAAAATTCGGCATGCAGAACATTGAATCGCTCCTTGCCGCTGCCTACCACGCGCACAAGCGGCAACCCGCGCAAAACTTCCGCGTAGTGCTGCAAGCGTTCATCGGACAATTGCGCTGCCCAGATGCCGCCGATTCCATACCACCACTGGCGCCGCAAGCGTCCGTCGGCGACGGCGCACAGCGTGTCCTCGTGATTGCCGAGCACAGGGAAAAACCACGGCTTGTCGAGCAACGCCAACGCCAGTTCGGAATGCTCGCCGCGGTCCACCAGATCGCCGACCGAAAACAGCCGGTCCCGCGTCGGATCGAACGTGATCACGCTCAGCAGATAGCGCAGTGCATCGACGCAGCCATGCAGATCGCCGACCACGAAGTCGCGGCCGCTCGGGTTGGCTGGGTGATGCTGAACGGAATTGACGAGTACGGTAGCCATGAGTCCATGATAATGCGGCATCCGCGTTTCGTATGCGCGCTGGCCATCGTTTCCTGGCGCCGTGGAGGCCGGGAATGACGCAAATCATCGCAAAAGCGGCCTGTTTTCGGCAGGCCTTACCGGAAACACCCGTCTGCTTAGTCACTATTGCTGAGTTCGCAATATGCCGACTTGGTCGGCTGTCACGGTGGATTGGGGATTGCCGAACTGTTTGGTCACATAGTTGGTGATGGCGGCCACCTGGTCGTCGGTGAGTTGATTGGCGAATGCGGGCATCAACACGTCCGCCTGTTTCGTCGTACGAGTGACGCCGTACAGAATCACCATCGCCAGATTGTTGGCATCGCTCGCCCCCGCCGCCGAGTTATGAATCAGCGACGGATACGCCCCCGGCGCGCTCGCACCCACGCCTTGCCCCGTCCAGCCATGGCAACTCGCGCAATTGGCGACGAACAGTTGCGCACCGTTCACGGCATGGACGGCGGTGCCGCGCAGCGCCGTGACGTCGTCGGCGGGATTGCCCCACTGGTCGCGCGGGCGCGATTCGCCGCCGCTGATCGGCGGCACGGCGCGCAGATACGCGACGATCGAGCGGAGATCTTCACGCGTCAGATATTGCGTGCTGTCGGTCACCACTTCGGCCATCGGACCGGCTGCATTGGCGCGGCCCGGCGCCGCACCGGTCGACAGATACGACACCAGCTCGTCGTCGCTCCAGTTGCCCACGCCGCTGTTTTTGTCCGACGTGATGTTGTACGCGTGCCAACCGGCCTGCACCGCGCCGGAGAAACGCGCGCTCGACTTCAAACCCTGCGTGAAATTGCGCGGCGTATGACATTCCTCGCAATGCGCGAGCCCTTGCACCAGATACGCGCCGCGATTCAATTCGGCGCTTTGCTTGGGATCGGGCACGAAACGGCCCTCGGTGAAATTGAACAGGTTCCAGAACACCATCAGCCAGCGCTGATTGAACGGGAAATTCAGGCTGTTGCCCGGCGGCGCGTAGTGGATCGGCGTGAGCGTATTCAGATACGCGCGAATGGCCAGCACGTCCTGATCGGTGACCTTGGTGTACTCCGCGTACGGAAAGGCCGGATACAGCCGCTCGCCGCCTTTGCCGATGCCCTCATGCATGGCGCGCAGAAAATCGGCGTCGCTCCATTGACCGATGCCCGTATCCGGATCGGGCGTGATGTTCGGCGTCACGATAGTGCCGAACGGCGTGTTGATCGGCAGCCCGCCCGCGAAGGGTCGCGCTTTGTCCGCCGTATGGCACGCCACGCAATCGCCCACGCGCGCAAGGTATTCGCCGCGCTTGACCAGGTCGCTGCCGACTGACGTGGCCGGCAAGGCCGCGCCGTTGACGGCATGCGAGGCGTCGTCGGCACGAGCCTGGGTGATCGGCAGTTCATCGTTGCGTTGCGTGCTGGGACCGTGCGCCTCATACCAGGCGATATACAGCGCGAACAGCGAAAAAATCGCGGCCAGCATCGCGACCCTGAGGTGGCGGCGGCGGGCGTTGCGCGCCCGTGCATCGAGCGGCTGCGCGCGAGAGGTGTTCTTCGTCATTGTGGCTCTCCGTTCACGCTCAGATTTCACGCTTGAGCTTGTCGGCCAGCTTCAGCGACAAGGCCGCGATCGTCAGCGTGCAATTCACCGATGCCGCGGTCGGCATCACGCCGCTGCTGGCGATGAACAGATTGGAGTGGTCATGCGTGCGGCAGTCCGCATCGACGACCGAATCCGCCGGATCGCTGCCCATGATCGTGGTGCCCATGATGTGATTGTTCGGCGCGAAGGTGTCGTCGAAAGTGACCTCGGCGCCGCCGAACAGCGCGGCGATCTGCGCATACAACTCGTGCGTGTTGGCCGCGCTTTTCTTTACGTAATCGTTGATCGAGTAATAGATTTCCGGCTGCGGAATGCCGAGCGAATCCTTGTGGTCCGCCGACGGCACCACGCGGTTCTGCGGCTCGGCCAGATGCTCGTGGAAACTGTTGATGTTCAGCGTGCGTGCCGCGCGGTCGCGTATCTGCCGGTCGAGTTCGGCGCCGGTCAGGCCTTTTTTCAACAGGTCGGCGGTCACGCTCATGGTCGGCACGCCGTTCGAGAGATGCAGTTTCTTTGCGGCGTAGTCCGAACGGAACGCGCCATCGCGGAAGTTGACGATCGAGGTCATCTCCATCGGTCCGCGTCCGGGCCACAGCGCTTCATTGGCGAGGAACGTAACACCCGTGCCCGGATGATCCATCAGGTTGCGGCCCACCTGATCGGAACTGTTGCCGACGCCATGCGGGAATTTATCGGATGTCGACATCAGCATCAGCTTCGGCGTTTCGATGCCGTTCGCGGCAAGCACGAACAGTTTGCCGGTTACGCGCGTGCTGTTGCCGTTCGGGTCCTTGTAATGGACCGCCGTGATCAACCCTTTGTTGTCCGCTTCGACGCGATACACCACGGCTTCCGGAATCAGTTTCGCGCCGGCCTGTTCGGCTTTTTCCGCATGCACGACGCCGTTGTACATCGCGGCAATCGGGCAGATCGGCATGCAGTTGTTATTGCCGCAGCAGGTAGGCCGCGCATCGTACGGACGGCTGTTGCGCGCCACCGGCTCGGGCACGACCTTGAAGCCTTGCGCGTTGAGCACGTCGCTGAATCGCTGATCCATGTACGAAAGCGGAAGCGGGTTCATCGGATAAGGTTTCGAGCGCGGCGAACCGAGATCGATCGAATTGCCCGGGCCCGACACGCCGAGTTGCACTTCAGCGGCCGAATACCAGGGCTCCAGCGTTTCGTACGGATACGGCCAGTCGCGTCCCACGCCGTACAGCTTGTGCAACTGGAAGTCCGACGGCAACAGCCGCCATGCGGCCGCCGCCCAGTGCCATGTCGTGCCGCCCACCAGCCGTAGGTACTGCGAGCTATACGGATAGTCGCCTTTCTGGATCAGATAATTGTTGGCGGGCGCGTACTCGGGATGCGGCGCGTACGGCGTCGACGGATACGGCGTCGCGAAGTCCGACTTGACCGGCGAGTTGCGGAAGTTCTCCACGATTTGCCAACGCGGAATGCGCGGCCCGGCTTCGAGCAGAATCACCGACGCGCCGGCGAGCGCCATCTGATGCGCGACCAGTCCGCCCGCCACGCCCGAACCGACCACGACGATGTCGGCGGAATTTTTGTTTGCCATTGTTGCCCTCTTGCAGGCTTGTTGTGCGTGTTGTGCTCGCTGTATTCACGTGCCAGCGCTGCGTCGAATGATTCAATCAAGCGATGCGGCACGCGCGAGAGGAGCGTCTTCAAGCGCTCAGCGGTTTCTTCGTCCAGTAGAACGGCACGTCCCGGCAATAGGACGGAATCGTGAGCACGTCCTTGACGGGCTCGAACATCAAGGCCTTTTCATAAGCGACCACATCCACATGCGGCATCTCGCCGACGAGGCCGAGATACCACGCGCGCATGATCGCGCTCACGGTTTTGGCGAGCGCGGGCTGGTCGGCTTGCAAAGCCTGCGTGACGGTATCGGACGGCACGCCGCCATGACCTTGCAGCCATGTGTTGAGCGCGGCGACGTTCTGCGTGAACTGACTATCCGATTTGACGAGCGCGCCGTAGACGCGTTTGCCGAGCGCGGCATCGAAGCCCGTGCGGCCGGTGAGGCGCTGCGAGAGTGCGAGGAAAGCGTCGAGGCCGCCATCTGCCGGCGTGTCGGCAAACGCCGGCGCGATCCATGAAAGCGAGCGGCCGGCGCCGGCGAACGCGAGCGCAGCAGCCGCCGCGCATGCACCGAGCACCCACGCTCTGCGCGAAGCGGAAAACGATGCTGACGGCGACAACTCTGCTGGATGCGTCACTTCGTGGCGCGCATCATTGTTGTTGGGTACATCTGTCATGGGAACTCCAGATGGTGAGTGATTCTCAACGTGCCTCGCGACCGTGGCGTGATGCCATTCGCGCGTGGCGTCGATCTCTATCCCAAACCTGGTCTAAGCGCCGCTTGAGCGGTCTTTTATGAGCAAGCGCATACCCGGTGCAAACTGAGTGATGCAATGCTGATGACATCCGTATGAAACCGCATGCGCAACATGGCATGCCCGGCAAAAAAAACCGGGCCGCCTGCCAATCGCCTTTCAACTGAAAGCGGCGCGCAAGGGCGTTGCGAAAGACTATAGCCTGTGACCCGTCCATTCGACAAATGATGCACCCGGCGCGGGTAGAATCCGCGACACCGAGAGCCCAACACCCTACATTCCATGCTCACCAAATACTATCCACAGGTTCTTCGCAATCGACCGCGCATGCTGGTCGGCCTTGCGCTCGGCGTCGTCGGCGCGCTGCTCGTGCCCGCGCACACGCGCGCGATGGTCCGCGTGTTGGCCGGCTGGGACGCAGCCGTGTGGAGTTATCTGGCGATGATCTGGGTGCACATGGTCGCCGCCGACGAAGGCCGCGTGCGCGAATTCGCCCGTCGCGACGACGAGAACGCCGGCGTGGTGCTGATCGTGATCTGTATGGCGACCATCGCGAGTATTGCGGCCATCGTGATGGAACTGGCCTCGGTCAAGGGGACGGCAGGCGCTTCCACGGTTTGGCACTACGTGCTGACCGGGCTCACGCTGTTCGGCGCATGGTTCCTGATCCCGACCATCTTCACGCTGCACTATGCGCGGCTTTACTACGACACCGATGCGAAGGAAACGCCGCTGCTGTTTCCCGACCACGCGCTCCAGCCGGACTACTGGGACTTTCTGTATTTTTCGTTCACGATTGCCGTGGCCTCGCAAACGTCGGACGTGGTGTTGCGCTCGCGTTCGCTCCGCCGCGCGGCGCTCGCGCAATCCGTTCTGTCGTTTTACTTCAACGTGGCTGTGCTGGGATTGTGCGTGAACATCGCGGCAGGTTTGCTCGGCTCGTAATACTGTCGACACAAAGCGCCCTCGCGAACACGCTTGCGCATCAAACACCGCCTTTTGCGGTCGTCGCCCCGCCTCCGAAGCGCCACGTGTAAATCCCGGACCGTGGCCGCCCGTTTTACACGCGGCGGCCGTCCATTCGACGTCTCCTGACGCCTCGCGCCTTTTCCGCACCTGTCTGCGAAGCTCACTGTGGGGCGTACGCTGAGCTACGCCTCGCTCCCGCTCGAGCCGCACTGGCACAGCGTTTGCTGCGTCTACCGAATCGATCTGGCCGGCCCGTGCAATCGACGCCTGGCGTCAAAGCACCCCTTACTGGCCAGCGGCGTGACGATCTTTGCACTACATTGACCAGTACGCGCCTTCGCTTTACGCATCGCGCGGTATCCGGCTCTGGAAGCCCAATGAGCGCTGTGATCGCATGCCAACTGCATCCACACCGCAGCAGGACGAATCTGGAAACCATCGATGGAACCTCGAAACGGGTACGCGCCGCGGATTTACTTTTTTCATTCACTTCTGGTTGGGCCGCTCGATGCGTGGCCTGCGCAGTTCGCGCATGCAACCGCGCTGGGCTTCGATCACGCGCTGATCGGCAGCCTCTTCGAGCCGGGACAGGCCGGCCACGGACAGGTGGTCGGCAACCACGCCCGCCTGCATCCGGTGTTCGAAGCCGGGCAGCAATCCGCTACCGAGGCGATTCGCACGCTTGCCAACGCGGCGAAGCAGAACGGCCTGACCTTGCTGGCCGATCTGGTGATCGACCGGATGGCCGCCGATGGGACGCTGTACGCCGAACATGCCGACTGGTTTCATCCCTTCGAATCTGAAGAAGCGCGGCTCGATCCGCGCCATGTGCATCGCGAGGACAACGTCGCGTATGCGAACTTCAACGAGGCTGGCAGCAGCGCTGCGCTAGTCGGCTGGTGGACGCAGCAACTGCTGGCGCTGGCGGAGGCCGGCGTGGGCGGGTTTCGCTTCGATTCGCCGCATCGCGTGCCAGCTGCCGTCTGGCGGCAATTGAGCGACGCGGTCCGCGCGCAGCATCCCGAGGTCCGTTTTCTCGCCGCCACGCCCGGCCTCGCGCGTGACGATCTGCTCGGCCTGCAAGGCGCCGGCTTCGATAGCGTGTTCTCGTCGGTGCGCTGGTGGGACTTCCGCGCAAGCTGGATGGTCGAGGAACATGCCGCGCTCGCGCGTATCGCCGCGCCCATCGGCTTTCCTGAAGCGCCATACGGCACCCGCCTTGCCGCCGAGCTGACCGATGTACACGACGCCGCCATCGTCGAGCGGGCTTACCGGCGCGCGCTGTTTACATCGGCTTCGATCGGCACGGGCTGGATGATGCCGATGGGTTTCGAGTACGGTATTGCCGAGCCGATGTCGCAAACACGCGGCGACGCTGCGCAGTTCGCCCTCGCCGCTCAAGCCAAAAAGTTCGATCTCACGGAAGCCATCACGCACGTGAACCTGGTGGCGAGTAAAACCAGAACGCTGCACGCCAATGGGGAATTGCGCCCGCTCAGCGGTCCCGGCGCACCGGCGGCGGTGTTGCTGCGCGCCGACCAGCCCGACCTGCGCGATGCCGACGAAGCGATCCTCATCGCGATCAATCCCGAACTCGGTGCGCCGGTACGCGTCGATCCCGCGCGCTTCCTCGCAGGCGTGCCCGGCAACTTCACGCGCTTCGTGCCGCTCGACGCGCCCGGCAACGCCTCGCCCGCCACGCTCACGTTATTCTCACTTGCGCCTGGCGCGGTCCGCCTGCTCCGCGCCGTCACGGAAAAGCCGATCCGTCTCGCGCCGCCCATCGACAAGCCGAACAGCAAGCGCAGCGGCCGCAAGACCGTGATCGAGGCGCTGAGCGCGCCGCGCGTGGCCATCGAGAGCGTGACGCCTTCGGTCGATAACGGCCGCTTCGCGGCCAAGCGCAGCGTGGGCGAACGCGCCGAAATCACCGCCGCGATCTTCGCCGAAGGTCATGACAAGATCGCCGCCGCCGTGATCTGGCGCGCCGCCGACGAAACCGCGTGGCACGAAGTGCCGATGGAGCCGGCGCAACCCGCCGGCCTCGACATCTGGAAGGCGCGCATTCCGCTCGACCGCATGGGCCGTCACGAATTTACCGTGATCGCGTGGCGCGACGACTTCGCTTCGCTGGTCGAGCACGTGCAGAAGAAGCTGAAGGCGGGACAAACCGTCGAACTCGAACTCGACGAAGCGTCGCATCTGTTCGCGCTGGTGCTCGCCGAGGTCGAAACCACGGAAGGCGCGCACATTGAACCGCTCGAACATATCGTCAAACTTTTCACCAAGGCCGACGCGGAAACCAAGCTCGCGCTGCTGCTCTCGCCGACTACGGCGAAGGCGATGACCGCCGCGCGCCATCGGCCATTCCTGAGCCGCGATCCAGTCATCTACAAGATCGACGCTGACCGCACCGCCGCGCGCTTCGCAAGCTGGTACGAGATCTTCCCGCGCTCGATGAGCGATGACGAATCGCGCCACGGCACGTTCGCCGATGTCATGACCAAGCTGCCGCGCATTCGCGACATGGGCTTCGACGTGCTGTATTTCCCGCCGATTCACCCCATCGGCGTGGCGAACCGCAAAGGCCGCAACAACACGCTGACCGCGCAGCCGGGCGATGTCGGCAGCCCGTATGCGATCGGTGGGGTCGAAGGCGGCCATACGGCCGTGCATCCGCAACTCGGCACGCTCGACGATTTCAAGGCCATGCTCGCCGCCGCACACGCGCACGGCCTGGAAATCGCGCTCGACTTCGCCGTGCAATGTTCGCCGGATCACCCGTGGCTGAAGGAGCATCCGACGTGGTTCGCGTGGCGCCCCGACGGCACGCTGCGCTACGCAGAAAATCCGCCGAAGAAGTATCAGGACATCGTCAATCCCGACTTTTACGCGCACGACGCCAAACCCGATTTGTGGCTCGCGCTGCGCGACGTCTTCCTGTTCTGGATCGAAGCGGGCGTGCATATTTTCCGCATCGACAATCCGCACACCAAGCCGCTGCCGTTCTGGGAGTGGGTGATCGCCGATGTGCGGGCGCGCTATCCCGACACGATCTTTCTCGCCGAAGCCTTCACGCGGCCGCGCATGATGAACCGGCTCGGCAAGATCGGTTTCTCGCAGTCGTACACATACTTCACGTGGCGGGAATCCAAGCGCGATTTCATCGAGTACATGACCGAGCTTACGCAGACCAGCGCGCGTGATTCCTACCGGCCTAACTTTTTCGTCAATACGCCGGATATCAACCCGCGGCATCTGCAATCGCAGGGACGCACGGGCTTTCTGATTCGCGCCGCACTCGCTTCGACGCTGGCTGGATTGTGGGGCGTGTATAGTGGTTTCGAGCTATGCGAGGCCGCCGCGCTGCCGAACAGCGAGGAATATCTCGACTCCGAGAAGTACCAGTTGCGCGCGTGGGACTGGAACCGGCCCGGCAACATCACCGGCGAGATTACTGCGCTGAACCGCATTCGCCGCGCGAACCCGGCACTGCAAACGCATCTCGGCCTGACATTCCTGCCCGCGCACAACGACCACATCCTGTTCTTCGAAAAGGCGACCGAATCGCGCGACAACGTGATCCTCGTCGCGATCAATCTGGACCCGTTCAACGAACAGGGCGCGGATATCGAATTGTCGTGGGAGACTTTCCAGAAATGGAATCTGCACGATCATGGCCCGCTGGAAGTCACCGACCAGATGACCGGCGCCCGCTTCGAATGGCACGGCCGCTGGCAGCACGTCCAGCTCGGGTCGGGCCAGCCGTTCTCGATCTGGCGCATCGCGCCGCTCGGCGGCCTGCCCGCAGACCGGCCGGATGAAGCCGACAGCGACTCCGACAGCGTTCATCACGCAGACGCTGGCAACCCAACCTCAACGGAAGGTGCGACATGAAGCGTGACGACCCAGCTGAAACAACGACACAATCACCGGTGGGCAATGCTCCTGGCAACACGGCCAAGCCGCGCACCAATCGGCGCGGCAAACCCGCGGCCTTGAGCGACGATCCGCTCTGGTACAAAGACGCGATCATCTATCAGGTGCACATCAAGTCGTTCTTCGACGCGAATAACGACGGCGTCGGCGACTTTCCCGGCCTGATCGCGAAGCTCGACTACATTGCCGAACTCGGTGTGAACGCGATCTGGCTGTTGCCGTTCTATCCGTCGCCACGACGCGACGACGGTTACGACATCGCCGACTATCGCAACGTGCACCCGGACTACGGCAACCTGTCCGACGTGAAGCGCTTCATTCAGGAAGCGCACGCACGCGGCATTCGCGTGATTACGGAGCTGGTGATCAACCACACGTCGGATCAGCACCCGTGGTTTCAGCGCGCGCGCCGCGCGAAGCCCGGCTCGAATCACCGTAACTACTACGTGTGGTCGGACACCGATCAGAAGTACCAGGAAACGCGGATCATCTTCATCGACTCGGAGCCGTCCAACTGGACGCACGATCCGGTGGCGGGCGCGTATTACTGGCACCGCTTCTACTCGCACCAGCCCGATCTGAATTTCGACAATCCGGCCGTGCTGAAAGAAGTGCTGCAGGTGATGCGCTTTTGGCTCGATATGGGCATCGACGGGCTGCGGCTCGACGCGGTGCCGTATCTGGTGGAACGTGAAGGCACGAACAACGAGAACCTGCCGGAAACGCACGCGGTTCTGAAGAAAATCCGCGCCACCATCGACGCCGAATATCCGAACCGGATGCTGCTCGCCGAAGCCAACCAGTGGCCGGAAGACGTGAAGGAATATTTCGGCGACGAAGACGAATGCCACATGGCGTTCCACTTCCCGCTGATGCCGCGCATCTACATGTCGATTGCGAGCGAAGACCGCTTCCCGATCACCGACATCATGCGGCAAACGCCGGATCTCGCCGCAACGAATCAATGGGCGATTTTCCTGCGCAATCACGACGAGCTGACGCTGGAAATGGTCACGGATTCCGAGCGCGACTATTTGTGGAACACCTACGCAAGCGATCGCCGCGCGCGCCTGAATCTCGGCATTCGCCGTCGCCTCGCGCCGCTCATGGAGCGCGACCGCCGCCGTATCGAGCTGATCAATTCGCTGCTGCTTTCCATGCCCGGCACGCCCGTGATCTATTACGGCGACGAACTCGGCATGGGCGACAACATCCACCTGGGCGACCGCGACGGCGTGCGTACGCCGATGCAGTGGTCGTCGGATCGCAACGGCGGATTTTCGCGCGCCGACCCTGAGCAACTGGTGCTGCCGCCGGTTATGGGCTCGCTATACGGTTTCGACGCGGTGAACGTGGAAGCGCAGAGCCGCGACCCACACTCGCTGCTGAACTGGACCCGGCGCATGCTCGCCACGCGCCGCGCGAAACAGACTTTCGGACGCGGCACGATCCGCTTCCTGAAACCGGAAAACCGCAAGATTCTCGCGTATCTGCGCGAGATGCCAGGCGAACCGCCGATCCTGTGCGTGGCGAATCTTTCGCGTGCGCCGCAAGCGGTGGAGCTCGATCTGTCCGAGTTCAACGGCTCAGTGCCGATCGAAATGACTGCGGATTCCGTGTTCCCGGCCATCGGTCAACTGACTTATCTGCTGACGTTCCCGCCGTACGGTTTTCTGTGGTTCATGCTGTGCCCGGGCGGCCAGCGTCCGACGTGGGCACAGGCTCATTCGGAATCGCTGCCGGAATTCGTCACGATCGTGATCCGCGAAGGCCAGGTCGGTCCGACGCCGGAGAACGTGCGTCTGCTCGAATCGGAAGTGTTGCCTTCGTGGCTGAGCCGGCGCCGCTGGTTTGCGTCGAAGGATCAGAAGCTCAATGCGGTGCGGCTCGCGGCATTGACCACGATTCCGCACGGCGGCTTCGCCTTCACTGAAATCGAAGCGGACGTAGGCGGTCATACCGAACGCTACGTGGTGCCGATCGCGATTACGTGGGGCGGCGAAACCACTTTCCCGCTGTTCAAGCAACTGGCCTTCGCGCGCGTGCGGCGCGGCCGCAACGTGGGGCATCTGACGGACGCGTTTGCCTTGCCGATCTTCGCGCATGGCGTGATGCGCAAGCTGCGCGAACGCGCCGTGGTGCCGACCGTGCAGAAGAGCGAAATCAAGTTTCTGCCGACCGAGCGTTTCGCCGAACTCGAAGGGCTCGGCGAACGGCCGGAGATTCGTTGGCTCGCGGCCGAGCAAAGCAATAGTTCGTTGATCATCGCCGACACGGTCGTGCTGAAGCTGGTGCGGCGCCTCGTAAGCGGTATCCATCCGGAAGCCGAAATCAGCCGCTATCTGACGCAATTGGGCTACGCGAACACCGCGCCGCTGTATGGCGAAGTGGTGCGCGTCGATCCCGAAGGCGTGCCGCACACCCTCTGTATCCTGCAAGGCTATATCGAGAATCAGGGCGACGCGTGGAACTGGTCGCTCGACTATCTGCGCCGCTCGGTGGACGAACTCGCCATCGCCGTCGACACCGAAGCGCAGTCGGCGCCGGACCGCACCAATGAGGCAATTCTGCTGGAAGGTTATAGCTCGTTGGCCGGCACGATTGGCAGAAGGCTGGGCGAACTGCACGTGGCGCTCGCCTCGCCGACGGACGACCCGGCGTTCGCGCCGGAACCCGCCAGCGCGGAGCAGGTGAAGGCATGGGTGGACGGCACGCAGGCGATGCTCGCCAGCGCGCTCGATCTGCTCGCGCCGCGCATCGAGCAGATGAGCGATCCGGAAACCAAAGCGCTGGCGCAAAGCCTCATCGACCGCCGCAAGGAACTGGTGGCCGCCGTCGACAATCTCGTTTCCGCCGACGCAGGCGCGCTACGCATCCGCATTCACGGCGACTTCCATCTGGGCCAGGTGCTGGTCGCGCAGGGCGACGCATTTTTGATCGACTTCGAAGGCGAGCCGGCACGCTCGCTTGAAGAACGTCGTCAGAAATCGAGCCCGCTGCGTGACGTGGCAGGTCTGATGCGCTCGTTGTCGTATGCGAGCGCGGCAGCGCAGTCCACCACGGAAGCCGCGCCGCAACAGACCGCCGATCGCAAGCGCGCGCTGTTCGACCGTTTCCGCGCGCATGCCACGGAAACGTTCCTCAGCGAGTACCGCGCAGCGGCAGCGGAAGCAGCAACACCGCTCGTCGCGCCCGAAGCCGAACAGGCCTTGCTCGATCTGTTCCTGATCGAAAAAGCCGCCTACGAAATCCGTTACGAAGCGGCCAACCGCCCGACGTGGCTCAGCTTGCCGGTACGCGGCCTCGCCGCGCTCACCAGCCGCTTGCTCGGCGACACCGGCGCGCCAGGCCACGATTCCCCAACCCAGGCGCCAGGCGCCGCCACACCGCCTAATCCGGCCGAGGGCGACTATGAGTGAGCATGATCCGGCCGTAGGCCTCCAACCGCTAGATATCGACGCGCTCGTTGAAGCGCGCCACCCCGATCCTTTCTCGCAACTCGGGATGCATCAGACGGACGCAGGTCCAGTGGTGCGCGCTCTGTTGCCGAACGCCGCGCACGTCAGCGTGATTGCGCGCGCCG
This sequence comes from Paraburkholderia phytofirmans PsJN, assembly GCF_000020125.1. Taxonomy (NCBI): domain Bacteria; kingdom Pseudomonadati; phylum Pseudomonadota; class Betaproteobacteria; order Burkholderiales; family Burkholderiaceae; genus Paraburkholderia; species Paraburkholderia phytofirmans. Next base: position 3,165,985 of record NC_010676.1, read on the forward strand.
ACGGTGCGCTGCTAGGCGAACTCGAACAATTGCGGCCGGGGCTGTTTGCCGGCCGCGTCACGACTGCGGCGCCGTACCGTTTGCGGATCGACTGGCATGGCGTGGTGCAGGAAATCGAGGACACCTATTCGTTCGGCCCGGTTCTCGGCGACGAGCCGCTTGGCCGGCTCGCCGGTGGCGATCCGTATGCGGTGCTCGAATGCCTCGGCGCGCATCCGATGGAATTTGAGGGCGTGCCGGGTGTGCGCTTCGCCGTGTGGGCGCCGAACGCACGGCGCGTTTCGGTGGTAGGCGACTTCAACGCGTGGGACGGCCGCCGTCATCCGATGCGGCTGCGCCATCAGGCCGGCGTGTGGGAATTGTTCGTGCCGCGCGTCGGGCCGGGCACGCGCTACAAATACGAGCTGCTGTCGCGCGATGGTCATCCGCTGCCGTTGAAAGCCGATCCGTGCGCGATGCAGACGGAGAAGCCGCCAGGCACTGCGTCGATCGTGGCGCATGTCGACGAGATCGAACAGTTTCCGTGGACCGATCACGAATGGATCCAGTCGCGCGCCAGCAAGCAGACGCCGCGCTCGCCGATCTCGATCTACGAAGCGCATGCGGAATCCTGGCTGCGCGTCGCGGAACAAGGTCAGCGCGGACTCGATTGGGATGAACTCGCGGAGCGGATGATTCCGTACGTGAAAAGCATGGGCTTCACGCACGTGGAGTTCATGCCGATTGCCGAGCACCCGTTCGGCGGATCGTGGGGTTATCAGCCGCTCGGGCAGTTTGCGCCATCGGCGCGCTTCGGCAAGCCCGAACAGTTCGCGAGATTCGTCGATAAGGCGCACGAAGCCGGACTCGGCGTGATTCTCGATTGGGTGCCCGCGCACTTTCCGAACGACGCGCACGGCCTGATCGACTTTGACGGCACGCCGCTCTACGAGCACGCCGACCCGCGCGAAGGCTATCACCAGGACTGGAACACGATGATCTACAACCTCGGCCGCAACGAGGTGAGCGCGTTCCTGGTCGCTTCGGGGCTGGCGTGGCTGAAGCGCTATCACGTCGACGGTCTGCGCGTGGACGCGGTCGCCTCGATGCTGTATCGCGACTATTCGCGCGCGGCCGGCGAGTGGGTGCCGAATATTTACGGCGGCCGCGAGAACCTCGAATCGATCGCATTCCTCAAGCGCCTGAATCATGAAGTCGGCTACGTGCCGGGCGCACCGGGCGCGATCACGATCGCCGAGGAATCGACCGCATGGCCGGGCGTGACGGCGCGCGTGGAAGACGGCGGGCTCGGTTTCCAGTTCAAGTGGAACATGGGCTGGATGCACGACACGCTGCACTACATGGAAGAAGATCCGGTCTACCGTCAATACCATCACCACAACATGACGTTCGGGATGGTGTACGCGTATTCGGAGCGCTTCGTGCTGCCGCTTTCGCACGACGAAGTGGTGCACGGCAAGGGCTCGCTGCTCGGCAAGATGCCCGGCGACAGGTGGCAGAAGTTCGCCAACCTGCGCGCGTACTTCGGTTTCATGTGGACGCATCCGGGCAAGAAGCTGCTGTTCATGGGCGGCGAATTCGGCCAGATGGCGGAATTCGATCACGATACGTCGCCGCATTGGCATCTGCTCGACGATTCGAACCATCACGGCGTGCAAAAGCTGGTGCGCGACCTGAACCGGCTGTACAGCGAGGAGCCCGCGCTGCATCTGCTCGATTGCGAGCCAGGCGGCTTCGAATGGCTGATCGGCGACGACAGCGGCAACAGCGTATTCGCCTATCGGCGCACCGACGGCGCGGGCCGCGAAGTGGTCGTGGTCTGCAATATGACGCCGGTGCCGCGAGTCGGTTACCGGATCGGCATGCCGCGCGGCGGACGCTGGTCGGAAGTGCTCAATACGGACGCCGGCGTGTACGGCGGCTCGAACATGGGCAACGGCGGCCTGATTCATACCGACGAGCAATCGAGCCACGGCTGGCCGAATTCCGCTTCGCTCACGCTGCCGCCGCTTGCGACGATCGTATTGCGCGCGGAGTAACGAAGGACGAGCGGTGAAGCGAGCGCGCGGCGTGCGAAATTTTCGCGCCGCGCGCTCGTTGCATGAAGACCCACGATAGCGTTCAACAATCAGAACAAGGAAGGGGAATCATGTCGCATGCAATGCCCGACCGGCTTCTGCCCGGTTCGCCCTATCCGCTCGGCGCTAGCTGGGATGGCCTCGGCGTCAACTTTGCAGTGTTCTCGGCGAACGCGCAAAAAATCGAGCTTTGCCTGTTCGATCCCACCGGCCGCAAGGAAATCCGCCGCTACACGCTGCCCGAATGCACTGACGAAGTCTGGCACGGCTACCTGCCGAATGCGCATCCGGGCACCGCCTACGGGTTTCGCGCGCACGGCCCGTATCAGCCGCAGCATGGGCATCGCTTCAACCCGCACAAGCTGTTGCTCGATCCGTATGCGCGCAAACTGGTCGGACAATTTCGCTGGTCGGATGCGCTGTTCGGTTATCGCGTGCATTCGAATCGCGCGGACCTTTCCATCGACCGGCGCGATTCGGCGCCGGCCATGCCGAAGTGCGTGGTGATCGATGAAGCGTTTGACTGGTCGCACGATAAACGGCCGAACGTGCCGTGGGGCGAAACCATTGTCTACGAGACGCATGTGCGCGGCGCCTCGATGTTGCGCGCCGATTTGCGTCAGCATGAACGCGGCACCTTCGCGGCGCTGTCTTCGCCGGAGTTCATCGAGCATCTGCTGAAACTCGGCGTGACCGCGGTCGAACTGCTGCCCGTGCACGCGTTTCTCAACGACCGCTTTCTGGTGGAGCGCGGGCTGCGCAACTACTGGGGGTACAACACGGCGGCATTTTTCGCACCGGAGCCCTCGTATCTGAGCACGCACCGGCTCGACGAAATGCGCATCGCCGTGCGTCAGTTGCACGCGGCCGGCATCGAGGTGATTCTCGACGTGGTCTACAACCACACCTGCGAAGGCAACGAAATGGGGCCGACCGTGTCGTGGCGCGGCCTCGACAACGCCAGCTATTACCGTCTGATTCCCGGCGACGAACGTCACCATATCAACGACACGGGTTGTGGCAACACCGTCAATCTGCCGCATCCGCGCGTGCTGCAAATGGTGATGGATTCACTGCGCTACTGGTCGACCGCGTTCAATATCGACGGCTTCCGTTTCGATCTGGGCGTCACGCTCGGCCGCGAGCAGCACGGTTTCGATCCCGGTTCCGGTTTCTTCGACGCGTTGCGCCAAGACCCGATCCTGTCGCAGCGCAAGCTGATTTCCGAGCCTTGGGACATCGGTCCGGGCGGTTATCAGCTAGGCAATCATCCGCCGGGATTCAGCGAATGGAACGACCGTTTTCGCGACACGGTGCGACGTTTCTGGCGCGGCGACGCCGGCTTGCGTCCCGACCTTGCCGCGCGGTTGACCGGCTCGGCGGACCTCTTCAACCGGCGCGCGAGAAAGCCGTGGGCATCGGTCAATTTTGTCACGTCGCACGACGGTTTTACGTTAGCCGATGTCACCGCTTACGAGCAGAAACACAACGAAGCCAATCGCGAAGACAACAACGACGGCCACAATGAAAACTGCAGCCGCAACTGGGGCGTGGAAGGCCCGACCGACGACCCCGCGATTCTCGCCACGCGAAAACGTGTGGCGCGCTCGCTGATCGCCACGCTGCTGATGGCGCTCGGCACGCCCATGGTGCTGGCCGGCGACGAATCGCTGCGCACGCAGAACGGCAACAACAACGCCTATTGCCAGGACAACGAAATTTCGTGGATCGACTGGGAACGGGCAAATTCGCCGGACGGGCAGCAGATGACCGCGTTCGTCGCGCGGGTGATCGCGCTGCGCAAGCAACATCCGCTGCTGCGCGAAACGCGCTTTCTGTTCGGCGATCGTGAAGTGTTGCCGGGCCTGTTCGATGTCGGCTGGTTCGACGAACACGGCGACCCGCTCACCATTGAGGCCTGGCAGGACCCCGAAGGCCGCGCGTTCACGCTGCGCCGCGCGGGTCCAGGTTTAAACGGCGAAACAGAAGTATTGTTGATGATGCTTAACGCCAACGAAGAAACACTGCGTTTTACGCCGCCCGCCCCGCACCTGGAATGGCACGTGCTGTTAGACACTGCTGAGCCGGAGAGCGCGCCGCATCGGCTGGCGGTTGGGGAGGTCGAAGTGGCCGCCCATAGCCTGGTGATGCTGGCTGCGCAACCGGTGGGCGAAGCGGATTGGCAAGCGGGCTGGAAGGCCGGTGCGCAGCACGGACCGCGGCTTCTGACTGCGCTGCCGCCCGATCCGGGTGCGCATCCGCCCAGCAGCGATACGTCGCCGACCACTTAGGCAGCGGCGCCGCGACCCGACAGCATGCGGGCCGCGTTATTGCGCGTTGTCGTTGTACGCGTTGTGCGTTGTCATAGGCAGCGTGGGCGCGAGCGACGCGCGACACGCGGCTCGAAAGCAAAACTGAATGGTGACGAATCATGTCCGAAAGTCCGATTGATCCTCATGCGCACCATCACGCGCATTGTTTGCCGTTCGGCGCGCAGTTGGTAGGCGCGGCGGGGGCGAAGCCGCGCACTCGGTTTCGCTTCTGGGCGCCTTCCTGTCAACACGTCCAGGTGGAAATCGAAAACGGCCCCGCTCAAGGCGCGCACGATATGACGCCCACCGGCAACGGCTGGTTCGAAGCAAGCGTCGACGGCGGCGCGGGCACGCTTTACCGCTTCCGGCTGGATGGCGAGCACGCGGTGCCCGATCCGGCGTCGCGTTTTCAGCCGCAAGACGTGCATGGGCCGAGCGAAGTCATCGATCCGCGCGCCTACCGTTGGGAACATACGAACTGGCACGGCCGGCCTTGGGAAGAAACGGTGTTGTACGAGTTGCACGTCGGCGCGATGGGCGGTTATGCGGGCGTGCAGAAGCGGCTGCCGGAACTCGCCGCGCTCGGCGTCACCGCCATCGAATTGATGCCGTTGAACGACTTTCCCGGCAAGCACAACTGGGGCTATGACGGCGTGTTGCCGTATGCGCCCGATTCCGCTTACGGCCGCCCCGAAGAACTGAAGGCGTTGATCGACACCGCGCATGGCCTCGGCCTGATGGTGTTTCTCGACGTGGTCTACAACCACTTCGGCCCGGACGGCAACTATCTGCATGAATACGCCCGCTCGTTTTTCCGTGAAGGCACGCACACGCCGTGGGGCCCCGCGATCGACTTCGAGCGCAACGAAGTGAGCGACTTCTTCACGGATAACGCCGTCTACTGGATCAACGAATATCGGCTCGACGGCCTGCGTTTCGACGCGGTGCACGCCATCGACAACCACACCTGGCTGCGCGAATTGTCCGACCATATCCGCGCCAAGGTGCAGCATGGCCGGCACGTGCATCTGGTGCTGGAAAACGAGCACAACAGCGCGAGCCTGCTCGAAACGCATTTCGACGCGCAATGGAACGACGACGCGCACAACACGCTGCACGTTCTGCTGACCGGCGAAACCGAAGGTTATTACCACGCGTACGAAGATCAGCCGATCCAGCGTCTTGCGCGCGTGCTGTCGGAAGGCTTCGCGTATCAGGGCGACCCGTCGCCGATTCACGACGGCAAGCCGCGCGGCGAAGCAAGCGGTCATTTGCCGCCCACTTCGTTCGTGATGTTTTTGCAGAACCACGATCAGATCGGCAACCGCGCATTCGGCGAGCGCCTGCGCAAACTGACCTCGGACGACGCATTGCGCGCCGCCACCGGCCTGCTGCTGCTGTCGCCGCAAATCCCGCTGCTTTTCATGGACGAGGAATACGGCTCCACGCAGCCGTTCCTGTTCTTCACCGACTACACCGGCGATCTCGCCGACGCGGTCCGCGAAGGACGGCGCCGCGAATTCGCGCGCTTTTCCTCGTTCAGCGACGAGAAACGCCGCGCCCAGATTCCCGATCCAAACGACGTGAAGACGTTTGCGGCCTCATCGCCGCCGGCGTCGCACGAAGCAGCGAAGCGCGACAGCGATGAAGCAAAAGACCGGCTCGACTGGATGCATTTCTATAAATCCGCGCTGGCGGTGCGCGCCAAGTTGATCACCCCGCGTCTGCAGCATAGCAAGTCGTGCGGCGTAACCGTGCTGACCGCGGCGAACGGCGGCGACGCCAATGCGCTGATCGCGCGCTGGAAACTCTGCGATGGGGAGACGTTGTCGGTCGCGCTGAATCTCTCGAAAGAGAGCGTGGCGTGCACTGAGATTCCCGCCGGCAAAGTGATTTTCGAAACGCCGCCGCGCGTGCGCGAACAGGTCGAGGTCAAGGTTTTGCCGCCCTACGCATTCGTCGCATGGCTGACCGGCGACGTCTGCGGCTACGCCATCGGCCACGATGCTCGCATCGCGGGACAACAGGAGCGCCACGCGTGACTACCCGACGCAATCACGACACGATCGTCACTCTTGCCTCGCGCGCCGGCTTCGAGGTGGAGTGGCAGGATGCGCACCATACGACGCAGCATGTGCCTGAAAGCACACTCGCCGCCCTGCTCGCGCGGATGGGTTTGCCGTGCGGCAACGCCACGGAAATCCGCCACAGCGCCGCCGCATTGGAAGCCGAATTGTCAGGCCGCAAACTGCCGCCGCTGATGACCGCGGAAGTCGGACGCGGCATCGCCTTGCCCATTGCGGCGATCAAATCCGGCAGCCACTATCGGATCGAACTGGAAAGCGGCTCGATCATCGACGGCCGGTTTACGGCGCCCAAAGGCGAAGAAGCCCTGCTCGCACCCATCGACGAAGCCGGCTATCACACGCTCGTAATCCACGAACAACGCATCACGCTGGCCGTGGCGCCGCCGCGCTGCTATACGGTCGCCGACGCCTGGCGCACGTTGCATAACGACGCAAGCGGCGACGACACGCCCGCGCCGCCGCTCTGGGGCATCGCCGCGCAGTTGTACGGCTTGCGCCGCACCGGCGACGGCGGCATCGGCGACTATTCGGCGCTCGCGCAAATCGCCGTGGAAAGCGCGAAGCGTGGCGCGCACGCGCTCGCCGTCAGTCCGACCCATGCGATGTTCAGCGCGGAGCCGGAGCGCTTCAGTCCGTACTCGCCGTCGTCGCGTTTGTGGTTGAACGTCACGCACATCGATCCCGCCGCCGTGTTCGGCGCGGATGCGGCGCATGCCGCGCTCGAAGCTGCCCAGGCTAGCGATGCATGGTCGAAACTCGAACGCTTGCCGCTGATCGACTGGCCGAACGCGGTCGTGCTGAAGCTGAAGGTTTTGCGCGCGCTATACGAGCAATTCTGCGAACACGAGCGCGCGCAACAGACGCCACGCGCGCTGGAGTTTCACGGCTTCTGCGAACGCGCCGGGCGCGCGCTCGAAGATCACGCGCGCTTCGAAGCGTTGCAGGCGGCGCAACTCTCGCAAGAAGGTGGCAACGGACATTGGCGCAACTGGCCCGAGGCATTGCGCGATCCGCGTAGCCCGGAAGTCGAAGCCTTCGCCGAGGCCAACCGTCACGAGGTCGATTTCCATCTGTTCCTGCAATGGCTGGCCGCCAAGGGTTTGTCGCATGCGCAACACGTCGCGCACGACGCCGGCATGGCCGTCGGCCTGATCGCCGATCTCGCGGTGGGATGCGATAGCGCCGGCAGTCACGCATGGTCGTATCGCGACGACATGCTGCAGGGCGTGTCGGTCGGCGCGCCCCCGGACCTGTTCAACCAGGCCGGTCAGGCGTGGGGACTCACCACGTTTTCGCCGCGTGCAATGCGCACCCAAGGCTTCTCCGCATTCATCGACATGTTGCGCGCGGCGTTCGCGCATGCCGGCGGCATCCGCATCGATCACATTCTCGGCTTGCGGCGGCTGTGGCTCGTGCCGGAAGGCGAAAGCGCGCGTAACGGCGCTTATTTGCGCTATCCGCTCGAAGACCTGCTGCGCCTGATCGCGCTCGAATCGTGGCGGCATCGCGCGATCGTGATCGGCGAAGATCTCGGCACGGTGCCACCAGGCTTTCGCGAGCGGCTCGAAGAGCACGGCATCGCCGGCATTCGCGTGCTGTGGTTCGAGGGCGCGCACGACGGCAAAGGATTCAAGCCGCCGTCCGACTGGGACCGCAATGCGGTCGGCACCACGACCACGCACGATCTGCCGACGGTCGCCGGCTGGTGGCGCGGCAGCGACATCACCTGGCGCAACAAGATCGGCCAGACGATGGCGCGCGCCGACGGCCGCGATCCTGAGGAAGCCGCTCAGGAAGAGCGCGCGAAGGATCGCGCCGAGTTGTGGCGAGCTTTCCAGCTAGCGGGCGTGGCCGCGCCCGATGTGCCCGCGCCGCCGCCCGACAGCGCGCCCGTGGACGAAGCGCTCGCCTTCGTCGCCGCAACGCCCGGCCCGCTGGTGACGTTTCCGCTCGAGGATTTGCTCGCGCAAGTCGAGCAGCCGAATCTGCCCGGCTCGATCGACGAGCATCCGAACTGGCGCCGCCGTGTAAGCGTGCCGATCGATGAACTGTTCGATGACGACACGTTCTGTGACCGGCTGCTCGCGGTGGATCGCGCGCGCCGCGCCGCGACCGCCCCGCTTCCTTCCGCCAACGCTTCTTCGGAGCCTGATACGCCATGACCGTCCCGCGCTCCACGCTACGCCTCCAGTTCCATCGAGGCTTTACCTTCGACGATGCCGCGAAGCACGTCGACTACTTCGCCGCGCTCGGCATCAGCCACGTGTACGCGTCGCCCATCACCACGGCCGAGCCGGGCTCGATGCACGGCTACGACACCGTCGACTACACCCAGGTCAGCGCCGAATGCGGCGGCGAGGCGGGTTTGAAGCGCCTCGTCGACAAATTGCGCGCGCACAACATGGGGCTGATCATCGACACGGTGCCGAACCACATGGGCGTCGGCGGATCGAGCAACGCGTGGTGGCTCGATATTCTCGAATGGGGCCGTCACAGCGCCTACGCGCGTCATTTCGACGTCGACTGGCATTCGCCGGATCCCGCTTTGCGCGGCAAAGTGCTGCTGCCTACGCTCGGCGCTGCGTACGGTGAAGAACTCGCGGCAGGCCGCATCGCGCTGCATTTCGCGGCCGACATTGGGCGCTTTTATATCGGCTACGGTCCGCACGTCTTCCCGGTATGCCCGACCGATTACGCGTCGATCCTGCAAAGCGCCGACCGCGCCGATCTCAACGCGCTCGCCGAACGCTTCCACGGACTCACCACGCAGCCCACCGATCATCCGCGCGCCGCCGAAGGCCGCGACATGCTGCGCGAATTCGTCGCGCAAAACGGTGACTCGGCGATCGAGATCGCGCTGCAGGCGTATTCTCCGGACGACCCGGTGACGCGTGACCGGCTGCATCGGCTGATCGAGCGGCAACACTTCCGCCTGGCGTGGTGGCGCACCGCGTCGGACGAAGTGAACTGGCGTCGTTTCTTCGACATATCTACGCTTGCCGGTGTGCGCGTGGAGCGGCCCGAAGTGTTCGAGGCCGTGCATGCGCTGCCTTTCCGTCTTTATCAGGAAGGCGTGGTGGACGGCTTGCGGATCGACCACGTCGACGGGCTCGCCGAGCCGCGTGAATACTGCCAGCGTTTGCGGCAGCGTCTAACGGAACTGCGCGACACCGCGCCGTATGTGGTGGTCGAAAAAATTCTCGGACGCGGCGAACCGCTGCGCGACGATTGGCCGGTAGACGGCACGACCGGCTACGATTTCATGAGCGACGTGGGCGCGCTGCTGCACGATCCGGCCGGCGCCGAACCGCTCGCGCAAACGTGGACGGAACTGACCGGCCGCAGCCCGCGCTTTGCCGACGAGGCGCTGGTTGCGCGCCGCAAGATTCTCGCGGAAAACCTCTCCGCGGAACTCGACCGCGCGGCGCGCGCGTTGCATCGCATCGCACGCGATTCGCTGGCCACGCGCGACTTCACGTTCACCACGCTGCGGCGTGTGCTGACCGAATTGGTCGTGCATTTTCCGGTGTATCGAATCTATCCGCAGAACGGTCTGCGCAGCGCGGCGGATAACGTCTATTTCGACCAGGCTTTGGAGGGCGCAAGACAAACGCTTTCGCGCGCGGATCTCGTCGCGCTCGAGCGCGTGAACGCGTGGCTCGGCGGTAGCGCCGAAGAGGCGCCGCCCGGCCGCAGCGGCACACCCCAGCAAGGCCAGAACGGAGCGCCGGCGAGCCATGCCGGTTCCGCGCGACGCACAGCGCAAACGCTGTTCTCGCAGTTGACCGCGCCGGTCGCCGCGAAGGCCGTCGAGGATACGGCGTGCTATCGCTATGGCCGGCTGTTGTCGCGCAACGAGGTCGGCTCGGACCCGGGCGAGTTCGCGTTGTCGGTCGAAGCGTTTCATGCAGCGAATCTGGAGCGCTCCCAGCGCTTTCCTCATGCGATGCTTGCGACCGCGACGCATGATCACAAACGTGGCGAAGACGTGCGCGCACGGCTCGCCGTGTTGAGCGAGATCGCGCGCGACTGGAGCGCGACGTTGCGCGCATGGTCCACATTGAACGCGCCGAATCGTCGGGCGCTGGATGGCAAATCCGTTAGCAGCGTCGGCCAGGACACGAGCTACGACTGGGCACCCGGCCCCGCCGCCGAAGCGATGCTCTATCAAACGCTGGTGGGCTGCTGGCCACCCGATCTTCAACCCGACGACGAAGCCGGCGTGAAGGAATTGGCCGAGCGCGTCGCGCAATGGCAGTTGAAGGCGTTGCGCGAAGCCAAGCTGCAAACCAACTGGCTCGCGCCCGACGAAGCGTACGAGGCCGCCTGTCGCGATTTCCTGTTCGACATCCTCGCGCCGCAACGGCGTGACGGTTTCCTGAAAGAGTTGTCTGCGTTCGTGGCGCGAATCGGGCGCGCCGGTGCACTCAACAGTTTGCAGCAGACGGTTCTGCGGCTGGCATCGCCTGGGATTCCCGATCTTTATCAGGGCACCGAGTTGTGGGACTTCAGTCTGGTCGATCCGGACAATCGCCGGCCCGTCGATTTCGCCAAACGCGAGGCATGGCTCGTGCAAACACCGCCGTCGGAATTTCTGCCAGGCTGGCGCGACGGACGTGTGAAGCTCGCGGTGGTGCAGCGCGTGCTCGCGTTGCGAGCGCATTTGCCGGAGTTGCTGAGTCAGGGCGAATATCTGCCGCTCACGGTGCGCGGTAAGCACGCGTCGAGTGTGATCGCGTTTGCACGGCGGCATGGCAATGCGTGGGCCGTGGTGGTGGCGAGCCGGCTCGCGGCCGGATTGCTCGGCGAGGAAGGCGACTTGCCAATGGTCGATCCGGCCAAATGGGGAGACACCGCGCTGGAGATGCCGGCGGATTTATCCGCGAGAGCGCTGTTCGACTGGTTGAGTCCCGCCGCGCCGAAGGTGGATGAGAACGGTCTGCTGTATCTGCGCGATGCGCTGGGTGCAATGCCGATCGCGGTGTTGGTGGAGGATGGCGTGCCGCGCGGTTGATTTTTTAGTTTTGTGGGTGAAGGCGGTTGGAGCTTAAGGGTTCTAACCGCTTTTTTTTCCCTAGTCGAATTGAGACATCGACATGCTGCGCTGCTCTGCTGTTCGACTTTCTCGAAGGCCAGGTCGATCGGGGCGATGAGGCGTGCACGCAGCACCAGTTGCGGCATCTGCAACTGACGCACTATTGCGTGAATGAACTCGGCGATATCCAGACCGAGCCGCCGGTGCACGGCGGCCTGACCGATACCGGCGTGCAAGTGAGACGCCGCTGCAATGCATTGGGGATCGTCGTCGATGTCGCGCACGGCACGTACGATCTGGTCAAGCGCGCGGCGGACACGTCGACCAGGCGGCCACGCAGCTTGATCGAGGCTAGCGCCCCGCCGCCCAAAGCAGTGAAAGTCCAGACGACAACATCAAACCGTCGACGACCAGTTTGAAAGTCGATGGGCTCATCCGAACCACGATCGACCGCGCGGCAAACGAGCCGACCATCAATGCAGAGCCGGTGATCAAGCCGTCGATCACCACATGCAACGGCAATGCGCCGAAATGATTGAAGACCGCGACTTTGGCGGCATAAACGGTCAGAGAGCCCGCCGCCTCGGTTGCCAGAAAAGCGCCCTTCACAAGGCCATAAGACATGAACACGGGCACGGTGATCGGTCCGGTGGACACGACGATTCCGGTGAGAAAACCCACTACGCCGCCGATCAAGGAAAGCTGCCACAACGAGAACTTGATATCCCGGCGCGCGAGCCAGCGCCGTGTGGGCACCATCGCGACGAAGAACAGGCCCAACGCAATTTCGACCGCGTGCGGCGGCAACGCAAGCAGCGTTCGCACACCCAGCGCCGCGCCCGGCACGGCCGTGACGCAGTAGGCGCCGCATGCGCGCCAGTCGATCTCGCGCCACCACGCGAGGACCTTGCCGAAGTTGCCCATGATCGCGGCAATCGCCATGATCGGCACCGCTTGTTGCGGACCGAACAGCATCACGAGCACGGGCATTAGCATCATCGACGAGCCGGTGCCGACAACGCCGCTCAACGTGCCGGCCAGCAATCCGACGCACAGCACCAACAGATATCCCATGTCGCCCTCAACGTGTGGACGACAATTCTACCTGTGGCGTGCCGCGGCGCTATCGCGGCTCAACCACCTTCGTCGTCGAAGGTTTTCGGATAAACCCGCACGAGCACGATACGCGGCCCTTTCATTTTCTTGACCACGACGTCGAAGCGATCGAACTCGACTCGCTGCCCTTCGCTGGGCAGATCGTTAAGCGCCTGAATCACGAGGCCGCCGACCGATTCGGCCTTGCCTTCGTCGATGTCGATCCCCAACGCGCGTTCCAGCGACACCACCGGCAAGCTGCCCTTGCCCATCAAGGTGCCGTCGTCCATGCGCGTCCAGTCGGCGTCGCCCTGACGGAACTCGTCGTGGATCTGGCCCACCAGCGCGCCGAGCAGATTGTCGAGCGTCAGGAAACCGATAGGCTTCTCCCGCTTGTGGCCGACCAGCGCGAAGTGCGGCGCGCCCTTGCGGAAGCGGCGAAACAATTCGAGCGCCGGCATTTCCGGCGTGACGTATTGCACGGGCCGCGCGTATTTGGAGAGATCCTCGAGTGTGCTGCCCGCATGGCGGGCCAGCAGCAAGTCCTTCAAATGGATCATGCCGGCCACGCGCTCGCCGGACGCATCTTCGAACAGCGGATAACGGCTGAAGCGATGCCGCGCCACCACCTGCATGTTGTCGCGCAACGGCAAATCGCGGCGCAAGCCGATCATCTCGTAGGCCGGACGCATGAGGTCCGACACGGTCATGCGCGAAAAATCGAGCGAGTGCGCGATCGTGTTCCACTCGTCCTGACTGTAGGCACCGTCGGCCGAACCCAGTTCCGTGGCGACGTTGGCGCGGCGGCCGCGCAGGATCAGCTTGAGTTCGTCAGTGGAGTAGTGCGAGTCGTGGCCGTGATCGGCGTCGAGCCCGGCGAGTTTAAGCACGGCGTTGGCGCTCGAATTGAGCACCCAGATTGCCGGATACATGGCCCAGTAAAAGCCGTAAAGCGGCGTGGCGGCCCAAAGCGAAACCTTTTCCGCCTCGCGAATGGCCAGCGACTTCGGCGCGAGTTCTCCCACGACGATGTGCAGGAAAGAAATGCACGAGAACGCGAAGAACAGCGAGATTCCGTGGATCAGCTTCTCCGATTCCACGCCGAGCAGGCTGAAGACCGGCGTGAGCAACTCCGCGAACGCGGGCTCGCCGATCCAGCCGAGCCCGAGCGACGCCAGTGTGATGCCGAGCTGGCAGGCGGACAGATAGGCGTCGAGACGCCCGTGCACCTTGGCCAGCAGACGCCCGCGCATGCCATGTTTGGCGGCAAGGCTTTGCACGCGCGTCTGCCGAAGTTTGACCAGACCGAATTCAGCGGCAACAAAGAAGCCGTTGAGGGCAACGAGAAACAACGCACCGATAAGGGCGACGACCTGGATCAAAGCGAAAAGCTCCGGCAACAAAAGTTGTCAGTATAGAGGGTGAAAGCTCGGTGAAATCTGAATCGCGCAAACGAAGTGGCTGAGCCGGACCGTTCACTTTGCCGCAGTTGCGCTCAATGGGATGCGAAGCGCGAGCGTGGCCATGTTGCCGCCGGCCGCGTCGCCGCCGGTTGCTTCGCCTTGCTCGAAACTGCCGCCGTGCGCTTCCGCGACGCGCTTGCACAACGCCAGCACCCACGCGATCCGTTTCGCTTCGCGCGGCTCGCAGGCCTGCTTGCGGGCAAACGCTTCGAGCACATGGGGCAAGGCGGGGTCCTGCAACGCAGTGCTGCTCGTGTCGTAGGCGAGACTGGCGTGCCATGCGCTCGTGTCGGCTTTCGTGTTCAGGACGACCGTGGTGCCCTGCGCGCTCGTTTCGACTGCGAACGTCAGCATCAGCCAAAGCGCCGCAGCGAGGCGCTCGCGGTCGCCGTTGAGTTGCTCGGTGGCGAGTTGCGAGTCGAGCGTGACCTCCACGCCGCGCGTGCGAGCGAGGCCCGAGCGGACTTCTTCCACCGTTTCATCGAGTAAGGGATGCAGCGGGAACGACGCATAGTTCAGCGCCAGCGATTTGGTTTCGGCGCGCGTAGCGTCGACGATCGTCTCGAGCAACTTGACCTGCTGATCCACGCCATTGCGAATGCCGATGACGGCGCGCTGCGAGTTAGGGTCGCTCGCGTCGAGCTTGCGCTCCAGCACGTAAGCCCAGCTATGAATGGCATTCAACGGACCACGCAGATCATGCGACACCAGCGACAGCACATGGTCACGCATGAACAGCGCGGCTTCCGCGCGCAGATGCGCGGTGCGTTCGGATACGGTGAAGCCGGAAGGGACTGGCTTTTCGCCGGCAATTCCGGTTGAAGACGTTGTCACGATCGAGCCCTCTCAGGCAGTTCACGATGATTGAAAGAAGCCCCATTATAGGCATGCCTTCCGGCGCGACCAGCCTGGCCGGACGGCCAACTGGTACGCAATCCGTGTGCCACGCGGCAATGCTCGGCATGCGGCGCCAACACGCCTACAATGTCGGTTTTTACGTTTTGACCTGAGGAGCGACATATGTCGACTGTGACTACCGAATCCGGCTTGAAGTACGAAGACGTTGTTGAAGGCACCGGCGCCGAAGCAGTAGCCGGCAAGACCGTCAGCGTGCATTACACCGGCTGGCTGACCGATGGCCAGAAGTTCGACTCGAGCAAAGACCGCAATGACCCGTTCGCATTCGTGCTGGGCGGCGGCATGGTCATCAAGGGCTGGGACGAAGGCGTGCAGGGCATGAAGGTCGGCGGCACGCGCAAGCTGACCATCCCGCCGCAACTCGGCTACGGCGTGCGCGGCGCGGGCGGCGTGATTCCGCCGAACGCTACGCTTGTGTTCGAAGTCGAATTGCTGGGCGTCTAAGTTTTTCGCCGTCCTGTCACTGCGCACCGTCGATGAGCCACGCCGCCGTTACCGCTCCTAGCGTTTCGCTGCGCCGCTACGGCACGATCGAAGCGTCGGACGTGCACGACTTTCACCAGGTCGTGCTCGGGCTCGACGGCGCGATGGTGATGGCGGTGGAAGGTATCGCGCAACGCATCGACGCCGGCTCCGCCTGGCTCATCCCGGCAGGCGCGCGACACGATTACGCGGGCGTCGGCGAAAACCGGCAGTTGGTGCTCGATTTACCGGCCGCATCGCTGGCCGTGCCGGAGCGCTTGTTCGACCGCGCGCGGGCCGTCTGCGTGGAGGGCTCGCTTGCGCAACTCGTGCATCGCATCGCGGCGCACGCGACCGGCGGCGCGCTCGGCGACGATCTCGACTCACGGCGTTTTCATTGGGACGCAGCCGCGCGCCTCGGCGCTGCGTTGGTGGCCGACGCGGGCATTGCGGTCGGCGCACCGGCAGCCGGCGCCGGTCTCGACTTTGCGCGTATCGACCGCTGGTTGCGCGCGCATTTGTCGGAGCCTTTGCGGATCGCCGACCTCGCCGCGCATTGCGGCTTCGGCATGCGGCGCTTTCATCAGCTTTTTATCGAGGCCTTCGGTGAGACGCCGCATCGCTATTTGCAGCGGCTGCGGCTCGATACGTCGCTCACGCTGCTCGCCGATCCGCGCCGTTCGCTGACCGATATCGCGTTGGATATCGGCTTCGGCGATCAAAGCGCGTACACACACGCGTTCACGCGGCGTTTCGGGCTGGCGCCCGGTCAGTGGCGCGCATTGCGCCACTGAGTTTTCACGCGCTGGGTTTCATTGCAGTGAGTCGCGCCGCGTTGGCTTTATTGCTTCGTTGCGCGAGCCGCTTGAACGGAACGGCCCGCTTGTCCTGCTTCACCCATTCGTTCAAGCCCTCGCTCGAACCTGCTTCGCTCAACCCGCCAGACCGCGCTCCAGATCGCCGCGAATATCGCCGGCGTTTTCCAGACCGACGGCAAGACGGATCAAGCCTTCGCTAATGCCCGCCGCCGCGCGCGCTTCCGGCGTCACGCGACCATGCGTGGTCGTAGCCGGATGCGTGATGGTGGTACGCGTATCGCCGAGGTTGCCGGTGATCGAGCAGATCTTCGTGTTGTCGATCACGCGCCAAGCATTCGCGCGCATCTGCTCCGGCGTGTCGCCCTTCAGTTCGAACGAGAGGATCGCGCCGCCCGCCTTCTGCTGACGCATGGCCAGCGCGTGCTGCGGATGCGATTCAAGCCCCGGATAGAACACGCGATTCACGGCCGGATGCGCTTCCAGCCAGCGCGCGATTTCGAGCGCATTCGCCGACTGCTTTTCAACGCGCAGCGACAGCGTTTCCATACCCTTGAGCAGCACCCATGCGTTGAACGCGGACAACGTCGGGCCGGCGCTGCGCACGAACGGGAACACCTTTTCCATGATGAACTGTTTCGAGCCGACCAGCGCGCCGCCGAGCACGCGACCCTGGCCGTCGAGGAACTTGGTGGCCGAATGCATCACGACGTCCGCGCCGAGCTTCAACGGCTGTTGCAAGGCCGGGCTGCAGAAACAGTTATCCACCACGAACAGTGCGTTGGACGCGTTGGCGATCTTGCTGATCGCTTCGATGTCGGCGACTTCGGTCAGCGGATTCGACGGCGTTTCGAGGAAGAACATCTTCGTCTCCGGACGCACGGCGTTTTTCCACGCGTCCAGATCGGTCGGATCGACGAACGTGGTCGTGATGCCGAACTTGCTGAAGATCTGCGAGAACATGCCGAGCGTCGAACCGAACAGCGCCTGCGAGCTGACCAGATGGTCGCCCGCCTGCAACGTCGACATCACCACCGACATGATCGCGGCCATGCCCGACGCCGTCGCCATGCAGGCTTCGCCGCCTTCGAGCGCGGCGAGACGATCCTGGAACATCGAGACGGTCGGGTTCGTGAAGCGCGAGTAGGTGTAGTTGTCTTCGGAATTCTTGAATTTTTCGGCCGCGTCGGCGGCGCTCTCGAACACGAAGCTCGAAGTCAGGAAAATCGCTTCCGAATGTTCGTTGAAGTCGCTGCGCACCGTGCCCGAGCGGACTGCCAGCGTGTCGAAGTTCAGGGAGTCGTCCATGTTGGTTCTGGTTTCCAATGTTCCATGGCTGCGTTCGGCCTCTGCGGCTCACGTGCGAGGTGAGCCGCAGAGGCCGAACGGCAGCAACAAAAAAGCCCGCTTTTGCGTCGGCATAAGCGGGCTTCATGTGCGGGGGAAAGCTGGAGCGGAGGTAGATGAATGCGGCTTTTCCACCATTCGCTTTAGCTGTTTCGGGTTGCCCCGCGTCCGCAAGCTGAGTTCAAATCGACGCAAGCCGTCATGCTAACACGCTCCCGGCGCGGCGTGCAGCGCGCCTTGCCGGGAGCGCTCGACTCGCGTTCGAACCGCGCTCAACCCACCGACAGTTGCAAATGCAGTTGCGAACGGGCCGGCGCGCCGCCGTCGATCGCATCGCTCGCGGCGTCGCGGTCCGATTGCGAGGACGGTGCGAGACGCGCAGTTTCGATGCGGTCCAGGTACTCGGTGGTCACGTCGCCGGTCACGTAGTTGCCGTCGAAACACGACGCTTCGAATTCCTTCAGCGCCGGATTGATGTCGCGCACCGCTTGCTTGAGCGCGTCGACGTCCTGATAGACGAGGTGGTCTGCGCCGATCATGCGCGCGACTTCGTCGTCCGAGCGGCCGTGGGCGACGAGTTCACCGCGCGTCGGCATGTCGATGCCGTAGACGTTCGGGAATTTCACCGGCGGCGCCGCCGAAGCGAAGATCACCTTGTTCGCGCCGGCATCGCGCGCCATCTGCACGATTTCGTGCGACGTAGTGCCGCGAACGATCGAGTCGTCGACGATCAGCACGTTCTTGCCCTTGAACTCGATGCCCATGGCGTTCAGCTTCTGGCGCACCGACTTCTTGCGCACAGCCTGGCCCGGCATGATGAAGGTGCGGCCGACGTAACGGTTCTTGAAGAAGCCTTCGCGATATTCCACGCCCAGCTTCTTCGCGACTTGCATCGCGGCCGGACGGGACGAATCGGGAATCGGCATGACAACGTCGATTGGAACGTCGGGCAGCTCGCGCTTGATCTTCTCGGCGAGGTAGTCACCCATGCGCAGACGCACGTTGTAGACGGGCACGCCGTCGAGCACCGAGTCCGGACGCGCCAGATATACGAGTTCGAAAATGCAGGGGTTCAGGCTCGGGTTTGTGGCGCATTGCTGCGAATGCAGATTGCCTTCGATGTCGATGAAAATCGCTTCGCCCGGCGCCACGTCGCGCACGAATTCGAAGCCAATACCTTCAATCGCCACCGACTCCGACGCCAGGATCCACTCGACGCCTTCAGCCGTTTCCTGCTTGCCGAGGCACAGCGGACGGATGCCGAACGGGTCACGGAAGCCCAAAAGGCCATAACCAGCGATCAGCGACACGATCGCGTACGACCCGCGCACCCGGCGATGCACGCCCGACACCGCCTTGAACAACGCAGCCGGATCGAGTTGCAGGCCGGAGCTGGAAAGCTGCAATTCGTGCGCGAGCACGTTGAGCATGACTTCCGTGTCGGAATTGGTATTGATGTGGCGGCGATCGATGCGGAACATCTCATCTTTCAGCTGCTGCCAGTTGGTCAGATTGCCGTTGTGCGCGAGGATGATGCCGAACGGCGCGTTCACATAGAACGGCTGGGCCTCTTCTTCGCTCGATGCGGAACCGGCAGTTGGGTAACGGACCTGGCCGATACCGGTCGTGCCGGGCAGGCTGCGCATGTTGCGCGTGCGGAACACGTCGCGCACCATGCCGTTGGCCTTGTGCATGTGGAAGTTGCTGCCGTTCGCTGTCGCGATGCCGGCGGCGTCCTGACCGCGGTGCTGCAGGAGCAGCAGGCTGTCATAGATCAGCTGATTGACCGGAGAGTGGGAAACTACGCCTACGATGCCGCACATGGCATGTCCTTCAAAGGTACGAAATTCGTCATGGCGGCCGCTGCCTGCGATGGTGTCCCGAAGTGACGTCTTTCGGGGCGTTCGCGAAGCTACGCGACCGAACGTAAAGGCAGCCGGTTTGCGCCGGTGTCCTGCTGCGTTTCCCTATCCGCTCGCCTGATCGTCACACTCGGACGTAAGCAGCCAGCGTCTCGGGAAGCAGCGGTTTCATTACGTGCACGCCCTCGACCGCATAGGGCCGAAGCAAGGCGTTGCGCCAGAATTCCTGTTGGGGCAGTTCGGTCAAGCCGGCGAGGGCGACCAGAATCAGCACCAGAATGACCCCGCGCACGAGGCCGAACATCAAACCGAGCGAGCGGTCCACGCCGCTCAATCCGGTTGCCTGCACGATGCGGCTCAAAAGGGCGTTCAACACGCTCGCCACCAGCACCACACCGACCACCACCAGCGCAAACGCCAGCAGCCATTGGGTCAACGCGCCGCCCGGCCAAGTGGACGGGATATACGGCACAACGTAACCGACGAAGCGGCAAGCAATGAAAAACGCCGCAATCCAGCCGATCAGCCCGAATATCTCCGACAAAAACCCGCGCCATGTGCCGCGCAGCGCCGACAAACCGATCACCGCCATTACAGCGTAGTCGAAGGCAGTGAACATCGCTCGCTTACTGTGCGGCGCCGCTGTTCGCGCCCGACGTCAAGCCGACCTCGCGAACCTTTGCGATGGCGGCACTTGCCGCTGCGCGATCCGCGAACGGGCCGGCACGCAGCAACGTGAGCGTGGAGCCGTCAGCCTGCTTTCGATGTTCGGTATATGCGGGCACACCCGCCGCTTTCAACTTGGCCGCCCAATTGCGCGCGTTGGCGTCGTTCGCGAAGGCGCCGAGCTGCACAGCGAAACGGCTGCCTGGCGGCGAGGCCGGCGTGCCGGAGTTCGCGTCTGCGCTGGCGGCTGTGGTCGTGTCATCGGAATTCGGGGCCTGCGCAGCCGGTGCGGTCGCGGCGTTATGGGTGACCGACGGTTTCGTCGCCGGTTTGGCGGGCGCTGCGGGCACCGATGGCGTAGTGTTCGCCGCCACGGACGGTGCTTGCGGTTTCGCTGCCGGCTTGGCCGCGGACGCCGCTGCGGTCGTCTCCGTACTCGATTGCTTCGTAGAGACGGACTGGCCTTGTCTGGCTGCCGTTGCCGGCGCAAGGCCGGATGCGGCGAGTGCCGCGTCTGGCGTTGCGGGGTTATCGGGTGCTACGCCGGCCTGCGTGTCTTCCTGCGCTTTGGCGAGCTTCGGCGCGGGACGGCTGGGAATGTCTATGGAGATGTCGTCTGTGACGGGCTTGGGGTGCGAGTCGAGCACCATCGGCAGAATCACGACCGCCGCCACGACCATCGCGATCGCGCCGACGAGGCGGCGACGCGCACGCTGCTTTTCCGGCAACGTAGGGTCGAGCAGCATCGCATCGGCGTCGACGGTGCGCTCCGTGCGGCGGGTTCGCCGCTCCACGCGCTCGCCACGGGCGGCCCGGGTGGAACTGGTGTTTGCGCCGCGCCGGGTGGGCGCGTCGTCTTTCTTGCCGAACGAGAAAATTCCCATGAATCGCTTGGTTCGAGCCTGGCGCCCGTTCAGTGTTGCTGCGATTTACGGTAGGCCATCACGCCGGCTACCGTATAGAAACTGCCGAAAACCACGATTCTATCATTCTCTGACGCTCGTTTTAGCGCGTCTTGGAAAGCCTCTGCCGGTGTGGCGTAGCGCGTCACACCGCTGTCGGCTCCCTCTTCCACGCCCTGCTCGCGCAAGGCCGCTTCAAGTTCTTCCGCCGACGCCGCCCGCGGCGTCGGCAAATCGGTCACGCACCAGTGATCGATTTCGCCTTTCAGGTTCGCCAATACGCTGGCGATGTCCTTGTCGCGCATCGCGCCGAACACCGCGTAGGTATAGGGGAAGAAACCCATGTTGCCGAGGTTTTGCGCCAGCACGGCGGCCGCGTGCGGATTGTGGCCGACATCCAGCACGATCGCCGGCTTGCCCGGCAGCACCTGGAAACGTCCGGGCAGTTCCACATTGGCAAGGCCGAGGCGGATGTCCTGCGCCGACACCGGCAGACGGTCACGCAGCGCTTCGAGTCCCGCCAGCGCCGCCGACGTGTTGATCAACTGGTTCGCGCCGCGCAGCGCCGGATAGGCCAGCGCCGAGCGCCGCATGGTCGGGCCGACGTAGCTCCATTGCTGACGCTCGCTGCCAGCCTGGCCTTCATAGCGGAAATCGCGGCCGAACAGCCACAATTCGGCACCAATTTTTTCCGCGTGATCGATCAGCGATTGCGGCGGAACCGGGTCCGCGCAGATCGCCGGCTTGCCGGGACGGAAAATGCCGGCTTTTTCGAAGCCGATTTTCTCGCGCGTGTCGCCGAGATATTCCGTGTGATCGATATCAATGCTGGTGATGATCGCGCAATCTGTATCGAGGATATTGACCGCGTCCAGACGGCCGCCCAGACCGACCTCGAAAATCACCGCGTCTAGTCCGCGCGCAGCGAACAGGCTCATGATCGCCAACGTCGTGAATTCGAAGTAGGTCAGCGTGACCGGTTCGGCGAGGCTCAGGCGCGCCGCTTCGACGGCTTCGAAGTGCGGCAGCAACTCCGCGTCGCTGGCCATTGCGCCGTTCACCCGC
Organism: Paraburkholderia phytofirmans PsJN; assembly: GCF_000020125.1. Classification (NCBI taxonomy): domain Bacteria; kingdom Pseudomonadati; phylum Pseudomonadota; class Betaproteobacteria; order Burkholderiales; family Burkholderiaceae; genus Paraburkholderia; species Paraburkholderia phytofirmans. The sequence goes on from NC_010676.1 coordinate 3,188,092, forward strand.
GCGCGCTCGTTGAACGACAGCAAATGCGGCGACGTATGGCAGCCGACCGTGAACCCGGCGCGCAGCAGAATGGATTCGAGAATCGCGCAAGTGGAACCCTTGCCGTTCGTGCCGCCGACCGTGATGACCGGACACGCAAACGACAACTGCATCGCGTCGCGCACCTGGCTGATGCGGGCCAGCCCCATGTCGATGCCGACCGGATGCGCGGATTCTAGGTGCGTGAGCCACGCGTCGAGGGTGGGGAATGTGGTCATCGGGCGAATCGCGAGTAAATCGATTGGGCAGTGTTGCGAATGGGCGCGGGGCGAAGCGACGGGCGCTGCGGCTGCGGCTGCGGCTGCGGCTGCGGCTGCGGCTGCGGCTGCGGCTGCGGCTGCGGCTGCGGCTGCGGCTGCGGCTGCGGCTGCGGCTGCGGCTGCGGCTGCGGCTGCGGCTGCGGCAGGAGTCTAGTCCGGCGGGCGCCGCTTTATGCGCGCAAACCACACGTGCCTGCGCTGGCCGCCGTCAGCAACCCTCGCCGCGTTGCGAGACCGTGATTATCCCGGAAATGACAGCGCGCCGCTTGATCACTCACGCGGCGCGCTATTTTTTGCTGCTTCTGACGGCCGCCGCGCCTGAAAAGCGTGGCGACAATTTACGCTGGTGCCCGCTTACGCGACTGCATCAGCCGGCTGATGGCTCAAAAGCGCCATCAATTGAGCCAGCTCTTCACGCAGCTTGCGACGGTCGACGATCATGTCGATCGCGCCCTTCGTCAACAGGAACTCGGCGCGCTGGAAGCCTTCCGGCAGCTTTTCACGAACGGTTTGTTCGATCACGCGCGGACCGGCAAAACCGATCAACGCCTTAGGCTCCGCGATCACCACGTCGCCGAGGAACGCGAAACTGGCCGACACGCCGCCCATGGTCGGGTCGGTCAGCACGGAGATGAACGGCAGCTTGGCTTCGGCGAGCTTGGTCAGCATGGCCGTGGTCTTCGCCATCTGCATCAGCGACAACAGGCTTTCCTGCATGCGCGCGCCGCCCGAAGCCGTGAAGCAGATGAACGGCACTTTCTGTTCGAGCGCATTCTGCGCGCCGCGCGCAAAGCGCTCGCCGACCACCGAACCCATCGAGCCGCCCATGAACGAGAACTCGAAGCAGGCCACCACTACTGGCAGCGTGTGGATTGCACCGCCCATGACGACCATCGCGTCGGTTTCGTCAGTGTCGTCCATCGCCTCTTTCAGGCGGTCCGGATACTTGCGGCTGTCTTTAAACTTGAGCGCGTCGACCGGAACGATTTCCTGGCCGATCTCATAGCGGCCTTCCGGATCGAGCAGACCGTCGAGCCGCTCACGCGCGCCAATGCGCATGTGATGGTCGCACTTCGGGCAAACATGCAGATTGGCCTCGACGTCGTTACGGTATAGCACCGCTTCACACGACGGGCACTTGATCCACAGCCCTTCCGGAATCCCCTTGCGGTTCTTCGGGTCGGTTTGTTTGATTTTCGGCGGCAGCAGTTTGTCGAGCCAGCTCATAGTGAATCCTTCTCGGGTCTACGATCGCGCAAACGGCGGGACAAGCCCGCCGCTCACACTACAGAAGACAAAAATAACTGTTATCGGGCAGTCGCGACGCTATCCAGCGCCTCGCGCACTTCGGCGACAAAGCGCGTCAGCGTCTCGGCAGCGGCTTCAGGCGCCGCCTGTTCGAGCAATTGCACGATACGGCTGCCGATCACGACGGCATCGGACACTTCGGCCACCGAACGCGCGGTTTGCGCGTCGCGGATACCGAAACCGACGCCCACCGGCAGGGGGACGCGCGACTTGATGGCCGGGATTTTACTCGCGATGCTGGAAACGTCCAGATTTGCCGCTCCGGTCACGCCTTTCAACGACACATAATAGACGTAGCCGCTGGCAATCTTGCCCACCTCGGCAATACGCTCGTCGGTAGACGTGGGCGCCAGCAGGAAAATCGGATCGATGCCAGCAGATTGCATCTGTTCAGCGAAGTTAGCACATTCTTCCGGCGGGTAGTCGACAACCAGCACACCATCCACGCCAGCTTCCTTCGCCGCCTTCGCGAAGGCTTCGGTACCCATGCGCTCGATTGGATTAGCGTAGCCCATCAGCACGACGGGCGTGGTGTCATTGGTCTCGCGGAAGCGCTTCACGTCGGCGATCACGTGGCGCAGCGACACGCCATGAGCCAACGCGCGTTCCGACGACTGCTGGATCACCGGACCATCGGCCATCGGATCGGAAAACGGCACGCCGAGTTCGATCACATCGGCGCCGCCGGCGGCGAGCGCATGCATGAATTCAACCGTACGCGCGGGGTCCGGGTCGCCGGCCGTCATGAACGGAATGAGTCCTTTCTTACCTTGGGCGGACAGCGCAGCAAACGTGTTCTTGATACGGGACATGGAATATTCTCGGATTTGGGTCACTGCGCAGCGTGCTCATCGCACGCCGCTCACTGCACTTCGGTCTGCCGTTGAGTTTTGGCTTTGACCCGACGCGCAACCGGCGGATTGGCTGCGGCGCTCACGCGTTCGCGCGCAATCGCGCAGTAACTTTCATTGATTTCATAGCCGACGAATTCGCGCTGCTGACGGGCGCAAGCGACCGCGGTGGTGCCGCTGCCCATGAAAGGGTCGAGCACGCGGCCGCCCTTCGGACAACTTGCCAGCACCATCCGCTCGACGATTTCCAGAGGCTTCTGGGTAGGGTGCGCGACGCGCTCGGCATGTTGCCGATGCAGCCGCGATACCGACCAGACATCCTTTGGATTATAGCCAACCTCGAGCCACTTACTGCCTTCGAACAATTTACGCGAACGCGCCTTCTTCGTGGCGGCATCGTACGGGATGCGGACGGGATCGAGATCGAAGAAATAATCCTTCGACACCGCGAAAAAGCCGATATTGTCGTGCACGGAAGTGAACCGGCGCACCGTTCCGCCCATGCTTGGCACACGTCGGTCCCAGATGATTTCGTTGATCATCGTGAGTTTTGTCTTCAGGAAGCTGAAGATTTCCGGCGCGTACTGCCAGGTGCAGAAAATGTAGAGCGAACCCGACGGCTTGAGCTTCGGAATAGCCAGTTCGAGCCAGCCACGCGTCCAGGCGAGAAAATCTTCGCCGGTGCGCATGTCGGAGTCGTTGCCATAATCCTTGCCAAGCCCGTAAGGCGGATCGCATACGATCAGATCGATCGATCCATCAGGGATGTTCGCTACATCGGTCAGAAAATCGCGGTTCAACAGCTGGATGCCGGCAGGCACCTGCGGTAACAGCGATGCAGGCGCCTCGGCCGCCGGGATATCGGCGACCGGCGTGGTTTCAATTGCCGGCTGCGGCTCGTCGAACTCGTCACGCATCGTCGCGGCGCTCAGAACTGAATGCCCGATCGCTCAGCGACCGTATGCATGTCCTTGTCGCCGCGGCCCGACAGATTGACCAGAAGGTACTTGTCCTTCGGCAGCGTCGGCGCGAGTTTCGCGGCATAGGCCAGCGCGTGGCTGGACTCCAACGCCGGAATGATGCCTTCGATTCGGCAGCAATCGTGGAAGGCTTTAAGCGCTTCTTCGTCGGTGATGCCGACATATTCCGCGCGTTTGCTGTCTTTTAGCCAGGCGTGCTCGGGGCCGACACCGGGATAATCCAGGCCCGCCGACACCGAATGCGTCTCGATGATCTGGCCGTTTTCGTCCTGAAGCAGGTACGTGCGGTTGCCGTGCAGTACACCGGGGCTTCCGCCGATCAGCGACGCAGCGTGGCGACCGGATTCGATTCCGTCGCCGGCTGCTTCGACGCCGATCAGTTTCACCGAAGTGTCGTCAATGTACGGATAAAAGATGCCCATTGCGTTCGAACCACCGCCAACACACGCAATCACCGCGTCCGGCTGACGGCCGACGAGTTCGGGCATTTGCACCTTGCACTCGTCGCCGATCACGCGCTGGAAGTCGCGCACCATCATCGGGTAAGGATGCGGTCCCGCCACCGTGCCGATGATGTAGAACGTGTTCTCGACGTTGGTGACCCAGTCGCGCATGGCTTCGTTCAACGCGTCCTTCAAGGTTCGCGAGCCCGACTCGACCGGCACGACTGTCGCGCCGAGCAGCTTCATGCGGTATACGTTGGCGGCCTGGCGGCGCACGTCCTCGGAGCCCATATAGACCACGCATTCCATGCCGAAACGCGCGGCGATGGTCGCCGTCGCCACGCCGTGCTGACCGGCGCCAGTTTCCGCGATCACGCGCGGTTTGCCCATGCGTTTAGCAAGCAACGCCTGGCCGATCACGTTGTTGACCTTGTGCGCGCCCGTGTGATTCAGGTCTTCGCGTTTGAGGAAAATCTGCGCGCCGCCGAGCATTTCGCTCCAGCGCTGAGCGTGATAAATCGGCGACGGACGGCCGACGAAATACTTCAATTCGCGCTCGTATTCGGCGACGAATGCCGGGTCTTGCTTATATTTGTCGTATGCCGCACGCAACTCGTCGAGCGCGTGGACCAGCGTTTCAGCGACGAACACGCCGCCAAATTGGCCGAAATGGCCCCTTTCGTCAGGCAAGTTATACATGGTGATCACTCTTCTCAGTGTGGCGCGCGGCTCTCGTGCGAGACAACCGCAGCGCCGGAATCATTCGGCGTCCGCTGCGCGCACCGCGCGTACGAACGCCGCCATCCGGGCGTGATCTTTCACGCCCTTGGCGCCCGGCGTTTCGATGCCGCTCGAGACATCGACCGCGTACGGGCGCACGCGATGGATCGCTTCACTGACGTTTTGCGCGTTCAACCCACCACTCAAAACGGCCCGACGCGCGAGCTCTGCTGGAATAAGTGACCAATCGAAGACCTTCCCGCCGCCGCCGTACCCTTCGACATGGGTGTCAAACAGAAGGCCGCTGGCTGATGAATAGCTAAGTGCCGATTTTACCAAATCGGCCGGCTGAGTATCCGCCGCAACGCGCAACGCGCGCAACCAAGGCAAACCCGCAACGCTGGCGAGCGATTCGCACTGCTCGGGCGTCTCATCGCCGTGAAACTGCAGCAACGTGAGTCCGACGTTGCTCGCAACCTCGCGAATCCAGTCCGCCGTGGCGTTGACGAACAAGCCGACCACCGAGACGAACGGCGGCACATCGTGCACCAGCTCGACTGCCTGCGCGACGCTGACCGAACGCGGGCTCGGCGGGTAGAACACGAGGCCGATTGCGTCGGCACCGAGATCGATCGCCCGGGACACGTCTGCGGGCTTCGACAGGCCGCACAGCTTGATGCGCGTGCGATGCGGCGCGGCCTGCTGCTGGGCGCCTTCGTGGGATTCGTTCGCGAGGTTTTCGGTTGAGTTCATGTTTGCGCTTGCTCGGTCCATACGGTATTCCACGGCACGCTGCCCGTTTGCGGCGCGGGCACGGCGAATTGCTCAGGATAGCCCACCTGCGCCAGATACAAACCGTCCGGCATGAAGGTCGGCGCGGCGAAATCGCGATCGCGGCTCGCGAGCACCTCGGCCATCCATTCGACCGGGCGGCGGCCGCCGCCGATGTACACCAGGCAGCCCATCAGGTTGCGCACCATGTGGTGCAGGAACGCGTTCGCCCGAAAACGGAAATGGACGAAGTCGCCCTGTTGCTTCACGTCGATCTGATACAGGTGCTTGACCGGCGTTTTCGCCTGGCATTGCGACGAACGGAACGCCGAAAAGTCGTGTTCGCCGAGCAGATGCGCGGCGGCCTTCTGCATCGCGTCGACGTCGAGCGATGTATGCACCCAGCCGGCCCGAGTCGCCAGCATCGGCGAGCGCACTGGATGGACGTACAGCACGTAGTAATAGGTCCGCTCGAACGCCGAGAAACGCGCGTGGAACTCGTCGGGCATCGGCTTGGCCCACTGCACCGAGATCGTCTTCGGCAGGAACGAATTGGTGCCGCGAACCCACGAAACGTCTGCACGATCCAGCTCAGTGTCGAAGTGCACAACCTGCCCAAGGCCATGCACACCCGTATCCGTACGCCCCGCGACGACGGTTTGCACCGGCGTCCGCGCAAACTCGCGGAGCGCCCGTTCGAGTTCGTCCTGCACGGTGTTGCGGTGCGGTTGCGACTGCCAGCCGCAGAATGCCGAACCGTCGTACTGGACGCCTAGAGCAATACGCTTCACGACAACGGGGCGAGCGTCGAGAGCAACGCGCGGGCCTCGGTGCGCGTACCCGGATCGTTCGTCTCGATCACTTCGTTGATGAGCGCGCGCGCGCCGGACAGATCGCCCAGCTCGATGTATTCGGCCGCCAGTTCGAGCTTATTGCGGGCGATGCGGCTGAGATCGTTCTGCGTGAACGCCGGCAACGGCTGGGCCGGGCTCGGCGGCAACTCGAGATCGAAATCGAGCTTCAACGCGCCGAAGCCGGCCGCACCCAGGCCCGTGCCAAACCCCGCGCCCAAGCCTGCGACGGACGCGTGGCCTGCGGTGCCCGCGGTGATTTCGTCGGCAACGTGCGGCGTCTCGTCCGGGTCGGGCAACGGCACAGCCTGTTGTGCAGTGGTTTCCGGCGACGCCACCGGCTGGCTCGACAGTGAGGCGGGCGCTTGCAAGGCATCGGCGGACGACTCGACGCGCGGCGGCAACGGCATGTCGAGGCTGCCGAACGCATCGACGGCGTCGCGCGGGAATTCGGTCGGCACGGCTGCGGGTGCGGGCTGCGCTCGCGGTTCTGGCTCGCGGGTCGGCGAGGCATCGGACGGTAACGTTTGAACCGGTTGATGCGGCTCCTGCGCCAGTTCACTATGCGCTCGCTGCGCCTCGTCCTGCAACGGCTCAGCTGGCGAAGCCGCATCGCTGTGAGACTGACTGAACGCCGGAGTTGACTGCGGCTCGACGTGCGGCTGCTGGAGATCGACTGGCGGCACGTTCAGATGGCGCTGCGATTCGATCGACGGCTCGAGCCGCGCGGCCGGCGTATCGTCCCATTGCAGACGATGAGCGGGTTCCTCGTGCAGGAAGGCGTCGTCGACGGGCTCAAGCGGCGTCAGCGGCAAGGCGTCGGCGCCGAGTTCCGCAGCGGCGGCAAGACTTGCGGCCGTGGTCGCGCTGTCGAAGTCGTCGTGGTGGGGCCCGGGGAGAGGTTCCGGAATCGAACCGCCCTGAGCGGACGGAGCGACGTTCGGACTCAATTGCGCAGGTTCGACGGATGCGGGCGCGGCGTCGCGCTCTTGCGAGATGTGGTCGGGCGCGTTGAGGCCGGGTGACGGGAAGGTCGTGTGGGCTGCAGCGGGTTGATTTTCTGCTGCACGTTCCCCGATTGCGCGTTCTACTGCTGCGCGCTCGGCTTCGGCCTGCTCTGCTGCCGTGCGTTCTGCTGCTGCGTGTTCAGCCTCTACTTGCTCCGCTGCAGTGCGTTCCGCCGCCGCGTGCTCTGCCGCTGCCTGCTCTGCTGCCGTACGTTCCGCTGCCGCGTGCTCGGCCGCTGCCTGCTCTGCTGCCGCACGTTCAGCCGCAGCCTGCTCTTCTGCTTTTTCCGCCGCCTCCCGCGCAGCGGCCTGACGAATCTCCGCGTCGCGCTCCGCCGCGACCCGTTCTTCCATTTCACGCGCCGCCGCGTCGCCTTCCGCAGCTTCACGCTCCGCAGCCGCCAATGCCGCCGCGTTTCCAACGGGCAAATCATCGCCGACATCCGACGCTCCGCGCGCCGGAATCTGCTCGCGCGTCGACACGACGTCCTGCGGGCCCGTTGCCCGCGCGGACGCCGCCCCACCGCCATCCGCCGACGCAGCTTCCGCCGCCAGACGTTCGCGCTTACGCCGGCCCATGCGCAGCGCCGCCAGCAACGCGACCAGCGCCGCGCCAATCGCCGCCGCCACGCTCAACTCCGTCTGCGACATGCCAGCACCACTCGACGTCGATGCCACGGGCGTAGAGCCGTGACTCGGCACAGCCGCCGCTGATGACACGCCAACCGCCGGTTGCGCGACGCCGGTCGACGCCGTGTTCGTAGCGGGAGGCGTCCCGCCGATACCGTGTTTCTGCAACTCCATCAGCACGCGATTTTTCAGCGCGAGCAATTGCTGCAGGCTCGACACTTGCGCACGCGGTTGCGATGCCGGCTGCGCGGCGGTCGTCGCCGGAGTCGTTCCGGCACCAGCCGCTGATGCGCCTTCAGCCTCGCTAGCTGACGGCTGAATCGAACCGGACCACGCATGAGTACCGCTGGCCGGCAATGCCGCCGCCTGAGATCCCGCGATCGGCGCCGACGAAGCCGTGCTACCCGGCGTCGCCGAACTCGCTTCAGTGGCCGCACTGGCCATCGCAGAAACAGCGGGGGCGGCTGGCGCCGCAGCGCTTGCTGCGCTTGCCGCCGCCGCGTTGGCCTGCGCCACGGCACTCGCCGCGCTAGTCGCAGATGCCGCATTAGGCGCCGAGGCAGGCGCAGCCGCGACACCCGCCGCCGACGCCGCCAGCGCACCCGACGCATCCAGCACCGGCACCGTCAACACCGCACCCAGCCGCAACCGGCTCGGGTCGTGGCTCATGAAGGCATTCGGGTTCGCATCGAACAACGCGCGCGAGGCACGTGCGAGCGTCGCCTTGTCGTGCGACTGCGTGACGGCAATCGCCACGTCGTTCAGCGACTGCCCAGGCCGCACCGTCACTTGACCACCGTTCGCGTACGAAACGGAGGCGGCGTCCGGTGCGCTCGCGGCATCGCCCGGTGCGGCGGCCGCGCTGCCCATGCCAGCGCACACAAGCGCGGCGGACACAGCGGCGGCGGCCGTCAATCGGCTCGCACCCGGAAGATTGAACATAGCCCGAAGGGATGAGAGTCGAAGGTTCATCGGGACTCCTGGCGCGTCAGCGCGCAGCCCTTTTTTGCGGTTGGAGAGAGACAAGATAATCGGAGCACACAATGAAAAAAGCGCCGCGCAAGCGCGACGCTTCTTGAGTTTTCTACGCGTCGTGAGCGCGTAGTTTACTTTACTTGTCGAGCACAATGCGAAGCATGCGACGCAGCGGTTCCGCGGCGCCCCACAGCAGCTGATCGCCGACCGTGAAAGCCGACAGATATTCGCCGCCCATGGCCAGTTTGCGCACGCGGCCGACCGGCACCGTCAGCGTACCCGTCACCACCGCCGGGGACAGGTCGCGCATGGACGCTTCGCGCTCGTTCGGCACGACCTTCACCCAGTCGTTGCCCGACGCGAGGATGCTGTTCACTTCGTCCAGCGGCACGTCCTTGTTCAGCTTGATGGTCAATGCCTGCGAGTGGCAGCGCATTGCGCCGATGCGCACGCACAGGCCATCGACAGGAATCGAACCCGGCGTGCCCATGGCCGGCTTGCCAAGAATCTTGTTGGTTTCCGCGCCGCCCTTCCACTCTTCCTTCGACATGCCGTTGCCGAGATCCTTGTCGATCCACGGAATCAGCGAGCCGGCGAGCGGCACGCCGAAGTTGTCGGTCGGCATGCGGTCGCTGTTCATCGCGGAAAGCACGCGACGGTCGATGTCGAGAATCGCCGACGACGGATCCGCCAAATCTTCCTTGGCCGCGCCGTACAGCGTGCCCATTTGCTGCAGCAGTTCGCGCATGTTTTGCGCGCCCGCGCCCGAAGCGGCCTGATACGTCATGGCCGTCATCCAGTCGACGAGATTCTCGCGGAACAAGCCGCCGAGCGCCATCAACATCAGGCTAACCGTGCAATTGCCGCCGATGAAATTCTTCTGACCCTTGACCAGCGCGTTCTTGATCACGTCGAGGTTGACCGGATCGAGAATGATGACGGCGTCGTCCTTCATGCGCAGCGACGAAGCCGCGTCGATCCAGTAGCCGTTCCAGCCCGCTGCTCGCAGCTTCGGGAACACTTCGTTCGTGTAGTCGCCGCCCTGGCACGAGATGATCGCTTCGCACTTCTTCAGGTCGTCGATGCTTGTTGCATCTTTGAGCTTGGTCTCGTTTTTGGCGAACGACGGCGCGTTGCCGCCCGCGTTGCTGGTGCTGAAAAACACCGGTTCGATAAGATCGAAATCGCCTTCCTGCTGCATGCGTTGCATCAGGACGCTGCCGACCATGCCGCGCCAACCTACGAGACCTACGTTCATGACTTCATACCCTTCGAATGGAAACTTCCCCGCATCTTTGCCCGCAGTGACCGCGCGGGGAAGATGAGCGGGCACGACGGACGATCAGCGTTTCGTGATCGTTTTCGGGGTAATCGTGATAATGCGCGTTTTGATAGTGGTAATGGCGAGCTCAACCGCACGGGCCGTTTTGCCGTGCAGTTTCGAAATCGAGGAGATTTGAGCCAGTTGTGCCATCACCACAATATACACGAAAACCTGAATCCGGCGACGCCGTTGCTGTCGCTTCGTCCATCGCCGTTGTCTGAATTACACGCGAATCAGCTCGTTTTCGAGGCCGATTCGCGCTTTATACCGCTTTACAGCGCGGCGACCACCGCGTCGCCCATCGCCACCGTGCCGACCTGCTTGCAACCCGGCGTGAGAATGTCGCCGGTACGATAGCCTTGCTCGAGCACCTTTTTAACGGCGCTTTCGATGCGATCCGCCTGCTCCGCCTTGTTCAGCGAATAGCGCAGCATCATGGCAGCGGACAGAATGGTGGCGAGCGGATTCGCGACGCCCTTACCGGCGATGTCCGGTGCCGAGCCGTGCGACGGCTCGTACAAGCCCTTGTTGTTCTTGTCGAGCGAGGCCGACGGCAGCATGCCGATCGAGCCCGTCAGCATGGCCGCTTCGTCGGAGAGAATGTCGCCGAACATGTTGCCGGTGACAACCACGTCGAACGCCTTCGGCGCCTTCACCAGTTGCATCGCCGCGTTGTCGACATACATGTGCGACAGTTCAACGTCCGCATATTCCTTCGACACGTCGATCATCACGTCGCGCCAGAATTGCGAGGTTTCGAGCACATTGGCCTTGTCCACGCTCGTCAGCTTCTTCTGGCGCTTTTGCGCCGCCTGAAACGCGACGTGCGCAATGCGGCGCACTTCGGGCTCCGAATAACGCATTGTGTCGAAACCTTCCTTCGCGCCTTCGAACAGCCCGTCCGGCGACGAACGCACGCCGCGCGGCGCGCCGAAATAGATGTCGCCGTTCAGTTCGCGCACGATCAGAATATCGAGGCCCGAAACGATCTCTTCCTTCAACGACGAAGCGCCCGTGAGTTGCGGATAGCAGATCGCCGGACGGAAGTTCGCGAACAGTTGCAGGTGTTTGCGCAGACCCAGAATGGCCTGCTCCGGACGCAGCGCGCGTTCGAGCGAATCGTACTTCCAGTCGCCAACGGCGCCGAACAGGATCGCGTCAGCTTCTTTCGCCAGCGCCAGCGTCGAATCGGGCAGCGGGTGGCCCTTCGCTTCGTAGCCCGCGCCACCAACCGGCGCTTCTTCAAGTTCGAACTTTTCGCCGAGCACGTTCAAAACCTTGACGGCTTCCTTGACGATTTCGGGACCGATGCCGTCGCCCGGCAAGACTGCGATCTTCATGCGAATTCCTTGAGGTTTGATTCGAGAATGAGAGTGCCCTCAGACCTGTCGCTGCGCGTCAGGCCCCCCGCGGGGGACGAGAAAACTTGAGGCGACCCGGCGTTTTCTTGCGAGCGTGAATCTGCGGGCGGGCCTTGATCGGCCCTCATGCATTTAGCCGACGATGCGGTGCGCCAGCCAAGGCTGCTTCGCAATACGCTCTGCTTCGAACTGGCGAATCTTGTCCGCGTGCCGCAGCGTGAGGCCGATGTCGTCGAAACCGTTCAGCAGGCAGTACTTGCGGAACGCCGCGACTTCGAACGGATATTCGGTGCCGCCGTCCGACGTGCGCACGACTTGCGCCTCGAGGTCGACCGTCAGTTTGAAACCGTTGAACGCATACGTTTCGTCGAACAGGTGATCGACTTGCTGTTCAGTCAGCACGATCGGCAGCACGCCGTTCTTGAAGCAGTTGTTATAGAAAATGTCGGCGAAGCTCGGCGCGATCAGCGCACGAAAGCCGTATTGCTCCAGCGCCCACGGCGCGTGCTCGCGCGAGCTGCCGCAGCCGAAGTTCTTGCGCGCCAGCAGCACCGAAGCGCCCTGATAACGCGGCTGGTTCAACACGAAATCCGGATTCAGCGGACGCTTCGAATTGTCCTGACCCGGCTCGCCGTGGTCGAGATAACGCCATTCGTCGAACGCGTTCGGACCGAAACCCGTGCGCTTGATCGACTTCAGGAATTGCTTCGGAATGATCGCGTCCGTGTCGACGTTTTCACGATCGAGCGGCGCCACGACGCCGGTGTGTACGATGAATTTTTCCATGACGCTTGGCACCTGTTTCGAGACCGGGCGATGCGCGCGGCGGCCGGAAAGCCGCTCGGCGCATGGCCGGCAAAAATCAAAAACCGCTTATTTATCAGCGTGATTGCTGATCGAATTGCCGAGGTGCGACATGTCCTCGCCGAATCCGTGCACCGTGTTGCAACCGGCCAGACCGAGCAACAGCCCAGCCAGCGTACCGAGAGCGAAGCGGCGCAATAGAGTGGTGCGATTGATGTTCTTCATCATGCGTGTTTATCCAAGCTTGCGAATATCGACGAAATGCCCTTCGATGGCCGCAGCCGCAGCCATCGCCGGGCTCACGAGGTGGGTACGGCCACCGGCGCCCTGACGACCTTCGAAATTCCGATTCGACGTGGACGCGCAACGCTCGCCCGGATCGAGCCGGTCGGCGTTCATGGCGAGACACATCGAGCAACCCGGTTCACGCCATTCGAAACCGGCGTCGGTGAAGACCTTGTCGAGGCCCTCACGTTCCGCCTGCGCCTTCACGAGCCCCGAACCCGGCACGACCATGGCCAGACGGATATTCGGCGCCACGCGGCGGCCCAGCTTCTTCACGACGTAAGCCGCGGCGCGAATGTCTTCAATGCGCGCGTTGGTGCACGACCCAATGAAGATTTTATCCGGCTTGATCGACTCGATCGGCGCATTCGGTTCGAGCGCCATGTATTTCAGCGCGCGCTCCATGGCGTCGCGCTTGACCGGGTCTTTCTCGCGATCCGGATCCGGCACGCGGCCGTCCACGGCCGTGACCATTTCCGGCGACGTGCCCCACGTGACTTGCGGCACGATCTCGGCGGCGTTCAGTTCGACCACGCGGTCGAAGTGCGCACCTTCGTCGGTCTTGAACTGCTTCCAGTACTCGACCGCGTGATCCCACTCCACGCCTTCCGGCGAGAACGGGCGGCCTTTCAGATACTCGATGGTGGTGTCGTCGACCGCGACCATGCCGGCGCGCGCGCCGGCTTCGATCGCCATGTTGCAGACCGTCATGCGGCCTTCCATGGAGAGCGCGCGAATGGTCGAGCCACCGAACTCGATTGCGTAGCCGGTGCCGCCCGCCGTGCCGATCTTGCCGATGATGGCCAGCACGATGTCTTTCGCGGTGCAGCCGCGCGGCAGCGCGCCTTCCACCTTCACCAGCATGTTCTTGCTTTTCTTCTGCAAGAGCGTTTGCGTGGCCAGCACGTGTTCGACTTCCGACGTGCCGATGCCATGCGCCAACGCGCCGAACGCGCCGTGCGTGGACGTGTGCGAATCGCCGCAAACGATCGTCATGCCCGGCAGCGTGGCGCCCTGCTCCGGCCCGATGATGTGCACGATGCCCTGACGCAGATCGTTCATCTTGAACTGCGTGATGCCGTAGGCATCGCAGTTCGAATCGAGCGTGTCGACTTGCAGCTTGGAAACCGGATCGGCAATGCCGTGGCTGCGGTCCGTGGTCGGCACGTTATGGTCCGAGACCGCCAGATTCGCGCTGATGCGCCACACCGGACGCTCAGCCAGCTTCAGGCCTTCGAACGCCTGAGGGCTGGTGACTTCGTGCAGCAGGTGACGGTCGATATAGAGAATCGTCGTGCCGTCTTCTTCCGTGTGGATCACGTGTGTGTTCCACAATTTGTCGTAGAGAGTCTGTGCCATGGTATGCGGGGTAGTAATGACTTCGGGCTGACCGTGTCGGTCGATTATGCCACGCAGAGTCCCGCCTGGGCCGCTCAATCAGGGAGAAAACCGATAAAAAACAGGGAGTTGGGTGGTAGTGTCGATACCTGTATGGGCGTTACCCGGCACGCGCGCACACGTGCCCCGCATGTTGCGCCGCCACGCGATTGAGCGCTCACAGCGCGGAATCAGAAGCTGGAAACAAAACGCCCCGACGGAAAACCCGTCGGGGCGTTTTTATCAGCGGCAGACTCCGTACGTCCTAATTCGCAGCACACGCAGCCACGACGAACTATGCGGACTCAAACCCGATCAACGTTGCGCGATCGGCTTGGCTTCACGTTGCGTGTCGCCGATAAACAGTTGACGCGGACGGCCAATCTTCTGTTCCGGATCGGCGATCATTTCGTTCCACTGTGCAATCCAGCCGACCGTACGTGCCATCGCGAAGATACACGTGAACATCGAGGTCGGGATGCCCAGCGCGCGCTGCACGATACCCGAGTAGAAATCGACGTTCGGGTACAGCTTGCGCGACACGAAGTATTCGTCTTCCAGCGCGATCTTTTCCAGTGCCATGGCCAGCTTGAACAGCGGGTCGTCGTGCAGGCCCAGTTCTTCCAGCACTTCGTGGCAGGTTTCACGCATCAGCTTCGCACGCGGGTCGTAGTTCTTGTAGACGCGGTGACCAAAGCCCATCAGCTTCACGCCCGAGTTCTTGTCCTTCACCTGCTTGATGAACTCAGGAATGTTGTCGACCGAGCCGATTTCTTCCAGCATGTTCAGTGCGGCTTCGTTCGCACCACCGTGCGCCGGGCCCCACAGACATGCGATACCAGCTGCGATACACGCGAACGGGTTCGCGCCCGACGAACCGGCGAGACGCACGGTCGAGGTCGACGCATTCTGTTCGTGGTCCGCATGGAGGATCAGGATACGGTCCAGTGCGCGCACCAGCACGTCGTTGACCTTGTACTCTTCGCACGGGTTCGAGAACATCATGTGCATGAAGTTCGCGCTGTACGACAGGTCGTTCTTCGGGTACGCAAACGGCTGGCCGATGCTGTACTTGTAAGCCATGGCGACCAGCGTCGGCAGCTTCGCGATCATGCGAATGGCCGACACTTCACGGTGACGCGGATTGTTGATGTCGAGCGAGTCGTGATAGAACGCCGACAGCGCGCCGACTGCTGCGACCAGAATCGCCATCGGATGCGCGTCGCGACGGAAACCACGGAAGAAGAAGTGCATTTGCTCATGCACCATCGTGTGGTTCGTCACCGTCTTGACGAATTCGGCGTTCTGCTCTGCGTTCGGCAGTTCGCCCTTCAGCAGCAGATAGCAGGTTTCGAGGAAGTCGGCGTTTTGCGCGAGGTTGTCGATCGGGTAGCCGCGATACAGCAGCTCGCCCTTGTCGCCGTCAATGTAGGTGATCGCCGAATTGCAAGCCGCCGTCGACATGAAGCCCGGGTCGTACGTGAACTTGCCGGTCTGGCCGTACAGTTTGCGGATGTCGATCACGTCCGGGCCGAGAGTGCCCTTGTAAATCGGCATTTCAACGCTCGGCGAATTGTCGCTGAACGATAGCGTGGCTTTAACATCTGACGGGGTCATAGCACATCCTCAATCGAAGTATGAAAACAGGGTTTCGATAATTGCACGCCTGGAACAACGGACAAGCTGCGCTCAAAGCCGGTTATGCCGGTCAGGCATTCCGCAGCAGCTCCAGCACCCGGATCAGATCCGGGTCGGCAAGGTCGCCTTCCGGTTCCTTGCGTACAAGCAGCAAGTCCATCAGGTCGTTATCGCTCAGCTCGAGCAGGCGCGTGAGGGCGCCCACATCTGCATCGCTGAGGTCATGCTCATATCGGCTGAAAAAACGCTCAAAGATCAGATCGTTTTCCAGCAGGCCCCGCCGCGCGCGCCAGCGAAGACGCGCGCGGCGGAGAGGGTCGGACTGATGCGATGTTGAATCCATCTCAGACAGCGCGGCGAACCATCAATTCCTTGATCTTGCCAATCGCCTTGGTCGGGTTCAGGCCCTTCGGGCAAACGTCGACACAGTTCATGATGGTATGGCAACGGAACAGACGGTACGGATCTTCCAGGTTGTCGAGTCGTTCGCCCGTCGCTTCGTCGCGGCTGTCCGCGATGAAACGGTAGGCTTGCAACAGGCCGGCCGGGCCGACGAACTTGTCCGGATTCCACCAGAAGCTCGGGCACGAAGTCGAGCAGCTCGCGCACAGAATACATTCGTACAGGCCGTCGAGCTCGTCGCGCTCTTCCGGCGACTGCAGACGTTCCTTTTCCGGCGGCGGCGTGTCGTTGATCAGGTACGGCTTGATCGAATGATACTGGTTGAAGAACTGCGTCATGTCGACGATCAGGTCGCGAATGACCGGCAGTCCCGGCAGCGGACGCAGCACGATCTTTTGCGGCAGATCGTTCATGTTCTGCAGGCAGGCCAGACCGTTCTTGCCGTTGATGTTCATGGCGTCCGAACCGCACACGCCTTCGCGGCACGAACGGCGGAACGACAGCGTTTCGTCAACTGCCTTCAACTTCAGCAGCGCGTCGAGCAGCATGCGTTCGTGCGAGTCGATCTCGATCTCGTACGTTTGCATGCGCGGCGCTGCGTCCTTGTCCGGGTCGTAGCGGTAAATTTCAAATGTACGCTTTGCCATTTCTGAATTCCTTTACCTTGTGCCTTAGAAGGTCCGCGCTTTCGGCGGAACCGATTCGACCGTCAGCGGTTGCATGTGAACCGGCTTGTAGTCAAGGCGATCGCCTTCGCTGAACCACAGCGTATGGCGCATCCAGTTTTCGTCGTCGCGATGTTCGAAGTCGTTTTGCGCGTGCGCGCCACGGCTTTCTTTACGCGCTTCGGCGGAAACCATCGTGGCGCGTGCCACTTCGATCAGGTTCGCCACTTCCAGCGCTTCGACGCGCGCGGTGTTGAACACCTTCGACTTGTCCTTCAAATGGATGTTGTCGACACGGTCAGCCACTTCGCGAATGCGCTCCACGCCCTCGGCCAGCAGCGCTGAGGTGCGGAACACGCCGGCGTGCTTCTGCATCGTGCCGCGAATGTCGTTCGCGACCGATTGCGCGTACTCGCCCGAAGACGAGCTGTCGAGCTTCGCCAGACGCGACAGCGCGAAATCAGCGGCGTCGGCCGGCAGCGGCTTGTGCTCCTTGATTTCCTTCACGTGCTTGACGATGTGGTTGCCGGCCGCGCGGCCGAACACCACCAGGTCGAGCAGCGAGTTCGTGCCGAGACGGTTTGCACCGTGCACCGACACGCACGAGCATTCGCCCACTGCGTAGAAGCCGTTGA
This sequence comes from Paraburkholderia phytofirmans PsJN, assembly GCF_000020125.1. Lineage (NCBI taxonomy): Bacteria > Pseudomonadati > Pseudomonadota > Betaproteobacteria > Burkholderiales > Burkholderiaceae > Paraburkholderia > Paraburkholderia phytofirmans. The sequence goes on from NC_010676.1 coordinate 3,205,418, forward strand.
CCGGATCTTCAGCGCCCCTCGACGTACCCACGACCTGGCCGTTGATGTTCGTCGGAATACCGCCCATCTGATAGTGGATGGTCGGCACGACCGGGATCGGTTCTTTAATGCAATCGACGTTCGCGAACTTCAGCGCGATTTCGCGGATCGACGGCAGACGCTTCATGATCGTCTCGGCGCCAATGTGCGACAGGTCGAGCAGCACATGATCCTTGTTCGGACCCACGCCGCGGCCTTCCTTGATTTCCTGGTCCATCGAACGCGACACGAAGTCACGCGGCGCCAGATCCTTCAGCGTCGGCGCGTAGCGTTCCATGAAACGCTCGCCGTTCGAGTTGCGCAGAATGCCGCCTTCGCCGCGCACGCCTTCGGTAATCAGCACGCCCGCACCGGCCACGCCGGTCGGGTGGAATTGCCAGAATTCCATGTCTTGCAGCGCGATGCCCGAACGCGCCGCCATGCCCAGACCGTCGCCGGTGTTGATGAACGCGTTGGTGGATGCCGCGAAGATCCGGCCCGCGCCGCCCGTGGCGAACAGCGTGGTCTTGCCTTCGAGAATGTAGACGTCGCCGGTTTCCATTTCCAGCGCGGTCACGCCGAGCACGTCGCCTTCGGAGTCGCGGATCAGATCCAGCGCCATCCATTCGACGAAGAACTGCGTCTTGGCCTCGACGTTTTGCTGATACAGCGTGTGCAGCAGCGCGTGACCGGTGCGGTCAGCCGCCGCGCAAGCGCGTTGCACCGGCTTTTCGCCGTAGTTCGCGGTGTGGCCGCCGAACGGGCGCTGGTAAATCGTGCCGTCCGCGTTACGGTCGAACGGCATGCCCATGTGTTCGAGTTCGTACACGGCGTTCGGTGCTTCGCGGCACATGAACTCGATCGCGTCCTGGTCGCCGAGCCAGTCGGAACCCTTGATCGTGTCGTAGAAGTGGTAGTGCCAATTGTCTTCGCTCATGTTGCCAAGCGATGCGCCGATGCCGCCTTGAGCAGCAACCGTGTGCGATCGCGTCGGGAACACTTTGGACAGCACGCAGACCGACAGACCGGCGCGCGCGAGTTGCAGCGAAGCGCGCATCCCCGAGCCGCCTGCGCCGACGATAACCACGTCAAACTTGCGACGCGGCAGAGAATTCTTGATTGCAGCCATTCTTTTACACTCTCCAGAGAATCTGCGCAGCGTAGCCCGCACACGCGAGCAGCCAGACGATCGTCAGCGCTTGAAGCAACAGGCGGATGCCAACGGGCTTCACATAGTCCATCCAGATGTCGCGGATACCCACCCACGCGTGGTAGAACAGCGAAAGCAGCGTGACGAACGTGGCGAGCTTCATCCATTGCGTGGCGAAGATCGACGCCCAGCCGTCATACGAGAAATCGCGCGCGCCGAAGAACCAGGCGAGCAGGATGACCGTGTAGATCGCCATCACGGCGGCGGTAATACGCTGGGCCAGCCAGTCGCGCAGACCGTAATGCGCGCCGACGACGAGACGCTTCGAACCGATTCGGTTATTTGATGACATTGTTTAGAATGCTCCGAACAGTTTTGCCGCGAATGCAATGGTGAGCAGCGACGACACGACGAGAACGACGATGGAGGTCGACTTGCCCTTTTCCTTCGTCACTGCGTTGTGGTTCGTGTCCATCAGCAAGTGACGGACACCGGCGCAGAAGTGAAACAGGAAAGCCCACGCGAGAACGAGCGTGATGAGCTTGACGATGATGTTGGAGAGGAAACCCTTGAAGACTTCGAAGCTGAGTTCAGAAGTCAGGCTCTGACCGAAGAGGTACAGCAGGAACGGAAGAAAAACAAAAAGCAGACCACCGCTCACGCGGTGCAAGATCGATACTCGCCCCGCTAGAGGGAGACGATACGCCGTCAATATCTGCCCGATACCGATGTTCCGGAATTCCGGCCTCGGTTTTTTTACGGCTTCAGCCATGCTAGACCCCTACTATGTAGTCACACTAATCCGCAATTTTAGCGCCTTTTTATATCGCGCTGCAGCGAAAACCACGACAGGTCCGTTACAGCGCGCGCGATAAAGGCGCCTTGAAACAGGCGCGCGCGTGGGACGCAGCGCCCTCATTCAACCCAATTCAGCTTAGATCGTTTTGATAGTAATACCCGGTTGTGACATACCAACCGCGGCGTACCTCAACCGGCCGGTCCCCATATGTATAGGACACGCGCTCGACTGATAGCAGCGGAAAACCCGCTGGCACATGCAGCAGATCGGCCACGGAAGGCTCGGCCGCCACCGCGCGGATCTTCTCGGTTGCGCGGATCATGCGGGTGCCGAATTCCGTCTCGAACATCGCGTAGAGGGGACCTTTATACTCCGACAGCCGCTCGAGCGTGAGGCCGCGGAACACCGCGCCCGGCAGCCAGATTTCGTCGAGCACGGTGACTTCGCCGTCGAACTGCAGCAAGCGCTTGATCAATACGACCGGATCGGCCGGTTTCAGATCGAGTTGCCGGGCGATGTCCGCCGAAGCACGCAAACGCCGGCATTCAAGCAGTCGGCTGACGTGCGGGTGCTCCGCGCCGTCATCGGCCAGTAATCTGAGGAAGCGAAACTGGGCGCGGTCTTCGTTGTGCGTCGCAACAAACGTGCCTTTGCCCTGGCGGCGCACGAGCAGGTTGTCGGCGGCAAGTTCGTCGATCGCCTTGCGCACCGTTCCCTGACTGACCTTGTATCTGGCCGCCAATTCGACTTCACTGGGAATGATCTCGCCCGGCTTCCACTCGCCGCTTTCAAGGCTCTGCGTGATCAACCCCTTGATCTGCTGATATAACGGGCTGAAAGTGGGCGACGTGGCCGTGGGCGCAGCGGGTACACCCTCTCCCGCGACCCCTTGGCCGCTCGGATTCGTGGTGTTCGCCGGGTTCGAATTCATGCGCGCATTTCATCATAAAGGGCTAGGCCGCGTCTAGGGTTTTCCCCGCGACAGATATGTCTTATATAAGACATAAGATAATGTTGACTTTGTGTCTGACGACTCCTACACTCCTTGTCGAGCAAGGGTTTGCGGGGTTTTCGGCGGCTATTTGAAGCAGCGCCGCGACGCACCGGCAGCCACTCTGCACCATGCTGTTCCCACGCAGTTCAGGTTTCGATTTCGCCGCCATTCGCTGGTCAGACGCTTGCCGAAACGCGCTGTTTGCAGGAGCCCGCACCGTGCAGCGGCTACCCGGCGCCTCGTATTCCGCTCCCGTGCGGCAGTACAGATTCCAGCATGGCGGTCTCGCCGCAACGCGCCGCTCGGCCTCCGCAGATCTCGAGGCAGGCCGCGTGAGTGAATTCCGCCGTGTTTCACTACGCTTCGCTGAACGCGCATATAGAATGGCGTTTTCCCTAGCGTCTAACGCATCGTCCTGGAGATTTCTCAATGGCTAAGCCCGCAAAGCGCGTTGCCGTCACCGGCGCCGCAGGTCAAATCGCTTACTCCCTGCTGTTCCGCATCGCCAATGGCGACCTGCTCGGCAAGGACCAACCGGTGATCCTGCAACTGCTCGACCTGCCGCAAGCGCAAGGCGCCGTCAAAGGCGTCGTGATGGAACTGGATGATTGCGCATTCCCGCTGCTGTCGGGCGTCGTAATCACCGACGATCCCGAAGTTGCATTCAAGGACGCAGACGTGGCCCTGCTGGTCGGCGCGCGTCCGCGTTCGAAAGGCATGGAGCGTAAGGACCTGCTGTCGGCCAACGCTGAAATCTTCACGGTTCAGGGCAAGGCGCTGAACAAGGTCGCGAGCCGCGACGTGAAGGTGCTGGTGGTCGGCAACCCGGCCAACACGAACGCCTACATTGCCATGAAGTCGGCGCCGGATCTGCCGAAGAAGAACTTCACCGCCATGCTGCGTCTGGACCACAACCGTGCGCTGTCGCAACTGGCCGCCAAGTCGGGCAAGCCGGTCGCGTCGATCGAAAAGCTGGCTGTGTGGGGCAACCACTCGCCGACCATGTACCCGGATTTCCGCTTTGCAACGGCAGAAGGTCAAGACCTGACCAAGCTGATCAACGACGACGAATGGAACCGCAACACGTTCATCCCGACCGTCGGCAAGCGCGGCGCGGCGATCATCGAAGCGCGCGGCCTGTCGTCGGCAGCGTCGGCGGCTAACGCTGCAATCGACCACGTGCGTGACTGGGTGCTCGGCACGAACGGCAAGTGGGTCACCATGGGCATTCCGTCGGACGGCTCGTACGGCATTCCGGAAGACATCATCTACGGCGTGCCGGTCACGTGCGAAAACGGCGAGTACAAGCGCGTCGAAGGTCTGGAAATCGACGCGTTCTCGCGCGAAAAGATGGACGGCACGCTAAACGAACTGCTGGAAGAACGCGAAGGCGTTCAACACCTGCTCGGCTAAGCGGCTGGCTGATACAGACGAACCGGAACTGGTGAGAGAACGCCAGGCTGCCCTCGGGGGCCTGGCGCGAAGCGAGAAGTCTGGCGCGGCGCTCACAGGCGCCGCCATGGCGGGTTCCGGTTTTTTACATGCGAATGCGGCTATTCGCATCTGATCCGAGCGCGTTTTGCGCAGGTACCACGATGGTCCGGCAGAGCGCGCCCGAATCGGATTTCTCCAAACATTACCCACGCTCCTGACGCCGAGAATGCGCGCCCTCACACCCGCCGAAGTGCTGTTTGACGGCGAAGTGCCGCCCGCTGTGCTGCCTGCCTGCGATCACTACGCCGGCAGCGAAAAGCTGATGCTGAAATCGTTGGCCTTGCAGCAGCAACTGGGTCCCGTGTTCGACATCACGCTCGATTGCGAAGACGGCGCGCAGGTCGGCCGCGAAGCCGAGCACGCGGAACTGGTCGCCTCGTTGCTGGGCGGCGAGCATGACCGCTTCGGCCGCGTCGGCGTGCGGATTCACGACTTCGATCACGCGCACTGGCGCGACGACGTCCGCCTCATTCTGCGTGCCGCGAAGCGAGCGCCTGCTTACATCACCCTGCCGAAAATCCGCAACATCCCCGATGCCGCCGAAATGGTCGCGTTCATCGAGGCGACGCGGCGCGAACTGGGCATCGCGCAACCAGTGCCGGTGCAATTGCTGGTCGAAACGCACGGCGCACTGACACGTGTGTTCGACCTGGCCGCGCTGCCCGGTGTGGAAGCGCTGAGCTTCGGCCTGATGGACTTCGTCTCCGCGCACGACGGGGCGATTCCCGATACCGCCATGCGCTCGCCCGGCCAGTTCGATCATCCGCTGGTGCGGCGCGCGAAGCTGGAAATCTCGGCCGCCTGCCATGCATACGGCAAAGTGCCTTCGCATAACGTCAGCACGGAGGTGCGCGACATGAGCGTGGTCGCCAACGACGCCGCGCGCGCCCGCAACGAGTTCGGCTACACGCGCATGTGGAGCATCCATCCGGCGCAGATCGAAGCAATCGTCGCCGCATTCGCGCCGCGCGACGAAGAGATCGCGACCGCCACCGAAATCCTGCTTGCCGCGCAGTCCGCGCAATGGGGCCCGACGCGCCATCACGACACGCTGCATGACCGTGCGAGCTATCGGTACTACTGGTCGGTGCTACGTCGAGCGCAAGCTACGGGGCGCGCCGTCCCGCGAGACGCTGCGCCGCTTTTCGCGAAAGTGGGCACTGACGTGCCGGCAGGATCATGAGTGTAAATGTCGCTGCGGCAATCGGCGCGGCGGCCATGAGCGGTCTATGCGCACGCCGTGAGGCAAGCGGAACAGTGCACCGTGTGGCGCTGCGCGAGACGGGCGTCGAACGCACGGATCAATCAGAAGCATCGAGCAGGCACAAAGGAGATTGCGGGAGATGAGCGAGACGACGCAAACCGCCGGTGCACAAGGCGGCAACGAACCCCAAAGCGGCTTCAAACCGAAGAAATCCGTCGCCCTGTCGGGCGTGACGGCGGGGAACACGGCCCTCTGCACGGTCGGCAAGACCGGCAACGACCTGCACTACCGTGGCTACGACATTCTCGATATCGCGAGCGCCTGCGAATTCGAAGAAATCGCGTATCTGCTCGTGCACGAAAAGCTGCCGACCCAGGCTGAACTGACCGCGTACAAAATCAAGCTCAAGGCGCTGCGTGGCCTGCCCGCCAACGTGAAAGCCGCGCTCGAATGGATTCCGGCCGCCGCACATCCGATGGACGTGATGCGCACCGGCGTGTCGGTGCTCGGCACCGTGCTGCCGGAGAAAGACGATCACAACCTGCCGGGCGCGCGCGACATCGCCGACAAGCTGATGGCCTCGCTCGGCTCGATGCTGCTCTACTGGTATCACTACTCGCACAACGGCAAGCGCATCGAAGTGGAAACCGACGACGATTCGATCGGCGGACACTTCCTGCATCTGCTGCACGGCGTGGAGCCGTCGAAGGAATGGGTCGACGCGATGCACGTGTCGTTGAACCTGTACGCCGAACACGAATTCAATGCGTCGACCTTCACCGGCCGCGTGATCGCGGGCACGGGCTCGGATATCTATTCGGCGATTACCGGCGCGATCGGCGCGCTGCGCGGGCCGAAGCACGGCGGCGCCAATGAGGTCGCGTTCGAGATCCAGTCGCGCTACCAGACGCCGGACGAAGCCGAAGCTGACATCAGAAAGCGCGTCGAGAACAAGGAAGTGGTGATCGGTTTCGGCCATCCGGTGTACACGATCTCCGACCCGCGCAACAAGGTCATCAAGGAAATCGCGAAGAAGCTCTCGAAGGAAGCGGGCAACAGCAAGCTGTTCAATATCGCCGAGCGGCTGGAGTCGGTGATGTGGGACGCGAAGAAGATGTTCCCGAATCTCGACTGGTTCAGCGCGGTCTCGTATCACATGATGGGCGTGCCCACGGCGATGTTCACGCCGCTCTTCGTGATCGCTCGTACGGCGGGTTGGAGCGCGCACATCATCGAGCAGCGCATCGACAACAAGATCATCCGTCCGAGCGCGAATTACACCGGACCCGAGAATTTGAAGTACCTGCCGCTAAATAGGAGAAAATAGCGGTCGCTGTGCGCTTTCAAAGCGCGTGCAGTTCAACCCGCGCGGTCGCCAGGACCGGTAGCCCGCGCGTTTAACTGAAATTAGATAGAAAGGTTTTCTCCATGAAAAAGCTGATGATCGCCGCCGTGATTGGCGCCCTGTCCACGACGATGCTGACCGTCGCGACTGACGCCGCCGCGCAAACGGCGACCACCACGAAGCCGGCGGCAAAGGCCACGGCAAAGCGCCCGCAGCCGAAGCGCCTGATCAAGCGCAAAGCCAATCCGGCCAAGGAAGCCAAGGTCGATCCGGTGCCGGACGGCTCGGAAAAGTGGTCGTGCAACGAAGGTCTGGCTTTCGAACTGAAGGGCGACATGAAGCGTGACCAGATCGTCACGGTTCACTGGGCCAACAAAAATTACAATCTGCCGCGCGAAGCGACCACCACGGGCGCAGACCGCTTCCACGACGCCGCAACCGGCATGGACCTGGTCGTGATCCCGACGAAGGCAATGTTGTTCTCGGACAAGGACAGCTCGCGTCTGGCCGACGAGTGCAAGACGGCGTCCATGCAGCAAGGCGCGCCGGCTCCGACGCAATCGAACGCGCTCGACAAGACCAGCAACTAAATATCGTCATCAGGAAAGCTCCCGATGTCCGCTCCGATTTCCAACGTGCGACCCGACCCGGACTCAGTCCTGGCCGATATCGTCGACTACGTTCGGGATTATCGGATCGACAGCGCGCTCGCGCTGGAAACCGCGCGTCACTGCCTGATCGATACGCTCGGCTGCGGACTCGAGGCGCTTACCTACCCGGCCTGCACCAAGCTGATGGGACCGATCGTGCCGGGCACGATCGTCCCCAACGGCGCGAAGGTGCCTGGCACGTCGTTCCAGTTGGACCCGGTTCAGGCCGCCTTCAATATCGGCGCCATGATCCGCTGGCTCGACTTCAACGACACTTGGCTTGCCGCCGAATGGGGGCATCCGTCGGACAATCTCGGCGGGATTCTGGCTACGGCCGACTGGCTCTCGCGCAGCGCCATCGCAGCGGGCAAAGCGCCGCTGGCGATGAAAGACGTCTTGATCGCCATGATCAAGGCGCACGAAATTCAAGGCTGTATCGCGCTCGAAAACTCCTTCAACAAGGTCGGGCTCGATCATGTATTGCTGGTGAAACTGGCATCGACCGCAGTGGTCGGTCAATTGCTCGACCTCACGCGCGACGAGCTGATCAACGCGGTGTCGCAGGCGTTTGTCGATGGGCATGCGCTGCGCACGTACCGCCACGCGCCGAATACCGGCTCACGCAAGTCATGGGCAGCGGGCGATGCGACCTCACGCGCCGTGCGTCTCGCGCTGATCTCGAAGACCGGCGAGATGGGCTATCCGTCGGTACTGACGGCGAAGACGTGGGGCTTTTACGACGTGCTCTTCAAGGGCAACGCGTTTCAATTCCAGCGTCCGTACGGCTCGTACGTGATGGAAAATGTGCTCTTCAAGATTTCTTTTCCGGCAGAATTCCATGCGCAAACGGCGGTGGAAGCCACGATGAAGTTGCACGCGCAACTCAACGCTGCGGGAAGGAGCGTGGACGACATCAGCAAGATCACGATCCGCACGCACGAGGCCGCGATTCGCATCATCGATAAAAAAGGTCCGCTGAACAATCCGGCCGACCGCGATCATTGCATTCAGTACATGGTCGCCGTGCCGCTGATCCATGGTCGCCTGACGGCCGCGGACTATGAAGATTCGATCGCGCAGGACCCGCGCATCGATGTGCTGCGCGCGAAGATGGAATGTGTAGAAGACCCGCAGTTCACGCAGGATTACCACGATCCGGAGAAGCGTTCGATCGCCAACGCACTGACAATCGAATTCAACGACGGCTCGTCATTCGACGAGGTCATAGTCGAATACCCGATCGGTCACAAGCGTCGTCGCGAAGATGGGATTCCGTTGCTGGTCGAGAAATTCAAGACCAATCTCGCGCGCCGCTTTCCGGTCAAGCAACAACTGGCGATTCTCGACGTGTCGCTGGATCAGGCAAGGCTCGAAGCCATGCCGGTCAATGAATACGTCGATCTGTACGTCATCTAGTTAGTACTGTAGTTCCGCGATCAAACCAAGGAAAACACCATGGCCCACAACCTCCACAAAACGCTCAAGGAATTCGACAGCGGTTCCGGCAAAGGCAAGTTCTACTCCCTGCCGCAACTCGGCAAGGCGCTGAACATCAAGATCGACCGCCTGCCGGTTTCGATCCGAATCGTGCTGGAATCGGTGCTGCGTAACTACGACGGCAAGAAAATCGCCGAAGAACACATCGAGCAACTCGCCAACTGGAAGCCGACCGCCGCGCGCGTCGACGAAATCCCGTTCGTGGTGTCGCGCGTCGTGCTGCAAGACTTTACCGGCGTGCCGCTGCTCGCCGACATCGCGGCAATGCGCGGTGTCGCGAAACACATGGGCAAGGATCCGAAGTCGATCGAACCGCTGGTCCCGGTCGATCTGGTCGTCGATCACTCGGTGCAGATCGACCATTTCCGCGAAAAGAACGCGCTCGATCTGAACATGAAACTGGAATTCCAGCGCAACAACGAGCGCTACCAGTTCATGAAGTGGGGCATGCAGGCATTCGACACGTTCAAGGTCGTGCCGCCGGGCGTCGGTATCGTTCACCAGGTGAACCTGGAATACCTCGCACGCGGCGTGCACAAGAAGGCTGAAGGCGCGGACACGGTGTACTACCCGGATTCGCTGGTCGGCACCGACAGCCACACCACCATGATCAACGGTATCGGCGTGGTGGGCTGGGGCGTGGGCGGTATCGAGGCGGAAGCCGGCATGCTCGGCCAACCGGTGTACTTCCTGACGCCGGACGTGGTGGGCGTCGAACTGAAGGGCAAGCTGCGCGAAGGCCTGACGGCGACCGACCTGGTCCTGACCGTCACCGAACTGTTGCGTAAGGAAAAAGTGGTCGGCAAGTTCGTCGAATTCTTCGGCGAAGGCACGAAGTCGCTGTCGCTGCCGGATCGCGCGACGATCGGCAACATGGCGCCGGAATACGGCGCGACCATGGGCTTCTTCCCGGTCGACGAAAAGACCATCGAGTATTTCAAGGGCACGGGCCGCACCGACGCGGAAATCTCCGCCTTCGAAAACTACTTCAAGGCGCAAGGTCTGTTCGGTATTCCGAAGGCTGGCCAGATCGACTACACCAAGGTCGTCACGCTGGATCTCGGCACGGTGACGCCGTCGCTGGCAGGTCCGAAGCGCCCGCAAGACCGTATCGAAATCGGTCACGTGAAGTCGACCTTCAGCGACCTGTTCTCGAAGCCGGTTGCGGAGAATGGCTTCGCGAAGAAGGCGGCCGATCTCGAAGCGCAATACACGACGAGCAACGGCGTCGACGTGAAGAACGGCGACATCCTGATTGCCGCGATCACGTCGTGCACGAACACCTCGAACCCGAGCGTGCTGCTGGCCGCCGGCCTGCTGGCGAAGAAGGCGGTCGAAGCCGGCCTGACGGTCGCGCCGCACATCAAGACGTCGCTGGCTCCGGGATCGCGCATCGTCACGGAATACCTGACGAAGACCGATTTGATGAAGTACCTCGACAAGCTCGGCTTCACGCTGGCCGCTTACGGTTGCACGACCTGTATCGGCAACGCGGGCGATCTGACGCCGGAACTGAACGAAGCGATCACGAAGAACGACATCGTCGCGGCAGCGGTTCTGTCGGGCAACCGTAACTTCGAAGCGCGTATTCACCCGAACATCCGCGCCAACTTCCTGGCCTCGCCGCCGCTAGTCGTCGCTTACGCGATCGCCGGCAACATCACGCGCGACCTGATGACCGAACCGGTCGGCAAGGGCAAGGGCGGCAAGGATATCTACCTGGGCGACATCTGGCCGACCAGCGAAGAAGTCAACGAACTGCTCAAGTTCGCGCTCGACGCCGACGCGTTCCGCAAGAACTACTCGGCGTTGACCAAGAAGGGTGATCTGTGGAGCAAGATCGAGGGCGAAGAAGGTCAAGTCTACGACTGGCCGAAGTCGACCTACATCGCTGAGCCGCCGTTCTTCGGCAAGGACTTCTCGATGCAGCCGGCCGACAGCATTGCTGCTGTGAAGGACGCGCGCGCGCTGGGTATCTTCGGTGACTCGGTCACGACCGACCACATCAGCCCGGCCGGCTCGATCAAGGAAGACTCGCCGGCAGGCAAGTGGCTGAAGGAAAACGGCGTGCAGAAGGCCGACTTCAACAGCTACGGCTCGCGCCGCGGCAACCATGACGTGATGATGCGCGGCACGTTCGCCAACGTCCGGATCAAGAACCTGATGATCCCGGCGAAGGCAGACGGCACCCGCGTGGAAGGCGGCCTGACGATTCACCAGCCGAGCGGCGAACAACTGTCGATCTACGACGCAGCGATGAAGTACATCGACGCCGGCACGCCGACCGTCGTGTTCGCGGGCGAAGAGTACGGCACGGGCTCGTCGCGTGACTGGGCTGCGAAGGGCACGCAACTGCTGGGCGTTAAGGTCGTGGTCGCACGCAGCTTCGAGCGGATCCACCGTTCGAACCTGGTCGGCATGGGCGTTCTGCCGCTGCAGTTCAAGGGCTCGGATAGCGTGCAATCGCTCGGCATCACCGGTGAAGAAACGTACGATATCGAAGGCCTGGGCGCTGACTTCAAACCGCAACAGGAAGTGACGCTGGTGATCCGCGACAAGGAAGGCAAGGAAAAGCGCGTGCAGGTGCTGCTGCGTATCGACACGCCGATCGAAGTCGACTACTACAAGCACGGCGGGATTCTGCCGTTCGTGCTGCGTTCGCTGCTGGCCGCTTGAGGTATTTGCTTACCTGAGTAGTCGCTACAAGCTGTTTTGCAGGAGCTGCGCCCTGTGGAGGACGCAGCTGACTTTGAAGCCCGACCGATGGTCGGGCTTTTTTTTGCTGTCTACTTTTGGGCGCGGCCTGTCTGGAAGGCGTCAGGGCTGTCGGTGATGCGGCGCTGAGTCATGCGGGCGTTCCAGTCAGTGTCGCCCGGCGTGGGTGTGCTGGCGCGCGTCGTGATGTTTGAGCGACGCTGTTGCGCCGCCCAGTCGCGTAGTGCTGCGCGCTCGGTTGTGTCGGTGGCGGACGTTGGGCGTTCGCGCTGTTCAGGCCATTCGCTCCGTTCGGACTGTTTCGACGCGGAAGGCTGCGTGGCCGGGTTGGTCGTGCGGCTGAGTGCCAGGCGTTTGTCGACTTGCGGTTTGCTAAGGCGTGCAACTGGCGTCTGGTAATGGGCCTTCGCGAGTTCGATCGGCGCCGTCTGCCGTGTGGACACGCGGCCGGTTGGCCGCGGCACGAGGTGTTCGGCGTGTTGCGGTTCCGACGCACGGCGAAGAGTCGTCCCCAGTGTCATGTCGGGTGACGTAGGAGCGCCGGGAGCCGTCGAATTCGGCCTCGAGATAGCGGCCAATGGCGCACTCCGCGGAGTCGTCTTGGCGAATTTGACGGAAGGCTGCGCCGGTTTAGCTCGCGCTTGTGGATGAATCGCCATCGCACTGCCGTCCGTCGACGCGACCGATTGCGTTCTTAAGCTGGCCGCTACCGTCGATCTGTCAGCATCATGCGTCGTGCAGGTGGCCAGCAACCAGGCCAGCGCGATGCTACAGCTCGCGAAAATCGCCGCGCCGAGGAGATGATCGGAACGGGTCGAACTCGGACGCGCTCTGCCCATCTCGAGGTAATAGCGGGCTTCAGCCAACTGCTCGTCAAAACGACGCGAATGGTCGGGTTGCTGCGGCAACTTGTAGAAAAAGAGAAACCTGGCGCCCGGTGGAACCGGCCCACGACTCGCTGTTGACGGCGGACGCCGCATCGCGTTCTGGATCGCCTGCTGCGCGACGGCGGCTGCAGCGGGGTGTGGTTCACGTTGCGCCGCCGTCCGCCCCTGACGACGCCACGAACCGAATGGCGGCGGCAAAGCATCGAACGGTAGCGGAATCGGAAGCGCCAGATCACCTTCGATCAAGGCAAGCGGTCGGTTCATTGTGATCTGCTCCGGAAGGCGCGGGGCGCGGCCTCAAGTTGCGTGACGAGGTTTCTGGCGCGCGCCGTTAGCGCGTCGATTGTCGCAGCGCCCTGGTCCGGCGGCGACAGGCTCGCGCGCCGCAACGCCTCCATCAAACTGTGCGCGCCGACGAGCGCCACTGCTCCACTCAAGCGATGCAGCACACGATGAAAATGGTCGAAGTCGCCTTCACGAGGCAACGCGTCGAGGCGCGCAAGGTCGTCATTCATTGCTTGACGCCAGTTGTTGAGAAACAAGTCAAGGTTGACGCCCTCTTCGGATAACGCGTCCAGGTAACGAATTTCAAAGGGCTCAAAAGGACCGCTGGATAAGCTGTCCGATGACTCCGCGGCGCTGCCGAAAAGAGGCGGCTGTGCATTGCCGTTAACCATTTCCACGGATGACTCCCGTTGCTTGCCGGTGAACGGCGCATTGAAGATCGCGCACGTGCGCCGCGCTCTCTTTGAACACAAATACGCAGGAATGCTGCGGACGCCATATCCAGCAGATCGTTTAGCGTTTGGCTCCTTATGCACCCAGCAGAACAAGATAGGCTCACCGTATTCATAACCCGCAAACTTATTCGACCAGCCGGTGCAAAGTCGCGAACTCGATGAGTCCTGCCAACGATGTGAGGCCGAGTTTCTCCTGGATACGGCTCTTGTATGTACTGACAGTTTTGTCGCTGAGGGACAATCGACCGGCAATGTCGCGATTGCTCACGCCGCGTGCGAGATGTTGCAAAACCTCCACCTCACGCGCCGACAAAGTGCTCAGGCCACTCGCGGGCGCAACGTCACCATTATCGGCCGGGAAGCAGTCGTAGCCGAATAAAACCGTTTTTAATGCTGTGACCAATTCGCTGATTTCCCGGCCCTTGCTGACATAACCATTTGCGCCCGCGTTACGCGCATAACCGGCCATAATGTGCTCAGGCTTGGCAGAGAGCACAAGAATAGATATTTTTATACTATTTGCTCGAATGCGGCGGATCATTGTGAGGCCGTCGAGCCGTGGCAAATCGAGATCAATAATGACCAAGTCCGGGTGTTTTGTCAGCACCATTGCCAGACCGTCTTCGCCGTCGCCCGATTCTCCAACCAGCTCCAGTTCGGGATCAGCGCGCAACACGCTGGCTATTGTCCCTCGAATGATTGGATGATCATCAATAATCACAACTCTCTTCATCGGCCGCTCCATTTTCTGATAGTAATTAACGCGTGCAAAAACGAATCGATATTGTTCAAAAAACTCAACTAAATAATAGCAACATTGGCGAGACATTTCTTCGAGACGATGCAGGGATAAATTCCCAATATCAGGGGGAATTTTCTTGCAAGAAAGATTGAATTTTCTTACGCACGAGCCGACTCTAGGAATTGAGTCCGCTAACTCGCAGAAGCTCGAATCGAATTTAGGAAGACCGCGTATCGTTGACGCTCACTTTGGCCAAAGCTGTACTCTGTGAGTGAAGCGCTGCGGGTGTCGTCATTGCCTCACAGCGAACATGCGTGGACCGCATGAGAAACGAGCGCGAAACATCGTTCGCGCTCGAGATAGCGGTTGAGAACATTGCCTATAAAAGGAGTGACCAGACCGCGACAGCCTGGTCATTCCCTCATCTCAATGCGACTGCTGCTCTTGCGGCATGAGTCGGCTCTGCGTCCGCGGGTTTTGCGGCACATCCGATGCCCGCCCGCCACGCACGAAGTCCAGTTCAACGCGACGGTTCGGTGCGAGACAAGCGATCAAGGCCGCGCGGTTGTGGTCGTTACACTGCACAACTGGATCTTCCTTGCCGTGACCGCGTGTCGAGATTACCGGGCTTACGCCACCGCTCTGCAGGTAGCGCTTTACGGTTTCGGCACGCTTGGCCGACAGTTGACGGTTGTAGCTGTCGCTACCGAGGCGGTCCGTATAACCATCAATGCTGATGCCTGTCACGTCATCGGCCTGTTTCAGGCTGCGGATCAGTTCGTCCAGCTTGGCTTTACCGGCTGGCAGCATGCCGGCCAAGTCGCCTCGATCGAACTTGAACGTGGCGTCAGCTTGCAGCGTGACTTTCTGCGGAAGCGGTTCAACCTTCGCTGCGGTTGGGGGCGGCGTGCAGGCCTCGAGCGCGGCCGTGATGCTGGGTGTGCCTTTTTCAACTCCGTCGACCAAACGCTTGCTCTCGTCGAAGTCACGCGTCCACGCCTCATGACCGGCGTGGATCAATTCGACTTCAGAGCACGCTGTCAGGCGCTGCGCCTCCTGACACTGCGGGAATAGTGGCGAGCCTTTCGCTGCGAGGATTTTCTGCCACAGGTCCGGTCGCAGCACAGAAGAAGTCCGCAGTTCTGGATTGTCGGCAGAAAGGCCTTGGCCGGTTTCCAGCGCCGTCGTCAAAATGTTGGCCTGGACCAGCGCCTCCTCGATGAAGCCCCAACCGTCGTGGCTAGACCGTTCGTCGCGAGCGGCGTTTAGCCAACACTGCGCCTTGTCACCGAAATAGTTATTTTTGCGCTCGCCCAATGCGTTCAGACGGGTCTGCACGGTGCTCAGCATCTCACCGTTCTTGACGCCGCTATACGTCGCGATCCACTGCGGCGTTACTGCGCCGGCGGCCTGGCTTTGGGTCGCGCTAAAGCCGGTCTGGAGAACCGTCGGGTCCTGAATTTGCAGCCGGTCGCGCGTCGCGGACGACGAACATCCCGCAAGCAACGCGGCAAGCGCGATGGCAATTAACGAATACTTCATGTCTGAGTCTCATGGAAAGAGGGTCGCACGGAAACTTCCCGTGCGACCCAGACGGCTAACGTTTCAAGCGTCTAATCAAAGCCTTGCGGCCGTTGTTTAGTTGCCGAGGACGATACCGATACCAGCGCGAACGATGGTGCTATTGCCGCCCGAGGTGGACACGCCGAGGTTGTAGTTGATCGTGCCCTTCTCGTTCCAGCGGGACACACCCAAACCAATTGCCTGGTAGCCACGGTAGTTGGCGACACCTGCATTCAGCGTGGTACGACCCGGCAGATACGGCGTGACGATGTTCAGCGCCGAGGCCGACGCGATACCCTTGGCCGCGCTACGGTCAACGTTGTTGATCGAGTTGCTCATGTTACCCATGGCACTGTTCAACTGATTCAGGTTGACCGCATCGGTGCCCTGCGTACCGGCTGCGACGTTGGTGATCTGACGCTCTGCGCCGGCGGAACCCACCGACACCGAGTTGTCGCGATCCGTCGTCGAGTTCGCACCCAGTGCAACAGCGTTGGTGTTCGGAGCCGAAGCGCCTGCACCCATCGCGACCGAGTTGTCACCCGACGTCACCGTGTTCTTGCCGATTGCAATCGCGGACTCGCCGGAAGCCGAGGCGCCGTTGCCGATTGCGATCGAGTCCGAACCAGTCGCCACTGCAGCAGTGCCGCCCGAAGTCGGGTTGATGTTGATGTAGGTCGAGTTGCCCGTGCCCGGTTGAATGTTGGCCACGACGTTTTCGAGGGCCGAGAACTGACCGTAGTTGACCGCGTCCGTTGCGGTTTTACCTGCCGCAACGTTCGTCAATGTCACCGGCGTCGTGGAACCCACGCCGCCCAAGGTCACCTTGCTCTTTGTCGAGTCGTCGTACGCCACGCCGTTCGCCGTGCCGCCGCCAATCTGCTGGTCGACATACGAATGCATTTGACCAACGTTGACCGCGTCGGAGTCAGCAATGCCGGCTGCCACGTTCTTCAACAGAACCGGAGTCGTCGAGCCAACGCCGCCAAACGTCACCGTGTTCTTGGACGCGTTGTCATAAGCGATGAACGAGCTGGTCACGTTGCCTGACGTATCGACGTTCAAGCCGGCTTCCTTCAATTGCTTGAGGTTGACCGCCTGATCGTCGCTCGTCGCGGCGGCGACGTTTGCGATCGTTACCGGGGTGGTGGCGTTCGCGCCGCCCAACGTCAGCTTGTCATGCGCCGGCGTGTCGTAAATCACGCCGTCCGGGTTGCCGCCGGTAGCGATTGCCGCGTTGAGGGCGCCAATTGCCGAGTCGACACCAGTGTACGAGTTGCCACCGACAGTGTACGTGGGCTTCGAGATCTGACCGCTAGTGCTGACGGTCGAGCCACCACCCAACGCAGCGGCAGTGCTGCTCATCGCGCCGTACAGTTGCGAACCGTTGATTGCGTCCTTGCTGGTCGACGAAACCTGCCCCACAGCAACATTGGTCAACGCGACCGGCACGGTGGAACCTGCGCCGCCGAGCGTGACCTTGCTCTTGGACGTGTCGTCGTACGCAACGAAGCTGTTCGTCACCACACCGCTCGTGAAGTTTGCGCCCATTGCCTTCAACTGCTCGACGTTCACGGCGTCGTTGTTGGCCACACCGTCGGCCACGTTCGACAGCTTCACCGGCGTGCCTGCATTGCCCAGTGTTACAGAGGTGTGCGCCGACGTGTCGTACTTCACGGCATCAACTCCGCCACCGCCCGATGCAGCCGCAGCCAATGCCGTGCCCACGTCAGTGTAAGTCTGGCCGTTCAACGTGTAACTCGGCTTGGTGATCGAGCCGCTTGCCGTCACCGACGAGCCACCACCCAATGCGGCTGCCGTGCTGCTCATCGCGCCGTACAGTTGCGAACCGTTGATTGCGTCCTTGCTGGTCGACGAAACCTGCCCCACAGCAACATTGGTCAACGCGACCGGCACGGTGGAACCCGCGCCGCCGAGCGTGATCTTGCTCTTCGACGTGTCGTCATACGCAACGAAGCTGTTCGTCACCACACCGCTGGTGAAGTTTGCGCCCATCGCCTTCAACTGCTCCACGTTCACTGCGTCGTTGTTGGCCACACCGTCCGCCACGTTCGACACCGTAACCGCACCTGCACCCTTATTCAGCGTAAGCGTGGTGTGCGCCGACGTGTCATAGACCACAGCATTCGGGGCTCCGCCACCTGCAATCGCGTTAATCGCAGTATTCATCTGCCCCAGGTTCACCGCATCGGTGTCTTGCGAACCGGCGGCAACGTTGACGATCTGACGCGTCGAACCTGACGCGCCGACGGAAACCGTGTTGGCACGGTCAGCCGTCGAGTTATAACCAATCGCTACGGCATTCACCCCGCTAACCGTGGAAGCCGAGCCGAGCGCCATGGAGTTCGTGCCAGTAGTGGTGACCACGGCGTTTGCACCCAGTCCGACCGAGTTCGTCGCGTTCGTCACGCTATTAGAACCGAGCGCCAATGCATTCGTGCCTTGCGCCGCAGCCATGTAGCCGATTACCACTGAGTTATCGGCGGAATTGTTGGTCGTTGCTCCTCCGCCAATTACCGTCGCATTGACCGCCCCAGCCACTGCGCTCGAACCGATCACCGTAGAACCGGCGTGGAACGAGCCCGAACCCGCGCCAACGACCACCGAGCCAGCGCCCTGCGCCATTGCACCCGGGCCAATGGCCATGGCGTTCTCTGTGTTGTCCGTCGTCGTCGCAGGCAGTCCCGGCGTAATCGTCGTGCTGACGGCGATATAGTTGGTGACCGGAACCGCGCCCAGCAGCATGGACTTCACGCCGCTCGACTCAGCGGAGACTTTTTGCGTTAGCGAGTTCTGCAATGCGTTCAACTGACCGAGCGTTGCGGCATCACTAGACAAGACGCCGTTAGCCACGTTCATGATGCGACGCTCTGTACCCACATCGCCAACGGAAATGGTATTCGCAACCGTCACCCGTGAGTTCGCGCCGAGCGCCACCGAATTCGCAAACTGTGAACGCGCGCCTGCACCGAGGGACAAGGAGTTCAACCCGCTTGCATATGCCCCGCCGCCGATCGCCACTGCTTCACCGCCAGTCGCAATCGCCGCGCTGGAGTTCGACACCACCTTGATGTATTTTGTGGTGTCAGCAATGTTGTTGTTGATCGAACCGATCTCACCGTCCAGTCCAGAAAGAGCCGAACCGACGTCTGCGTACGTTCCGCCGCTGAGCTGGTAGCTGGGTGCGGAAACCGTTCCATTCAAGCCCATGCTGGAACCACCACCCAGCGCGTTCGCCACGCTGGTTGCAGTGCGGTACAGCTGCGAACCGTTGATCGCGTCAGAACTCGAAGCCGACAGCGCGCCCGCCGTGAGAGCCGTGATTTTCGTCGTGCCGCTTGCGCCCTTCAACGTGATCGTGTTTTTCGTCGTGTCGTCATACGCGACAAACGCGTTCGTCACCACACCGCTGCTGTTGAACCCGCCGCCCATGGCCTGCAGCTGTGCGATATTCACTGCGTCGCTGCTCGCCACGCCGTTTGCCACGTTCGTCAGCGTCACTGCCTTCGTCGCACCCGTGCCGCCGAACGTCACCTTACCCTTCGTCGTATCGTCGTACGCGACAAACGCGTTCGTCACCACACCGCTGCTGTTGAACCCGGCCCCCATGGCTTGCAACTGCGCAATGTTCACCGCATCGGTGCTGTTCGTACCGTTCGCCACGTTGATGATCTGGCGCTCCGAACCGACCGCACCCACCGACACTGCGTTCGCACGGTTAGCCACCGAGTTCGAACCCAGCGCCACCGAGTTGTTCGCCGAGGCGTTCGCCGCTCCGCCGATTGCCACCGAGTTCGTGCCGCCTGCCGACGAATCGGCCAGCGTCGAATTCGCGTGGAAATACTTGATGCCGCCGCCATTGGTGATGTTGTTGACCGTGTTGGTCACGTTCGTCACCGTGCCTGCAACGTTGGCCACGTTCGCGTTCGTCTGATACAGCTGCGTACCGTTGACCGCGTCCAGGCTTGTCGCCGATAGCGCGCCGGCCGTCAGACCCGTGATCTTCGTAGAACCGCTCGCGCCCTGCAACGTGATCGTGTTCTTGGTCGTGTCGTCATACGCGACAAACGCGTTCGTCACCACACCGCTGCTGTTGAACGTGCCGCCCATGGCCTGCAGCTGCGCAACGTTCACTGCGTCGCTACTTGCCACGCCGTTTGCCACGTTCGTCAGCGTCACGGCCTTCGTCGCACCCGTGCCGCCCAACGTCACCTTACCCTTCGTCGTGTCGTCGTACGCAACAAACGCGTTCGTCACCACACCGCTGCTGTTGAACCCGGCCCCCATGGCTTGCAACTGCGCAATGTTCACCGCATCGGTGCTGTTCGTACCGTTCGCCACGTTGATGATCTGGCGCTCCGAACCCACCGCACCCACCGACACTGCGTTCGCACGGTTAGCCACCGAGTTCGAACCCAGCGCCACCGAGTTGTTCGCCGAGGCGTTCGCCGCTCCGCCGATTGCCACCGAGTTCGTGCCACCTGCCGACGAATCGGCCAGCGTCGAATTCGCGTGGAAATACTTGATGCCGCCGCCATTGGTGATGTTGTTGACCGTGTTGGTCACGTTCGTCACCGTGCCTGCAACGTTGGCCACGTTCGCGTTCGTCTGATACAGCTGCGTACCGTTGACCGCGTCCAGGCTTGTCGCCGACAGCGCGCCGGCCGTCAGACCCGTGATCTTCGTAGAACCGCTCGCGCCCTGCAACGTGATCGTGTTCTTGGTCGTGTCGTCATACGCGACAAACGCGTTCGTCACCACACCGCTGCTGTTGAACGTGCCGCCCATGGCCTGCAGCTGCGCAACGTTCACTGCGTCGCTACTTGCCACGCCGTTTGCCACGTTCGTCAGCGTCACGGCCTTCGTAGCACCCGTGCCGCCAAAGGTGACCTTACCCTTGGTCGTGTCGTCGTAGGCAACAAACGCGTTCGTCACCACACCGCTGGTGATGTTCGCACCCATGGCCTGCAACTGCGATACGTTCACTGCATCGGTGCCGTTCGTACCGTTCGCCACGTTGATGATCTGGCGCTCCGAACCGACCGCACCCACCGACACTGCGTTCGCACGGTTAGCCACCGAGTTCGAACCCAGCGCCACCGAGTTGTTCGCCGAGGCGTTTGCCGCACCGCCGATCGCCACCGAGTTCGTGCCGCCTGCCGACGAGTCCGCCAGCGTCGAATTCGCGTGGAAATACTTGATGCCGCCACCATTGGTGATGTTGTTGACCGTGTTGGTCACGTTCGCCACCGTGCCTGCAACATTGGCCACGTTCGCGTTCGTCTGGTACAGCTGCGTACCGTTGACCGCGTCCAGGCTCGTTGCCGACAGCGCGCCTGCCGTCAGACCGGTAATCTTCGTCGAACCGCTCGCGCCCTTCAAGGTGATCGTGTTCTTGGTCGTGTCGTCGTACGCGACGAATGCGTTCGTCATCACACCGCTGCTGTCGATCGTGCCGCCCATGGCTTTCAGCTGTGCAACGCTCACTGCGTCGCTGCTCGCCACGCCGTTTGCCACGTTCGTCAGCGTCACCGGCACGGTCGTACCGGTACCGCCCAACGTCACCTTGGTGTGCGACGACGTGTCGTATTGCACCGCATTGGCCGAACCGCCGGATACCGCAGCCGCGATGGCCGAACCGACGTCCGAATATGTCTGACCACCGATCGTAAAGCCCGGCTTCTTGATCGTGCCGTCGGCGTTCACGCCCGCGCCACCGCCGATCAGGTTCGTCACGCCAGTCAATTGGGAAACGTTCACCGCGTCGGTGCTGTTCGTACCGTTGGCCACGTAGGTGATCTGGCGCTGCGCCGTGCTGCTGCCAACCGAAATGGCGTTTGCGCGGTCCCCCACCGAATTGGCACCCAATGCCACGGTATTGGCTTGGCTAACAGTTGCGCCGGCACCTAAAGCCAGCGCGTTCGAGGCTGTCGTGGTCACGAATGCATTGGCACCCATCGCAATCGAGCCCGAACCGTTCGACACGGCGGACGATCCGAGCGACAACGCGTTCGCGCCTTGTGCAGCCGCGTTGTAGCCGATTGCCACAGCGTTTGTAGCATTGTTACTGGTATTCGCGCCGGCACCGATCACAGTCGTATTCAGCGCCAAAGCCGCTGCGCCGTTACCCACTGCTGTCGAACCTGCCAGAGCCGTACCCGCGCCGGCACCGACGGCCAGCGAACCTTGGCCCAATGCCATGGCCGTCGGACCAATCGCCATTGCATCCAGCGAATTGTCGGTACTCGTGTTAGTACCCGGCGTAACGTTCGAACTCACCGAGATATAGGCGGTAACCGGCGTCGCGCCCAGCATCGAAGCGCCCATGAGCATCGATTTCGAACCACTCGGCAACGCTGCGATCTGCTGGTTGACCGAAGTCTGCAGTGCAGACAACTGAGCAATCGTCGCGGCGTCGGTGCCCGACACGCCGTTAGCCACGTTCGTGATGCGGCGTTCCGTACCGATGTCGCCGATGGAAACGGTATTCGCGGCGTTCACGCGCGAGTTCGCTCCGAGCGCCACCGAGTTGGCGAACATCGAGCGGGAGCCCGAACCAATTGCCACCGAATTGGACCCACTTGCGTACGCGCCGCCGCCGAGCGCAATTGTCTCGGCGCCTGTTGCGATTGCAGCGGAAGAAGCTGAAACGACCTTGAAGTATTTCGACGCGTTAGCGACATCGGTTGTGAGGCCGGAGATTTCCGTATCCAGACCGCTGAGGGCCGAGCCAACGTCGTTGTATGTGCCGCCTTGCAGTGTGTAGGTCGGGTTCGTAACAGCGCCACTCGCGCTCACGCTCGAACCGCCGCCCAACGCGCTCGATACGCCGCTTGCCGTGTTGAACAACTGCGAGCCGTTAACCGCGTCTTTGCTGCTCGACGTGACTTGACCTGCGGCCAGATTCGTCAGACCAACCGGCACCGTCGACGTTGACCCACCCAGCGTCAGTTTGTTATGTGCCGACGAGTCGTAGATCACCGCGTCAAGCGAGCCACCGCCGCTAATCGAGGCGATGGCCGTGTTCATCTGCCCCAGATTCACCGCGTCGGTATTCGCGGTACCTGCTGCCACGTTGGTGATCTGACGCTCCGCACCGGATGCACCTACTGACACCGCGTTCGCACGATCTGCGACCGACTTCGAACCCAGCGCAACGGAGTTGTTTGCGGACGCGCTAGCCAGTCCGCCAATCGCCACAGAATCCGCACCCGTTGCCGACGAATCGGCCAGCGACGAATTGGTGTGGAAGTACTTGACGCCGCCACCGTTGGTGATGTTGTTGACCGTGTTAGTAACGTTGGCCAGATTGCCGGCAATGTTGACGACATTACCCGCCACGTTCGCGACGTTCTGGTTCGTGGCATAGAGTTGCGAACCGTTCACCGCGTCCATGCTGTAGGCCGACGTGATATCGCCCGCCGTCAGATTGTTGATCTTCGTTCCCGCTGAACCCTTCAGCGTGATCAACGACATTCCGGAGTCGTTGTAAGTTACCGCATTGGTAACATTGCCGCCGCCGCCTCCACCGTTGACGCTAGCGATCGCCGCATTCAACTGATTGACGTTGACCGCATCGGTGCCGGCCGAGCCGGCCGTCAGGTTGGTGACGACTCTTGTGTACTGCGACGTGCCGTCTGCCGACAGATAGCCGACCGAGACGCTGTTGTTACGACTCGCCACGGAGTTCGCGCCCAGCGCAACCGAGTTGCTGACAAGCGCCGTTGCGTTGCTACCGACAGCAATACTGCCGGAACCCGTCGCAACTGCGGTATTACCCAAGGCCACCGAGTTGTCGCCCGATGCCGAGGCCACTGGCCCGATGCTGATTGCCTGCTTACCCCCAGCGGTCGACATCGGCGCCGTGGAGTTGACGTGGAAGTACTTGAGGCGGCTCGAAACGAGATTGAACGCATCGCCCGAGTTGTTGTATGACAGGGTGCCGTCGTCGAATGTGTACGTCGGCGCAATAAACGAGCCGCCGCCGGAAATGCCTGCACCGCCGCCCATGCCCTGCGTTACGCCAGTTAGCTGCGAGACGTTGACCGCGTCGCCATCGGCAGTACCGGCATGCATATGGGTAATCTTATTACCCACCATGTTGACGTCGTTGTTGAGGTAGATACCGGACGGAGCGTAAACAGACAATGTCTGATCAACGTTTGCCCAAATACCGACCCCACCATTACCACTGCCTGCGATCGGGCCAGCAAGGAGAGCGAATGTCGTACCCCCCGAAGCGAGGCACCCGCCGCCAGTGGAGAGACCATCCGTCCCGTAGTAAGTCCCTTCACCAAGTCCGTCATTTGAGCATACGTAAAGCCCCGCCATCGCCGTACCCGGCAGTGCAGCCATACCGATAGCACCAACAGCCATGGTGATCGGCATGAGCGCGAACTTCATTGCGGATGACGGCCGCTTTGCCGCTTCGCTGCTGGCCACGATCGGCTTGGACGACTTCGCGCCCCCGCCGGAGTGCGCAGTGGCCGTTTCAGGCGCAGCCACCCAGGTTTCAGTTGCGTCATT
Organism: Paraburkholderia phytofirmans PsJN; assembly: GCF_000020125.1. Classification (NCBI taxonomy): domain Bacteria; kingdom Pseudomonadati; phylum Pseudomonadota; class Betaproteobacteria; order Burkholderiales; family Burkholderiaceae; genus Paraburkholderia; species Paraburkholderia phytofirmans. Next base: position 3,229,763 of record NC_010676.1, read on the forward strand.
CCAGACGCTGATATACGACTTATTCATAATTTCCCTAAATAAAAGGACGCGGCCCCGCTAGCCGATTGGTTTTGAAATCCGCAATGGGCTTTGAAACCCACAATGCAATACTGGAAAAACTGGTATGTAAATCACAATCCGTCCAGCTTTTTCATGCTTTGCGAATTTAACCGGCAGCCTTATCTTGTAAAATCAGGAAACACGAAATTTACGTAGGAATTTTCCGGGTAGACCGGGGAATACTCGGAACCACTCAAATTGAGTTACTAGCGCAAATCAAATGCGGCACCGATAGCGGACGGCCGTGAAACGCCCGTCGGCAAACATTCTTGCGTCTCATACTCCGCGTCGAAATCGAGATGCGCGAACCCTACAGCGCCCATCTTGATAAACCCACAGCCGACGTCACAGCTGAATTAATTTACCTTTGATGGCGTCACCGAAACCGGAATTACCGGCAGAGCATTAGGAAAATTCGCCTAATTGCATCGCGCCGTCTTACATATACTGTGGCCCGGCATACTCGACGTGGTTCGATCACAAAGTTTCCGACTCCGATTCTCGCAATGAGAAGAGACATGCCAAATTGTGTCTCGGCACCATTCATTTAATGCAACAAACCTTCTGGATTATCAAACCATGAAATTTTCACAAATTCGTCGCAAGAATAAGCAACTCGGTCAAGGCATGACGGAATACATCATCATCGTCGCGCTGATCGCCGTGTCCGCGATCGGTGTGTATTCGCTGTTTGGCCAGACGCTGCGTAATCAGACCGCCGGTCTCGCCATTGAAATGTCCGGTCAAGACGCCAAAGGCAACATCTCGACTGCGCAGACTAACGCGAACACGGCGACGGACAACGCCAACAAGACGAAAAACATGGGCACGTATAACGCCGCTAACAACGTCGGCAACTAATCTCCTGGGATTAGCGATATCCATCATGAAAAGCTCTGCCCGCAAGGGCAGGGCCAGGGTCGCCGGCGCTAGCGGGCAGGCGCTGGTCCCTGCATTAATTTTTCTGCTGGTCGGCTGCATCGGCCTCTATGTGGCGTTCAACTCGTTTCAGATGACGAGCGCCAAAATCAAGCTTCAGAACACCGCCGATGCCGCTGCATATAGCGCAGCTTTGATGCAGGCGCGCGACTACAATTTTTCCGCCTACACGAACCGGGCCATGGTTGCCAACCAGGTCACCGCCGCGCAAGTCGTGTCACTGAAATCGTGGATCGACGAACTCGACAACACCTATTCGCTATCAGAGCTCGACGACACGATCAACAGCATCGCGGACCATCCAGCTCTATGGTCCACACCGAAGCAGATCGGCAAAGCCGACACCGCACCGGTGCGCGCAACGCTGGATGCCCTGCTGCCTGTTGTGGCCAAAAATATCGGCGTGCTGAATCGTGCGTTGAGCGACGCGCAGACGAATTTCCACCTGGCAATGTTTACCGCCGTGCCCGACACCGCGAATGCTATCGCGCAACTCAATCAGTCCGACACGCGTGTCACCGACGGCTATTTCACGAGTACACGGAATGCGGCACAGTTGGCTGCGTGGAAATCCTATACGGCCATCGTCAAGCCGGCCGGCACATTGGAACAGGATGACTTTGCCGACGTAGCGACTGACCGGAATACGCTCGACGGATTCGTCGTGAGGCGTCACTCCAGCCGCAGCGTCGCTCCAAATTTTCAGCAACTGAGCGACACGGCTAACAGGGTCTGTCGCACGAGTAGCTCTTTCACCGTCAGCGTCATGCATGACGGCGGGACTCAGTTGCGTAACGACAAGTCCGGCTGGCAAGCCATTGACGCCAGCACGGCGGCGCTATGGGTGAGCTGCCTTGGCTCTTTCGGCGGCACCGCCGGCATGGGCGGCGGCGCCAACGGAAATATCACGAACTATATGACCCATCCTCCGTTTGCAGCGTGGCAGGACTGGCAAGGCTATGGTGGCTATTTCAACTTCGGTTACACCGACAGTCCAACGCCAGGCTGGCAAGTTCCGGAAGCCATGGCGCAACAGTTCAGCGTCGGGCCCGGTCCCTCTCTTGACCCGGTTAACGGCGGGCTGCTGCCTTATCAGGAAGTGAATTACACGCAACCCCTCACCCAAGCACCGCGTATCACCATCGAGGTAACTCGCAATAGCAACACATTGGTCAAGACCGTGAACCTGCAAGGCGGCGGACGCATGCAGCTCGACGACGGCACTGCCGCCAACGCAATGCGTGCGCTATCGAGCGCCAGCGCCTACTTCGTCCGCCCGGACGAAACGTCCTCAGGCTCAGCGTTGCTGGGCGGCCTGCTGAATGCAGATCAGTGGGCACGCGCCGATCACAAGACTGAATATCCGAGCCTCTTCAGCCCGTACTGGCAAGCGCGTCTTGCACCGGTGAGCGACAGCGAGCGAGCTGCAGCACAGGCGAGTCAGATTTCAGCGCCAACTCAGGTCCAGAAATAATGAAGCGAACTCATATGAGAAGCACCGCACAGTCCGGTCAGGCCATGGTGGAATTCCTCATTTCCATGACCATGGTCATGAGCGTGCTTCTGCTTGCCATCGTCATGCTGGGCAAGTTCAACGACATCCGCAACCGAACGCTGATGGGCTCACGCTACCTCGCGTGGGAACGCACAGTGTGGACGGACGGCGATGCCAGAAAAGATCTGGCTTCCGACTCGACCACCACAGAAGGTTGGTCGACCTCATACGGCGCTTCGGCTATCGGTGTAAGCAAGCGGGACACCGAACTCAAGGGCGAGGTGATGCAACGCCTGATGGCGCAAGACAACTCGCCGATTTTGAGCACGGACCGCGCGCAAACTCAATTGCCCGATTCCCGGCCGGCCATGTGGCAAGACTATGGTGGCAATCCTTTGCTCGTCTCGTCGTCCGACATTTCGGCCAGCACCGGCACGGCCGCCGATCCCGCGAGCATGCAGAATAGCATCGCCCTTGCGCGGTGGTCCGTGCCCACCGCGTCGGGAATCCCGTTTTCCGCTCACCTGAACCTGCCTACCAGCACCATGCGATCTGCAACACTCAGCATGTTCGTGGGCGGGGACAGCGACGTGCTCAAGCGACTCTGGCCAAAAAACGATCCGCTGCCGGAGTTCGGCGGCCTCACGTTTTCCGACACCAATGTACTGATGACCAATAGCTGGGTGCCGGACGGGTCCGCCAGCAACCGGGCCTTGTTCACCCAGGCAGTGCCGGCCGCCAACGTCACGCTCGTACCGTCGAGCGGCTATATGAGCTTGCGAAAGTACGCGCCTGAGATTTCGACGCTCCAGTTCGGTCGTGTTGAACAGGACGTAGTGCCGCCGAACCGTTTGAGCCAATGAAGCCCCTCGATTTTCTCTTTACCGGCGCTTGCCTCGCCGGCGCTCTGCTCGCCACCACCATTAATGCGGTGGCGGGGAACGCGTGCAACAAAACGCCGGTGCAGCCCGAAAGCGTAATGGTTGTTGGGCAGGACATGATCGTGAACGGCGTACCCACGTCGGTAGTCGGCATGCAATTCCCGGGATCGGCGAAAAGCGTGTCCAACGCTTTCCGTGATTTCTGGACTCGCGAAGACGTGCCGGCAAAAGGCCGTTCCGATTCCTCTGGAATGCTATTGAGCGCGCTGGACGATCAATGTCTTTACATACTCAGTATTCCGCCGCAACCGGAAAGCGACCACACGCGCGGACTCATGAGTATCGTGCGCCTCGGTGGCGATAAGGCCGATCACAAAATTACGGACTCGGCCGTTCCACTGCCCCAGGACAGCACGATCCTGTCCGACGTAGAGAGCAACGACTCTGGCCAGACCGGGCGCACATGGGTGCTCGACATGCCTGGGGACGCCCAATGGAACGCGCAGCGTTACCGCAACATTCTCGCCACTCGGGGATGGGTGGACGTCGGACGCCAACCGGACTATCAGGCCACTGGCAATCGTGCCGCGCAAGGAACGGCATTCGCCATGCAACACGGCAAAGACAGTCTCGATGTGAGTTTTTCAGACAACAGTGGCAGGACGGCCGCAGTCGTCAATGCAATCAGGAATCGTTGAAATGTCAAAAGCAAGGCGTCTTTCTTCTTTTAAAACACGGCTTGGCCCGCAGCGTGGGCAGGCTTATGCGGAGTACCTGATGGTTACCGCGGTGTTTGGCGTCCCACTGCTAGGGATCGTCTGGGGTGCGTTTAACGATCCAACATATATCTCGCTCGCCTCATCGTTGAAGTCGTTCTTTAGCGCCTACAGCTTCACCCTATCGCTTCCCTGACCCGCAACGGTCAATTTGTCATGCTTAAGAAAATTAAATTCCGCTCGCTTCTCGCGAACTCCTGGATACTTCTGTTCCTCGCCGTGCTAGTCGCGGCTGGTCTGACGTTCCTCCTCTACAAATACTTGAGCGACCGCGAAAAAAAGCTCAAAGACGATATGAGCGCGCACCGCGTCCGCGCCGGGGTCGTCGTCGTCGTTCCGGCGAGGGACGTGCCGGTCGACACGCCTTTGTCCAGCAGTGATTTCGTTGCGCGTGAGATCGACGGTGATCTGGTCTACGACGACATGATCCGTGCGGACAACTTCGACAAATATCGCATGTCGCATCTGGTGAAACCGGTGCGTCGTGGTCTGCCACTACGTGCCGCCGATATCGACGCGCTGCACGGCCGTGACTTCTCCGACGTTCTGCGTTCGGGAACGCGGGCTGTCACGGTCGACATCGACACGGTCAATTCGACTGCCTTGATGCTACGTCCCGGCAATCGCGTCGACGTGTACTGGATCGGCAAGGTATATCACCAGGACAACTCCAACGACGACAAGAAAGTCGCACAGCTCATGCTGGCGAATACGCTAATCCTTGCCACTGGCCAGGACATGCGCCCACGCGACGCCGGCGAAGCCATGCAGGAAGACCCGGCGAATGCCAACAGCAGCGCCATGAGCCGCCAGCCAGGCGTCGGCTACACGACGGTCACTCTGGAAGTTCCGGTTGCGGACGCCGGGCGCATTGCGCTTGCACAAAAAATCGGCGGTCTGCGCCTCATTCTCCGTAACTCGGATGACAAGGGCACGAACGGTCCTAGCCTCGTTCAGGAAAACGATGTGTTCGTCGACCCGGGCCGCGGAAGGCTGAGCGGCTCCGGTCCGGCGCCGAAAACCGTCGAGATCATTGCTGGCGGTAGCTCGAATAGCAGCACTGTGCTCGTCAGCCAAGGCCCGTCTACGGCATCCGCCGAGGAACCGCAGAAAACTGCACCGGCGGCGATACCAGCCAGTGTCGATCAACCGATGCCCGCTTCGCCGCAACGTCAACCGAGTCTCTACGAGCAGGCCAACGCCATTGCCCAGCAATTGCAGAAGGCGACCGCACGCAGCACGTCGAAGCAGAACTAAAGTATCGAGTACAGGTTTCACACCATGAAAGTCAAAAGCAATGCGGCGCCGTTGCGCCGCCGGGTTATGCCGTCTGTCCTTATCGGCATGTTGTTGTGCGAAGCCGCGCCGGCCGCGCTCGCGCAGGTCGGCTACTCCGCCGCAATGGCGAGCCCGTCAGCAAGCACGCGCGTGCTCGAAATGTTCCGCGGCGAAGTGCGGATCCTGCACGTTCCGGGCACGATCAAGCGTATCGCCATCGGCAATGGGAAGCTGGTCACCGCTAACGTGGTCGACGGCAGTCTGATGTTGCTCGGCGAGCGCGACGGCATCACCTCGCTGGTCGTGTGGAACGAAAAGGGCATCGCATTACAAACCACGGTGCGCATTGCCAAGGCTGAAGTGAGTGCCTCGGTCGAGCAGTTGCGCGCCGTGCTTCAGTCAGTGTCGGGTTTGCATATCGACGCCATCGGCTCGAATATCGTGTTGTCCGGTGTCATTCACCGCGATATGACGGGCATCGTCAAGGCTGCCACGCAAGACATGCAGAACGTGATCGACACCACCAAGGTCGACGAGGGCGACGCCTTGCGCAAGACCGTCCACTTCAAGGTGCAGATCATGGAAGTCACGCGTACCGGTCAGCGCAATCTCGGCATTGCGTGGGACAGCGCGTTCAAGGGCCCGCAGATCGGCGGCGCAGCGAGTGTCGCGACAGGTGCGGCGAAGGCCGTCACGGCGGGTACGAGCTACTTCCTCGCGGGCATTGCGTCGAACATCACCTCGCAGATAAATTTTGCCGTCGAGAACGGCGACGCCTACGTTCTCGCCGCGCCCGAACTGAATACGAAGAGTGGCGGCACGGCGAGCTTCCTGGCGGGCGGCACGGTGCCGATTCCGCAATCGGGCGCGCTCGGCACGACCAGCGTCGAATACAGGGACTACGGGATCAAGTTGAGCATCGTTCCTGTTGTCGACGCGAACAACATCATTTCGGCGCACCTCACTACGGAGATCAGTCAGATCGATCCGTCGGTGACCTATGGCGGGATGCCGGGTTTCCTGACTCGCAATACGACCTCGGATATTTCCATGCGCGCCGGCGAGACACTCGCCATTTCCGGGCTGGTCAGCGCGGACGCCGCCAATGACACGACCGGCATGCCGTTTCTCAGCAAGGTTCCCATCATCGGCCAGTTGTTCCGGTCGGATGCCTTTCGCGCGAAGAAGAGCGACCTCGTCATTTTCGTGACGCCCGTCATCTCGGATCCTGAACTCTCGCCGAACGCCGATTTGCTGGCGCGCGCCGATAGACTCGACAAGAGCTTCCGCGAAGAGTACGGCAACCCCAATCCGCTCGTCGCAGACGCGGACAAGGAGACGCACACCACCGCGGTGCGCCCGCCGATCAGGGCTACGCCCGCACTGCTTCCCGAGCCTATTCGCAGCACGCCGCCGCAAGCCGTTGAAGCGCCACAGGCCGCAGTGCCCGTCGAGGCTCCCGCGCAAGTCGCGACGCCCGCGCCGCTTCCCGCTTCGCCGCGAATGCCAACCGAGGCGGCGCCACAACGCCCGGCTGCCAGCACGCCGCCGGCGGGTGTTGCCGAAGCGCTGCGCATGTTGAACGACACACAGCAGCATCCCGCGCCGACGCACGACGCCGTGCGGCCCAATTCGGACGGCAAGGTGCCGCCGGGGCAAATCGGCGCGCTCGGCACGTCGAACGATTGAACGAACCTCGCGGAAAAGCCCATGCTCAATCTTCAGATACACCCGCGCAATGCACCCGTCACCTCGCTTCAGGTCGAGCAGGGTTGCACGATCGGTAAGGACGCGAGCTGCGACGTCATAGTTAAAGGCATGCTGATCGGCAAGCTGCAGGCGCGCATCGTCAGAGAGAACAACGCCTATTACATCGAAGACCAGGGCGGCATTGCAGCCACGCTCGTCAACGGCTCACCGATCACGCGTTACGGTCCGTTGACGGAAGCCGACCAGATCGAGATCGGCGTGACCACGATCAAAATCGTGCGAGCGGCGGCCACGACGCAATCGGCGCAATCGGCGCACCACGCCGCGCAGCCTTCACAAGTGGCGGCGCAGGCGCCCATTTCGTTGTCAGCCGCGCCCTCGGCACAGGCCAGCGGGCCGGCGCAATTCGGCTCGTCGTTCGTATCCGAGGCTCAGGCGCCGTCGCCGACCGCGGCGCCCTACGCGCAAGCCATGGCACCCATTGCCGAGTCAATCGACCGGTCCGTTGCTATGGTGCGTGAGAGCGCGGTCGCGCCCAGCAAGCCGGCGGCCGAAGCGCCGCTGCGCATGCATTCCGCGCAGGTGAAAAAAACAGCCGCTGAATCCTTGCCCGTGGCGCCGATCAATAGCCCGGTCGGCATCGAGCTGCGCAAGCAGGCGCACATGAAAGTGATCGCGGCACTCGACCTGCGCCGCCTGAACGTCGCGCGCATGGAAGAGGACGATTTGCGCAAGACCGTGAGCGCCGCGCTCGACGACATCCTCAATCACGATGCCAGCTTCCGGTCGCCGGATATCGCACTGGAAACGTTGAAGAAGAGCGTGTTCGACGAAATCATCGGGCTCGGGCCGCTCGAAGAACTGCTGGCGGACCCGACCGTGTCGGAAATCATGGTCAATTGCCACGACGAAATTTTCGTTGAGCAAGCCGGGCAACTGAAGCGCACGCCCGTGATCTTCACCGACGACCGCGCGGTGATCGGCGCCATCGAACGAATCGTCGCACCGATCGGCCGCCGCATCGACGAAAGTTCGCCAATGGTCGACGCGCGCCTCGCCGACGGCTCGCGGGTGAACGCCGTGATTCCGCCGCTTGCGTTGAAAGGGCCCAGCATTACGATCCGGAAGTTCTCCAAACGCAAGCTGGTCGGCCAGGATTTGCTCAACTTCGGCACCATGTCGCCGGAGATGCTCGAATTCCTGCACACCGCGGTCGAGCAAGGCGCCAACATCATCATCTCCGGTGGCACGGGCTCGGGCAAGACCACCTTGCTCAACGTGCTGTCGAGCTACATTCCCGACAGCGAGCGCATCGTGACCGTGGAAGACGCGGCCGAACTGCAACTGTCGCAGCCGAACCTCGTCTCGCTCGAAGCGCGCCCCGCGAACATGGAAGGCAAGGGCGCGATCCACATTCGCGATCTGGTGAAGAACTGTTTGCGGATGCGGCCGGACCGCATCGTGATCGGCGAGTGCCGGGGCGGCGAAGCGCTGGACATGTTGCAGGCCATGAACACGGGGCACGACGGTTCGCTCACCACCGCTCACGCCAACACGCCGCGCGACTGCATCGCGCGTCTGGAAGTGATGACGTTGATGGCCGGTCTCGATCTGCCGGTCCAGGCGATTCGCGAGCAGATCTGTTCGGCGGTCGACATCATCGTGCAGCAGTCGCGCTTTTCCTGCGGCTCGCGCCGCGTCACGCACGTGACCGAGGTGAGCGGAATGGAGTCGGGCGTCATCACGCTGCAAGACGTTTTTGTTTTCAAGGAAGAAGGTTTCGGCGAAAACGGCAAGATTGTCGGCAAATTCGTGCCGACTGCCTATATTCCCGATTTCTATCAGGAACTGATTCGCCGCCGCATTCCCGTGAATACCGACATCTTCACGCGTGCAGCCGGGTGAGGAGCCGATCATGAGTCTTCCTATCATTCTTGGACTGGCGTTTGTCGGCAGCCTCGCGCTGATATTTCTGGTATCACGCATGGGGACCGCCACGCTCAGAGCCGGCTCGCGGCAAATGGCCGGCGAAATCGAATCGTCGCTCGCCGACGCCTTCGTGTTCGTCAACCGGCAAAGGGCCGCGGCCTGGAGCATGGTCTTCATGATCGGCCTGCCGATCATTGCCTTCCTGTTGACTGGCAGCATCTTGATCGCGCTTCTCGCGGTCCCTATCGCGATGACGCTGCCAAAAAAGTATCTCGCGCGAATGCGCAAGAAACGCATTGGAACGCTGGAGAAGCAACTGCCCGACGCGCTGCTGATGATGTCGGGCGCATTGCGCGCGGGCGCGAGCTTTCCCAGCGCGCTTGAAGCCGTAGTGCATGAAACGACGCCGCCAATTTCGCAGGAATTCGACTTGTTGATGCGTGAAATCCGCCTCGGCATCGACATGGACATTGCCATGCGCAACGTCGAGAAACGCATTCCGATCCCCGACTTTTTGATGATGACCGCCGCGGTCACCATCGCGCGCGAGGTGGGCGGCAATCTTGCGGAAGCACTGGAATCCGTCGCGCGCACCTTGCGCGAAAAGCTGCAGATGGAAGGCAAGATCAAGGCGCTCACTTCGCAGGGCCGCATGCAGGGCATCGTGATGACCTGTCTGCCACTCTTTCTGATGCTGGTGTTGCGGTTCATGGAGCCCAAGGCGATGGCGCCGCTCTTCACCGAGCCGGTCGGCTGGGCCACGCTGGCGGTTATCGGCGTCATGGAGTTTCTCGGCTACGTCTCGATTTCCAAGATCACCAACATCGACGTGTGACTCATGCTGCTACTCATTGCTTTTGTCGTCAGTTTCGGCCTGATTGCCGTCATTGCGATCGGCTACAAGTCCGTCAATGGTCTGGCCGGGTCGGTGCCGGACGAAAACCGCACCTTTCTCGACCCGTTGCCCAAGTCGCTGCGCGTGCTGTGGCCACTCGTCAATTTCGTGGTGCACCACTTCGGCGGCAAGTTCAGCCGCAAGCTGGTCGAGAAAACGGATCTGCAATTGCGGCTCACGTCGCTTACGTTTTTGATGAACGCACACCAGTTCATCGCGTTGTCGATCATCGCTTCGGTTCTGGCTACGCTCGTCGCGCTGCTGCTGATGCTGGCGCTTGGCATGTTTTCGGCGCTCGTGCTGCTTGGCGTGGCCGTGCTCGGCTACTTCTATCCGCGCATCTGGACGCGTGACGTGCGACGCAGGCGAGTCGCGCGCATTCTCAAGCATCTGCCTATCTACCTCGACTTTCTGACGCTTGCTGTCGAAGCCGGTCTGAACATCAACGGGGCGATTCAGAAGGCCGTCGAAAAAGGACCGGAAGGGCCGCTGCGATGGGAATTCGAACACGTGCTGCGCGACCTCAAGTCCGGGCTCAACCGCATGGAAGCGCTGTATCGCATGGACGACCGGTTGCGTATCAAGGAAGTGACGAATCTGGTGGGCACTGTGGTGCAAGCCGAGCGCATGGGCTCGGGGCTGTCGAAATCACTGCGCTTCCAGTCGGAACAGCGTCGTTCCGAACGCTTTCAGCGCGCGGAAAAACAAGCCATGGAAGCGCCGGTGAAACTGGTGTTCCCGCTGCTGGTGTTCATCTTCCCGATCACCTTCATCGTGTTGGGATTTCCGATCGCGATGAAATTCGTGCAGGAAGGTCTGCTGTGAAGTTGGCACGCCTTTACATTCGCGGACGCGACATCGGCGTCGACGTGTCGATCACCGAGACCGCGCAGGAACGCATGCGTGGTTTGCTGGGCCACGATGCGCTCGCCCCAGATCAAGCGCTGCTATTGCGGCGATGCGGTTCGATCCACACGTTCGGCATGCGCTTTGCCATCGACGTGCTGTTTCTCGATCGGCAACTACGTGTCGTTGCGATCAATCACGACGTGCCAAGACGGCGAATGCGGTTCAGTCTGCGCGCGGCTCATACCCTGGAGATGGCGGCCTGTGCAGCGCGTTTGCACGGACTGGCTGTTGGTGATTCACTTGTTTTCGAGGCGGCCTCGTGAACCGTTCATTTTGCACTTTGCGGCGCATCCGGAAACACCGCGCGCGACAATTCGGCCACGCGCGGAAGACGCGGCAGTCGGGCCAGTCGATGGCGGAGTTCATCATCGTCGCGCCGGCGCTGCTGTTTGTCTGTTTCGGCATTGTGCAGTTCGTGCTGCTCTATCAAGCCAAATCGACGCTAGACGTGGCCGTTCTTGAAGCCGCGCGTGAAGGCGCGGTCAATAACGGCTCCATGCAGTCGATGCGCAGCGGTCTCGCGCGTGGATTGGCGCCGCTGTATGCGCGTCAGGCCGACGCCGGGGGCGTCGCGGCGGCGCTCGCGAGCGCGAACGCCGATGCCGCCAATTTCAGCAGCATTACGGTTCTCAATCCGACTCCGGCCGCCATCCTTGACTATGCGCGACCCCGCTATTACGCGGATCTGGCAGCGACTTACACGGAGATTCCCAACGATTCGCTCATGTATCGCGATTCCTCCGTCCCGCCCAACGCGACGTCGCACATGAACGTTCAGGACGCCAACCTGTTGAAAATTCATGTCCACTATTGCTATGACATGTACGTGCCGCTAGTGAATAAGGTCATTTATTACGCTGCCAACGTGATCGGCGTGATCGGCACAGGCGGCCTTCTGACTCGCGAGCCGGTCGGTACAAATCCGGATCCGTACGGTTATCCAAAAAACGGCGACTACCTCTGCAAGGTCAAACTCGTGGATGGTATCGCGACAGGCCGTTGGCCGATCTCTCTCGATTCCGAGGCCATGGTCCGTATGCAGTCGCCGCTCAGGGCGTCGGCATTGAACGACTCGCCGAATCCAACAGGAAACTGATGGCGCTGCGCGTAAATGATCGCCCGTCCGCACTGCGAGGCGCCATGGCGAAGCATGCGTTGCTCGGCGGCCTGATCGTCGCGAGCGCATGCGCGCCGCTGGTCGCTCGGGCTGCAGATACCGGCGCCGCGCACCATCGTCGGTCCGCTGGCGTAGTCATGATGATTGGCGGAATGACGAACGGTGGCAACGTCACGACGGACAGCACGCCACAGGTTGCGTCGACGTTCGCGCCGGCTGTATCCGGCGATGCCGGCCGGGAGTCTGTGGTAATCGAGTCAGGCCGGCCGCAATCGGACGATGCAGTGCGGCAAACGTCGTCGGAGGTCGCATCGCGCGTGATGGCGCTGTCCCCCATCATCAACGAAGCGGCCCACGTCGCCGACGTGGACAGCGCACTGCTGATGGCGGTGATCGATGTGGAATCCGGCGGCAATCCGCAAGCGGTGTCGCCCAAAGGCGCAACAGGCCTCATGCAGTTAATGCCCGGCACCGGTGCGCGGCATGGCGCGTCCGATCTGTTCGACTCACGCCAGAACATCGCGGCGGGCGCGCGCTATCTGAAAGCACTCATGCGCCAGTTCGGCACCCTTCCGCTCGCGCTGGCGGCCTATAACGCCGGTGAAGGCGCCGTGCAAAAGTACGGCGGGCAGATACCGCCTTATGCGGAAACGATGAACTATGTGCCGAAGGTCATCGCTCGATACAAGTGGTATCAGAATGCCTCGTCTTCCGCGGGTACGGCATCCGTGCAAGCGGTGCCGAACGGAGCCCGTGGAGGCTTTATTCTGGTCGGCTCCGGCGGCACGGATTGAGCAACTGTATCAATGGTTGGCTCGCAAGATCCGGAGCTAGTCCCTGTTGCCCAGCGCTTTCACAATCGACACGTCAAGCCGCTCGATCGTGTCGATCACACACGGCAGAGCAGCGGTCGCTCCTGCAATATCGCGCGCGCGCGCAGCCGTTTCCAGTTGTATCAGCAACGCAATCAGGTCGTCGCATTCGAGCATGCGCGCTGATCCCGCAATCCGATGCGCGGCACTGCCCACACTGTCCCAGCAGGCCGCCTCGAAACTCTTACGCATCGTGTCCAGCGTCGTACGATTGGTGTGCGCGATCATTTCGAGCAAACGTGCAGCGGCGGCCTTGTCGCCGCACGCCAGATCCAGTGCTGTGTTCCAAAGCGAATCAGCGTTGACAGGAAGCACCGTGCGATCCATTACGTCGACCGCCTTCATTGCGTGGACGCAATCCGGCAGCGTCGCGCCAGATCGATCAGCTCAACCAGCGATTTGACGCCAAGCTTGTGCATGATGCGTGTCTTATGGCTGCTGACCGTTTTGTTACTGATAAACAAGGCATCGCCAATTGCCTTATTCGACATGCCCTTCGACAGCATCTGCAAAATCACGAGTTCTTTATCCGACAGCAGGCCGATCCTGGCCTCCTCCCCTCCCACTCCGTCGGCGAACGTCATGCCTGCGCCGCCGACCGCCATCGGGAACACTGTGTAGCCGGCCATCACCGCCTCCACGCCGCGCATGATCTCCTTCATTTCCTGCGACTTGCCGACAAAACCGTGGACGCCCGAGCGCATCGCGCGCGGCGCGAATGTAGCCGGGTCGTGACCCGACAACACCATCACGCGGATCTGCGGATGAGCGAGCTTGAGCCGGGGAATCACATCCAGTCCGCTGATGCGCGGAATATCGAGGTCAAGTATGGCCAGCTCTGGAGCGTGTATCCGGGCCAACTCGACAGCAGTCTGGCCGTTATCGGCCTCGATCACTTCTTCTACGCCAAGCAATTGCACGAGCTGCATTTTGATGACCATACGGAACGCCGGATGGTCGTCGATAACCAGAATAGTTGACATTTTTCTTTATCCTTCTGAATACACAGGCATTGCGCCGTTCGCCGCTGCGTGTCTCAAATTCGAAGACGCATCGATGTGCGCGGCATGGTTTGCGAGCTCTCGATCCAAAAACACTACGAGCCTGCCGCAACAAGTTCGATCTCGACGCGTCGATTCGGCGCGAGGCATCGCGTCAACACATCTCCCTTTGATTGTCGGCAGTCCACCAGCGGATTCGCACTGCCTCTGCCCTGCGCGGTCATCGGCAAGCTCACCCCCAGCGACTGCAGATACCGCTCGACAGTGCGCGCTCGCTGCATCGACAAACCCTGGTTGTACGACTTGTCGCCGAGGCGGTCAGCGTAGCCGGTGATCTTCAGTTCATGCACCGAGGGCAGCTTCTTCAAACGAACTGCCACTTCGTTCATCTGTCGTTTTCCGGCGGGCAATATCGCCGCATCGTCACCGCCGTTGAAGCTGAAAAGGGAATCGGCCTTTAGGGTGATCTTTCGCGGCGAATTCGCAGCAGCGACGGTCACAGGCGCACTGACTGGCACCGGCGCGGATACCGGTATTTGCACCTTCTGCTTGCATTGCAACGCGGTTTCCGCCGACTGACGCAACTTGTCCTGCGCATCAGGCAAGCGTTCCTCGGCGTCGGAAAAACTGCGTCGCCACGCCTCGTGGCCGGCCTGCATCAGTTCGACCTCGGCACACGCGAGCGGCGGCTGCGCTTGCGGACATTGCGCAATCGCGGGATCTGACTTGATGGTATTGGCGATCTTCCACAGATCGGGGCGCACCGTCGACACGGTACGCAGCGCGGAATTGACAGCCGACAACGATGTACCGTTTTCCAGGCTGATCGTGATCATGGCCGCCTGACCGACAGCTTCTTCGACGAAGCCCCAGTGATCGCCGGCTTGCCGCGCCTGTTGAGCGGCATTGATCCAGCATTGCGCCTTGGCGCGAAAATAGCCGTTCTTATCGCCCGGCAGACGGTCGAGCCGCGTCTGCAAAAGAGCCAGCGCCGTGCTGCTTACAACCGGCGAGTAGGTACTGATCCATTGTGAGTTGGCTGCGCCCGCGGCTTCGTCTTGCGTGACGCCGAAGCCGCTTTGCAGCAAGGTGGCGTCTTCAATGCCGAGCCGGTCTCGTGCGGCGTGGTTTGCGCAAGCCGTCAAGGCCAACGCCCACATTAGCACCGTGAGCTGGTGTTTCATTAATCCCCTGCGTCGAGCGCATCTTCTTTTTGAGGGCTCCGAGTATGAAGAGCCGCCGATGCATAGGGAATGGGAGCAGTCTTAGATTGACGTTAAAGATGGATTGATTACCATTCGTTGCCAATGAAAAAAACTGTCGTCCGCTTACGAAGATACTCAGGCCTTAACTGCTCGCGCTGCATTTCTCCCACGCAGCCATTCAAGCGCTAATAAAAGACTAGTGGAAAAAACAATCAGAATTGTCGCCAGCGCGGCGATGGTCGGGCTGATATTTTCGCGGATGCCGGTAAACATCTGTCGGGGCAACGTAGTCTGATCCGCGCCCGCCAGGAACAAGGTGACGACGACTTCATCGAACGACGTCGCGAAGGCGAACAGCGCGCCCGAAATCACGCCCGGCGCGATCACCGGCAACGTGATGCGGAAGAACGTCCTCACCGGATTCGCGCCCAGCGACAGACTCGCCCGCACGAGGTTGTAGTTGAAACCCTGCAACGTCGCGGCCACCGTCGTCACGACAAAGGGCACGCCGAGCGATGCATGCGCGAGAATCAGCCCGATGTAGGTATTGGCCAAGCCGAGCGGCGCGAAGAACAGATACATGCCGACGCCGACCACCACCACCGGCACGATCATCGGCGAAATCAGGATCGCCATGAGCAAGCCTTTGCCGCGAAAGTTCGCCTTGGTCAGTCCGATTGCCGCCAAGGTGCCGAGCACGGTTGCGACCACCGTCGCCGACGGCGCGACAATAAAGCTGTTCTTAGCAGCCATGCGCCATTCATCAGATGCGATCAGATTCTGATACCAGCGCAACGACCAGCCCGGAATCGGATACACCAGAAACGTGCTCGACGAAAACGACAGCGGCACGATCGCCAGCACCGGCAAGATGAGATACAGCAGCGTGAACACGGCCAGCGCGCGCAACGCGAAATACCACACGCGCTCAACGAAAGACGTATGCGGCGCGAACAAAGGCTTGGCAAGTTTCATCGCAATAGACTCCGTTCAGCCGAGGCTCAATGACGAGCGCGTGAAGCGTCCGTAAATGACGTACAGCACGAGCGTCGCGGCGAGCAGCAGGCCGCCGAGCGCGCACGCCATGCCCCAGTTGATCGTCACGTTCGTGAAGTACGCGACGTAGTAGCTGACCATCTGATCGTTCGGTCCGCCGAGCAAGGCCGGCGTGATGTAGTAGCCGATCGCCAGAATGAACACCAGCAATGCGCCCGCGCCGATGCCCGGATAGGTCTGGGGCACATACACGCGCCAGAACGCGGCGAACGGATGGCTGCCGAGAGAGATCGCGGCGCGCTGATAGGTCGGCGGAATCGACTTCATCACGCTATAGAGCGGCAGGATCATGAACGGCAGCAGAATGTGCGTCATCGAAATGTAGACGCCGGTGCGGTTGAACAACAGCGCCAGCGGATCGTGCAACAGCCCGCTGCCGATCAACGCCTTGTTCACCAGCCCTTCACTTTGCAGAATCACGATCCAGGCCGCAACGCGCACCAGGATCGAGGTCCAGAACGGAATCAGCACGAGAATCATCACCAGATTCGCGCGACGCTCGGACAGCGTCGAAATCCAGTAAGCGAGCGGATAGCCGAGCAACAACGCGAAGAACGTCACCGCCGCGCCGATCACAAAGGTGCGGCTGAATACAGCGAGGTAGATCTGTTGATCCGGATCGGTCGGAATGATGTGGCCGAACGCGTCCTGTTTGTGGTCCAGCGAAGCCAGCAGATAAAACGGCGAATAGGCGCCGGCGTTTTTCGCAATGGCTTGCCAGTACGCAATGTCGTTCCAGCGCTCGTCCAGTTCGGCGAATTTTGCGTGCATCTGGGCGGGCGTCAGTTGCAGCGGCTTGCTGTTGTCGTCGACGAACGGCATGGCGCGCGCGGACTTGGCAACCAGCGAACGGTAGCCGGGAATCTCCACGTTCAGGCGTCGCGCGAGCGCGCCCATGCCGTCGCTGTCGGCGATCGCGGCGAGGTCGACCGCCAGCGCGGTATACGCGGTGTCCGGCGGCGGCGTCTTGCGATCCCACGCGCTCAACGAGGCGACCGTATGCGGCAGCGCGTTGACGACCTCGGGATTTTGCGCGGCGCGCGTGAGCAGCGCACCGATGGGCACGACGAAAATCAGCAGTAGAAAAATCGCGAGCGGCGCGATCAGCAGCAGCGCCATCGCACGCTTTCTGGCTTCCGCGGCCTTCAACTCGCGCTTGAGTCGGCCACTTGATTCAGGCGTCGAATCGGCAGCGATCGTTATCGTAGTCACACCTGTCTCCAGCTCTACGTTGGAACCGCGCGCACATCCGTACAAAATGCGCACGCGTCATTTCACGTGTAGAAGGCGCGGCCTCTCTCAACCCACCACGCCCTCTCACACACCACTCATTACTTCGAAGCCCACGACGAAAAACGCTGCTCCAGTTCATCGCCGTGATCGGTCCAGAACGCCAGGTTCTGCAGCACCGCGTTCTTCCCATTGGCCGGCGAGTTCGGCAGATTCGCAAGCGTCTTCGGATCGAGCGCCTTGATCGCCGCCACATTCACCGGACCGTACGCGATGTTGTGCGCGTAGTCCTGCTGCGGCTTCGACGAAATCGAATAGGCAATGTACTTCTCGGCCAGCGCCTTGTTCGGCGTGCCCTTCGGAATTGCCCAATAGTCGAGGTCGTAGATGCTGCCGTTCCATACCACCTTCAGGTTCTTGCCTTCCTTTTGCGCGGCATCGATGCGGCCGTTATACGCCGTGGACATCACCACGTCGCCCGCTACGAGGAATTGCGGCGGCTGCGCGCCCGCTTCCCACCACTGAATGTTCGGCTTCAGTTCGTCGAGTTTCTTGAATGCGCGGTCCTGGCCTTCCTTGGTGGCGAGCACCTTGTAGACGTCCTTCGGCGGCACACCGTCGGCCATCAATGCGAATTCGAGGTTGTAGCGCGCGCCCTTGCGCATCGCCCGCTTGCCGGGGAATTTCTTGACGTCCCAGAAATCGGCCCAGCCGGCCGGCGCCGTTTTCAGCTTGTCGGCGTTGTACGCGAGCGCGGTCGACCACACGAAGAAGCCCACGCCGCAGGTTTGCGGTGCTTCGGGAATCAGATCCGACTTCTTGCCGATCTTCGACCAGTCGAGTTTCTCGTACAGCCCTTCATCACAACCACGGCCGATATCGCCCGATTCGACTTCCACCACATCCCAATTCACATGCTTCGCTTCGACCATCGCTTTTACTTTGGCCTGCTCGCCGTTGTATTCGACGGCGGTGACTTTATTGCCGGTCTCTTTTTCGAACGGCTGGTTGAATGCAACCTTTTGCGCGTCGCCATTTGCGCCGCCGAAATTGACGACCGACAATTCCGCTGCATTGACTTGCGCGGCGCCCAGCGCGAGCGCCACAGCACCGACAGCGATGGCGCAGCGCGATTTCCCGATCTTGCTCATGGTGTGTTGCTCTCCTTTGGTGGTGTGCTTCAGTACCTTCAGTGCGACTTTGTTATGTGCTGCTTGACCTGCTCTGCCTGCGTTGAACACATTGCGTATTCGACGCGTTCACGCCCCTGCGAAAACCCGCAGATGCTCGGGTGCGAATTCGAGTGCGACCGGTGTGCCGGGCGCAAAGGTGTCGAGCACGCCGGTGCCGAGCGGCACCTTCACGAAGCACTCGTCCTGTTGCGGGAGACCACAACGCATGCGCACGTGGTCGCCGAAATAGATCAGCCCGCGGGCTTCACCGGCGAGCGCATTGGCGCCCGGACGTGACGAGCCGTTGCCGAGCTTCATGCGCTCGGGCCGGATGCACGCGACCGCCGGCGTACCCGCTCGCGCGCCGCCGATATTGCGGCCGGTAAGGCGCGTGCCGTCGATCAGATGAAATTCGCAATACTCACCGTCGACGTTCGCGATCGTGCCGCGCAGCTTGTTGCTGTCGCCGATGAAGTTCGCCACGAACTCATTGCACGGCGATTCGTACAGCCGATCCACGGTATCGAGTTGCTGCACGATGCCTTTATCGAATACGGCGACGCGATCGGACATGGTCAACGCTTCGCCCTGATCGTGCGTGACATACACGAACGTGACGCCGAGTTTCTCGTGCAACGATTTGAGTTCGTACTGCATGTGTTCGCGCAACTGCTTATCCAGCGCGCCGAGCGGCTCGTCCATCAGCACGAGCTTCGGTTCGAACACCAGCGCGCGGGCAAGCGCGATACGCTGTTGCTGACCGCCCGAAAGCTGCGCCGGATAGCGCTTCGCGAAGCTCTCCATGCGCACCATCTTGAGCGCGTTATTCGTGCGATGCGCGCGCTCTTCCGCCGAAATCTTGCGCACGGTCAGCGGATACGCGACGTTCTGCTCCACCGTCAGATGCGGGAACAGCGCGTAGTTCTGAAACACCATGCCGATGTTGCGCTTGTGCGGCGGCACGGTATTGAGCAGCGTGCCGTCCAGCCAGATTTCGCCGCCGGTGGGAAATTCAAAACCCGCCAGCATCATCAGACAGGTGGTCTTGCCCGAACCGGACGGCCCGAGCAGCGTCAGGAATTCGCCCTGATAGATATCCAGATCGAGCTGTTTGACGACTAGCGTTTCGCCGTCGTAGGTCTTGCGAACACCTCGAAAGCTGACGATCACGTCTTCGGTTTTCATCGTCCAAGTCTCCTCTGCGGTCCGGCTGGCTCCCGTGCAAGGCAGCGGGATTGCATCAATTGCGTGGCTCACTATAGACCGTTACGGTTCTACAATATGGAACCATTTCATTATTCCGGATAGAACCACTTGGACACCGTGATCTTGTCGGATTGGCTCGCCGCGCGGCTCGACCGCACGGCGGCCGAACCGGTCTACCGGCAGACCTTGCGGCTCATGCAGCAGGCGATCCTGACCGGCCAGTTGCCGCCGGGCACCAAGCTGCCCAGCTCGCGTACGCTCGCCGAAGACCTCGGCATCGCGCGCAACACGGTGCTGCACGTCTACGACCAGTTGACCGCCGAAGGCTACGTGATCTCGACCACCGGCAGCGGCACCTACGTCGCCGACACGCGCCCGGACACCGCCGCCGTGAACATGCGCCGGAAGCCGGCAGTGGCGAGCGTCGACAAAGAAGACAGCACAGCCAGGGAAACCACCAAGCCGCCGAAACGCGATCTCAACGATCTGTCGGCTCGCGGACGGCGTCTGATCGACAAAGCCGGCGTGTCCGCCAAACAGTGGGGCGCGTTCATGCCAGGCGTGCCCGACGTCGCGGAATTTCCGGCGCGCACATGGAGCCGCCTGCAGGCTCGTTTGTGGAAGGAAGCCAATCCCGACCTGCTCACTTACGCGCCTGGCGGCGGCTATCGGCCATTGCGGCGGGCGTTGTCGGATTACCTGCGCGTGGCGCGTTCGGTGAATTGCACGCCGGATCAGATCATCATCACCACGGGCATTCATCAATCGATCGATCTGGCGGTGCGCCTGTTGACCGATGTCGGCGACCGCGCGTGGGTGGAAGAACCGTGTTATTGGGGCGCACGCAGCGTGCTGCAGTCATCGGGGATTACCCTCGTGCCCGTGCCGGTGGATGACGAAGGTCTGAATCCGAGCGAGCAGGACCTGCAACAGCCGCCGCGCCTCGCGCTCGTCACGCCGTCGCATCAGTATCCGCTCGGCATGGTGATGAGCCTCGCGCGCCGCCGCACGCTGCTCGAATATGCGCGTCAGCACAATGTGTGGATCATCGAGGACGACTACGACAGCGAGTTCCGCTACGGCAGCCGTCCGCTCGCGTCGCTGCAAGGACTCGACGAAGCCGGCCAGGTGATCTACGTGGGCAGTCTGGGGAAGATGCTGTTTCCGGGTTTGCGGATCGGCTACATGATCGCGCCGGAGCATCTGGTGGACACGTTCCGCACGGGCGTGGCCGAGTTGTATCGCGAAGGTCAGTTGATGCAGCAGGCGGTGATGACCGAGTTCATCATGGACGGCCATCTCACCTCGCACGTTCGGCGCATGCGTGCGCTCTACGGTGAGCGGCGGCAGATTCTGATCGATGCGATCACCGCGCGCTTCGGCAGCGAACTGCCGGTGATGGGTGACGAGGCCGGCCTGCATCTGGTGCTCGGCCTGCCGGATCACGCGAACGATCGCGCGGTGACTGCCGCCGCTTATGACGCCGGCGTGATCGTGCGTCCGCTCGCGAGCTATTACAGCAGCGATACGCCCGCGCGTCGCGGGCTGCTGCTCGGCTATGCGTGCGTGCCGAACGACAAGATCGGTCCCGCCTTCGACACGCTCGCGCGCGTGATCGAGCAAACCGCGTTGAAGGCGCCGACGCGCGCCGCTTGAGCGCGCTCACTTCAAACCGAAGTCGACCCGCGTCGTTGCGCCCTTGTCCTTGATGCCGTCGGCGTTCAGCTTCGGCGCGACGATAAACACGCGGCTGCTGTCGATCTTGCCGTCCAGATACTGCTGCACGCTCTGCGCCCTTTGCTGCGCGAGTTGCCGCAGGCTGGCGTCGTCGATCGGGGCGTTGGCGGCGAGCGCGCTCTTCATCTCGTCGTCCGGCAAGCTCTTGGTCAGGCCGACAAAATTGCGCGGCTTCTTGAAGTCCGCCGACTTGTAGGCCTTGCTCAGATACTTGTCGTAGTCCTTCGGGTCGACGGTGACGGTCGAGAGATCGACGCTCTCGCCGTTGCCCACCACGTCCTTGATCTTCTGCTGCTTGACGAGGCGATCGACATAGCCGGTGCGCAACGCGGGTTCGTCGACCGCCGGATCGACGCGGCCGATCAAATCCATACGGATCGATGGCTTGTCGGACAGTGCCTTCACGATCGTGTCGAGTTTCTGGTTGTCGGCGTCCGTGAGTTTTGCCGAGCCGGGTTCGAACTCGACGTAGCCCAACTCCTCGCCCTTGCCGCCGAACGCGTTGGCGATCAGCGAGAACGGCGCGGTCACCGCCTTCTGCAGCAGGTTGAGCACGGCATGCCAGATCAGGCCGCCAATACTGAACTCGGGATTCGACAGCGAGCCCGACACCGGCAGGTTCACGTCGATTTCGCCGCGCGAGTTCTTCAGCAGCGAGATTGCGAGCCGCACAGGCAGCTTGGTCGCCGTATCGTTATCGACGTGATCGCCGAACGTGAGCTGGTCGATGAAGATGTGGTTGTTCGCGTCCAACTGATCGTTCGCCAGCTTGTAGTGCAGATCGACGTTCAGCTTGCCCTTGGTGATCGGATAACCGGCATATTTCGCCGAATACGGCGTGAGATTGGTCAACTCGATATCATGCGCGACCGCCGTCAGATCGAGCGCCGGTTTCGCGATCAGCGGATTGACCGTGCCGCGAATCGAGAGCGGGCCATTGGCCGCCAGTTTAGCGGCGATGTCGACCGGCGCGTCCGTAGTGGACTGCGTGCCGAATGCGCCGACTGTGCCCTGAATGTTGACCAGGTTTGCCGTGAAATTCGGCTTGATGAAGTTGTCGGTGTACGTCACACGGCCCTGCTGCAGCACCAGTTGGCCGAAGTGGAGCTTGACCGGGCTCGACGGCGGCGTGGCCGCCGTCACCGTGGCAGGCGCAGCCGATGATGGAGCCGGCGCGGCCGCGACCGCCGACGCCGGTTGCGGCGTCAACGGCACGGGTTCGGCACCGCTCTTGTCGCGCGTGAGCGATTGCGCGGCACCGGTTTCGTGCGCGACCACGTCCTTCAGGTTGAGCTTGCCCTGCGCGTCGAGCAGCACGCGTCCATAGAACTTGGTGAACGTGACGCGGCCCGCGTCGACCACCGTGCCGTGCTCGTCGTAATCGGCCTTCAGGTTCGACAATGCAAGCGAACCCCATCCCGCGAACGGGTCGGAAGTCGCCTTGTCGAGCATGCGGACTTCGACGAGCGCCAGGTCACCGTGATAATTGGCTTTCAGCGACTTAGCCTGATTCAGCGTCAGGTCGCCGTTCGCATTGAGCAGCGCGCTCGCGACCACCGCATTCAGCTTGCTGCCGAAGTACGGTTCGAGGGCCGCCGCGTCGAGCCGGTTGGCGTTCACCTTGACGGCCACCTTGAGCGGCGTCGCCGTGACGTCGCCCTTTACGCCGAGCGTGCCCTTCCTGTTCAGCGTTGCCTGCAAATCGATCGGCAACGGACGGCTGAGGTCGTCGCTGACGTTCTGCACCTTCAGCTGCAGCGACGTGATGTTCAGTTTCACCGGCTGCGGCGTGGTGTTGTCGGTGAAATTGGCGGTGGCGTCCTTCAGGTTCAGTTCGCCGATCTTGTAGTGCCACGCGGGGCCTTCCGCCTGCGCCTTCTTGACCGCGTGAATCGCGGTGCGCTGCGGCGCGGCTTCGCGCTGGCCGGCAAGCGCGGCGAGGTTGATGCCGCCGTCTTTCAGACGCTGCGCATCGACCGCGAGGCCGGTCGTGTCGACGCTGGCGATCTCGGCGTTGCGCGCCGCCACATCCACCTGCTTGATCTTCACGCTGCCTTGGGCGAGCGAGATCAGCGGATTCTTGCTGTCGCGCGCCGCGACTTTCAGCGATTGCAGGTCCAGTTGCGAGTCGGTGACCATCACCGCCGCCGGCGACTTCGACCAGTTCGCGCCGACATTGGCGGTGGCGGATAACGCGCCGTCCGTGATCTGCGCGACGGTCGCCGTGTCGATATACGGCTGCAACAGCGGCAGTTTCAACGACTTTATGTCGACCTTCGCGCTCGCGGTCTTCGCGACGAGGCCGAACGCGCCCGCCACGCCGAGCGAGCCGCCGGCGTCCTTGAAATCCGTGTTCAGCGTGTAATGCGCAGGCGCGGTGGCGAGCGTCGAAAAATCGGTCAGCGTCACGAACAGCTTTTGCAGACCTACGTCGACGGGCCGCGAGGCGGCGTTGTCGTGGACGTTCACGGTGCCGTCATTAAGCACCAGGCGTTTGATCGACAGATCCAGCGGCGGCGCCGTCTTTTCCGCGGCCCCAGAACCGGATGCGGCAAGTGGCGCGCTCGCCGGCCGTTGCGCCGCAGCGGCTTCAGATGCGGGCGCGGGCGCGAACATCTTCTCGACGCTCACCACACCGTCCTTATCGCGCGCAAGATTGGCGGTCGGCGCGTCGATGCGGATCTCGTCGAAGTGATAGAGGTTCTTCAACGGCTCGAGCGTCGCGGCGGCCACATGCAGCGCGCGCGCCGCGAAGAACGGCGCCTTGCTCTGATCCTGCACGTCCACGTCGTTCATATCGACGGTGCCCGCCACGCGCAGCGAAGGCGCGTCGTTGGAGACCACGAAGTTGAGCTTGAGATCGGTGGACAGTTTGCCGGACTGCACGATCACCGGCAGCTTGGTCGGCACGTACGACATGAGACGCGGCACATCGAGCCCGTCGAAACGCAACGACACTTCCGACTCGCGCGACGCGGCGAACGGCTTGGTCTTGCCGTCGATGGCAAGCGGACTGCCGTCGATCCGCGCACGCAATAACGGCTCGACGAAGATATCGGTTTTCGACGGCAGCGTGGCGATGAACGGAATGCCGAGCTTCCACTGATCGATTACATGCGTTGCGCCGAGGAGTTTGTCGTCGAACGTGATCTGGCCGTTTTCGAGCCTGATGTTCGACACGGAGAACAGCGTGGGTTTGCTATCGGGTTTGGCCGGCTGCTTCGAGAATTTCTCGATCAGGTCGGTGAAATTGAAGCGCTGCGCATCGTAGCGAACAATATGAAAGCGCGGCGAATCGAGCTGCACTTCGTCGATGATCGGCGCCGCGCGAAACAGAGAACTCCACGACGGCTGCACGATGAGCCGCGAGATATCCACGAAGTCGCCAGCGCCGCCGCGCTCGCCGATATGTACACGGTCGGCTTCGAGCTTGAGCGTGTACGGATTGAGCGCAATGCGGCCGATGGTAGCGGGACGGTCGAGTTGTTTGCTGAGCTGTTGCTCGGCAATGTGGCGAATCAGAGGCGGTGCCGCGAAGAAGCCCAACAGACCAAACAGTACAACGAAGATCAGCAGACCGGTGATGACACGCCGGGTGCGGCGTGACTGCGCGACATTGCGCACGGTCTGCATGGACGAGGCTAATGATGCTTTATTGAGGCTTGCCATGCTCGGTGTTGGGTAGTGCGGCGGCAAGCCCGCCGCGAAAACGAAAATCCCGCAAGCGGCAGTATAAGACGTGAATCTTTCGTGGGATATAAATGTAAGGCGTGGCTTACACATTACTCAGAGCGATGGCGTCGCAGGTCCGCCGAGCCGATGCGGCGGACCTGCGACGCTCGATGCTTCAAGCGCTCGCTACTGAAGCGCGGCTGTCACGTCATGGACACAAGTATCACTGACGCACGACGGCCGGCGGTTGCCAACTGCCGTCGGTCGCTTGCGGCTTGGGCGCGTACAGACGCAGCACGAGTTGCAGATCGGCACGCGGCGCCGGCAGCCAGTTGCCGCTCCTGCTCCGGGTGGACGACACCGTCACGTCGAGCGTGCCGTCGCGATTGCGGCGCGCGCCATTGCGATCGCCGACCGCGAGACGCGCCGGCGCGCTTTCGCCGAGTGCGCCGTCCTTCGTGTAAGCGGTGATCGACCAGAAGCCGCGCACCGGCGGCAACTGATTCGGCGCGAAGTGGATCACGTAGCGGTTCGCGCCATTGAGCGCGCGACCGTCGCTGTCCTGAGTAACGACCGCGCGAACTTCGTCGTCTTTCGTGCCGATGCCCGGTTGCGCATAAGCGGCGTAGGCGCGCATCGCGTAGTCGGGGCCGTAGTTGCCCACGCCGTCGCCGAACCAGTTCCAGCCGTTGCCGCTCAGCAAATTCGACGGCGGCGTGACGACGCGTTCGTGACCGTCGGCGAGACCGGCCGCGATGGCGTCCGGCGCTTTCGGCAGCTTGACCGGCTCGCCGGGCGTCACACCGAGGTCCGATAGGAATTTGAGCGCATGCGGATCGGCCGGCGTCGGCGGATTGTCGGGCAAGGCCTGCGCGAGTCGCGTGAAGAAGCCGTTCGCGTCGAGCGCCGCGACCTGCGCGGCCGGCGTGCCGGCAGCGCCCGCCGCGGCGTCGGCGGCATTGCTGCGCGGCGGCGTGATCGAGGCGGAGCGGCCGTCGCCCGCATAGACACTGAGCGGCGCGACGCGAATGGCGCGCTGCAGCTTACGGACTGCCGTCAGATCGCGCGTGCCGTTCAACTGGATACGCACGCTCACCCACGCGTTGCGTGTCGGCACGTCGACGCGCTTCACACCCTTGGGCAAATCGCCCTGCCAACCCGGACCGACAAAGGCGATCGCCTGCGCCTTGATGCCGGCCGCGCGCGTGTCGAACTGCGAACTGGTCGACCACACCACGTTGGTCCACATGTCGAGCACGCGGGCGTCGACATAGCGGCCGTGCGAATCGGGCAGCGAAACGATCACCGGTTCGCTGCCGACGTCCAGCCAGCCGGTCGAATCGAACGTATCGAGACTCGGCTGCATCGGATTGGACGCGCCGATCGGCGGCAATGCCTGGGCGTGGCGCAGCGTATTGAGGGGCGCCTGGCCTGGATTGGTGCCGACCGCCGCATCGCGCGCGACGCCCATCAGCACGAGCGGGTAGCCGAATACGTACGAGTCGGCCACCTCGTCCTTGATCCACCCCGTGGATTTTTGTGTCGCGGTGGGGGTCGACGCGCAACCGGCCAGAAATGCGAGGCCCGCGAACGACGCGCAGGTCCAGTGAATCGAAAACAATGCTCGGCGATTTTTTATCATTCGTTCAGGTGGCGGAACGTGTGGTCCTAAGGGAGACGCCGGCGTGCAACGAACCCTGTTTGCGCGGCCTCCCGAAGCCCAACGCAGCCAGTCCGCGATTCGCGATGCCGACAACATCGGGTTGTATCGTATCCTTGCTCACCAGGCAAGCGCAAAGGCAGGATTCGCGCCAGTTCCCGCGCGCAAGCCGCTTTTTTGCGGTACGGTTGACGTTTTTTGTTACGTCGCGCCGGCACCCCACGCCTCGGACGACTTTTCATCGCTGCACTTTCGCCTCTCGTATCCGGAGCGCTTCATGTACATGCCCGCCCATTTCGAAGAGAACCGCCCAGAGGTTCTCCATCGCCTGATCGCCGAGCAGCCTTTCGGCGCGCTAATCACCAACGGGCCGAACGGACTCGATGCGAACCACGTGCCGTTCGAGTTCGAAGTCCCCTCCGCGGCCGGTGAAACGCACGGCATCCTGCGTGCTCACGTTGCACGCGCGAACCCTGTGTGGCAAGAAGCCGCCGCGAATCCGGAAGCGCTCGTGATCTTCCAGGGTCCGGCCGCTTATATTTCGCCGAACTGGTATCCGAGCAAGCACGAAGCGCATCGGCAGGTGCCGACCTACAACTATATGGTGGTGCATGCTCACGGCCGCATCGTCGTGCGCGACGACGAGTCGTTCGTGCGCGGCCTGGTGGCGCGTCTGACGCGCAAGATGGAAGCCGGCGAACCGGTGCCGTGGAAAATGGGCGACGCGCCCGCAGACTTCATTTCGCAGATGCTCGGTGCGATCGTCGGCATCGAGATCGAGGTGACCCGGCTGGTCGGCAAGTGGAAGCTCGGGCAGAACAAGGCGGCGGACGACCGCCGCGGCGCCGCCGAAACCCTGCTGGCGCGCTCGAGCGACGACCAGCAGGCCGTCGGTCAAGCCATGCTGAATGCACCGCCGGCCTTCTGAGCGGGCGTTTCGGCGATGTGCGGGCGGCTTCGAAACGCGCCCTGCAATTCGTCCTTGACCTTCCCATCATGGGAAGGTCGATACTGGGTTCATGATGCGGCCCGATGCCGCCACGAGCCTTGCCTACCATGACCGAACTTGCCAACCCGCAGCGCCCCGCGGACGCTGCCTCCCCTTCCGCCCGGACCGCCGAACTCGACATCGGCGGAATGACCTGCGCCTCGTGCGCGCTGCGCGTCGAAAAAGCGCTCGCCAAAGTGCCGGGCGTCACGCGGGCCTCCGTGAATCTCGCCACGGAGCGAGCGCGCATTGAAAGCGACGCCGGCGTCGATCCCGAGACGCTCGCCAACGCCGTGCGCAAGGCGGGCTACGACGCCATGCTGTCCGCCTCGACCTCCACGGAGACGCCTGCGCCCGTTGCCGAGGCGGAGCACTCCACGGAACTGGCGATCGGCGGGATGACCTGCGCCTCGTGCGCAATGCGCGTCGAAAAAGCGCTGGCGAAAGTGCCGGGCGTGGTCGGCGCGTCGGTGAATCTGGCGACCGAAACCGCAACCGTCAGTCTGGACGGCGCGGCCGCCGCGCCGGACGCGCTGATCGCCGCCGTCAGGAAAGCGGGCTACGAAGCGACGTTGATCGTGCCGCCGGATGCATCGGCGGCTGTGGATCACGCCGACCAAACCGCGCCCGCCGACCGCAAGCGCGATCAGACCCGCCGCGAACTGGCCGCCGTGCTTGCCTCCGCCGTGCTGACGCTGCCGCTCGTCGCGCCGATGGTCGGCGAATGGTTCGGCCTGCACGCGATGCTCTCACCGTGGCTGCAGCTCGCGCTCGCCTCGATCGTGCAGTTCGTGTTCGGCGCGCGCTTCTATCGCGCGGCCTATCGCGCCGTGCGGGCCGGCGCGGGCAACATGGATTTGCTGGTGGCGCTCGGCACGTCGGCGGCGTATGGCATCAGCGTGTACGAACTGGCGACCCATCCCGGCGACATGATGCATCTGTATTTCGAGGCGTCGGCGGTCGTGATCACGCTGGTGCGTTTCGGCAAGTGGCTCGAAGCGCGCGCCAAGCGCCAGACCACGGACGCTATCCGCGCGCTCAACGCGCTGCGCCCCGACCGCGCGCGCATTCGCGTCGGCGCCGACGAACGCGACGTGCCGCTCGCGCAGGTGCGGGTCGGCACGGTGGTGATCGTGCGTCCCGGCGAACGCGTGCCGGTCGACGGCGCGGTGCTCGAAGGCCGCACGCATATCGACGAATCGCTCATCACGGGCGAAAGCCTGCCGGTGCCGAAGCAGGTGGCCGACGCGGTCACCGCCGGCTCGATCAACGGCGAAGGCGCGATTGCCGTGACGACCACCGCGATCGGCGCGGAAACGACGCTCGCGCGGATCATTCGCCTCGTGGAAAGCGCGCAGGCCGAGAAGGCGCCGATCCAGCGCCTCGTCGACCGGGTCAGCGAGATCTTCGTGCCGGCGATTCTGGCGATTGCCGCGCTCACGCTCGTTGGCTGGTTGATGGCGGGTGCTGGCGGCGAAACCGCGATTCTGAACGCGGTCGCCGTGCTGGTGATCGCGTGCCCGTGCGCGCTCGGTTTGGCCACGCCAGCGGCGATCATGGCCGGCACCGGCGTCGCGGCGCGGCATGGCGTGCTGATCAAGGACGCCGAAGCGCTGGAAACCGCGCATCGCGTGACGATCGTCGCGTTCGATAAGACTGGCACATTGACGCTTGGCCAGCCGTCGGTGACGGCTTTCGAGCCGATTGGCGGCATTGGCCGCGATGAAGCGCTGGCGCTTGCCGCAGCGGTGCAACGCAATAGCGATCACCCGTTGGCGCGGGCGGTGTTGAAGGCGCATGAAGTCGCGGTGAGGAATAGCGGCGATGGGACGGTGGCGGACACTGGCGGTGCGGTGGCGACAGACACTGGCATCGCGCTGGCGTCAGGACAAATCACGCCGCAGCATGCGAGCGCCGCGCGCGCGATCGCAGGGCGCGGCGTCGAAGCGGACGTCGACGGACGCACACTGGCGCTCGGCAGCACACGTTGGCTCAAAGAACTCGGCATCGACCTGCCGCCGGAGCTGGCCGCTCGTGCTCACGAGCTTGAGGCCGCGGGCAACACCGTCTCCTGGCTCATGCAGCGCAAGCCGCAAGCGCCCGCGGCACTCGCCTTGATCGCTTTCGGCGACACCGTCAAGCCGACCGCACGCGTCGCCGTCGAACGGCTCGCGCAAATGGGCATCAAAAGCGTGTTGGTCACCGGCGACAATCGCGGCAGCGCGGCGAGCGTGGCGAAAGCGCTCGGCATCGGCGAATTCCACGCGGAAGTTTTGCCCGACGACAAGGCCCGCGTGATCCGCGACCTGAAAATCCGCAGCGCCGGCATCGTGGCCATGGCGGGCGACGGCATCAACGACGCGCCAGCTCTCGCCGCCGCCGACATCGGCATCGCGATGGCGACCGGCACCGACGTCGCCATGCACGCGGCCGGCATTACGCTGATGCGCGGCGATCCGGCGCTCGTGGCCGACGCCATCGACATCTCGCGCAGGACGTGGCGCAAGATCCAGCAGAACCTGTTCTGGGCGTTCGTTTATAACCTGATTGGGATTCCGCTGGCCGCCTTGGGCTTGCTGAACCCGATGCTCGCTGGCGCCGCAATGGCGTTTTCGAGCGTGAGTGTGGTGACCAACGCGCTGTTGCTGCGCACCTGGCGCGGCGAGCAGGGTCGTTCGGCTCGCTAGCCATTGGCGCGCGCCCCATGCGGCGCGCAGCGCAGTTCGACACACTGAGCGCGCCGAGCACCAGAACGCCCCGCTGCCAGCAGAACCAATTACGAAATGCTTTCGAATCCCTAAAGAAAGCGGACGCCGTGGCCGTAAACAAGTCATCGATGCCGGGCATGCCTACGCCCGGCTCATGCAGCACTTGTCCTCCTTTACTCCACAAAAACGTCCATGGAATTTCTCTCTTTGCGCCGCGCCAGCGTCGGCGCGCGGCTCGCCATTCTTTCGTGCGTACTGGTGGCGTTGATTTTCGCCGCGTTCACGTGGGCGCTCACCCGCACCGCCGGCCAGCAGATCAGCGATCAGGTGCTCCAACGCATCGCCGATAGGGACCGCTCGATCGCCGCGATGATCAAGCTGTTCGACAAAGCCTTGTCGAACGAGGTCGATCGCTCCATGTCGCTGTTCGCGAGCTTTCTGCCCGCTGGCTACACGCTCGACGAAACCCAGAAGGTCGACATTGGCGGCGTCGCCACGCCGACCATCAAGGCAGGCGACAAAGTCCTGAACATGGACTTTTCCATCCCCGATCTGTTTCTCGAACGCAGCGGCGCGGTGGCCACGATCTTTGCGCGCAGCGGCGATGACTTCGTGCGCGTCACCACGTCGCTGAAGAAACAGGACGGCTCGCGCGCGATCGGCACGCTGCTCGACCGCAAGGCGCCGGCCTACGCGCTGCTGCTCGCCAACAAGCCTTATACGGGACTCGCCGCGCTTTTTGGCAAACGTTTGATCACGCAATACCGGCCGATCACGGACGCGAGCGGCCGCGTGATCGGCGCGCTGTTCGTCGGCGTGAATGTGGACAAGGAAATCCAGTCGGTGCAGGACGGCATTCGCAACCTGAAGATCGGCGACAGTGGGTATTACTTCGTCGTGAATGCGTCGAACGGCGCGGAGCGCGGCAAGCTGATCGTGCATCCGGCCGCCGCCGGCCAGAACGCCGACAACGCAAACGCGCCGTATCAGCAAATGCTCGACATGAAGGAAGGCCAGCTCGAATACACTTCGGCCGATGCGACACTCGGCGAACGCGGCTCGCGCGACAAGTTCGTGTCGTTCGTCACCGTGCCGGAATGGCAATGGCTGGTGGGCGGCGTCGCGCCGCGCGACGAAGTGATGGCCGACGTCATCACCACGCGCAACGAATTCCTGCTGCTCGGCCTGGTGCTCGTCGGCGTATTCGCGGCCGTGTTCCTGTTTGCGGTGCGACGCCTCGTGAGCCGCCCGCTGGACGAAGCCGCCAAGGCATCCGAACGATTCGCCTCGGGCGATCTGAGCGTGCGCGTCGCGCAAGGCGCGAACGCGCGCGCCGATGAAATCGGGCGCCTGATGCAGTCGATCGACGGCATCGGCGAAGGTCTCGCGCGCATCGTTTCGCAAGTGCGCAATGCGTCGACGGATATGTCGCACGGCACCGAAAAGATCGCCACCGGCAGCGGCAATATCGCCGCGCGGATCGCCACCCAGGCGAGCAGCCTGGAGGAAACGGCGGCCAGCATGGAAGAGATCACCTCGACCGTGCAGCAGAACGCCGACCACGCCGCGCAAGCCAACACGCTCGTCACGCGCGCCGCCGATGCCGCGCTCGAAGGCGGCCGCGCTGTCGAACGCGTGGTGTCGACAATGGGCGAGATCAGCCGCTCGTCACAAAAGATCGCCGAGATCACGAGCGTGATCGAAGGCATCGCATTCCAGACCAATATCCTCGCGCTGAACGCAGCGGTGGAAGCGGCGCGCGCCGGCGAGCACGGCAAGGGCTTCGCGGTCGTGGCCTCGGAAGTGCGCGCGCTGGCGCAACGCAGCGCGGCTTCGGTGAAGGAGATCGAGAGCCTGATCGCGACATCCACGGCGACTGTGCAAAACGGTTTCCAGATCGCCGAAGAAGCCAGCTCGACGATGCAGGGCATCGTTCAACAGGTCGGCCAGGTGCGGGCGATCATGGGCGAGATTAGCGTCGCCTCGCGCGAGCAATCGGGCGGCATCGAGCAGGTGAATCTCGCCGTCACGCAGATCGGCGAAGCCACCCAGCAGAACGCGACGATTGTCGGCGAGGCCGAACTCGCGGCGGCCGAGTTGCGCGATCAGGCCGCGCGTCTCGCGCAAGTGGTCAGCGTGTTCAAACTGGGAAGCGGGCGCGATTGAGGCGCTGTGGTGGCGGCGCGGTGTGGTGTGGTTCGTCACGCTGAACGCCGCCCGCTGTTACGGCAGTGTCGCCGCTCTGCTTCTTCAGAACTCGACGTCCAGCTCGTCGATCTCCTCCACCTCCTGTTGCGCGTCGGCGATCCACTCCTGCATCTCGGGCAGCGCCATGATCCGCTGTCCGTATTCGACGATCTCCGGATCGAGTTTGACGTCGTAGGTCACGAAACGCGTCACTACAGGCGCGTACATCGCGTCCGCCGCAGTGCGCTCGCCGAACAGAAACGGCCCGCCGTACTGCTTCAGACAATCGCCCCAGATCGTCACGATCCGATCGATATCCGACTGCGCACGCGCCCACACCTTGAAGCCCGGAAAGTGCGCTTTGAGGTTCATCGGCAGAGCCGAGCGCAGCGAGCCGAACCCTGAATGCATCTCGCCGCAGATCGAGCGGCAATGCGCGCGAGCGCGAATATCTTCGGGCAGCAGCTTCGCGTCCGGTTTCAATTCATTCAGATATTCCGCGATCGCCAGCGTGTCCCAGACCTTGATGCCGTCGTGCACGAGGCACGGCACCAGGATCGACGGCGACAGCAGCAGGAGTTCGGCGCGTGCCGCGGGATCGTCGATCGGCATCACGATCTCTTCAAAAGGCAAACCGCTGAACTTGGTCAGCAGCCAGCCGCGCAACGACCACGACGAATAGTTCTTGCTGCTGATGGTGAGCGTGGTATTCGCCATACGATCCTCCTCCAGATGAGGCGCTCGACCGGCGCCTGACGCCATGCATGCACGTTGCCGTGCGCGCGCGCACCAAAGCGCGGCAAATACGGCCCGCTCCCCCGACTCGCGCAAATGCTATGCCAACGTGAGGGCACGGCTACGCCAGTGCGTATGCGTGCATGGCACATGACTTGCCTTTATTTGCGCTCCTTCCTCTTCAGCATTCGTGCGAAGGTTATGAACCTGTTCGCATATCCCACATACCAGGCTTTCGCCGACATGATGCTGCCGATGCGGCACGGCGCGGCGCTGGTGAATCATTCGCTCGACGCGTGGCCTGCGTTCGGCGAAACGTCGCATGGACGCTCCATCCGCGCGGCCTGCGAGTTGTTGACGCTGGCCGGACTCACGCCCGTGCGACCGCCGTTCGAGATCGACAGCGTGATATCGGAAGGCAAATCCGTGGCGGTCGTCGAGGAAGTCGCGGCGCACACGCCGTTCTGTTCGCTGCTGCATTTCCGTAAGGAGACGCCGCCGTCGGTGCCGCAACCGCGCGTGCTGGTGATCGCGCCGATGTCCGGCCACTTCGCGACGCTGCTGCGCGGCACCGTGCGCACGATGCTGGCCGAACACGACGTCTACATCACCGACTGGCACAACCCGCGCGACGTGCCGCTAAGCCAGGGCCGCTTCGGCTTCGACGAATTCGTGCAGCACGTGATCGACTTCACCGAAACGATCGGGCCCGGTGCGCATCTGCTCGCCGTGTGCCAGCCGACCGTCGCCGCGCTGGCCGCAGTCGCGCTCATGGCCGCCGACGATCATCCCGCGCAACCGGCGAGCATGACGCTGATGGCCGGTCCGCTCGACACGCGTATCAACCCGACGCGCGTCAACGAACTCGCCAAAAGCAAACCGCTGGAGTGGTTCGAGCAGAAGCTGATCAGCGCGGTGCCGTTCGGTTTTGCGGGCGCGCACCGGCGCGTGTATCCGGGCTTCATGCAGCTGACCGCGTTTATGGCGATGAATCTCAACCGCCATCTCGACTCGTTCGAGACGATGTATTACGAGCGCGCCAAAGGCGATCCAGCGAAAGCCGACACGATCCGCACGTTCTATGAAGAATACTTCGCGACGATGGATCTCACGGCCGACTTTTATCTGGAAACCGTCGATACGGTTTTTCAGCGTCATGCACTGCCGTTGCATGCGCTCGAAGTGAAAGGGCGTCTCGTCGAACCGTCTAAGATTCGCCGCACCGCGTTGCTTACTGTCGAAGGCGAGAAGGACGATATCTGCGCCGTCGGTCAGACGCTCGCCGCGCAGGACATGTGCGACAAGCTGCGGCCGTATTTGAAGACGCATCACGTGCAGACCGGCGTGGGGCACTACGGCGTGTTCAATGGACACCGCTGGGAGCGGCACATTTATCCGCGCGTGCGCGCCGTGATTTATGACAACGAACCGCGCGCGGTGCTGGTGAGTTCACGAGCGCGCACGATTCAGCCGGTGCCAGCCGCGACGGCTGCGGAAGTCACTCCAGCAGCGCCGGCGGCAACGGCGGTGGTCGATGTGGACGTGGATGCGGCGGCCATGGACGCTGCGAACGGCACCAGCACCACGTCGAGTGCGCGTTCGGCTGCGGCCATCAAGCCGCAGACGGCGCGCACTCCGCGTAGACGGCCGCCCGCCGCGCAATGAGTTGTTGTTCGGAAGCGCGCGGCGGCTGCCTGCTTGCTTGCTCGATTGCGTAGTACCCGCTACTCAAGCGTGCAGCCGCCTTCCACGTTCGCTAAGCCGCAGCGCTCTTCCAGGGCTTCACTGTCGGCACGTCGCACGGCCCTTCGACTTCGATCGATTTGAAATCGGCCGGCGAGACGATTTCGATGTACTCCATATCTTCCGAGTAGTCGAACAGATAGTGGACGATACCCGGCGCCTGGTGCACACAGTCGCCGGCGGCGACGAGCGTTTCCTTGTCGCCGTACATGAAGCGCGCCCAGCCCTTCAACATGATCACAATGTGGAAATCGGCTTCATGACGGTGCCAGCCAGTGCCTTGCTCTGGTGCGTGATTCGCCTTGACGAGTTGCGCGAGCACCTTGCCGCCGGTCGCCTGCGCGATACCTAAATCGCGGTAGAGAAAAAAGTCGCGTAAGCCCTGATCCTCATAGGACGTGTCTTGCGGACGGACATGACTGAATTGCGTGGCGAATTCGGTGGACATGATCGCGCTCCTCGCGAGTGAGCCGGCAGTTGAAAACGACGCGTTGGAGCGTCGGTTGCAAGCATCAAGCGCGCCAGTGTGCGGGCGCTGCTTTTTGCTCTTGCGCGATTCGGAGGCGATGCCGTGAATGTCGCGCCATCTAGCATGGCGCGAGTGGTTTTGAGCGCTGTGCCGTCTATGCGGTCGGGCGGAACATCTGGAACATGTCGCCGATTTCCGCGTAGTCGGCGCGGTAGCCGGCGCGCATGATGGGCTGCGCCGCGTGCGTGTCGAACAAGCCGTCTTTCAGATACGCCTCGTTGATATGCACGCCGACCACTTGCCCGAGCGACAGATAGTTGTCCATCGGCGTGCCGTCGATTGCATGCAGCCGCACCACTTGCAGCAGCTTGCATTCGAGCGCAGCCGGCGATTCCGCGACGTGCGGCACGGCCACGTTGCGGCCCGGCGCGGGAGTGAGCCCCGCGAGTTCGAATTCGTCGACGTGCGGCGGAACGGGCGCCGACGAGCGGTTCATCTGCTCGGCGAGCGGTTTGGTGGCCAGATTCCAGACGAACTCGCCGGTGGCTTCGATGTTGGCGACGCTGTCTTTACGGCCTTCGCTGCAGAAACCGATGATCGCCGGAAAGCTGGCGAACGCGCCGAAGAAACTGTACGGCGCGAGGTTCAATGTGCCCGCGGTGTCACGCGAGGAAATCCAGCCGATCAGACGCGGCGCGACGATGGCTTTGAACGGATCGTGCGGGAGGCCATGGCCGGTGGCGGGGTCGTAGAAGTAGTGGGACATGGAGATTGTGGGCCTTGCAGATGAGGCGAAACGGCATTTATACCGCAGAGCGGCGCGGGCTGCTGGGTGTGCTTTGGCTGCGAGGCTTCTTGTGACGCCGCACTTTCAAGCCTCGCCATTTTCGCTTCAATCAACCGCGACTGATCACACGCTTGCGCCCTTGCTTTACGTGCTCCAGATGCGCGTCGTCCCAGTCATGGAAACCCGCGCCGCTGCGCACGCCGACACGCCCTGCTTCGACCTGCTCGCGCAATAGATCGAGCACGTCTTCGTCTTTGGCCAGTTCCGGCATCAGATGGGAAGCGATATCGAGGAAGGTGTCGAGGCCGCCCATGTCCGCGCCTTCGAGCGGTCCGACGATCCCCCAGCGGCGGCCCAGCGACGCCTTCATCACGCGATCGACCACGTCCGGCGTTGCCGCGCCCGAGCGCACGATATGCAACGCCTCGCGCAGCATCGCGAACTGCAACCGGTTGCCGACGAACCCCGGAATCGCTTTCGCCAGCACAACGGGCTCCATGCCGATCGCACTCATCAACGCAGCAGTCTGCTGCGTCACTTCGGGTGCGGTCGCCGTGCCCGGCACGACTTCGACGAGCGGAATCATGTGCGGCGGATTCCAGAAATGCGCGATCACAAAGCGGTCTTTCGCGCGCAACGGGGCGGCGAGTTGATCGGGATGAAAACCGCTGGTGTTGCTCGCGAGAATCGCGTCGTCGGCCAGCAACTGGGTCAGCGCCGCGTACAGGCGATGCTTCAGTTCGAGCACCTCGGGAATCGCCTCGATCACGAATTGCGCCGATGCCATCACGTCGAGTTCGGCGTGTGTTTCGATGCGCGCCAGCGCCGCCTGTTTGGCCGCCGGGTCGATGCGCCCGGCGTCGATCAGTTCGTCGAGCACCGCTTGCGCTTTCGGCGCGACGCTCGCGAGACGCGCCGGATCGACGTCATGAACGATCGTCCTGTGTCCGTGCAACGCGCTTTGCGTCGCAATGCCGACGCCCATCAACCCCGTGCCCACCACGCCAATCACTGCCTTGTCCAAGCCGCTCTCCTGCTGCCGTCGATAAAAGCGTTCAAGCATAGCGCAGCAAGCCGATTCGTAAGCCCGAACGTGACAAAGCCGGTCTTTCGCGAGGAAAGACCGGCTTTGTGGACTTCAGGCCGACGCCGCGTCGTGCGGCGCCGTCACGCGCCAATTAGTAGCGCGGGGGCGGGCGATGCTCGTCGCGGTGATGCGGATCGTAGTCGTGCGGATGATGGCGCATCCACTCGTCGTGCGCCCAATAGCGATGGCCGTCATAGTAACGATCGCCGTGCCAGCCGATATTGATCGAGACGCCCACCGGCATCATGTGCGGCTGACCGTAGACCGCCGGTCCCGGGCCGTTTTCGACAACCACGCGTTCTTGAGCGAATGCGCTGCCGGCCGCGAGCAATGCGCCGCCTGCCAGCAAGGTTGCCATGATCGAACGCGATGTCTTGTTCAAGGTTTTCATAGTGACCTCCCATCAGAGTTTTGTATCAAGCCGGCGTCCGTGCTCGAGATCGGCCTGGACCTGCACCTTCAGGCTCGAACCGGACGCCGTACGCTTGAGACCAACTTTAGCGGCGCAAACCGCATGAAGACGTGAGCACTTGTAAGCGCACATTTCATAGAAAGGGACGGATGGTCGGAGTGCATTTTGCCCGTCCCGCCCTGTCTGCAAAGCCATGCGCCGTAATTGGACCTCTTGGGCTCGGCGGCCATCTTTCAGCCTCGGTTACATCCATTTCGGCCGGGAAATATTCAGAGCCAAGGCCCGAGCGGTGGAAACGAGCCAGAAAAACAAAAAGCCACGGTACGCGTTTCGCGAACTGTGGCTTCAACGGTGATGCTATGCGCACCCAAAGTGCGCGCCCGTACGCGGTTGCTCCGCGCTTGGGCCGGTACGGCTTTGCTCTTAGTCGCTCAGCTTGACGCCGAACAACGTAGCTTGTGCTCTACGCACGCGTTCTGCTTCGCGGCTACGCGCTTCGTACGAGTAGTCCGAATCCAGCGGCAGATGGGGCGACGCAAAGAGGTCGCTGACCTTTTGGAACAATGCAAAAATGAAGCTCATGGCGACTCCCGGTTAGTTACTGCATTTGCTAGGGTTTTCCCTTAAGAAGGATTATAGGGTTTTCCCTAGGCAAAAGCTAGTGCAATGCAGCAATTTTTCGGCGTGGTGCTTTGTCGCGGGTATTTTTCATATGTTGCGTTGCATCATGACAACGTCCCTGTTTTTGATTTCAGGGTCACGAGGGGTGTGCCTCTGGAGCGGGGTCGTCACCGGATCTCTGTTGCGGACGAACTTTTGGCTCTCGCCGCTGGTTGGTGCAGGTGGATGATGGCGCCGCACCGTCTGGCACGTTCAGGGTCGCGTTGACAGACGCTGGTAGCTGAGCGCTGGGCGGGGCTGCCGGCTGCGCGGGGCGGACACCGAAAGCAGTAGAAAGCTGAATCACCGCAACCGGCTTGTCGCCGGCGCGGCGCTCACTGACTGTCAGTGCGGGGCAACCGCCTTCTGCTTATGTACATGCTGCGCTCGCGCTGCGCGCCTCGCATGCGTCGCCGTCGCGGCGGCTTGCTGGGGCGCGGCGGGCGTTGCCGCGGCCGCGTCGGAGGCGGCATTGGCGGCGGCTGCAGTCGCCATCGCCATGTGCGTGTCGAGCAAGCTGGCCATGGCTGCCTGCTGGTTCTGCATCATCTGCTCGATGCGATGCTGCTGGGCGGTGGTCTCACGCGTGAGGCGCATCAGCAGCAACGTTTGCGTGATGCCGATCGCGACCGTCACCAGCAACGCGCCCACCACGATCGAGAGCATCCACTTCATGCGCCGTGAGTGATCGGTCGCGGCGTGGCGTTGATCGGCGATCACGCCATACAGCGCGTCGACGGTATCGGCGAACGCGGTTGCCCGCAGGCGATCGAGTTCCGGCGCAGCTGCGGCCGCTTCGGCACGCCGGGCTTCCCGCCAAGGTGTGGCGGACGCGGCGTTAGCTTGCGCAGACGCCGAGGAATTCATCGACGTCTCCGACGCCGCGCTGTCCCGCGCGGCGATTGCAGCTTCCGTCGGCGCCCCATGCTGGTTCGGCACCGCGCCCAGCTTCGGCCCTTCAGTAGCAGCGTCCGGTTGTGCCGCCGCCGGTTCGTCCGTTGCGCCCGTCACGTTGGTCGCGACCCCGGCCGGATCCTGCGAAGCAGAAGCCGAAGCCGCCTTAACAAAAGTCGCCGCGAAGCGTTGCGGCGCCTTGCC
Source organism: Paraburkholderia phytofirmans PsJN (assembly GCF_000020125.1). Classification (NCBI taxonomy): domain Bacteria; kingdom Pseudomonadati; phylum Pseudomonadota; class Betaproteobacteria; order Burkholderiales; family Burkholderiaceae; genus Paraburkholderia; species Paraburkholderia phytofirmans. Next base: position 3,269,437 of record NC_010676.1, read on the forward strand.
ACCGACGGCATTCGACACAGCCGCCCCACCGCCCGTCGAATCCGGCTCAGCCGCCTGGCGCAGCGCGGTCACGCTGCGCGCCACGGTCGCTGCCGCCATCGCAGGGGTAAGCGGCACCGGGGTAAGCGTCGCCGATGCATCGCGCGCCGGTGCCGCCGATTTCTCTTCGGCAGACGCGACCGTGTCCGCTGCCGGTTTCGCATCGCCCGCAGCCGGCTCGCCAGCCGGCGAAGCCACCACCAGCGGCTCGATTTCGAGCCCGCTCAATAACGCATTAACCGGCACCGATTGGTCATCGGCCTTAGCCACGCGCGGCGCACGGCGCGTTGCCCGCGCGTCCACCGCCAAACCATCACCGCCGTCGATCGCGCCGACCGCGGCCAACACCACATCAGGCAATTCGAAACCATGCAGCGTACCTTGCCGGATGTCGATATTCATCGCTTCCAGCGTGGCGCGGGTGGGATCGTCGGGGAACAGGTCGAGCGTGCTGTCGTCGCGGGAGGCGTCGCTCAGTTGCGCGAGGCGTTGTGCGGAGCGCGCGGCGCGCGCCAGCTTGTTTTCGGTTTCGGTCGGGACGGTGGCCTGGCGGCGCTTCTTCGAAGCGGCGCGCTGAGGCCGGGACTGCGTGGATGCTACGGAATCTGCCATAGAGAAAAGAGCGGTCGTCGCCGGAAAGCGGGCGCCGAGCACCGCTCGTCAATGCCGTTGGAATTTTTCGAGACCGCATTGTCGCATGGCCGCCCGCGCCCGCCGAAGCCATTCGGCGAGGATTTTCGTTTTCAGGAAGTCGCGTCGTCCTGCCGGAACTGCTTGACGCCATGCAGTTGCCGCAAGCGCCCGCAGATCGCCTCATATTCGGTATTCGACACGCGATGCAAGGTGATCACCACTTCGTCGCACTCGGGCGCGTCTTCGCTTTGCTGCATCACGAACTGCTTGACGCGCGGGCTCGCGGCGCCGAGTTCGTCGTGCAGCGAGTGGAACGTCATGGCGCCGCGCTCGACGATCATCGTCAGTTGGCGCCGTTGTTTGACCGTGATGAAGCGGCGCTCGAGCGGCTTGATGCCGGCCAGGATGATCAGAATGATGATGGTCGCCGCAATCGCCGCCGTGTACAGCCCGCCGCCGACCGCGAGACCGATGGCGGCCACCGACCAGAGGCTCGCCGCCGTCGTCAGTCCGCGCACGATCTCGCCACGCAGCAGGATCGAGCCCGCGCCGAGAAAGCCGATGCCCGACACCACTTGCGCGGCCATCCGCGAAGGATCGAGCACGACGTGGTCGCCTTTCAGGACTTCGGCAAAACCATACGCCGAGACAATCATGATCAGCGCCGAACCAACGCACACCAGCATATGCGTGCGCAGACCCGCGGCCCACGAAAGCCGCTCCCGCTCGAAGCCGATGACGCTGCCGAGCGCGGCGGCCACCATCAAACGGGCGATGAGTTCGAGATTCCCCAGCATTGTTCTTCCTCCTTATCGGAAATTTATTCGAAGCGGTTTCCGCACCGGTGACGCAGTGCCAGTGTGACCCGTTTGCTTTATGCTAGGCCGCACATCGCGACACGGTTCGCACGGCTCGTCGCTATCCTGATTTTGCGGTTGGCGGTTTGCAAAACAGGTAGCATCCACGCTCGTCGACACGTTCGCCGACAACTGCGCCGCGCTGAAACTCAGGCCACGGACACAACAAAACACGTCCGCCGTCGCTTCGCTTCGAAATACCCTGTCCGTTCCATTTGACTATGCAGAGCATGAACCCACCCGCTGCTTCCACCATCGCACTCGCTGCCCGTCTGCGCGAACACTTCACAGGCGTGGTGCTGCCGATCTGGCGCGGTCCGGGTTTCAACACCGCACTGAAGCTGCCCTACGAAGCGGTCAGCGCAGAAGGTCACGAGCCGCTGCCCGCCGAGCGTTACCGGGCCATGGCCTGCGCGCGACAATTGTTCGTGTTCTCGCAAGCAGGCGACGCAGCCCATGCGCAGGCGTTGTTCGATTCGTTGACGCACACCTTTCAGGACACGCGCCACGGTGGATGGTTCTACAGCGTGGATGCGCAAGGCGCACCGCTTGACACCACCAAGGACCTGTACACGCATGCGTTCGTGGTGTTTGCGTGCGCGGAGTACGCCCGGCGCTCTGGCAATCGCGACGCGCTGGAAATCGTGCATCGCACGTCCGCGCTGATCCAGTCGAACTTCGCCGCCGAGGACGATCTGTTCAACGCCGCGCTGACCGCGGACTTCGCCGCCGTGACCGGCACGCCGATCCAGAACCCTTTGATGCACTTGACCGAAGCCTGGCTGGCCGCTCGCGAAGCCACGCATGACAACGCTTTCGACGCCGCGCTACGGCGTCTCGCCGGCGCGGTTACGCGGCGCTTCGTGCATGCGCCCACGGGCTGCATCGCCGAATTGCCGATTGGCGCGGACGACAACCGGTTGGAACCCGGGCATCAGTTCGAATGGTTCTGGCTGGTGAAACAGGCGGGCGCCGTGTTCGAAGACTCGGGTCTCGCCGAGGCCATGCCGCGTGCGTTCAGCTTCGCGCAGCAACATGGCGTGGACCGGGAAACCGGCGGCGTGTACGCCTCGCTCGACGAAACCGGCCGGATCAAGGACGAGACTCAGCGGATCTGGGCCCAAACCGAATATCTACGCGCGCTGGCAAGCCATGACGAACTGTCGGCGCGGGACACGCTGCCCCGGCAAATCGAACGGTTCCAGCAACGATTTCTGCGACCGCAGGGCTGGTTCGAATGCAAAACGCCGGCGGGCGAAGTGGCGCGTGCCGACATGCCGTCGACCACGCCGTATCACCTCGCCACCGCCTACGAGGCGTTGCCGGCCTGAACGCCGCCGGTTACGCCAAACAACGGCCAGGCGCCCGAGACTCCGCTAGCCATTCGTGCGGCCATGACCAAAAAACTCGCCGAACCTTGGTATCGACCTCCGCCTGCGGACGAAATCTGCCCGCTCTGCGGCCGGCCGATCCCGGCGAGCCAACGCGATTTGCATCATTGGGTGCCGAAAACGAAAGGCGGCAAGGAAGTCGCCGCCTTGCACCGCATTTGCCACCGCCAGCTTCACGCGCTGTTCACGGAAACCGAGCTGGCGCAGCGCTATTCAACGGTGGAGGCGCTCCTCAGCGACGAGGCGGTCCGCACTTTCGTTTGGTGGGTTCGTACCAAGCCGAACGACTTTTACGAGCGCACACGCCGCAGTGGGCGCAAAGGCTGAGGCCGAAAAACGGCCAGCGACGGGACCCGATCGCGAAGCCGGCCGAACGCCGGCCGCGATCTCACGACGGGAGGCAGACACAAAAGCCGACCGCCCGGTCGATCAATACTCTTCGCGTTGCCAAGGGCTCCAACCGCTGTCGGCAGATTTAAAACGCATATAAGTTGCGCTGTGCCCGGTGGGGGTGTCCGATGTGTCGCCGTGCGGCTTCTGATCGGTGACATGGAGGGCGAAAGCCTGGCGGTCTTCGGTATCGACGGTAATACGGCCAACCGGGTCCGGGGCGCCTTCTTGAGGTGATTTAGACTCCAATATCGCCAGATAGGGGGTCAAACGACTCCAGAACGAGGTAAGTTCTTCTTGCAAATAATGTGTCAATGTCTTTCCTGGAAGAGTAATACGAGCAGTTTACCCTACCTGCGGGAACAGCCTTCCAATTGCGTTCCGGGCCTCAAAAAGACCGGAGCGGGGGAATACCCGAATACTGGTTGGTTGGCGTCCGTCATTAAGACGTGATACAACTCCTACTTCGCGCTCGATCTCGTGTTGAGAAATAGCGGTCGCGAATGCAACACACAACATTTACTGGATTAAAAATGGCAACAGGTACTGTGAAGTGGTTTAACGATGCAAAGGGCTTTGGCTTCATCACGCCGGACGACGGCGGCGAAGACCTGTTCGCGCACTTTTCGGAAGTTCAAGGCAGCGGCTTCAAGTCCCTGCAGGAAAACCAAAAGGTGACGTTTGAAGTTAAGCAAGGCCCGAAGGGCAAGCAAGCTGCGAACATCCAGCCGGCCTAAGTACCGTCAGGTACGTTGAGGCACCCTTAGGCGCTTGCGTCTAATGCAAAATGGCCCGCTTCGGCGGGCCATTTTCTTTGTCTGACGTTTTATTTTTGAGCGCTTTCGCGAGCTAGATTGCGCGCATACCGGACAACGAAAAATCGGCCGATTGCCCTCGCGCTTCGTCGATTTGTTGCATCCGCAACACAGATTCAGAAATTTCGAAGACAGAAACAGCCTGCTTCAATTGCTGCGTCTGCTGATGCAGCGAAGCCGCCGCCGCTGCAGCTTCTTCAACGAGCGCCGCGTTCTGCTGCGTCATCTCATCCATCTGCACCACCGCCTGATTGACCTGCTCGATGCCCGTGCTCTGCTCGAGCGACGACGCGCTGATCTCCGCCATCATCTGCGTGACGCGCGAAATCGAGGCGGACACGTTGCTCATCGCCGAGCCGGCGTGCTCGACCAGTGCGGAACCGCCCTGAATCTCAGCGACCGATTCGCTGATCAGCGTTTTGATTTCCTTCGCCGATTGCGCGCTGCGCTGCGCGAGGCCACGCACTTCGCCCGCCACCACGGCGAAGCCGCGCCCTTGCTCGCCCGCGCGCGCCGCTTCGACGGCCGCATTCAGCGCGAGGATGTTGGTCTGGAAGGCAATGCCGTCGATCACCGAAATGATCTCGGCAATCTTGTCCGAGCTCTGCGCAATGCCGCGCATCTTGTCGACCACCTCGTTGACCACTTCGCTGCCGCGCGAGGTCGCCTCGAGCGCGGTCTCGGCGAGCGCGTTGGCTTCGCGGGCGTGCTCGGCGTTCTGGCGCACGGTAGCCGTCAGCTCCTCCATGCTCGACGCGGTTTCTTCAAGCGACGCCGCCTGGTTTTCGGTGCGCGCCGACAGATCGGCATTGCCGGTCGCGATTTCATCGGCGCCGAGGTGGATCGAGTCGGCGGATTCGCGCACGGTCTGCACGGTGCGCGCCACGCTTGCCTGCATTTTCGCGAGGCCCGAGAACAATCGGCCGATTTCATTGGTGCCGCGCGCGGCGATAGGTTGGTCGAGACGACCTTGCGCGATCCGGTCGAAGTGACGGCCCGCTTCTTCCAGCGGCGCCACCACGCCACGGCGCAGCCCCGCGTACACGGCGAACGTGCCGGCCACCAGCGCCACCAGGATCACGATGCTGACCGCACGGAAAGTCGCCATGCGCGTATCGATCGAGTCGAGCGACGCACGGCTCGCAGCGTTGCCGAACTGCACGAAGTTATGCGACTCGCCGAGGTACGCGTCCTGGAACGACTGCGTTGGCTGATCCAGGAAGGCCTGGATGTTGTTCGAATCGAGGAACTGCACCAGCTCCGCGAGCGCGTCGTGCAGCTTCTTGTAGCGCTCGGCGAGCGCGGCGGCGCGGGTGCCGTTATCGTCGCCGGTCTTCGGCGCGCTCATGAAGGCCGCGAACGACTGGTCGGCGGCCGTCAACTGTTCGCGAGCGTGCTGCACGATATCGGTCGGCTCCGAGCCGCCGCGCACCATGCGCGTTCCGGCGCGCGAGAGGTTGATGCGCGCGTCCATCAAATGCTGGGTCGTTTCGTTGACCGCGTCCACCTGCTTCAGGGCGATGTTCGACAGATCGCCCACGTCGTCATGCGTGCGCGTGAGCGACCAGAACCCCAAACCCACCGTGACAAGCTGGAAAACGCAAAACGCGGCTAGAACACACAACAGGCCGGATGCGACCTTGATCTTGCTGAACATCGTGAATACCTGAAGACAGAGAATGACGGGAGCTACGTCAGGGTTAACGGCATAAGCGCGTCGCGCTTGAGGCCAATTCCACCAAAGATCGCCTTACGCCCCCTTTTCATCGGTCAACGTCACCACTGCAATCAATCCGCGCAACAATGCACCGCACGAATCGCCGATTCACCTTGACGCAGTGCGTGCGCGCTTCCTAGAGTGGGTAGGGACTGCACGACGCAGGCCAGTGCAGATTGCCACCGCGGGCCACGCCCGAAGGAATCACAATGACCGACCTCCTCGACCGGGCGCGCGGCGCACTGCATGCCCAGCCGTTCAGCATGCTGTTAGGCGCAGAGTTGATGCAGACAAGCACCAGCGAACTCACGCTGAGCCTGCCGATCCGCGACGAGTTGCGGCAGCAGCATGGCTTCGTGCATGGCGGCGTCATCAGCTATCTCGCCGACAATGCGCTGACCTTCGCGGGCGCGCTGCTGCTCGGGCCGAAGGTCGTGACCGGGGAATACAAGATCAATTACCTGCGGCCCGCCATCAACGGCACGCTGATCGCTCGCGCGAAGGTCGTCTACGCGGGTCAGCATCAGGCGACCTGCCAATGCAACGTGTATGTGATGGAAGGCAACCGCGAAAAGCTGATTGCCGTCGCACAAGGCACGGTCAACCGCATCAGCGAGAACGGCGAGCACGAACACGCGGGCTGACGTCATCGCGCCGGTCGGCTCAAGCACATCGCGCCGGCATGAACTCGCTTGTCCACGTTTTGTCATTTAGCTAATATACGAAATGTTATCGAAACAAGGCTCCGTTCGGCGTACCGCTTCATGACAGACGAACTCACCCGCATCAACGCGCTCGCCAACGCAAGCCGCCTCGCGGTCATGCGCTGGCTGAAAGAGCCGATGCGGCATTTCCCGTATCAGGACCACGCCGATATCGAAACGGTCGGCGTGTGCTGCACATTTATCACCGACAAGCTCGGCATTGCGCCCGCCACCACCACGCGTCACATGCGCATCCTCGCCGATGCGGGACTCGTGCGTGCGCAGCGGATCGGCAAGTTCACCTACTACAAGCGCATCGACGCCGAATTGCAGAAGCTCGGCCGCGACCTCGCCAATCTTTAGGCGCGTGGCCTTCTTCGGGCTGCCACGCCATCACGTTATCGATACTTGAAGGAACCACATGAACGAACTTGCCCTGATTGCCGACGCCGACCGGCGCGCGCACGCTTACCTTGCCGACATCGGCAAGCGCCGGGTGTTTCCGGACGCGGCTGCGCTCGCGCAACTCGCCGCCTTCGACGAAGCGTTCCCGCAACACGGCCACGCGCCCGCTGACGTGCTGCGTCTGCTCGACGAAAATGGTTCGCCCGGCACGGTCGCGTCGAACGATCCGCGCTATTACGGCTTTGTGATCGGCGCAGTGCTGCCGGCGGCTGCGGCGGCCGAGCGTCTGATGGGCGCGTGGGACCAATGCGCATCGACCTTCGATAACTCGCCGGTTGCGGCCACGCTGGAGAAAATCGCGGCGCGCTGGGTGCTCGACGCGCTGGATCTGCCGCGCGAATCCGCGATCGGCTTCGGCACCAGCGCGACGGCGTGCACGCTCGTTTGCGTCGCGGCTGCACGGCGTGCGCTGCTCGCGCGCAAGGGTTGGGATTTCGACAATGACGGCTTGAACGGCGCGCCGCCTGTGCGCGTCGTGATCTCCGAGATGGCCCACATCACGGTGAAGAAGGCGCTGCGCGTGCTCGGCTTCGGCATGAAGCACGTGATTAGCGCGCCGGTCGATGAGCATGGCCGCATCGACCCCGCGCAGCTACCGCCGCTCGACGACATGACGATCTTCTGCGTTCAAGCCGGCGAAGTGAACACCGGTGAGTTCGATCCGTTCGCGGAATTGATTCCGCGCGCCAAAGCGGCCGGCGCGTGGGTTCATGTGGATGGCGCGTTCGGCCTGTGGGCGCGGGCATCGTCAAAGCGGGCGCTGACCGATGGCATCGATGGCGCCGACAGTTGGACCACCGACGGCCACAAGTGGCTCAACACGCCCTACGACGGCGCCATGGCGATCTGCCGCGACGCGCAGGCGCTTTCATCGGCGATGAACAGCGACGCGGTCTACCTGACCGGCGCGCACGACGCGCAGAAGAACGTGAACCTGGAGTTCTCGCGCCGTGCGCGTGGCATTCCGATCTGGGCAGCGCTGCGTTCGCTCGGACGCAGCGGCGTGCAGGAGATGGTGGACCGGCATTGCGCGCAGGCTGCGCGGATCGCCGAGGGTCTGCGTGCTGCGGGCTTCGAAGTGGTGAACCGCGTGGTGCTGAACCAGGTGCTGGTACGCGCGAAGACCGACGCGCAGACGGTTGCGATTCGCGAAGCGGCGCAGGCGTCCGGCGAAACGTGGTTCGGTCAGACTGTCTGGCAAGGGCGGCCGGCGTTTCGCATCAGCGTGTCGTCGTGGCGCACTGAAGACGCTCACGTCGATCAGTTAGTGGCGTTGCTCGCAAGACTGCTCGCCGAACACGGCGAGCGCTGATGCATCGCCGCGTGTAATCGGCCACCGCGCATACAAAAAAGCGGCTCCTGCCTGTTGCTGCAGGAACCGCTGCTCTTCATACCCCGCGAAGCCCGCAGGCGCGAATCACTCCGCAGCGTACGTCTTCTGCGTTTGCTCGCCCAGCCCTTCAATACCCAGGCGAATCGTCTGACCCGGCTTCAGGAACACCGGATTCGGCTTCACGCCCATGCCGACGCCCGGCGGCGTGCCAGTCGAAATCACGTCGCCCGGTTGCAGGCTCATGCACTGCGACACATACGAAACCAGTTTCGCGACGCCGAACACCATCGTCTTCGTGCTGCCATTCTGATAGCGATGACCGTCCACTTCGAGCCACAGGCTCAGGTTCTGCGGATCGGCGACTTCGTCGCGCGTGACGACCCACGGGCCGATCGGGCCGAACGTGTCGAAGCCCTTGCCCTTGTCCCACGTGCCGCCCTTTTCGATCTGCCATTCGCGTTCCGACACGTCGTTGATCACGCAGTAGCCGGCGACGTAATCGAGCGCGTTGGCTTCGTCGATATATTTCGCGGGCTTGCCGATCACCACGCCCAGCTCGACTTCCCAATCGGTTTTCTTCGAGCCGCGCGGAATTTCAACGTCGTCGTTCGGGCCGCTGATCGCGCTCGTCCACTTGTTGAAGATGACCGGCTCGGCGGGCACCGGCAGATTCGATTCAGCCGCGTGATCCGCGTAGTTCAAGCCGATGCAGATGAACTTGCCGATCTTGCCGACGCACGGACCCATGCGCGGATTGCCTTCGACCAGCGGCAGCGAAGCCGGATCGAGCGCGCGCAGTTTGGCGAGGCCTTCGTCGGTCAGCGCGGCGCCGTCGATATCGGCGACCACTTTCGACAGATCACGAATCTTGCCTTGCGCGTCGAGCAAGCCCGGCTTTTCCTGGCCCTTCGGCCCATAACGAAGCAGTTTCATCCTGGCACTTCCTTTCAGTGGTGTTCAGTTCGTGGTTCAGCTTGGGTCGGCATACGTCGGCGTACGTCAGTTCGACCAGCCGCCGTCGATCACATGCGCATGGCCCGTGGTAAACGATGACTCGTCGGACCCGAGATACAGCGCCAACGCGGCGATCTCTTCCGGCTTGCCGATGCGGCCCATCGGCTGACGCGCGACAAAGGCGGCCTGCACGGCGTCCAGCGTCGCGCCTTGCGCCTGAGCCTGCGCGACGATCCGCTGTTCGAGCGACGGCGAAGCCACCGTGCCCGGGCAGATCGCATTACAGCGTACACCACGCGTGATGAAGTCCGCAGCAACGGACTTGGTCAGCCCGATCACCGCGGCTTTGGAAGCGCTATACGCAAAGCGGTTCGGCACGCCCTTCACGCTCGACGCCGCCGACGACATATTGATGATCGAGCCGCCGCCTTTGTCCAGCATGGCGGGCAGGAACGCGCGGATCATGCGGTACATCGCCTTCACGTTCAGGTCGAAAGCGAAGTCCCAATCTTCTTCGCTGCATTCGAGAATATTGCCCGCGTGCACGAAGCCCGCGCAGTTGAACAGCACGTCGACCGCGCCGATCTCGGCCGCTAGCGCCTTGATCGCCGCGTCGTCGCGCACGTCGAGCTTGCGCGCCTCGACCGGCTTGCCGGCGAGTCCGTCGATGCGGATATCCGTGGCGATCACGCGCGCGCCTTCGCGTGCGAAGAGTTCGGCGGTGGCGAGTCCGATGCCTTGTCCTGCCGCCGTGATCAGGGCCGTCTTGCCGGCCAGTCTTTGTGTCATCTACGACTCCAGTTGAATGGGCTGTTGCTTGTCTCTTCCAGAAATCACAATCGATAAAACGCGGCGGCATTGCCGCCGAAAACCGCATCGCGCTCGGCGTCGCTCAACGACGTGAGCAAGGTGTTCGCCACCGAATGCCAGAGCAGATAGTCGCCGTTCAGATCGAGCACCGGCCAGTCGCTGCCCCACATCAAACGCGCCGGGCCGAAGGATTTCAGCAGATGCTCGACATACGGGTGCAGCGTCTCCTCGGTCCAACCCGGCGACGCCTCGGTGACGAGGCCCGACAGTTTGCAATGCACGTGCGGCAGTTGCGCGAGCCGCGTGATGGCGTCGGCCCAGCTTTGGTAGCCCGCGCGTCCATAGCGGATGGGCGGCTTCGCCCCATGATCGACGACGATACGCAACGCTGGAAAGCGCGTCGCGAAAGTTTCAAACGGCTCGACGTGGCGCGCATAAATCAACGCGTCGAAGGCGAGGTCATGTGCGATCAGCGCTTCGATTGCCGGCGTGAGGTCGGGGTTCGCGATCCAGGTGTCGTCCGGCAGGTCCTGCAGCATCGGCCGCACGCCCTTGAACTTCGGCTCGTGCGCCAGCGCTTCGATCACCTGCGGCGCGGTGGGCAGCAACAACGGCACCCAGCCGACCACGCCCGCAATCGACGGCTCATGACGCGCCAGGTCCAGCAAATAACGCGTTTCGTCGATGGTCGGCGCCGCCTGCACCACCACCGTCCGTTCGATGCCCGCGCGTTCGCGCAACGGCTTGAGATCCTCCGGGCCAAACGTCCGGTAAAGGATTTTCAGTTCCGGCGTGAGCCACTCGTAATCGCCACGAGCGGGATCCCAGTAGTGCTGGTGGGCATCGATATGCATCGTCGAATCAATCCTCTGGCGCGGGCGCGCGGCTGTCGAGCAAACCTTCCTCACGCAACGCGAACCACAAGGCCGCGGGGATCGGCAGCTCGAACGACGCGGCGTTCTCGCGCAATTCATCGGCACTGCGCGCGCCGGTCAACACCGTGGCGACCGTCGGATGCGCATATGGAAACTGCAAGGCGGCGGCCGCGAGCGGCACGCCGTGCGTACGGCACACTGCTTCAAGCCGCGCGACGCGCTCGATCACTTCGGGCGGCGCCTCGCCGTAGTTGAATTTCAGATCGCCTTGGACACCGCGCGCCAGAATGCCCGAATTAAACGCGCCGCCTAACAGGATGCTGACGCCACGTTTTTCACAGGCCGGCAACAGGTCGTCGAGCGTGGTCTGTTCGAGGAGCGTATAACGGCCCGCGAGCAACGCGCAATCGATATCGAACTCGGCCATCGCATCCAGTATCGCCGCGCCTTCGTTGACGCCGAGTCCGACAGCCTTGATCGCGCCAGAAGAGCGCAACGCGTCCAACGCGCGAAAGCCGCCGCCTTCGGTCAGTTGCCGCCAGTAATGGGGATGATTGTCGCCGTGCGTGACACGGCCAATGTCGTGCACCAGCAGAATGTCGATATCGACGATGCCGAGGCGCTGCTGGCTATCTTCGAACGACCGCAGAATGCCGTCGTGCGTGTAGTCGTAGATCGCTTCGAAAGGCAGCGGATTTTGCCAGCCTTCCTTGTCGTCGAAAGGCGTGGTGCGCGGCACGAAGCGGCGGCCCACCTTGGTGGACAACACATAGTCGGCGCGCGGATAGCGCCGCAAGGCGTCGCCCAGACGATGCTCGGCCTTCGTGTTGCCGTAGTGTGGGGCGGTGTCGAAGTAGCGCACGCCGGCATCCCACGCGGCGGCGATGGTGGCATGAGCTTCTTCATCGGACAGATCGCGGTAGAGGCCGCCGAGCGGCGCCGTGCCGAGTCCCAAACCGGTCACCTGCAACGGCCCGCGGCCGATGCGGCGCCGTTGCCCGATCTTCGATCCGATCGTTGCGGTCATTGAGCGCGTCTCCAATTTGTCGTGTTTTACCATGCATGGGCAAGTTTTGCCCACGGTGTGTGCAGACGGCTTGCCGCCCGAACCGCGCGGCGAGGACGCAGCCGCTCAGTGCGGCTCGATCGCGACCACCCGATGCTGCGCTGCGGCGCTCGACGGCAGGCAAGCCGGTCCAACCGGTTCGAACGTCTTGTACGTCAGGATGAATTCCTGATGACCAAGCGTCTCCGACTTCGAAGCGGCACCGCGCGATACCGCCACCGTTTGCTCGAACACCTCGCGGCCCACTTCGTCCAGCGTGCCGCGGCCTTCGAGAATGCGGCCCGCATCGACATCCATGTCGCCGGAGAGATTGCGATACGTCGCGGGATTCGCGCATACCTTGATCACCGGCGAGATCGCCGAGCCGACCACCGAGCCGCGTCCGGTCGTGAACAGAATCACATGCGCGCCGCAGGCGATCAGCTCGCCGATCTCCGCGTTGTCGCTGATGTTGGGAAAGCCGAAACGCGGCTCGCCGTCCGGCACCACGTCGAGCAGATACAGGCCGCCGGTCGGCGGAATGTCGCCGGGCTTGATGATGCCGACAATCGGCGATGCCCCACTCTTCGCATACGCGCCCAGCGATTTCTCTTCCTGCGTGGTGAGTCCGCCGTCCGCGTTGCCGACCGCGAAACTGCCGTGGCCGAGAATCGAGTAATAGCGCGCCGCCTTGGCGACGCAAGCCACGATTTCATCGCCGAGCGCCGGACGCGCCGCGCGCGTCTTCATGTGGAATTCGCAGCCCACCAGCTCGCCGGTTTCTTCGAAGATGCAGGTCGCGCCCGCGTCGATCAGATGATCGAACGCGCGGCCCACCGCCGGATTCGCCGTGATGCCGCTGGTGCCGTCCGAGCCGCCGCAGATCGTGCCGATCACCAGTTCGCTCAGCGCCATGGGCACTTTCTGCTGCGCGGCGAGTTGCTCGCGCGCGCCGCGAATCCAGTCGACGCCATATTGAATCGTGCTGCGCGTGCCGCCCTTTTCCTGGATCGTCAGCACTTCGACGGGACGGCCGCTCGCGCGCACCACGTCCACCAGATAGTGCTTGTTCATGCTCTCGCAGCCGAGCGACACGAACAGCACCGCGCCCACGTTGGGATGCGTGGTGAGCCGCTCGAGCATTTTTTCCGCGTAACCGTTTGGATAGCAGCCCGGAAAGCCGATCAGATGCACGGGCGGCTCGCGTTCGGCGGAAGGATCGTCGAAGGCATCGAGCGGTTCGCGAAACTGCGTGACGATCTCGCGCGCGACGTGATGCGCGCACTCGACCAGATACGCCACCGCGACCACGTTGCGGATACCCTTGCGGCCGTCGCCACGCAGATAGCCTTCGAGCGTGGGCTGCTGCGCGGCGACAGGCAGAGATGCTACGGAAGTGTCAGTCATGATCGTTCCAGCGCGGCGCGAGGCCGCGTCGTTGTGCGCACATCAGTGATGGACGAATTCGTGGCCCGCGTCGTGCGTGTAGGTCGGCAGGTAATCGCTTTCGAGGTTGTGCGTATGCAGATGCGCACCGCGTGCCACCGCTTCCGTCACGTGACCGATCACTGCGCCGTAGCGCAGCACCTTGTCGTCCTTCGCGAGTTCATGGCGCGCCACCTTGTGACCAAGGTCGATGGTTCTGGTGAGCGTCACGCGCTCGCCTTCGATCTCGACCTGCGTACCGCAGTCCAGACGCGCCGCTGCTATCAGGCAGTTGTCGGCGGGGCTGAGCAGAATCAGGCGTGGATCCGTTTGTAGCGGCAATAAGCGGCTGGTCAAATGAGTTCTCCGAGGTGCGTGCGCATCAGTTCTGCCCTTCGCCGCTCGCAAGGCGCGCCACCATCAGCGAGCCCAGAATGATCGCGCCGTAAATCGCCTGAATCCAGAACGACGGCACCTGGGCAAGCGTCAACAGGTTCTGCACGACGCCGAGCAGCAGCACGCCGGTGAGCGCGCCGAACATGGTGCCCTTGCCGCCGTCGAGCGAAATGCCGCCAATCACCGCCGCCGCGAACACCGTGAAAATCATGCCGTTGCCCTGGTTCGCGTTGATCGCGCCGACATAGCCGGTCACGATCAATCCGCCCACCGAGGCAAGGATGCTGCCGAGCACGAATACGCCCCACGTGATGCGCTCCACGCGAATCCCCGCTGCGCGCGCCGCTTCCGGATTGCCGCCGATGGCGTACAACGCGCGGCCCAGCCGGTGATAACGCAACATGAAGGCCGCGATTGCGAACGCCGCCGCCGCGAGCCACACGGACAACGGCAAGCCGAGCACAATGGTGGTCGCGAGCGCGAAGAACGACGTCGGCATGTCGAACAGCGTGCCGCCCTTGGTCGCGCCGACCAGCATGCCGCGCAACACGATCAGCATGGCCAGCGTCACGATGAACGCATTGAGCCGCAAGCGCACCACGAGAAAGCCATTGATGAAGCCGATCACCGCGCCGACCACCACGATGGCGAGCAAGCCGGCGGCCGCCGGCCATTGCATGCCGAAGCCCGCGGACGCCGCCGGCATCACGAGCATTGCGCCGACAGCCGGCGCGATGCCGACCGTCGATTCGAGCGACAGGTCGAACTTGCCGGTCAGCACGATCAGCGATTCGGCCAGGACGACGAGCGCCAACGCCGCCGACGCGCCCAGCACGCTGATGAGATTGGCCTTGGTCAGAAAGCTTGGGCTGATAAACGCGCCGATCACGATTAGCAAAGCGAGCGCGGGCAGCAACGCCAGCTCGCGCAGGCGCGCAAGTTCGGAGCGCGCGCGTTTGCCGCGCGAGGCAGGCAAGGCCAACTGCGACTGAGCCCCAGCTTGCGCGGCGCCGAAAGCGGGACTGGGCACACTATTCTTCATGAAGACTGACTCCTTCAACGGATGCGATCAGGTCGTGGTCCTGCCAACCCGCGGGAAATTCGGCCGCGACACGGCCACGGAACATGACCAGCACGCGGTCACAGGTGCGCAGATCGTCGAGTTCGCCGGACACGACCAGCACGGCCTTGCCCTCCTCGCGCACGCGATCCACGACGGAGAGCAACGCTTCCTTCGATTTCACGTCGACGCCCGCGGTGGGATCGATCAGCACGAGCACATTGGGATTGGTCGCGAGCGCGCGCGCCATCACCACCTTCTGCTGATTGCCGCCTGACAGACCCGACACGACATGCTCCGGACCTTGCGCCACGATGCCGAGCGCGTCGATCATCTTCTGGCCGAAGGCGTTCTTTTTCGCGGGCGCCGCGATGCCGAATTTGCCGAGCACACGCGCGATCGTCATCGATGCGTTTTCCGCGACCGATTGTGTGAGCACGAGGCCTTCGTGATGCCGATCCTTCGGCACGCAGCCGATGCCGTGCGCAAGCGATGCGGGCACATCGCCGGGCGGCAAGATTGCGCCGTCCACACTGATCGTGCCGCGTTTGGCCGCGCGCAGGCCCGCAATCGCTTCGGCCACGCTCGTACGGCCGCTGCTCGTCGCGCCAGTCAAGCCGACCACTTCGCCACGCTTGACGGTGAACGACACGCCTTCGTAATCGGCGCCGGTCAGTTCCTTGAGTTCCAGCGCGACCGCCGTATCGGCGGGCAATGCGCCACGCGCTGCCGCATCGGCGACGGCGAGACCGCCGCGTTCGCCGGTCATCGCTTCGATCAGCTGCTCGCGCGGCAACGCCGACACCGGCGCGCTGACGATATGCCGCGCGTCGCGCAACACCGTCACGGCCTGGCAGATTTCGTAGACTTCCTGCAGATGATGCGAGATGAAGAGGAACGTCACGCCCTCGCGCTGCAACTCGCTGATGCGGCGGAACAGGCGCTTGATCTCGTCGCCGTCGAGCTGCGCGGTCGGTTCGTCGAGAATGATGAAGCGCGCGCCGTACGACAGCGCGCGCGCAATCTCAACGAGTTGCCGTGCTTCCACCGAAAGGTCGCCGGCACGGGCATCTTCGCGCACGTCGATCTTCCAGTGATCGAGCAACGCGCGCGCGTCGCGCCGCATGGCTTGCCAGTCGATCACGCCGCCGCGCAACGGCTGCCGGTTGATGAACAGATTCTCCGCCACGCTCAGATCGCGGATGATCGTCGAATGTTGATAGACGCATGCCACTCGCTCGCGCCATGCGTCGCGATCCGCGATCGACGGCGCGGCCGCGCCGCTGAAACGCACCTCGCCGGTGTCGGGCTTGCGCAGGCCGGTGAGAATCGACACCAGCGTCGATTTACCCGCGCCGTTGCGACCGACGAGCGCGTGCGACTCGCCGGGCATGACGCGAATGCTCACGTCGTTCAGCGCGGCCGTCGAGCCGAAGCGTTTGGTGACCTCGAGCGCTTCGACGACGGGCACGGAGGACGTGAGTTCGCTCATTTGACCGTTCATTTAACGGTGTTACCCCACAAGGCTTTGTCGTCGACGTTCGATTTCGTCACGAGCGGCGCGGGCAATTGGTCTTCCAGAATGCCCGGCGCCAGCTGGATGATGTTGCTGCCGTGATCGGTCGGGCCCGGCTTGAAGGTCTGACCAGCCAACGCCGCCTTGATATAGAACAGCCCGTATTTCGCGTACGAATCGGCGGGCTGCGACACGGTCGCGTCGATATCGCCGCGGCGGATCGCGTCGAACTCCTGAGGAATGCCGTCGTTGCTGACGATCACGACATGCTTCGCATCGCCGGCCGGAAACAGCATCTGCTTGCGACGCAAGGTTTGCAGCGTGGGTGACAGATAAACGCCGCCTGCCTGCATGTAAATGGCCTTCACGTCGGGATTCGCGGTCAGCAGACTGTCGAGCGCGGTGGCCGCGACGTCACCCTTCCAGCTCGCCGGAATCTCCAGCAGCGTCAAACCCGGATAACCCTTCAGGCACGAGCGGAATGCTTCCGAGCGATCGCGCCCGTTGACCGATGCCAGGTCGCCCATGATCTGCACGACCTTGCCCGACTTCACGTGCTCGCCGATGTATTTGCACGCCTTCTCGCCGTACGCGTGGTTATCGGCGCGCACCACCATCGCGACTTTGCCTTGCGTCGGCGCGACGTCCACCGCAACCACCGGGACGTTCTTCGCAGCGGCGGCGTCGAGCGCGCGACTGATCGCCGCCGAATCCAGCGGGCCGACCACGATGCCCTTCGCACCGAGGTTCAGCAGGTTGTTCATGTCCGTGATCTGCTGGACCGGATCGCCGTTCGAATTGACTGGCGCGAGGATGTCGAGGCCGCTCTCTTTCGCGTACTTGGGCAGATAGTTGTTGTACGACTGCCAGAACGGCGACGTCAGCAGCGGCAGACCGAGGCCGATCTTGCCGGAGTCGGCGGCTTGCGCGGCGCCCGACACGGCGAGGCCGGCGAAGCACGCAGCGGCTGCCGTGACGGAGAGCGAAGTGCGGAACAAACGGCGGGCCATGAGCGGCCCTTTCGCGAACGACATGGTTGTCTCCAGATATGCGTTGTGGGAACTGCGTGAACCGGCTCTGAGGTCGGCACTTCGTCCTGCGCTTTTCTTATTCGAGTCTCGTCGGGGATTGGCGGCGCTCATTTACCAATGAACGTATTATTCATATATGGACTTTTCGAAGTCAAGGAATACAGACTGCACCGACCGTCCGTGTTTTCCCTGGACGTGCGCCATCTCCGCGAGATTCGTCCCGCACATACACTCACGCGCCACATAATGAGAACAGCCCAAGGAACATCCCTCACGATGGACGCAGACGACAAAGACGACGCCGACCGCTACCGCGCCCCAGCGCTCGACAAAGGCCTCGACATCCTCGAACTGCTCGCCGAGCAGAAGGAAGGACTCACGCGCGCCGAAATCACCAAGCTGCTTGGACGCAACGCGAGCGAGATGTATCGCATGCCCGAACGGCTGGTCGCGCGTCAGTACGTGGTGCGCTCGGCGGGGGGAGACCGCTATTCGCTCAGCCTCAAGCTGTATGCGCTCGCGCACCGTCATCCGCCGATGAACCGTCTGATCTCCGAAGCGCTTCCGCTCATGCAGCGCTTTGCCGATGCTGCCGAACAATCGTGTCACCTCGTGGTATACGACCGCGGCAATCTGCTGGTGATCGCACAAGTGGATGGTCCGGGTACGTGGGGCATGTCGGTGCGGCTCGGTTCGCGTGTCGGCCTGATCGACACCGGTTCGGGGCGCGTGATGCTCGCGTTTCAAAGCATCGAGCAGCGTGAACAGATGCTGGCCGAACACACCAAAGTGAAGGGCGAGGTCACGATCGATCGTGATGCGCTCGAACAGGCCTGCGAGCGGATTCGCGCGGCGGGTTTTTCGCAGAAGGACAGTCAGCAGACGTTCGGCGTGACCGACCTCACGTTTCCGATTCAGGGGCCGTCCGGCCAGGCGATCGCGGTACTCACGTGTCCGTATCTACGGCGCATCGACGAATACGTCGCGCCGACGCTCGAAGCCGCCACCGCGCTCTTGCGCGAGACGGTTCAGGCACTGTCCATGTTTCATGAGAACGCCGCCTAGCGCGTGATGCGGCGGGTCGAACCTGAGCGGCGGTCCGTCGAAAATCGGCCGCTTGCGCACATGGTTTAGAATGGCGACCCTCTCAAAAATCACGCCGCATGGGTTCGCTCATGCGCGCTCATCGACAAGCAATGGCGAAACTTCTGACCGATTCCGAATTCCAGCGTTTTTCCGAACTCCAGCAGAAGCAGTCGAGCTTCACGATCACGCCTGAAGAAGCCGACGAACTGCGCGACATCGTCGCTCACGCGCAAAAGCGCCGCGACGATCGCGCGGCGGCGATGCAAAGCATCGAGACGTTCATTCAGCAATTCGACATCAGCCCGGACGAGTTGTTTTCGCCCGAGCAGATCGGCGAGGCTGCGCGCACATACGGCCTGATTCCGGCGGCGAAAAAGGAGCGCGTGCTGCCGCCGCAATTCACGTTCAACGGCAAGCCGTATCAATGGACGACGCGTCCGCTGCCGGACGATATTCGTGTGCCGTTGTTCGACGCGTTCAAGGCGGGTGAGTCGGTGAAGTCGTTCATCGCGACGCCGAAGGATGCGGGGCGTTGCGCGGCGACGATTGCGCGGTTGGAGCGTGAGACGGGAGCAGTCTACGGGGATGCGTGGCTTGAGGAGTTGGCGGTGACGCGGTCGCAAGTCGATGAGGCTGCGGCCAAGCTGGCGGCTTAAGGGCGTTCACGGCCTTCTGGTTTCTCGCGGCGCGAGGTCTTCAGCGCCTCTCGTCGCGTTGATCACCGCCTCGAACGCATTGAATGCGGTGATCCATTCAACTCAGCGCGTTGGGCACGCGGCCTAAGCGCTTGCCTCTGTCGCTTCATCCAGCGCCATCCTGAACCCGACCACGCCCGGATCCTCCGTCCGCGTAATCGTGAAACCGCTGGCCTTGGCGAGCCCGATCATCGGCGTATTCTCACGCAGCGCCTCGCCAACCAGCCAATGAATGCCGCGCGCCCGCGCATATTTAATGATCCGGTCCATCAGCAATTGGCCGAGGCGCCGGCCTTTCTGATCCGAGCGCACCGCCACCGCGAATTCGGCGGTTTCGTTGTCGGGATCGGCCACTGCGCGCACCACGCCCAGCGTCCGCGTGACACCTTCTTCGCTTTGCACGGTGGCGATCAGCGCCATTTCGCGGTCGTAGTCGATCTGCGTCATGCGCGCGAGTTGCGAGTGGTCGAAGCTGCCCACCGCGCCGAAAAATCGCAGACGCAAATCTTCAGGCGTCATTGCTTCGACGAAGTCGTGGTGCGCGGCCTCGTCCTCCGGGCGGATCGGCCGCACCGTCACCCGCACGCCCTGCCAGTCCAGCGTCTCTTCGAAACGGCGCGGGTAAGGCACGATCGCGAGGCGGCTGCGCGTGGACGCAAGTTTCAGCGTGGGCTCGACGACCACCACGCGATCGCGGTACACCCTGAGCGTCAATGTGAGCCCGACGAGCTCCTTGACGTCGCACACGGCTTGCGAGAGCGCCGTCAGCGCGGCCAGCGCCGGCTCCGGCGCAACCAGCCGCGCGTAGGGCGAACGCGTGACCATGTCGCGCGCGAGCATTGGGTTCAGCGGCGGCAACCCGTAGACGCGCAAGGGCTCGGACACACCGTCGGCCGATGGCGTCGTGAAGCGGAAGACAGGGCCGAAGTTGTCGTCGTCGTGGAGTTCGACGGCGATGTCGACGACGGGTCGGGTAGACGAGTCCGCACTCGATTCCGGGCAATCCGACGCCCGCAGTGCGTCCGAAACTGCCGCTGCGACCTGCGCCGATCCCTGCGCGATTTCTTGCGCGATTTCTTGCGCAACTTGCCCCGCGCCACCCTCGCTGGCACTTCCTTCTCGCGCTTCCACCTGCAATCCGAACCGCCCCAAAAACCGCGCCGCCGCTTCGCCGGTTAGTTGGTGCTCACCTGCTGCAAGCGCGGCGCGCGCCTGAGCCTGAGCCGCGTCGATGCATTCGGGAATTTGCGCCGGCAAACCCTCCGGCGTCTGCATCAGCAGTTCGCGTCCCATCCGGTAATCGACCAGCCGCGCGAAGGCGCGCGCGAGGCGCTGCGGCGTCGTATGAACCGGAATGCCTTGCGCGTGCAGGGCGTCGCGCGTGGCGGCATCCACGCCACCGAAAAAACACGCGAGCAAGCCGCGGTAGGCGTACCGCTGATTCGCGATCAAGGCCTGCGCCACTTCGCCGACCGGCGCGCCATGTGTCGACGCGTGGACCACGAAGGCCGTGCCGGTGCTGCGATGCTCCGCGAGCAGTTTGAGCGCCGTGCCGAAGTGCTCCGGACGCGCGTCGTCGCCCAGTTCCAGCGGATTGCCGCCGACCGCGTACGGCAAGCTTTGCTTCAAGGCATCCGACGCTTCATCGGGCCACGGCGCGAGCGTATCGCCGGCCGCGGCGAAGGCGTCGCAAGCCAAAGTGGCGAGGCCACGGTCGCTCGTAATCAGCGTGGCCGTGGCGCCCGCCGCCACACGGCCCACGCCGAGCGTCTCGATCTCGTCGAGCAGGTCGTCGAGCGCATCGACGCGCACCATGCCGGCGCGGCGGAAGGCGGCGGTGTAGAGCGCGTCGGCGGGATCGGCGCGGCCGGAGCGCAGCGCCAGCACCGGCTTGTTGCGCGCCGCCGCGCGGGCCGCCGACATGAACTTGCGCGCCGCCCGCACGCTATCCAGTTCGAGCAGGATGGCACGCGTGCCGGGGTCGCTGGCCAGATAGTCGAGCACGTCGCCCGCATCGACATCCGCCTCGCCGCCGAGCGCCACCGCGTGCGAGAAGCCGAGGCCGCGCGCGTGCGCCCAGCCGAGCACGGCGTTGGTCAGCGCGTTCGACTGCGACACCCACGCGACGCCGCCCGCCTTCACCGTGCACGACGGCGCGCCCAGATGCGCGCGCAGCGCCGGCGACACCACGCCGAGACTGCCCGGCCCGACGATCCGCAAGAGATTCGGCCGCGCCGCCGAAAGCGCGTGCCGCAGCGCGAGCCGGTCCTCATCGCACCGCACCTCGCCGACGATAATCGCCGCGCGCGTGCCCAATCCGCCGAGCTTATGGATGATGCCGGGCCACGTCGCCGGTGGCGTGCAGATCAGCGCGACCGTGGGCGCTTCCGGCAGATCGCCCGCGTCGTGGATCACGGCGTGGCCGCCGAGCGTTTCGTACTTCGGATTGACCGGCCAGAGCGGGCCGTCGAAGCCTCCATCCAGCACGCGCGTCCACACCATCTCGCCGGTGCTGCCGGGCCGCTCCGAGGCGCCGATCACGGCGACGGATTTGGGTCGAAACAAGGCGTCGAGATTGCGAACGGTCACAGGCGCTCCGAGGTCAGGGAATGCGAGCCGGCTTGGCGGCCGGGCGCGCGTCTTCGTCAGCATAGGCGAAGTTGAGCTCTCGCGCGGCGCTTCTCCTTCAGCGCCGGGCCGGCACCCGATCGCGGCCGGCTGTCCAGGGCGCGCCGGGGATATTTGTTATCGAGATCAAGCAAACAACGAGCGCCAATGCGACAATCTTCCAGCCGCCACGATGGCGGTTTGCCTTGAAAAATCGCTGGCCGATAGCGGTTCGAATCGCGTGCGCCGGAGACGCGCCAAAAGCGATTCGTTTGTGGACAACGCCCGGCTAACGATGCAGCACAACCACCGTTCGCGGTCCGACCGTCTTGCCGCCGGATCGCGCACGATTAAAAGTAATAGAAGGTGATTTATGCGGCGCTTGCCATCGCTGATCGCGTTGCGCTTCTTCGAAGAGACGGCCCGGCACATGAGCTTCAACCGTGCAGCCATTGCGCTGTGCGTGACTCAAGGCGCCGTGAGCCGGCAAATCAAGCTGCTTGAGGAATCGCTCGGCGCGAAACTGTTCGAGCGCGACCACAAAGGCATCCGCCTGACGCAGGCGGGCCTGCAATTGCTGCCCTGCCTGTCTGAGGCCTTCGATACGATCGAGCGAGGCTTTCGCCAGATCACGGCGGCCAAAGGACGACGGCGTCTCGTGCTCGCTCTGCCGCCCACGTTCGCCACGCAATGGTTTTCGCCGCGGCTGGGCTCGCTCGCGGTGGAATTGCCCGACGTCGAACTGTCCGTTCGTACTGAAGCGCACGGAGACCTTCACTGTCAGATTCGCTTTGGCCGGCAGGCGCTGCCGGACGCGCACTCCGAACTGCTGATGATGGAGCGCCACGTGCTCGTAGGCGCGCCGCGTTTGCTCGGTCAACCGCTCGATGCGCTGCTCGAACGCATGCCGGCGCTGCACGTGCTGCACAACGAGGCCCGGCTCGAATTGTGGCCGAACTGGCTCGCCAAGGCGGGCATGCCCGCACGTTACGCGGATAACGGCATCGAGTTCTCGACGCTGGAACAGGCGATTCGTGCGGCGAGTAAAGGCGCGGGGCTGGCGATCGTCGACCGGAACATGATCGTCGAGGAACTGGCGGACGGCAGCCTCGCGCAGTTTTCCGACGTCGAGGTGAGCGGGCCGTTTGGGTATTGGCTCGATATTCCGCAGCGGCATGTGGCGCTCGAGCACGTGCAAGCCCTTGCCGGGTGGATGCGAGAGGAAGTGTTGAAGCTGGATCCGCGCTGATGAACCGCCGGTGGTCACGGTGCCGTTAACGCAAAAGGCCCCGTTTTCAACGGGGCCTTTCGATTGGCGCTACTCCACCCGGCACTCGCGTATCGCCGCGGTGAACTTACATCGCCTTCTTGAACGGCGCGCCCGAGTGCTCGCGCAACTCGTTGAACACGATCTTCGGCCACGCCTTCTGCGCGACTTCGATCTCCGACACGTGCGAGGCCAGATACGTCGGTGCGTCGGAGGCATCGAGCGCGATCCGCGCCGCGTACGAATCGGTGAAGCGGCGCAGTTCGGCTGCGTCGTCGCAAGTCACCCAGCGCGACATGCGGTAACGCGCCGGCGCCATGCGCACGTCGACCTTGTATTCCGTCGACAAACGGTGCGACACCACTTCGAACTGCAGTTGCCCGACCGCGCCGAGAATCATCAGGCCGCCCACTTCCGGACGAAACACCTGAATCGCGCCTTCTTCGCCGAGTTGCTTGAGCGCCTCGCCGAGCTGCTTGGCGCGCATTGGATCGACCACTTCGACGGTCTGGAAAATTTCCGGCGCGAAAAACGGCAGGCCGACGAATTGCAACTGCTCGCCTTCGGTCAACGTATCGCCGAGACTCAGCGTGCCATGATTCGGAATACCGATGATGTCGCCCGGATACGCCTCGCTCACCGTCTCACGACGTTGCGACAGAAACGTCACCACGTTATTGGCGCGGAACGTCTTGTTCGTGCGGGTCACCTTCACGGCCATGCCGCGTTCGAAATGCCCCGAGCACACGCGGATGAATGCCACGCGGTCGCGGTGCGCCAGATCCATGTTCGCCTGCACCTTGAACACGACGCCGGTGAACTTCGGCTCGTCCGGCATGACCGGACGCTGCACGGTCATGCGCATCGACGGCGGCGGCGCGAGGTCGACCAGCGCGTCCAGAATTTCCTTCACGCCGAAGTTGTTGATCGCCGAGCCGAACAGCACCGGCGATTGCTGACCGGCGAGGAACTGCTCGCGATCGAAATCGGGCGACGCGCCGGTGATCAGATCGATCTCTTCCTTCGCCTTGATCCAGGCGTGGCCGAAGCGGCGCTCGCCTTCTTCGTCGCTCGGCGCTTGCAGCGTTTCCACTTCGCCGCCGGCCTTGTCCTGTCCCGCGCGGAAAATGCGCACCTGATCGCGCTGAATATCGTAGACGCCCTGGAAGTCCTTACCCATGCCGATCGGCCACGTGAACGGCACGGCGGCAACGCCCAGATGCTGCTCGATTTCGTCGAGCAGTTCGAGCGGCTCGCGCACTTCGCGGTCGAGCTTGTTGATGAAGGTGACGATCGGCGTCTTGCGGCTGCGGCAGACTTCGAGCAGCTTGAGCGTTTGCGCCTCGACGCCGTTCGCGCCGTCGATCACCATGACCGCGGCGTCGACCGCGGTCAGCACGCGGTAGGTATCTTCGGAGAAGTCTTCGTGGCCCGGCGTGTCGAGCAGGTTGATGACGGCGTCGCCGTACTCGAACTGCATCACCGAGCTCGCCACCGAAATGCCCCGCTGCTTTTCAATCTCCATCCAGTCGGACGTTGCGTAGCGGTTGCTCTTGCGGCCCTTCACGGTGCCGGCGATCTGGATCGCGCCCGAGAACAGCAGCAGCTTTTCCGTGAGCGTGGTCTTACCGGCGTCCGGGTGGGAAATGACCGCGAACGTGCGGCGGCGTTTTAGTTCGGAGACTGACATCGGGTCTGGCGGTCACGGATAGGGGTTCGGGCGGTTGCCGGCGGCTTGTGGCTGCCGGTATGCCACGCCTTGCGCGGCGGCGTCGAGCTGCGGGAATTGGGCCGACGACCCGCATCACAGTGGCAACTCAGCCGCGTCGGAAACAGGTCACGAACGAGCGTTCGACAATACGGGAATCGCCGGCGCAGAACAGCGCAGGGAACGAATGATACACGTCCAGGGCCGCCGCCGTATGAAAACGGACGAGGCGGGGGCGACTGAAGCCGACGAAATCAGCTGCAGCTGGTTTTAGCAAAGACCGTCAAGTTGCCTGCGGAGAGAGAGCGCCGCCATGGTTATTGATAGGACATCGTGAACGTCGCGATGGCCTTTACCGTTCCTGGAACCAGCGCGCCAGACGCTCGCACGTACTGCGCGGTGAGGGGAATAGTCATGGGGCCGCCCGCTGATCTGCCTGCTAACCACTGATTCATATTCCCTGCCGCCGCCGAGTCCGGTCCGTATGCGATGGGAGTGGATCCATTAAGTATCTGCAAGCCGACGCCCGAGGCGGACGAACCCGGCGCCAAATTCAGCGTGGTTGAACGGTTGGAAACATCCGTCGCATCGGTGAGCGTTACATTGACGTTAGACGACAACGAGCAGTTCAGTTGAAGATTGAAGGGCGTTGCCCCCGTGGTGGAGTTTGGGTTACTCAGGTTCGCCACAGGGGCCGGGGGCAAGGTCACTGCAACTGAAGACTGCGTGACGCTGCAGGTGGGCGAGTTAATTTGAGCGTAAATCATGAGATTCGCCAGCGTCAGTATATTTCCGTCAAACGAATCTCGGACATGGTGCCATCCTGCCGCGTTGTAGGACAGCATGTCGGTAGCGCTCGTGTCGATTGGACCAGTTACGACAAGTTCGATAAAAACGTACACGTCGTCAGTCTTGCCGGTGTTCTGCCCGGAGTGGTCCAAAGAAAAGTTTAGGGGTATGGAAGAGAATAAATCCTCGCCGACGAGCGACACCGAAGCGCGAACGCCAAGTCCTGGAATGTTCGTTTCAAAAATGTCGGACAACACGTGCCGTGGGTCCATCGTAAAATATTCATTAAAAGAGCTACCGTCGCAGTGCCACGATTGATGTGTGAAAAGCGAATCGTATTTCATGTCTGTTTTGGCGATGACCGATCCAATCGCCACATTGGTCGGCGCCGCCACGATGCCCCAGTTCACAACACCTTGCGCAGGCGCGAAGCCGTCAACGATTCTGCATGCCGCGTGGGCGGGAAACGCAATGCCCAGAGCAAGCGAACTTGCGGCAATTGCCACGGCAAGCCGCATCCTATTGCGGCGGCCAAAACAGACGTTGTGCATAGAGCGTCTCACGCAGCAAACAAAGTTGAACAACGCAGTCATTTTTGAACTACCTGTTGGCCGTTTTCACGAATTGGGTTCTAGTGCTCATTTGCGCCAACGAGTGCGCCTGAATCTATATCGACAGTTTCATTTGCCGGCACGCAATGAGCTTCCACGGACAAGTACGCGTCCTTCGCTGCTTTCTTCGGCAACACATAATCGATCTTGCATCGCTCCGCGTCACTCACACCCCACTTGACGAAAAGCGCGCCGCTGTCTTCGAGCCTGCGTGCGAAAATCCGGCTATCCTGCGCGACGACGCCCACGCCAAGTCCATTTGCATCGACTACATCGGCGCCAAACGGCAACGCCTTATCGCCAAGCAGAGGTGCGCGGATCAACGCCGCGCGTCCGGTCACCGTTTTGTACCTGATCATCACCACCGATCCGAACCGCGGCACCGCCTGTTCCGAAGTCGATTCGAACTCCACATCGGTCGACGTGCCCTTTGGATCGATATCGACCGTATTCATGCCGTACGGCGTCAGATAGGGCACAACGGCATAGCCACGGCGATCGAGCTTCACGCCGGGCGCGCTGCTCACACTCGCCCCTGCCGCGCCCGGTGCTTCGATAACGCCGAACGTGTCGCTCACCGTCTGCGAGAAGGTCACGCCGCCCGGATGCGCGACGATCGACCCGCTCACACCCGCCGACGCCTGATTCGAGCCCGTCCCCGCGCTTGCCGAGCCGGTCAGTTGCGCATAAGGCGCGCGGTACGCCCCGCTCACGCCGGCGTTTCCGGTGCTGCTGCCATGACCGGTGCTGTAGGTTCCGTAGGCGTTGTACGAGTACTGGCTGCGCTCGCCGAGCGCGCCGCTCACGCTCGTCTGCATGTTCGCGTTGCCGCCGGAGCTCGACAGATTGGTCGCCATCAGCGGCGCTTGCTGGCCGCGGCCGAGCGGCAGCGTCGCACCCAGCATGATCTGGTCCGACATCACGCCGTTCGAGGACCGTGTGCGACCCGCGGTGATACTGTAGGTGCCAGATTTGAACGCTTTGGTGTATCCCGCCTGATAGAACACGTCGCTGCCGTTGCGATTCCAGTACTGCTGGGCGGATGCGTTCAGAAAGACCGTGCCATATTTTTTGAAGCTCTGATTGAGGGTGAGCTGAAAGCGGTTGCGCTCGCGATAGACGGAGGCCGGATCGCCGCCGCGCAACGCAAGGTCGCGCACGGACGCGGCATCCGACAAATCCATGTAGCCCGCCGTCGAGTATCGGTACGCCGCAATCGCGATGTTCGTGTTGGTCGGATCGATGAACTTGCTGTAACCCACGCGCAAGCTGGTGCCGCGTGAGGTGCCCTGATTCGGAACCTGGGTCTGGGCACCTGTTACGTCGGCCGAAAAAGCGCCGAACTTCGTATTCAGCGCCGTGCCCATTTGTGCGGCCACGTAGCCGGTGGAAGCCACACCGCCGCCGTAGAGCGTCACCAGATTGGTCAGTCCGCGTTGCAACGTGAACTGCGCGAAATTCGGCTTCGTCTCAAGCGTGGAACTGCGGAGTTGACCGGCCGTAACAGAAAAGCGCGTGATGCCAGGCCGCAGCGATTGGGCAACCGAGGCATAGGCAACGGTAAAATTCTTCTTGCGGCCGTCGGCTTCCGTGACGGTGACATCGAGGTTGCCGCCATAACCCGTCGGATACAGATCATTGATTTCGAACGCGCCCGGCGAGACGGTGGTCTCATAGATCACCTGACCATTCTGACGCACCGTCACACGCGCATTCGATTCCGCTATGCCGCGCACCACTGGCGCGTAGCCTCGCAGCGATTCCGGCAACATGCGATCATCGGTGGCGATCTGCGCGCCGCGAAACTGAACGCTGTCGAACACGTCGCCGGTCGTGAAGCCGTCGCCGACAATCACCTGCGACTTCAGCGCGCCGAGGTCATGCTGAAGGTAAGTCGCGATGTCGTCGAAGTTCGTGCCAGTGCCGGATTGCTGAGTCACCGAGGACTGATGCCGGAAGTGCCAACTGCCGAGGTTCACGCCGGCATTCAAACCCAAATAATTCTGGGTCGATTGCACGCCTGATCCACGGCTGTAATAAGTGTTCGCGTTGTAGCTCACGAACGCCGCGTTCACACCGTCCTGCCACATGTCGGGCGGTACATAGCCGCGCGCCGTATTGCGCATGAACTTCTGCGGCACGCTCAGCAAAAGCTTCTGCTCCGTGAAGTCGAAGTCCACGGTGGCCGCCGGGATCTTTGCAGCAAGACTGATGCATTCGTCGGGGTCGGGGTCGGCTTCGGCCGTGCCGGTCGCGACCACTTTTGCGTCATTGCTCGCGGCAAGCTTAGCGAAGTCCACGCCGAGCGTTTCCAGCAATCGGTGTGTCAGGCAAGGACGTGCGCCGGCCTGCGGGCTCGTCTCCACAAAGCGGACATCCTGACGTGCAACGCGAATGCCATTCACCAGCAGGTCAACCGAATAAACGCCCGGTTTGACCGGGTTGCCGCGAGCAAAACGCGTCACGTCCACGGCTGCGCCGGAGTCGACTCGCAGAAACATCGAGTCGAATTCCACCGGCACGTCGCCCTCCATCGCTTCTGCCGCTTGCGCGCTCGTCGGCTGAACGCCGCCCAACACTGCGAATGCGAACATCGCAATGATGGCGACACGCCTGAGCCTGAACGCGCCAGAGCGTTCATCGGTGCGAGCAGCCGGATAATAACGAAGCGAGCCCTTCATGGTCTTGCTGAACTCCAGAGTCCTATGAACAGGCGTGCGCCGTCCCGCTGCGTTGCCCATGCAACGCACGCCGTAAATCAAATGAATGGGGTGTGGGACGGCAGGTTTTTGGCGATTACTCGCCGAGCGGCGCGTCGCCGTTGATTGGACCGCCGTAGTCGCTGATCGCGATGTAGCGCACCCTGGCGCCCGCTGCGACGGCGCTCATCTCGTCGATCGGCAAGACCACTGAAGCGCGCGGCGCGACCATGCCGCCCCGCTTGTTCGTAAAGGAATGACCGGCGCTTTCGACGTCGACCTCGCTAAACGACACGTAGTAAGGCGTCGGGTTCGATACGCTGACCGCCTGCCCTGCTCCGTTCGGCGACGCTGCAAGTTTCCAGGTCAGTTGCGCGGGTGCATCTTGCGGTTTTCCAGGCAAACTGGCCGGCCGCACGAACACCTTGATACGGGTTCGATAGGCAAGGCTCAATGTGTTGGCTTGCGGCTCATGATTCGCTTTCGGCGGAATGTCGAGTACATTGAGCCAATAGATCGACTCACGGTCTTGCGGCAGTGGCTCGCCGGTGTACATGACGCGCAGCGTCTGCGCCTTCATTGCGTTCATGCGGAAAATCGGCGGCGTAATCAGGAATGGGACTTTCACTTCTCCGGGCTTGGCATCCGCATTGCCGTCGTCCATCCAGACCTGAACCAGCGAAGGTACATGACTGTCATTGTTCAGTTTCGCCGTAACCTCGCGTTGATCGAGCGGATACACGAGACGCGTGCCGCCTATCGTCACGCTCGCGGCTGCGCTGCCGGCCAGCAGCATGCCTGCGAAGACAATTCCCATCGCCGTTTTTCTGGGCAGCTTCATCACCTTCCGCCTGCTCCTATCGCAAATGAAGAGCACAAAAAAAGGCGCTCGCATTGCGAGCGCCTCAAACCTTCTGTTTACTGATATTGCAGCGTGTATTGAACCGAAGCGTTGACCGTCCCCGCTACTGCCGCATTCGTCGCGAAGTACTGTGCGTAGTACTGCAAGGTACCGGCGCCAGCGGTCATGACGGCGCCGTCCGTATCCAACGTGTTGTTCTGGCTCGTCAAGATGTTGATCGGCTTCATCTGCGAGTTCAGGAGTTGAACCTGAACGTTCTGCGCGGTACCGCCGACGTTCACCAGATTGCCGCTCGACTGATCGACATTCGGGCCGTTCTCGAAGCTGGCAATTGCCTTGCTGACGGTGCCGCAGCCCGTCAGTTTCAGTTGCAGATCGGCAGGGCTCGACGTACCCGCCACCTCACCGGTCGCCGAAAGCGCGGTGATCGAAACCGGCGCCAGCGTGACCGCCAGGTCGGCCGGAGTGCCACTCGCCGCGCCGTTGATCGAGCAGGTGCTGTCGGTCACGGAGCCGGTGAAACTGATCGTGCCGTCCGCCGCATAAGTGCCGAACGACGCGAGGCCCAACATACTGCTGGTGGCGATCACGATTGCGGATAACTTTGATTTCATTGCTGCCATTCCTCAGTATCGAAAAGAGTGATTCGACAGCGGCCGGAACTGATTTAAAGACCGCTGACCGTCTCAAAACTCTGATGTTGCAAGCCATACAAATAAGAAAATTCGCCTAGACACATTGCTACATTCAGAATGGTGGGATCGTAAGGTTTCCTAGTAAAAAAGTACCTAGGACAAATCGCCCCCTTTAGACCCAAAGCGCATAAGCTTGGTCCACGCAATAGAAGGACGTTGCGAATGGTTGGCAGACGCGGCGAACCGCCACATCAGACGACAAAAACCCGCCGCATCGTCACCGATGAGGCGGGTTCTCTACAGCGTCGGACTGATCCTGCGTTACGCGCCGCTAGCTTCGTTCAAAGTCAAATGCTTCGTTTCCGGCGCCCAGGCGATCGACACCAGCATGCCGATCAGCAGCACCGCCGCGAGCACCATCATCGTGATATGGAAGCCTAAATGCACGATGCCGAGCGGCAGCAGAAACGTGCCGACGGCCGATCCAAGCCGGCTGCATGCAATCGCGAGTCCGACACCACACGCGCGCACCTCGGTGGGAAAACACTCCGGCGGAAACACGCCGACGAGATTCGAGAACGCCGACATGGTCAGCGTGAAAATCCCGAACGCGACGATCATGCCGAGCGTCGCCGATTCCGGCAGCACACTCAGCGCGATCAGCGACACGCACGTCACCGCGAACGAGCCGATCAGAAATGTGCGCCGCGCAAGTTTGATCGTCAGCCAGATGCCGATCAACGCGCCGAGCACGAGAAATCCGTTCAGCAGAAAGTCCGCGCTCGAGTCATTGTTCAAGTGGATCGCTTTCAGAATGGTCGGCAGAAACGTATAAACGGCGAAGTACGGAATGACGAGACACACGAAGAACGCGCAATTGAAAATCGTGCGGCGAATCAGGTCCGCCTTGAACAGACGCATGAAGCCGCCCGCCGATTGCGCGTGATCGTCGTGGCCGCCGTCGAGTGTGACGTTCGCACCGAAATGCTTCAGCACGATTGATTTCGCCTCCGCTGTGCGGCCTTTGCCATGCAGCCAGCGCGGCGACTCCGGCGTACCCATGCGCAGCACGAGAACGATCAACGCCGGCACACCCGCCGACGCCAGCAGCCAGCGCCAAGCATCCGGCGAGGCATCGGCGTACTGCATGCCGAGCACATTCGCCACCACGTAGCCGATCGTCCACACCACGCTGAACGAGCCGAGCAACGTGCCGCGATGTTTGCGCGGCGAGAACTCCGCGAGAATCGCATGGCCCACCGCGAAGTCGCCGCCCATGCCGAAGCCGATCAACACCCGCAGCAAACACAATTCAAGGGGTGAACGCACGTAGAACTGCGCGAACGCAGCCGCGGTGATGATGATAAAACTCAGCAGGAAAATCTTCTGACGTCCCATGCGATCCGACAGCCAGCCGAAAACCAGGCTGCCGATAAAAATGCCCATCAATGCGGAACTGCCGATCATGCCCATCCAGAACGCGTCGAGCGGCATTTGACGATTCAGCGACGCGAGCGCATAGCCGATCGTGCCGAGCGCGAAACCTTCAGTAAAGTGCGCGCCGAACGTCAACCCGGCGATCTTGACGTGAAAGGCGTTCAGGGGAACGTCGTCGAGAGGAATGGGGCCGTGCGCGGATGCCGCTGCCGCCGGCAAAGTGGGGGCAAGGCCGAGAGCGGCCACCTGCATATCCTGATTGCTCACGCTGTCTCCTTCGTTAGTATGGATCGCCGGGCGCGGCCGGCGTGTCGCCGGGCGCCCGATTGCGTCGTCCGCCCGTGCGTCACGCATCTGCATGACGTATGGCGGACGCGCGGTGTGAAGATCAGCGTCCGAGGCCGCCCATCATCATGTACTTCAGTTCGGTGTATTCATCGAGCCCGTACTTCGAGCCTTCGCGGCCGAGTCCCGACTGCTTGACGCCGCCGAACGGCGCAACCTCCGTGGACACGATCCCTTCGTTGATGCCGACCATGCCGCTCTCCAGCGCTTCGCCGACGCGCCATGCGCGCGCCAGGTCGCGCGTGTAGAAATACGCCGACAAGCCGAAAGGTGTGTCGTTGGCCGCTTCGATCGCTTCCGCTTCGGTCTTGAAGCGGAAGCACGCAGCGACTGGTCCGAAGGTTTCTTCCCCGGCGATCAGCATCGAGTTGTCGGCGTCGGCCAGAACAGTCGGCTCGTAGAAAGTGCCGCCGAGCGTGTGCGGCTTGCCGCCGGTCAAGATCTTCGCGCCTTTTTGCAATGCGTCGGCCACGTGGGTTTCGACCTTCTTCAGCGCAGCCTGGTTGATCAATGGACCTTGTTCGACTTCGCCTTGCAACGCATTGCCGACGCGCATCTTACGCACCGCTTGCGTCAGTGCGGACGTGAACGCGTCGTAGATGCCGTCCTGCACGTAGAAGCGGTTGACGCACACACACGTCTGCCCGGTGTTGCGGAATTTCGAAGCCATCGCGCCTTGCACGGCGGCATCGAGGTCCGCGTCGTCGAAGACGATGAAAGGCGCGTTGCCGCCGAGTTCGAGCGACAACTTCTTCAGCGTGTCCGCCGACTGCTTCGCCAGCAGTTTGCCGACGCGCGTCGATCCAGTGAACGACAGTTTGCGCACCACGTCGGATTCCGTGAGCGCGCCGCCGATCGCCACGGCATCGCCGGAAACGATGTTGAACACGCCGGGCGGGATGCCCGCTTTCGCGGCCAGCACCGCCAAAGCAAACGCGGACAACGGCGTTTCTTCCGATGGCTTCAGCACCATCGTGCAACCAGCTGCGAGCGCCGGACCGGCCTTGCGCGTGATCATGGCAAGCGGGAAATTCCACGGTGTGATCGCCGCGACCACGCCGACCGGTTCGCGCGTCACGATAATCTTCGCGTTCGGATTCGGGCTCGGGATGACGTCGCCGTATGCCCGCTTCGCTTCCTCCGCGAACCATTCGAAGAAGCTCGCCGCATAGCCCACTTCGCCGCGCGCTTCGGCAAGCGGCTTGCCTTGCTCGAGCGTCAGCAGTTCGGCGAGCGCGTCGCGATTCTCCAGCATCAATTCGCCCCAGCGTTTGACGCGGGCGCTGCGTTCTTTCGCGGTCAGTGCACGCCATGCGGGAAACGCGCGCTCGGCCGCCGCGATAGCCTGCGCCGTTTCCGCCGCGCCACCTTTGGCCACGTGCGCGACGACCTCACCGGTCGCGGGGTTCAAAACGGCATACGTGTCGGCGCCTTCGTACCACTCGCCGCCAATGAAATGTCCGGTACGGAGAAATTCGTTCATGCGGCCTTCTCCAGTGTTTCGACGAACATGCCTTGCGCCAGGCGCGGCTCGCGCGCTATGCGTTTGCCTGCGGTGTAGTCGTTGATCAGATCGCACGGCGTGTAGTTGCGTTCGAGCTCGAACAGTTCATCGGCTGAGAGCGTCGTGCCGAGCGCGGCGAGCGCGCTGTCGAACTGCGCCGGCGTATCCGCGCCGACCAGCATGCTCGCCACACCGCCGTGGTTCAGCACCCACGCTTGCGCGATCTGCGCAGCGGAAACGCCACGCCGCGCGGCCACGCGCGCCACCGACGCGGCAATTTCACGCGAAGCCACATCGCCATACATTTGCGCGGTGAAGAAGTCAGTCTGATTGCGCGTCGAATGTGGGTCGCACGTCAACAGCCCGCGCGCCAGCGGACTGAACACGGACACGCCGACGCCCTGATCCTGGCAATACGGAATCATTTCGCGCTCTTCCTCGCGGTAGGCCAGGTTCAACTGCAGTTGCATATTGATCGGCTTGTGCCAGCCGTTGCGCTCGCAGACCTGCATGATCTTGGCGAACTGCCACGTGTACATGGTCGACACGCCGATATAGCGCGCTTTGCCGGCGCGCACGATATCGTCGAGCGCACCCATGGTCTCTTCGACGGGCGTATTCACGTCGAAGAAATGCAGCATGTAGATGTCGACGTAATCCATGCCGAGGCGCGAGAGCGAGCCGTCGATGCCGTCCATGATGTGCTTGCGCGAGTGGCCGCCGGCGTTCTGATACGCGCCCATGTCATAGCCGACCTTGGTGGCCACGACCATTTCCTCGCGACGCGTGAGACGCTTCAGAACGCGCCCCACCACTTCTTCACCCACACCGGTCGAATAGAAGTCGGCGAGGTCGATGAAGTTGACGCCCGCTTCGAGCGCATGACGAACGATCGGCTCGCTTTGCGCCTCGTCGAAAATCCACGGCTTCCATTGCGGCGTGCCCATGTTCATCGTGCCGAGGCACAGACGCGAAACCTTCAGACCGGATTGGCCGAGGCGAATGTATTCCATAGTGCGTGTCTCCTTCCAGATCGCATCAAGCGGCGCGGACGGTTAGTTGCGCGTTGCTGAGGACGCACGACCGAACCGCGCCGCATGCCATTAACGTTGTTTCGGTGTGTAGAACGGGTTCGATACGTCGCGCGCGGCGGCGAAGACTTCATCGCGATGCGGCAGGCCCTTCATCGCCGCGACGATTGCGCTCTTGCACGCGCGGTAGTTGTTCTCGAAGACGGCGTCGAGATCGTCGGTCGACGGGTTGACCCAATTCGCCGACACCACCACCCAGTCGTTCTCCGCTTCTGGCGGCAGCGTGCCGTTCTCCAGCGACTCGGCCACCGCCTTCGCGATACCGGCTTGCGAGGCGCCCCACGTCGCGTTGCCGTGGAAGTCGCTGCCGATCTGCGCCTTGTTCACATACAGCGTGAGCGGTTTGGTCGGCACGCCCGGACGCGCGATCACGACGAACGGCGCGTGACCCGCCGAAGGCGTCGCCAATGCGGTGGCGAATGCCTGGCCTGCCGGGCCGTTGCGCGGGCCGACCAGTACGTTGATGTGCGCGAGATTGACGCCGGGGCCTTCGAATCCTTCGCCGATAAAGAGTTGTTTGTCCGTCGATGCGCTCATGGTCGTTCCGTCGAGGTTGAGTGGATGGCCGATTGTGAGGTTCGGCATCCGCGACCATGTATCGATGAGTTTTGATGCGGGGTATGAGAGGAACTCAACTCCGGGTTAGCCCCGAGCACGGTGGCCCGCGCGTATCGAAGCGCGCAAAGGTGAGGGTTTTCGGGACTATCACGGCAGCACTGCGGAATCACAGCGAAAGGTGAGCGCGTCGATGAACGATCACGCACCTGCACCGCGAAACTTTGCACAGCGTCGTACGCGCTAGACGCGATTGAAAGACACGCAAGCGATCGCTGCAGCGATTCTTCGCACAGCCTGGGAACGCCCACCAGCAAGCGTTGGCGCGGGTTTTAGAGGAAATGGGGCGATCACGGCGGGCGGCGGTGGCAAGCTTGCCGCAAGGTGCGCGATTCGGAAAAACCAGGCTCACCGAAGCAACTCAGCCCGTCGCGGGTTGCACATTCGAGCCTATGCTTCACGAGCCAGGTGGACGCGAAAGGTGAGCGTTTTCGGGACTTACTCTAGCGTGCGAGAAAGGTGCGGGAAAAACCGCACGCGACATCACTTTAGACAGCGGGCCCACGACAAGTGGACACGTCATGCGCTGAAGCATTTCAACCTTCGATCAGAAACCGTTCGCGATTCTTGCCTACGAGCCACGCAGGCGAGCGGCCGCGCCCGCTCCAGGTCTCGCCGGTCTTCGGATTGCGATACTTGGCGACCGAAGGCGTCTTGCGAGCCACGGTGCCCTTGCTCGTGAATCCGAGTTCTTCAGCCGTCAGGTCGTATTCGGCGACTTTCTGCTTGATCTCGGCGATCGCCTGCGCAACTTCCTTCTCGCGCGCCGCCGCGACTTCCTTATGGAGTTTTTCGAGTTGGGCAGTCAAGTGCTTGTACGAGGCCATGACGGGTGCTCCGATCATTTGACGAGAACTGAAGTGCGGACACTATCAGACGAATAAATTACCGGATAGAGAAGCCCGACTCCGCGAGCGGGTAACGCGCTTAAAAGAAGCCGGCCGGGTCGCGGCCGATTCGCTCAATCGTCAATTGCATCGTACACGCGGCGTTCGAAGTCCACTGCCATTGAAAACGGTTCGACTGAGCGCCTTTGAATCAGCATCAGGCCGATCAGGTCTTCCACGGGATCGCCGAACCAGCTCGTGCCATACGCACCCGGCCAGCCGAACGATCCCATCGAGCGATAGCCGAGCGGCAGCTGCTGCGCCGGATCGTCGACTATGGACAAGCCGAGGCCGAACCCTTGGCCCGCCCACAGCGCATGACCGAAGGCGGACACGCGGCGTTGGTCGCGCGTCAGAAAATTGGAGCGCATCAGATCGACCGAGCGATGCGACAACAAACGCGTCGTGCCGACCCGCCCGCGGCCGAGCAGCAGTTGCGCGAATTGCAGATAGTCGTGCGCCGTCGAAACCAGCCCGCCGCCGCCGCTCTGGAAGCGGTCCGGATCGGCCCATCGGCTCGACGACGGATGGTCTTCGACAATACGCCGCCCCGAGCCCTGTTCGATAGCATAAGCGGTGGCCAACCGGCCGAGTTGCGCGTCAGGCACCCAGAACGCCGTATCGCGCATGCCGAGCGGCTCGAAGATCCGCGTCCGGAAAAACTCGCCGAGCGGCATGCCGCTCACGCGCTCGATCAGCACGCCGAGCACATCGGTCGCAACGCCATAGTGCCAGCGCGAACCGGGCTGGAACATGAGCGGCAGACTGGCGATACGGGCAAGCCAGGCGTTGCCGTCCATGCGCGCTTCGAATCCGTTGAAAGCGGCGGCGTACGCCTCGGCAAGCGGCCCGGTCGCGGTGAAGTGGTAGGCGAAGCCGGCGCGATGCGTCAGCAGATCCAGCACGGTGAGCGACGCTCTGGCCGGGTCGGTTTCGTCGAGCGGGCCGGCGGGGTCGCGCAGCACACGCGGCGCGGACAATTCCGGCAACCAGAGTGAGATCGGCGTGTCGAGGGCGAGCCGATCTTCTTCGATCAGCAGCAGGACCGCGGCGCTGGTCACCGGCTTGGTCATGGAGGCAATGCGGAACAGCGTGTCGCGCTCCATCGGCAACTGCGCCGCCTCGTCGCGCCAGCCGAGCGGCTCGAAATAGCCGATCTCGCCGCGCCGCCAGACCATCGACACCACGCCCGCCACTTCGCCGCGCTCCACATAGCCTTGCATGGCGTTGGTCAGCGCCGACAGCCGGGACGCGGAAAGGCCTGCTGGTTGCATGTTTGTCCTGCATCAGTGGAGGGGGATGGCGACCTGCGCGCTCTGACGCGCGCCTTCGGTCGGCGGTCGACCTGAGGGTACAGCGGCGCCAGCGGGTGCGCGACGAATGACGAAGCTTGCCATCCTGTCGAGACATCGTGCTGCGCTGGGCCGCCTGCGTGGCCGTTACGTTCCCTTATTTTTGCAGAAAACGTTACCCGATCGAAGGGTACGTTGCAGCCATCCACTACGCTGGACGCTCAGGCTTTCTGGCGTTGTTCCAGAGCCGAGAGCGCGGCGTTGAGCCGTTTGACGCGGTTCGCCTGCGCCGGCACCAGTGCCGCGCCGGAAACGGAGTCAATGCGGTTTCGCCAATAGGACAGTGGGATGCGGTCTTCCGCGGAGATATGCGAGATTACGTGTTCAAGATGTTCAATATCTTTTTCGAGTTGATGATGATTCATTGCTTTCCCCGGATTACTCGTTGAACTATTTTCAATGCGTAAATCGAAGCATAAAGCGTGCCGCAATAACTCCGGTTTTTGCCTAAAACGGAAAATCCTTCCTGGCACCTTCCGCATTAGCGACGAAACCGGCAAAACCTGCCTGCTGCTTGAATCCTGAGCCACTGACAAAAGAATACTGCGGCTCAAACTCGCGTTCCGTTAGGTGCCGCACCGACTTGGCTAAACGACACGAATTGCGGGCGTTTTTAATTGCGCCCAGTGACAAGAGAAATAATATGAAGCGCGGTATTAATACCCATTAGGCATCAAAGCGACGGAGAGAACCCGCATTAGACGCAAGTCTTTATGACGGCCATATGCTTAGCGCGACCACTTTGAAGCGTTGCGACACCCCGGTTGGCGGGCACGAATAAAATCGGTGGGACGATCGAAACGCCCGCGCTCGTCGTCGAGACGCGGGTTCGAAGCACATTGTTTAGGACGTTGGTCGCGCCGGCCTTGCACCGGCGCGCCATTATTATTTAGCCCGGCAGGCGTAAATCAGGTTGAGCGTGCTGTTTTCAGTGGACTGACGCACGACGTCGAACGCGCCGCCGCAACTTGCGCTGGCCTGCTGCGAACAGGAGTCGGAACCCGCGGGGCATTGCACCAGCGTCGTCGCGCGGCCGTCCGGCAGAAACAGCGGCGCGCTGCTGCTGCAACCGCTCAGCGCGACCATTGCGCCGGCCGCCAGCGTGGCGCAGGCCCGGCGCGCGTAGAAGGAGAAACTGCGTTTCATTTAAAACCCCGATCACGTCTTGTTTTTCGATCACGCGATTGTGCCACGCGTCAATTACGCTGAGTCAATCGCCGTCGTGGAGCGTTGTCACACGTCGATGCCGTGTGCCGCGATCTTCTTATAGAGCGTCGCGCGGCCCATTCCGATCTGGTTTGCCGTATCGATCACCCGACCGCCATTGGCGCGCAAAGCATCGCTCAGGAATCGCTTTTCGAAGGCCGCCATCGCCTCACTCCACGTGGCCGATTC
This sequence comes from Paraburkholderia phytofirmans PsJN, assembly GCF_000020125.1. Taxonomy (NCBI): domain Bacteria; kingdom Pseudomonadati; phylum Pseudomonadota; class Betaproteobacteria; order Burkholderiales; family Burkholderiaceae; genus Paraburkholderia; species Paraburkholderia phytofirmans. The sequence continues at coordinate 3,308,478 of NC_010676.1, forward strand.
AGGCGGAGTAGGCTGGGCGTTTGCCGGTTGCGTCGTCGAAAGCGCCTCAGGTAACGGCGCATTCGGACGATGCGCGCCGCCGGGCGCCGAGCCGACAAACGGCGCCAGCGCCCGCGCATCGATCCGCTCGCTGTCGGACAGCATCACGGCACGCTCCAGCGTGTTGCGCAATTCGCGCACATTGCCCGGCCAGCCGTATGAACACAGCAGCCGCAGCGCGTCGTCCTGCAATTCGAAATGACTGGCGCCGCGCGCTTGCGTCGACAGATCCTCGAGCATGGCGTAAGCGAGCGCCTCGATATCGGAGGTGCGCTCGCGCAATGGCGGCGCATGGATCGTCAGCACGTTCAGCCGATAGAACAGGTCCGCGCGAAAGCGCCCGGCCGCGACCAGCGCGGGCAAATCGGCCGACGTCGCCGCGATGATCCGGGCGTCGGCGCGCACGATCCGGTTCGAGCCGAGCGGTTCGAACTCCTTGTCCTGCAACACGCGCAGCAGCTTGCCCTGCAAGGGCAGCGGCATGTCGCCGATTTCGTCGAGAAACAGCGTGCCGCCGTTCGCCAGTTCGAACTTGCCGACGCGCCCTTTGCGGTCCGCGCCGGTATAGGCGCCGGGCGCGGCGCCGAAGAATTCGACTTCGAGCAGGGTGTCGGGAATCGCCGCGACGTTGACCGTCACGAGCGGCTGATTCGCGCGCGCCGAGCCGCCGTGAATGGCATGCGCGAGCAGTTCCTTGCCGGTGCCGGTTTCGCCGAGCAGCAGCACCGGCGATTCGAGCTGCGCGGCGCGGCGCGCCTGACGCTTTACTTCGAGGCTGGCCGCGCTCGTGCCGACGAAACTGCCGAACGTATATTTGGCGCGCCGCGCCTGGGCGAGCGACCGGCGCGTGGCGATCAACTCTTCCTGCACGCGCGAGTAGTGGGAAAAGAGCGGCGTCAGCGCCTTCAGTTCGTCGAACAGCGCGAAACCAACTGCGCCGACCGTGGCGCCCGCATCGTCTTTCAGCGGCAAACGCGTGACGACGAGCGGTTCGCGATCCGTTTCGAGAATATCGAGCAGAATCGGTTTGCCGGTGTTCACGACCTCGCGCATCAGGCTGTTCGGAATCACCGCTTCGCAATCGCGGCCAATGGCCTGCTCGGGGTCCGCAAAACCGAAGCGCGCCGCATAGCGCTTGTTGATCCAGACCACGCGCGCGTCGGCATCGACGATAAAGGTGCCTTCGCTGAAGTTTTCGAACGTGCGGAAAAGCGAGTCCATCGCCCGGCGCAGTACGTCGCCGTAAGTGGCAGGAAGGCCTGCCCAGTCGTTCATCATGCTGTCGCTGTCTCCGGCTAACGTTTTATTACGCTTTGTCTCGTTTCGTAGACAAGCTTATCTCATTGAGGAGATTGCCAGCAAGCCTGCTGTATAAGGGTTTAACCTTGGTTTGGCCTAACTTGAGCCAATTTGCGTCCCGTTTTAGAGACGTTTGGGTACAATCGGCCCGATCCCGTTTTGAACTTCGGTCTGCGACATCAGGCTGCAGGCCGTTGCCGCGTATGTGGCACGGAACCTGCGTTTGCGGGCGCCGTGCCGCCGCACCTTCGAGACGGCGACCATGTAGAACAACCAAGCTTTGGAGACTCAATGTCCTTTGTCATCGTCCTCGCCGCGCTGGCGTTTTTGATGTTTGCCGCTTATCGCGGCTACAGCGTCATTCTATTTGCGCCGATCGCCGCGCTCGGCGCTGTTCTGCTCACCGATCCGGCGGCCGTCGCGCCGGTTTTCACCGGCATCTTCATGGAGAAGATGGTCGGCTTCGTTAAGCTCTACTTCCCGGTGTTCCTGCTGGGCGCCGTGTTCGGTAAGGTCATCGAACTGTCGGGCTTCTCGGAATCGATCGTGGCCGCCGCGATTCGCTATATCGGCCGCTCGCGCGCCAATGCGGTGATCGTTGCCGTGTGCGCGCTGCTCACCTACGGCGGCGTCTCGCTGTTCGTGGTGGTATTCGCGGTCTATCCGTTTGCCGCCGAGCTGTACCGCCAGAGCAATATTCCGAAGCGCCTGATGCCCGGCGCGATCGCACTCGGCGCGTTCTCGTTCACGATGGATTCACTGCCGGGTACGCCGCAGATCCAGAACATCATCCCGACCACGTTCTTCAAGACGACGTCGTGGGCTGCGCCCGCACTCGGCGTGATCGGCTCGCTGTTCATCATCGTGGTCGGCCTGACCTATCTGGAATGGCGCCGCCGTTCGGCGATGGCGACCGGCGAAGGTTACGGCACAGAGCTCGTCAACGAGCCGGATCGTGTGGAATCGAAGCAACTGCCGCATCCGTTGCTGGCGGTTGCGCCGCTGGTTCTGGTGGGCGTCGCGAACTTTCTGCTGACCCGCTGGATTCCGAACTGGTACGGCGCGTCGTACACGGTTGCGCCGGACATTCTGCCGGGCGTTCACGCACCGGTCACGACGACGATCAAGGCCGTGGTCGCCATCTGGGCGGTGGAAGGCGCACTGCTCCTCGGCATCATCATGGTTGTCGTGACGGCGTTCAACCGCGTGCGCGAGCGCTTCGCGATCGGCACCAAGGCTGCGGTGGCGGGCGCGCTGCTGGCCTCGTTGAACACGGCGTCGGAATACGGTTTTGGTGGCGTGATTGCCGCGTTGCCGGGCTTTCTGGTGGTCAGCAACGCGTTGAAGAGCATTCCCAATCCGCTCGTCAATGCAGCTGTTTCGGTGAGCTCGCTGGCGGGCATCACCGGTTCGGCGTCGGGCGGCATGAGCATCGCGCTCGCGGCCATGTCGGACACGTTCATCAAGGGCGCGGAAGCGGCGCATATTCCGATGGAAGTGCTACACCGGGTCGTCGCCATGGCGAGCGGCGGCATGGACACGCTGCCGCACAACGGCGCGGTGATCACGCTGCTGGCCGTCACGGGCTTGACGCATCGGCAGTCGTATCGCGACATCTTCGCGGTCACGGTCATCAAGACGATGGCAGTGTTCTTTGTGATCGCGGTTTATTACGCGACGGGTCTGGTCTGAGTAAGCGGGTGTTGGGCAGGATGCCGGCAACGCGCCGGCATCCTGAGTTTTGATCGGTTACCTTGTCATCCCGACAACCGACCATGCCCCGCACACCCGCCATGAGCTCAGCGCCTTCTTTCTGGATGATTCCCACGGCACCCACGCCGGTCGGCCCGTTCTCGCACGCTGCCGAGGCCGACGGCTGGGTCTTCCTGACCGGCCAGATGCCGACCTCCCCCACCGACGACACCGCGCCGCTTCCCGAAGGCGTGGTCGCCCAGACCAAGCGCGTGATGGACAATCTCGTGCTGGTACTCCAGGGGCTCGGTCTCGGCCTGCAAAACGTGGTGGCGACACGCATCTTCCTCACCGAGTTCAAGCGCGATTACACGCCGATGAACGAGATCTACCGCGCCTACTTCCCCGCCGACGCGCTGCCCGCACGAACCTGCATCGGCGTCACCGCACTGGCGCGCGAAGCGCTGGTCGAGATCGATTTCATCGCCAAACGGCCGGGTTGAGCGCGCAAAGCAAAATGGCGTATCAATGCGCCGACTGCTCGTCGAGTCCGTAGTGATCGGATAAGGCTTCGTGCAGGGAGATCGAGATTTCGTCCATCTCGGTGGTCCAGCGCCCCTCGTCGTTGCATAGCCGCTGCAAGCGCCGGCATTGTTCGACGAAGCGCGGCTCCTGCACGACGACGAACGCGCCGCTCGCGCTGTGCGCCCAGCCGGCCAACGCCTGCACGTCTTCCTCTTCGACGATCGCAAGCAGTCTCGGCAGATCTTTTTGCAAGTGCTGTTTAAGCATCGCCGTGTAGCGCGCCTTGTCGTCCGTGCTGAGCGCGCTTCCTGCGGCGGCGGATGACATCGGCTCGGCAGTCGCTACGCTCTGCGGCGCCGCCTCCAGCAAGGCCGCTTGCAACTCGCGCAACGACGCCGGCTTGGCCACATATCCGCTAAAACCGCGCTCGCGCCAATTGTGCGCCTCCTCATGTTCGGCGACGGCGCTGAAGGCGAGCACCCGCACAGTCGCTTGCAACTTGCGCAGCGCGGCCAGCAGTTGGTAACCGTCCATCTCTGGCATGTGGATATCCGTCAACACCAACTCGAAAGGTGTTTCCTCGAATAACTTCAGTGCGTGTTCGCCGTCATGCGCGATGGTCGGCACGCATCCCAATTCGACCAGCTGTTCGGCAATCAGATTCTGGATCAAGGGATTGTCTTCCGCGACGAGGACTGGCAGCCCCCGCAGCGTCGGATGGATTCCCGCTGGACCGGACTCTGACCGCGCGGCGGTCGGCACCGCGGTCGTCGACTTGGTTTCGTGCGCCAGTTCGATCGCCGATTGAACCGCAGTCCGGCTGAACTCAGTCACTTCGAGCACGCCTTCGCCGCGCGCCTCGGGGTGAAGCGGGCCCGCACGGGTGATCCAGACAACGCCGACCGGCTGCAAAGCGCGTAGCGCGGCAATCACGTCGAGACCGTATTCGCCCGAGACGACCACCGCGTCTGCGCGATTCAAACGTAACCAGGCCTGCGCGGCGTCCGGCAATGTCACCAGGTGCCCCGCCCAGCCGGCATGGTGAAGCCAATGCTCCATGATCTCGCCAGCTTCCCGCTCCATGGACAGGACGAGCACTATCCCGCGTTGCTTGCGGGCCTTGGCCGGTGCGCGCGAATCAACGGGCGGCTTCGCGAGAGGGATCGATATGCGGAACGCGCTGCCCACGCTCGGGACACTTTCCGCGACGATGTGGCCGCCCATCAGTTCGCACAGGCGCGCGCAGATCGCCAGGCCGAGCCCCGTGCCGCCGGCACCGTGCGAAGCACCCAACTCGCCTTGCGCGAACGGTTTGAAAAGCCGCGCGAGCGTTTCCTCGTTCATGCCGGCGCCCGAATCCGAGACGCGGATAGTCAGCATCGCCCGGTCCGGCGAATCGTCTGTCACTTCGGCGCGCAGTGTGATCTTGCCGGTCGAAGTAAATTTGAATGCATTGCTTAGCAGGTTGTTGACTATCTGCGAGATGCGCATACGATCGCCGATCAAGGTTTGATCGAGCGTCGGAGACAGGAGCGCGTAGAAGCGGATCGAGCGCTCGCCGTGCATCGGCGCGTAGGACAGTGCAATGTTTTCGAAAACGTCGATCAAAAGAAACGGTTCCCGCACCAGCAACATCTCGCCGGCGTCGATCTTCGAAAAGTCGAGAATGTCGTTGACGACTCGGCGGAGCGCATCGGCGGCAAGGTCCAATGTGGCGAGCCGTTGCGAATGCGCCTCGAGCCCCGGTGTACGTGCGAACAGTTCGAGATTGCCGAGCAGCGCGTTCAACGGCGTACGGATTTCGTGGCTCATCGCGGCGAAGAAATTCGTCCGCGCGCGCATCAGCGCCTCGGACGTTTGCTGTGCGTGCCTCAATTGCTGTTCGAGCACGGTCTGCGCGGTGACGTCGAGAATCGCGCAGAACAGCACGTTCTCGCCGGCGTAACGTGCCGGCGCGTAAATGAATTGCAAAAACTGTGAGGGCGCGCCGCCGTCCTGATCCGGCGACGGCGAGAGTTGCGCCTCGTTTCGCTGCTCCGTTGGCGATTGCTGCACAGACTGAGCGGGCATCCGCGCCGGCCGCGCGGGCACGACGAAAGCAGCCACCCGCGCAAATGACATGGCCGACGGCTGAACCGGCGCCTGAGCCAGAAATTCGCCGACGATATGCGGCGGGAGCCGGTTGCTATCGGCCTCGATCCCGAGCAGCTCGATTGCCAGCGCGTTGGTGGTCAGGACCGAATAGTCGCTTTGCCGAACAATGCATAAACCGACCGGCGTCGCGCTAACCAGAACGTGGTTAAGCATCTCGCTTTGCAGCGCGCGTGAAGTCTCCGCAAACGAATTGCGCAGCAAGCGCAGCCCGAAATAGCGGGCCATCAGCGCAATCGTCATCAGGATGAGCGCCGTCAGGCAACCTATCACCGCCAATTGCCAGCCGAGTGCGACGGCCAGCGCGCGCCAAGGTACGTAGCCGACCAGAAGGCCGAAGCCCAACGCCAGTGGCTCGTGAAAAATCACGCCTTCGCGGCCGTAGTGAAAGATCTGGCTTGGGGTAGCGGCTACCGCCCGCTGTACCAGGTTGGTGACCGAAGCGTCGAGCGGCATCGACGATACGGCAATGCGGCGGTCCACCGTCATCAGCAGATTCACGCCCTCGTTGTCAGGCGGCGCCAGACGCAATGCGAGCGCGTCCAGCGGAAAGCTCGTGCTGATCAGCACGGTCGGCGTGTCGCCGTCATAGTAGGCGCCCACCACGGAAATCACCAGGCGATTCAGCAGCGGATCACGGTACGGTTCGAGCCAGATACGTTCGCCTTTTCGCGGCACGCGCCTGCCGGTTTGCGCCTCGATCCGGCGCTCGAGCGTCTCGCGCAGCAAGCTCGCAATGGCCGGTTGCGGCGCAGGCATTGCGGCCTGATCGAGCGCGCTGGTTTGGCCCGCGAGCGGATGAGTCAGCGAAGGCAGAATCGCTGCATAGTCTTCGTTTAGCCCGATCAGCGTTGCGCGTTGCTGGATTTCAAAAGCCTGCTGGGTCACGAGCGTCGATTGCGCCGCTTCGTAGAGGCGCCCGAGTCTTTCGCCCAATTGCGAGCCCCACGCGTTGCGCGTGATTTCACCGACCACAATGTCGAAATTCGAGTCCGCACCGTCTGTCTTGCCGAGCGCTACGCCGGTCTTCAGGATCGCTTGCTGTACGTCATCCGGCGCGCTCCGCCCGCCGGATGGGCCGTAGTAATAGTCGAGCGTCAACGCGGCGCGCCGCAGAAACGACTCCTCTTGATGGATGAGCAGAGAGATGTCGGTGGCGTTCTGCGACGCGAGGGCCCGGCGATAGTCGAGCTGCTTGAGCCCGGCGACCACTATCAGCACCAGCGCGAAGATCAGCACGATCAGCATGAGCGAACCGATCGTCACCAGGTAGAGCCTCTGTTGGCGCTTCGCGCTCTGTGCGAGCGTGGCGAAAGCCTGCGCTAGCGACTCTTGAGTACGGTCGAGGATTTTCTGCATCAGTTCGCGAGTGTGGCGCGTGGGTGGCAAATTCGCGCAGGCAGACCGCTGCGGACCGGGGACTGGCTGCGTCCGCAGTCCTTATACCGGCGCAGTGTAGTCCTTTTGAAGGTATCGCGCGACGCATCCGGCACTCTTTCACGCGGTCATCCACGATGTGTCAAACAACCCTGCAATAACGGCTTCGGCCTGTTTAAACCTGAGTGGTTTACTGGGAAACCCTCAAGGCGAAGGGGTCAATTGCCGTTATTCCTTGCAAACATGTAAGCGCCGCGCCTACGCGCCGGCTAGAACAGCAAGGAAAGCCATGCGCAACAACCAGCCTGTCACCGGGCACGAATACGAATTCCCGTCGTCACACATGCTTGTTTCGGCGACCGATCTGACCGGCCGCATCCAGTACTGCAATCCGGCCTTCATCGCGGTCTCGGGCTTTACGCGCGACGAACTGATCGGTCAACCGCACAATCTGATCCGTCATCCGGACATGCCGCGCGAAGCCTTTGCCGACCTGTGGGCGACGATCCGCGACGGCCGTCCCTGGACCGCGCTCGTGAAGAACCGCCGCAAGAACGGCGATCACTACTGGGTGCACGCCAATGTCACGCCGGTGGTCGAGAAAGGCGCGGTCGTTGGCTATTTGAGCGTGCGCGTGAAACCGGAACGCACCGCGGTGCGCGCCGCAGAAGCGCTCTACGCACGCATGCGCAGCGGCGAGTCTCGCGGCGTGCAGTTGCGCCGCGGGGTGGTGGTGCGCACCGGCGTGCTGGGGCGTCTGCAGGCGCTGATGCGTCTGCCGGTCGCCACGCGCGCGGCGCTCGGCTACGCGATCACGCCGCTGGCGCTGCTGTTGACGGGCCTCGCCGCATGGCAAGGTGCGCCGCCCGCGCCGTTCTGGATCGGGTTCGGCGTCGCCACGGCGGTCAGCATCGCCTCGTGTCTGATGCTGACGCGGCAACTTGCCGCGCCGGTACGCGACATGTCGGGATTCGCCACGCGTCTCGCCGCCGGCGATCTGACCGCCGATCTGCAGATCGCGCGCCACGACGACCTCGGCGACGTGCTGCAAGCGCTGAATCAGTTGAAGGCGAATCTCGCGGCGATCGTCTACGACGTGCGCGCCCAGATCACCGGCATGCTGGACAACGCGCGCGAGATATCCAGCGGCAATGTGGATCTCGCGAGACGCACGGAATTGCAGGCGGCGTCGCTCGAAGAAACCGCGGCCACCATGGAAGAACTGACCACGACCGTCCAGGCTAACGCCGATGCCACCGTGCGCGCGCTCGATCTGGCGAGAGAGGCCCAGGCGGCGGCCGCAGTCGGCGGCAAGATTGCCGGCCAGGTCGAGCAGACCATGGCGGGCATCACCGCGGCATCGCGGCGTATTGCCGACATCACCGGTGTGATCGACGGCATCGCGTTCCAGACCAATATCCTCGCGTTGAACGCTGCCGTCGAAGCGGCGCGGGCGGGCGAGGCAGGCCGTTCGTTCGCCGTCGTCGCGGGCGAAGTGCGCATGCTGGCGCAACGCTGCGCGGCGTCGTCGAAGGAAATCAAGTCCGTGGTCGAAGCAAGCGCATCCGAAGTCGCGGCCGGCACCGAACTGGTTGCGCGGACAACATCGCAAATGCGCGTGATCGACGAGGCGGTGGGCCGCGTGTCGTCGATCATCGTCGACGTGGCGAACGCGAGCAGCGAACAGGCCGAAGGGATTCGCCAGGTCAATCAGGCGGTCTCGCATCTGGACGGCGCCACGCAGCAGAACGCCGCGCTCGTCGAGCAGGCGGCGGCCACCGCGCAGCGCCTGGCGGAACAGGCGGACGTGCTGGACGAAGCCGTGCGACTGTTCACTGTCGCCGACGCAGCGCCGGCGCAACGCGTTGCCGGCACGAAGCGCGAGGTGTTCACCGTCGATGCAGCGCGAATGCCCGCGCCCGGGATCAAACGACACCGCGCGCCCGTCATCGCCGATGATGCCGAGCGGGAAGAAGCTGCATTGATCTGATGGATCGGCGTTACTCCCACCTCGACAGTCCACTATTGACGCAGCACGATGGCTCCGTCAGCGCCCAGTTGTTTGCAAGGGCAGGCTGACCCGAGTAACAACGGCGTTTAGCGGCCCGCCCCCTTCTGTGGACGGGCCTATTTTTTTGGGGCCGGCGCTGGCGTGCTGGTGTTGACGCAGTTGAAGATTGTCGAGGCAGCGCCTTCGCACATGCGCCACTGCCAGTGCAGCAGATCAGGTGCACGGTGAGGGAATACGGGAGGACACCCTCGCAAACTCGCCACAAGAAGATGGTCTTGCGCGGTGCGAAGCGATGCTACGCTAGACAGGCAGCGCTTCCATTCTCGCGCCACGCGCCGCCACGAAAAAAACGTGCAAGCGCACTCTCATGCCGATTCCCGCCACCCGGAGGCCGACGTGATCCCTTCCGATCAGCCACGCGTCAATCCGCTGTCTTCGCACCTCGCCGCCATGGCGCGCAACAGCGCGTGGTCGAACCTGCGCCTCTACCGCGCCTGCCTCACATTGACCGACGAAGCGTTCGCCGAACGCAGGGTGAGCTTCTTCCCGTCGTTGCAGCTCACGTTGAATCACATCCTGCTGGTGGACCGTTATTACTTCGACGCGCTGATCGGCGGCGGCGCAGGTCTCACCATTTTCGACAACGAACTGCCCTATCCGCGCGCAGCCGACCTGTGGGATGCACAAGCGCGGAGCGATCAGCAACTGCTCGCCTTCTGCGAATCGCTGGCTGACGACGATCTGCCACACGAAGTCCAGATAGACCGCGGACCGTCGGTCGGGGTGCAACGCGAGCAGATCGGCAACGTACTGCCGCATGTTTTCGTCCATCAGATTCATCATCGCGGGCAAGTTCACGCGATGCTGAGCGGCACAGACGCCGCCCCGCCGCAACTCGACGAGTTTTTTCTCGCCGCCGACGCACCGCTGCGCGATTCCGAACTCGGCGATCTGAACGCGATGCGCGAGCAGCGGACCACACTGCGTCCCGCCCGACTCCCCTAACCGGAGCGCGCGTCAACAGCGTGACAGTCATAGAGAAGGATCGCACCGGCACGGGGCACGAAAAATGCATCCGTGGTGACCTGGAGTCGCGTTAAACTGGTTGTCACGGCGGGACGTCACGATAGGCGCTGCCCGGCGGGCCGCGCCAGTCAACGCGCTTGGCGGCGCAAGCCACGCAGGCAGGTGGACGGTGCAAACGTGACCGCGGCGCGACAGACGCCGCCCGATCCTGCCCGTACAATGGTTCGATCAACAACGGAACGAGGACAACTTCGATGCGCACTACCGGGTCTTCCGGGTCAATGGCCCTGCTCACCGAATACGACGACGCAACCGCGCGCGAACTTCGCTCGCTGCGCCTCGAATCGACAGAAGACGGCAAAGGCATTCTTTTGATCGAAGTCGATGAGCGCAAGCCAGGCATACACCGCGAAGTGCGCTACGAAATCACGCCAGCCGAACTGATTGCGGCCATTCGCGCACACGGCGCCGAATTGCCGGGCGAACAGCACAATCATCGTCAATGAAATCCGTCACGCGGCATTGCATTTCTGGTGCGAATGCCGCGTGACGCTTTAGCATCAACGGTTTCTAATTGCTTGCTGGGCCGGCGTCCGCGGACGTCAATCGGGCATTATTTCCGCTCCCGCATACCGCGCGACTTTCGCACCTATTTCGGTTTGTTCAGGTCGCGGTGCTAATGCGTCTTTCAGGTGATGCATTGCACTTGAGATAGCGCTTTCCATACCCAAGTAGAGGGCTACTTTTCAGGGCGTTTGCACGTCTTGAAAATGCGTCCATAATCCTTGCATTCTCTTCGCATTTCTACCTGCGCCGCACCCGAAAGGGCCGCGGATGTAAGCCGATGCTACATGATCTCGTCGAGCAATATGGGCCGGCGCTCGTGTTCGTAAACGTGCTCGCCGCCTCGATCGGGCTGCCGGTTCCGGCAATGCCGTCGCTCGTGCTGTTCGGGGCAATGGCCGCCATGCATCCCGGTTCTGTGGGCACGCAGTTGGCGCCAGTGCTCATCCTGTCGATATTCGCCACGCTGATCGGCGACAGCGCCTGGTATTTCGCCGGCCGTATGTACGGCGGCAATACGCTGAAAACGATTTGCCGGCTATCGCTCTCGCGTGACACCTGCGTGAAAAAGACCGAACGCTTTTTCGGCCGCTGGGGCGTGCGCGTGCTGGCCGTGGCCAAGTTCGTGCCGGGACTGTCGATCGTTTCGATCCCGATGGCGGGCGCCATGGGCACGCGCTACCGCACGTTCCTCACTTACGACAGCATCGGCGCCGCGTTGTGGTCCGGCACCGGTCTGATCATCGGCGCGTTGTTCGCCAAGCAGATCGACATGCTGTTCGCCCTCGCCGGGCGCCTCGGTCGTACGGCAGCGCTCGTCGCGGCGGCTCTGTTGCTGGCGTACGGCGCATATCGCTGGATACGCCGGCGTCAGGCGATGGCCAATCTCGCGTCCGCGCGAATCGAAGTCGACGAACTGGCATCGCTCGTGAAGGCCGGCAATACGCCGGTGCTGTTCGACATCCGTTCGAACGAGAAGCGCAAACTCGATCCCTTTGTCATTCCGGGCTCGCAATTCGCCGACGAGCGGCAGCTCGACGAGATCGTCGCGACCTATCCGCGCGATCAGAAGTTGGTGATCTACTGTTCCTGCCCAAATGAGATTTCCGCGGCATGGATGGCCAAGCAATTGAACGAAGCCGGCTTTTCCGACGTGCTGCCGCTGCGCGGCGGCATGGAAGCCTGGCGCGACTCGGGCAAGCCGGTGGAATCGCTGCCCAACATGCCGCCGCCCGAAGTGGCGGTCGACGACGTCGCGCCGAAGGCCGTATAGCGCAAGCAGCGCATCGTGATTCGCGCCTTCGGGCGCCGCGCCGCTTCGCCTCTCGTTCGATCCATCAATGAACACCGGAGGAGCGGTTCAATGCTTTCGACTCAAGAACCTGAAGTGCAGCAACCTGAACTGCCACAAGCGGACGTGCCGCAAGCAGACGTCGTCCCCGACGCGCCGTTTTCGTCGCTCTCGACGCGCATGCATCAGATGTTCCCCGCGCTCACGTGTGCCGAAATCGGCCGTTTGCGCAAGTTCGGCGAGATCGGCCACTGGAAGTCCGGTGAACTGCTCTTCGAAACTGGCCTCACCGGTCCCGGCATGTTCGTGGTGCTCGAAGGGCGCGTGAAGGTGTACCAGCGCGACGGCATCGGACGCGAAGTGCTGATCAACGAACATGGCGCCGGGCATTTCCTTGCCGAAGTCGGTCAACTGTCGGGACGGCCCGCGCTGGTCAACGGCATGGCGATCGGTTCGGTGGAAGCGTTGCTGATTCCGCCGGAGCAGCTGCGCGCGCTGATCGTCGCCGAAGCGGAACTGGGCGAGCGCATCATGCGCGCGCTGATTTTGCGGCGCGTGTCGCTGATCGAAAAGGGCGCGGGCGGCCCGATTCTGATCGGCAACAGCAACGACGCGCGGCTCGTCATGCTGCAAGGCTTCCTGTCGCGCAACGGCCATCCGCATTCCGTGATCGACGAACGCGATGAAGATGCGTTGCGTCTGATCGAGCAATTCGCCGCGCAGAAAGAAGACATGCCGCTGGTGATCTGTCCGGACGGCTCGGTGCTGCGTCATCCGAGCATGCCGGAACTCGCCACGTGCCTGGGCTTGCTGCCCGATCTCGACGATGCGCATGTGTACGACGTCGCGATCGTCGGCGCCGGTCCGGCTGGGCTCGCCACCGCGGTGTACGCGGCCTCCGAAGGTTTGTCGGTGATCGTGCTCGACAGCCGCGCGCCGGGCGGCCAGGCTGGTGCGAGCTCGCGGATCGAAAACTACCTCGGCTTTCCAACCGGCATCTCCGGCCAGGCGCTGGCGGGCCGCGCGTTCGTGCAGGCGCAGAAGTTCGGCGCGCACGTCGCGATTCCGGTCAACGTGAAGGCGCTGCATTGCGCCGACCGGCCGCATCGGCTGGAGTTGAAGTGCGGCGGGCATATCACGGCGCGTGCGATTGTGATCGCGAGCGGCGCAGTTTATCGGCGTCCGGCGCTCGAAGGGCTCGATCGTTTCGAAGGGCGCGGCGTGTATTACTGGGCGTCGCCGGTCGAAGCCAAGCTGTGCAAGCGTCAGGAAGTCGTGCTGGTGGGCGGCGGCAACTCGGCGGGCCAGGCGATTGTCTATCTGGCGACGCATGCGGCCAAGGTCCACGTGCTGATCCGGCGCAGCGGCTTCGAAGCCACCATGTCGCGCTATCTGATCGACCGGATCCGCTCGCTGCCGAATGTCTTCGTGCATCCGAATTCGGAGATCGGCCGGCTGGATTCGGACGACAGCGGCTTGTCGTCGGTCGCCTTGAAGAAGCCTTTACCCGACGGCACCGATCATTTCGACACGCGCCATCTGTTCCTCTTCACCGGCGCGGATCCGAATACCGACTGGCTGCGCACCTGCGGCGTGGCACTCGACGAGAAAGGCTTCGTGCTGACCGGCGCGAATGCCGATGGCGCCTCTGTCTGCGATCTCGCGACGACCGTCGAGGGCGTGTACGCGATCGGCGACGCACGCGCCGGCTCGACCAAACGCGTGGCGGCGGCCGTCGGCGAAGGTGCCGCCGTGGTCGCGCAGATTCATGAATTGCTTGCCGTGTCGGCGGGAGAAGCGGTCGCGCTGGGCGCCTGAATCTGCGGAAGGTCTGAAACCCCGCCGGCCTTGCAACCGCCGGCGGGTAACCTGCTGTTACACACGCCTTCAACTGGTTGCACCTGCTTGCCTTTCTGTCTCGTAATATTGGCGTCAGCCATTCGACAGGAGACAAGCATGTTTAAACGCGCGATTGTTTTCGCCGCCTTCGGCCTTGCCGCCGCCTGCGCATCGACTGCCGCCTCGGCGCGGGTGGACGTCGGCGTGTTCGTCAATACGCCGGGGCCGGTGTACGCAGCGCCGCCTGTCTATGCACCGCCGCCGGTCGTCTATGCGCCCCAACCGGTCTACGGTTACGGCTACCGGGACGACTACTATCGCGGTGGCCGTCACTGGCGTCACGATCACGGCCGTCATCGCGGCTGGGATCGGCATCACGGGCGCGGCTGGTAAAGGCAGGTTCGGGCGCTTCACGCTACAGTAGCGGCTGCTGATCCAGGCCGGGCCTCGCGCCGACCCCCATCGCAGTCACTCACTGATCGACGCCCGCGTGAAGACTCTTTCGCTTTCCGCCGCCCGCACGTTGCATCTGGCCGCCCAAGGTTTGCTGACGCCGCCGCGTCGCAAGGCCGTCAAGGCCGACGTGCTCGACGCGATTCGCCGCATGGCGCAATTGCAGATCGACACGATCCATGTGGTCGCGCGCAGCCCCTATCTCGTGTTGTTCAGCCGGCTTGGCGCTTATCCGCCGCAATGGCTCGACGAACATCTCGCCGAAGGCAAGCTATTCGAATACTGGTCGCATGAAGCCTGTTTCGTGCCGATCGAAGACTACGGCCTGCTGCGCCATCGCATGCTCGATCCCAGCGGCATGGGCTGGAAATACGCGGCCGAGTGGCACAAGAAACATCGCAAGGACATTGACAAGCTGCTCGCGCACATCCGCGCGACGGGTCCGGTGCGCTCCGCGGATTTTGCCCGTGAGGCGGGCAAAGGGCAACGGCTGGTGGGACTGGAAGCCGGAGAAACGCCATCTGGAAGTGCTGTTCGCGATCGGGCAATTGATGGTGGCCGAGCGGCGCAATTTTCATCGCGTCTACGATCTGACCGAACGCGTGCTCCCGGCCTGGGACGACGCGCGCGATCTGCCGCCCGCCCACACCGTGACCGACGCCGTGTTACGCCGCACCTGCCGTGCACTCGGCGTCGCGCGGGCCGATTGGGTCGCCGATTACTACCGGATGCCGCGTCGCCCGTATCGTGACGAACTGCACGCGCTCGCCGACCAGGGCGAGCTGATTCCGGTAAGCGTGGAAGGGTGGAAGCAGGACACCTACGTGCATCGAGACTTCGCCGCGCTACTCGACGATGCCGCGAGCGGCAAACTCACCTCGACGGTCACGACGGTGTTGTCGCCGTTCGATCCGGTGGTGTGGGACCGCAAGCGCGCGGCGGCGCTGTTCGACTTCGACTACGCGATCGAATGCTACACGCCCGCGCCCAAGCGCAAATATGGTTACTTCGTCTTGCCGCTGCTGAGTCGCGGCCGTCTGGTCGGCCGCGTGGATGCGAAAGCGCACCGGACTCAAGGCGTGTTCGAGCTGAAGTCACTGCATATCGAAGCGGGCGTGCGGCTGAGCGCGCGTCTTGCCGGCGATCTGCGACGCGCGCTGCAGCGCTGCGCGGATTGGCATGGCACGCCGCAACTGGAAATCACATCCGCGCCGCCGGAATGGCTCGACGCGTTAACCGTCGGTGACACGTTGGGCGACAGCGTGGCTGCCTGAATGCTGCCTGAGCGCTGCATCAACGTCGCACTCAATGCAGCGCCGCCCACGCGAGCGACAAGGAAAACACACCGAGCACGATCGAAGCGCCGCGCTGCATCTTCACCGGATTGAGCCAGCCGAGCTTGCCGCTGCCGAGCGCCGCGCCGAACGCGATCCACGCGAGCGCGATCGGCACCAGCAGGCACGCGAATATCAGCATCGAAAAGACATAGGCCGGCAGGTGCGCAAAAGCGATAGCCGGAAAGATCGTGCCGGCGAACAGCAAGCCCTTCGGATTGAGCAGCGTCGCCACGAACAACGTGCGCATGCCGCTCGCCCGCTGCGCCGAGTCGGGCAAGGCGACTGCCGCGCGCCACATATCGACAGCGAGATAGGCGATGTACAGGCCGGCCGCCACGCGTAACAGCGAGGGCAACCACGGCAGCGCATGCGCCGCCTGGACGAGAAAATGCCCCCACACCGAGATCGAGACCAGATAGCCGCCCAGTTCGGCGGCGATCAACGGCAGCGAACGCCGCACGCCCTGACGCAAGCCGGCCGCCGCAAGCAGCGTATTGGTAGGGCCGGGCGTAATCAGCACGACGATAATGCCGACGGCCAGCAGCGCGATGGCAGACGCAGAGAGCATAAAAAAGACGCAGTGTTCGAGAGACAGTGCACCTTTTTATCATAGACAGCGGCGGCGCCGAAATGCAGCGGCTAATTACAATGAAGAATCGCAACCGCGTGATGCCGTCACCAAACCGGAGCAACGGCCAGTCCACATCGGCAACGCGCTGTCGCCTTTAGTGATCCAGCTTCGCGCGCAGCTCGCGAGCGGCTTCCAGCAGCCCTTCGTAACCGGAACGTGCATGCTCCGGCAAATCGGGATCGCCGACGAACGTGCCGAGCGTTTCGATCAGGCTATACAAAATGCCCTTCGCGGCGCCGGATGCAATGCTGCCCGACGAAACCTGCTGATCCACGTGACTGAGCGCTGCATCGAGGTTTTCCAGATCGGGCCGGTCGCCCGTGGGTGGCTTAGGCGTTACGTCTTGCGTCATGATGAAACTTCGCTCCGGTTGATGCAGCGGTGAACAAGCCATCCTTTCACGTTGTTATATACCGATCGTGCGTTGCCGTCTATTCGTGATCTGCGCGCATGCGACCGGCGTCAAGGCGTCCATCGATACATCAGAATTTTTGCGCGGGCGTCGTCCTCGAGTAGCACGACGTACTCGCCGTTGTCGCGTTGCACCGCGCTGATGCCGAGATACACGTCCACCCAGCCGCTCGTATTGCCGACGCTCGCGCCCGGCGTCATATAGCCCACCACCTGGCCGGTGCGCGCGTCGTAGACATCCACCCTCTGCGTGTACAGCTCAGCTACGAAGATGTAATTGCCGGTGACCGCGACGCCCACGGTCGTCGTTTGCGGATTGCTTTGCGTGTTCCAGGGCAGTGAGATCGTGTACTGCTGCGTCGGCGTGCCGGAGCTCCAGTTGTCATAACGCGCGAGCACCGGGCCCGCCTCTTTCCAATGCGTCGCATCCCATGGAATCGCGCTCGTGAAGCCGGAGATATACATCGTGTCGGTCGCCGCGATGTAGACGATCCGCGCAATCCGCGTGAACGGTTGCGGCATCGCGAACATCGTCGAACTGGCGTACGTGTAGATCGGGTTGCCGGCGGAGTCGAGACCCTGTAGCGGCATTTCTCGTATGCCGCTCAACGGCGTGGCGAGCCAGACGTTGCCCGGCGGGTCGACCCACCAGAAGCCGTTTCCGACCGTGCTGCCTGTCGACGGATTGCTGCTGATCTCGCTGGCGTCGACGCTGCCGTTGCCATTGTTGTCGCGCCACATCCATTCGCCATACGCGGGCTGCGCGGCGGGCCATGTGCCCGGTAGCGGATTCTGCGCGAGCAGGCCGGATGGAATCGCCATTTCACCGTGGGCGGCGTCGAAGCGATAGACGTTCAGATAATGCGCGCCCGGATCCAGCGTATAGAGAAATCGCCGGCCGTTGATTCGACGCACCATCGGCTCGCCGCGCACGCCGCGCGGCTGATGAAACGCGGGGTCGTCAGGATAGTCGAACCGGTCGAGCGTGAAACCCGCATACGACCATTCGCGACCGACGGGTTGGCTGTAGTCGAGCGTGAAGCGCTTTGAGCCGGAGTAGACGGAATTGGGCGCGGCGGGATCGAACGCGGCGCTATCGACGAACGTCAGACCGTACAGGCGCCAATTGAACGCATGCGACCTGTACACGTAGCTTTCGAGCACCGCGCCTTGTCCGACCGACACCGATCCGACAGGCCGCGGCCCTTCTCCGTTCTGCGCGACGTACAGATTGCCCGCGGGATCGACACCGATGCCCGTCATGCCGTTGAAGCGCCAATTGCCCGGCACGCCTTTGACCGCGTGAAAGATGCCGTTGCGCGTGCCGATCGGCGCGGCCGCTTGCGGCTGACCGTTGGCGTCTTTGTTAAAGACGAGAATCTGCTGCGACGGCCCATTGTCCGCAACGAGAATTTGCCCCGCCGGCGTGACCGCGATGTCGGCCGGCACGGCGCCCACCGGCAGCGTCAATGTGCTGGCGAGCGCGGTGCCATTCGCGGCGTAGTGCTGAATAGTTAGGGTTCCCGACGAGATACCGCTGATCACCCACAGCGTCGAATCGGTGTCTACCGCAATGCGTCCCGGCGACGTCACGTTCCACGAGCGCAAACGCTGCATCGAATTCGCGTCGAACACGACGATCCGGTTCGCGTAGGGATCGGCCACGTAGAGTTCGCTGTCGGTGGCGGCCATGCCGCGAATGCTCGCGTCGTTGCCGGTCGTTACCGTCTCCAGCGGCAGAAAGCTGTTCTTCGTCGCATTGGCGCTATTGCCGATGCCGCCGCTAAACGGCGCACCGGTCGCCAGATTGGCGAGCGTGCGGCGCGTGATGCCGTACCAGGTCAAGTTGGCCGCGGGATAGTCCGCGCCGACCAGGGCGTTGCTTTCGTTACCGATCGACATCGCCGCATAAAGATACGTGTGATTGACCGCGACCGCGTCGCCGCCGGCCGCGCCCCAGCCATGTGTCGAGCCGGCTACGGCGATCTTGTCGCCCGCGCGATAAGCGGCGATTTCACTGCCGCTTTCGTCCCAGGGCGCGTTGGTGTACACGGTGCCATCGGCGCCGACGCTGATGGCCTGAATATCCTGCTGCATCCATTTGCCGTCGCCGAAACCAAAGCTATTGCCGATCCATGAAGTGGTGTAATTGAGTTGCGATTGCGCTGTCGCATTCAGTGGAATAAGACTGTTAAAAACAAAAACGGCCACACCCAGGCGAGAGAACAATGTCACGACGGTATTTCCTTGCGAGGTACGAAGCGCGTCCAGTTGGCATGTCCGGCGCGTTTTCGCGCACATGCCGATCGATAAGCAATCGCGCATGCGTAAAGTTTGGCGCTTTATCCTCGCATAGAAAAATCGGAAATATATTGATAAAAAAATATCGCTTTAAATGTTGAATTACCCAAACCATTCCAAGCGCATAATCTCACGCACGAATACGGTGCTATTTGCCTCTCACGCGGATGCGATAAGCGCACCGGCGCGCGCCGACCAGCACATGTTCCTCGCGCTCGATTGAACCGTCCTCGCCCACGATCGCCGCAAAGAGTTGCAACTCCGTGCGGCAAAATCCCTGGCAGGTCCACGCCGCCGCACAAATCGCGTGCAGGCCATGCGGATATTCGTACGCTCGTCGATACGAGCAGTTTTACGCGCGCCACGACTGTGCAGGCGCTCGAGTCGCTGCTCGGCGTGCAACTGCTGGTGCGCACGACCCGCAAGGTCACGCTGACCGCCGAAGGCGCCGCCTATTACGAACGCTGCGCACAGATTCTCGCGGCTGCCTTTGGTTTTTTCTCGATATTCGCTCTCCCGCAAAAGCTCACCGGCGGATTTTTTGCACAGCTTTTCAGCTCCCGAAAACGCTCACCTCAAAAGCCTGCACGGTCCTTCACGAAGTCCGCACCCGACGCACAAAAATACGTCGCGTGAGATCGAACGCCACCAGATTGCCGGCCACCACCAGCAACAGACCGACGACGGCCAGCGCGGACCACCGATAGCCTTCGAATACCGTCGACACCGCGAGCGCCACGATCGGAAACAAGACCGTGCTGTAAGCGGCGCGTTCCGGTCCGATGCGCCCGACCAGCATCAGGTACGCCGTGAAGCCAACCACCGAGCCGAATATCGCGAGATAGGCGAGCGCGCCGAGATAGCGCGCGGACGGCTCGACGGCAAACGAAAAGCCGGCCAATACGCTGCCCATAGTCAGGACGCTGGCGCCGATCAGCATCGCCCAGCTATTCGTGGCGAACGGGTGCAAGCCCATCGCCTGCATGCGGCTCGACAACAGGTTGCCGGCCGAGAAGCACAAGGTTCCGAGGAACGCGATGCCGAGACCGAACCACGCGGCGTGATCGCCGAGATGCCCCGTCATCTGCTGAACGAACAGACATACGATGCCGACGAGTCCCAACGCGGCCCCCGCAATCGCCGTAGGTTGCAACGGCCGGCCCATGAACAGGCGACCGTTGATCGAATTCAGCAGCGGCGCGGTAGAAAACACTACCGCCACCAGGCCGCTCGGCACCACCTGTTCAGCGTAGTAGAAGCACAAAAAGTTTAGACAGAAGAGCGCCAATCCTTGTGCGATCAGGAAACGCCATGCTGCACGCGGCGGCCAGATCGGCCGGCGCATGATGCGCAGCAGCGCGAACAGCACCAGCGCCGCGATCCAGAAACGCCAGGCAATGGATACCGGCGGCGGCACCGCTCCCAGTTGCCATTTGATCGCGATCCACGTGGTGCCCCAAATCAGAACGGTGACGGCATAGAGGAACAAATTCATGGTCGAGCCTGCAGCAGCAAATACGGGATTTCACTATGCCGCAGCCCGGCTGGCCGCGCTTGTCCAGGATTGCGCACTTTTTCGGAGTGGCAAGCCGTCGCACGCGGGCAGCCGTATACTGGCGCTCATTCAGTCACGACAAGTATTTCGCCCGCTTCGTGAACACCAGACCGCCCGTGCCCGTGAGCCACTCCTCTGAAACGCCGTTCGGCCTTCAGTCGGTGTGTCACACGCTGAGCAGCGCGAACGCGAATCTGGACCGTTTCGCGTGGCTCGGCGACCGGCTGGCCATCGCCCTCTGGACACGCGACACGGAAGAAGCCGAGACCGTCTACGAGCGTCCCGGCCATCACACGCTGTCGTGCTATCTGGACGGCGGCTATCGCACCGAACGCCAGAAAATGCCAGGGCATTACGGCGCGCCGTCGCGGCTCTGCGCGCTGCCCGGCGAGCACGAATCACGCTGGTGGGTGCGCGGGCACATGCATTTCATGCACCTGTACTTCCTGCCGGAGCACTTCACGCAGCGCGCGGTTCAGGAACTCGACCTCGAACCGCGCGAACTGACGCTCGCCGATCGCACGTATTTCGAAGACGCCCGCATCGCCACGTTATGTCAGTCGCTGGCGAACGAAGACTGGCAGGATCCGGACGGCTTGCTGCGCACCAACGAGACCGCGCATCAGGTGCTGAGTCTGCTGTTGCGCGCGCAAGGTGTGCGCCGCACGGATGCATCGCTCAAAGGCGGCTTGTCGGTCGCGACTCGCCGGCGCCTGCATGACTACATCGAAAGCCATCTCTCGCAGGCGCTCACGCTCGGCGAGCTGGCCGGCGTAGCGGCGCTGTCGGAATTTCATCTTGCGCGCATGTTCCGCACCTCGTTCGGACTGCCACCCGCCGCGTGGATCGCGCAGCAGCGGCTCGAACGCGCTCGCACGTTGTTGCGCACCACGGCGCTGCCGCTCGCGCAGGTCGCCGAGCAATGCGGATACGCAAACGCCAGCCATTTCAGCCATCGTTTCCGCGAGAGCGTCGGCGTGGCGCCGACCGCGTATCGGCAGGCTGTCGCCGCCTGAGCGCGGCCGCCGCGCTTCACGCGTTGCCGTGGTTGCCGCACTTACCGCAACGCCATCGCCAGCACGCGCGCCACGTGGATCGCGTCGACTCCCGCGCCGTCGTGGATCTGATGCCGGCAACTCGTGCCGTCCGCGACCATGAGCGTGTCGCCGTCCATCTTGCGCACCGCCGGCAGCAGAGAAAGCTCCGCCATCGCTTGTGACGTCGCGTAATGCTCGGCCTCGTAGCCGAAACTGCCCGCCATTCCGCAGCACGACGATTCAACCGTCGATACCTTCAACTCAGGAATCCACTTCAACACGGTTTGCACGGGCGTGAAGGCGTCGAAGGCTTTCTGATGGCAATGGCCATGCACCAGCGCCTGCTGCTTCGCCAAAGGCTTCAACGCAAGCTCCAGACGCCCGGCCTTTTCCTCCCGCACCAGAAACTCTTCGAATAGAAATGCCTGTTTCGACAACCGCTGCGCTTCGTCGCCGAAACCGTAGTGCAGGAATTCGTCGCGTAACGACAGCAAGCACGACGGCTCCAACCCGACGACCGGCACACCGCGCTCCACGAACGGCTTGAACAGATCGAGCATGCGCCGTGCTTCCTGCTTCGCTTCATCCACAAGACCCGCCGCGAGGAACGTGCGGCCGCAACACACGGGCCGCTCGCCCTGGCGCGTGTTGAAGTGCACCGTATAACCCGCAGCCTCCAACACTTGCTGCGCGGCGCGCGCGTTCTCCGGCTCCATGTTGTTGTTGAACGTGTCGACGAATAGCACGACTTCTTTGAGTTCGGCACCTTGGGCTGCGTTGCGCGACGACACCGCATCGGCCAAAAAAGACTTCTTGAAGCGCGGCAAGCTGCGCTCGGGCGCGAAACCCACGGACCGCTTGAGCCACGCCGACAGCACCGGCACGTTATCGGCGAGCGCCATCAAGCCCGGCATGCGGCTCGCCGTCGACGCGTACCGCGGCATGAAAGCCACCAGCTTGTCACGCAGACGCAGCCCGTGACGCTTGACGCGCGCCGCCCGTGCCTCGATCTTGAACTTCGCCATATCGACGCCGGTTGGGCAATCGCGTTTGCAGCCTTTGCACGACACGCACAGATCGAGCGTTTCCTTGACCTCGTCGCTCGCGAGACCCGCTTCTCCGAGTTGCCCGGAAATGGCGAGGCGCAACGTGTTCGCGCGTCCGCGCGTGACGTGCTGTTCGTCCTTCGTCACGCGATAGCTGGGGCACATGGTGCCCGCGTCGAACTTGCGGCAATGGCCGTTGTTGTTGCACATCTCGACGGCTTTCGCGAGACCGCCGGCCAGATCGTTACCGCTGCCCGGCAAGCTCTCCTGTCCGGTCAGCGGATCGCGTTCGACATTCCATGCCGACCAGTCGAGCGCCGTATCTATGCGATGTTCCTTATAGCCCGGTGCGAAGCGGAAATTGCGCGCGTCGTCCATTTTCGGCGGACGCACGATCTTGTCGGGATTGAAGCGGTTGTCCGGATCGAACAGCGCCTTGATCTCGCTGAACGCCTGATTCAGGCGCGGCCCGTACTGCCACGCGACCCATTCGCCGCGGCACAGTCCGTCGCCGTGCTCGCCCGAATAGGCGCCCTTGTACTCGCGTACGAGGGCCGCGGCTTCGTCGGCGATCGCGCGCATCTTCTGCGCACCGTCGCGGCGCATGTCGAGAATCGGCCGCACGTGCAGCGTGCCGACGCTCGCATGC
Source organism: Paraburkholderia phytofirmans PsJN (assembly GCF_000020125.1). Lineage (NCBI taxonomy): Bacteria > Pseudomonadati > Pseudomonadota > Betaproteobacteria > Burkholderiales > Burkholderiaceae > Paraburkholderia > Paraburkholderia phytofirmans. Next base: position 3,331,712 of record NC_010676.1, read on the forward strand.
GCATACCACGTGCCTTCCGTGCCATGTCGATGGAACACCTCGGTCAGGCGGCTCGTGTACTCAGCAAGATGTTCGAGCGGCACGGCGCAATCTTCGATGAAGGACACCGGCTTGCCATCGCCCTTCATGCTCATCATGATATTGAGCCCGGCCTTGCGGACTTCCCACAACGCTTTCTGTTCGTTCGCGTCGGGCATCTCGACGACCGAATCGGGCAAGCCGAGATCGGCCATCAGTTCCGTGAGTTGCTTGAGCGACGCGAGTTGCGCGTCGCGGTCCTCGCCTGCGAACTCCACCAGCAGAATGGCTTGCGGTTCGCCGACCAGCGCCTTGCCGATCACCGGACGAAACGCCGGATTGCTCATCGCGAGATCGATCATCGTGCGATCGACCAACTCCACCGCCACCGGTTTCAGCTTGACGATGTGCTGCGTGAGGTTCATCGACTGCCAGAAGGTCGGAAAGTTGACCACGCCGAGCGTTTTATGCACGGGCAGCGGCGCAAGCCTGAGCGTCAATTGCCGGCTGAACGCGAGCGTGCCTTCCGAGCCGACCAGCAGATGCGCGAGATTCGCGACGCCGTCGTCGGTATAGGCGCGCGGATTCTGGCAATCGAACACGTCGATGTTGTAGCCCGCCACGCGGCGCAAGACTTTCGGCACACGCGCCACGATTTCATCGCGCTCGCGTTCGGCGATTTGCTTCACGCCAGCGAGTATCTGCTGCAAGCGCGCGCCTTGCGGCGCCTCGCGCAATGAGGCGAAATGCGCTTCGCTGCCGTCGGCGAGAATCGCGTCGATTGCGTCGACGTTGTGCACCATGTTGCCGTATTCGATCGAGCGCGAGCCGCACGAATTGTTGCCGGCCATGCCGCCGATCGTGCATTGCGCGGCCGTCGAAACATCCACCGGAAACCACAGACCGTGTGGCTTGAGCCACGCGTTCAGATGATCCAGCACGACGCCTGGTTCGACCGTCACCGTGCGCGCTTCGGCATCGAAGGCGACGATGTTGTTCAACCATTTGCTCGTGTCGATCACCAGCGCTTCGCCAACCGTCTGGCCGCATTGGCTCGTGCCCGCGCCGCGCGCGAGCAGCGGCACTTTTTCGCTGCGCGCGATTTCCAGTGCAATGCGCAGATCGTCCTGGTCGCGCGGAACCACGACACCGATCGGCGTGATCTGATAGATCGATGCATCGGTCGCGTAACGGCCACGGCTCGCCGCATCGAACAACACGTCGCCGCGCAATGATTTGCGCAGATGTTGCGCGAGCGGACTCGTCAGACGCGCGGCGGACGGAACCAGGTGGATCGGCTTGACGAGTAAAGCGGAAGTGGGATTCGTCATTTCGTCGGCCTATGGCAGAGACAGGAAGCGGCTAGTACAGCGTGAGGCTGACCGGCGCGAGTCCTTCAATGCGCCCGCTCGCCGTGCCCGCCGTCTTCGGAAAGAACATGCCGGTGTATGAACCAGCCGTGATGACCATCTCCGGCGTCACGGCAATGCCGCGCGACGTGGCGTGATTGACGAGCCACGTCAGCAGGCGCCGCGGATCGCCGGCCGGATTGGCGGGCGTGGCTTTAACCACATCCTGTCCGTCGAAACTGAATTGCAGCGACAGCGCGACGAAAGGAAAGTCCTCGCGATATGGCATGAATTCGCCGACGATCAACGCGCCGTGATTCTGCAAGTCCGCGAGTTGAGCGAGCTTGTCGATGGCGGGCCATTCGGCGTAGCGGCTCGCCACGATCTCGATGGTCGCGCCGATCGAGCCGATACTCGCCAGCACTTCGGCCTCGCTATACGCCGTGGTGGAAACATCGAACCGCCGCCCGAAGCGAAACGCGATTTCGAGTTCGAGTCCCAAGGGCGCGAACTCTTCGCGCGGCAAACGCGCGCCGTCGGCATGCAGGTCGAGGTCGGGCAACGGCGCGCCCTGGATCGGACCGCTTTCGGACTTCGCGCCGATTTTCCAACCGGCGATCCGCGCGCCGCATGCGTCCAGGATCTCGTGCTGGATCGCGTAGGCCGCGGCGGCGTCGGCAGGGGTTTGCTCCGGTGGCAACGTGTCGAGCGTGACGTGATTGCGGCGTGCGTCGGCGAGACGCCGGCTGAGTGCTGTCGTCATAGTGTCGTGTCGTGAGGCGCAGAGATGGAGCCGTGCAGTGCGCTCAAACGCCCATGCCGGTGGGAACGTGCGCCTTGTCGGCATTGAGCGCGAATTTGCTTTCCGGCTGCATGCGGAACGCGAGCACCACGCCGATCGCCATCAACAGCATGCTGCCGACGAATGGCAATTCCCAGCTCCCGAAGTAGTCGATCAGAAAACCGCCGACCACCGGCGAGATGATCGCGGCCAAAGCCGAGCCGGTGTTCATCATGCCGCTCGCCGTGCCCGAGTATTCCGGCGCGATATCCATCGGAATCGCCCACATCGGACCGATCGTCATTTCAGCAAAGAAGAAGCCGGACGCGAGACATGCCATCGACAGATACAGGCTGTGCGTGAACATCAGCGGAATCAGCGAAAGCAGGCAAAAGAACATGCAGACCGACACCATCCAGCTGCGTGCGCGCTTCAGACTGCCGGTGCGGGTGAAGATCCAGTCGGTCACAATGCCGCCGAGCGTATCGCCGATCACGCCGGCGAAGAACACCACCGAGGCGAAGATCGCCGACTTCTGCAATTGCAGGTGATAGCTGTGCAGAAAGTATTGCGGAATCCAGCTCAGGAACAGCCACAACGTCCAGCCGTAGCAGAAGTACACGATCGTGACCGGCCACATGCGGCGAAACAGTTTGCTCCACGGCACACCGGCGGCTTTCGGCTTCGGTGCGGGCAGCACGGACAGTTCGTCGTTCGTGATACGCGGGTGGTCTTTCGGATGCTCGGTAAATGTAATGGCCCACACGCCGACCCACAACAAGCTGAACACGCCGCAGATATAGAACGATTCGCGCCAGCCCCACGTTGCCATCACGAGAACGATCAGACCGGGCGCCACCGCATTGCCGATCCGCGACGCCGCATGTGTGATGCCCTGCGCGAAGCCGCGCTTTTCCTTGGCGACCCAACGCGCCATCGCCGAGGTGGCGGCGGGAAACGTCGCGCCTTCGCCGAAGCCGAGCAGCACGCGGGCGGCCAGCAGCGAAATCAGGCCGCCGGCAAAGCCCGTGAGCAAAGTCGCAACGCCCCAGATCGCGCCGCAAAAAATCAGCGTGCGTTTCGCGCCGAAGCGATCACTAACCCATCCGCCGATGATCTGAAAGATCAGATACGGATACGCGAAGGCCGAGAACACAAGGCCGACTTCCGTATGCGAGAGATGGAATTCCTTGCCGAAACCCGCGGCCGCGGTGCTGACGTTGACGCGGTCGAGGTAGGTGATGAAGTACATGATGCAGAGCATCACTAGAACGATACTGGTCGCACTGGTCACACGAAACCGCTTCATCGTCTCTCTCCATTGCATGTGTCGACGGCGGGCCCGAGATGGCGCGCTGCGTCGTTACCCCGGCGGCGGCTTGCGCCGCGGGACCATCGCATTCGTTCAGGCCGCGTTCTGTGCGCGGCTTCGTGAGGGAAGTGCTCCACGCCTTCCCTTTTTTAGCGAGTCGCCGATTGCGCTCCGCTCTCAGGCTGCGGCTTTCAGGCCGGATGCCTTCGTCGGCTGGCTCAACCACTCCATAGCGGCAGGCAAGCCACTTTCCTTGAGCGGCACGCCCGCGAGCCGCAGACCCATTTCGCAGCCGGCCAGCGTGGCTAGCAGCATCAGGTCGTTGCAGTCGCCGAGATGGCCGATGCGGAACATGCGCCCTTTCATCTTGCCGAGCCCCGTGCCGAGCGACATGTCGAAGCGTTCATAGATGAGCTTGCGCACCGCATCGGCGTCGATGCCGTCGGGCATCATCACGCCCGTGAGCACCGGGCTGTACACCGACGGATCCGCACACTGTATTTCCAGGCCCCACGCACGCACGGCGCGACGGGTCGCTTCGGCGAGACGTTCGTGACGGGCGAACACGTTGTCGAGCCCTTCGCCGAGAATCATTTCGAGCGCTTCGTTCAGGCCGTAGAGCAGGTTCGTGTTCGGCGTGTACGGCCAGTACCCCGTCTTGTTCATCTCGACGATGTCAGTCCAGTCCCAGAAACTGCGCGGCAGTCTGGCCTGCTTGCTGGCGGCCACGGCTTTCGGCGAGATCGCATTGAAGCTGATGCCCGGCGGCAGCATCAAACCTTTTTGCGAACCCGAGACGGTGACGTCGACGCCCCATTCGTCGTGACGGTAGTCCGCACACGCGAGGCCTGAGATCGTGTCGACGAGCAGCAAAGCCGGATGACCCGCCGCGTCGATTGCGCGGCGCACGGCGGCGATGTCAGACGTCACCCCGGTAGAGGTTTCGTTGTGCACGACGCACACCGCCTTGATCGCGTGTTGCGTGTCGGCACGCAGACGCTCCTCGATCATTTGCGGCTGCACGCCGCGACGCCAGCCCTCAATGCCCGGCAGGCCGAGGAACTCCGGCTTCAACCCGAGGCTTTCCGCCATTTTTTGCCACAGCGTGGCGAAGTGGCCGGTCTCGAACATCAGCACGTGGTCGCCAGGGCTCAGCGTGTTCGACAGCGCCGCTTCCCAGGCGCCCGTGCCCGAGGCCGGGTAAATCACCACGGGCTGCTGCGTCTTGAAGATTTTCTTGATGCCGTCGAGCACCTTCAGGCCAAGTTCGCCGAACTCCGGACCGCGGTGGTCGATGGTGGGGTAGCTCATCGCCCGGAGGATACGGTCGGGCACCGGGCTCGGACCCGGGATCTGCAAAAAGTGACGGCCGGCGGGGTGAAAGTCTAGCTTGAGCATTGGGCTCCTCCGATTGAATTTTGCATTCAAAAAACTATATCAGACGAACTGTGACGATCCCAAGGCGAAAATTGCGTGTGCGCACCGGTGTTTACCCGCGCTGTTAACTAATCTTTGAGCTTCCTATAAAATCCGGGCTAATGGGATGTTGAGGGTTTTTGTATGCAAAATTCGGATTTTGAGGCGAGCATCACCGCTTCCCCGCTCATGCCGAAAGTCGAGCGGCAGCGCTTGCACGACACGGTGGTGGAGCACATTCGGCGCTTTATCGTTGAAGGCGTGCTCGAGCCGGGCAAGAAACTGAACGAGCGCGAGCTGTGCGAAACGCTCGGCATTTCGCGCACGCCGCTGCGCGAGGCGCTGAAGGTGCTGGCCGCTGAAGGGCTGATCGAGATTTCGCCGAATCGTGGCGCGTCGGTGTCGAAGATGTCGGAGGCTGAGCTGCGCGAGACCTTCGAATTGATGAGCGGCCTTGAAGCCTTCTCCGGCGAACTGGCGGCTGAGCGGATGACGGCGGCTGAACTCGCCGAGATCAAGGCGCTGCACTACGCCATGCTCGCGTGCCGCACGCAGAACGATCTGGCTGGGTACTACAGCCGCAATCAGGCGATTCACGACAAGATCAACGAGGCGGCCAGGAATTCAGCACTGCGGCAGACCTATGTCGCGGTGAACCGCCGCTTGCAAGCGCTCAGGTTTCGGTCGAACTTTCAGATCCCCAAGTGGGATAGCGCGATTCATGATCACGATGAAATGCTGAAGGCGCTCGAGGCGCGAGACGGCAAGAAGCTGAGTGCGATTCTCAGGCAGCATCTGCTTGATAAGCGCGATGCGGTTTTGCAGGTGCAATCGCGGGAAGAGGTGGCTGCGTCGCCGTTGAAGACTTGAGGTGAGTCGAGTCAATGCATCTGGACGCCGGCTGCGTCTGGCGTTGGTGTGAGTTTGCACATCCGCGCCGATCGCAAAACTTGTCCACCTAAAATGTTGGCAAGCATGTGGACAACGTTCTTACATCTTGCGCAAGTGCTTGATGCAAAGGGTGTATCGGCTGGTGGGGCATGCATGAGCATGAGCCGCGCCACGGCCGGCGGGGTCTGTCGCCCCGGTGCCGCACAGGCCGGTACGGGCACGATGCCCAAGCTTAAACAAGTATCTCCACGGAGTGCAACGCTCGGAGAATTTCCGGCGGTCGCACCCAGGATTCGTCGCGGATCGTATCGATCAGGCAGTCCATAAAACAACTCGACACGGCATCGGGCGGCTGCCCGGCACGCGTGATGATGCCGACGGTCGACTCTTCCAGTTGTTCTCGTACGGGGATCGCGCAGAGCCCTTCGTGCGCCGCGCATAGCTCGACGAGCGGCCATGGAAAAATGCTGACCATATCCGTGCGCTTGAGCAGCGAAACGGCAACGGTCAATGAGTGGAGAAAGTGAATGCTGCGCGGCACGGTCAACCCGTACTGCGCGAACATCGTGTACGGCGTCCGCCCTTCCGTTTCAGGATCCAGCGCGACGAGCCAGTCGAGATCGAGCAGATCGACCAGCGAGCGGCTGTCCGCACGCGGATGACCTTGCCGCGCGACAATCGCCCGGCCCGAAGAAAACAGCGGCCGGTAAGCGAACTCGGAGCCTGTCTCGCCCGGCGTTTGCCTGCCCACGTAGATGTCCAGGCTGCCGTCGCGCAAACGCGGATTGGCAATCGCAGGCAGACCTTCGAAGATCTCCAGCTGGATGTCCGGCATCCTCGCACGAAAGCGCGTAACCGCCTCCGGAAGAAACGTCTTGGTGACCCACGCCGACACGGCCACCGAAAGGCGCCCGTGCGGAGCGCCGCGCATCGCATTAACGGCCTGATGCGCATGGGTGATTTGCGCGACGACGAGGCGCGCATGGACCAGCAGCGTTTGCCCGCATTCCGTGAATGTCACGCCTGACGAAGTGCGCGCCACGAGCTGCATTTGTACGGTCTCCTCCAGATACTTAAGGTTTTGAGTGACCGCCGCGGGCGAGGAATTGAGCAGACGCGCCGCGCCGCGGACGCTGCCCGCGTCGGCAATGGCGACAAGCGCACGTAACTGATGAAATTTCATTGCACTTAGAGATTAACGACGCCACCGGCGAACGCGTTGAAAACGACGGTGGCCGCGGCGACGCGGGCAACGCGGGCGACGGCTTGGTCATGGCAAATCGCGGGCGACCGCGACACCACGTTCGACAACGCGACAGCAAGCCTTCAGTGCAGAATCTTCGCGAGAAAATCTTTCGCGCGATCCGACTTCGGATTCGCAAAGAAATCTTCCTTGCGGTCGTCTTCCACGATCAGGCCGCGATCCATGAAGATCACGCGATGGGCGACCTTCCTTGCAAAGCCCATTTCGTGCGTGACGCACATCATCGTCATACCCTCCTGAGCAAGCTCTACCATCACGTCGAGTACTTCGTTGATCATTTCCGGATCGAGCGCGGAGGTGGGTTCGTCGAACAGCATTGCAATCGGATCCATAGAAAGCGCGCGCGCGATCGCCACCCGCTGCTGCTGACCACCCGACAGTTGCGCCGGAAACTTGTCCGCCTGCGCGCGCAGACCGACGCGATCCAGCAACCTCAGCCCCTTCGCCGCCGCTTCGTCTTTCGAACGGCCCAGCACCTTGACCTGCGCGAGCATCAGATTCTGCACAATCGACAGATGGGGAAACAGTTCGAAGTGCTGGAACACCATGCCAACTTTCGCGCGCAACTTCGACAGATTGACCTTCCTGTCGGTCAGCGATTGACCGTTGATGACGATCTCGCCTTTCTGAAATGGCTCGAGGCCGTTGACGGTTTTGATGAGCGTGGATTTCCCCGAACCAGACGGACCACACACCACGACCACTTCGCCTTTCTGGATTTTGGTCGTGCAATTCGACAGCACCTGGAACTGCCCATAATATTTAGAAACGCCATTCAACTCGATCATTTTGCCAACCTCGTTCGGACCACTTTAACGGTTACCGTCAACCCTGTAGTAATCGACCAGTAAGCGACGCCGGCGAACAGCAGCATTGGCACGACCGTACCGTCGCGCTCGCCGATTGCCGATACCCGGCGGAAAAAATCGCCCAGCGCGATCACGTAGACCAACGACGTGTCCTGGAAAATCACGATGCACTGTGTCAGCGCCACCGGTACCATCGCGCGAAACGCCTGCGGCAGAATCACATAACGCATTGTCTGTCCGGCTGTCATGCCTAGCGCAAGCGCCGCCTGCGCCTGGCCGCGCGGCAGGCTTTCGATCCCGGCCCGGATGATTTCGCAAAAGAATGCGGCTTCCAGCAGCGAGTAGGCCACCATCGCGGAGATGAGCCGCACGTCGACACCGGCGGGCAAGTTGAACAGCGCCTTCAGAAACTGCGGGACGATCAGGAAGAACCACAACAACAGCATCACCAGCGGAATCGATCGGAACAAGGCAACGTAGCCTTGGGCGAAAACGCGTACCGCGCGCTGCGGCGACCGGTGCAATACCGCTAGCACGGTGCCCCATAGCAGCCCGCACAAGATCGCCACGAACGTAATCTGCAATGTGACGCCCATGCCCGCGAGCACGATACCTTTTGAATCCGCGAGCGCTTGCCAATCTATGTTGAACATCTCAATCTCCCAGCAAGCCCGGCAGACGGGTTTGGCGACGAATCCAGTTCATGCCGTGCAGAATCGCAAAGTTGAGCGCCATATAGGCCAGCGTCACGCAGATAAACGATTCATAGGGCTGTGCCGTGTAATCGACCAGCTGACGCGCCTGCCCCGACAATTCCAATAGGCCGATGGTCGAAGCGACAGCGGAATTTTTTGAAATGATCAGAAACTCGGAGGTGAGCGGACCGAGAATGGTGCGAAACGTTACCGGCAGCAACACGTAACGGTAAGTCTGCGCACGCGTCAGACCGAGTGCGAACCCCGCGTCGAACTGGCCGCGCGGCAGCGCCTGAATGCCGGCGCGCACCTGTTCGCAGATACGTGATCCTGTATAGATGCCGAGCGAGAAGATCGATACCGACAAAAACTGCGTGTACGGCGGCAGGTTTTTGAACCAGTCGCCCAACTCCGTCGGCACCAGCTCCGGCACGACAAAGAACCAGATAAAGAACTGCACGATCAGCGGCACGCCGCGGAACACCGACACGTACGCGGTGCCGAGCATCGACGCAGGCCGGCTCGGCAGCGTGCGAAGAATTCCAAATCCGGTACCGACCACGAGCGCCAGCGCGTAGGCCGACACGGTGAGCAGCACGGTGTTTAGCAGGCCGGAAAACAGCCATCCGAGGTACGTCGTGTGCTCGCCGGTAGACACGACCTGCAGCAACACACCCCAATCCCACGAGTAATCCATAACCCTCTCCAGGCCGGCGGACCGTGGCCCGCCGCTAATGACAACCGCCCGTCAGGACGCCGGTTTATCGTTCGGATGCGCGAACAGCGTCTGCATGCGAGTGGACATCGGGAAGTTGAGATTGATGCCCTTCGGTGGAATCGGCGCCATGAACCACTTCTTGTAAATTGCCGTGGCCACGCCGGAGCGTTCGGCATCCGCAATCGCTGCGTCCATCAGCGCTTTCAACTGCGCATCGTTCTTGCGCAGCATGCAGCCGTAGGCTTCAAATGATTGCGGCGTGCCGACGATTGCGTAATCTTCCGGACGGCTGGTTTTGGCACGCTCACCCGCCAGCAGCGCGTCATCCATCATCATCGCCTTGGCGCGGCCGGTGGAGAGCATCAGGAACGATTCGCTGTGATCCTTTGCGCTGATAATGTTCATGCCCATCGATTTCTCGACGTTCATGTTGCGAATGGACTTCTCCGAAGTGGTGCCCGCACCAACCACAACCGTCTTGCCCTTGAGGTCGGCGAAATCATGGATACCGGAATTCTGCCTGACGAGCAGGCGCGTGCCGATATCGAAGAAGCTGTTGGAAAAATCGACTTGCTGCGCTCGCGCAGCGTTGTTTGTCGTGCTCGTGCACTCGAAGTCGATCGTGCCGTTCTGCAGCAGTGAAATTCGGTTCTGCGACGTAATCGGAATCAGGCGCACTTGCAGGTCGCCTTGCTTGAGCTGTGCCTTGATGCGGTCGATAATCAGATTCGCGATGTCGATTGAATAGCCAATCGGCTTTTGTTGTGCGTCATAGTAAGAGAACGGAATCGACGCGTCGCGATAGCCGATGGTGACAACGTGCTGGTCCTGGATCTTCTTGAGCGTACCGGTCGGCGCCGCATCGGCCGCTATTACGGGCAGCGACACGACGGCAAGCGCGGCTGCAAGCGCTGAAAGGCATGCGCCGAATGCGTGGCGCGGACTCAATCTGAAACGGGTTTGTTGCATGGTGTCTCCCCTATGTGAGGTTGATTTCGATTTGGGCAGTCGGCGCGGGCTGTCCGGCGCCAGGAAAGCGAAGTGGAAATCGGCGTGGCCCGCGCTTTATGCGCCAGTGATGGCCGATACATCGATTACATACATCTGGCGCTCGCCTTCATGTACAGAGTCGATGCAGACCGCGCGGCCGTCTCGGCGCCAACGCGGATGCAGATCGCAGCGGTTCTCCTTCTTCAGATCGGGTGGCGTGTAGAAAGAGCCGATGTCGTAGCGCAAACCTTCTTTGGTGTCGAACAGGAACAACACCCGCTCGTTGGTCTGCGTATCCGGATACGTGTCGGACAACAGCCAGCGCGGATCGACCGGCGAATACGTCATATGACCGTTCTCTGTCAGCACACCCTCGCCGATGACATCGACCCGACCTGAATCACTGTCCTCGTAAAGATGGTAGTGAATGCTGCCCGCATGCGGTCCCCAGACGATGATGTGCCGCTCGTCCCGCCACAGCGGGTGAGAAATCTGGTACTCGGACTTCTCGTAGTCGAAGGTACCGACCGCGGCGGGATCGAAATCTTCCGCGAGCTGCGGCAATGGATGGTCGGAACATTCGAGCAAGCGCATGGCCGTTCCGTCCGGATTCATCGTGATCAGCCGATGCAGGAAACAGGTCTCGTCGGCTACCCGTTCGGTCCAGCGATGCAGGAATAGCATCCGCGACGACGCCGGATCGATTTCGATATGGCTCACCCAGTGGATTGCCTTCTCCATCGACGCCTTAGGGTGAAAACCGCGCAAATCGGCGTAACTCACCAGCAACTGTGCGGCGCCAGTAGCAAGGTCCATCCGATAGATACCGTCGTCCGATGGCGCCAGCGGCAGTTCGAAGGGGCCGCCGTGCTCGCCATATCCAATCGTCTCGTGCGTGACATACAGGCGACGGTAATCGACGCACAGCGCGTAGCGGCTGTTGGGTGCGACCACATAGACAGGCAGCGGCAGCGACGTGGAGGCATTGCTGTCGATATCATGGATCGCCGCGCCAAAACCTGGATAGCGCGCGGTCATGTCACCGGTGCGGACGTTGTAAACGATTTTGCGTCCGGGTTCGCCATCGAGCCATTGCAACTGGCAGCCCATTTGCCAGTTCCATGCGCGCGTGGTGCCGACCGCGCGAAACGCCTCGCGCTCGCCCAGAGTGAAATAGCCCACTTCGGCCTCCAGCTCCGGTGTCAGCCGCGCATCCATCATCGGCACCTGATTGGCCAGCAGATAGCTGCCCGTCTTGTCCCAGACAGATTTATTGTAGTAACCGAAGAAGTGATGCTTACCCCCCGGCTCCAGGCGATGTACGGGGCATGGATGTTTGATGACGCGAGACGAAGTCATGAGCTGGTGCGTTCAAAAATCGGTGAGACCGCGATACCAAGCATTGCGGCCGGAAATGAGATAGCTGGATCATATATTTGGGCCACCTATGCGAAGTAATTCTTTTTTTTTCGATAGGCTATTCACTTTTGGTATAGTCGGCGCCTCACGCCGTCATCCATCCTCTTCGGTGAAACTATGGCTAGGCCTTTGAATTTCCAGCAGATCCAGGCCTTTCGCGCCGTGATGCAGATGGGCACCACGACCGGCGCCGCCTCGATGCTAAACACGACGCAGCCGTCAATCAGCCGGCGCCTTGCCGAGCTGCAGAGTTCCACCGGGCTCGAACTCTTCGAGATGCACCAAGGGCGTCTTCGGCCGACCAGCGAGGGCAAGCTGCTCTACAAAACCGTCCAGAAGCACTTCGACGGGCTGGAAAAGATCGAATCCGTGGTCGCGATCATGCGCAAGTCGGGCACGGGCGCGCTTCGCATAGGCTGCACGCCAACGCTCGGAGCCGGGCTGCTGCCGCAGGTGGTGCGCGCGTTTCTATCGGAATTTCCGGGCACCTATCTCAACATGCAGACCATGAACACGCCACAGCTGGCTGATCTGCTGCGGCAAGATCTGTTCGACGTCGTGCTGACCACAGGTAAGCTCGATCCGCGAGACTTCGAGCCGGTGATCATCAAGACCGTGCCGGCGGTTTGCGTGTTGCCGCCTGGTCACCGGCTGCATGTCGAGCCGGAGATTCATGTGTCCATGCTGCTCGACGAAACGATGCTGTCGCTGGGCGAAGCCGACGACCTCACGATCGAAATCAAGAAGCTGCTGCAAGCTCACGGCTTGTCCGACAATTTTCTGATCGAAACCACGTCATCAATCGCGATCTGCGCGCTCGTTGCAGCCGGCAACGGTATTGGAATCGTCAATCCCTACGTGGCCGGTACGTTTGCAGGGCAGTTGCTGATCAAACCGCTTGTTCCCACTATCGACGTCGCCGTTCAGATGGCTATGCCGAGACACACGGCGCCGTCGCTATTGACGCGTCATTTCGTTGACGTCCTGCTGGCGCACGTCAATGGGATGCGCGCGGACCCCGGGTGCTGAAAGTAAGGTTCTGCTGAATTAGACATAGGTCGGGAATATAGCGAGAACCGCGAGGCCAACGCACACCTCGTCAAAACATGGCCCACCTGAGCGCGGCATATCACCGCACCGACAGATGGCGCATTTAGACAATCGTTACCCCAGTAGACAAAATTATCAAATAAGGATAACTACTATTATCCGCAGCGTGCGGCTATTCGCGCTAAATAGACACCCTATATTTTCTATGAATCGATTGCCTCATGCGGCAATCCGTTCACCTTTACTTTACGCGTTCACCCAAACGACCCGTTTTCTCACCATCAATTCTCGGATATCGTGACAGCACATTCATGACTGCCCGCTGCGCATGCCCGTGCGCATGATTCTGACCTGCATGACAAGTTGTCTTGCGTTGGACGAAATTCAGGAAGGAGTGCAAAGATGACTCGTCGAGAGACCATTGCGCGTGTCAAGGCAAGTCTGCCCGAACTGGCCGCTAGCATTCCAATCGGTGACACGGCTTTTAATATGCGCTGCGGATTGAGCAGTGAACAGTCGAGTCCCATTCGAAACTTCGGTTATACGTCGTTTCTCGATCCGCTCACCGGTTTGTATAACCGCACATATGTTGCCGAACGCCTTCAGCATTTGCTGAAATTGAACCCTGCGGCGCGCGTCGCCGTGCTTTTCATCAATCTCGATTGCTTCGGCAAAATCAACGATGTCGCCGGTTACGAGCTTGGTGATCGCGTTTTGCGCGGCATCGCACGCCGGCTTGCCGGACTGATGAATCATGATGACCTACTCGGGCGGATCTGTGGCGACGAGTTTGTTGTCGTTGTCGATAAGCGCGGCGACGCGTCGGCAATCGGCGAGTTCGCGCTGCAAATCCTCCACCTGTTCAGCACGCCGCTGGAAATCGCGGGCCGTGAGTATCACCTGGGCGCATCGATCGGCATTGCCTGCTCCTCCGGCGACGCTCGCGGTGCGGACACGCTGATACGCAACGCCGGCTCGGCGATGCGTCGCGCGAAGGAGAGCGGTCGCGGCCGGGTGCAATTTTTCACGGAGTGCTTGCAAGACGAGTCGCAACGTCGCTTCAGGCTGGAGGAATTGTTGCGCCACGCGCTCGCCGCCGGTGAACTGAGGCTGGCTTATCAGCCCATCATCAACAGCGCCTCGCACCGGACGGTAGGCGCCGAAGCGCTACTGCGCTGGACCAGCAGCGAGCTGGGCGAAGTCGCGCCAGCCGAGTTCATACCGGTTGCGGAAGAGGCCGGTCTGATGGCGAGCATCGGCGACTGGGTGCTGGAACAGGCCTGCGCCCAAGCTGCTCAATGGCGCAGAAGCATTGCGCCGCGTCTGCCTGTCTCAGTCAACATTTCGCCGCTCCAGTTCAACGAGGGCCTCGTGCGGCACGTTGCCGCGTGCCTCGAACGCAATGGCCTCGACGCATCGGCGCTGCAACTGGAGATTACGGAGCGCGTATTGATGCCGGATGACCCGACGGTTGCGGCGACGACGGCAGCATTGGCGAGTCTCGGCGTCACGCTCGCTCTCGACGACTTTGGCACGGGCTACGCGTCGCTGTCGTACCTCAAGCGCTTTGCTTTGCACAACCTGAAGATCGATCGCTCGTTCGTCGCGGGTTTGCCACGCGATAACGATTCGATCGCGATCACGCGTGCGCTCGTGGCGATGGCACACGCGTGCGGCATGACAGTCACGGCCGAAGGCGTGGAAACCCATGAACAGGCAACGGTTCTGCGTGAGATGGGATGCGACATGTTGCAGGGCTATCTGATTGGCTGCCCGGCGAGCGCGGATAAATTTTCCGCCTCGCTGCGGGGCGCCAGTCGCGCGAATACACAGCGCGCTACGCCGTAAAAAGCATTCGGCAACACAACAATTGAAATTGTCGGCGCGTCGCGACGTCTTTGGGAACGTCTTTGCGCCGCCCACATGATGTGAATCAGGAGAGAGACCATGTTCGATGCGGAAATCGCCGCTGCGCTGCTAAACCGCTGGGCAAGTCAGGCGCCTAAGGAAGAATGCCACGCGTACCTGGGCTTACTGCGCGAAGGCAACTTGCGCTTCACTCGCAAAGTCGGCTGCATGGGTAAACACGGCATCCGCGACACGGGCGTGTGCTGTACGGAATCGCTTTTTTTCGGCGACGGTTCGCGGGCGCTGCGAGTTGGCGCGCCGGACAGCGAAACAGGTTGGACCCGCTGGGCCGCGCTGCAACCGCTTCAATGACGCGAGCCGCAGAAGCGATGGCGGCCCTGTTGCGACCAAGCCTCCACTGCAGCCGATTACTAACCACGAACCGACGTCAGATAGGCGGTCTTCCGACGTAATGGACAACAGTGCATGAATAAAAGGACCAACACAATGAGAGCTGACGCGCGTGCACTCAACTGGACGGGCACCCGATGCCCGCCGGGGAAATTTTCAGCCGCCGCAACACGTCGCGTCGCGATGGTCACGAGCCTATTCATCATGGCATCGTGGACGATTGGCGATGCCTTCGCGACCGAAGGTGGCCTGGGCCGCCCGGTTGCCGGTATGAGTGTCTTTTCCGGAGCCGGCGTCGTCGCACCTGAGCCCATCACTGCGGTGAGCATCGAACAGATCTATATCAACGGCTCGATTGGCGGCAGCCGTGAGGTACCGATCGCCGGAAAGACATCGTTGGGTATCGACGCCCCCGTCGCCTTCACGCTGGCGTCACTGCTGCGTGTATGGGGTGGTGCCGGTGGCTGGGATTTCGCATCCGGCATCACCGTGCCCTATGTCTGGACCGAAGTGACCGCGTCGCTCGCGGTTGGTGGCGCCGGCGCTTCGACGAGCGACCGCGCGTCGAATCTATTCGACCTCTATTTCACGCCAATCATCGCCGGCTATCACTTTTCAAACACCTCGCATATTGCCGCCAGCTTCAACTTCTGGGCGCCTACCGGTCACTACGACGCGAATGCATTGGCAAGCCCGAGTCTGAACAACTGGACGTTCGTGCCGCAGATCGCTTACACGCAACTCGTACCCAAATACGGCCTTGAGTTCAACGTTGTCGCAGGCCTGCAGTTCTACACGACCAATACTGCGACCGATTACCACAATGCACCTCTTTTCACGCTCGATATCATGGCGTTGAAAAAATTTGTGAACGGTCTCGGTGTAGGCATCGTGGCCGGAACCGTGCAACAGCTCGGCAACGACTCAGGCCCCGCCGCCGAGCGTCTGCACGGTTTTCGCGGACACGACTTCGCATTGGGGCCCGTCATCACCTACGACACGAAGATCAACGGCAAACATCCAGTGTCGGCTAGCCTGCGTTGGGTTCCGACAGTGACCAGTACCAACCGCATCAGGAGCACGGCGAGCGTCATGGCGACAGCGATGCTCGCGTTCTGATGCGACGCCAGGTGGAAATCGGCAAGGAACTACCCAAGTGCGCGCAAACCTCGCATGTCGATAGAAATCGACGTGACGTATGGACTCCGACAGAACGCCTTTTAGGCTCAGGTTGACGGCGCCTGGCGCCAACGACGCACGAACAGGAACAAATTCATGGAACTCAATATCGTCGAGCAGGTTGCATCGACTCTGCGACGCGCGGCCGAACACAGACGGCTGGTTCCCTACCAGCAGTTTCACGCGCTGTTCGATCCGATGGATCCGCTGTCCAGCCGGTACGCCGCGCTCGAAAAAGCTGTTGCTCTGCTGGCTGGGAAGAGCGGCGTCGATTACGGCGCGCTACTCAGCTTGGCTAACGGACTTGCGGGGAAGGAATTTTATTTGCGCTTCAGGCGCAACAGATTCGACGACTATCTGGCTGTCATGGGCAGTCAGATGCATGAACATTCGCTAAAGAAAAAGAGGTGTCTCGTTGAAGCAGAACGCGCCCGCGTTTTCGACGATGCCAAGCAGCGGCAAGGTTCCATAGAGAGGGGGGCGTCACGACGACCCACCACGGCGTTGCACCAGCAGGCAACAAGAGCGCAGCCTGAATCGCGTCATAAATCCTAATCCGCCAAGCAGTCATTTCTCCAACCTGACGCAGGATCATCTATGAAGAACCGTCAACATCCTCGTTCGCACATGCTCCGCTCGGTCCTTCTGGCTTCAGCCTTCGCTAGTCCCATGTGCGCTCAGGCGCAAGACAGCTTGTCGGCAAGCGAGCCACAAGCGGTCGGCGCTGCCGCGCTCGTTGAAGCGACCGCGCGCGTCGTTCATATCGATACGCAAAACCATGCTGTCACGCTTCGGGGGCCGCGAGGAAATACCAACGTTGTCAAAGTCGACCCGGCGATCGGCGACGTGAGCAAACTCAAAATTGGCGATGAGGTTCACATCGCCTATGAAGGCGAGTTGCTGTTGTCGGCGGACAAGGTGGATACCAAGGGCATTCGTGCGCGCGTCGAAGATCGGGCGACGAGCCCTGCGTCGGGCGGTGTATCGGTGCAGTTGCGACGCGTCGAAATCATCGCCACGGTCCAGAATATCGATCGAAAAAAGCGGCAGGTGACGCTTCGTGGACCTTCCCGCACGGTGACGTTACAGGCGTCGCCAGACGTGCAATTGGAAAAATTCAAAGTGGGCGACAGCATCCGTGCCGACTATGCATCCGCGAAGGCCGTGCAGATCACGCGAAACGGTCAGGCCATTCAATAGCCGTGAGTCCAGTGCAACGCGCACACCAGGCTCATCGTACCGATCACATACAAGGCCGGTGTAGTACTGCCGGTCAGGTCTCCCACACGCCCGACCATCATCGGGCTCACCATGCCGCCGAGCGGGATGATGCACGGTATCCCGAACTGCAGTTGTCCCCACAAATTGTTCGCAAGCCTGTGGACAACCTGCGCATAGCCTGGCCAAGTGTTTGATCTCACAGTCCTATTCCGTCCCGACGCAACCGCGGGCACCTTCGCCGCGGTGTGATAAAAAGTAGTTCCCCCGCTACTTACCGAGGCCGAACATGTCGTCCGTCATGGGCTTCAAAGTCGTCCTGCTATCGCTCGTCGCGATCATCGGTCTCGAACTGCTCGCCAAGCGGCTGCGTCTGCCGCCCGCGGCCGCGCTCCTGGTCGGCGGTGCCGCGATGGCTTTCGTGCCCGGTCTGCCACGTTTCAATCTCGATCCCGAACTGGTCCTGATCGTGTTCCTGCCGCCGCTCCTCATGGACGGCGCGTACTTCTCCGTGTGGGACGAGTTCAAGAACAACCTGGGCGGCATCCTGCTGCTTGCGATCGGCGCCGTCGCGTTCACCACGCTCACGGTCGGGCTGGTCGTGCATTGGGTCGTGCCCGCCCTGCCATGGGGCGCGTGCTTCGCGTTGGGTGCGATCGTCTCGCCGCCCGACGCCGTCGCCGCGAAGGCGGTGCTCGAACGTGTCGCGCTGCCGCGCCGCCTGATGGTGCTGCTCGAAGGCGAGAGTCTCCTCAACGACGCAGCCGGACTCGTGCTGTTCCGCTTTGCAGTCGCGGCCGCACTGACCGGCACCTTCAGCGCGCAGCATGCGGCCGGACGCTTCGCCGTGCTCGCGTTGGGTGGCGTGGCAGTGGGCGTGACGATCGGCTTCGTGGTCGTCAAGCTGCTGCGTTATCTCCACGACGGGTATCTCATCATCACCGCGGCGACCCTGTCCGCGTGGATCAGCTACATCGCCGGCGACACACTGGACGTGTCGGGCGTGATCGCGACCGTGAGCTGCGGGATGGTGCTCGGCTGGCATCAGCATGAAGTCTTTTCGGCGGCAGTACGCATGCGCGGCACGGCCTTCTGGCAGGTCGTGATCTTCCTGATGGAAGCGCTCGTGTTCATTTTGATCGGACTGTCGCTGCGCGGTGTCATGGTGCGACTAGGCGGCTTCGGCGACGCGTTGACCGCATTCGGCCCGGCCGTCGGCGCGGTACTCGCGGTAGTCGTGCTGTCGCGCTTTGTGTGGGTCTTCGCGGTGGAATGGTTGAAAGCGCTGGTATGTAAAATGACAGGCCGCGCGGGCGGTACGCCCGACTGGCGCTCCGCGACTGTCACGAGTTGGGCCGGCATGCGTGGCGTGGTTACGCTGGCCATCGCGCTCTCCTTGCCGGAGACGATGCCGGGCCGCGATCTGATCCTGGTCGCTTCATTCGCCGTGATTCTGGTCACGGTGCTCGGTCAAGGCACGACAATAGGACCGCTGATTCGATGGATCAATCCGGACCACGCATCCGAACGAAACCAACAGCATCTGACTGAGCCGCAGGCGTGGGCGCGGCTCGAAGCCGCGCAGCTCGCCGCGATTCAGCCGCTCGTGCACGGACCGGATGGCAGCGTGATTCATCCGCGCTTGCTGGAACAGTACAGCTATCGTGCGCGCATGACCGAGGCTCATCAGGACGAAGCCGCGTTTCCCGCGAAGGAACGCGCCGCACACTACGACGTGGTGCTGGCCGCCGTTTCGGCGGCACGCGCCGAGCTATTGCATCTGCATCGAACGGGCTTGCTTCACGATAAACTGCTGACCGTGCTCGAACACGATCTCGATCTGCAGGAAATCGCAGCGATGCATGGCCGAGGCTGAACCGAACGATCTCTACCGCGCGGCTTCCCTGCGTCGCAACGAATCAGGCAAGCCGTACAGCACGATCAGCGCGCACACCAGGCTCATCGTACCGATCACATACAAGGCTGGCGTCGTACTGCCGGTCAGGTCTCTCACGCGTCCCACCATGATCGGGCTGACAATCCCGCCGAGTTGCCCGAGCGTGTTGATCAACGCGATCCCGCCCGCTGCGCCGGCGCCCGTGACGAGCTTAGGCGGCAGCGCCCAGAACGCCGGAATCGAAGCAACCACGCCCGCGCCCATCACAGCCAGCGCGACGACCAGCAACGCCGTCTGCTTGTCGAAGAAACCCGCGGCAAAGAATCCGATCGCCGACATCACCAGCAAGCCGAACACGAACTTGCGCCGTTCGCCGCTCGCATCGGACAAGCGCCCGACCACTACCATGCAGATTGCGCCGGCAATATAAGGCACCGCCGTCAGCAAGCCGATCACCGTCGGATTGTTCGTCCCCGCCACGTGAATCAGATGCGGCGCCCAGAAGTTCAAACCGTACGACGCCACCTGAATCAGGAAATACACCAACCCCAGCGTGAGAAAGCCCGGCGTCCTGATGGCGCCCATCAACGAATGCCCGGTATCCGGATGACGGCTTTGCTGCGCGATCTGCCCCGAAAGAAAGGACTTTTCCGCGGGCGACAGCCAACCTGCGTCCTCAATACGATCCTTCAGCACTTTCAGCACCAGATAGCCGAGCACGATGCACGGCAACCCACCGAGCAGAAACAGCCAGTGCCAACCCGGCATGCCAAGCACGCCGTTCATGTGTCCAATCACGAGTCCCGCAAGCGGCGCCCCGATCAGGCCGGAAAACGCGGACGCCAGAAACAGCATCGACGTGATACGTCCGCGATAGCTCGGCGGAAACCACAGCGTCAGGTAGTACAGCACGCCCGGCGCGAAGCCCGCTTCCATCGCGCCGATCACGAAACGCAACCCATAGAACTGCCATTCGTTGCTGACGAACACCATCGCGGCCGTCGCCAGTCCCCACGAGATCATGATCCGCGCAATCCAGCGCCGCGCGCCGACCTTGTACAGAAACAGATTGCTCGGGACCTCGAACAGCACGTAGCCGATCACGAACAGGCTCGCACCGAGACCATAAGCGGTGTCGGACAAGCCGAGGTCGCTCTGCAACTGAAACTTCGCGAAGCTGATGTTGATGCGGTCGAAGAATGCAAACAGATAGCAGATCATGATCAACGGCATCAACCGCCACGCTACTTTGCGGATGATAGCCGCGGCGTTGTTCGCGCTGTGCTCGCGGTTGCCGGTTGCGACTGCGCCCAGGTCACTCATGTTCGTCTCCAATGCCGGATTCGGCGAAGCCGTCCGGTCGTCTAATGAATTAAGGGTTATCGGATTTGTAGAACGTATTCAGGTACGGGATGCAGGTCGCAGTTACGGCCCGCCTTTGCCAGTTGTCCGGGCACGTCGTGGCCGAGCAGCGCGGGCAAGCCGCGCGACAACGCGATCAGTTTTTCCAGATCGATTCCGGTGGGAATGCCCATTTCGTCGCACATGTTCACAAGGTCTTCCGTGCAGATGTTGCCGGACGCGCCCGGCGCGAACGGACATCCGCCAAGACCACCCAACGCGGCGTCGAAGCGGCGCGCGCCGGCTTCGTATGCCGCCAGCACGTTCGCAAGACCCAGCCCGCGCGTGTTGTGAAAGTGCAGCGTGAGCGCGGCGGCCGGCAGCCGTTCGAGCACGCGCGTGACGAGACGCGTCACCTGGCGTGGGTTCGCCATGCCGGTCGTGTCGGCGAGCGTGATGCCCTCGATCCCCATCTCGCGATACGTATCGACAATGCCGATCACGCGGTCTTCATCGATCTTGCCTTCAAACGGACAGCCGAATGCAGTCGCAATAGATCCGTTCAACAGCACGCCCGAGCCCTTCACATGCCGCACGATATCGCCGAACGCGACCAGCGACGACTCACAGCTCATCCTCATGTTGGCGCGATTGTGGGTCTGACTCGCGGACATCACGAGGTTCAGTTCGTCGGCACGCGAAGCCAGCGCGCGTTCGGCGCCCTTCAGATTCGGGATCAACGCGACGTAGATCACGCCCGGTTGCCGCTCAATCTGCTGGAACACGGCCTCGCCGTCACGCAACGCAGGAATCGCTTTCGGCGAAACGAACGAGCCGCCCTCGATACGAGTGAAGCCCGCGGTAGATAGCGCGTTGATCAGCGCGATCTTGTCCGCGGTTTCGACCCAGGTGGGTTCGATCTGCAAGCCATCGCGCGGCGCCACTTCCTGCACGATCAGTTTGTCGAATTGCGAGGTGTTCAAAACACGATTCATTGCACGGCTCCTTCGCGGCGCAGCCGCTCGATATCGTCGTTGGCGAATCCGAGGTCGCTGAGCACGCTGCCGGTATGCTCGCCGAGCGTCGGTCCTTGCCAGCGCACTTCGCCCGGTGTGTCCGAGAGCTTCGGTACGATCCCCGGCATCTTCACCGACGCGCCGCCCGGCAGTTGCGCGTCCAACAACATGTTGCGTGCCCGGTAGTGCGGATCGGCGACGATATCGGCCACCGAATAGATGCGTCCCGAGGGCACTTCGGCGCGTTCGAGCGCCGCCAGCACGTCGTCGGTGGAGTGATGCGAGGTCCATTCGGTGATCGCCTGATCGAGCATCGCGCAGTGCTGAACGCGGCCGTCATTTCGCGCCAATGCGGGATCGTCGGCGAGATCGGGACGGCCGATCACCTGCATCAGGCGTTTGAAAATCGGATCGCTGTTGCCGGCGATCACGACGAAGCCTTCGTCTTCCGTGCGATACGTATTCGATGGCGCGATGCCCGGCAACGCGCCGCCGCTCCTCTCGCGCACATGGCCGAGCAGATCGTATTCCGGCACCAAGCTTTCCATCAGATTGAACACGCTCTCGACCAGCGAGACATCGACCACCTGGCCTTCGCCCTGCCCCGTCTTCACGCGCAGCAGCGACATCAGCGCGCCGATCACGCCATGCAGCGAGGCGAGCGAATCGCCGAGACTCACGCCGACGCGCGCCGGCGCGCCGTCCAGGTCGCCGGTCGTGTAGCGGATGCCGCCCATCGCTTCGCCGATCGCGCCGAAGCCAGGACGATCGCGATAGGGACCGCTCTGGCCGTAGCCGGAAATGCGGACCATCGTCAGTTTCGGATTGATGGCGTGCAGCACGTCCCAGCCGAGGCCGAGCTTTTCGAGCGCGCCCGGGCGCAGGTTTTCGATCACGACATCGGCATCGGCCGCGAGCCGTTTGACGATCTCGACACCGTCCGCCGACTTCAGATTCACGCAGATGGACTTCTTGTTGCGCGACTGCAGATACCACCAGAGCGAAGTGCCTTCATGCAGCTTGCGCCATTTGCGAAGGGGATCGCCGGTCTCGGGCGCTTCGATCTTGATGACGTCGGCGCCGAACTCGGCCATGAGGCGCGCGGCAAACGGCGCGGCGATAAGGGTTCCGATCTCGATGACGCGGATACCCTGAAGCGGTCCACCCATTGTGCTGTCTCCAAAGCGGGTTTCGTGTTGAGAGACAGCTTATGAGCGGCACGGCGGCAGCGTCCAACCGCAATTCGCCAACGACCGTTCGCGAACGGCGAACGCTCTCCGTCAAGCGATGGTAGGCGGGGCTTCCGAGTCTTCGATGGAGCGCAGATGGTCGAACAACAGGCGGCTCACTGGCGACAATGCATCGACGTCGCGCACCACCAGCACGAGGCTGCGCGCCGACCAGTCGTCTTCGAGCGGTGCACCGACGAGACCCAGCGGCCGGCCCATGAGTTGATACACCTTCAGCGGCAATACGCCGACGCCCATGCCGGCCTGCACCATCCGGCAGACCGCATCGAAGCCGGGCACGTGAATGCGCAGCCGCAGCGGCTTGCCCGCCTGACGCGCGGCGAGATGCGTGCGAGCATTGATCGAACTCGCGGCGTGCAGACCGACGTGATCGCCATCCAGCGTTTCGACAAAGGCAACGCTTTCGCGCGCCGCCAGCGGATGATCGTCGCGCATCACGAGCACCAGCGAATCGTGCCGGTAGTGTTCAACGTGCAGATCGCGCGTGTCGGCATCGCCGGAACAGATGCCGACGTCGACGAGGCTGTCGTCGACCGCTTCGACCACGCCGCCGCTCGGCCGCTCCTCCAGATCGAGCTTGACGCGCTCATGCTGCAACTGGAACGCGCGCAAATCCTCCGGCAGGAATTCGACGATCGCCGAGAGGTTGGCCATCATGCGCACGTAGCCGCGCACGCCGCTCGCATGACCGGCCAGTTCAATGCCGATGTTCTCGATGTCGCGCATCACGCGGCGCGCGTGGTGCAACAGCGTTTCGCCCGCCGGCGTGAGCGTCATGCCGCGCGCGTTGCGCTGGAACAGCGTGGCGCCGACCGCCTGTTCGAGTTCGAGCAGACGCTTGCTCGCGGCGGAAACGGCGATCGCCTCGCGCTCGGCGGCACGCGTGAGCGTGCCTTCCTCGTAGACCGCGAGAAAGAGTTGCAGCGTGGTGAGGTCGAGCCTTCGGAGAAGGTTTTTGATTACCATGGCGGGGCGCCGCGTTGTTGTGCGATCTGCCTATTCTGACGCCAGATGCAAAAAATAGGCGCCGAGCCCTCGCGGATTCCGTCCCTCGTCAAAGGAAGTCTTCCAATGCCCACCGTCGCGATCGCGATCTTTTCCGGCGTGCAGGCGCTCGACGTCGCCGGTCCCGTCGACGTGTTTTCCGAAGCCAACCGCTTCATCGCGCCCGCGGATGCCTACGAAGTGAAGTTGATCAGCGCCGAAGCCGCACCGCTGCGCGCGTCCAACGGCATGATGCTGATCGCCGACGCGACCTTCGGCCAGGCACGCGGTCCGTTCGATCTTGCGCTGGTCGCGGGCGGCCCGGCGCTGCCGGACACCGCACCTGAGGCGCCACTATTGGAGTGGCTGGCGAACGTCGCCACACAATGCGGCCGCTACGGTTCGATCTGCACCGGCGCATTCGCGCTCGGTCACGCGGGCCTGCTCGACGACCGCAACGTGACGACGCATTGGCAGCACGCCGCGCAGCTGGCGGCGCAATTTCCAAAGGCGCGCGTCGACTTCGACCGCATCTATCTGCGCGATGGGCAACTCGTCACATCGGCCGGCGTGACCGCGGGCATCGATCTGTCGCTCGCGTTAGTCGCCGAGGATCATGGCCCGCACACGGCGCTCGCCGTCGCCAAACGGCTGGTGGTGTTCGCACAGCGGCAAGGCGGCCAGTCGCAATTCAGCCCCTACCTGACCGCGCCCGCCGACGACACCTCGCCGGTCGCCAAAGTCCAGGCGCACGTCATGGAACGGATTCGCGAGAGCTTTTCGGTGAAGCAACTCGCGGAGGTCGCGGGCATGAGCGCCCGCAACTTCGCGCGCGTGTTCGTGCAGGAGACCGGCGTGACGCCGCATGAATTCGTCGAACGCGCCCGCGTGGATGCGGCGCGCAAGCTGCTCGAAAGCAGCGGTGCGGCGCTCAAGGCGATTGCGTACGACTGCGGCTTCGGCACGGCGGACCGCATGCGCATTGTCTTCACCAAACGAATCGGCGCGACGCCGATGCAGTATCGCGAGCGCTTTCGCTCGGCCTGACGTAAAGCGCACGCACTGGCGGTGAGAGCCGCCGCACGCGGAAAAATGTCGCGTGAGAAAATAGCCGCCTTTCCAAGCTAACAATCCCAAGGACCGACATGACCACCTCTTCCCCTATCTGTGCGATCGTCACTGGCCACACACGCGGTCTGGGCGCGGCGCTCGCCGAACAACTTCTGGCTCGCGATATCGCCGTGCTCGGATTGTCCCGCTCGCGTCATGCCACGCTCAAAGCGCGCTTCCCGGCGCTGCTCGAAGAAATCGAACTGGAACTGGCCGACACCACACGCGTCGCACAATGGATCGCAAGCGATGCGCTGCGTGAATTCGTCAGCGGCGCGCAAACGGTTCTGCTGATCAACAACGCGGGCATGGTGCAGCCCATCGGACCGATTGAAGGACAAGACGCGGCATCTATCGCGACCGCCGTGAGCCTCAATGTCGCCACACCCTTGATGCTGGCCAGCGCGCTGGCCGCAGCCGCCGTCGACGCAACCGACCGCCGCATCGTGCACATTTCCAGCGGCGCGGCGCGCAACGCGTACCCCGGCTGGAGCATCTATTGCGCGACAAAGGCTGCGCTCGACCATCACGCGCGCGCCGTCGCGCTCGATGCGAATCGTGCATTGCGCATCTGCAGTCTGGCGCCGGGTGTGATCGATACGAATATGCAGGCGGAGATTCGCGGCAGCGGTGTCGAACAATTCCCCATGCGCGAGCGATTCGAAGAACTCAAGCGCAACGGCCAGCTGTCGACGCCTGAACAATGTGCGACCAAGTTGCTCGATTACGCCTTGAGCGATGCATTCGGCCAAACGCCGGTCGCGGACATTCGCGAGATCGCAAAGCCGGCGTAATGCGCCGATAGCGAAGCAGCAACGGGGCGCATCGAGCGCTCCCGAAAACTCTCACCTTTCGTCTGATTCTCCGCGAATCTACACGCCGGGCGCGACCATCACACCGCGCTCGGCCGCCCCGAGCTCGCCGTGCGGCACGAACACATAGCCGCGTCCCCACACCGTTTGCACATAGCGCGGCTCGGAAGGGTCGATCTCGATCAACCGACGCAACCGCCAGATCGACACGTCCAGACTGCGCCCTTGATGCATCACGCTATTGCCGCGCAGTTTCTCGTTGAGCTGCACGCGCGTGAGCACGGTCATCGCGTGATTGACGAAGATCTTCAGCAACGCGAACTCGGAACTGCGCAGCACGAAGTGCTCGTTGTCGCGGCGCAATTCGCGCGCGGAGAAGTTCAGTTCGCAGCGTCCGAAGCGATAAGGCGGCCGCGTCTCGGGCGCACCCGGCGCGAGCGTGCCGCGCCGTCGCAGCAGGACGCGAATGCGCGCGAGCAGTTCGGCCGGGTCGGCGGGCTTGCTCATGAAGTCGTCGGCGCCGAGTTCGAGACCGATCACGCGGTCAATCGCTTTGCTGCTTGCCGATAGCAGAATCACGGGCACGTCGTTGCCGCTCATGCGCAAGTCGCGCAGGACAGCGAGGCCGTCGCCGTGCGGCGCCGAGATGTCGAGCACCAGCAACGAAGGCCGCTCCCTCTCGATCACGTGCTTGAGCGCGGCGGCAGGCGGACGTGCCGACACGCCGCAGCCTTGCCCGCGCAATGATTCGCCCACCACGGCAGTCAAGCCGGCGTCGGCACCCACGAAAAGAATATGCTGACTCATCCAACTGATTCCAGGAGACGATCGTTTTTCAGAGACAGGCATCTGGCAGGCGGATATAGCCGATCCGCGCACCCTGTCGTCCGCGTCGCCATCTTCCCTGCATGCGGGTGTTCTCAAAACGCGGAACAGCCCCCAAGGTTGCCAATTTCTTCCCAACTCTTTCAATGCGAAACGTGATATGAGCCGGCGCGTGTGCCGCACCATATGATTTTTTTGGATCGGCTCCTGAAAAACCTCACCTTTGAGACGGAGCGCGTGGGGTTCGAGGCGAGGTGCGCGTCGGATTGCTCCCGAAAACCCTCACCTTTCGAGCTTGGGGGCAGGCCGCAAAGGCATGCTGGGCATGGTTCGACTACTCCAAAACGGGCCACTCCCGCAAACCCTCACCTTTAGAACCGGTGGAGTAATTTGCATACCCAGGTAAGCTGCGGTGCGCGTGCGGGCGTTTGCGCTTAATGGGAACGCGAGATTGATGCAAGAGATGCGCGGCGTGATCGATCAATGCCGACGATTGCGGCGAGCATCGCATGAATACGCGGAAGGTCCCGAATATCCTCACCTTTGAGCAAGCAAAGGCATCCGGAAGCATCGCCTCGATCGCTGCGCCGGCTGGTTAATTGGCGTTTTTCACGTGTTTCGACCGCCACGGTGGCAGTGAACCAGCCATAAACATCATCTCGACGCGACGCTCCCGAAAACTCTCACCTTTGCGTTCGCTTGAAGCGAAAGAGGCGCTCAGCTTGCCAGTTTGCGGAATGTTTCCAGCACCGCGTCGCCCTTGAACGGCTTGACGATCCAGCCTTTCACGCCGGCCGCTTTGCCGCGCTCCTTCATCGCCGGGCTGCTCTCGGTCGTCAGCATGATGACGTTGACGGTCTTGTTCGCGAGCTCGCCGCGAATCTTCTCGACCATCGTCAGACCGTCCATGTTCGGCATGTTGACGTCGCTGATCACCAGCTTGATGCCCGGGCTGGCCTTCAGCTTGGCGAGGCCGTCCTTGCCGTCCACGGCCGTGTCGACGTCCAGACCGTTCTTCTTCAGAAAGCCGGCTACTTCGTCGCGCACCGTGCTCGAATCATCCACCACCAGAATTTTCGACATGTTTTTTCCTATGACAACACTCAGAACAGATCCAGTTCGCCTGCCTCTACCATTGCGCCGACGTCGTCCGTGACTTCCTTGAAGTCCTCCGGCGACCAGCTCAGGCTGAACACAAAACGTTGATGCAACTTGATCGCGCGGTTCGTCTGCGGATCCTTTAACCAGTACGTGAAGCACAGTTGCGGATTGCCGCTGCCGAACGAGATGTACTTGTGCTTGTGATTTACCAGCAGCGGCACCTGCACCTGGCTGCGCGTCCAGGCGTCCGCGTCGCCGACATAGCGGTTCTTGAAGGAACCCCAGATCAGATTCGTCACTTCGCCGAGTACGCTGTTCAGGTCGCGAAAATCCGCTTCGCCGTGCCGCTCGCTGCCGATCATCTGATAGCGATCGAGCAGTTCGAGGATCGGCGTCTCTTCGGCCTGCATCATCATGTAGCCGCGGCACCATGCGCTTTCCAGCGGAATCAGGCTGAACACCTCGCCGAAGATGATGCGGTCGCGCACGATATACGGCGTGTCGCACGTGATGGTCAGGTCCTTGAACACATCGCCGAGAATCGCCTGTGTCATGTCGGCGATGCCGCGCACCAGCGCGTTCGGATAGTCCAGGCTGAAGATGTAGTCGTCGATCACCTGGCGCAGCGGCGCCATATCGTGCGCGACGTACGCGGCGCAGACCACGCGCCGCAAACTCTCCGGCAAACCGTCCATGCCGGGATCGTTATCCCGGCGCATGATGATCGGCAGCTCGGGGCGCACCGCGTTGATCCTGATCGCGATCTCGGCGCTCGCTTCCGGCGAGCCTGCATAACTTTCGGCAAACAGCACCGCGCCGAGATCGATGTTCGAGCGCAGCACCGATTGCAGACGGTTCTTACCGACTTTCACGCCGACCAGATTGTTCTCGTCGCAAAAGCGCTTGAGCGCTTCTTTGTGCGACGGGCAGTCGTCCAGCACCAGCACCTTGCTGACCGGCTTGTTCATGTTCATGTCGCGTTCCTGCTCACAACGGCTAATCATTTCACGGTCAGAACAACTCCAGCTCGCCGCTGGTTTCTTCCACAGCACTGGTATCGGCAAGGAAGTCGAGCGGCGCATCTGCGCACACGCACACCGTCGCGGCCAGCCGCACGCTGCCGTCGAGCGTGATCGAATACGACGACAGCAAAGCCGGCTTCAGTTCATGCAGATGCGGCAGGCAACGCGCGTTCAACACATAAGGCGTCGACATGCCGAGGTCGGGGAAATAGCGCAGCAACTCCTGATTCATCGCTCCACAACACAGATTGCAGATTTCCAGAAAGGCTTCCTGGAAATTGCGTTCTTCGGTGGCGTTTTTCAGGTAGTAGTTGCGCGTGCTGTCGTCTTCGTCGAAATGAAGGATCAGCAGCAGTCTGAACACGATCGACGAGATGGTCAGTACGACCACTTGCGTGTCTTTGGATACGCCGACGCTCGCGTCGGCTATCGGCGCGATCTCGCACAGATCGCCCGAATCCAGCGGCAAGCGCGCCTGCACCGCCTTGCGAAAAATGCGCTCGAAGCTGTCTTTCGCGTGGGCCGAGATCACACCGCCACCTCGTGCAGCTTCGAATGAAACTGGTGGGCCAGCGATTCGACGCTGGCGAGCGATGCCGCGATCATCTTGCCGCCCGCCTGAATGTCCTGAAACGTGGACGTCGTGGTCAGGTCGTTGCGATGCAGGCTGTCGCGATAGCTCTTCGATAACTCTTCGGAACGCGCGGCGAGGGCGCGCACTTCGCTGGCCACCACCGCGAAGCCGCGACCGGCCGGTCCCGCACGCGCGGCTTCGATCGACGCGTTCAGCGACACGATCACCACGTGCCGCACGATCGACGACAGCTCCTGATTCTTCGCGTGCATGTCGTGGTTTTGCGTCATCAGCGAAATCATCTGTTCGTGCCAGCGCTCGAACGTCGCGCCGAGGCTCTTCAGACGCTCGGCTTCGCCGGCGATCTGCCGGGCGTGATGCGCCAATTGGTCTTTGTCTTCGCTCGCCGCTTTAAGTGCGGCGCGCAGTTCATCGGCGTTGCTCTGCTGCTGTGCGAGTTCCTCGCGCAACTGCGTGGTCAAAGCGTGCAGTTCCTGCTCTGCCTGCTCTCGCTCGCGGATGGCTGCGCTGTGATCGGCCCGCTCAGCTTCGAACCTGGAGATGCTGGCTCGCGCTTCGGCACGCAGCCGTGCCGTCAGCTTCGCGCTGTGCAGCCTGTGCGCGGCAAATGCAAGCAGCGCGGTCACCGCGCTGCCTGCTGCCACCGCCAATACATACTGTTGAATCACAAGCGTTCCCTTCGAATTCCGTCGCGACGTACGCCGGTGCGGCGCTCAGTCCGCCATCGCGTCGAGTTGCAGTGTGCCGGCTTCGCGTCGCGCTTCCACGCCGAGCGTATCGACGGCAACGTTGTCCGGCAGGCAGACAATCGTCTGGAACTGACGGAACGCCGCGCCTTTGCGGTCGTCGGTGAAGCGCAGTTCTATGCTGCCGTTCGCGCGCTTGAGGAAATCGCGCACGGCGTCCATGCCGACTCCACGGCCCGACAACTCCGTGACCGTTTCCGCGGTCGAAAAGCCCGGCCGGAAAATGAAATCGGCGATGGCTTCGTCGCTCAGCGTGTCGTCGTGGCCGATCCAGCCGCGCTCCATGGCGATGCCGCGAATGCGTTCCAGTGCGAGACCGCGCCCGTCGTCGCTCAGCGTGATCTGCAATGCGCCGTTGTCCACGCCGACTTCGATATCGATCGTGCCGGCCGGCACCTTGCCGAGGGCGCTGCGCGCCTCGGCGGTTTCAATCCCGTGATCCATCGAATTGCGCAGCAAATGCATGAACACGTTGTTCAGCGTGCCGCCCGCCTGACCACGCAGACGGTAACCGTTGTCGTCGATACGCACGTTGGGCGCGGGCTTGCCCAACTCGCTCGCGAGCGACGGCAGCGAGTCCAGCACACCGGAAAGTGCGTCGCGCACGCTTTCGCTGCCCAGTGCGCGCAGCGTGCGGCGCAGCGCATCGCGCATCGACTGAAGTTCGTGCAATTCGCCGGCGTTGGTTTGCTCCAGCATGCTCAGGGTGTGCTGGATGTGTTCATTAGCGACCATCACGTAGTGAGCGGAGTTGGCGGCGGTGTTCGTCTGATTCTTGTTCTTGCGGCCAAGGCTCTGTTCGTTGATCTTCGCGTAGCTCTCGATAGCTTCGCGCACGCGCGTCAGTTCGCTCATCAGATGCTCCTGATCCCACGAACGATCCGCGTCCGGTTGGCGCAACTCGTGATAGCTCTGCTCGGTTTCGTGCACGACGTTGGTCAAATGCTGAAGGTTGTAGGTCCGCGCATTGCCCTTGATGGTGTGCATGTTGCGAAACAGCTCGGCAATCGCCGCGTGATCGGCCTCCGAATGCTTGCGGATGATCCGCTCGTTCTCACTGATAAAACCCGCCGAGCTTTCGATGAAGTGGTGAAACTTCTCCTCGCTGACCGCGAGAATCTCGCCGATCATGTCGAGGCGGCGGCGCTGTTCGCTGGCTTCCGCGGCGAGCTTGCGCAATTCGGTGACGTCGCGCACGCACAGCATCAGGCGTTGGATCACGTCGTTTTCGTCGGTAATCGCCGACCAGCTCAAGTCGAGAATCTTCACGCGGCCGTCGGGCATGCGTTTGGAAATTTCGCCGACCAGCAGATGCTGATTGAACGCGAAGTTGATGCAGTCTTCACCCAGACACGCATGCGTGGCGGCATCGACTTGTGAGAGCGCGTCCGAACCGAGATCGGTATCCGCGAACACCAGATCCATCAAACCGCGCCCGGCGATATCCTTCGTTTCGAAGATGTCTTCCAGATACGCCGAGTACTCCGCGTGGATCACGGCGCCGTCGATCACCGTCAGAATGCCTTGCTGCATGTTCTGCAACATCGCCTGAATGTCGGCGGTTTTCTGCTTGAGTTGCGCCGAGCTTTCCTGAATCTTCTCGATCATGCCGTTGAAGGCGACGATTGAATGGCCAATCTCGTCGAGCCGCCCCACCGGCACGCGCCGCGTGAAGTCCTGACTCGAAGCGATCTCGCTCATCATGGCTTGCATGCGGCTGAGCGGGCGCGTGATCTGACGATACAGCAGCGAGCCGATGGATGTCAGCAGAATGATCGCGATGCCCGTGACGGCGGCGATGGCCGTGGTCGTAGTCGAGAGCGTGGTGTTCAGCGCGCTGATCGCCTCGTCTTTCTCGCGATTCTTCTCGACGCGCAAAGTCTCGACGATCCCTTCGAGTTCGTCGCGATACTGCGCGACGTTGGCGAACAAATAAGCCTGCGCCAGTTCGTTCTTGCCGTCGGCCTTCATTTTGGCCGTCTCGGCAATCGCGGAGAAATAGTTCTCGAGGCTGTCGTTGGCCTGCGCGACAAGACCCTTCTGGGCGTGGCTCGCGGCATCTTTCGCTTGCAAGGCGAGCGCCTGTTGAAGCGAGGCGCGCTTCTTCTTCAGTTCGTCCTGGGCCTGGGCGACCATGTTGGCGTCGGGCGCGTAGACCAGCGTCATCGTGGCGAGTTGCACGTCCTTGACTTGCGAAACGAGGTCGGCGGAAGCGAGCGCGCTGGGCACGACGCCTTCCGTTACCTTGCGCACCTCGGCGGCGCTGCCGCGTGTCTGGTAGACGGCGTAGCCCCCGATCGCCGATAAGGCGACGAACATCAAAACAACCAATAGCGTGATGCGATGACGAATAGTCATGTGAACCCCCCGGGGTCTGGCCTTCGCGTCAGCCCTCGTTGGGAGCAGCGCGTTTTATGCGAAATTTGGTCTGACTTGCAGCGCTGCGGAGTATTGCGCAGGCATGTTACTAAGCGATGACTGAAGACTTTTTCGAAGCACATTCAACGCTCTAAATTAATCGCTAAAGTTTTCGAAGAACACGCCGTTATTTAATGCTCTTTTGTTTTTTCGTCTTGTCACCATTTCAACAAACTGCGCGAACAGACTGAAGCTCCATCGACATCGTGGAGCCCAATGATGAATGTCAGCGTGCGCAGCTATTTGTCCCCGACGCTCGTTCTGCTTGCTTTCGATTGGCCCGAAGGCGGCACGCGCGAAGACTTTCTCGGTTTCGCCATCAAACGGACGCCGGGTTTTCTTTCCGTCGATGGAAAAGAACGTGAAGCCAGCAGTTGGCTGCCGAACCGGCTGACCTTCAAAGGCGCGGTGCCGGACACGCAGAAAGACGCGCCGACGAACGAAGCGCCCATTCAAAAATTCATGTGGTGGGATGCGCGGATCGACGAAGCGGATCGGGAGAAGTCGTTCACTTATCTCGTCTATCCCGTGGTCGGCACGCCGGAGGCGCTGCAATTGCTCGACGCGCAAAAAGGCGAATGCAAGCTGACTTTGCCGGCGCATAGGGAAGCGAACATCGGCACGTGGTTCAACCGCGCCGTGGTCAGCTCGCAGGCGTTCGCGCGTAAAGTCGCGGCGCTGCATCTGGCGCCGAACGCGGCGCCGCCGCCGGAGCAGGCATTGCGCCTGCGCACATGGCTTGCGAACGACTTGCAGGAAGTCTTCGCGCTGACGCTCGATCATGCGCATCGCGCGGCGTCGGCGGTTTATCACTTGACCGATCCGCTGTGGGCGATTCCCGCCTTCGAGGCGTTCGGCAAGAAGCAGGGCAAAGCGTCGCTCGCCATTGTTTATGACTCGCACGAAGTCTCGCAGAAGGGCAAGCCGCCGGCACCCTCGCCGAATCAAACCGCCGTCGATCAGCTCGCCGACGTCGCCACGTTCGCGCCGCGCGACAAGACGCACATCATGCACGACAAGTTCATCGTGGTGGACAACGGCAACGGCGAGGCGTCGCCAGCGCGGGTACTGACGGGTTCGGCCAACTTCACCACCGAAGGCATTACGGAGCAGGCCAACGTGCTTCATCTGTTCGATTCGCCGGAATTGGCCTCGCTCTACAGCGAACGCGCCAAGGCGCTCGCCGGCAACCCGACGATTGCCGCCACAGCGAAGCTCACGCCGGGCTGGTCCGAGCCGATTCAGATCGGTAGCGCGAAAGTGCGGGTCTGCTTTTCGCCGGAAGCGCAGGACTCGCGTTTGCAAATAGACACCATCGTCGACGCCATCGAAAACGCAGAACACTCCGTAGTCTTCTGCCTCTTCATGCCGACCGACGCGCCGCTGCGCGATGCCTGTTTCGCGGCCGGCGACAAAGGCCGGATGATGTTCGGCCTGGTCAATCACATCAGCCCGAAGTCGGCGGAAGCAGCGGAAGAGGCGGAGAAAAACGGGCAAATCGTTTCGACCACCGCGCTCGCCAATATGGAGTTGTATCACCGCGGCCGCGATAAGCGCGACGTGATCGACGCAGAGTATTTTTCACCGGCCACAGTGCCGGCAGGTTTCGAACCTGAGTTGCGGCTTTTTCCGGGCGAACATGCGCCGAGCTATGCGCCGGTCATCATTCACCACAAGTTTCTCGTCATCGATGCGGAAGGTCCGAATCCGATCGTCTACACAGGCTCAGCGAACATGAGCAACAACTCGGAACATTTCAACGATGAGAACTTGCTGGAGATCCGCGATCGCCGCATCGCCGGCACGTATCTCGCGGAATTTTTGCGGCTCTATGAGCACTACCGGGCACGCGCGTTGGCGATACGGCAGAAGAACGACGGCACGCATCAGCGTTTGATGCTGGCGCCGGATGGATCGTGGGCAAAGAAGTATTTCGTTGCGGACAGTCCGGAAGACAAAGCGCGGGTTGCGCTCGCGCACGGCGGCGATTGAACCGCGTTCGGGCGAACGTCAGGCGGTCGAAGCACGCGTCAGCGAATCGGCGGAAGATGCTTCGACGCCTCGCGCAAGGTGAGCGGCGAGATGATAT
The DNA here is from genome assembly GCF_000020125.1 of Paraburkholderia phytofirmans PsJN. NCBI lineage: Bacteria > Pseudomonadati > Pseudomonadota > Betaproteobacteria > Burkholderiales > Burkholderiaceae > Paraburkholderia > Paraburkholderia phytofirmans. The sequence goes on from NC_010676.1 coordinate 3,366,286, forward strand.
CTCGGGAAGCCGATAGAAAATCGCTCACCGCCTCTGGCGCGTGTCGCGCGTAGTCTCGCAGTGCCCAGCCGATCGCCTTGCGGATAAAGAAGTCGCTTTCCGCGGCCAGCGAACGCGCGTAGCCGAACAGGCGATCTTCGTCCGTATGCGCGCGCCAGCCGAGTTGATGAATCATCGCGATGCGCCGCACCCACATGGATTCGTGCAGAAGCGCCGAGTCCATTGCGGCCTGGGCGTGCGCTTGCGGCGTCTGGACTCGCGCCGCTTTCAGCACGTCGCCGACCACGGCCGCGAGCGGGTCGATCGTATCCCACCACGAAGCGTGCTGAGCGATTGTCTGCAAATGCGCGAGATCGGTGACGGCAAGCGTCTTCCAGTTGCGCGCCAGCAGATCAGTCGCGACGTACTGGTATTCGCGCGCCGGCATCGTCCATAAGCGATTGGCGCATGCCAGCAAGTGTTCGGCGTTCTGCACCGGCAGCTGCTTGAAAACCGGCGTGACGGCTTGCCGCCGCAACGGCGTCGGCACACCGATAAAATCGAACTGATGACGCATATAGGCGCGCATGGCCAGCGCGCGTTCCGCATCGGCATGCGGGGCGAGCGCCGCCTTGATTTCCCTGGCGAAGGCGTGCGGCGTCATTGAGGAAAGCGCTCGACGTGAACTTCGCCACGTCGGCCGAAATACTGCACCTGACGTCCCGCGATCCAGACGAAGTAGCCGACACATCCCGCGGCCAGCGTTCGACGCACGAACTCGGCGTATTTGACCGCGCCGCTTTGCGCGCCGCGCACGGCCTGGTTGACGGCGTCGGCATCGAACGTATTCGCGACGGCGACGTCCGGCAGCGGCAACGCGATCACATGCGTCTCGCCGCCGGACGCGTAGTACGTATGCTCGCCGCGACGGTAATCGGTGAAATACGATTCGATGCCGGCCTCACCGAGCGCGCGCACCACGGAGCCGAAGTCGATCGTGCCGTTGTGCGAGCGTTGCGCGCAGTCTTCGGCAACGCGACGGCTTGCTTCATCGAGCTTGGCGGGCATGGTGATCTCCAGCAGAGTTGGGCATTTGAGCGATGGAAACAGAGATGAACCGTTAGCCGAATACTAGTTTCCTAGGAAATCACTGTCAAGTTGCCCCGTAAAACCAAGCGCTATGAGGACCTCGCCTTCCGCTCCCGAATTCCCTCACCTTTGTACATAAAGTGCGCGCACAGGTAGCGGTATTCTCACCTCGCCGGCTCCCGAATCTTCTCACCTGTACACTTTCAGCCCTGCTCCCAACCGCCGCTCAACACCTTGTACAAAGTCACGAGATTCGCCTGCCGCGACAGCGTATCGGTCGCAAGCTGCTGCTGCGCGGTGTAGAGCGTGCGCTGCGCATCGAGGAACGTGAGAAAGCTATCGGTGCCCGCCTTGTAACGCGCTTCGGCCAACGTGTAGTACCGCTGCGAGGACGCCACGTATTCGCGATCCGCCAGCACCTGATCGACATAGGTGGCGCGCGCCGTCAGCGCATTCGAAACTTCCTTGAACGCCGTCTGGATCGTGCTTTCATAGTCGGCGACCTCGATCTGCTTCTCGATCTTCGCGACATCGAGCGACGCCTTGTTGCTGCCGTAATCGAAGATCGGCACCGATACGCTCGGCGCAAATGCCCACGCTCCCGTGCCCGCCTTGAACAGACTCGAGAGCGTCGAACTCGACGTGCCGGCCGTCGCGGTCAGTTCGATCTTCGGAAAAAACGCGGCGCGCGCGGCGCCGATGTTTGCATTCGCCGCTTTCAACGCGTGCTCCGCCTGCACGATGTCCGGACGACGGGTGAGCAGCAGCGACGGCACGCCCGCACCGATGTCGGCGAACATCGACTCGTCGTCGAATGAGCGGGCAGGCGGGAGGTCATCGGGAATCGGCGCGCCGAGTATAGCGATCAGGTTGTTGCGATCCTGCGCGACAGCACGACGGTAAGACGCGAGACTCGCCTTCGCACTGGCCAACGAGTTCTCGGCCTGTTGCACGTCGAGCAGAGAAGAATTGCCCAACTCCTGGACGCGCTTCGTCACGTCGTAAGTCGACTGATCCGCCTTGACCGTATCTTCGGTCAACTGCAACAGGCGTTCATCGGACAGCAAGGTCAGATAGTCGGTCGCCACCGTCGCGATCAGGCTGATCTGCGTGCTTTGCCGCGACGCATCTGTTGCAAGATAGTTTTCCAGCGCCTGACGCTTCAGGCTCCGCAGGCGTCCAAAGAAATCGATTTCCCACGACGTCGTGCCGACGTTGAGGTCGCTGACACTACTCGTCACGCCTTGAGTCCGCTCACGAGTCAGGCTGCCGCTCGCGCTAATCGACGGCGCGAGCGCGGCGCGTGTGATGCGGTATTGCGCTTCATATTCGGCAACATTCAACGCCGCCACGCGCAAGTCGCGGTTGTTCGCCAGCGCGATTTCGATCAATCGTTGCAAACGTTCGTCGCGAAAGAAACTGCGCCATGCGGTATCGACGGCAAGCGGCGGTACCACGACGGTAGCGCTCGCGCTCTTTGCGACCGTGGCCGCAGCCGTGCTCGTGCTTTCGTACGCATCGCCTTGCGGATACGCCACCGCCACAGGCGCCGCCGGCCGTTCATAGTGCGGATCGAGCGTGCAGCCCGCGAGCACGGCGAGCGCAAACGCCACTGCACCGGCACCGAGTTTGAGTCTCATCATTCAACACCTTCCTGTTGCTTGGGGTCGCCGTGTTCGCCGAACAGGCGTCGCACGACGACGAAGAACACCGGCACGAAGAAAATCGCGAGCAACGTGGCGGCGATCATGCCGCCCATCACACCGGTGCCGATCGCATGACGGCTTGCCGAACCGGCGCCGCTGCTGATCACGAGCGGCAAGACGCCGAATATGAACGCGAGCGAAGTCATCAGAATCGGCCGCAGCCTCAGCCTGGCGGCTTCGACGGTGGCCTCGATCAGTCCACGGCCCTGCGCTTGCAGATCCTTGGCGAATTCGACAATCAGGATCGCGTTCTTGGTAGACAGACCAATGGTCGCGAGCAGGCCGACCTTGAAGTAGATGTCGTCGGAGAGCCCGCGGATATGCGCGCCCAGCACCGCGCCGAGCACGCCGAGCGGCACTACCAGAATCACCGCGATCGGAATGGACCAGCTCTCGTACAGTCCGGCGAGACAGAGGAACACGACGATCAACGAGATCGCGTACAGATAGATCGCCTGAGAGCCGGCGATGCGCTCCTGGTACGATTGCCCAGTCCAGTCGATGCCGTAGCCCGCGGGCAGTTTCTTGACGAGCGCGTCGACGGCGTCCATTGCCTGGCCCGTGCTGGTATTCGCACCGGTTTGCGCGGTGATCTCCATCGCCAGCGTGCGGTTGAAGCGCTCGATCTGCGGCGGCCCAAAAGTCCATTTGCCGGTGGCGAAGGCGGAGAAGGGCACCATCTCGCCGTCGTATCCGCTGGTGGTCGTGCTGCTGCTCGTGCTGCTTGTTGTACTAGCCGTACTAGTGCTCGTCAAAGTGGTGCTCGACCGCACATACCATCGGCCGATGTCGGACGGCATCATCCGGTACGGCGCGTCGGCTTGCACATAGACCTTTTGAATCCGCCCCGTATCGACATAATTGTTCACATACGACGAACCGAACGCGGTTTGCAACGTGTCGTTCACATCGGCAATGGAAAGCCCGAGCGCGCTGGCCTTCTCACGGTCGATGTCGACATGGAACTGCGGCGTGTCGTCGAGACCGCCGGGGCGCATGCCGGACAGCGCGCTGTCTTTGGCTGCGAGCGCGAGCAGTTGCTGACGCGCGGCCATCAGCTTGTCGTGGCCTTGGCCCGCGCGATCCTCCAGTTCGAAATCGAGGCCGCTTTGTGTGCCGAGTTCCTGAATGGCCGGCGGATTCAGCGCGAAAATCTGTGCGTCGCGCGTGGCCGCGAAGTGCATGTTGGCGTGCTGGATCAGCGCCGCCGCCGAGCCGTCTTTGCCGCGCCGGGTGCTCCAGTCCTTGAGCTTGACGAAGGTCAACGCGTTGTTCTGTCCGGAGCCGTTGAAACTGAAACCCGTCAGCGCGATGATCTTGTCGACCTGCGGAAGCCCGAGATAATAAGCTTCGACTTTTTTCACGGTCTCCAGCGTCTGCGCGGCCGGCGTGCCGACGGGCGTGGAAATCGACGTGATGATGATCCCCTGATCCTCGTCCGGCAGGTACGACGACGGCAGCTTCACGAAGAGCAACGCCACCACGCCCGCGATCAACACGTAAATCACCATGTAGCGCATCGGCTTGCCGATCACACGCGAGACCGCCGAGTCGTAGCGATCAGTGCCGCGCGCAAGCACGCGGTTGAACCAGCCGAGCACGCCACGCTTCGCTTGATGCTCGACGTCCGCGCGTCGCAGCAAGGTCGCGCACAGCGCTGGCGTGAGTGTCAGCGCGAGGAACACGGAGAGAAGCATCGCCGCGACGATCGTCACCGAGAACTGCCGGTAGATCGCGCCGGTCGAGCCTGAGAAGAACGCCATCGGAATGAACACGGCGATCAGCACCGTCGTGATGCCGACCAGCGCGCCGGTGATCTGCTTCATCGCCTTGCGCGTGGCTTCGACGGGCGACAGTCCTTCTTCGGCGATCAACCGCTCGACGTTTTCGACGACCACGATGGCGTCGTCCACCAGGAGGCCGATCGCCAGCACGAGCCCGAACATCGACAGCACGTTGATCGAAAAGCCGACCGCGGACATTACCGCGAACGTGCCGAGCAACGCGACCGGCACGACAATGGTCGGAATCAGCGTCGCGCGCAGGTTTTGCAAGAACACGTACATCACGACGAACACCAGCATTACCGCTTCGACCAGTGTCTTCACCACTTCTTCGATCGAGATCTTCACGAAGGGCGTGGTGTCGTACGGATAATCGACCACCACGGTGCGCGGCAACTGCCCGCTCATTTCGTCGAGCTTCGCGCGCACGGCCTTCGCCACGCTCATGGCATTCGCACCGCTCGCGAGCTTGACCGCGAGCGATGCGGCCGGCTTGCCGTTCAGGCGCGAGTCCGTGCTGTAGTCGTCGCCGCCCACCTCGACGCGCGCGACGTCCTTGAGCATGACCTTCGAGCCGTCGCTATTCACACGCAACAGAATCGCGCCGAACTGCGCGGGCGTGGTGAGCAGGCTCGATGCGGAAATCGTCGCGTTGATGGCTTGCGTTTTCGTGGACGGCGAGCCGCCAATCTGGCCCACTGAGAGTTGCACGTTCTGATTCGTGATCGCGCTGGTCACGTCGGCGGTGGTCAATCCAACTGCCTGCAACTTCACCGGATCGAGCCAGATGCGCATGGCGTGTTGTGCGCCGAACAGCGTAACGTCGCCCACGCCGTCGATCTGCGTGAGCGGGTCCTCGATTTGCGTCGCGATGATATTGCCGAGATCGATGGAATTCATGCTGCCGTCCGTCGACGACAACGACACGATCATCAGGAACGCGTTGGCCGCTTTCGCGACCTGCACGCCTTGCTCCTGAACCGTCTCCGGCAGCGACGAACTGGCCTGCTCGACCTTGTTCTGCACCTGCACCTGAGCGATGTCCGCGTTGGTGCCCTGCTGAAATGTCAGCGTGATACGCGCTTGCCCGGACGAGCTGCTGGTGGACGACATGTAGAGCAGGTGGTCGATGCCGCTCAGTTTCTGCTCGATCACCTGCGTGACGGTAGTCGCGATCGTTTCCGCCGACGCGCCGGGATATGTCGCGGTGATCTGCACGGAGACCGGCGCCACGCTCGGATACTGTTCGACCGGAAGCGTCTCGATGGAAGCGCCGCCAATCATCATGATGACGATGGCGATGACCCACGCGAGAATCGGTCGGTTGATAAAAAATCCTGCCATGAGAATCTCGCTTTAACTATGTGCTGCCGACGTGTTGTCCGCGGTGGCGGGCGTGCCCGATGCGCTCGATGCACCCGATGCGTCCGCCGCAGCGGGACTTTCGACCGGCTTGACGACCGCACCGGCGCGCGCATTCTGCGAGCCCGCGACGATCACGCGATCGCCCGCCTTGAGGCCGCTCGTGACGAGCCAGTCGCTGCCTGATGCGGTGTCGGCGGTCACGGCGGTTTTCGCGACCTTGTTGTCGGCGCCGACAGTGAGCACGCTGGCCGAGCCGTCCGACGCCCGCGAGACCGCGAGTTGCGGCACCGTGATCGCTTGCTGGTTCACGCCTTCTTCGAGTCGCGCGCGCACGAACATGCCGGGCAACAACACGCCGTCCGGATTGGGAAACACGCAGCGCAAGGTCACCGAACCGGTGGTGGCATCGACGGTGATATCGGAGAACAGCAGCTTGCCGGGTTGCGCATACGTGCTGCCGTCTTCCATCACCAGATGAACGACGGCGCCGTCGGTGCCAGACTGCTGCAATTGCCCGCTCGCGAATTCCTTCTGCAAGCGCAGCCAATCCGCCGAAGAGCGCGTGACGTCGAGATACATTTCCGTGGTTGCTTGCACGGTTGCGAGCGCGGTGGTCTGTTCGGCGGTCACGAGCGCGCCTTCGGTCACGCTCGATTTGCCGATGCGGCCCGCGATCGGCGCCACCACCTTCGTGTAACCGAGGTTGATCGCCGCGGTCTTCAATGCGGCGCGATCGGCGACCACGTCGGCTTTTGCTTCGTCCCATGCGGCGACGGCGTCGTCGTAGTCCTGGCGGCTGACGCCCTGGATCTTCGAGAGCTCGGCGTAGCGCGCGGCCTTGGTCTGCGCGGCGCTGGCCGTCGCCACGGCTTTGGCCAGCGTGCCGACCGCCTGGTCGTAGGCGGCTTGATAACTGGACGCGTCGATCTGATACAGCACGGCGCCGGCCGCGACTTGCGAGCCTTCGGTGAAGAGGCGCTTTCTGACGATGCCTTCAACCTGCGGCCTGACTTCCGCGACGCGGATCGCCGAGAGCCGCCCGGACAATTCAGTGCTCGACACGACGGTATGCGGCGTGATCGTTTCTACGCCGACTTCGGGAACCGATTGCATCGGCCCGTGAGACGCCTGTTCGCCGCAACCCGATAACATGAACGCGGCAGCGGCGACGGCTGCGGCAAGAAGCGTGAACGCGGGCGCACGCCGCGACCGTTCGACCGCGATGGAGAGAGTGGGCATGCTGTGAGCATCCTTCGACTGGATTCGACCAAGGGCCGTCGGACATGCGCCGTTCGCTCGCGAAGAGCCCACGCAGCGCCGCGCCGGCGGCAAGATGAGGCTCAGCATAGAGAGCAGCGTCTTACGGTGGCTTAGACAGGCATTACGGCGTGTAACGCAGTGAGGAGTAGTCGCGTGAAAGGGCGTGAAGGGACGCGCCAATTCGCGCCGGCCACTCGAACTGGCGCCGCTGCCGTAATAAACTGTAAGCACGGTTAAGAACCTGAAACCGTCGGCGCGGCGCGATTCGATATATTTCGACGAGTGACAGGCGCGCGCAAACGCCGTCAGTCAAATGTCCTCATCGATCAGGGCCCAGCCATGTCAGACACGCCCATCCAGGTTTTACTGGTCGACGACGACGCCGACCTTCGCGACCTGCTCCGAACTTTCTTCCAGCAGCGCGGCATCGAGATGTCGGTACTGCACGACGCCAATCACCTGGCTCGCCGGCTCGAACGCGAGCGCCCGTCCATCATCGTGCTCGATCTGATGATGCCGGGCATCGACGGACTCAGCGCGCTCAAGCAATTGCGCGCCAACGGCGACACGATTCCCGTGATCATGCTGACCGCGCGCGCCGACGGCGTGGATCGCGTGGTCGGTCTCGAACTCGGCGCCGACGACTATCTCGGCAAGCCGTTCATGCCGCAGGAATTGCTCGCACGCATTCATGCCGTGCTGCGCCGGCATGCGCAACCGGCGCCTGCCGCGGCAGCGCCGGTCGAGAAGCGCGAGCCGTTGCGCTTCGGCCGCTTCCGGCTCGATTTCGCGAGCCGTACGCTGTTTCGCGACGACGAGCCGCTCAAGCTGACCGGTAGTGAATACGCGTTGCTTGAAGTGCTCGCCCTGCATCCAATGGAAACACTGTCGCGCTCGAAGCTCGTCGATCTGCTGCACGGCCCGTATTCGGAAGTGACCGAACGCGGTATCGACGTGCCGGTGTGGCGCCTGCGCCGTCTGCTCGAAGAGGATCCGGCCAATCCGCGCCTGATTCAGACCCTACGCGGCACCGGCTACATGTTCGTGCCAGGCGGCAGTGACGATGACCAATCCCTTTAACACACTGTTTGGCCGGCTCTCGTTGATGACGGTGAGCCTGATCGTGCTGGTGCACATCACCGCCCTGCTGCTCGTGGACCGTGAGCGCGGGCAGATCGATACGGGGCACGCGCGGCAGGCGCTGCTTCTGGCGGTGCAGGCCGAACACGACGGCGCACTGGCCGCGTCGCACGTTTCGGCGATACTCGGCGTGTCGTATGTCAAGGCGGGCGATGTGATCGCGGCGGGCTGTCCCGCGCCATGTGAGAACACGTCGGGTCCATTCGAACGCGACCTGCGCGCGAAGTTGCCGACCGGCAGCCAGGTGGTGGCCGACGCCGATGACGGCACGGTGTGGGTGCATTACGCGGGCTACCCGGACTGGCTCAAACTGCGGAATTCGATGCTGCCCGCACGGCGCTTTCTCGGCGCATCGGCAACGATGCTAGTGCTCGCCGTGATCATCGCGTTGGTTGGCGCTTGGCATTTGCAGCGGCCCTTACATCGGCTCGCGCTTGCGGCACGCGAATTCCGCATCGACCATCGCGCGCCGGTCGTCGAGGCGAGCGGTCCGCGCGAGTTGAAGGAATTGATCGGCGACTTCAACCAGATGGTGCATGAGCTCGCGCAGGCCGGCCAGGAACGCGCGGTGATGCTCGCTGGCGTGGCGCACGATTTGCGCGCGCCGATTACGCGCATGCAGGTGCGCGCCGATCTGCTGCCCGACGAAGCGAACCGTCGCGGCTTTTTGCGCGATGCGGAGTCGTTGTCGCGCATCGTCACGCAGTTTCTGGATTTTGCGCGCGAGACCGCGGACTCCTCGCCGCGTACCAATGTCGACGCGCATTGCCGCCGTCATTACGGCGACAGTCTCGCCGACGATGCACTCGTGCGTCTGAATCTGCATGCCGGCGACGGGTTCGAGTTGCCGCTCGTCGACCTCGACCGGATTCTGACGAACCTGATCGAGAACGCGCTCACGTATGGCGAACCGGCGGTGGAAATCTCGACGTCGCGGCATAACGGCCGCTTTACGCTCGAGGTGCGCGATCACGGCGGCGGCATTCCCGGCGGTCAGCTCGACCGCGCGCTGCAGCCCTTTGTGCGGCTCGACGAAGCACGCAGCGGCGATGCGCATTGTGGCTTGGGCCTTGCGATCGTTCGTCGTCTGGTGCGCTATAACAGCGGCGCTTTTCATGCGGATAATGCGGCCGACGGCGGGTTCGTGGTGTCGATGACGTTTCCGGCATAGTTGCTCGCGTAGTTGCGTAGACGAGTTGTTCGCACGATTGCCGTGCGTGAATTCAACGCGCGGCGTGCAACGGTCAGGCTCGAGCGGCGTTGCCGGGAACGACGATCGCGCCATGAGGCCCATCTCCCCCACCGGGGCCGCCGCCGGGACCACCGTGACCTGGACCGCCGCCGCCCCAACCCGGCGGCGGTCCCCACCAGCATCCGCTCAAGGTTGCGCTCAAAGCGGCCAGCGTCGCGATTGCCAATAACTTCTTCATGCTTTCTCCCTTCGATGAGTCTATGGTCACGTCACGTCGTGGTCCGTGCCTGGAGTGACGACGTTGCGTGTCATGCGCAACTTATCAAGCCGCGAAAGATCTTGTTTTACGAAGCCGTTACAAGCTCGGCGGTAAATGGCGCTTGCCGCGAAACGCGTGAGCGGGCGTGTCGCCCGATGGCGCGGACGACGCGGCTTTTTGCAGCGTCGCGCGGGCGAGCTGATACGTTCACGCTTTGTTTGTATATGGAAGACGATGTAAGCAGATGGGCGGTATCGACGCAGCGTCGATGCGCTTCGAGGTGAGGCGCCTCGGCGTTTGATGCATCACCGTTGGCGCTATGAATAGAACTCCCTGGAAATCCTCACCTTATCTTCGGTGCGAACTCAGCGCGACGATGACTCACCTCCTGGAATCGCTCACCTTTTGCCGCGTTATCTCCTGGAACGGCTCACCTTGACGTCTTTTGTTTATGATTAAGGGTGCGGCTCACGCTCCTGGGACTGCTCACCTCTGTGCGAGTTTGAGCTGTTCGCCTCCTGGAAAGCTTCACCGTTGAACGTCATGAAGTGATCTCCTGGAATTCCTCACCTTTGATCGTAGTGGTGCCGTCTCCTGGAATTCCTCACCATTCACCGTGCGGCGCTATCTCCTGGAATTCCTCACCATCCTGGAACGGCTCACCTCAACGAGCGACCCTATCGGCAAGCCAAACGACTGCTTTGACCGCGGCGTCCAGTGCTTCTTTCTTCGAAGCAAACACAGCACCCGAATAGTATTGGACTGGCGTCCAGGCTCCGCCGTCTTCAACATCGCGGCGAAACTCTTCAAATCCGTAGGTGCTGTCCGAACGCAGGAACAGATCCACGCACCGGTCGTGCTCATCGTTTTCGATGCTGTCGAACACCAGCGAAGACTTATCGATACGTGATGACATTTCGAATCTCCACGCGTAGACCGGGTCCACGTTTCGTCGTTATCGGACTTACCCATCAGGATGCTATCACCGCAGGCGATCCGCTGTTTTCACCGTCTAGCTGGAGTTGCACGCGCGGTTTTTGGCCACCCGTCGACCATTCGTAATCGGCCTTTCTTGGTGCCGGTATGACAGGAGACCGGCCATGGGCCACGCTTCGTCCCATTGTTCGGTTTGTAGCAACTGTGATTTCACCCTATCGGCATAGAAAAAAGATAGGCGCCATCTAAACTGCATCTTGTCAGCAGCGCGCGTCTCACCCGATTCGCGGTGCTCCTAAAAAAATCGCATTGGAGGTTCATCATGAAAAGCAAACTTCTTGCAGCCTTGCTCGTCGCAGCTACCACTGCTTTCGCTGCTCCGGCATATGCCAGCGGCTACGGCCCGGCGCCTTCGTATCGTCCGTCGGTTGGCGCTCCGGCTTCGCAGCGCGGCCAAAGCGCGCAAACCGTCGCAGCAGAACGCAACGACGCAGTCGGTTCAGTCAATAGCTCGTACGGTGGCGTCGTGACGTCGTCTTCGGAATCCGGCAGCCGTCAACCGGACCAGTCTTTTGGCCGCGTGTACGCAGGTCACTAATCTGAAGGTCGTGTGCGTAGCAAGGCGGTAGCGAGGTGTCGAAATGTTGAAGATTATCGAAGGTGCAGCGGTTCTGAGTGCGCTGATGCTGTATCTGGCGCCCGCAATGATTGCGGACGCCAGAGAACGGAAAGACGCCTTTGCGGTGACCATGGTGAACATCCTGCTCGGATGGACGGTGATCGGTTGGTTCGCTGCGCTGATCTGGGCGCGGCATCCTGTGACCGATCGTCGTCTGAAGCATTTCGCCAAGCGGGCGCAGCGCGCGGTGGCGCGAGTCACTATTGATTCAATCGTTACGCGGGCCGAGTGTCGTGGTAGTTCGATCCCGGCGTTAAATCCGCGTGTGGTGCCGATCGTTGCACGCATTGCTGCGAGCAGTAGTCGGCGGAAAATTTAGCTCGGCTGCTGATTGCTTGGCGTTTTCGGATGACCGCAAGCTATCGGGGTATCGACAGTTCGTTTAGAACTTCACCTTCAACTGAAAGCCAATGGTGAACGGAAGGTCATCCGATGGAATTGGCGGAATCACGATGAAGTTCGCGCCGACGCGCTTGTACTCGACCATCACGATCGGCGCGACCACCGGGCCGATCGTGTGGTCGCGGCCCAAGCCCCAGTTGCCGTAGTTATAGCCCGAGATAATCCCGCCGATGGCCGCGATCCGCACAATGCCCCAGTGCGCGAATTCCGGCGCCCATACCCCGCCACCGTAGTAGGAAGGCCGGCGCAACGAGTTGCGAAAGCCGCCGGCAGTCAATGCCCATTGGTTATTGAGCCAGCATTCGACGCCGAGGCCCGGGTTGAACTGCTCGAAATGCGTGTTCGGGTCGGGGTTGATGTGATACGAACCCAGCATGGCGTCGACCCATACGCCGCCCTCACACCAGTTGCCGGCATGCGCGGCGGATGCAGCGGCGAAGCTGGCAACGAGCGCCGCTGCGGTCCGCCGGATATTCTTGTTGATCTGCCGAAAATGCATGTCCTCTCCGCCACCGGTCGAGCGCCGGCGTCATCTATGTTCTGGGTATGCTTACTTGCCGTCCGTCGCGCACTGTACCTCAAGCCGCACAGGCGGTGTTGAGGACACGCTCGGACGCGCGGGCACAAGACGTGCCGGCAGCGCAGACACAACAGTAACGGAGAACCGATGGCAGAGCGGTGAACGCGCATCACGCGTTCGTCCGCTGAGGGTCAAAGACCGAGATCGGACAGGCTCGGATGGTCGTCGGGGCGGCGGCCGAGCGGCCAGTGATAGAGACGGTCGGCTTCGCGGATCGGCATATCGTTGATGCTTGCGTGACGGTGCGCCATCAGCCCGTGCTCGTCGAATTCCCAGTTCTCGTTGCCGTACGAGCGGAACCAGTTGTTCGAATCGTCGTGCCATTCATAGGCAAAACGCACGGCGATGCGGTTATCGGTGAACGCCCACAGTTCCTTGATCAAACGGTAATCGAGTTCTCTCGCCCATTTACGGCGCAACAAGCCGACAATCTCCGCGCGACCCTTCGTGAATTCGGCGCGATTGCGCCAGACGCTATCGACGGTGTAGGCGAGCGACACGCGCTCGGGGTCGCGGGTATTCCAGCCGTCTTCGGCGGCACGCACTTTCTGGATCGCGGTTTCGCGTGTGAAGGGCGGCAGCGGCGGGCGGGTTTCAATTGTGTCGGCCATGATAATTCCTCAGTCAGGTTGCGGTTCGCCGGGATGGCGGTCGTTTGCTTGGCGGTATGCCTGGCTCGCACGCACACTGCGCGTCGAGCAGGACTTGGGCTGCAGCTTGCGCGTCTAGTGCGGCGTCGGGCTCGCCGCTCACCAGCGCCACGGCAATGGCGCCATCGAGCAGGATCAGCCATTGACGCGATAGGCGCGCCGCGCGGCGGGTGTCGAGTTCCGACTCCGCCGCGAATGCATCGCATTCGGTTCGCACGAACGCCAGCAGGCGTTCCTTGTGATGGCGCGCGACGATCCGGATCGGGTCGTCCGCGGAGGCAATCTCACCGGATGCATTCAGAAACGCGCAACCGTGAAAATCCTCCGATGCAAACCATTCGCGCAGCACTTCGAACATGCCGAGCAGGCGTTTTCGCGCCGTCTTGCCATGCCGTTGCGTGCCGGCGATGAACCAGTTCATCCAGCGCTCATCGCGCCGGTCGAGCGCGGCCGCAACGAGCGCATCTTTCGATTCGAAATGCGTGTAAAAGCTTTTGCGCGCCGTGCCGGACTGCTTGACGATCGCGTCCACGCCCGTTGCGTGAATGCCGCCGGCGTAGATCAGCGCCTCAGCCGCGTCCAGCAGCCGCTCGCGCGCGCTGCCGGGTGTGACCGATTGAGTTTGAGTTTCGATAGCCATGTACGAAGAGTAGAACGATCATTCTCCCTCGTCAAGTCTTTTGCGTTTTTGCAGCGGGAAGGTGCGACCTGCTATCTTGTGCACGATCGGTCAACGGGAACGAACTTCATGAGCACACTGACTCTTCGCGCCACGATCGCGCGCGCCATGCTCAGCGCAACGCTACTGACGGCGATGGCCTGCACGCCTGTGCAGGTGCTTACGCATACGGTCAGCCAGAACGAGACGCGCGTGCCGCCTGGCCGCTACGAAATCGATCCGGATCACTGCAGCATTACCTTCGACATCGATCACTTCAAGTATTCACGCTTCACGGCGCGCTTCGATCGCAAGAAGGGGGAACTCGACTGGAACGAAGGCGGCCTGGACAAGAGCACGACGTCGGTGACGATCGACGCCGCGAGCATCGATACGAATGTGCCGTTGCTGGACAAGATGGTGAAGAGCGGCAACATGCTCGACGTGGAGCGCTATCCGGAGATTCGCTTCGTCAGCACGCGTTTTGAACGCACCGGTGAATCGCGCGGCACGTTGACTGGCGATCTGACCATTCGCGGCGTCACGCAGCCGGTCATGCTCGACGTCACTTTCAACGGTTTTGCCCCCGATCCGCTCACGAAAAAAGACACGCTCGGCTTTTCCGCCGAGGGCCATTTCAGTCGCGCGAAGTTTGGTTTGGCGACGTGGTATCCGGCCGTTGGTGATGATATTCATGTGCGCATTCAGGCCGAGTTCGTTAAAACGCCCGCAGGCGGGTGAGCGCGGTGCGGGCGTTTGGAACCAGGCGTTTGCGCTGTGCGCGCGTTGCTACGATTGCGCGCTTCAGGCACGTTCAGCACGTTCGGTACGTGCTAACTCACGCGGCTGTCCAGTCGAGAATGACCTTGCCGCTCTCGCCGGAGAGCATTGTGGCGAACGCTTCCTGATAATCGTCGACCTTGAAATGGTGCGTGAGGATCGGTGAGAGATCCAGACCGCTTTGCAGCATCGCAACCATCTTGTACCAGGTCTCGAACATCTCGCGCCCATAAATGCCCTTGATTTCGAGGCCTTTAAAGATCACCTGGGTCCAGTCGATCGCCGTCTGCGCGGGCGGAATGCCGAGCAGCGCAATCTTGCCGCCGTGGTTCATCGCTTCGAGCATGCTAGTAAAGGCGCTCGGCACGCCTGACATTTCCAGCCCAACGTCGAAACCTTCGGTCATGTGCAGGTCCGCCATCACGTCGCGCAACGATTCGCGCGAGACATTGACCGCGCGCGTCGCGCCCATTTTGCGCGCGAGTTCGAGGCGATAGTCGTTGACGTCGGTAATCACGACATTGCGCGCGCCGACGTGTTTCGCGATCGCCACCGCCATGATGCCGATGGGTCCGGCGCCGGTAATCAGCACGTCCTCGCCGACCAGATTGAACGACAGCGCAGTGTGCGTGGCGTTGCCGAACGGATCGAAAATTGCAGCGAGATCGTCGGAAATCTCGGGAGGAATCTTGAAGGCGTTGAAGGCCGGAATCACCAGATACTCGGCAAACGCGCCTTCGCGATTCACGCCGACGCCCACCGTATTGCGGCACAAATGCCGGCGGCCCGCGCGGCAATTGCGGCAGAAACCGCAGGTGATGTGTCCTTCGCCCGACACGCGATCGCCGATCGCAAAGCCGCGCACTTCCTGGCCCATTTCGACGATTTCGCCCACGTATTCGTGACCGACGTGCATCGGCACAGGAATCGTTTTTTGCGCCCAGTCGTCCCACTTCCAGATGTGAATATCGGTGCCGCAAATCGCGGTGCGCGTGATGCGGATCATCACGTCGTTGTGGCCGACTTCAGGTTTCTTGACGTCCGTAAGCGTGAGCCCGGGAGCGCGTTCGAGTTTTGCCAATGCTTTCATGTGCGCCTCCGTATTAAATAACGCCGAGTTCGCGGCCGACGCGCGCGAATGCATCCACCGCGCGGTCGATCTGCTCGGGCGTATGGGCGGCGCTCATCTGCGTGCGAATGCGCGCGCGGCCTTTTGGCACCACCGGGAACGAGAAGCCGATCACGTACACGCCTTCTTTCAACAGGGCGTCTGCCATTTTCGAGGCGAGTTGCGCGTCGCCGAGCATGACCGGAATGATCGGATGTTCGCCGGGCACGAGCGTGAAGCCGAGCGCGCTCATCTTGCTGCGGAAGTGCGCGCCGTTTTCGCGCACACGTGCGCGCAGTTGCGCGCCTTCATCGCTTGCCAGCAGTTCAAGTACTTTCAGCGAAGCGGCGGCAATGCTCGGCGTCAGCGTGTTCGAGAACAGATAGGGACGCGAGCGTTGACGCAGCAACTCAACGATTTCCTTGCGCGCGGCCACATAGCCGCCCGATGCGCCGCCCAATGCTTTACCCAGCGTGCCCGTAATGATGTCGACACGCGACAGCACGCCACAATGTTCCGGCGTGCCGCGCCCATGTTCGCCGACAAAACCCACTGCGTGCGAATCGTCGACCATCACGAGCGCGCCGTAACGGTCGGCCAGATCGCAGATGCCGGCGAGATTGGCGATGATGCCGTCCATGGAGAACACGCCGTCTGTCGCGATCAGTGTGAAGCGCGCGCCGGCGGCCTTCGCTTCGATCAGTTTGGCTTCGAGGTCGGCGAGGTCGTTGTTCTTGTAGCGAAAGCGCTTCGCCTTGGAAAGCCGCACGCCGTCGATGATGCTCGCGTGGTTCAGTTCGTCACTGATGATTGCGTCGTTTTCGTCGAGCAAAGTTTCGAACAAGCCGCCGTTTGCGTCGAAGCAGCTCGAGTAGAGGATGCAATCGTCGGTTTGCAAAAACGCGGCGAGCGCGCGCTCGAGATCTTTATGCACGGTTTGCGTGCCGCAGATGAAACGCACGGACGCCATGCCGAAGCCGTCGTTGTCGAGCCCTTGCTTGGCGGCGTCGATCAGCCGCGCGTCGTCGGCGAGGCCGAGGTAATTGTTCGCGCAGAAATTCAGCACGTCCGTGCCGTTAGCCAGACGAATGTCGGCCGATTGCGGGCTGGCGATCACGCGCTCGCTCTTGTAAAAGCCGTCAGCGCGAATCTGCTCGAGTGTGCCGCGCAGATGGGCGAGATAAAGGTCACGCATGAACCAGACTCCTGAGATGGGTGATGGCGCCTGTGTCAGCGTGTTCGGCATGTGCGACCACGAGGCGGCCTGTTATAGTCGGCTGTCAGTTTTATCGGATATTTTCGTTTTTCCGAACTAAAATCCGGTATGTCGAAAAACTCTAAACGATGGGTCAGGAAATGGCAAGTTCGGGTATTCGCCGCGCCGCAGCCAACGCGGCGCCCACTTCAGGCGCAACGTCGGCACCGGCGGTCGCGGCGCCGCCGCGCGTCGGCGAACAGATTCAGCGTTTGCGCGCCGAACGGCGCATGACGCTCGACGATCTGTCACGCGCGGCCGGCGTGTCGAAATCGATGCTCTCGGAGATCGAGCGCGACAAGGCCAATCCGACCATCGCGGTCGCCTGGCGTCTGACCAACGCGCTCGGCGTCAGCCTGGATTCGCTGTTCGCGCCGCAGAAGACGCCGGAAGCGATCGCCGTCTCCGGTCCGCATGAAATTCCCACGTTGAGTGGACACGACGCCAAGTATCAGTTGCGCGTGTGGGGACCGATCGAGTTGGCCGGCAAGTTTGAATGGTACGAATTGACGCTGCAACCGGGCGGGGCGCTGGTATCTAACGCGCATGAACCCGGCACGCGCGAGCATCTGACCGTGCTGCAAGGGTCGATCGAAATCGAGGCGGCCGGCACGACGAAACGGCTGAAGGCCGCGGACACCGCGCGCTACGTCGCCGACGAACCGCACGCGGTCCGCAACGCCGGAAAGGGCGAGGCGAAGGCGCTGCTAGTGGTGATTCACGGCTGATTTTTCGGCGCACCGTGGCTAGCAGTTGGCGGAATCGACACTTCGGCCGAGGTTGCATCCAACACTGTATATTTGTACAGTACAGGGTATCGACTGGAGCCGATCATGAACAACCTGACAACCGACTCGACCGACCATGCTCTGGCCGCGCTGCGATATCAAACCGCGGCGCGCGATCTCGAACGCATCGTGCGCAATATTGCTGCGCGCTACATCGTTCAGCAGGTGCCGCTTACCTGGCGTTTACTGCATGCCATCGAAGCCGAAGCGCTGGCCGATCTCGGCTTTGCCAGCCGGCACGACGCGGTGATGCTGGGCCTTTTCCAACGGCCGTCCGACCTGCCGTATCCGGAAACGGACGAGGCTGTGGACTTCGGCACGTCCACGGCACTGCCGGCGGTGTTCGCGTTCGCAGTCAGCGCCTATGAAGAGGCCGCACGTCGCGCTGCGCAGCCGCCGGAGACCGCGCCGCTCAAACGCGCACGCGCTTGGGGCGACTGACTGAGGGCTGCATTTCCACCGGTTGCCACCTACAATGTGTGCAACTAACAGAAAGATAGCTTATGTCGCCTCCCCATCTGACCGACCCGGTCCCTCGTCCTGCGCCGTCCACGGATCTCTTCGATCAGCAACGTGAAGACTGGCGTCGCGACCCGCAAATTGCTTTCGACGCCTGGCTTGCCAAACAGAATTTCCGCCGTTCCTCCGCCGAAGTCTACCAGGCGCAATGGGGGCTTTTTCTCGAATGGCTGAGCGTGCGCCAGAAAAGTCTCGCCACGGTCGATGCTCACGCGATTGCCGAGTTCGTCGCTGGTCTCGACGTGAAAAAGACCCAAAGGGTGCGGTATTTAAGGCTAATCGAACGGGTGCTCGATCATGTGCGCGAAATCGAATCCGCTTCGACCAATCCGGCGCGCTTCATTGCTCAGGATGGCGAAGCAGCGTGGCGGAACGCACGCGATAACGAGCCGACCGGCTTTCTCAACCACGCTGAACGAACGGCGCTGATCGCGCATCTGTTTTCGCCGCTGCCGGATTTGTCCGCGGCGCAACGTTGGCGGGAGCGGCGCGACCGCGCTTTGATCGCTGTGTTTCTAGGTGGCGGATTGAAGACGGGCGAAGCTGCAGCGCTTACGGTTAGTTGCGTGCATGCCGGAATGCCGTGGGTGACGATCGAGTCAGCTAACCCGATGCTCACACGGCGCACCCGGCTCGCGCCCTTCGCCGCAGCCATTCTCGACGCGTGGCTTGCGGAACGGCGGTTGTCGGAACTGGCGGGCAACCTGGTATTTCCCGCATCGCCTTCCGGAAGGCCCATGCATAAAGCGACCATGCTGCGCGCGGTCGACGCCTTGATCGATGGAGCCGGAATCGCAGAATCGCGGGCATCGCGTGCCAGTCCGCAAACATTGCGGAATACGTTCGCGGCGGATCTGTTCGAAAGTGGAGTCGAGGCGGAACTGGTCGGGCAATGGCTGGGATTTGTGCAGGCCGTGTCGGCGAACCGTCTGTATCGAGCGTGGCAAAACTGGATGGATCATCAGGATTCTCCCGCCACCGACGTTCCGGATCCGGCGGTTCCGCCCTTAGCCACACCTAGACGCGACGGGCGTTTGACGAGGAAAAGGGGAGCCGTCGACTCCTGAAATTCCTCACCTCTCGGGTCCCGAATTTCCTCACCTTTGGCAATTTATCTGCTATTGCACCGCGTCGAACCTCACGCCGACGCGGCAATCGAGTCGCTCGACAGAAACCGGCTAACCGCCTCCAGCCTTGATTCGCCGAGGCCCGACGAGTGATCGCACTCCGGACATTGCAGTTCGAAGCGGTGATCCATTTGCGACAGTTCAGGCTCACCTTCCTCACATTTTGGGCACCGTAGAGGAAGGGCGACGTGACCATCCGCCACCGTGCCAATCGCTTTTAATTCGTCGCCCGTCAAGCGGCCGGCTTCGACTAGCGAGCACAGAAGATTCGCAATCGCCGGATCGATCCCTTGCTGAGCACGCAGAACGGCGACTTCTTTCGTGAGCTTGTCTACTTCATCCGATTGCTCGCGCAGTTGAGCGTCGAGCCGGTCGCCGCGCGCCTTGGCCGCGGCGATTTGCTGAATAAACTCAAATTCCTTGCGGCTCGCGTCGCGCACCCCGGACTGATAAGTGGCCGCCATGCTACGCAAGGAATCGAGTTCGACCAGCATCGGCTTGACGCGCCGCTCGGCTTCGGCGACGGCGTCCTTGATCTGCTGCGCATAGTGTTCGGTGCTTTGGCGCAATTCGACGTGCAGTGCATCGATCCGGTCCCGCAGCGTTGCGTTGTTCGCGAATTCGTTGTCGAGCCGTTGACGAAGCGCTTCGTTTTCGCGCTCGAGCCGGCGTACCGTTGCCTGTAAACCTTCCTGGTGAGCATTTCCGTGTGTGGCCGCGCTCGACAACTCGCTTTCCAGTGCGCGAACGCGTTCCCAAGCCGTCTCTGCTCGCAACTCGCTGCGCTTGATCGCGTCTTCCGACGCCTGTTGGCGAATTTCCGCTTCTCGAGCGCGCTGGTCAGCGGCGGTGATTTGCGCACGAATTTCCTGGCGCTCGTCGTCGAGCGTGGTGCGCGCATGTGAAACGGCTTCTTCAAAAAGGGCGCCCAGCAATTCGCCGGCTCGGTCTTCAAGTGCTTTCGGGATAGCGCCCGCGCCAACTTTCACACGCGAGACATTCCGGATGCGTTCCCAAAAGTGGTCGATGTCCTTTGGAATGTCGCTCGCGCTGCCGGTCTGGGTTAGATCGCGAACCGCAGCCATGGACGGGCGAATTCCCAGATCAAAAAACAGCCGTTTGCATGCGTGCAGCGAAAGCTCTTGTCGCCGTGCCCCCCTTGCTCGCAGCGCTTCGAGCTCGTCTCGAATGGCTTGCCGTTCCTGATCCAGATTCATGTATACCTCGATGTCGCTCGAATTGGATGAATCATAACAATTTACGTACTGTTTGCTACGTATTTGTTGGTCTAGGGTACGGAATGTAGAAACGCGCTGTGTTGCTGCCGAACGTGAGGCGGCGGATTTGTCCTAGCTGGTTTTTTCCGTGAAACAAAACGAAGAATAGCCAATAAGGTCTTGTAAAGAAAGAGTTTTTGGAGCCCTTTCAACGATCGCGCACTGTTTCACGAACGCGTCATGTTGCCAGTTTGGGTTGCAAGCTTTGTCCGAAGGACGCGCGGGAGGAAATTCTAGAGAGTAATAAAAGTAAACACCTTTGAACCCATGTTAAAAACGTTAACGCCACGGCAAAGCCTTATCTGGCAAGGGTTTCAGCTTGGTGAGGTGAAGCTTTGCGGGAGAGGTGGTGAGATCTTGCGGGATTGTCGAGTGATGAGGTTCGGGGGCCTTGGTGAGCGGGTCCGGGACAGAACGTGAGCGGGTTCAGGAACCACCCCAAAAGTGCGGCTTGGCCAAAGGTGAGATTTTGCAGGACCTGAACGCCGTGGATCGCCCGGCAGCGCTCGAAAGTCAGCTCAAGGCCGGATCAGAGCGAAGGTGAGCGCATTCGGGACGCGTTTGTCCGCCCATTTTCGGCTTTATTTTGGGCTCGTTAACCCCTTTGGTGAGCCAAGTCAGGAGAAAACGCGAACCGAAGGTGAGGCTTTACGGGACCGAGGTGGCGTTTTTGCCTTATTTCTGTGCATTTCGATGCCTAAGGTGAGGGTTTGCGGGAGCGGCTGTGGGTTTCAGCCGGAAAAGCCGTACCCGACGCAGATGATCTGGTCGATCGCCGGTCGTCAAAGGTGAGGAAATTCGGGAGGTCGTGTTGCGTGCCGTCGGCCGTCCTTAAAATGCGCCTGCTGTGGGTCAAAGGTGAGGTTTTTCGGGAGACGTTTGGGAGCTTAACGATCATTAAGGTGAGGAAATACAGGACGAAAGTCGCTGCCACCGGCCGGAAAAGCCCTGCTGACGTTGCCAAGTCCGTTCGCGCTTCAGCGGGGCAAAAGTTAAACGGTGAGATTTTTCAGGACCGCGGCGGCTGCGATCAGAAATGCTCCGATTTCATTGAAATGGGCGTTGAGGTGAGGGTTTTCGGGAGATCTCGCAGTTTGAGTCGCATTATTGAAAATGTAAAGCATTGAAATCATTAGATATTTTGTTGCGCTCTTGTAAAGGTGAGGTTTTTCGGGGGCTGATAATTGAACTGATTGGATACGCTCAGATGCCTCATGGTGAGGTTTTTCGGGACTGATTTTTGGTGCTTTTGGAGCACAACACGGCTGAAGGCCGCGTCGTTTCGAGCGCTCGGCTAGCGTAAAGGTGAGGTTTTTCGGGGGGCGTGAGATAGGACAGCGGAGTCCGTCGGCTCAAGATGTCTTGGTCGGCACCATCCGTCGCCGTAGCACAAGTGGTAGTTGCATCGATGCGTGAGCTCGGGCGTTGTCGGCCTGGGCCGGATACGCGGTTGGAAAGCTTTCGACGTCTGCATGGAGAACGCACTTGGGGCTGCATGGCGATTTCGCGGGGGCCTTGCATGGGGCCGTGCCCATGAACGCAGGCCGGCGCTTGTAGCAGTGCTCAGCGGGCTCTTCGCGTGGCGTCGCACGTGTACCGGGCGTTGCTCATTGAGGCGGCATCGATTCGATGGTTCGCGTATCCGCGTCTCGCGATTGCATTCACGAGCAGCCGTCCTCCTGCCAAATAATGCTCAAAACTTGTTCTTCGATTTGATCGGCCATGTGAGCGCCCGGTCCGCAGCCGCGCACCGGTCAAAATTCACCAGTTTTTTTGAGGTGAGAAGATTCGGGATTGGATGACCGGCCTTCGCGCTCGCAGCAAAAATGCTCCGAATTTGCCAAGCCCGCGACCTGCAAGGACGGCCCGAACCTGGGGCGAAACGGCTGAGGTGAGGGTTTTCGGGAGTTGTTCGAGGTGAGTTGCGCCTCGTAAACTCGCTTCACCCGCAACGGTGAGATCCACGCTATAGACGCGTATCACCGCAGCCGGTATGCTCTCGCCAAATCCCTCCTCGACCAGACGCATGGCCACGAAGCGCGCGAAGAAGACCGACGTAGTCAGCCCCAGCTCGGCCGAATTGCGCAAAGCCGTCGAGGCGATCGCGATTCAGCCCAAAAGCGGCAAAATCACGCTCCTTACCCGTAAGCTGTTCAACGTGCTCCTGGCCGTCGCTCAGCAAGCGGATGAATCTGGCGACACGTATCGGGCCTTGCTGTCCGACATTGTCGCGAACTCCGCGTTTGATTCCAACGACACCGCGCTCGTCAAGGAGCACTTGCGGCGCATGGTGTCGGTGCAGGTTGAATGGAGCACCGGCACGTCCAGCCAGAAGCCGGGCCGGAAATGGGGTATTTCCACGCTGATTGCCGACGCGGAAATTCTCGAAGACCCGACCACTCGCCGTGTCTGGGTGGAATTCTCATTTGCGCCGAAGATCAAGAAAAAGCTGCTCGATCCGGTCCAGTACGCCCGCCTGAGTCTCCAGTTCCAGAGCCAGTTGCGCAGTAGCGCTGGCCTCGCGCTGTACGAGATTTGTGTGCGCTATCTGACCAACCCGAGCCATCTGACGATGCGCGAGACGTGGGAATGGTGGCGCCCTATCCTCTCCGGCACGCCGGACACGGAGGCGGGCGACGAGGCGAAGCGCGAATATAAATACTTTAAGCGTGATTACTTGCGCCCGGCCATCGCCGAGGTCAACGCCGTCACCAACATCTTTGTCGAACTGATCGAACACCGCGAGGGGCGACGGGTCGCCGAGATCCAGTTCCGCGTGACCGAACGCAAGCAGCCGATGCTCGCGCTCGACGAACATCCGAACGTGTTCGACAGCACGCTGGTCGACCGGATGGTGAAGATCGGCATCCCGCTGAAAGAAGCGCAAACGCTATATGCCGATAGCGAAGAAAATCGCATTCGCGCTGCACTCCAGATGACCGAGCAACGTATGCGCAGCACGTCGTTGCCGCCGGTGCGCAGCGCGCCGGCGCTGTTCAAGGACGCGTTGAAGAAAGGTTACGCGCCGCCGGTCGAAGCGCTGCCGTCGGGTAGTGGCGGCAAGGCTGCCGTTGCCGCGCCGGCCGACGACCTCAAGGCGCGCCTGCTTGGCGAGTACTCGGCGTTTCGCCGCAAGGAAGCGCGTGAGTTGTACGACGAACAAGGTGAGTCCGAGCGGGACATCGCGCGGCGGTCGTTTGAGGAAGATGAATTGCCGGGACTCGGCACCCATATGCGCGACGACTGGCGTCGTCGTGGGCTGGATTCGAAGATCGTCGAAACGGCATTCTTTGATTGGCTGGCTCGCAAGACTTGGGGTGAGCCTACCGACGGTGACCTGCTTGCCTTTACGCTGAGCCAATCGCGCGCGGCGTAATTACTGATGGGGTGCGGCTATTCGCTGCCGCGCCGCCCCATCGCTCTACAGTCGGTCCTACTTCAACATCTTTTCAATCTGGCGAAGGATATCGTCGCGCTTTTCACGCGTGAGCCCCTTCAAGCGCAGTTCAATTCGATCATCCCCATACGATTTGAGATCGCCGACTGACACGCCGTCGAGTTTGATTTCCAGACGCTGAGCGTAGCGTTGCCGGCCCGCGGGTTTAGTGCTTTCCTGGGCGGACGCTCTTCCTTTGACGATGTCCGCGACTTGCCGCGTACTCAGATCGTCCGAGAGGATCTTGTTGATCAGGCGTAGCGTTGCGTCGGCGCCGCGGGCAGTGTGATAACGACCCACCTGATACGCCATGTTCGAGCCGAAGCGGTCCGGTCGCGCGACCATCTCGTGCATAACGACCTCAGGCAATTTGGCGATCGACAAGGCGACCGCAACGGTCGACTCGTCTAGCCCGAGGTGTTCGGCAAGTTCCTTCTGACTCTGGAAATGCCGGTCGTCGAGAAAGCGTTTCCATACGACCGCGTTGTCGAACACCGTCTGCGAATCGCGCTGGACGTTGAGGTCGTAGCCGAGCTTGTAGCTCTGGATACCGATCGGCAGATCAATGACGATCGCCTTCACCGTTTCCCTGTTTGCCTCTTTCAGCGCCCGCACCCGCCGCCCGCCATCGCTGACGTAGTAGGTGCCGGGATTGTCGTAATCCGGGATAACGTGAATCGCTTGCTGCTGCCCCTGCTTGGCCAGATTGACAGCGAGCTCGGCAATCGACGACTTCAGATAGAAATGTCGCGGATTGAACGGGCTTGGCTTGATCGTCTTGAGCGCCAGCTCGATGACCTGGCCTGGCCGATAGCCGTGCTCGTTCCGCCACGTGCGATAGGCCGCCGATTCATTGGCTACGTCAGCGGCGTCGACTTCGGCAACGTTCTGCGATGGCATGACCGGCGCGATAGTGCGTCTCGCCGTCTCGCTACTCTTCGGATCATTCTTGACCAGGCCGTCGATAGCGTTCAATCGATCGAGCGCGGTTCGCTTTTCGCTGCTGGTTGAGTCAGGACGTGCTTGAAAGCCTTTGGCGAATTGGGAGGGTTTCATTCAGGGTCCTTTATGCGCATAAATTTCACGGGAGCAAGGCGGCGATCTCATTCGCGCACGCCCGTACTTCGATGGCGGCCAGTTTGGCGCCGCGATCGTTCATCTGAAGCACTGTTTGTCCTAACGCCATGGCCTGCTTGTAGGCCTCGCGTGTCGGGATTTGTGTCTTGAGCAGCGGGAATCCGAGCTCTTCCAACGCGCGCTTCAGTTCGCGCGTCAGCATCCGTTTTTCTTCGGTCTTATTGAGCAGGAAGACCGCGCGCAGATCTTCGTTCATCACTTGAGCCTGCTGGACGAGCTTCACCAATCCGATGCTCGACCAATAGTCGGCGGGCGATGACGATGTGGGGATCACCGCGACGCTCGCGGCGAGAAGGACGACGCCGGAGACTTTCTCGGTGATAGAAGGCGGGCAGTCGACGACGATGATGTCGTAGTCGGACACGAACTTCTTGATCTCGCGATGGATCTGGCTGCCTGCTTCGGAGAGGTTGACGACGGGAAAAGGGATACCCGTGTCGCCGTCTGATGATGCGCTGGCCCAATGGATCAGCGTGTTTTGACCGTCTGCGTCCACGACGAGGACGCGTTTGCCTTTCTCATGAAACGCAGCGCCGAGGTGCATCGCGATTGTGCTCTTCCCGACCCCGCCCTTTTGCTGAGTTACCGCGATGATTTCTGCTGCCAATCTTCACCTCCTCTTTTTAGACGCAAGTGGATTTTACCTGGATGAATTTGTATTTCAATCGTTTTTGTGTAAACAAAAGATGGATTAGCCGTTCGGATAGGTTTATGCGCATAAAGGATGCGGACGCGGCCTCGGGGTGATGCCAGGATTAAGAAAAGGCACGGAGGGCGATGACCGGTTTGGGCGGCGGCGTGTGTGGTCCGTTGGCTCAAAGTCTTAGCGAATTGAAACTACTTCGGCGCGCAGAGGCGTCGGGAGGTTGGAGTCAGTGCGGCATCAATTCGAGTGGGATTTGCCGTGTCCGGATCGCGGCATCTACCAGCGTAGATGTCGTTGGCTACGCGACGTGTACTGGCGTTGGACACGCGATAGGTCAATGGAACAGGCCGCGAGATTTATGCGCATAAAGTCGTTGCAACAGGGCCGGTTAGGACGGCGCTGCCGAGCGAGCCGCCTGGTCGCTTAAGGCATAAAAGCGGTGAGCAAGCTTCGAGCCGGAGGCCGAAGCCGAGAGAGCCAATAGCCCGGGCATCAGACACACCCACGAGCGCGGACGACCCCTCGCCTACGGCGTGAACTGATTGGAGGGCGCGGCGCTTAAGGAGCAGGCTGTCGCTAAATGCCGTCGCACGGTTTATGCGCATAAACCGCGGATCGAACCGCCTGGGAGAGTGGTGCTGCTCAGCACTCAGCCGCGTACTCAACCCATTTGTCCACGGTCGCACTCGCCGGCAGTTCATGGATCCGCGTCTTGGCGACCCATCTTCTTCGGACGCTCGCCAAGTCCAGGTCACGCAGGGCACGTGATCGACCGAGACCCAGCGTGACCTACCGAGCCCATTACCATTCCGCAGACGAGCAATAGCTCCCGCGAATGAAGCGAGCAAAAAAGCCTCATCGCTGCGGAAGCCAGCCGGGCGCGGATACTACATGCGCCGCGCGATTACACAAGCGTCTCCCCTCTCGGAACGTACCCAAATCCGTGGTGTACTGATCAACCTGTCGACCACATAAAGCTCTACAGCAACCGGATCAACCAGCCGGCTCCGCACCCGCTAAACTCCCACCGCGCACACTCATCCCCAAACCATACCCACCCTCCCAAAACCCATGATCACGATCTACCACAACCCCCGTTGCTCAAAATCGCGCGCCGCATGCGAGCTCATCACCACCACCTACAACAACACAAACGAAGCCACAGAAATCGTCGAATATCTGAAGCATCCGCTTACGGTCGAACAACTCAAGCAACTCAACGCGCAGCTAGGTTGCACCGTCCGCGAAATGATTCGCGACACCGAAGCCGAATACAGGGACCTCCAGCTTTCCGACCTCGCACTGACTGACACTCAGTTATACGAAGCATTGGCAAAACATCCGATCCTTCTGCAACGGCCGATCGTCGTGCGAAACGGGCGAGCCGTCATCGGCCGCCCGCCGGAAAACGCCGCCGCGTTATTTGCCTGAATGGCGTAGCGAGGCAGCAAACTAAACTTTTCTACCCGGCAACGCCGCATCTTTGGTGACGATCTTCGTCGGAATGATGCGCAATTCGCTGAAGGCATCGGCGATACGCTGCTGTTCCGCAAGCACATTCGCATCGACGGGTTTGTACACGTGCGCGTAGTGCCGCAACCCCGCTTCGATCACGCCCGCGTCGAGCCCCTGAATCGGTGCGAGTTGCGCGGCGGCCTCGCTGTAATGTCCGCGAACCCATGCGCCCTCTTTGCCCACTTCGTCCATCGTGATGTCGAGCACATTGGCGTTCTGTTCCGCGAACGACCGCGCGCTCAGGAAGAACTGGTGATGGCTCACAATGCCGTCGGCGTCCGTGAGCAAGCGCGCGTTCGACTGCCGCTTTGCCGCTTCGAGGAACGGATCCCAGATCGCCCATGCGTCGATCGCACCGCGTTCGAAAGCCGCGCGCGCATCCGCTGGCGCCAGATAAACCGGCTGAATCTCGCTGTACTTCACGCCGGCTTTCTGTAGCGCGGCGACCAGAAACCAGTGAACATCCGAACCTTTGTTCAAGGCGATTTTCTTGCCCTTCAGATCGGCCAGCGTTTTGATCGGCGCATCCCGATGCACGAGGATGCCTTCGGCATGCGGCGTCGGGACCTCATAGGCGACGTAGACGAAGTTTGCGCCGGCGGCCTGCGCGAACACGGGCGGCGCCTCGCCGACATAGCCGAAGTCGATGGCGCCGACATTCAGTCCTTCCAGCAACTGCGGTCCGGCAGCAAACTCAGTCCATTTGACGGTGACGCCGAGCGGCGCGAGCCGTTTTTCGAGCGTACCGTGCGCCTTGAGCAACACGAGCGTATTGGCGGCTTTCTGATAACCGATGCGGAATTCCTTGGCGTGCGCCTCGGCGGCAAAAGCGGACGTGGAAATGACAGGCAGCGTGGCGGCGGCGAGCGTTGCGCCCACGCCGGCAATGAATGCGCGGCGCGCGAGCAGCGGATGACGTGACATGAGAGAGCTCGTAGAAAAAGACGGACGCAAAACGGACCGATTGGCTCCGACGATAATTCGTCTGCAAGCCTGGACGAACCGATAAATTCGCATAAGCAAATCACGCGGATAAAACGAAGCAGGACTGCCTGCGTCTTGCCTCCCTGACTGCGTCGAATCTGAAGCGGCCGCTACAATCCGTCATCTGCGCCCGGCTGCGGCTGCGTCATTCGACAAAAAGGGAACACCGTGCATCTGACGACAACACTCGCGCCGTGGTCATCCCACGACACCCAACTCATTTTGTCGTGCGTGCTCGGGCTCGCACTGATCATCGTTTTCATCAGTGTGCTGAAACTCGCGCCGTTCCTGTCGATCCTGGTCGGCACGTTCGCCGCGGGTTTTGCAGCCGGGCTGCCGCTCGAGGCCGTCGCCAGCGCATTTACTAAAGGCGCCGGCGCCCTGCTTGGCGACGTCGGCATCATCATCGCGCTCGGCGCCATGCTCGGCGCGCTCATGGCCGAATCCGGCGCCGCCGACCGGCTCGTCTCGACGATTCTCAAACACTCCACGCCTCGCACGCTGCCGTGGATGATGGCGGTCGTCGCGCTGATCATCGGCTTGCCGCTTTTCTTCGAAGTTGGCCTTGTGATGATGGTGCCGATCATCTTCGTGATGGCGCGCCGTTCGCAGCAACCCATCCTGCGCATCGCGATTCCGGCGCTGGCCGGCATGACCACGCTGCACGCACTCCTGCCGCCGCATCCGGGTCCGCTGATCGCGGTGAGCGCGCTGCATGCCGATCTCGGCCTGACGCTCGGGCTTGGTCTGATCGTCGCGATTCCCGCCGTGATCCTCGCGGGTCCGCTGTATGGCATCTGGTTGTCCAAGCGGATGCACGTGGTCGAACCGGAGGAAATGGGCAAGCTCTTCAGCGCCAAACAAGACACCGGCGAACCGCCGGGTTTCGCGATCTCGCTCATCACGATCCTGTTGCCCGTCGTGTTGATGCTGGGGCGCACGGTCGCCAAGTTGCTGCTCCAGCCCGAATCGTTCCTGTTCAATACGCTGAATTTTCTGGGTGAGCCGCTGGTCGCGCTCGGCCTCACCGTGCTGTTCGCCGTCGTGGCGCTGGGATGGTCGCGGGGCATGGCGCGCGAGCGCGTCGGCGGGATCCTGCGCAAGAGCTTGCCGCCAATCGCCGCGCTGTTGCTGACCATCGGCGCTGGCGGTGGTCTTAAGCAGGCCCTCGTGGTGGCGGGCATCAGCTCAACCATCGGCAAGATCGCGGTCGGCGCGCACATGCCGCTGATTCTGCTCGCCTGGCTGATCGCCGTCGCGCTGCGTCAGGCAACGGGCTCGGCAACGGTTGCCACGACGACGACGGCAGGCATCGTCGCGCCGGTCGTCGCCGGTCTGAGCGCCACGCACAATTCACTGATGGCGCTTGCCATCGGCGCGGGTTCGGTGTTCTTCTGCCACGTGAACGACGCGGGCTTCTGGATGGTCCGCGAGTATTTCGGCCTGCAATTGAAACAGACCGTGCTGGTCTGGTCGGTGTTGCAGACGATCGTGTCCGTCGTCGGCCTCGCGCTCACGCTGGTGTTGTGGACCTTGCTGACTTGACGCCGCACCTGGCGCTCGCGGCGTTGGCAGGAATTGATACGCGGCTGTCCATTCCGGGCGGCTGGCGCCGCTTACACTTCCCGACAGGCGAGCTGCGGTCCCGTAGCGCGCTTCCCTGAAAACGCGGAGCCACCATGCTGGAACTGAGACCGTCTTGTGAAGGATGCGGCAAGTCACTGCCGCCGAACGCGTCCGACGCCATGATCTGCACATACGAGTGCACCTTCTGCGAAGTGTGCGCGCTCACTTCGCTACGCAACGTGTGTCCGAATTGCGGCGGCAATTTCCAGCACCGGCCGGTTCGCACGCGCGCGCAGCTTGAGAAACATCCGGCCGGCACCACGCCGCATCCCGTCTCGATCGACGAAGCGTCGCACGCGCATTTCTTCGAGCGCTATCGGGACACGCCGCCAGGCGAGCGCTAGAAAAGATGGCGCGCTCACACGCGTCGTGACACCAAGCCACGATGCACCGCGCGCCCGGTGCTCGCCGCGCGCTTCAATCGTCGCTATTCACCGTGCCCGGCGCGGCGATGCCGCTGACGGAATGCGCCGCCACGCGCAGCAGACGGATCTGCTTTCGATAGTTGCGGCAGCCACTGCAGGTCGGCAGATGCAAACGGATCGCGACCCACTCGCCGGTCGTCAAGGATCGGTCGAGCGCGTCGGACAACAAGCGCGTGATGTGCTTACATTTCCCCATTTGCGTCCTCGCTGGATAGGCCCTTTTCGCTCAGGCAAGTGCGCAAGCGCAGCCGCGCGCGGTAGATCAGCACGCTGCAATGATTCGCGGTCATCTGCAATTCTGCGCAAATCGCCTCGGTCTCGAGATCGAGGAATTCGCGCATCATGAACACGCGTCCGATGTGCTCGGGCAAGCGTTCCAGGCACATCTCGAACAAGGTCCAGAACTGTTGCTGACGCAGCACGGTTTCAGGTGTCGGCCACGGGCGCGGCTTGCTTTCGCGCGACCAATGGCCGTTGTCCTTGAACAGCTCGCGATCGAGCAGGCCTTCACCGTCGAGCTCGGACTCGAGCGCCGACAGGTTGATCGTGCGTCGCCGGGCGCGCAGGGTGTCGACGAGTTTGTGCCGCAGGATGCCGAACACCCAGGTCTTGTGTTCCGACTGCGCGGCGAAGCGATCGGCTTGCGTCCATGCCGCGGCGAGCGCTTCCTGGACGGCGTCTTCCGCGGCGGCGGCATCGCGCAGTTGCAAACGGGCGAAGCGCACCAGGTCGCGCCGCAGTTGCGTCAGATAAACGGGATCGTCGAGCGCCGGCCCGCCTACTTGCGCCATGGACGGCCCCGTTGGCGCAACGCTGTCTGGCGCATGTTTCTTGTTGGATCGTGGCGATTCATAAGCCGGTGGTTTTCCTCGCACTGTGGCTGAGCTTGTGCGCCATTCTCCCGCGAGCGGCCGTGCAATCGAATCGGTATTGAACATAGGCTCGACCATAAGCGGTGACTAGATGAACTTAGTCGCAGCGCGCAGGCGGTTATGACAACGACAATAGATTATTGCGGAAATTGAAATCACAGACGAGCGATGCGTGCAGTGTATTGCTGTGCAAGGTATATGCACGGCCAATCGGGGTCGAATTTGCACCAGACATTCGACCGGTTTCTTTCAGAATTTGAAATAAAGTCTTCTTGTCTTCGTTGTTTTTCGGCGGACGCACAGTCGATATTCTTCAGTCCATCGATCGCACCAGATCGCGAACCAAACGCTGAGGAGCAGCACCATGAAACGCATTCTTTCCGCCCTGATCGCTTCCGTCGCCTTGTTTGCAGCCGCTTCCGGCGCCGCTCATGCCGCCGCCCCGTCGCAATGCAACGGTCCGGCATCATACTGCAACGTGTTCTTCGGCAACTGATCGCTGACGGGCTGGGCCCGTCAACGAGGAAGCTTTCGAAGTCAAAAAGAAGGGCGCCAATTTTGGCGCCCTTCTTTTTGGGCGAGAAAATCAGACGTAACAGCGTGATGCTGGCGCGAGGTCTTCCGCGTAGCGCGGCGAACGCTTGGATCAACGCGGCAAGCGTCGTGGGCCAATGAAAATCCGGAAAACACATGGTCCACGGGAAGCAACACGTTAGACGAGCGGAAAACAATACCCGGCACTCCGAAGCAACAGTCGCGCCCGGCACACAAATGCGGTCAACGCTCACCCTACTAACGTGTTACAGTGGGTCAACAGCTTGCAGTTGTCCTGCGCACCGCGCGCAGTCCCAGACGCAAACGCCTCGCATCGCAGCGCCCTGAACCGAACAGGGTCCCTTCCTCTAAGCAGCTCCTCGGTGTCGTCAACATGGCCTGATTGCATCGGCCGTTCTTTGCGCACATCGTCGATCAACATCACGTTTCGCTGGTACGCCGCGATCTGCCAGGCATTGCGCCCGACGACCAAGCCACGTTCCACGAAAGCCATCACTGGAGACGAGCATCATGGGCAATACGATCAGAAGCTATCGAGGTCTTGAGATCTATCCGTTGGTGTATCCGCACCAGCCGAGCGGTCTCAATGGTATCCGCCACTACGATTCGGGCTTCGATGCCGCCGTGCGAATCTGCCGGCGCGGCACCGACGACACCATGACCACCAGCCGCGTGTTTCGCGTGCCGAGTCGTTCGCCGTTTGGCGCGGCAGGCGACGCGCGCATTGCTTCAACCAGTTATGCAGAGCAGGTCATCGACGGCATGGTTGCAGGCCAGTCGATCGCTGGACTCTGATGCGCGCGCCAATGGCAAGTCAAGCTACCAGGCGCTCGCAGAGCGCGAATCTGCCGGCTCTTACTGGCCGCGAGAATTATCAGGTGATGGCGTCCTCGCGCCGTACGTCGAGCGGGACCGTGCCGACGCTGAAAGTGATCCGCTTGAGCGACGAACGGGTGATCTACCCGTTCCAGGGCCACGCCGACATGCCCTTTTTCGAACGCGCCGAGGCGGCGCAGTTGTTTGCCGAAGCCTATGGCTGGCAATTAGTGGATGGCGACATCGCAGTGCCGGAATGACGCGCCGAATGCAGAGCCAGGCAATCTCGTGATGCAACGGCAGCGTAGCGGCAAGACACAGCGCCACGCCTCAGTGACTTAGCAAGCCGCCGCCTCACGACTTGCAAATCACCCAACGCCAACGGCAGCGTAGCCTCGCGGCGCAAGACAACAGGCCCGAAGCGCGACGGCCGACTAAATCTTCCCGCCACCATCCATGCCGCTACCGCGGCGCCACACTTCCTTGCCGCTTTCGGACAACTCGCCGCTGCTACTCGTGGCGTTCGCCTCCGTACCGTCGACCGCCATCTCGCCCCCAGCCTGTTCCTGTGCTCGCTGCTTTTCCTTCTTGCGAGCGGCGACTGCTTCGTCGTGGGATTTACCTGCGTGATTCGAACTCATGGCTTGTTCCTCCATCAAGAGACGTACTTATGCGGCGCACGTTTCCGGTCATTTATGCTGGGCGCGTCAGTTTCGGCCCGAACGGGACGGTAGCGAACACCCGTTTGCCTCAAAACGGCCTATCCCGAAAGCATGCTTGATTGACAAGGCAAAAGTACCAGTTATCCACAAGGTTATTCAGCGAATCTGTGGATAACTTTGTGCGATGCAAACTTATCCACAGCGCCTTTTTCCGTCGTACATGGCCCAGTAGTCGTGGCGCTGGTATTTCCGCGCCCGCCATCGCCGCTGCCTTGGTTTTTGCCTATGATGGACAGTTCGTACCCTTTCGCGCCTCGAGCGCCTCACATAAGGAAGCGAATCATGGCCTATCACATTGCAGTCGTCGTTGGCAGCTTGCGTCGAGAGTCGTTCAATCGGCAGTTGGCCCAAGCGGTCATTTCACCGGCGCCGTCGGACTTCACCTTCGAGTTCATCGATATAGGCTCATTACCGCTCTACAGCCAGGACTACGACGCCGACTACCCGGAAGCCGGCAAGCACTTGAAGCAGCGCATTGAAGCGGCCGACGGCCTGCTGTTCGTCACCCCCGAATACAACCGCTCCATACCCGGCGTGCTGAAAAATGCGCTCGATTGGGGTTCGCGCCCGTGGGGCACCAATTCTTGGGGCGGCAAACCCGGTGCCGTGATCGGCACATCGCTGGGCGCGACCGGCACGGCGCTGGCGCAGCAGCATCTGCGCAACGTGCTGGCGTATCTCGATGTCGCGGTGCTCGGGCAACCGGAGGTGTTCATCAAGCACGATGCGACGGTCATCAACGAAAAAGGCGAGATCCTCAACGACGGTACGCGCAAGTTCCTACAAACTTTCGTCGATCGCTACGTTGCGTGGGTCAAACATCGGGGCGCTGCTTAACGCGGCCGACGCGATAACAGCGCGAGACAGGAGCAAGCCGATTACGAGACGGAGTGGGCGGCGGCATGCCGTAACCGCACGGCCTGCCGCCGCAAACGCTCTCACGTTCAGACGTGATGGTGCCCGGTCACCCGTTCCCAGCCGTGACGCACGGCTAGCTTGAAACGCTCCCATGTGCTGTCCGGCGAGGTGCTTTCCCAATGGCGTCGTGCTTCCGGTTCGACGTCGTCCCACGGCTGGTCGCGATAGCGCATGTCCTTGCCGATCTCAGCGCCATAGCGGTACGCCGGAACGTAGTCTTCGTAACGTGCATTTTCGGCGGCGTACTGCTCGTCGTAGTGCGCGCGGAAATCTTCCTCGTACTCGAGATATTCGTTCGGCATCTGCGCGCCTAGACCGGCGGTCGGCTGACCTGCGTCCGATACGACTTCGGACGGCTGCATGACCGCGCCCGAGCCCGGCATCGACCCTGCGGCGATCGCGCTACGGCCCACGTCGCCGACCAGTGGATCTGTCACCGGTTCGTTGATCGGATCCATCGCGGGCCGCTCGCTGAGCGGCGGCGGCACGAACGGCTCGGCGTCGGTGCTGCCCGGCGGCACCGCGTACCGAGGCTCAGCCATCGTGGCAGGCCGTTCATAGGTCGCCGCATCCGCGGCGGCGGCGGTTGCAGCCTGCTTCGACACGCTCGATGTACGCGGCGTACCCGGCGTCGCGGCGCCGCCGATGCCAAGTTCATCGAGAACGGAGTGCTCGCGGCCTGTTTCATCGATTGGTGTGTCCCAATCGGGCGCGCGTTCGCCGATATCGGTGGCGCCCAGTCTGACCAAGGTATTGCGAGCGAGGTCCGCATGCGCTTCACTCGCCGCGTTGACGCACACCAGCACCGCGCCGCGGCGTACAGCCTCGGTGTAGCGCGCCGTTTCCGCGGCACGTGGACCGCTAGCAAACAGGCTCGACAGAAAACGTTCGATATTCGCCAGCACGCCTGAACTGGCAACTTCGTCGGTTGCCGAGCCGACCGACGGTTCCGGATTCGCCTGCAATTCGATCATGTCGCGGCCAAAACCGGCCTGGACGAGCGAGTCGCGCGCGGCTTCCGCTTGAGCATAGGTGTCGAATAAACCAATCACGGTGTGTCGCATGGCTGTCTCCCGACGTAATTTAGGCACAACGGACGATGCGCCAACGCGTCGCCCCTCCTGCCGTATTCGCCGCAACGATCATGCCGGGCCCCTGTGTGGCGGACTTGCGCGCCCGCTGGCGCGGACACAGGCGCGGCATCCACAAAAAAGCGCGGCGTGACGCAGCCGCGCTTTTTACAACCATCGGTAAATGCCAGACCCAAACCAACGCCCGCCAATGTCCGCCTTACTCCGCCGTATGCGCCGCCGGGTCGGCGCCCGTCTGCGTCAGATCGCGCTGGATCGTTTGCAGAAGTTCTTCCAACAAACCGATATCGAAAGGCTTGGACAGCACGCGCACGTCGACATGGCGCGCCCGGTCAAGTTCCTCGGCGTAGCCGGTGACCAGAATGACCGGCAGTTTGGTGTCGAATGCAAGCACCGCTTCGGCCAGATCGATGCCGTTCAGGGTGCCGGGCATGTGGATGTCGGACAGCACCAGATCGAACGGCAGCGGTTCGCCGGTGCGCGCTCGCCGCGCGTGGGCGTCGTCGAACAGGCGCAGCGCCGTGTCGGCGTTGAAGACGCACGTGACCTGATGGCCCATCATCTGCAGCAGGGCTTCGGTGCCGGCGGCCACTTCCTCGTTGTCTTCGACTAGCAGAATGCGCAAGCCTGACGGCGCGCCGCTCTCCTCAGAGCCGGAGTCCGGCGGCCCGTCGACTTCAGGCTCAGCCGTGGCGCGCGGCAAATAGAGACGCACGGAGGTGCCCGCACCGACTGCGCTGTCGATCGCGGCGAGACCGCCGGAGCGCTCGCAGAACGCGAAAACCTGCGGCAAGCCGAGGCCCGTGCCCATACCCTTCGGCTTGGTCGTGAACAGCGGTTCGAAGGCTCGCGCGAGCACCTCGGGCGCCATGCCCGCGCCGGTATCTTCGAGCGAGAGTTGCACGAAGTCGCCCGTCAGCGGGAAGCCTTCTTCGTGCCGGAAATGGATGTTGGTGGCGCGCACCGTGAAGCGGCCGCCGTTGGGCATGGCATCGCGCGCGTTTACCGCAACGTTGATGAGCGCCAGCTCCAGCTCGGCGACGTCGACGCGCATCGGCCATATCTCGACGCCGATATCGATCACCAGCGACACCTTCGCGCCGAGCGAGGCGCGCAGCAACTCGCGGCACGCCGGCAGCCAGCGTTCGAGCGACAGCGTCTCGTTGCGCAGCGGCTGCTTGCGCGCCACGCCGAGCAATTGCCGCGTAAGCGACTGGCCGCTCTTGAGCGCCCGCTCCATCGCCGACAATTCGCGGTCCAGACCCGTTACGCCGCGCCGCCGCGCGATCTGCACGTTGGCCGAGAGGATCATCAGCAGATTGTTGAAGTCGTGCGCGACGCTGCCGACCAGCGTGCCCAGCGCTTCCATCTTGCGCGACTGGCGATACGCCGATTCGATCGAACGGCGCATGGACGCCTCGGCCTGCCAGCGCTCCCACGCCTCCTGTTCGGCGCCGAGGCGGCGCAGCGACAACCAGATCACACACCACAAGGCGATGGACGGCGTGAACATCGACAGGATCAGCACGCCGAGGTGCCGGTACCACGCGGCCCAGATCGCCGAGGCACGGTAACCGCACACCACGTACACAGGATACGAACCGACGTGGCGGAACGCGAGGATCAGATCTTCGCCGTCGACGTTCGAATGCATGCGCACCACGCCGGCCCGCCGTCCTTGCGCGAGGGCTTCGGCGAACGGAGTTCGCGGGGCCATGGCATTGGGCTCGCGCGGCGCGCGCGGATAATGCGCGAGGATCGAGCCGTCTGCGCGCACGAGGCTCATGGTCATCGGCGTGCCGTTGCTGCTGCCGCTGCCGCCGAGCAGTTCGCGGTAGAACGCGTCGAAATAGCTCGGCCGCAGCGCGACAGAGACCACGCCGGCGAACGAGCCGTCGGCACCAAGCCGTTCGACGCCCATGTTGAACACCTGTTCGCCGGCGACATGCCCCGTCATGACCTTCGACACATGCTCGAGATCCTTGCCGTCGCGAATGCCGATGAAATCTTCACGCTCGCCGACCGAGATGGCCGGCGCCGGCAGATAGCGGCTGCTGGCGAGCAAGGCGCCGTCGCGCCCGAAGATCGACACCGCGGCCACTTGGGGATAGCCGCCGCCCATCACGCGCAGCTTCTCGTGAATAGCGGCTTCGCGGGCGCGAATGCCGTCGTCGTCCAATCCTTGGGTCAGATCGACGATGCGCGCGTCGAGCGTCTCGTTCATGTCGAACACTTTAAGCGCGTGCTCTTCGGCGACCCGCACGGTGCGCAGCGTCATGTCGGTGGCGTCGGCATCGCGCGCGCGCAAATCGCTGATGGCCATGGCCGCGACATACACGCACGGCAGCACGATCGCCGCGATCAGCAGCGCGATCAGCGTGATGCGCCGCACATGGAAGTTCTGTTCCGGCACGGCGGGGAACAACGCCTCATCCTGCCGGCTAGCGGCAAGGCGGCTCGCGGGCGGCGGTTCGAACCGGTCTGGTGTCATTGTCGATAAAGCAAAGGTCGTTCGGAACGAAGAGGCCGGGAGTCAGCATCATACGAGAAGCATAGACGCGGAGCGGCGGTAGAAGTTACCCGCGGCAAACTGGCCTGCCGCAAGACCGCTCGCGGCGCCGCCGCGACCGGCGACTCATTTGTCTGCTTTTTAAAACAGCGACGAATCGAGAAGCGCAAACGTACACAAAAGCATGGAAGCAGGAAATTCCTTCTGAATCTACCAAAATATTTTCATAAATAGGACCTAATGAGAAAATCTCTTTAATGAAAGCGAAATTGGCGAGTTGCCTTTCCGCCGTTTTGCTTCGAAAATCAGCGCCATGATAAAAATGCGTCCGCCATGTTCGGACGCATCTGCCGCGAGGGCAACCAGCCAAACCACGCGTACAACGCGTGGCGGAAGGCGCTCGCGGAATCACGCGCGCGGCAAGGGACCAGCCCGATCCACGAAGCCGCGCCGATTCATCTACGGGGTAGGCTTCGAACATGCCGGTCATCGCCGTCGTCCATCGTGCGCGTACGCTTTCAGACGTGCCCACTGGTTCCGTCCATCGCGCTTCGCCGCGTGCGCTCCCCGCTCGCCTGCAATCCCGATTTCAGCAACTTTCAGCGCGCTTTGCCGCCGGTCGACAGACTTCGCGCTAAAGAATCCCCCTCGATCCGCCGTTAACGCGAATGAGCTAATTCCGCTTTCCGACCCGCCCATGTCTTTGCCTATTGTGATCGCCGATGATTCGTTGCTTGCCCGCAAAGTGCTCACCAAGGCACTGCCGCCGGACTGGGAGGTCGACGTGTCTTACGCATCGAACGGGCGCGAAGCGCTTGCTTTGTATCGTGAAGGCAAAGCGTCGGTAATGTTCCTCGACCTGACCATGCCGGACATGACCGGCTATCAGGTGCTGGAAGCGCTGCAGCACGAGGATCTGAACACCTTCGTCATCGTCGTCTCCGCCGATGTTCAGCCGATGGCCCAGTCGCGCGTGCGCGCGCTCGGCGCCGTGGCGTTCATCGCGAAGCCCGTGACGCCCGAGGCGGTACTACCCATCCTCAAGGAGTACGGGTTGTATGTCTGAGCCAGTCCTCAACGAAGATCAGCGCGACGCGCTGCAGGAGGTCGCCAATCTGGCGATGGGCCAAGCCGCGACGCGTCTTGCGCGGCTGCTCGATGCGTTCATCGAATTGTCGGTGCCGCGCGTGAAGGTGGTGGAGGTCAGCGAGGCGGCGCAGGCGCTGCGGGAGATGACCGGGATCGAGGACACGGTGAGCGCGGTGCGCCAGGGCTTCCGCTCCGATATCAAGGGCGAGGCGCTGGTGATCTGCCGCAGCGACAGCATCGAGCAACTGTGTGCGCTCGTCAGCGATCCGTACTCGCGCTCCGCTTACGAGGCGGTGAGCCAGACAGAGCTGGTGTTCGACGTGGCCAACGTGCTGACCGGCGCCTGCGTGTCGTGCATCCTGGACCAACTCGGCCGCACGCCGGTCTTCTCCGCGCCGGGCTTGCTCGGCGAAGCCATGACGCTCGACGAAGTCTTCCAGCCCGGCGTGCTGCAATGGGAAGTGGCCTTGCTGGTAGAAGTGAATTTCGCGCTCGAAGACCAGAGTTTCCGTGCGCACCTCGTCATGCTGATGGCCGAGGAATCGATTCGCCATATGAACGGGGCGCTCGACGCGCTGCTGTCGAGCCTATGAATGTGCCCGTGGACTCGTTGAGCGATCTGGTGGTCGAACGTGTCGGTTTCGGCATCTTCGTGCTGGACCGCGACATGAACGTGCTCATGTGGAATCGCTTCATGCAGGATCACAGCGGATTGACACCGGACCAGGTGGTCGGCAGGTCGCTGTACACGCATTTTCCGGAATTGCCGCGCGTGTGGCTGTCGCGCAAGATCGAAAGCGTGTTTCAGCTCGGCAGCTTTGCGTTCAGTTCGTGGGAACAGCGCCCGTATCTCTTCAAGTTCGATCACGACCGGCCGATTACCGGCGGCGTCGACTTCATGCAGCAGGATTGCACCTTCATGCCGCTCATGCGCGAGCGCGAAGTGGTGGCCGTGTGCGTCACCATTTCCGACGTCACGCACGTGAGCATCGTGCAGCGCGAACGCGAGGAAGCGGTTGCGAAGCTGCAGGAATATGCCGATCGCGACGGCCTGACGGGCATCGCCAACCGCCGTTTCTTCGAAGCGCGCCTGCGCGACGAATACACGCGCTGGCAGCGCTACGGCGGCGATATGTCGGTGCTGCTGTTCGATCTCGATCACTTCAAGAAAATCAACGACCAGTTCGGCCACGGTGTCGGCGACACGGTGTTGCGCGTGATGGCGCAGCGCGTCGCCGAGGTGGTACGGGCGCAGGACACCTTCGGGCGCTTCGGCGGCGAGGAGTTCGCGTTGCTGCTGCCGTGCACGCCGCTCGAGGACGCGATGCGCGTCGCGGAAAAAATCCGCTGCACGATTGCCGACACGCCGGTCGAAGTGCAGGGCACTTGCGTGCCGGTGACGGCGAGCGTCGGCGGCGCGTCGGCGCGGGTCGGCGTGCCTTCGTACGACGTGCTCATCAACGAGGCCGACGCGGCGCTCTATAGCGCGAAGCGGCAAGGACGCAACCGCTCGGTCGCGTTCGTCTGAGGACGTCACAGAGCAGCGGCGTCGCCACTCACACGAGGCGCGTTTCAAGCCCTGCGGCAAGCCGCGTGACACGCCGCTCCACCGCCACCAGACTTCTTTCCGGCCCTAAATCCGCCGACGAAACTGCGGCATCTCACAAACGTTGATATACTTTTCGCCGTTTCCGGCCTCCCAGCCGGGTGTTTCGCGCGTGTCCGCGCGCGCGTGCCGCCAGCCCTGCGGGTGGGCATCAAACTTCTTGAACGCCTTTCAGCGGGCGCCTCCAGCGGAGATCGTCTTGGCTGTTTCCAATCTTGTCGTGGACGATACAGAAATCGACGCCGCTGCCGCCACGTCCGGCAGCTCGTTCTATCTCGCCATGCGCATCCTGCCGGCCGCGCAGCGCGATGCGATGTATCAGGTCTACGCCTTCTGCCGCGCCGTCGACGACATCGCCGACAGCGACCTGCCGCGCGCCGAACGCGCCGCCGCGCTCGAGCGCTGGCGTGCCGATATCGACGCGTGCTACGCCGGCGCGCCGCGCGCTTCGCTGCGTGCGCTGACGCGGCACATTCACACCTTTCACCTGCAACGCGAAGATTTTCACGCGATGATCGACGGCATGGCGATGGACGCCGCCGAAGACATCTGCGCACCCGACGAAGCCACGCTCGACCTCTATTGCGATCGCGTCGCCAGCGCGGCGGGCCGTCTTTCGGTGAGGATATTCGGGATGCAGGAAGAGCCTGGCCGTTTGCTCGCGCATCATCTGGGCCGCGCGCTGCAGCTCACCAACATCCTGCGCGATATCGACGAAGACGCCGGCATCAACCGCTGTTATCTGCCGCACGAATTGCTGGCGCGCGAAGGCATCGCGGTGAGGAATCCCACGCAGATCGCCGACGACCCGTCGCTGCCGCGCGTGTGCGCCACGCTCGCCGAGCGGGCGAAGGAGCACTTCGCCGCCTCCGACGCGATCATGGACCGCGAGCCGCGCAACCATGTGCGTGCGCCGCGCATCATGTCGGGCGTGTATCGCTTGCTGCTCGAACGGACGCTGGAGCGCGGCTTCGACATTCCGCGCACGAAGGTCAGCAAGCCGAAGCTCCGCATGCTGTGGATCGTGGCGCGTTACGCGCTCTTCTGAGCTGATGCAAAAGCTCGTACATGTGGTCGGCGCAGGCCTTGCCGGCCTGGCCGCCGCAGTGCAACTGCAGCGGCGCGGCGCGCACGTCGTGCTGCATGAAGCGGCGGCCCAGGCGGGCGGCCGTTGCCGCTCGTACTACGATCCCAAGCTGGGCGCGACGCTCGACACCGGCAATCACATGTTGGTGTCGGGCAATACTGCGACGCTCAACTACGTGCGGGCGATCGGCGCCGCCGACGAACTGGTCGGCCCGGCGCAGCCGGAATATCCGTTCGTGGATCTGGCGACGCGGGCTCGCTGGACCGTGCGTATGTCGCCGGGACATTTGCCGTGGTGGGTCTTCGATCCGAACGCGCGCGTGCCGAATACCGGCCCGGCCGATTATCTGGCGCTCGCGCCGCTTCTGCTCGCCCGACCGGGACGCAGCGTCGCGCAGACCATGCGTTGCAACGGTCCGTTGTGGGACCGTCTGCTGCGGCCGCTGTTTCACGCGATGCTGAACGTCGAGCCGCGCGATGCGTCGGCAGAACTGACGGGCGCCATGGTGCGCGAAGCGCTGCTTGCCGGCGGCCTCGCGTGCCGGCCGCTGGTCGCGCGTAACGGCCTTGGCAGCGCGTTTGTCGATCCGGCCTTGCGCCTGCTGCAACATGGCGGCGCGGCGATCAGGCTGGGTTCGCGCCTGGACGGAATCGTTTTTGCCGCCGACAACCGCCGTGTGCAAGCGCTGCATTTCGCCGGCGAGAGCGTCACGCTCGACGCGAACCATGCCGTGATTCTCGCGGTGCCGCCGGACATCGCGCAGACGCTCGTGCAAGGTTTGCGCGCGCCGACGCGCTTCGCGGCCACCGTCAACGTGCATTTCGCGGTCGAGCCGCCGTTTGGCTTGCCGCAGGTCACCGGGCTGCTCAACGGCACGGCCGAGTGGCTGTTCGCCTTTGAGGGCCGCTTGTCGGTGACCGTCAACGGCGCTGAGCGCTTGCTCGACACGCCGCACGAAGCCCTCGCGGCCTCCGTCTGGGCCGAAGTGGCGCAGGCGGCCAGCTTGCCGGCCGCGCCGATGCCGGCCTGGCAAGTCGTCGTGGAAAAGCGTGCGACCTTTGCCGCGCTGCCGGATCAGGAAACGCGGCGGCCCGGTACGCGCACTCGCTGGAATAACCTCATGCTCGCGGGCGACTGGACGGCTACCGGCCTGCCCGCGACGATAGAAGGCGCGATCCGCTCCGGCCAGAAGGCCGCGGATACGTTGCTGAATGAACCGATGGAACGCCGATGAACGATTTATCTCAAGCCCAGCCACTGGACGCCATCCTGCCCGATTTCGCCGACGCAGCGCCGAGCGCGCCCGCGCCGGCCGTTACGGGCGAGGCGCCCACGGCATCGCTCGACGCCGCGATCACGCGCGCGACCGAGGCGATTCTCGCCGCGCAGAAGCCCGACGGCCACTGGGTCTACGAACTCGAAGCCGACGCGACGATTCCCGCCGAATACGTGCTGCTGGTTCACTATCTCGGCGAAACGCCGAACCTCGAACTGGAACAGAAGATCGCGCGCTATCTGCGGCGCATTCAGTTGCCCGACGGCGGCTGGCCGCTGTTCACCGACGGCGCGCTCGACATCAGCGCCAGCGTGAAAGCGTATTTCGCGCTGAAGATGATCGGCGACCCGGCCGACGCCGAGCACATGGTTCGCGCGCGCGAGGCGATTCTCGCCCACGGCGGCGCCGAAACCGTGAACGTCTTCACGCGGATTCTGCTCGCGCTGTTCGGCGTGGTGTCGTGGCGCGCGGTGCCGATGATGCCCGTCGAGATCATGCTGTTGCCCATGTGGTTTCCGTTTCATCTGTCGAAGGTGTCGTACTGGGCGCGTACCGTGATCGTGCCGCTGCTCGTGCTCAATGCAAAGCGGCCGGTGGCGCGCAACCCGCGCCGCGTGCGCATCGACGAACTGTTCCGCGGCGCGCCGGTCAACACCGGCCCGCGCGACCGGGCGCCGCATCAGCACGCCGGCTGGTTCCGGTTTTTCAGCGGCGTGGACGTGTTGCTGCGCGCCGTGGATGGTCTGTTCCCGAAGTCCACGCGCGAGCGCGCGGTGCGGCAGGCGGTGGCTTTCGTCGATGAACGGCTGAATGGCGAAGACGGCCTGGGCGCGATTTTCCCCGCGATGGCGAACTCGGTGATGATGTACGACGTGCTCGGTTATCCGGCCGATCATCCGAATCGCGCGATTGCTCGCCAGTCGATCGACAAGCTCCTCGTCATCAAGGATGACGAAGCATATTGCCAGCCGTGTCTGTCGCCGGTGTGGGATACGTCGCTCGCGGCTCATGCGTTGCTCGAAACCGGCGAGGCGCATGCCGAACAGGCCGCCGAACGCGGGCTCGCGTGGCTGCGTCCGCTGCAGATTCTCGACGTGCGCGGCGACTGGATTTCGCGCCGTCCGAATGTGCGGCCGGGCGGCTGGGCGTTCCAGTACAACAACGCGCATTATCCGGACGTCGACGATACGGCGGTGGTCGCCATGGCGATGCAGCGCTCGGCAACGGTGACGCAATCCGATGTAGATCGCGACGCCATTGCGCGTGCGCGTGAATGGGTGGTCGGCATGCAGAGCAGCGACGGCGGCTGGGGCGCGTTCGAGCCGGAAAACACGCAGTACTA
The DNA here is from genome assembly GCF_000020125.1 of Paraburkholderia phytofirmans PsJN. Taxonomy (NCBI): domain Bacteria; kingdom Pseudomonadati; phylum Pseudomonadota; class Betaproteobacteria; order Burkholderiales; family Burkholderiaceae; genus Paraburkholderia; species Paraburkholderia phytofirmans. The sequence goes on from NC_010676.1 coordinate 3,410,471, forward strand.
CCTGAACAACATTCCGTTCTCCGATCACGGCGCCCTGCTCGATCCGCCGACCGCGGACGTCTCGGGCCGCTGCCTGTCGATGCTCGCGCAACTCGGCGAACTGCCGCAGAACAGCGAGCCGGCGCAACGTGCGTTCGACTACATGCTGAAGGAGCAGGAATCGGATGGCAGCTGGTACGGCCGCTGGGGCTTGAACTACATCTATGGCACGTGGACCGCGCTGTGTTCGCTGAACGCTGCCGGCCTGCCACACGACGACCCGCGCATGAAGCGCGCAGCGCAGTGGCTCCTGTCGATCCAGAACGAAGACGGCGGCTGGGGCGAGGGCGGCGAGAGCTACAAGCTCGACTACCACGGCTACGAGCGTGCGCCGAGCACGGCTTCGCAAACCGCGTGGGCTCTCATGGGCCTGATGGCGGCCGGTGAGGTCAATCACGAAGCGGTGGCGCGCGGCGTCGCGTACCTGGAGCGTGAACAGCGTGAGCACGGTCTCTGGGACGAAACACGTTTCACCGCGACCGGTTTCCCGCGTGTGTTCTATCTGCGTTATCACGGCTATCGCAAGTTCTTCCCGCTGTGGGCGCTGGCGCGCTTCCGTCATCTGAAGCGCAACGGCCTCACGCGCGTCGCGGTCGGGATGTAACGGATGCCGTTTTCCACAAGCCTGTCAGCCGATGACGGCCGCAGTCCCTTGCCGGTGATCGTGGTGACGGGCATGGCGTTCGAAGCGCGCATCGCCCGCGGCGAAGGCGTCGAGGTCGTCTACGCGGCGCGCGCCGATCTGCTGGAGCGCGCGTTGAGCGCGGCGGTCGAACGCGGCTGTTCGGGCATCGTCAGTTTCGGCACGGCGGGCGGTTTGGCGCCGGATCTGGAGCCGGGCTCGCTGATCGTCGCGGATGCCGTCGAGGGGCCGTTTGGGCGCCTCCAGACCGATCGGCCATGGTCGGACAGGCTTGCGGCCGCGCTGGCCGCCGGGCCGCTCTCAACGCGTTTGCGGCGCGGTCTCGTGGCGGCGGTCACCGCGCCTTTAGTGAGCGCTGGCGACAAGGACGTGCTGCATCGCTCGAACGGCGCTTTGGCGGTGGATATGGAATCGCACATCGCCGGGGCGAAGGCCGCCGCGCATGGAGTGCCGTTTGCCGTGTGCCGCGCGATTATCGATCCGGCGTGGCGCACGCTGCCTTCGGCGGCGACCGCCGGTCTGCGCGACGACGGCAGCACGACGCTGGGACCGATTTTGCGGGAATTGGTGCGACAGCCGTCGCAACTCGGCGCACTGATCCAGGTAGCCGTCGACGCCCGGGCGGCGCGCCTCTCGCTGGTCCAGGCACGGCGCGCGATCGGCGAGGCGGGTGCTTTTCGAATGGCCGTCGCCTGAAACGCACATAGCTGCGGGACTTTCCTTCTTATTCAGCAGGTATTGAAATATTAGGGAAAACCCTTATATTTGGTACAATGTCAGTGTTAACCCTAGGTCGTGAGGCGAACTCGCAGGCCTAGGCGCCTTGAACACGGAGTACCAAATGAATTTTCACACCAGAAAGTGGGTCAAGCCCGAAGACCTGAACCCGAACGGCACGTTGTTCGGCGGCAGCCTCCTGCGCTGGATCGACGAAGAAGCCGCGATCTACGCCATCTGCCAGTTGGACAATCAGCGCGTCGTGACCAAGTTCATGTCCGAGATCAATTTCGTCAGTTCGGCGCGGCAGGGCGACATCATCGAACTCGGGATGACGGCCACGCATTTCGGCCGCACGTCGATCACGCTGCGCTGCGAAGTGCGCAACAAGATCACGCGCAAGAGCATCCTGACCGTCGAGAAGATGGTGTTCGTCAATCTCGACGAGAACGGCGAGCCGGCGCCTCACGGGCGCACGCAGATCCGTTATGCGGATGAAGCGTTTGCCCGCTATCGCGAAAATTCGCGGCCGGTGCCGCAAGGCGCGGTTGCCGTTGAAGAAGAGCGGGTTGCGTCGCGTGCCGAGGTAGATAGCCTGCATTGAACCGGCTGCCTTGTTCTAACGCAGGTTGCGGCGCGTTGCGCGCCGAAGCGGTAAACGGTAGCTCGTCCGGTTCTGTGCCGGCGTCGAGTCCGGCTTTACGGGGCGCCCGTTCTGGGCGCCCCGACTAAATCCCAATACTTATTGCGTCACCGGCGCTGAAGCCGGTTGTGCGCTGTTTGCCGGCGCGGCGGGCGGTGTCGGTGCGGCCGTGCCTGAAGCGCCGTTGGGCGCGGCAGCCGGCGCTGCCGGCGTCGACCCTGCCGCGCCGCTCGCCGGCGTTTCGCCTGGATCGCTGTAGTTGGGCACGCCGGCCGGCGCGCCCGTGGCAGCGCCAGAGGCGGCATTCGGGGCCTCCGCGGCGTCGCCCGGATCCGCGTAGTTCGGCAGCGCGCCAGCCGCCGGCGCGCCTGCCGCGGGTGCCGCCGAGGCGCCGGAATCGCCCTGATCGCCCTGATCGTCATAGTTCGGCAGCGGCGCTGCGTTGTCGCCGGTGCCGCGCAGACGCGCACGGCGCTGCTGCGTATAGGCATCGCGCACGAACGAGTACTTGTCGAGCGCTGCCTGCTGCAGCAGGTCCGATGCACCCAGCAGGTCTGAACGCACGCTCACGAACTGCAGCAAGTACAGCGGATTGCGCACCGCCGGCTCCATGTAGTTCAGCGGGTTGAATTTCACGTCGACGATCAGCCCCATGCTGTCACGCACTGTGCTCGGCCCGAACAGCGGCAGCACGAGGTAAGGGCCGGACGGAATGCCCCAGTGCCCCAGCGTCAGACCAAAATCCTGATGATGTTTGGGCAAGCCAGCCGGCGTCGCCCAATCGAGCAGGCCGCCCAGGCCGAAGGTCGAATTGAACGCGAAACGGACGATGTCTTCGGTCGCGTCGGTGATCTTCAATTGCAGCAGCGCGTTCGCGGCGTTGGACAGATCGCCGAGATTCGAAAAGAAGTTGCTCACGGCGGTGCGCAACGGTTGCGGCGTTACCTTCTGGTAACCCTTCGCCACCGGAACGGCGACGTAGCGGTCCAGGCCGTCGTTGAAATTGAACACGACCCGGTTCATTGGTTCGAACGGGTCGCCGGGTTTGCGGTCGGGGCCGGTGGCGCAGCCAGAGATCAAACCGGTGGCGACGAGCGCCAGCGCGGCGTTACGCAGCTTCATGCTTATATTCCTTTTTGCTTCGCGCGACGTGAGCGCGGCTTGCCCATCAACACGGGTTGAAACACCACTGCGCCGATCAGTGTGCAGAACAGCGAGAGCGCCAGCAAGCGCCCCATGCTCGACGTCCCCGGATGGTGCGACAGCCAGAGGCTGCCGAACGCCGTCGCCGTGGTCGCCGCGCTGAACAGCACAGCGTGGGTCAGGCTCGACTGCAGTAGACCAGTCTGACCGTGGCGCCACGCCATCACGAAGTAGATCTTGAACGCTACGCCGACGCCGAGCATCAGCGGCAAAGCGATGATATTCGCAAAGTTCAGTGGCATGCCGAATACCACGCACAACTCGAGCGTCACGAGCGCCGATACCAGCAGCGGAACCAGCGTGCGCAGCATGTCGCCGACGCGCCGCAGGGCGATCCACAGCAGGATTGCAATCGAGACGAGCGCGTAGCCGGCGGCCTGCAGGAACGCCTTGATGATGGTATCGGCGGAATGCAGGATCGAGATCGGCCCGCCGATCGCGCCCGGCTCCGCCTTCTTCACCGCGTGGGCGAAGTGGGCGAGCATGACGTCGTCGTTCGGATCGGTGCCGGGCTTCACTTTCGGCGAGATGTCGACGAGCGCGCGGCCGTCCTTCGAGACCCAGGCCTTGGAGATTTCCTTGGGCAGATTCTCGTAGGTGATCTCGGTGGGTTGCAGCAGGTTGGCCAACTGCTTCAACGCAATGCGCAGCGTCTCGGACATCGCGGTTTCGGCGCGATCGCGCGTGGCGGCGTCGGTGGCGGCTAACTTCTGCAATGTGGCGGACAGATGCTTGGCTTCGGCGGCGCCGGGGCCCGGGTGATCGTCGGCGGCGAGCGAGAGCTGGTTCGACGCGCGCTTGAGCGCGGCGACGCGGATAGCGTCCGTTGCCTGCTGCGCGGGCTGCTGCTGCAGCGCGGGCAATAGCTGCTGCGCGGCGCTCGCGATCAGCATCAGCTTCTGCTGCTGGTCGGCGGGAACGAAGGTGTCGAGCGTGTTGACGCGGCCCACTTCCGGCAATGTGCGCAGATGGGCGGCCATGCGGTCGGCGTCGGCGAGCGAGGGCGCGAGCACATGCACGTTGTTGACCGCGGCCTCCGGCGAGTCCTTCAGCGACAACAGCGTCTCCATCGACTCCGTATGCGGGTCCTTCAGATGCAGCGGGTTGAAGTCGAAGCGCAAATGCGTGAGCAACGGCGAGGCGCCGATCACGACGATCAGCGTGCCGATCAGCACCGGCTTGCGATGATGATCGAGAAAATCGTCGACGGGCGCGAGTTGCTTGAAGCCGGGCGAACCGGCTTCGCCTGGCGGCCTGAAAATCTTCAGCAGGGCCGGCAGCAAAGTCATATTGGTGAAGTACGCGACGAACATGCCGACGCCCGCGATCTCGCCCAACTCGGACACGCCGCGGTAAGCCGTCGGCAGGAACGAGAAGAAGCTCAATGCGACCGCGATCGCGGCGAGCGTGAGCGGCACGCCGATACTGTGCGACGTGTGCATCAGCGCAGCGGAAAGCCGGTTATCGCGATTGCGCTCCTCACGATACTTGACGCCGAACTGCACGCCGAAATCGACCCCGAGCCCGACGAACAGCACCATGAAGGCGACCGAAATCATGTTGAGCGCGCCCACCAGCATCAAGCCGAGCGCCGCCGTGATCGCGAGTCCGACGAACAGCGTGATGAACACGGCTGCGATCATGCGGCCCGAGCGCAGCGCCAGCCACAAAATGATCAGCACGACGATGAAGGTGCCGATACCGTTGAGCGCCGCGCCGTCCTTGACCGAAGCGAACTCTTCGTCGGCGAGCGGCTGTTCGCCGGTCAGACGGACGATAGCGCCGTAGCGCGATTCGAGGTGCAGCGCGGCGGCGGTGTCGCGGATCGACTTCGACGCCGACGCGCCCGGCTCCAGCGCGTCGTAGTTCACGACCGGCTGCACGATGACGAAGGCGCGCGCGGGCTCGGCAGCCGCGCTCTTGTCGACCAGCGCGCGCCACGAGAAGGCGGCCGGCTGGCCGGCCAGCACGCGGTCGAGCGTGCTCGCGCTTTGCGACAGCAGATGGCTCATGTCGCCGAGCTTCACCTGACCGAGCTGAAGCGGCAGCAACAGACTCGTGGTCAGCGTGCCGGCAAGGCCGGTCAGGCTCGGATCGTGGGCGAGGGCGTTGACGAGCGGGCGCGACTGGACGAGCTGCGAGGTGGTCGACATGACCTCGTCGAGGGACGGGAACAGCAGGCCATTGTGTTCGAAGAACGGGCCGCCGGCCGGCTGCGAAACCGCCACGAACTCCTTGGGATCGGCTTTGAGAGCCGTGGTCAGGGCTTGCGCGGCGGCATCGGCGAATTCCGGCGCGCGCGCTTCGACGACCACCAGCACGGTTTGGCCGCGATCCGGGAAGGCCTCGTCCACAGCGTGTTCGAGCGCCGACCATTGCTTGTCGTTCTCGATGAGACGGCTGATGTCCGTGTTGATCTTGAAGTTATAGGCAACGTAGAAACCGCTCAGAACGGCGAGCACGAGCGACAGCGCGACGACCTTTAACGGATGACGCACTGAATACGCGACGAGACGGACAATAGATGACTTCAGCATGTAGGCGAACGTGGCCTTATCACGGTTGTTGTTTTTTACGAAAGTGCACAAGTATACAGAGCCGGAGGGATCAGTCTCCGGTTCGGTAGCAAGTGCGGCTCCCGCACACGCTCTGCGGGGTGGGAACGCAATCTCGGTATACTGGTCTATCCTGCTCACGCCGCGTGCTTGCAAGCCCGGCGGTGCTTACTTCTTTCAGGTTCTGTCGAGCGTATGAAACGTTATCTGTCTGCTTTTCTGGCTGCGGCCTTGGTGTCCACCGCGGCATATGCGCAAAGCGCGCCCGACGCGGTGGTAAAAAGTGCTGTCGAGGGCACGGTGGCCGCGATGAAGGCTGACCCGCAGGCGCGCGGCGGCGACATGGCCAAGATCACCCAGCTGGTCCAGACACGCTTCCTGCCGGCCACGGACTTTCAGCGCACCACGCGCATCGCGGTCGGCAAGGCATGGTCCACCGCGACGCCCGATCAGCAAAAGCAACTGTACGAGCAGTTTACGCTGCTGCTCACGCGCACTTATGCGGCCTCGCTGTCGCAACTGCGTGACCAGGACGTAAAGTTCAAGTTCGCGCCGGTCAACGTGCCGGCTGGCGCCAAAGACGTGGTCGTGCAATCGCACGTGCTGAGCAATGGCGGCGACGACGCGATCGACTATCGCATGACCAAGGATGCCGCCGGCTGGAAGGTCTACGACATCAACATGATGGGCGCGTGGCTGATCCAGGTGTATCAGACACAATTCGCCGATCAGATTTCCAAAGGCGGTATCGACGGGCTGATCAAGTTTTTGACCGCTCACAATGCGCGTAGCGCTGGGTAACGGTTGATTCCCTCACGTCGCAACGAGTGAGGCATGAGGCATAAAAAAAGCGCGGTGGCTGAATGGCCATCGCGCTTTTTTGCATACAGGACAGTGGGCGACGCGAGGCCGCCCGTTCGACCGCTCAGGTTGCGGCCGTCGCCGTCTGCACTTTCTTGCCCTTGCCCGACACCTTGATCTCTTCCAGCTTGATCTCGACGTGACGCGAGAAGACATACTCGGCGGGACGTTGCTTATCCAACGGAATGTCCTTCGTGAAAGCGCCCGACGTCTTCGGACCGCGCAGGCTGACCTTCAGCGCCTTCAGCGGATGCGTGACCGTATCCATCACGGCGGTCGCTTCGAAGCCGCAGTGCACCATGCAGTCCGCGCACTTTTCGTAGTTACCCGTGCCGTATTTTTCCCACTGCGTGGTTTCCATCAGTTCCTTGAAGGTCTTCACGTAACCTTCGCCGACCAGATAGCACGGCTTTTGCCAGCCGAATACGGTACGCGCGGGGTTGCCCCACGGCGTGCATTCGTACGTCTGATTGCCGGCCAGGAAGTCGAGGAACATGCTCGACTGGCTGAACGACCAGTTCTTGCCGTTGTTGCCGCGCTTGAAAATTTCGCGGAACAGGTGCTTGGTCTTGTCGCGGTTCAGGAAGTGCTGCTGATCCGGCGCGCGTTCGTACGCGTAACCCGGCGACACGGTGATGCCGTCCACGCCCATCGGGCCCAGCGTGTCGAAGAACGCAGCGACGCGTTCCGGCACGGCGTCGTTGAACAACGTGCAGTTGATGTTCACGCGGAAACCGCGGCGCTTCGCTTCCTTGATGGCGGCGACCGCCTTGTCGTACACGCCTTCCTGCGACACCGAGTGATCGTGCGCCTGCTGATCGCCGTCCAGGTGAACCGACCAGACGAAGTACGGATTCGGCTCGTAGTCGTCCATCTTCTTTTCCATCAGCAGCGCGTTCGTGCACAGGTACACGAACTTCTTGCGCGCCATGATGCCCTTCACGATCTGCGGCATTTCCTTGTGCAGCAGCGGTTCGCCGCCTGCGATCGAGACCACCGGCGCATTGCACTCGTCGACGGCTTCAAGGCATTCTTGCAGCGACAGGCGCTGATTCAAGATGGGATCCGGATAATCGATCTTGCCGCAGCCATTGCAGGCGAGGTTGCAGCGGAACAGCGGCTCCAGCATCAGGGCGAGCGGGTAGCGTTTGTTACCGGACAGATGCTGACGCATGATGTATGCGCCGACCCGGACTTTCTGTAGCAGCGGAATAGACAAGACGTCCTCCTTAAACTTCGCGTGCAGCGAGTGGTTGCATCAGCTTCGATGGCAACTTGAATTCGACCTTTTCTTCACGGCCCGCCATCGTCGTGACATCGACGGGCCCCAATGCGCTCAGCGCATCAATTACGTTCTTGACCATCTCTTCCGGCGCCGAAGCGCCAGCCGTGATGCCGACGGTCTGCACGTTCGCAAACCATTCCGGCTTCACTTCCGAACCGTCGGCGACGAGATAGCTCGCCACGCCGCTTTCGCTGCCGATCTCGCGCAGCCGGTTCGAGTTCGAACTATTGGTTGCGCCCACCACCAGCAGCACGTCGACCTGCTTGCTCAACTCGCGGACCGCCGCCTGGCGGTTTTGCGTGGCATAGCAGATGTCGCGCGTATCCGGACCGACGATGTCGGTGAAGCGGCGCAGCAGCGCGTCGATAATGCCGCGCGTGTCGTCCACCGACAGCGTGGTCTGCGTGACATAGGCAAGCGGCGTGTCGACCGGCAGATCGAGGTGCGCGACCTCGGCCTCGCTCTGCACCAGCAGCACTTTGCCTGGAATCTGGCCGATCGTGCCTTCCACTTCCGGGTGCCCGGCGTGGCCGATCAGAATCAGCGTGCGGCCGGCGCCGACGTACTGGCGGCCCTGCACATGCACTTTGGTGACCAGCGGGCAGGTCGCGTCGAGCACGTCGAGACCTCGTGCTTCGGCGTCGCGCTCGACTGTCTGAGCGACACCGTGCGCGCTGAAAATCGCCACGGCGCCTTGCGGCACTTCATCGAGTTCCTCGACGAAGCGCGCGCCTTTCTGGCGCAGATTGTCGACCACGTGCCGATTGTGAACAATCTCGTGGCGGACATACACAGGTGCGCCGTGTTGCTGTAACGCGCGATCGACGATCTCGATTGCGCGAACAACACCCGCACAAAAGCCGCGGGGTTGAGCAAGGATGACTCGCATAAGTTGGCGAACTCCGACTGACGCGGGTTTCGAAGAAGTCGGTAAATCTGACTTTATCGCCGCGATCATCTAATTAGTTGACGTCTTGAGCCCCGGCGACGTGCCGGTACAGCAAAACCAAACGCGCATTCTAACGCTATCGGCCGGGCTTTGCTCTGGCGGCGCCCGGCGGGTGTTGGTGACGCGCCGCAGCAACGGAACGATGCCCGGCGCGGCAGGCAACCGGTGGGGCAATGCGAATGCGGTAATGATTGCACGCTGCAGCGGTTTGACGGAACCCTTAAACTACGTAGTCCCGCGGCGCTTGGCGCCCGCATTACAAAAGGGTTTCGAGGCTCGCTGGATGGACGTCGATCAATACGAAAACTTTCCGGTCGCGAGCGTGTTGCTGCCCAAGGCGCTGCGCGCGCCCATCGGCATTATCTATCAGGTTGTCCGCACCGCGGGTGACATTGCCGACGAAGGCGACTGGAGCGCAACCGAGCGGCACGCCCGTCTAGCCGACTTCCGCGCCGGGCTCGACGCAGTGGCGGAGCGGCGCGCGGCGCCAGTGCATCCGCTTCTGTTCGGCAAGCTTGCCGGTGTGGTTGCCCAGTATAAACTGCCGCTCGCGCCGTTCTACGATCTGCTTCACGCGTGCGGCCAGGACATCGACACCAATCGCTATGCCGACCGCGCCGCGCTGCTCGACTATTGCCGCCACTCGGCCAATCCGCTTGGGCATCTGATGCTGCACCTGATCGGCGCGGCCACGCCGGATAATCTTGCCGACGCCGACGCGATCTGCACGGCGTCGCAGTTGATCAGCTTCTGGCTCGACGTCTCCGCCGACTGGAAAAAGGACCGCGTGTATTTGCCGCTGACCGATATGCGGCGCTTCAACGTGACCGAGGCGCACATCGCCAACGGCGTCGCCGATGACGACTGGCGGGCGCTCATGGCGCACGAAGTGTCGTTCGTGCGTGAGATGCTGGTGCGCGGCGCGCCGCTCGCGCTGCGAATTCCGGGGCGGCTGGGCATCGAGTTATGCGGCGCCATTCACGGCGGCCTGCGGTTTCTCGAACGCATCGAGAAAGTGGGCTACGACGTGTTTCACGAGCGGCCGGTGCTCAATACGTTTGACTGGTGCGTGGTCGCGGCCCGCACGGTGGTGATGTGGCTGTCGCGTCGTGTCGGCGTAGAAGCGCGCTCAATCGAGGGTAATGCTTAATGGCGGTGGTTCTGTTTCTTCTGTCTTGTCTCTCCTTGCTGATCTGGTGTGTGCTGCTGTTCGCGCGCGGCGGTTTCTGGCGCGCGCGTCCCGCCGCGCCCCTGACCATCGCGCCGCGCGCAACGTGGCCCGCCGTGGCGGCCGTGGTGCCGGCCCGCAATGAAGTCGATGTAATCGCCGAGGCGGTCACCACGCTGCTTCAGCAGGACTATGCAGGCGAATTCCACGTGATCGTCGTCGACGACCACAGCACCGACGGCACCGCCGACGCCGCTCGCGCGGCCGCCCTGCAGTTGCAATGCCCGGACCGTCTGACCGTGTTGAGCGCGAAGCCGCTGCCGCCGGGCTGGTCCGGCAAGGTGTGGGCACAGTCGCAAGGTATCGAGGCCGTGCGCACGCTCGGCTTGCCCGCGGATTTCCTTCTGCTGACCGACGCCGACATCGGCCATCCCGCCGACGCAGTCGCGCAACTCGTCGCGCGCGCGGACGCAGAGCAGCGCGATCTCGTCTCGCTGATGGTGCGTTTGCGCTGCGATTCGTTCTGGGAAAAAGCGCTGATTCCCGCTTTCGTGTTCTTCTTCGCCAAGCTGTACCCGTTCTCGTGGGTCAACAACCCGCGCAATCGCACGGCGGCGGCCGCGGGCGGCTGCATGCTGGTGCGCCGTAGCGCGCTCGAAGAAGCGGGCGGCATCGAGTCGATCCGCGCCGAGTTGATCGACGACTGCAGCCTCGCCGCGCGCATCAAGCATCGCGGCACGGGGCGTCATCCGATCCGGCTGGATGTGGCGGCGCGCAGTGTGTCGCTGCGTCCGTACGACAGCTGGCGTGAGATCTGGAACATGATCGCGCGCACGGCCTTCACGCAATTGCGCTACTCACCGCTGCTGCTGGCGGGCACGCTGGCCGGCATGACGATCATTTACCTGATGCCGCCGGTCGCCGCGCTGGTGCTCGGTCCGACGGGCTGGCCGGCGTGGCTCGCGTGGGCGGCCATGTGCTGCGCTTATGCGCCGATGCTCAGCTATTACCGTCGCTCGCCGTTGTGGGCGCCGTTTCTGCCGCTGATCGCGTTGTTCTATGTCGGCGCGACGTTCGCGTCGGCGGTTCGTTACTGGCGCGGCAAAGGCGGACAATGGAAGGCGCGGGTTCAGGCGCCGGTGCAGGAACGCTGAAGCAAGCGGTAGTCAGAAATCGCGGTGGAATGCAAAAGCGGCGCTCGGGCGCCGCTTTTTTACTTGGTGAGCATCATGTAAAGCTGGATCACCATGTCTGGCGAGAACGTGAACGGCACCCAGCCGTGGCCGGTGTGGCGCATGACCAGCAAACGGTCGCCATTCGACTGTTTCTGCACCGCCATGACCGGATTTTTAGTGGACACGAAGCGCCAGCCCGGCGGAATGCCCGGCGGCGGTTCCGGCGTCATCGACGCGCGCGCATTCGACAGTTCTTCGATCAATTGGCCGATCTGCTCCGCGCGCAGCGCGACCGTCTGCCCGCCGATCGTCATGGTGATTTCGTTCTGCGCGGGGCGATTGATTTCGAGCGTGGGCTGACGCTGCGGAGCCGGAGCCGGAGCCGGAGCCTCGCCTTCGACAACGGCCGCCTCGGTCTCAGCCGGGGTCGCAGCCGGTTGTGCGTGGGAATCGGACGCGACCTGATCCGCCGACGCCGACGCTTGCGGCGCAACGTTCTCTGCGGGTGACTCGGGGATGTTTTCGGCCTGCGGGGCCACGACAGCCTGAATGAGCTGATCGACGCCCAGTTCCAGTGCGCCGAGCTGTTCGTGAAGATTCATGCGAGGTTTCTCTGGTAAGACCCACGATTTTAACTGCTGCGCGTAGGCTTTTACCTGTCGCTAACACAGTGACGTTGTAACAAAATGCTTGCAGCCGAGCCGGAACGCCGGGCGCCGGCCGCTTATTCGCGCAAAGCTCACGGCTTCAGATAGCCAGCTTGTCTGAACCAGTCGAGTGCGTCGCTCAAGCCCTCGCGATAGGGCCGCGAGCGATAACCGAGCTCGCGTTCCGCTTTTGCCGAAGAGAAATACATCTTGTTCTTCGACATTTTCAAGCCGTCGACGGTGACGAACGGTTCGCGTTTCGTGATCTTGGCGACGGCTTCGGCGCCCATGGCCAGCGGATACAGCGGCCAGCGCGGCAGGCTCAGCGTCGGCGCCTTGCGGCCGGTCAGCGCCGCGATATCGGCGAGCATCTGTTGAAGCGGCAGATTTTCGCCGCCGAGAATATAACGCTCGCCGATCTTGCCGCGTTCGAGCGCGAGGAAATGGCCGGTCGCGACGTCATCCACGTGCACGAGATTCAGGCCCGTGTCGACGAACGCCGGAATCTTGCCGAGCGCCGCTTCCACGATAATGCGTCCCGTCGGCGTCGGCTTGACATCGCGCGGTCCGATTGGCGTGGACGGATTGACGATCACCGCCGGCAGGCCGTCTTCGGCGATCATCCGCTCCACCGCGCGCTCGGCCAGCACCTTGCTGCGCTTGTACACGCCGATCGCCTGATCGGCTTTGAGCGGCGAGGTTTCGTCGGCGGACTGGCCGGAACTGGTCACTTTCAACGTGGCGACACTGCTCGTGTAGACCATGCGCTCGACGCCTTCCTTCAGCGCCGCGCGCATGGTCGCCTCGGTGCCTTCGAGGTTCGAGCGCTCGATCTCGCTCGGGTCAGGCGCCCACAGCCGATAGTCGGCGGCCACGTGCAGCAGATAGCGCACGCCGCGCAGTGCGTTGCGCATCGACGCTTCGTCGCGCATATCGCCGACCACGATTTCCGCGTCCAGCGACTCGACGTTCTGACGCGGGCTCGTGGCGCGCACCAGCACGCGCACCCTGAAACCCTTCTGTTGCGCGATGCGCGCCACCGACGAGCCGACAAAGCCGGAGGCGCCGGTCACGAGTACGAGATCGCGATTTTGTTCGGTCATTCTGTTTCCATTCCCCGCATGACAGTCGACGGATTGTACGTGGCGCGCGCGCCGTGTGTCGCGCCGGCGGTCCCACGCGAACAGTCAGATGCACGCTTTGCCGAGCAAGCTCGCCGCGACGCGACTAGAATGCCGGCTTGAAAGATTGTGCGTTGCACGGCACAGGAGTAAGCGCTAAAGCGCCAACTCCGGTCGACAGAATAGAGAGGACGGCATGGCTCCGGATCTGGATCAGCGGATCGAAACGTACTACGTGCGCGTGCGCGGCACGGTGCAGGGCGTCGGCTTTCGCCACGCAACCGTGCGGCAGGCTCACGCGCTCGGTATCAAAGGATGGGTGGCGAATCTCGACGACGGCTCCGTCGAAGCGATGTTGCAAGGCTCGGCGAACCAGGTCGACCGCATGCTGTCGTGGCTGCGTCACGGGCCGCCGGCGGCGCGCGTGACCGAGGTGGCCGGCGAAGAGCGCGCCACGGAAAAGCGCTACGAACGTTTCGAGCAGCACTAAGCGGCTGCACTTAGAACGCCAATTACGCAAAAAACAGAAGGCGGCGCGCCATCATGGGCGATAACGCGCCGTCTTGCCGTGTTTGCGTGGCCGTGCTTCAGTCAGCGGCCCGACGCACTCATCGCGCCACGAGCAGACTCTCCGCAAAGCCCCATTCGTCTTCGATCCATTGATGGCTGCACACGAAGCCGGCATCGTCGGCAATCGCGGGCATCTCTTCCGCGCGATATTTGTGGCTGCTCTCCGTCCAGATCGTCTCGCCCGCCTTGAGCGACACCGTCAATTGCGCCGCGCCCACGCGCGCGGTGATGTCGCGCTTTGCTCGCAGATGCATTTCGATACTGCGCGCGTCCGGGTTGAAGCGCGCGACGTGCTCGAACGCATCGAGCGGAAAGTCGCCGTCGAGCTCGCGATTGATGCGCGCCAGCAGGTTCAGATTGAACGACGCAGTGACGCCGATCGAGTCGTCGTAGGCGGCCACCAGTACAGGCGTCGGCTTGATCAGGTCTGTGCCGAGCAACAACGCGTCGCCGGGAGCGAGCATGTTGCGGATGTCGCGCAAGAAACGCGTTGCCGCGAGTCTGCCGAAGTTACCGATCGTACTGCCAAGAAACAGTACGAGTAACCGCTCGTCCGCCGCGCGTTGCTTGCTCACTTCAGCAAGGCCGGCCAGGTAATCGCGTTCATAGCCGACAATCGAAATGCGCTCGATATCGCCGAGTTCGCGCCTGCACAACTGCAGAGCGCTGCGCGAAATTTCAATCGGGCAGTAAGAAGTGGGGCGCTTTTTACACAGCGCTTCCAGAATGCGCCGCGTTTTACGGCCGCTGCCGCTGCCGAGTTCGGCGACCGTCACGTCGTGTGGCAAGTGCGCGACGATGTCCGCTGCATGTTTGGTCAGCAGACGTTCTTCGGCGCGCGTCACGCCGTATTCCGGCAACACGGTGATCACTTCGAACAGCGCGGAGCCCACTTCGTCATACAGATACTTCGACGGCAGTTCTTTCTGCGGCGTATGAGTGAGGCCGGCGCGAACGTCGGCGGCAAAGGCGGAACGTAGGTCGGGCGATGCGTCGTGCGATAGGGCTGGCTGGGTCATGCTGGCTCCAGTAGTCACATTCGATGAGCGGGATTGCTGCCGGGCGGCGGCACGCGCGATGAAACTCAGTTAGCGTGCCGTGGAGAAGAAGGCGGGCTCGGTCCGTTGGACTGTCATCGCCGGCCCGGCTCATGGATGCTGCACATGCAGTCCCCAAGGGGACTTGCTTGGGTGTCGCGAACGGTGATGCAAGCAGCGTCGCAGAACTAGATAGCAAGATTCGCGCTTGAGCCGCTTGGCGCGGGATCATATGTGGCGTTGGCCGCACATGAAGTTATGTTCTAGTCCATCGACGTGCGATGCGCACGGAATAATTCCAGCCGATTGATGACAGCGCGCGGACCCACGCGGGAGCCGCGAGCGGATAAGCCGTCTAGAATGCCGCCTTCGTATCCTTTTATCGAAGCAAAAAACGCAGGGCTGGATACGTACTGCCCGCTTGTGAGACTTCACTTCCAATGACAACAACAAATACCGAGCGCCTGAATGCTGCGCTGCAAACAACACTACCCGCGCACGCGCCGGTATTGTTTCTCGAAGCACCTACCCAACCGGTCGCTCGATGAACCAGTATGACCTAAGGCGCGGGATCGCGCTGTCGGTGTGCGCGACCACGACGTTTGCATTACTGTCCGCTTACGCAACCCTGCTCGCGCCGCTAAGCGGCCTCGACATTTTCGCGTGGCGCGTTATCTGGACTGTGCCGGGAGCATTGTTGCTGGTGGCGTTGAGAAAGCGCCTGCCCATTCTGCGGCGGCTTCTTTACCGCATGGTGACCGAGCCGAAACTCGGCATGGCGATGATCGTGAGCGCGGCGTTGCTTGGCGTGCAACTGTGGGTGTTTCTGTGGGCGCCGCTACATGGCCGGATGCTCGAAGTCTCGCTCGGCTATTTCCTGATGCCGCTGACGATGGTATTAGTCGGGCGCTTTTATTATCACGAGCGTCTGGACGGTTTGCAGTGGCTGGCTGTTGCGTGCGCGGCGACGGGCGTCGGCCATGAATTGTGGGTGACGGGCGCATTTTCGTGGCCGACTTTGCTGGTCTCGCTCGGCTATCCGCCGTATTTCGTTTTGCGTCGCAAGATCAATCACGACTCGCTCGCGATGTTCACTGTGGAAATGGCGTTGCTGTTGCCGCCGGCCATTGCGCTGGTTTTCAACGGCGGCTCGCTGGCGATGATCGCCGGCCATCCCGGCCGCTGGTGGCTACTGTTGCCGGGTCTCGGTGCGCTGAGCACCATCGCGCTCGCGTCGTATCTCAAGGCGAGCCGGTTGTTGCCGGTCGCGTTGTTCGGCATTCTCGGCTACGTCGAGCCGGTGTTGCTGGTACTGATCTCGATCACTGTGCTCGGCGAAACGCTGAGCGTCTCACAGCTGGCGACCTACGTTCCCATCTGGATCGCGGTCGCGCTGACGGCATTGCATAGCGTGCGCCTCGTTCGACTCGCACCGAGCTGAGTCGCATCGAACAGGCACTCGCTGAAGCGGCGGCGCGCTTCAGCGATGCGCCGCCGTATGGGCCGCATTAATACGCGTCGGACCGACCTGCGCCTCGATCGCTGCGCGCAGCGCGGGCCGCCAGCCGAAGCCGAACAACGCTTCGGCCAGCACGAACAGCGGTCCGATCAGCAGGCCGATCACATCATCCACAAAGGCAGGCTTGCGATGTTCGTAGGCCACGTGTCCAACGAACTGAAACACCCAGCCCACCAGAAAGAGCCCTACACCGATCGCGAGCCACGCGAACGTCGACTGTGTGGCCGTCCACTGGCCGAACGCGACGCAGAGCGCGGACACGAAGGTCATCATCACGCCGAGCGGCACGTCGAGCACGAGGTAATACAGCGTGGCCGCGACGAACAACGCCCACGCCGGCGACAGCGTCAGCGGCCAGGCGCCGACAGCGAAAGCAGGCCGGCTCAACAACACCGCCAGCGCCAGCACGATCATCGGAATGCCGATGAAATGCGTGGCGATATTGCGCCGGTCACGATGGTAGGCCGCGTATTGCGTAAGCTGTTGCGTCAGCGTTCTCATGGATGCCGCTCCTCTTTCAAAGTCAGCATAATCGCGGGCAGCGCAATTTGAAACCATCGGGTAGCCGACAATCGGGCACGAGTGCCGTTCTATGACTGCGAGTTTTCCATCGAATGTGCTTGCCGCGCTGCTCGGACGCAGCGCGTGGTTTCGCTCGACGCCCGCCGCCATGCAGGCGCAGTTGATCGAAGCGGGGCGTGTCGAACGGCTTGCTGCCGGTCAGCGGCTCTTCACGCGCGGCGATTCCGACGACGGCCTCTATTGCCTGCTCGATGGACTGGTGAGAATCGGCGCGGCCAGTTCGGCGGGCAAGGAGGCTTTGCTTGCCGTCATCGAACCGGTGAACTGGTTTGGCGAGATCGCGCTGTTCGACAACCGGCCGCGAACTCACGACGCGTATGCCGAACGCGATTCCGAGCTGTTTCATGTTCCGCGCGCCGCACTCGCCGCGCTACTCGAACGTACGCCCGCTTATTGGCATCTGTTCGGTTTGCTGTTGACGCAAAAGCTGCGTCTTGCTTTCGACGCGATCGAAGAAGCCGCTTTGCTGCCCGCCGCGCAGCGCGTGGCGCGTCGCCTGTTACTGATGGCAGGTGGCTACGGCGAGCCCGGTGCATTCCGCCGCGTGCTCAAAGTCCCGCAAGAAGATCTCGCGATGATGCTGGCGCTGTCCCGGCAAACCATCAACCAGGTGCTGAAGCAGTTTGAAACGCAAGGCGCGCTGAAGCTCGGATACGCCGAAATCGAAATTGCCGACATGCAGAAGCTGGCCGCATTGGCTGAGTTAAATCCCGTTGCGGATTGATTGCAGTGCTTTTGCTTTTTACCTCTCGCCTGCTCACAAGAAGAATGCGAACGGCAGCGTGGCGGCGAGCTAGACCGCGGCCACGTTGCGCCGCTTCAACGGTCCGATCATCGCGGCGGGAAGTGTCGAAATCAGCGTGTGCAGGGTGAAGTCGAGGTCGCCAGGAGCGATGTCGAGTTGCACGCGGATTTCCTGGCGCACCGCCTGCGTGGCGACGACATAAACACCGAGAGGAGAATGAAGCAGAGCGCGAAGCTGGGTGCCGGGCAGTTCATACTGCCGATGCGGCAGCGTTATCTGCAAGCGCACGCGTGCAGCGGGGAACGGAATGACGTTGCTGCGTAGAACGCGCGGCTCGTTGACCGGCTGGGTGGCGAAACTGTCGATGGATTGTGTGAGAGCCATGTGATGCGGCGTTCGTCGACGCCATGGTTGATCAAGACAGTTCGAGATTAGACGTCAGCGGGTAAACGCGGTGCAAAAATTGGGGTGTGCGTTGAAAAAATCATACAGGGTTGCCTGAAGCGGACACGCTCAATCGATACGAACTGCGCATAAAAAAAGGCGAGTCATATGACTCGCCCTCCCTGAACGGCACAGTTCGGCTTCGATTACCTACACATGCCTGGCCGGTGCGTGCCGAAACCGATCACGTGTTATTGCGTTTTTGTCGTGTCGGTCTTTGCGCCGTCGGCTTTTACCGGGGCATTGCTGGCCTCTTTCGCGCTCTCCGTTTTAGTCGTGGCGGCGCTCGTTTCAGCCGCGGCCTTCTTGGTGGTCTTGTGCGCTTTCGCCGTGTGATGGGCGGAAGTCTTCTTCACGTGCGCTTTGGTCGCGGCTTTGGCCGGCGCCTTCGTTGCTGCGGCGCCGTCATCCGTGGCGCCCGTTTGTACGGCGGTGCTCGCCTTCAGGTTCGCCTGGCCGGCGGGTTGCGTTTGCGCGGGCTGCGCGGCGGACGGTGCGGCCGTTTGAGCGAAAGCGGTCGACACGAGCAGAGCGGAAGCGAGTGCGGCGAAAAGCGTCTTCATGGTTTAACTCCTGGTTTAACCGGTTGATTCTTGTGTCGCGGCTGAAATTTTTCAGCGCTGCCGGTTTAACGTTGACGGGAAGACAGGAGTTGACGTCGCTCTGGTGACAAAACGTAACCGCTGAAACATATTGGGGATCCCGAAGCAGTTTCGGTGGTTTGGTCTACGTTGCGACGGCAAGTTGGAAACTGGCTTGTTCGCACAAAGAGTGCTATTTGTATTGTGATATAGGAGTTTCCGCCAGCGGAATATCATCTGCGCTCCACGTCAATCGGGCGGGACGGCTATTGTTAAACTGGCCTGACGTGTCATCTAACTTGTGCGAAACACCAGATGAACCAGTCACTCAAACTCGCGTCGCGGCGCGCGCAGGATCCGGCATTTCTGCATGGCTACTTCTCCGGCGTCGGCTTGGATATCGGCGCCGGGAGCGATCCTGTTTCCGACTACGCAGGTCTTTTTCCTGGCATCGAGCAACTGTTCGCCTGGAACGTGAATGAGCGTGACGTTATCTATATGGACGAAGCGCCGGCCGATGTACTTGATTTCGTTCATTCGGATTGTCTTGGGCGCTTCGACAACGCCCGGCAGGTGCTCGCCAGGTGGCTCGAACTCATCAAGCCCGGCGGTTATCTGATTTTGACGTTGCCGGTCGATCCTCGCGGCGAGGAAGGAATATCGCCGACCCTCGCGGATGTCGATCATGAACGCACCTTCACTCTGCAACGGCCCGACGTGCCGAGCGCGGGTTCCGTGAATGTGCTCGACCTGGTGAATGATGCCTCGCTTGTTTCGTCATGCGAACGCATTTGCGTGCTGCGCGAGTTCGGCGAGAATCGGCAAGAGGGTTCGGCGGACAGACAGCATCAGGCGGCCGCTTACGCGATAGAAATCGTGCTGCGCAAGCGCGATGTGCCTCCACTCTTCGAGCTGGCCACTGCCATGCCGGGCGCGGAAACCGATTCGGAAATGCTGGACCTTTGCCATGAAACGCTAAGACTGTATCCGTATCGGCTCCAGACCTACTTCCACATCAACCTTGAACTGGTGCGTCGGGGCCTTCACGATCGATTAGAGGACCTGTGGGACGAAAGCGTCCGGCGACTCCCGAACGAGCGCTTGCCTCGACTCTTCAATGCGCTGATGGTGATTGCTCTCGGCAAACTCACCGAGGGTTTTCGTCGACGTGAGGCGCTATTCGACGGCGCGGACTGGCGAGGCCGGACCACCGTGGCGCCGCCGGCCTATGCAAAGTGGTGCGGCGAGTCGCTTAAAGGTAAATCGATCGTTATCTGGAGCGAATTCGGTCTGGGCGACGAGATTTTCTTTTTTCGGTTTGCGCGAATTTATCGTGAACGCCACGGGGCGGCGCGGGTGACGGTGGTGTGTCAGGCGCCGCTCGTCGAATTGTTCAGGGCCTCAGGCGAGGCCACCGCGATCTGCCCGGTCGAAGATGCGCCGCAACTGCCGTGTCATGACTATTGGGTCTATCCGCATGCGATCCCGGTGTGGGCGTCTCTCGACATCGATCATTTGCCGCAGGTGGTGCCGTATCTGCGCGCGGACGTCGAGCACACACCGATGGTTTTGCCTGGCAACGCGCAGGCACTGAAAGTCGGCGTGATTTTCAAGGGTGCGCCGACGCACGAGAACGATGCCGCCAGATCGCTGCCGTCGCTCAGTTGTCTCGATCCACTCTTCGCGCTCGACGACGTGGAGTTTTACATCATGCAGAAGGGACAAGGCGAAGAGGAAGCCGCCGACTACGCCGTGCGCTCGCGCAACGTGCATGACCTCGGACCTCGTCTTCGTTCATTTGGCGATACGGCAAAAGTGATGAACGCGCTGGACCTGATCATTAGCGTGGACACGTCGGCGGCCAATCTGGCGGGCGCGATGGGTAGGCCGTTGTGGCTGATGTTGCCCATGCTGGGCGACTGGAGATGGCACCTCGAACGGGAAGACAGTCCGTGGTTTCCCTCTGCCCGCCTGTTTCGGGAAAAAGGCAGAGGGTGGTCCGAGGTCGTGGAGCGGATTCGTTTGGCGTTGATCGACCTGCGCAACGCAAGATGAGGGCCGGCCGCTCGCACGAAAAAATGCATCACGCCAGCTGCCGGCGCTTTGCGTGACTAATTGAACGGGTTCTGCACGACACCGGGCTTCGCGTCCGGTTCGTCCTTGACCTTCGCGGGCAAATTGCTCTGCGCCTGCAAGCTTGCCACGATCGCATCCACCGCTTCTTTCAGTGCCAACGCCGCCTTCAATCCACGCTGATCCTGCGTCAGTTCCAGCGTGCCGTTCAGCACGATGCGCGTCGTGCCGTTACTCACCGTCAAGGCATCGCCCTGAATGTTGAGCACGTCGTCGTCGTTCGAATAGGGTTTAAACACCTTTCAGTCCTCCCGGTCGCTGGTCTTTGAGGTCCTCCGGAATACCCGGAAAACGGATGCCCGATGTTGCTTCGAGTTCGTGAATCGTCTTGATGTCGTAACGGTTCGTCGACACATTGTCCACCACCACGGCGAACGCTATCTTCCGCGACGGCACGTAGACCACCTTGAACAATTGCGTTGGCACGAACACGCGCGTCGGTCCGATAGTCTGCAGCTGCTGGCCGTTAAAGATCGGGCCGGTGACCACATAGGTATCGTCGTACGACACCGCGATCTTGCGCACGGAGGTCTCGATGCGCGCCCACAAACGCTGGTTGTTCTCGCGGTTTTGCGGCACGACGTTGGCGAGCGAGAACGATTGTGCCATCGCCTCCTGATTCCAGCGATTGCCCGCCGGGCTCATGTGGCCGCGGTCGAATCCGCTGCGCTTGTAGTCCGCGAGCGTGGCGCCTTCGCCGTCCGGCAGGCGCGCGTCTTCAAAGAACTTGTTGGTGCGCACCATGTCTTTGGCGGCCTCGATGTGATCGCGCGTCAGATGTTCGGCGGACCACAGCGGACCGTGCGTGATGCCCGAATGCAAAACCGCGAAATCGCTATAACAAAGCATGCGCGTTTTCGGCGCCATCTTCTGATTGCTCAGAACCGGCCATTGCGAATTCGGTGTGAATTGAGTGCAGGAAGGCGCTGCGCTGGCGTGAGCGGCAACGGCGAACAACAGACAGGCAAACCACTTCTTCATGTGTCAGTCAGTCGAGGGATGGGGGCGCAAGTATAGCGTTGCGAGCCCATCTCGCGCGACGTGAAATGCAGGGAAACACCGGAGGAGAAAACGGATTCACGCGCTGAGCGTTGTCATGGAAACGATGCCGCCGCATGGCGCGCACGGAGACGTCCACATCTCGTCGCACAAAAAAAACGGGCCGCCTTGCAGCGACCCTAATGCGTGGATTTCCAACTCTACTCACGCAAACTTAAGGCGACCTTAAATGCGCGTGCGACGAATTGGCAGACCCAATGGCAGTCAAAAAATCAAACAGATGGCGTGCGAACGCACGTACAAAATGACGCATGCGCGAGCGGAAACGCCCGCTCTTAAATGCGTCATTTCGACCGATAAAAAATAAGTGCAGAAACTAATTGCCGAACACGCTGTGCTCGGCGCGGACCTGTTGGCGGTCCACTGCTTGCAGACGCCAGAAACCGCTGGTCTGCGCGCGCGTCGGCAGGGCGGTCCACGCCGCGGCGCCTTGCGCGGCGCTCACGCGCTGCTTACGGTCCACGTGCAAACCGCGCAGCGTGCACAGCGGCGCATCCGTGCTGGGCGCGCAGAGAGTTGTCACGCCGTTGTCGTCGCGTAGTTCGCCCCACGGGGGCAAATCGATCCCTTGATGTGCTTCTCTCGACCACCGGTGCTCGTCGGTGTCGAGCCATAACACAGCGTAGTCGTGGCTGACGGTGGGATCGGAACCGTTGATCAGGATGGTCAGTCGCATGGCGGGTTCCGTACAAATTGCGAAGTTGTGCTTTAACAGTCTATGCTGCAACGGGCGTTATGCAAGGCAAACCGTATGACGATCAGGCACGAAAAAAACGGACGCACGCTGCGCACGGTTGTACGATAGGCGCGTCCTGTTACGGTCGCGGAGGCACGCCATGCTGCATCGATTTTTGCAATGCACGGTGATGGCGGGATGCCTGAGCGCGGCGGCCGCCGTCAACGCCGCGGCGGACAGTGCGCCGTTCGCGGCGCCTGCGCCAGTCGTCTACGTCGCCGACTTCGATCTGGACGTCGCGAACGTAACGCCGGACAGCGGACCGGGCCAACGGGTGCGCCGCCTGCGCGGCTTGCTGCCGAGCGGACCGGGACCGATGGGCCAGGACAAAAATCCGCAAGAGCATGCCAAACATATCGTGGACGAAATGGCGGACGCGCTGACGGACGATCTGAAAAAGGCTGGTGTCGATGCGCGCCGCAGTGCGCCGGGTCAACCGCTGCCGACCGTCGGTTGGCAAGTGCGCGGTGTGTTTTTGAGGGTCGACGACGGCAATCGCCTCAGGCGCGCGATGGTCGGTTTCGGCGCGGGCCAGAACGACATCCAGGTGGCGGTGTCCTGCGACAGCCTCGGCGCGCCTGATTTGCAGCCGCTATATCAGGCCGTCGACGAAGCCGACAGCAAGGGCATGCCGGGCGCGGCCATCAAACTGAATCCGTATGTGATCGCCGCCAAGTTCGTGATGGCGAGCGGCGACGAGAAGAAGACGATCAAAAAGACGGCTCAGCAGATTGCCGATGCGGTGGTTGCAAAACTGCACGGCGCTGCGCAGGCGAAACCGCAGTAGTTCGAGTTGAAATGCCTGGGGCCACGCGCGCCGCAGGCATTTCAACTTTCGAACGCTCATGCGTTCAAGCGCTCAAGCCAGATCCAACGTACCTGTCAAATCCCCCAACGGCGCGAGTCCGTTGCTCGCGAATGCCCGATCGCGCGCCACCACACCGTCGAGCGGCGCGAGGCCATGCACGCGGCTGATCAGCCGCAGAATCGAATTGGTGTCGTACACCGTGTGATCGACGTAACCCTTCTTCGCCAGCGGCGAAATCACCAGCGCGGGAATCCGCGAACCCGGACCCCAGCGATCGCCCTTCGGCGGCGACACGTGGTCCCACCAGCCGCCGTTCTCGTCGACGGTGACGACCACGACCGTGTTCGCCCACTGCGGCCCGCGTTGAATATGCTCGATCACCGTCGCGATGTGGCGGTCGCCCGATGCGACATCCGCGTAACCCGCGTGCATGTTCAGATCGCCTTGCGGCTTGTAGAACGTGACCGTCGGTAGGCGTCCTGCATCGATATCCGCGATCAGATGGTTGGTCGACGCGTCGTTGCCGAGACCGCCGTCGCGTAGATACCTGCGCCGCGCCGAAGTGCCCGGCGCGTAATTCGTGAAGTAGTTGAACGGCTGATGGTGATACTGGAAGTCAGGCACCGCGCCCGTGTCCTGATGCTCCAACGCGTACTGCCACGCGCCGCTGTACCACGCCCAGTCCACCCCCTTATCGGTCAGCCGGTCGCCGATCGTCGCGTAATTCTGCGGCGGCAGCACGCGCGGATTCGACAGGTCCGCGAAGGCCGGATTGCCGCCTTCAGCGGGTCGCACGTTGCTCGGCTGATACGGCGGCGCCATGGTGTTGACGGCGTAGCCGTCGGCGGTGAACGCGCCGTCGTTGACGAATTTCGGCGGACCGTCGAGCGCGGAGGCGGGCGACTCTGCCGATTGCTTCAGCCGCGCGCCGGTCGGATCGTCGCCGTCCACTACGGACACCATCTTCTTCGCCGGACTGTTCTGAATGTTGGGATAAAACGGCGCCTGCGCCGAGATCAGAAAGATGTGGTTCAGCCACGAGCCGCCGAAAGCCGCCATGAAGAAGTTGTCGCACAGGGTGTACTGCTGCGCGAGATTCCACAGACGCAACGTGTCGGCGGAATTACGGTAATGGCCCATCACCAGCCCGCCGGAATCGCCCCATGCGGCGAACTGATTGTTGCGGCCGGCGTTGATCTGCATCTGGTTCTGATAGAAGCGATGCACGAGGTCGCGCGTGATCACACCGGTGGGCAGCGGCGCGCCTTGCGCGTCGGCGATATGGAACGGGCGGTTGTGCAGGTTGACGATATCCTTCTGCCCGATCATGTAGCGCTTGCCGTCGACTTCCTGCGCTTGCGGCACGAGGCCGCCCCAGATGGCCGGCAAGCGCGGCAGCGGCGTTTTGCCGTCGCGGTCGAGTTGCAGATAACGCTCTGCGCTCACGGCATCGAGCGGATGCTGGACGCCGGGGAAATTGCCGTACAGGTTCGCGAAGCTGCGATTCTCCGCGTAGATCACGACGATGTGCTTCACCTGATCGTGAAGCGCGGCGTCGAGACGCAGGTCGGCGGCGCTGCGTGGCGCGCCGGTACTCGACACGCTTGGGTCGGTTTTGCAGCCCGTCAGCGCCAGTCCGATACCGACTGCTGCCAGGCCGGTAAGGACTCGGCGGCGTTCGGGGTCGTCGGGGGCGTTGTTCACGTTATCGGCGTTGTCGGCGTTCGGCGGCAGGGTGGATTCGTGATCGGTCATCAGTGGGTTCCGAAGTGGCTGTGACGGGCACTGGAGCGCCGCTCGGAGCGGCGTGCGCGCGGCACCGGTGGCGGATTCGAAGCAGCTGGAGATGCAGATTAAGGAAGCCGGCGCTTCACGCGCCAACTGTGATGCGTGGCGTCGACGGCAAGCAGAAGCCAATGCCGTGTGTCGACTGGGTGACGCTTTTGCGTGGCATAGCGGTCGACCATCAATTCGAGTTCGTCGAGCGCCCGGCGATGGCAGGTCGCGTTGGCGCCGGAACCATCCGCGAACTCGACGACGGCCGCTGCCCCTCGGGCCGGCTCGGGCAAGTGCGCGATGCGCACCGCGCAGCCCGGATAAAGGTGCGAGTCGGCAACCTGAATCTGAATGGAATTGGACATGAGCGTGGCCTCCGGACGCTTGAGCGGAGCGAAAGCGCGGCAGCGAGGCATCGCGCAATGGACCGCTTCAAAGCATAGCACCGCGTGAAATGGTGGCGGTGCAGCAATTGACATGGTTAACCACGACGCGGCATTCGGCGCGCGCCTAGTGACGGTCGACGATCGCGGGGCTCGTGGCCACTGCGTCATGCGCAAGAAATGGCGAAGGCGGTGAGGGCGGCGCGCCACGCGCTATCATGCTGATCTGACCTTGATGAACAGCAGAAACGGCAGCCAAGATGGCAAAAGAAGAGCAGACAGGAGCGGGACGCAAGCATACGAAGCCACGCGGCGCGGCAGCGTCGATTTCGCAGGAAGACGCGTTGCGGCCGGCCCAGGCAAATGACGCCGAGTCCCAGGATTCCACCGACGAAGAGAGCGCCGGCGGATCGACTTATCTCGTGCCGGGTCTTGAGCGGGGCCTACGCATTCTGGCGGAATTCAGCGCGCGTGAGCCGGTGCTCGGCGCGCCCGAATTGTCGAAGCGCATCGGCATTCCGCGCACCACTACGTTCCGTTTATTGCAGACGCTCGAAGCGCTCGGCTTTCTTGAGCGCGTCAATGGCGACCGCTATTTCCGCTTGAGCGTCGCGGTGTTGCGGCTCGGCTTCGAATATCTGAGTTCGCTCGAATTGACCGATGTCGGTACGCCGATACTCGAACGCCTGCGTGATGCCACGGGCCTGAGCACGCATCTGTTGATCCGCGATCAGCGCGACGTGGTGTTCGTCGCCAAGGCGCAGACCCATGCGCCGATGTTCAGCTCGGTGAAGGTGCATGTCGGTACGCGTTTGCCGGCGCATGCGACGGTGCACGGCCAGGTGTTGATGGGCGATCTGACTTTCGAGGAATTGCGGCAGCTGTATCCCGAGCCGCAACTCGAACGTTTCACCGAACGCACGCCGGCCACCGTCGAAGAACTGTACGAAAGAGTGCGCGAAAGCGCGGCGCTCGGTTACGCGTTGAGCGAGGCGTCGTTCGAGCGCGGCATTTCGGTGGTCAGCGCGCCGGTGCGCGACCAGAGCGGCAAGATCGCGGCGGCGTTGACCGTGACGATTCCGCGTTCGGATATCGGCGAAGCCGAAGAGCGCGAGCCGCTCATCATCGCGGTTTGCCAGGCGGCGCTCGAACTGTCCGAACGACTCAGCTACCGGCCGCGTCCGGACGATCCGACTGCGGTCCAGGCGCGCCGCAAGTCGGTGGCGGCAGGCTGACTCCGCTTCTGTTTCAGCATTCGCTTCAGCGCTAGTCCGGCTGCGTTCGCCGCCAGACTAGCCGCTTCGGATCACAGTCTCATCAGCGCATCAGAACGAGTGATGGATGCCAGTCAGAATGATCGTCTGGTTCCGTCCACTCGACACACCTGCTGTGAAGAACGCCGCATCCGTGTTCGAACCGGCGCGTTCATACAGCGCGTTCACATACAACTGCGTCGACTTCGACAGCGCGTAGATATCGCCGATTTCGAACTGCGTCCAGCGATGCCCCGCCAGCGTCGTCGTCGCGGCGCCACCGGCCACGGTGTTAAACGGCGTGAACTGGTAATTCGCGCCGACGTCGTAGCTCTGATAGGTGTTCGAGTGAGAACCCGACTCGAGCTTCACGCGCGTGTACAAACCGTGCACCAGCAGCTTGCCGAACTGATACGAGGCGCCCGCGCCCATGTTCTCGACCTTGTCCGCGGTATAGGTGGCAGCGGCCACGCCCTGGAAGTTGGTGATGCCCGTCGTGACGATCGACGGCGTGCGGTCGTGCTCGTTCGCGTACGTCGCACCGGCCTTGAACGGACCGTTCGCATAGCTAAGCGCAAAGCTCAGTGTCTTGCCGGTCGAGAAGTTGGTCGTGTTGCCGAGACCCATCATCGCGCCGACCTGAAAGCCGCTGAAACTCGCCGAGCGGAATTTCACCGAATTGTCGAACGGCACCACGCCCGTATCGGCGAGTTCGTCGATATTGCCCGGGTGGAACGCATACCAGCTCGCCGCCAGATAAGCCGTGCTCAGCGGACCCAACACGTCGAAGCTGAACGGAGTCTGATGACCGAGGGTCACCGTTCCTATCGAGTCTGAACTCAGACCGACAAACGCCTGGCGATTGAACAGCACACCGGCTTTAGCGAATGCGCCTGTGTTGGTATAAAAGCCGTTTTCCAACTGGAAAATCGTCTTCAGGCCGCCGCCCAAATCTTCCACGCCCTTCAGGCCCCAGCGGTCAGGCTGCATGTTGCCCTGTTCTTCCATCCACTTCGAATGGCCGCCGACATTGCTGATATACGCGACACCGGCATCCAGGCTGCCGTATAGCGTCACACTGCTCTGCGCCCATGCGCCTGTCGTTGCGCAGATTGCCGTCAAGCCGGCCGCAATGATGTGCTTCACCGTTGGTTCTCCTGATCACGCGACGGGTAGCTCTCGCCAGATTCGTCGACCCTGATCCTTGCTTTGGGTTGAATGCAGCTCTGGGGTTTATGCGCCAAAACTGCTACGCTTTATGTTCCACCTATGGGCGTTTGTATCGCCTATGGAAAAGTATAGTGAGTCTGGAAGCGGTCAAAATAAAATTTTGGACCCCGTACAAACCCGCATGAGAGCTGTCGGATTTGTCTGGAAATTTGGCTGAAAACCTTGCCTGAAAAGGCTTTGCGGGGATAAAGACTACTTGCGCGCGTTCGCAAGACGTTGTCTTGCAAGCGCCACACTCGGTGTTTTCCCCTACCAGTCGAGATTTTTATTTTCTCTGGCCAAAGCCGCTCCTATAATTATCCATACACGAACTGATGTTCCTTGTATGGAACATAAGGCTTCAGGAGAAGGCGAGAAATGACTGAACAATGGCGCTGCGCCGGCCATGCCGGCGACCTGTCCGATGACGCGCCGCTCGAGTTCAAGCTCGACGGCACCGAGATCGGCATCTACAAGGTGGGCGATGCGCTGTATGCGCTGGAAAACGTCTGCCCCCATGCGTACGCGTTGCTGACGCAGGGCTTTGTCGACGGCGACACCGTCGAGTGCCCGTTGCACGAAGCCGTGTTCCATATCCCGACCGGCAAATGCTTGAAAGAGCCCGGTGGCCGCGACCTGAAGGTGTACTCGGTGCGCCTCGCCGGTGAAGAAATCCAGATCAAGGTGGAATGACATGCGAGAGCAAATCGTGAACTTCAATCCTTTCCTGAAGCCGTGGCTCGCGCCGCAGCCGAACAACGTCGCGGGCAAGGGCGTGATCGAAAAGCCGGGCGAGACCGAGAACTTCATCTGGCAAACGCGCAAGGCCGAGCCGACGCAATACGAAAACGACTTCGGCGACGCGCTCGAAAAGGTCTTCGAAGCGGGTGCGATGGAGTTGCAGGAAGTGGTCGACGGTCTGAACCGCGTCGGCTTCCGCACCCCGGAAGGCAGCACGTGGAATGCCGACCGCCTCGCCGCCGAATTCCGCCTGCTCGCCGAATAGGCGCGCTTTCCCGAACACGTTTATCGCATTCGTATCTGGAGTCTCTTCATGACGTCCCCCAATACAAATCAAGACGCGGCCGATCCGATCCAGTCCTATCTGGACAAGGGCCTGCGTAACTACTGGTATCCCGTCGCGCCGAGCTGGCAAGTCGGCGACGCGCCGGTCGGCATCACGCGTCTCGGCGATCAGATCGTGCTGTGGCGCGACAAGGAAGGCCAGGTGCGCGCGCTCGAAGACCGCTGCCCGCACCGCGGCGCGCGTCTGTCGCTCGGCTGGAATCTTGGCGGCAGCGTCGCGTGCTGGTATCACGGCATTGAAATCGACGGCAGCGGTGAAGTCACCAAAGTGCCCGCCGTGTCGAACTGTCCGCTGGAAGGCCAGAAGTGCGTGAAGTCGTATCCGGTCGAAGAGCATGCCGGCGCGATCTTCCTGTGGTTCGGTGACGAAGCGCATAAAGAACCCACGCCGCTCGTGCTGCCGGAAGAACTGGTTGGCGAGGAATACGCGAGCTTCCTGTGCATGTCGCACTGGAAGTGCAATTACCAGTACGCGATCGACAACGTGATGGACCCGATGCACGGCGCCTATCTGCATGCGACGTCGCATTCGATGGCCGAAGGCGACAAGCAGGCCGACATGCGCGTGCGCAAGACCGAAACCGGACTGATGTTCGAAAAGGTCGGCCAGCGCGACGTGAATTTCGACTGGGTGGAACTCGGCGAAACCGGCGCGCTGTGGATGCGTCTTGCGATTCCGTACAGGAAGAAGTTCGGCCCGGGCGGCAACTTCGGGATCATCGGTTTTGCAACGCCGGTCGACGGCGACAACTGCCAGGTGTACTTCTGGCGCACTCGCAAAGTGTCGGGCTGGCAACGCGACGCATGGCGCTTCCTGTATCGCAATCGTCTGGAAGGTCTGCATTGGGCCGTGCTGGAGCAAGACCGCTATGTGCTGGAAAGCATGGCGCCGAACGCACGCGCTCATGAATTCCTGTATCAGCACGACGTCGGCATGACGCGTGTGCGCCGCATGTTGCGTCAGCGCGCGCAGCAGGACTTTGCCGCACTGGAAGCGCATCGCGCTGAAGCTGCGAAGGCAGGCACCGCGCAATCGGCGGAAGCAGGCCACAGCCATGCATAACGACGCGTCCGCAGCGCTCAACGGCCGGCGCGTCCTCGTGACGGGCGGCGCGCGCGGTCTCGGCGCGGCATTCGTCCGCTCGCTGGTGCAAGCCGGTGCGCAAGTCGTGTTCGGCGACGTGCTGCACGAAGAAGGCCGCGCGCTCGCGGCATCGCTCGTCGAGCAAGGACACGCAGTCACCTACGTGCCGCTCGATCTCGCCGACCCCACCAGCATCAAGCAATTCGCGGAGCAAGGCGCGGCGCAACTCGGCGGTCTCGACGCATTGATCAACAACGCGGCCATCACCAACTCCGGCGGCAAGTTCGCCGACGAGTTGTCTGTCGACACGTGGGACGCCGTGATGAACGTCAACGTGCGCGGCACCTGGTTAATGAGCACCGCCGCGCTGCCGTATCTGCGCGACTCGGGCCGCGGCAGCATCGTCAACATTGCCTCGGACACGGCGATGTGGGGCGCGCCGAAGCTGCTGGCTTATGTCGCTAGCAAAGGCGCCGTGATTTCGATGACCCGGTCGCTGGCGCGCGAATTCGGCGCGCATCAGGTGACGGTGAACGCGATCGCGCCGGGGCTGACCGAAGTCGAGGCGACCGCCTATGTGCCCGCCGAGCGCCACGAGTATTACCTGCAAGGCCGCGCGCTCACGCGCGCACAAGTGCCCGACGACGTCACCGGGCCCGTACTGTTCCTGTTATCCGATGCCGCTCGCTTCGTGACCGGCCAACTGCTGCCGGTCAACGGCGGCTTCGTGATGAATTGATCTTGTCGAATCGAAAGGAGAAAGAGATGGCGGACGCCGATATCGAACGCAAATCGTGGGACCAACCCGCGGACGTAAGCTTTGCCCAATGGCTGGACACTCGTGTCGCACGCCTGGAAACGCGGCGCTACGACTGGGACGCGCTGAAGTTTCAGGCCGACTACGACCCGAAGTATCGCCGCGCGCAAATGCGCTATGTCGGCACGGGCGGCACGGGCGTCGCGAAAGACATGAACACGGTGCCCGCGGGCGGCTTCACGTTTTCGACGATGGTGATTCCGGCGGGCAACATCGGCCCGAGCCATATTCATATGGATGTCGAAGAAATTTTCTTCGTGCTGCGCGGCAAGATGAAAGTGGTCTGCGAGAAAGACGGCGAAACTTGGGAAGCGGTGCTCGGCGAACGCGATCTGATCTCGGTGCCGCCGGGCGTGTATCGCACGGAAATCAACGTCGGTGAAGAAGACGCGTTGATGTGCGTGATGCTCGGTTCGCCGAAGCCTATTACGCCGACGTATCCGCCGGATTCGCCACTGGCGAAGCTCAAGCGCTAGGCCCTCAAACGCTATCGCAGTTTTAAAACACCCGCGAAGGAAATCATGTCCGCAGTCCCGTCCGTTACAGCCGATCAACACGCTACGCTCGAAGCCCGCCTTGCGCGCTTTCCGGCGCAGCAGGTCCGGCTGGCCACGCAACGCGCGGTGAGCTATCGCGAAGTGGATAGCGCCGGCAGCAGCGCGTTGCCGCTCGTGCTGCTGCACGGTATCGGGTCGGGCGCGGCGTCGTGGGTGCAGCAGTTCGAGGGACTCGGCGCGACGCGCCGCGTGCTGGCATGGGATGCGCCGGGTTATGGCGCATCTACGCCGGTCGTGGCCGGATCTCCCGCCGCAGCCGATTACGCGAGTTTGTTGAAGGAGTGGCTGGACGCGCTCGGCATCGAACGCTGCGTGCTGCTCGGCCATTCGCTCGGCGCGATCATCGCCGGCGCGTTTGCGGTGGCGCACCCGCAGCGTGTGGCCGGTTTGCTGCTGTTGTCGCCGGCTGGTGGATACGGCGCGGCCTCGGCGGAACTGCGTAATGCGAAGCGCGATCAGCGCCTTGCCATGCTGAACGAACTGGGCCCGCAAGGCCTTGCGGAAAAACGCAGCGCCAACATGCTGTCCGCTCACGCGAGCGACGAAGCGCGCGCATGGGTGCGCTGGAACATGTCGCGCGTGATCCCGCACGGCTACGCGCAGGCCACGCATCTGCTCGCCAACGCCGATCTCGCCGGCGACCTCGCGCGCTTTAAAGGCCGCATCAACGTGGCCGTCGGCGCCGACGACACCATTACGACGCCCGAAGCCTGCGAGCGACTCGCACTGGCCGCGGGCACCAAACTGCAAGTCGTGCCTCGCGCGGGTCACGCCGGCTATATCGAAGCACCCGCCGCGTACACCGCGATCATCGACACGTTCTGTCGTACAAGCGACGGACAACGGAGCCAATGAATGACGCCCGACACTGCTCACGCCGAGCGCGAAGCGGACGAAGACCGCAACGACACCACTGGCGACACCGCCTATCGCGTGCCCGGTCTCGAACGCGGTCTGAAGATTCTCACGGAGTTCTCGCCACGCGAGCCGGTTCTCGGTGCACCGGAATTATCCAGGCGCCTGAAGATTCCTCGCACGACGGTGTTCCGTCTGTTGCAAACGCTCGAATCGCTCGGCTTTCTGGAGCGTGCCGACAAGGACCGCAACTATCGCCTCGGCGTCGCGGTGCTGCGGCTCGGTTTTGAATATCTGAGTTCGCTCGAATTAACCGACCTCGGTTTGCCGATCATCGAGGCGTTGCGTAACGAAACCGGGCTGACCAGCCACATCGTGATTCGCGATGGACGCGATGTCGTGTTCGTCGCCAAAGCGCAAAGCCACACGCCGATTTTCAGTTCGGTGAAGGTGAACGTGGGCACGCGTCTGCCGGCTTACGCCACGACGCACGGTCAGGTGCTAATGGGCGACCTGACGCTTGACGAACTGAAGAAGCTCTATCCCGAGCCCGAACTCGAACGTTTCACGAAGCAGACGCCGGTCACTATCGACGACCTGTACGAACGGATTCGCGACGACGCGCAGCGTGGTTTCGCGATCAGCGAGTCGTCGTTCGAGCGCGGTATTTCGGTGGTGAGCGCGCCGGTGCGCAACGACACAGGCCGCATCGTCGCCGTGATCACGACCACGATTCCGCGCCACGAGATCGACGCGTCGCTGCTCGACAGCGGCCTGATCGACAAGGTCCGCCGCGCGGCCGACGAACTTTCGCAGCGGCTCAACTATCGGCCCAAGGGTGGCGCGAAGTCGGGCAGCAATTACATGAAGGCATTGGGGCTCTGATGATCCAAATCGACTTGACCGGACAGGTAGCGGTGGTGACGGGCGGTTCGTCCGGTATCGGCCTCGCGACTGCCGAACTGTTTCTGCGGGCGGGCGCCTCGGTCGCGATCTGCGGCCGCGACACCGAACGTCTCGCGCAAGCGGAAACCACGCTGAAAGGGCAGTTCCCGCAAGCGCAACTGCTCGCGCATCGCTGCAACGTGCTCGACGCCGACGAAGTGAAAGCGTTTGCGGAAGCGGTGCAGACGCGTTTCGGCCGCACCGACATGCTGGTGAATAACGCAGGCCAAGGCCGCGTGTCGACCTTCGCCGACACCACCGACGAAGCCTGGCGCGAAGAACTCGATCTGAAGTACTTCAGCGTGATTCGCCCGACCCGCGCGTTTCTGCCGATGCTTCGAGACGCCGCGAACCCCGCTGTGGTTTGCGTCAACTCGCTGCTGGCCCTGCAACCCGAGCCGCACATGGTCGCGACTTCAGCGGCGCGCGCCGGCGTGCAGAACCTGCTCAAGTCGCTCGCGGTGGAACTCGCGCCGCAGCGCATCCGCGTCAATTCGATTCTGATCGGCATCGTCGAATCGGGTCAATGGCGCCGCCGTTATGCGAAAGAAGCACGGCCGGGCCAGAGCTGGGAAGACTGGACGGCGGAACTGGCGCGCAAGAAAAACATTCCGCTAGGCCGCTTCGGTCGCCCCGAAGAAGCCGCTCAAGCACTCTTTTATCTGGCTACGACGCTGTCGTCCTATACGACGGGCAGTCATATCGATGTTTCTGGAGGCGTTGCACGACATGTCTAACAAAACCACCGTTGGCGAACTGATCGCCGCCTTTCTCGAGCAATGCGGCGTTCAAACCGCATTCGGCGTGATCTCGATCCACAACATGCCGATCCTCGACGCGATCCACAATCGCGGCAAGATCCGCTACGTCGGCGCGCGCGGCGAAGCCGGCGCGGTGAACATGGCCGACGGCCTCGCGCGTGTGTCCGGCGGCCTCGGCGTTGCGTTCACCAGCACGGGCACCGCGGCGGGCAACGCAGCGGGCGCGATGGTCGAAGCTTTGACCGCCGGCACCGCTCTGCTGCACGTCACCGGTCAGATCGAAACCGAATATCTGGACCAGGACCTCGCGTATATCCACGAAGCACCGGATCAACTGTCGATGCTGTCGTCGATTTCGAAAGCCGCGTTCCGCGTGCGTTCGGTCGAAACCGCGCTGCCAACTATCCGCGAAGCCGTACGCGTCGCGCAGACCGCGCCGAGCGGCCCGGTGAGCGTGGAGATTCCGATCGACATTCAGGCCGCCGAAGTGGAATGGCCCGCCGATCTCGCCGCGCCGCATATCACGACGCTCACGCATTGCAAGCAGCGTGTCGCGCAACTCGCCGATTCGCTGGCAACGGCCAAGCGCCCGCTGTTGTGGCTGGGCGGCGGCACGCGTCACGCGACGAAGGCGGTTGAGCGTCTGGTCGCGCTGGGTTTCGGCGTTGTGACCAGTGTGCAAGGCCGCGGCGTGCTGCCGGAAGATCATCCGGCGACGCTCGGCGCATTCAACGTGCACACGGCGGTCGAGAGCTTCTACAAGACGTGCGACGCGCTGGTGGTGGTCGGTTCGCGTCTGCGTGGAAATGAAACGCTGAAGTACAAGCTCGCGTTGCCGCAACCGCTGTATCGCATCGACGCCGACGCGCTCGCCGATAACCGCGGCTATCGCAACGAGATGTTCATTCACGGCGATGCATCTTCCGTACTCGACGAACTGGCGACGCTGCTTGAGGGCCGCATCAAAGTCGATCCGACGTTCGCACAGGATCTGGCCGCCGCGCGCGAAAGCGCCGTCGCCGATGTGGGCAAGGGCCTCGGCCCGTACAAACGTCTCGTCGATGCCCTGCAAGCCGCAGTGGGCCGCGACTACAACTGGGTGCGCGACGTCACGATTTCGAACAGCACGTGGGGCAACCGCATGCTGAAGATTTTCTCGCCGCGTGCGGGCGTTCATGCGCTCGGCGGCGGCATCGGCCAGGGCATGCAGATGGGTATCGGCGCGGCGCTTGCGGGCAGCGCGGCGAAGACCGTTTGCCTAGTCGGCGACGGCGGCTTGATGGTCAACGTCGGCGAACTGGCAACGGCCGTGCAGGAAAACGCCAATGTGATGATCGTGCTGATGAACGACCAGTGCTACGGCGTGATTCGCAACATTCAGGACGCGCAATACGGCGGCCGCCGCTGCTACGTCGATCTGCATCAGCCGGATTTCGCGCAGTTTTGCGAGAGCCTGAAACTCACGCACTACCGCATCAAGTCGCTCGATCAGGCCGACGCGATCATTCGCGAAGGCATGGCGAAGACCGGCCCGGTGCTGGTCGAAGTGGACATGCTGTCGGTCGGCTCGTTCGCTACCGCGTTTGCCGGCCCGCCGGTCAAGGAACAGGAGCCGGAACATGCGTGATGCGGGCTACGCGGGGCATCACGCACCCGTCGACGTCGCGATGATCGGCTTCGGCGCGATCGGCCAGGCAGTGTATCGCTCGGTCGCCGCCGATCCGACCGTGCGCGTGTCGCACGTGATCGTGCCGGAGCGTCACATGGCTTCAGTGCGTGAAGTAGTGGGCGACTCGGTGGATGTCGTGGCCTCCGTGTCCGCCTTGAGCAGCCAGCCGCATTTCGCGCTGGAATGCGCGGGACATAGCGCGCTGGTCGATCACGTGGTGCCGTTGTTGAAAGCCGGCACGGACTGCGCGGTCGCGTCGATCGGCGCGCTGTCCGACATGTTGCTGCTGGACGCATTGTCCGCCGCCGCCGATGAAGGCGACGCCACCTTGACGCTGCTCTCCGGCGCGATTGGCGGCGTGGATGCGCTGGCCGCGGCCAAGCTCGGCGGTCTGGACGAAGTGCTGTACACCGGCCGCAAGCCGCCCACCGGTTGGCTCGGCACGCCGGCGGAACAGCTCTGCGATCTGCACACGCTGAAGGACGAGAAGGTGATTTTCGAAGGCAGCGCGCGCGAAGCGGCGCGCCTGTATCCGAAGAACGCCAACGTGGCCGCGACGATCGCGCTGGCCGGCCTCGGTCTGGACCACACCACGGTTCGGCTGATCGCCGATCCGAACGTGACGCGCAACGTGCACCGCATCGTGGCGCGTGGCGCTTTCGGCGAGATGTCGCTCGAAATGTGCGGCAAGCCGTTGCCGGATAACCCCAAGACGTCCGCGCTGACCGCGTATAGCGCGATGCGTGCGCTACGCAATCGCGCGGCGCGCTGCGTGATTTAAGCCATCAGTTGAATAGCTGAAGCAAACTGGAATGACCGACATGACTCACTTCGATACCAGCCTCGTGCCCACCGGCGATATTTTCATCGGCGGCGAATGGCGGCAAGGGCGTGGCAACCCGTACACAAGCCTGTATCCGGCGGATCAGTCGGTCAACATGCAAATCTCGACGGCCAATGCCGACGACGCCCGCGACGCCGTGGAAGCCGCGGATCTCGCATGGCGCCGCGCGGACTGGTCGGGTTTGAAGCCGCATCAACGGGCGCTGATTCTGTACCGCATCGCCGATCTGATCATGGCGCGTCACGAAGCGCTCGCGCAATTGCAGCGCCGCGACAACGGCAAGCCGATCGGCGAAACGCGCGTACTGGTGGCGAGCGCCGCGAACACGTTCCGTTATTTCGCAGCGTGCCTCGAAACGCTCGACGAAGAAGTCACGCCTTCGCGCGGCGATTATCTGACGATGAGCATCTACGAGCCGATCGGCGTGATCGCCGCAATTACGCCGTGGAATTCGCCGATTGCATCCGACGCGCAAAAGCTTGCTCCGGCACTCGCGGGCGGCAACGCGGTCGTGTTGAAGCCGGCTGAAGTGACGCCTTTGATCTCGCTGGCGTTGGCGCGCATCTGCGAAGAGGCTGGTGTGCCGAAGGGCGTAGTCAGCGTCGTGCCAGGCAAAGGCTCGGTGATTGGCGACGTGCTGGTGCGTCATCCGCTGGTGAAGAAGGTGTCGTTCACGGGCGGCACCGAAGTGGGCCGCGGTATCGCGCGCATCGCGGCGGACAAGCTGATGCCGGTCTCACTCGAACTGGGCGGCAAATCCCCGACCATTGTCTTCGACGACGCCGACATCGATCACGCGGTCAACGGCGTGCTGTACGGCATCTTCAGTTCGTCGGGCGAAGCTTGCATTGCGGGTTCGCGCCTGTTCGTACAGCGCTCGATTTACGACGCGTTCATGAAGCGTCTCGCGGAAGGCGCGCGCGAGTTGCGCGTGGGCGATCCGACGCGTGCTGAAACGCAAATGGGTCCGCTGATTACGGCGGCGCATCGCGAAACCGTCGAGCGTTATGTCGCGCTCGGTCTCGAAGAAGGCGGCCGCCTGCTATGCGGCGGCGAGCGTCCGGTCGGCGATGGCCGCGAAGCCGGCACCTACTTCCAGCCTACGATTCTCGAAGGCCTCACGAACAACGCCCGCATCTGCCAGGAAGAAATCTTCGGCCCGGTGCTGGTAGCCATGCCGTTCGACGACGAAGCCTCGCTGCTGAAAGAAGCGAACGACAGCGTGTTCGGCCTCGCCGCCGGCATCTGGACGCGCGACTACAAGCGCGCGTACCGGATTGCCCGTGCACTCGAAGCCGGCACCATCTGGATCAACACCTACAAGCTGTTCTCCATCTCGACGCCGTTCAGCGGCTGGAAAGAGAGTGGCATGGGGCGCGAGAAAGGCCGGCTCGGCATCCGCGAATACATGCAACAAAAGAGCCTCTACTGGGGCTTGAACGACGCGCCGCTGGCGTGGGCGAACTAATACGCACGATACGCAAGAGGCACGTTATGACGATTCTCGGCATTGAACAGATTATTTACGGCGTGACGGATCTGGCCACCTGTCGCCGCTTTTTCGCGGACTGGGGCTTGAAGGAAGTCGCGCACGACGAAACCCAGGCGCGTTTCGAAACGCTGAACGGTTGCACGATTCTCGCTGTGAATGCGAATGATCCCTCGCTGCCGCCCGCTTTCGAAGAAGGCCCGACGCTGCGCGAAGTGACGTGGGGCGTGGCCACGAAAGCCGAACTCGACGAACTGCGCGGCCGCTTCGCCGGTCAGCCGGGCCATTTCGAAACCGACGACGCCGTCGGCTGCATCGACCCGAACGGCATGGCGATTCGCGTGGAAGTCACCCGCAAGCGCGCGCTCGACATTCACGGTTCGCCGTCGAACGTGTGGGGCCAAACGCTGCGCGTCGATCAACCTTCGCCGATTTACGAGCGTGCGGAACCGGTCGAAGTGGGGCATGTGGTGTTCTTCACGAACAAACTCGCCGAGCAGGAAAAGTTCTATCAGGAACTGCTCGGCTTCGAAATGTCGGACCGTTATCCAGGCCGTGGCGCGTTCATGCGCTGCGCACCGCATGGCGGCCATCACGACATTTTCCTGCTGGCCTTGCCCAACGGTAAGCGCGGCCTGAATCACGTCGCGTTCACCGTGCGCGACATCCACGAAGTGTTCGGCGGCGGCATGCATATCAGCCGCTGTGGTTGGGATACGCAACTCGGGCCGGGGCGTCATCCGGTGTCGTCGGCTTACTTCTGGTACTTCCAGAACCCGGCGGGCGGCCTGATCGAGTATTACGCCGACGAAGACCAACTCACGCCCGATTGGCAGCCGCGCGATTTCGAGCCGGGTCCGACCGTGTTCGCCGAATGGGCGATCGACGGCGGCATCGACGGCAATACGCGGCGCCAGAAAAACGCGAAGGCGCCGGAAGGCAAGTTCATGACGGAGCGGAAAAATGACTGACGCTGCTGCGGCAAAGGCGCAAACCGCCCATGCCGGACTCGAAGCACCGCGCACGATCGTCGTGATCGGCGGCGGCCAGGCGGCCGGGTGGGTCGTGAAAACCTTGCGCAAGGAAGGCTTCGACGGCCGCCTCGTGATGATCGCCGACGAAGTGCATCTGCCCTACGAACGCCCGCCGCTTTCGAAAGCAGTGCTAGCGGGCGAAGCGGATATCGACACCGTGCGGCTTGTGAAGCCCGACGACTTCGAAGCGCTGAACGTCGAAGCATGGCAGCCGGATTGCGCGACTTCGATCGATCGCGAGCAGCGCATCGTGCGCACGCAGTCGGGCCGCGAAGTGCAGTACGACCGGCTGGTGATCGCCACCGGCGGCGCGGCGCGCAAGCTGCCGGAGTCGCTCGTGAAGACCTCGCACATTGCTTACCTGCGTACGCTCGACGAAGCCGTCGCTTTGGGTGAACGGCTGCGCGCCAGCAAACGCGTGCTGGTGGTGGGCGGCGGCTGGATCGGTCTCGAAGTCGCGGCGACCGCGCGCAAGCTCGGCGTGGATGCAACAGTAGTGGAAGGCGCCCCGCGTTTGTGCGCGCGTTCGCTGCCGCCGATGGTGTCCGGCTTCCTGCTCGACCTGCATCGCGCGAATGGCGTGGACGTGCGCTTGAACGCCTCGCTCGTATCGCTCGCGGATCATCCGAACGACGCTAAGCGCATTCGCGCAACCTTCGCGGACGGCTCGACGCTCGACGCCGATTTCGCGGTGGCCGGTATCGGCCTCACGCCGCACACGGCGTTGGCGCAAGCTGCGGGCGTGAAGGTGGACGACGGCATCGTGGTCGATCATTTCGGCGCCACCGACGACCCGCGCATTTTCGCGTGCGGCGACGTCGCCAATCATCCGAGCGCGTGGCTCAAGCGCCGCGTGCGGCTCGAGTCGTGGGCCAATGCGCAGAATCAGGCGATTGCCGCCGCGAAAGCATTGCTCGGCACCTTCGAACCGTATGCGGACATTCCGTGGTTCTGGTCCGATCAGTACGACGTGAATCTGCAGATTCTCGGCGACATTCCAGGCGACGCACAACTGGCCGTGCGCGGCGATTTGCCGGGCAAACGCGCCACGTTGTTCCATCTGGAAGACAGCGCGATTCGCGGCGTGATCGCCATCAATACGCCGCGCGAACTGAAACTGTCGCGCAAATGGATGAACCAAGGCCGGACCATCGACCTTGCCACCCTGACCGACGCCTCAACGGCACTTGCCTAACCACATATACGGACGGCACAACGGCATGAGAACCATCGACAACACCATGGGGGACCGCAGCAGCGCCGGTGTCTCAGGCCCTGTAACGCGGGGCTCGATCATCGCGCGTCTGGAGCGCTTGCCCAAGAACGCGATGCAGGTGCGCGCGCGTATCCTGATCGGTCTCGCGACGTTCTTCGACGGCTTCGACGTGATCGCGATCGCGGCCACGTTGCCGATCCTGATCGCGAAGTGGCATTTGACGCCGTGGGAAATCGGCTTCCTGATCGGCTCCGGTTCGGTCGGCCAGTTGATCGGCGCGTTTGTTTTCCCGTGGTACGCGGAACGCAAGGGCCGCGTGAAGGCGATTGCGCTGAGTTCGGGGATCATCGGCATCACCAGCATTGCGTGCGGTTTTGCGCCTACGTTCGCGGCGTTCGTCGTGTTGCGTGTGATTCAAGGGCTTGGGCTCGGTGGCGAATTGCCGGTGGCCGCGACTTACATCAACGAGATCAGCCGTGCGCATGGCCGTGGCCGTTTCGTGCTGTTGTATGAAATCGTTTTCCCGGTCGGCCTGCTTGCGTCGAATGCGTTGGGCGCGTGGATCGTGCCGCGTTTCGGCTGGCAAGCCATGTACTTTATCGGCGGTATGCCGTTGATTCTGTTCTTCGTGCTGCGCAAACTCGTGCCGGAATCGCCGCGCTGGCTTGCTGAACGTGAACAGATGGCTGACGCGGATGCGGCGGTGCATGTGTTCGAGCGTGCGGTCAAAGGTCCGCTTCCGCCGGTCACGCACTCGGCTGAATTCGAAGCGATGGCCAATCGTCATCCGAAGCGCCGCATGGGTGACCTGTTTGGCCCCGCGTATCTGAAGCGCACGCTGGCCGTGGCGATGTTGTGGATCACGTGCGGCTTCATTCAATACGGTCTTTCGACGTGGCTGCCGACGATCTATCGCACGATTTATCACGCGCCGCTGCAACTCGCGTTGAATCTGGCGGTGGCCGCTTCGGTGCTCGGCGTAGTGGGTTCCCTGACCTGCGCGTTGCTGGTGGATAAGGTGGGGCGTAAGCCGATTATCAATCTGTCGTTCGTGGCGTGTGCGATTTCGCTGCTGCTGGCGGGCGTGTTCCACGATTCGTCGGTGTATGTGGTGGCGACGTTCTGCGCGTTCTCGTTGGGCTTCCTGGCGTGCGGGTTCATCACGGCTTATGTGTACACGCCGGAACTGTATCCGACGAGTATCCGCGCGATGGGCTGCGGCGTAGGCGGCGCGTGGCTGAAGGTGGCGGCGATCTTCGCACCGGCTATCGTGTCGAAGACGATGATCGGCGGAAATTTGCAGGTTGCCTTTTATATTCTCGCGGCTGTCCCGTTTCTTGCGGCGGTGGCGGTGCACTTTCTTGGGATTGAGACCAAGGGGAAGGTGCTGGAACAGCTTGAGGCTTGAGAATTTCGTGCGGTTCGAGTTTGGTGGGCGGTTGATGTTGTAGTGCCGCAATTAGCTGGGAGACGAGGGGCGCACTGGGTGGTGTGCCCCTTTGTTTTTGGGGGTGTAGGGACGTTCCTACTTCAAATGAAGATCGGTCTTCTATAAATCGGGTTTGGCTTTCGATATCGTCTAGGTAGTTAGCAAAAATACAGGCAGTTGGAATTGGGGATATCGATGGTCAGTTTATTTCGAAGCCAACGCGGCTTACTAAGCGTATGGCGCGTCGCCAGCGGTGGAGCGGTGGCCTGTCTATTGGCTGTCGCCATATCGGCTCACGCTGACGAGATTACTTACGGATACGACGCATTGGGCAGACTCACGTCTGTTTCGGTTGGAGGCGCGACTGCGTATTACGACTACGACGCAGCCGGCAATATCACCGCGATTCGAAGGCCGCTAAGCGTTTCTTCCGAGCCTTCGGTTCGCGATCAGGCTCCTTCGCTTCCGTTCAACGCTCAAGCATCTGTGTCCGCGCTCGCATCAGCGCCAACCAGCTCGCGATAGTCGATCCCGTCCCCTTCTTTCATCTGGGAACTCCATGCAAGTCACCGATGGCATTGCGGCGCGTCGCGCGCTGCTGCGCCCGTTCATCCTGTCTTTCTTTATGCTGCTCTCGTGGTTTGTGGTGCCGCATGCGCATGCAGAGTGCTTTGACGATTACGTGTCGAATGGCGCCTACCCGACAGATCCAAACTGTGGCTTCCTTGCGGCCAGCGCTAATTTCAAGTCGGGCTTTGCTTGTGGCGAGCCCTTTACGATTGCATCCTATTGTGGCGGAGCATCCGGCGGTACGACGGTTGAACCGATCTCTCCTGATGACACCGTCACCCTCGACGGCGATGGCACCGGCGGTCAGCCGGGAGGCTCGGACGGTTCGGGAGGCTGCAGCGGCGGTGATGCGACGGCGGGTTGCGGAAGTAGCACGTCCGGCGGCGATCCAGTCAGGTTGTACACGGGTCAGTTCCACCTGGTTGCCCATGATTTGCATGTTGCCGACACGATCGCGCTGGACCTCGCCCGCGTTTATCGTAGCAGCGCTTACGACACATCTGGCAGGCCGATGGCCGGCGCATTCGGCATTGGCGCGACGTTCAATTACGATAGCTATCTGACGGTGAGCGCAGCAGACAGCAATAATCTGCGGCAGCTTATTCAACTTTATCTGCCCAGTGGAATCCATGTTCCGTTCACTCTTCGTGCCGGCACCAGCGCAACTTGGGACGACCTGACAAGCGCAGGCGAGTTCTACCGTGGCAGCATTACCGGCAACGGCACGACCAAGTTGCTGACCCTGCGCGACGGCCACACGATGCAGTTCACGATGTTCGCCGGCCTTTATCGCCTGACCCGTGTGCAGGACCGCAACGGCAACACGGTCGCCATCAACCGAAACAGCAGC
Organism: Paraburkholderia phytofirmans PsJN; assembly: GCF_000020125.1. Lineage (NCBI taxonomy): Bacteria > Pseudomonadati > Pseudomonadota > Betaproteobacteria > Burkholderiales > Burkholderiaceae > Paraburkholderia > Paraburkholderia phytofirmans. The sequence continues at coordinate 3,453,518 of NC_010676.1, forward strand.
ACCGGCGCGATCACGGGCATCAACTGTCCTAATGGACGTGCGCTAACATTTGCGTCGATTGTCGGTGCGCGCGGTACGCCACTCGTCTCGCGCATCTCCGACCCGTTGAACCGCCAGGTGAACTACCAGTACGACGGTCAGGACCGCCTCACGCAGGTGACGGACGCGGGCGGCGGTGTATGGAAGTACGGCTGGGACACGAAGAGCCGTCTGGTTAGCGTGACCGATCCGGAAGGCAACCAACAGGTCGTCAACACCTACGACGACAGTGACCGCGTGACCGCCCAGAAGCTCGCTGACGGCAGCACGTTTGGTTTCGCCTACACGGTGACGGGCAGCAAGATCACGCAGACCGACGTGACGGACAGGCGCGGCAGCATTCGGCGGGTGGTGTTCGACGCAAACGGGCGGGTGGTGAGTAACACATACCCGGCAGGTCAATCGATCGCGCAGGTACAGACCTTCACGCGCGATCCAACGGGGCGCGTGACGAACCTCACTGCGGCCGATCGCCGGTACACATACACTTACGACGCGAACGGCAACCGTATCAGCGAGGCGGATCAATACGGTGTGTTGGCGACCCGTACTTTCGATAGCTATAGCCAAGTGCTGACGGAAGCGCAGGCCGGCGACCCTCAGCGCGGCGTCAGCACTGTCTACACTTATGACGCCAAGGGCAATCGGCTAACGCTGACCGACCGGCTGGGCAACCGCACCACGCAGACGAACGACAGCCAGGGCCGCCCGCTCACGGTAACCGACGCGCTAAAGGGGGTGACGAAGTACACCTGGAGCGGTGCGGACCTCACGGCAATCACCGATGCCCTGAGCCGCACCACACAGTTCACCGCGGACGCGGCGGGCCGGGTGACTGCGGTGCAGGACCCGCTGGGCAATAAAACGACGCGCACGCTCGACGCGCTGGATCGCACGACCACCGTGATCGATGCGCTGGGCGGTGTGACGCGCTTCACGTGGGACCACAACGGCCATCTGCTGGGCCAGGCCGATCCGAAGGGTGTGACCACGGCTTATACGTACAACGCGATTGGCCGTGCGGTGAGTAAGTCCGATCCGCTGGGGCACGCTGAGACGTACACGTGGAATAACGCGGGGCAACTGGCGTCGGTGACCGATCGAAAGGGGCAACTGACAACGTATTGGTATGACGTGGCCGGTGAGCTGCAGTCGGTCTATTTCAACCCCGACGGCAACCCGCTGGGCGCACCCGTACGCTCTCTCGGCTATGGATGGGACGAGTACGGAAGGCTGCAGGGGACATCGGACGGCGGCGTGGGCCGTACACCGGTCGGCTCGCGTTACTATTTCGACAGCGTCACGGGCAAGGTAAGCCAGTGGGTCGAAACGCCTGGTACGCAGCAGGGATTCATCACCTACGGTTACGACCCGGACAGCCGGGATCTATCGTTCATCGGGGCGAAAGACGGAACAATCAGCTACAGCCATGACGCCGAACACCGCGTCACGCAGGTCCAGTACGCGGTGGACGGTGAGCCGTTGCGCGTGTTCGGCTACAAATACGACGCGCTGGGCCGGGGCAGTCAGGCGACGCTGGCCAACGGCATCACGGCAACCTACACATGGGATGCGGCGAGCCAACTGACCGGCATCACGTACAAACGCGCTGACGGCAGCGTGCTCGGTGACCTGACGTACGGCTACGACCTCGCAGGACGTCGCACGAGTGCGGGCGGCAGTTTCGCGAAGGCAGACCTGCCGGCGGCTGTAAGCGATGCGCAGTACAACGCGGCGAACCAACTCACGCACTGGTCGGGCAACACGCTGGCGTATGACCTGAACGGTAACCTGGCGAGCGACGGTTCAAACCGGTACATGTGGAACGAGCAGAACCTGCTGGGCCAGATCAGTGGTTCGGTTAGCGCGAGCTTCAGCTACGACATCTGGGGGCGTCGCCGGGACCAGACGGTCAACGGCCACAGTCAGCAGTCGTTCTGGAATGGTGATGAGCTGAGATTCACGATCGTCGATGGCGACTATGCGCATCGAAACCGGATGTTCTCGGCATACCCGGAAAGCCGGCTGGATGAACTGACGTATCGGCGCATTGGCGACGATGCGGGCCAGGACAGCTACATCCTGCGCGATGCGAACAACAACGTCATTGCGCTGACCGATGCGAACCAGCAGAGCCAGACGCAGTACACCTACCAACCGTATGGGACAACCACGCAGACGGGTGCGGTCGACCCGAACCTGCAACAGTACACCGGGCGCGAGAATGATGGGACGGGGTTGTATTACTATCGGAGCCGGTATTACAGTCCGGCGATAGGGCGGTTCATTAGTGAAGACCCAATCGGCTACGCGAGTGGGCAGACGAATGGGTATGCTTATGTGGGCGGGAATCCGGTGCAGTTCACGGATCCTGCCGGCGAAGTTGGCCTGCCAATGAATGGACCGGCCAATACATGGGTATTGAACCCTTCGGGCAGCGGGCAGACACGACTTTATGATCCCAATGGCCGTCCCGCTGTTGATCTCGATTTCGATCATTCTCATGGTGGAATGAGGCCACACGCGCACAATTGGGATGGTAACAACCGGGATTGGGCCGTTGCCCCGTTCTGTCCGCTATGAACTCTGGGTGATAGCTATGCTGCTAGACCATCTGCATGATTGGTATATAGACGGAATCGAGGTGGATGGAAGCGATTTGCGTATTAAAATCCACCTCGAAGCTGAAAAAAGGGTGCTCGTATTTGCTGGGGCTTCGCGTTGCATCGTGAACGATTTCCTCATCCAGAACGTTATCTATGACATCAACATCTTCTCGTCCGAGGATGATCCGTCGCGCTATGAAGAGGCAATTGCGCGGCTGAACGAGTCCTATCCATGGCCCCCCGAAGGGGTGAAAAAGATCGCGGAGATGCGACCTTCCGTTGGCGCTGATATAACGATTGAGTTCTCGACAGTGTCAGTGCTGGGATAGCGTTGAAGCAGAAGGGCCACGTTGTGAACTGACCCCGCAAAGTTGGACAGTTTGCGTTCAGGTTTGAGCGGGCGGGATCTGTACAACTGATGAGTTTCTGGTGCTGGATGGTGATACGCACGCGCTGTCCAGGTTCGCGCCGGGGATTGGAGCGATAATGCGCCCCTGAACATCGATTGCGGCCTAAGTCGCCGGCCGTTGCTTGATCCCCTCAATAACCCAGATACTCATCAAGCCCGCGCTTACACAAGCGATGATGTCCGGTTTATAAATCGCCAGCGCCATCCACACAAGGTTCGCATACCCGCGGAAAAACGCCGGTATCGCGTTACGCAGATCATTCCAACGCGTCGTCGCCAGCACGCCGCCCGCGGCCGACATCACCGCAAACAACGCCCACGCGAACTGCGTCGTACGCACTTCCTGTTGCAACAGCAACACGATCAACGCTACGAACCCGGCCCACCACAAAGGCACGCAAGCCCAAAACAACCGCGGCCGACGCGCGATCCATCCGCGCCATTCCGCCTGCGAAAACGAAAAGAAGAATGCGAACAGCACACCGTGCGCATAAGGCATCAGCCACGCATGCGAATCCGTGGCGATCCAGTGGCCCGCGAAACCCAACGCCGTCGCGCTGAATGCGGCCAGTATCGCGAGCTCCTTGACGGGCGGCCAGCCGTGAATCAACGCGGCCCAGATCGTACAGACGCCCAGTGTAGCCATCGCGATCGATGTCGAACGGCCGCTGCTGTCATCGCACAGTGCAAAGGCGGTCGCGCCAAGCCACACCGTAATCCAGCCATAACGCAGCCAGCCGATCGAGCGCAACGCCCGCAGCCGCTGTTGCTGCAGCTCGGACAACAGCACGGTCGTCGCGGCGACCGTCGTCAAGGCGAGCATCAGCGTCGACAGAAAAATGCCCAACTGAGCGGGCGACCACTGATCGAACCACCTGTTGCTGTTGGGGTTCAGCGAAGCGTCGGCGAACAGCAAACCGCACCACGCGTTCAAGGCGAGCGCCGGACCAAACAGACGGCCCGCGCCGACGCGGAATTTGAGGCAACGTCCCCAGAAATCGACCTTCTCGGCATCGAGCCGCAGCCGTACCACATTCGGATGGTAGCGACCGAGAGCGGTCAATAGCTGTTCCATCTCGGCGCGCACGCCGGCACGAAGCAATGCACGCGCGCCGGCCGTCATTTGCGGCAGCGGACCTTCGAGCAATGCCATAGCATTAGTGAAGCGCAGACGCAGCGCGTCGTAGTCTTCATCGGCGAACACGCGGTTCAAGGCGAGCGTGGCGATGGCCGCGTTGCGACGCCGCAGATGCGTGGAGTTGTCCCGCCAGCCGAGGACCGCGCTCAGGTTCATGCGCAGCGTAGCGGGCGTGTCTTCGTTCAGACAATGACACAGTGCCTGCCATTCGAGTTCGTCGCGCGTCGCAAGGTTGACGACGGCGGCGAATAGGTCTTGCAGCGAGCGGCGCGACTCGAGGTCGTCCGCTTGCGCGATGAAGTCGTGCCAGAGTTGGACGGCGGTTTCGAAGGGGTCGGCTTCGCGAGTGGCGGCCTGGCTTTGCGCCGTGTCGAGCGTGGCACGGGACGTCGCGGGCGCGATGTCACTCTCCTGCGCGGTTTCGACTAACACCGCGGGTTCAGCGTCAGACACGTTCGCGGCCGACGCAGCGTCCATGTCCTTCGCGACCGCGCCGCTCGCCATCTGCAACGCCGACTCATACGCATAGCGCAGACGTTGAAACGCCTCGGCATCTTCATCAGGACGCCGTTGTTTCAACAGCCGCGCGTAAGCGCGACGTACCGCGCGCTCGTCAGCATCCGACTCGATGCCGAGCACATCCCATGGCCAATGATTGTTGGAGATCGTATTCATGGCCGCTCAGTAAGACACATGCACGTCGAAACGGTCCAGCAGTGCGCTCAGTTCGCCGCGCGCTCGCGCGATTTCGTCGGCGTCCTGGCGCTCAATCAGTGCCTGGAAGCGAGCGATATGCGCCGCCAGATATTGCCGATGGTCACCGAGCGTTTCTTCATAGACTCGGTCGGCGCGTGTCATCAACGTTCGGTTCTCGAGTTGATCGCGTGGGTGAATCTTCAACGCGCTCAACGCCGCGAGACGCTGGCGGATTTCTTCGGCCGTCATCACGCCGGGGTTTTCTTCGATCACCATCGCGCGCTTGACGCCGCCCGGAAACGCCGTCGCTTCCACTTCCAGCACGCCGTTGATGTCGTAAGTGAAGCGCACATCCGCGCCCGCATCGCCCGCTGCCTTGAGCGGCACTTCCAGCGTGAATTCTCCGAGCGCGACGTTATCCGTGGTCAAACGCGCTTCGCCCTGAAACACCTTGATGCTCAACATCTGCTGACGGTCGCGCACCGTGAAAATGCGCTGCATGCGGCTCACCGGAACGATCGTATTGCGCTCGATGATCGGCAAGAAGTGGCCTGGCACGAACTGCGCCGGCCCGACCTGCATGGCCGTGTCGATGCCGAGGCTATAGGGCGCGACATCGGTCAGCACCATTTCATCGAGTCCGGCATCGCGCCCGACGAGGCCGGCCTGCACCGCCGCGCCGAGTGCGACCACTTCGTCCGGATTCAGATGTCCGGCGGGCAGGCGGCCGAACATCTTCGAGACCAGCTTGCGGACCATCGGCATGCGTGACGCACCGCCCACCAGGATGATCTCGTCGAGCGCGGCGACGGCGATCTTCGAATCGCGCAATGCGCGTTCGACCGGTTTGCGCAGACGTTGCAGCAAATGCTCGCAGGTGCGCTCCGCGGCGGCTGCATCGAGTTCGAGCACGTGCTGGTTGTCGTCGATCGTGAGTTCGAGCGTGACGCTGTCGATGCCGTTCTGCGTGAGTTGACGTTTCGCGCGTTCAGCTTGCTGATGCAGCCGTTGCGCGGCAACCGGCGTAAGCGATTGGAGCTTGAGACCGTTGCGTTGACAGAACAATTCGACCAATGCGTCGGTGAAGTCTTCACCGCCCAGAAAATTGTCGCCAGTGCTGGCGCGCACTTCCATCACGCCTTCGAAGAAGTCGAGCACGGAGACGTCGAAAGTGCCACCGCCGAGATCGAAGATCAGAAACTTGCGCTCGCTGTCGCGTTGATGCACGCCATACGCAAGCGAGGCCGCGGTCGGTTCATTGACGAGGCGCAGCACATTGAGGCCGGCGAGTTCACCGGCGATGCGCGTGGCTTTGCGTTGCGCGTCGCTAAAATAGGCGGGTACGGCGATCACGGCGTCGCTGACGGTTGCGCCGAGAAACGCTTCGGCATCGGCCTTCAACGACTTGAGCACCAGCGAGGACAATTCTTCGGGACGCAGCGTTTGCGTGCCGAGCGACACGGCGCGGCTGGTGCCCATGTAGCGTTTGAAGTTGGCGGCGGTGCGCTCGGGATGCGTATGCAAGCGGTCATGAGCAGGACGGCCGACAAGAATCGAGCCATCGCCGTCGATGGAAACGCACGAGGGCGTAAGCGTTTCGCCTAACGCGTTCGGGATGAGCACGGCGCGGTCGTCGCGCCAGATTGCTGCGAGACTATGCGTGGTTCCAAGATCGATGCCGATGATCGAAGGCATGTACAGTTTCCGATTCGTTTGCGCCCCCCCATGAGGAGATCGCCCAAGGTTTCGCTAGTGACCCGCTTGGAGCCGCGTGTAGCTCCGTCCAATGGCGATAACGGCAGACCGCCCGCAAACTTGAGCGGCGCGGGTCTGGAAGGTGGCGAGAATCGGGCTGGACGATGCGCGACGCGTGGTGGCCGCGCGATCGGTCGAACATCAATAGGCGACGCGCGCCATCACAACGCTTTGCGATACACCACGAAGCCTGAGCGGTCCGCGACCTTGTCGTAGAGTTTCATCGCCGTCTGATTCGTTTCGTGCGTCTGCCAGTAAACGCGCTGCGAACCATCGGCTTTGGCGCGCTCATATACCCCTTCGATCAATGCGCGGCCGACGCCTTTGCCACGCTCGCTGTCGAGCGTGTACAGGTCTTGCAGGTAGCAGATCGGTCCTTTCATGGTCGTGTGGCGGTGATACAGGAAATGCACGAGGCCGAGCAACTGGCCGTTGCGTTCGGCGACCATCGCATGCATCGGCTCGTAGCCGTCGAAGAAACGTTCCCACGTGATTTGCGTGATCTCGCGCGGCAACGCGGTTTCGCCCGAGCGGCCGTAGAACGCGTTGTAGGCGTCCCAGAGCGGCAGCCATGCGTCGAAGTCGCCGGGGACGACGGGACGGATCTGAATCGAATCGGACATGTGCGGTTCCTTAGTGAGTGAAGACTGCCAATCCGTCAGCATAAGAAATTCGACGCACCATTGTTAGCTCCACGACACGGCCGAAATTTGGAGCCACGATTGGACGAAGGACCGTCGATGTCGAATGTGGAGTGCGGTGCCGCGGCAGCCGCTATGCGAACGGATAGCAAACCGCGCTCAGTACGAACGCTGCTTGATACCCCAGCGCCCGTCCTGCCACGTCACGATCCAGACATTGCGATGCTGGGTAATGATCGAACCGTCCGCGCGATTGCGCGAATACACCACACGCAGGTGCACTTTGCGCGGGCTCACGAGCACCACGTGCTGTTCCTGATACGCAGTGTGATGCCACCTGGTAGCGCGCGTCAGATCGTCGAAGAAACCGGCGGCCAATTGCCCCGGCCGTTCCCAGATCACCAGTTGTTCGCCCGAGAGAATGACGTGCGGAAAGTGCAAATGCGCGTCCATACCGTCGAGATCGCGCGCGTTGAAGCAGGCGGTAAAGCCGTCGATGCAGGCGAGCGCGGCAAGCGTCATCGCGGTTTCGTCGATGCCGTCCTGCTGCGGGATGAACAATGCGTTGGCGTCAGCCATCGTTACGTATGGGAAAAAGCGACCATTCAGACCGTCTCGGCTCTGAGCCAGCGCGCGAGGGTGGCGTCGTCGTTTGTCTCCAGCGCCTCCGCGATTCGACGTCCCACCGCCGCACCGAATTTGTAGCCGTGTCCGGAGCACGCCGATACCACCAGCGTGTTGCCGATGCGCTTCGAAAAGAAGCGGTTATCCGCTGTGAACGTGTACGCGCAGGTTTTTACTTCGGATACCGTATATTCGTCGATCCGGCTGAACGGCGGTGAAAACAGCCGCCGCAAACGGTCGCCTTCACCGGGCGCCGCAGCACGATTCGCCTCGGGGTCCGGCGTGCGCGCCTTGTTGACGCCCGCGCCAAACTTCAGACCGATGCCGTCGAGCGGCGGCAGCACATAGCCATCGCTCGCGCCGCCGATATCGACGATCGCGGGCGCCGTCGCCCACGCGTCTTCCAGATCCGCAGGCGGCTCCAGATACGCGACGATGTTGCGATATGTCATCAGGTTCTCGGCAAGCGCGGGAAACATTTGCGCAGTCCATGCGCCCGCGGTGACCACGAGCCGGTCGGCGCGCACGATCTCGTCGTTTTCGAGTTGCACGGAAGCGGCGTTCGGATCGACCGCGTGCACCTTGGTGTGCATGCGAATGTCGGCGCCGCGCATCTTGAGCCACGCCTTCATATCGCGTGCAATGCGTTCGCTGAAAAGCGCACCGCCGTCGTGATCAAGGTAAGCGTAACGAAACGTGGCTGGATCGAGAAACGGGTAGCGCGCCGCTGCGTCGAGCGGCTCGAGCCGTTCGTACTCGAATCCCATGCGGTCAAGGCCGGTGCGGAACTGTTCGGCGCCATCGCCTGCGAATTGCGAAATACCGAGCACGCCGCAATTCGCATAATGGGACACGCCGAGATCGTTCCACAGCAGGTCCCAGCTATCGAACGCCTCTTCGATGTTCCGCGCATAACCATCTGCATCGCCGTATGCGCGACGAATCATGCGATGCCGGTCGCCCGATGCGGCGAGTGGATTTGGAATCGAGCCCTGCTCGATCAGCGTGATGTCATGTCCCTGTTTCGAGAGCGACCACGCCGTGCTCAAACCGGCGATGCCCGCGCCCACGATTGTTACCCGCATGCCAACTCCCCCGAGTCGATGTTCTGGGCGAGAGTCTATCAGCGGGAAAAAAATCGGTGCGCGGTACGTTAATTTCGCGCGAGTCGGTCGAGGCGAACAGGCGATTCAACAGGCGGTGGTCTCCGCGCGCCGCCGTGTCAGTGTTTGCGATTCGAATTGTCGCGAAGCTGGTTGCGTACTTTTTTCGCGGCAAAGAGCGGCACGTAGTCGAATACACGCGCATCGTGCCGATAGCTGGCCAAGGTGTCGGCGTACATCTTCGAGACCGTTTCCGCGGGCGTGTCGGTTTCCTCGGCGATGCTTTTCACTAATTCGTCTACGTTAGGCTCGGGTTGCGACATAGATCTCTCCAAAGATGCAGGCAGGATGGACAGGTGGTACACGGACAGCAGGAGTTTCATTACAGGATGCGATGCGTGCCGATGCCAATTGAATCGGCCTATCGCCTGATTTTTTTTCACAGAGATTTTTGTCTTGCGATGCGGCAAGTGCCCGCACGGTGCGGCCGGGCGAAAAATCAATGCGTGTGCCGGTGGTGGATGTCCGGGAAATGCGCATGCGCGTGCGTCATGGGTGCATGGCGGTGCGGATGGGTGTGCGGCTCGTCGCCGTCCCACGCGAAGTCATGCTCGTGCTGGTGATGCGCGTCGTGCCGGTGACGATGCGAGTGCTCGAGCGGATCGTGCGTGTGCGGATGTTCATGACGTTCGCGAATGTGCAGCCACACGCCCAGCGTCATCAGCGCGGCGGCAACCCAGAAGAGCGGCGGCGGCAGTTGCGGCCACAGCAGCCATGACAGGGTCACGCCGAATAGCGGCGCAACCGAGAAATAGGCGCCGGTACGCGCGGTGCCGAGATTGCGCAGCGCGACCACGAACAGCACCAGACTCACGCCGTAGCCGGCAAAGCCGGTGAGCATGGCGAGGGCGGCGGTCGAGAGCTTCGGCCAGGCGGCGCCGAGGGTGAGCGCGAGCGCCACGTTGACCGAACCGGCCACGAGTCCTTTTACGCAGGCGATGAACATCGCGTCGTGCGCCGACACCTTGCGCGTGAGATTGTTGTCCACGGCCCAGCACGCGCAGGCGCCGGCCAGCAGCAGCGTGCCCGGCGGCAGTCCCGCCGCGCCCGGTTGCCAGGCCAGCGCCACGCCGCCCGCGACTATCGCGGCCATGCCGAGGAACACCTGCACGTCGACGTTCTCGCGAAACACGATCCACGCGATCAATGCGGTGAATACGCCTTCCAGATTCAGCAGCAGCGAACCGGTGGCGGCCGGCGTCGTTTGCAGACCCAGCATCAACAAGGCGGGCCCTGCGACGCCGCCGGCCGCAATCGCGCCGGCCAGCCAGGGGATTTCGCGTGACGGGAAACGGCTGTGGCCGGCCGGCTGCCCGCCGCCGCCTTTTAGCCGGCGCGCCAGTATCACCGCGGCGAGGCCGCAGCCGCTGCCGAGGTAGAACAGTCCGGCAAGCAGGAACGGCGAGAGCGAGCCGAGCAGCGCTTTGGCGAGCGGTGTCGTCGCGCCGAACAGGGCGGCGGCAAGCAAGGCGGTGAATGGGGCGTTTAAGCGGATCGACATGAGGGAATTCGTATGGGAGGAGGCGCTGCAGACACGATAGCGCTAACCGGATCGCACCGTTTGTAAGTCGGGCGTAAGGCGTTGCTGGGCAGCAGGTCGGCCAGTGGAGCGAAGAAAGCGTCCAGTTTAGGCGAATACGGGCGCCTGAACTGCACGGCCCGAGCAGCGCACCGGTCGAGCGTGCGCGAAGTGGTGGTCGAGCACGCTTTGCGGGGCGGCTGCGTGTTCCGACGCGAATCAGCTGTATCGATTCATAGGCGCCGGGGCGCATCCAGAAAGCCCTGTCGAACGTAATACGTTTATTGCCGCCACACGTTCGAGGCCGCCGCCATGCGCCGAGTTGTCTATGCCATTGTCACCGCTGCCGCAACTGCCGTTGCGTCGGTGCTGCTGTTATCGCTCGCGGGTTGCTCCAACGATCCGCCCAATCCCAATCCGCGTGCGAGCGAGCCGCTCTCCACCGTGCCCGTCGACTTGCCGCGCTATATGGGCCGCTGGTACATCATCGCGAACATTCCGTACTTCGCCGAGCGCGACATGGTGGCGAGCCGCGCCGAATGGACACTGCGCCAGGACGGCAAGATCGACGATTCGTACTACGGCCGCAAGAAGAGCTTCGACGCCGAGGAAAAGCACTACCAGTTTCTCGACACGCCCGTGCCCGGCAAAGATGGCGGCGAGTGGCGCGTGCAGTTGTTCTGGCCCATTCACGTGACGCAACTGACGCTTTACGTCGACCCTGACTATCGTTACACGATTCTCGGTTATCCGGGCAAAAACCTTGGCTGGATTTTTTCGCGTGAGCCGGACATGAGCGACGACACGTATCGGGCCTTGCTTGGGCGGCTCGATGCGATGGGCTACGACACATCGCGTTTCAGGCGCGTGCCGCAGCGGCCGGATCAGTTGGGCAAGCCGGGCTTCGCTTCGCCGGGCGACGAGGACTAGCGGGCGCGCCGCGCGCATCCGATACCACCGCCGCAGCGTATAACCCGCATCGCCATCGAACGAGGAAACCATGCCGCCACTTGCCGCCGCCGTAATTGCCCTGATCGGACTCGTCGCGATTTTCAGCGCGGTCTGGGCATGGCAGTTGAAGAGCGAAAACGCCGGCATGGTCGATCCCGTCTGGGCGTATTCGCTTGGCCTCGTCGCGGTGCTCTACGCGGTGCTCGGCACCGGCGACGCCGGCACGCGCGCGTTGACCGCGCTCGGCGGTTTGATCTGGGGCGTGCGGCTCGGCACGCATTTGTGGAAACGCAATGCCGGAAAGCCCGAAGACGCGCGCTATCACCGCTTCCGCGAAGAATGGGGCGATAAGGCGGCGAGCAGGATGTTCTGGTTTTTCCAGTTGCAAGTCGTGATTTCGATGCTGCTCTCGATCGCGTTTCTGGTGCCGTCGTACCGCGGCACGGCGCCGGCTATTGGGTGGGTCGTGCTGGCCGTCGTGGTGTGGATCGTTTCCGTGGCTGGTGAAGCCATGGCCGACCGCCAGTTGCAAAGCTTCAAGGCCGATCCGGCCAATCGCGACGCGGTGTGCCGCGTCGGCTTGTGGCGTTACTCGCGGCATCCGAATTACTTCTTCGAATGCGTGCATTGGGTCGCTTATATCGCGTTGTCGGTCGGCACGCCTTGGGCCTGGTTCACGCTGCTGCCGCCGGTGCTGATGGCGTTTCTGTTGCTGAAGCTCTCCGGCATTCCGTTGCTCGAAGAAAGCATGGCAAAGCGGCGCCCGGGTTACGCCGATTACATGCGCACCACCAGCACGCTGATTCCGTGGCCGCCGCGGCGTTGAACACGCGACCACGGCGCACGCGCGCATTCGAAAAGTCCAGAATAACGACAGGGAGTCACCCTCATGAGCGTATCCACTACCGACCACAGCTTACCGCCGTCGCCTGCCGAACCCAGTGATGGCTGGCTCATTCAAGGCTGCGAGCGCGGCTGGCTGCCGGACAGCGTGATCCGCTTCGGCATGCGTCAATTGATGCGTCAGCGTCTGCGCGACGAAGCGGCCAATAACGGCGAGTTGCGTGCGCAACGGCTCAACCGTCTGCTCGACGATCTGCGTGCGAGTCCCATCGCCATTGAAACGCAAGCCGCCAACACGCAGCATTACGAGGTGCCGGCGTCGTTCTTCCACGCGCATCTCGGGCCGCATCTGAAGTACTCGTGCTGCCTGTATCCGACCGGCGGGGAGACGCTCGCGCAAGCCGAAGCGGCCATGCTCGAACGCTATGCCGAGCGCGCGGAACTCGCCGACGGTCAGCGGATTCTCGACCTCGGTTGCGGCTGGGGTTCGCTGTCGTTGTGGCTGGCGGCGCGTTATCCGAATGCGCGGATCGTCGCGCTATCGAACTCGCATGGGCAGCGCGCGTTTATCGAAGCGCGCGCGGCGCAGGCGGGTCTGCACAACCTCTCGGTGGTGACGGGCAACATCGTCGATTTCGAATTCGACAATGCGCAGCTTGGCCGCGGCTTCGACCGCGTAGTCTCGATCGAGATGTTCGAGCATATGAAAAACTACGGCCTGCTGCTCGCGAAAATCGCGCGCTGGATGCACGACGACGCGAAGCTGTTCGTGCATATCTTCGTGCATCGCACGCTGGCATACCACTTCCAGGTGCAGGACGGCAGCGACTGGATGTCGAAATACTTCTTCACGGGCGGTACGATGCCGTCCGAGGCGCTGCTGCTCAATTTCCAGGACGATCTGCGCATGGAGCGGCAGTGGTGGGTGAGCGGCACGCATTACGAGCGCACGGCGAATCATTGGCTCGCCGCGCTCGACGCGGCGCGTGACCGGGTAATGCCGATGCTCACCGACACCTACGGCGCGCGCGATGCGGCAGTATGGCTACAACGATGGCGCATGTTCTATATGGCCGTAGCCGAGCTGTTCGGCTACGCGCATGGGAACGAATGGGGCGTCGGGCATTACCGGTTCGTCAAGCGCTAGACGGCTGTCCGCTGGTTCCCTGATGCGCGAGCGGTGACGCGATGCGTCGGCTGCCTTTCACGGTGTTTTTACGCTTGTCTAGCTATTGCGCGGGCGTCTCCCGGCTGCCGCGCGACGATTTATCGCGTCGGCAGGAAACTGCGCAGTGATCCCCGCATCAAACCTTGGACGCATCCCGAGGTATGCCGCGGCAACGACAATGGCATTCCGCTCGTCGTTCGCTCGTTGCCGCAACCGCCCCGCCTGGCATCGCCACTGACATGATGCGCATGCAACCAACGGCCGTAGCTCATGAGTCGGCGCACATCCAAGGTGCAACGGCGTCGCTCAACCCACGTGCACGAAATAATCTGAAACACAGTTTTAAGCGCCCAGCGGAATAAAGCGTCACACTGGGGCGTTTGCCTATACTGCGGCGCATCGGGATGTGCTACTGCCTCGCCGGATTTTCAAACATCTTTCGCAGCCATGCCGCTGCGGACGGAATAAACATGAACACGCACGCCGACTCTTTGACCGATTCGACCGGCACGCCCGTGCCGTCGCGCTACACCCGCACAGCCATGGTGCTGCACTGGCTCATCGCGCTGCTGATGATCGGCAACGTCGTGCTCGGCCTGAGCGCGGATTCGTTGCCGGACGACTGGGTGCGCCCGGTGGTCGACACCCACAAGTCGATCGGCATCACGGTGCTCGGTCTCGCGCTCATGCGCATCTTGTGGCGCGTGTCGCACAAGCCGCCGCCGTTGCCGCGCGAGTTTCCGTCGTGGGAAAAGATTGCCGCGCACGTCGCGCATTTTCTGCTCTATCTGCTGATGATTGCGCTGCCGCTGTCCGGCTGGCTGCACGATTCCGCCTGGAAAGACGCGGCCACGCATCCCATGCACCTGTTCAATCTGTTTCCGTGGCCGCGTATCAGCTACGTGATGAACCTCGATCCGGCGCTCAAGGAGACCTTGCACGATCGCTTCGGCGCCTTGCATACCTGGCTCGGCTACGCGCTCTATGCGTTGCTGGCAATGCATATAGGCGGCGCGTTGAAGCATCAGTGGATCGATCGCAAGTCGGTACTGAAGCGCATGGTGCCGTGAGCGCCGCTTTCACCTATCAACCGCAACATCGACAAACCCGGCAGTCATTTTGAAGAAAACCCTGGAACAGGCTCTCGCTCTCGCTTCGCCGCGCGTCGTGCCGCGTCGCACGACGCCGTTGAGCACGCTGATTCATCTGAGTGTGGTCGTGCTGTGGCTGCTGCTGTTCGCGCGCGCTTTCTTTCTGCAGGGCGCGCTGGCATGGTCGACGGGTATCGCGTACGTGGTGTACGACACGTTGCTGCTGGCGTTCGTCACGTGGAAAACCTTGCCGTTGATGCGGCGTGCGCCGCCGCTCGAGCCGGACTTCGAGCGGCGCAGCTTGCCGAGCATGGGCGTGATCGTCGCGTCGCATAACGAAGCGACGGTGCTGCCGGTAACGATCGCCGCGCTGCTGCGGCAAACGCATGGGCCGGCACAAATCGTGATTGCCGACGATGGTTCCACCGACGCGACACACGAGCTGCTCACCGAACGCTTCGGCCTCACCGCAGCCGCCGACGGCGTGCTGAGCGCGCCGAGCGCGCTGTATCCCAATCTGTTCTGGCTGCGTGTGCCGCACGGCGGCAAGGCCCGCGCGCTGAATGCGGCAATCACCGTGATAACCACGGAAACCGTCATGACGGTCGACGCCGACACCCTGCTCGACGACGACGCCACCTACGCCATGCGCGCCGCTTTCGCAAGCGAGCCGAAGCTGGTCGCCGCGGCGGGCATTCTGGTGCCGGTGTGCGGCAAGTCGTTGTCGGGGCGCGTGTTCCAGTGGTTCCAGACTTACGAGTACATGCGCAACTTTATCGCCCGTTTCGCGTGGATGCGTGCGGACAGTCTGCTGCTGATTTCCGGCGCCTTCGCTTCGTTCAAGCGCGACGCGCTGGTCGACGTGGGCGGCTTCGATCCGCAGTGTCTGGTCGAAGACTACGAGCTGATTCACCGGCTGCGCCGCTATTCGGTCGACCACGACCTCGGCTGGGACGTGCGCGTGGTCGGTGAGGCGCATGCCCGCACCGATGCTCCGGACAATCTCGCCAGCTTTCTGCGTCAACGCCGCCGCTGGTTCGCGGGCTTTCTGCAGACGCAGTACTGGAACCGCGACATGACCGGCAATCCGCGCTACGGCATGCTCGGCATGCTGATGCTGCCGGTCAAGGCAATCGACACCATGCAGCCGATCTACGGCCTCACCGCGTTCGCGCTGCTGCTCGCCTTTGTGTTCGGCGGACATGGCGCGATCGTCGTGTCGATCTTCAGTGTGATCGGGATCAAAACGGCGATCGACCTCGCGTTCTATTTGTGGAGCATCCATCTGTACCGGCGCTGGACCGGCGAGCGCACGGGCTCCGGTTTGTGGATGGCGATGCTCGCGGCGGTCGCCGAGCCGTTCACGTTTCAGCTGGTGCGGCATGTGGGCGCCGCGCTCGGCTGGCTGCATTTCCTGCGCGGCGGCCGGTCGTGGGGCGTGCAGCGCCGCTCGGGACTGGTGGCGCACGACGAGAGCTGACGCGCACCGCATCGCCTCCAGCGGGCGTGGGCCGGGCAGGCGCCGCAGTGGGTGGTTGCACGGTCCCCAAACCCATACAGCGTTGGGTTCTAGTAGACTGGCGACGATGCCGCCCGCAATTTGCAGGGCGCAACCTTCTATCCGCCCGTGCACGGAGACCCACCTATGCATGCTGTGCCCCCGCTAGAACAAGACACCGTCGATATAACCGTCGATGCGTCGCCTGCCCAGGCCGCATCGCAGAAACCGGCTCACGCGCCGGGCCAGGCCGCCAACGACGCACCAGTGCGCGATCTGCGCCGCGTCGGCATTCACCCTGATTACTGGTATCCGCTCGCGTGGTCGCACGAGGTGAAGCGGGGCAAGACGCACGGTGTGACGTTCGCGGGCGATCCGATCGTGCTGGCGCGCACGGAGTCCGGCAAGGTGTTCGCGCTGGAGGACCGCTGCGCGCATCGGCAGGTGCCGTTGCATCAGGGCGTGGTGGATGGGGAATCGATCCGCTGCGGCTATCATGGCTGGACTTACGACTGCTCGGGCAAGTGCATCGACGTGCCGTACCTGGGCCGCGAGCGTCTGCCGAACGGCGTGCGCTCCTATCCGTGCCGCGAGATCGAAGGCCTGATTTTCGTTTTCCCCGGCGACGCCGCGCTGGCCGAACAACGGCCGCTGCCCGACCTCGCGTCGGTCTCGGATCCGAAATACAAGACGCGCCGCTTCGGCCGCGCGGTGAATTGCCATTACTCGTTCATGCACGAGAACCTGATGGACATGAACCATCAGTTTCTGCATCGCAAGCAGATGGGGCAGATGCGGGCGCGTTCGCTCGGCCGGCGGCGCGGCGAGGGCTGGGTCGAAGTCGATTACACGTTCGCGCGCATGGCCGGCCAGCAGCCGATCGGCGAAGCGATCGTGTTCGGCCAGAGCCGTAAAACCGGCGGCGACAACGATAAAGACGTGATGACGATCCGCACCGAGTATCCGTATCAGACGCTGCAGATCCGCACGTCCGAGCAGACGCTGGTGATGAATCTGTGGATCATCTACGTGCCGCTCGATCGCGAGCAGCGCACCAACCGCACATTCGGGCTGCTGTCGATTCGCAAACCGGGCATTCCCGGCGTGTTGAATCTCGCCTGGCCGCTGCTGGTGTGGTTCACCGAGCGCATTTTCAAGGAAGACCGCGAGATCGTCGAAGCCGAACAGCGCGCGCACGATTCGCAAGGCGCGGACTGGAATCACGAGGTGTTCCCGGTCATCAACGATCTGCGCGCGTTGCTGCGCGAAAACGGCGCGCCGGATCAGGTAGTGGGCGCCGGCACGGGCGACACGGCCGTGATCCGCTTCTGGGACTCGCGCCACGGCAGCCCGTTGGCGAAGAGCTGATCTTTCCCCTTCGAGGGGAATTAATCCATCTCCGGACGGTAGGGAATCCTGGGGGGATCGAGCAGCGATAATGGCAGCTAATGCACGGCGGTTTGCGCTATTCGACATGCGTCGGCCGCGGACCCGTGTACCATTTCGCTTTTTCCGATCTTCAAGAATAGCCCGTGACTACGCAACAAATCCCTACCGCTTCCCGTAAATCCCTCACGCTGCTGCAATTGCTGGGCCTCATCGGTGCCGCCGGCCTGATCGCCGCGATCGTGCTGAACCAGTTCGTCTGATCCCCACGCAGAAGCCTCTGCGCGACGTTTCCGTCCCATGCCGGCACGCCTCAAGGCAGGCGCCTTGCGGGGCGCGTTGCCGGCTTCATCGAAATTCCGATTTGCCATGTACAAGAAGGGCGTAGCCGTAGAAATCCAGTTTTCCTCCGAGCGGCTCAACGACGGCGCGGGCGATCCCTACTGGATCGATCTGACGCAGGCCGAAGCGCAGCGACTGCTGGAGAGCCTGCAGGCGCGTCTCGCAGAGACCGGCGTGGGCACCGCCGCGCCCTTGGTGGTGAGCCTCGATGAAACGCCTGCGTCGTACGCGGCCGATGCGCCGCAGGCGGCTGAGTCCGCGGCTTCGGCGGACGATTTCAAGCAGTGGGTCTGCGTGATCTGCGGCTGGGTCTACGACGAAGCCGCAGGATTGCCGGAAGAGGGCATCGCACCAGGCACGCGCTGGGCGGACGTGCCGGCCGACTGGCGGTGTCCGCTTTGCGACGTGGGTAAGGAAGATTTCGCGCTGGTCGAGTTCTAAGCCCGGCCAACGCACGACGTACGCTTAAACATCAACCCGCGCCTTCCGGAAAATCCGCGCCCACGGTGGTGGCTTCCCACGCGTCGAAATCGCCGCGCATGAAGTCCAGCTTCTTACGCGCCAGTTCAAGCGCCATCTTGCCGAGCAGCAGGCGCAGCGGCGGCGTGTCCGACAGCGCGGCGTCGATAATGGCCTGCGCGGCTCGTACCGGGTCGCCCGCCTGCTTGCCGCTGCGCGCCTCGGTCTGCTTGCGGCGCTCACCGGCCGTGGCCGCGTAGTCGTCGATTACCGTGGCCGATTGTTTGATCGACGGACCCGCCCAGTTCGTGCGGAACGGCCCTGGTTCGACGATCAGCACGTCGATGCCGAGCGGTTTCACCTCAGCTGCCAGCGATTCGGATAGACCTTCCACCGCGTATTTGGTGGCGTGGTAATAGCCGGTCGCCGCGAAACTCGCAATGCCGCCGATCGACGAAACGTTGACGATCAAACCGCTATGCTGCTCGCGCATGATCGGCAAGACCGCCTTCGTGATATCGATCAGGCCGAACACATTGGTTTCGAACATGGCGCGGACTTCTTCGTCCTCGCCTTCCTCGATCGCCGCAAGATAGCCATAACCCGCATTGTTGACGAGCGCGTCGATGCGGCCGAAACGCTGCTTTGCTTGCGTCACCACGTCGTTGATCTGCTTGGGGTTCGTCACGTCGAGTGGCAGAACCAGTGCGCGATCGCCGTGCGCTTCGGCGATATCTTTCACTTTCGATGGATCGCGTGCGGTGACCACCGCGCGCCAGCCGCGCTCGAGCACCAGCTTTGCCAATTCGCGGCCAAAGCCGGTGGAACATCCTGTGATCAGCCAGACGGGATTGTCTCGATTCATCATTTGGGAAACTCCTGTTGATGGTCTACGACATGTGAAAACTCATGCGGCGCGAAGGCGCTGTGCGCGGTTCGCGTCCGCAATCGGTGTGCTGCTGTGCTTAGCTTGAAGCGTGCCCGGACTTTTCGGTGGTGGATGCCGGCAATGGCTGGCGCGCGTTGATTCGCGAACAAAAGCCGTCACTGCTGCTTGCGTCCGGTGTGGGATTTCAATTGTAGCCGCAGCGCGGCGGCTTCGCTTTGCAGCGCTCCAACGAACTCGCCAGCCAGCGGGTGCCCCGGACGATGCTCCGGTTGAATCACACTCACGCGAAACGGCAGCGATACGGCGAGCGGCCGGATATGCAGATGGCGTCCCACGAAATCGAGCGCTGTCAGCGGATTGACGATCGCGAGGCCAAGCCCTTGCCGTACGAAGCTGCACACGGACACCGCGGTAGGCGTTTCGACGATCTGGCGGCGCGCGATTCCCGCTTGCGCGAAGGTCTCGTCGATCTGAATGCGGTATGGATCGTTCGACGACAGGCTGATGAACGGTTGATTGGCGAAATCCTTCAGTGCGATCACACGCTTGCCGAGCAATGGATGGCCGTCGGGCAGCACGCACACTTCATCCACTTCGAGCAACGGCGTCAGACGCGTACCCGCCGGCGGTGCGCCGTGTTCGGCGAGGCCGAGGTCGTAGCGCTGGGCGGTCAGCCATTCCTCCAGAAACGGCGACTCCTGCGTCGCGATCGACAGACTCGCGCCCGGTTGCGAGTCGTGAAAGCGCTTCGCCGCGCCCGGCAAGATCGAATGTGAAAACGCGGGTAACGCGATGACGGAAAGCTGGCCGCCCTGGAATTCGCGCAGACTCGCGGCGGTAGACGCCACGCGTTCGAGCCCGACATACGCGCGCTTGATCTCGTCGAACAAGATGAGCGCGGACAGCGTGGGACGCAGCCGGCCATTCGTGCGTTCGAACAGGGCAAAGCCGATGCTCTGCTCCATGCGCGCCAGTTCGCGGCTGACCGTGGGCTGCGAGGTGAACAGCAGTTCGGCCGCTTTGGTGACGCTGCCCGCGGTCATCAATGCGCGGAAGACTTCGATATGCCGATGCGTGAGCGCCATGATTGCGTATATCAGGAATGAATGGACGTGCCAAGAATTGGTATTTTACTGAATGACGCGTTTTCAGCATCATGTCGCTCATACCAATGCTTCGACATGAAAAGAGACGGGACCGTGATGCCATTCAATCCGCAACAACTCGTCGAACTCGCTCACGAGCACGGCACGCCGCTGTGGGTCTACGACGCAGACACAATCCGCCGGCGCATTGCCGAATTGCGCAGCTTCGACGTGATTCGCTATGCGCAGAAGGCCTGTTCGAATCTGCATATCCTCAAACTGATGCGCGACGAAGGGGCGATGGTCGACGCGGTCTCTCTGGGCGAAATCAAACGCAGTCTAGCGGCGGGCTTCAAGCCGGACGGCGATCCAGAAGGCGTCGTGTTCACCGCCGATCTGATCGATCACGCGACGCTCGCCACCGTGATCGAGCATCGCATCACGGTCAATGCCGGATCGCTCGATATGCTCGAACAGATAGGACGGCATGCGCCCGAAGGTCATCGCGTGTGGCTGCGGATCAATCCGGGCTTCGGGCATGGGCATAGCAACAAGACCAACACGGGCGGCGAGCATAGCAAGCACGGCATCTGGCTCGACGATGTGCCGCGAGCGGTCGAGCTGGTCCGGCGTTATCGCCTCAAGCTGGTCGGGTTGCACATGCATATCGGTTCGGGCGTCGACTATGGACATCTGTCGCGTGTCTGCGAGGCGATGGTCGAAGCCGTGAAGGGCCTGGGCCACGATATCGAAGCGATTTCCGCCGGCGGTGGCTTGTCGGTGCCGTATCGCGAAGGCGAGCCCGATATCGATGTCGCGCATTACTTCCGCCTCTGGGATGCGGCGCGCCGGCAGATCGAAACGCATGTCGGGCATCGCGTGAGGCTGGAAATCGAGCCGGGGCGCTTTCTGGTCGCGCAATCAGGCGTGCTCGTCGCCGAAGTTCACGCGTTGAATCGACGTCCCGCGCAGCAGTTTGCTTTGCTCGATGCCGGATTCAACGACCTCGTGCGGCCGTCTTTTTACGGCAGTCATCATGAGATGACGGTGTTGAGGCGCGACGGCGCGTTAAGCGAAGCGCCAATCGATTCATTCGCGGTGGCCGGGCCGCTCTGCGAAGCCGGCGATGTCTTCACGCAAGCCGAAAGCGGCGTCATCACGAACCGCTCAATACACACGCCTGAAGTGGGCGACTTCATCGTGTTTCACGATGCAGGCGCGTATGGCGCGTCGATGTCCTCGAACTACAACAGCCGCCCGCTTGCGCCCGAGGTGTTGCTCGATCATGGCAAGCCGCGGTTGATCCGCCGGCGCCAGACTATCGACGAGTTGCTCGCGCTCGAAGAAACGGCGGCCTGATTTCAGCGCCGCGGCAACACCGCTTCAACGCGCCCGCACCGTGCGCGTGTACGAAGCGATCATGGTCGCGAGTTCCTGCGCGGCGGGCGTAAGCGGAATGGCCGCGCGCTGCAGCAGGCAAACGTTCTGTTCGACCGCGCGCTCGCGCACCGGAATAGCGGTGAGCGTGCTCGCAAACGGTCCGCGCTTCACCACGATCGACGCTTCGAGCGACAGGCAATCCGTCGCGCTCACCAGATGCAGCGTTTCGTACAGGCCTTCAACCGTCGCGACGATTTTCGGCGACGGCAAGCCATGGCTTTCGAACAGATGGTTCAGGCGGCTGATTTGCGGATCGTCCGTAAGATTCGGCGAGCGTGTGGCGACCCACGTGCAATCGACGAGTTCGGCCAGTGAGGTCGCACCGGCCTTCGGATGCCCCTGACGGCAGACGATCACCGGATCGGACGGATACAGCGGCGTGACCGAGAGATCGGCAGTGTCCGTGTGCTTCGACACCAGCGCCACCGCGAAATCCAACGTGCCTTCGCGAATCCACGAAATCATCATGCGCGACGTGCCGGTGCGCAGATGCACCGCGACCCGCTCGAAGCGCGTGCGAAATTCCATCAGCACCGGTGCAAAGGCATCGATCAACGGTTCGGTCGTCATGCCGAACGTCACCTCGCCGACGTAGTCGCCGCGCAGTTGCTGCACTTCCTGCTCCGCGCGTTCGCATTCGCCGATGATCGCGCCCGCGCGCTGCAACAACCGCTGGCCAAGGGCCGTCAGCGCAATGCCGCGGTTCGTGCGAATGAACAGGGTCGCGCCGAGCATCGATTCGAGATTCTGCAACTGCTGCGTGATGCCGCTCTGCGCGATGCCGAGCGCCCGCGAAGCCGCGCGGATGCTGCCATGCTCGGCCACGGCCGTGAACGCGCGAAGCTGGGAAATCGTCAATGCCATGAGGGATCGCCAGTGCAGTGATCGGTAAAAGTGATCATGATAGTCCGAACGGGACTTCTTTGAGGCGCGGACGCGGCTTAGGATAGCTCCGTCGTCATTCGCCCACCCACACTCCGTCTCCCATGAAAATTCCGCTGACAATCCTGGGTGCTGCATTGAGCACCGCGTTGAGCGCCGCGCTGGCGTTCAGCACCAGCGCGTTCGCCGTCGAGCCCACCACGCTGCGCCTCGGTATCGACCCGAGCTATCCACCGATGGACGCCAAGGCGCCCGACGGCAGTTTCAAAGGTTTCGACGTCGATCTCGGCAACGAAATCTGCAAGCGCATCCACGCGCGCTGCCAGTGGGTTGAACTCGAATTCTCCGGGATGATTCCGGCGCTGCAGGCGCGCAAGATCGACGCGATCCTTTCGTCGATGGCGATCACGGAGAAGCGCGAGCAGCAGATTCTGTTTTCGTCGAAGCTCTTCCAGTTCAAATCGCGGCTGATCGCGCGGCAAGGTTCGGCGCTCGCGGGCGGCACGAACGCACTGGCCGGCAAGCAGATCGGTGTGCAGTCGGGCACGCAGTTCGAGGGCTATGCGCTGAAGAACTGGGCGCCGCTCGGCGCGCATGTGGTGGCGTACAAGAGTCAGGACGAAGTGTTCGCCGACTTGCAGAACGGGCGCCTGGACGGCGCATTGCTCGGCTCCGTGGAAGCGGACATCGGTTTCCTGCGCACGCCGGCGGGGAAGGGTTTTGCGTTTGTCGGCGAACCGCTTTCAATGGGCGATCGCGGCGTGGGCATCGGCTTGCGCAAGGATGAAACGGCGGTGCAGGCCTCCATCAACGCGGCAATCGCCTCAATGCTCAAGGACGGCACGTACGCTCAGATCGCGAAGAAGTACTTCGACTTCGATCCGTACGGCAATTGATTTTCCGACTTCTCTTTACAGACTCCCGCTCATGAACAGGCAATCGATTCCGCTTCTCTCGCCGGCTATCGGCACGCACCGCGAACTGGTGTCGTTTCATTTCGGCCCGGTGAATAGTGGGCAGAAGATTTATATCCAGTCGTCGCTGCATGCCGATGAAACCCCTGCGATGTTGACGACCGTTCTGCTCAAACGTCGATTGCTCGAACTGGAAAAGCAGGGCGCGCTGAACGCGCAAATCGTGCTGGTGCCGGTGGCGAATCCGGTCGGGCTCGGGCAATACGTGCTCGGCCAGTTTCTCGGCCGTTTCGATCTGGGTAGTGGGAAGAATTTCAATCGTCACTTTCTGCAGTTCTCGAAGCTGGTCGCGCGTGCGAAAGAAACGCTGGGCTCGGATGCAACCGAAAACGTGCGACTGGTGCGGCAATTGATTGCCGAAGAATTGGCCGATCAGAAACCGTTGACCGAGTTCGAATCGCTGCAACTGGCGTTGCTGAAGCTCTCGTTCGATGCGGACGTGATTATCGATCTGCATTGTTCGCTCGAAGCGGCCATGCATCTCTACACCAGCGAGGCCGCGTGGCCGGAGTTCGAACCGTTGTCGCGCTATCTCGGCGCGCAGGCGTCGTTGCTGGCCACCAATTCAGGTGGCGAATCGTTCGATGAAACGCACAGCCTGTTGTGGTGGACATTGCAGCAGGAGTTGCCGGCCGACAAGCCGGTGCCGAACGGTGCGATTGCCGTGACCGTGGAATGCCGCGGACAGCGCGACGTATCCTATGAAGTCGCGCAGGAAGATGCGGACGCGCTCGTCGATTATCTTGTGTGGCGCAAGGCGATCAAGCTCGATGCCAAGCCGCTGCCGGAGCTACTATCGCCAGCGACGCCGCTCGCCGGCAGTGAGCAGTTTTACGCACCTGTCAGCGGGATTCTGATTCACCGCGCGAAGATCGGCGACACGATTCGCGCCGGACAAGCGCTGTTCGATATCGTCGATCCGCTCACCGACGAGACGACCACGATCGCCAGCAAAACCGAAGGCGTGTTTTACATGCGACGCGCGATTCGTTTCGTAACGGCTGGCGCGCCGCTCGGTCGTGTGACGGGCACGCGGCCTTTCAGAACCGGGGTTTTGCTGGGGGCTTGACGTTTCTTATGAAGGCCGCGCCTTACTGCTTTCTTCCCACCAGATACGTTACGCCGTTCGGACCATAGCGCTCCGAGTGCGGTTTGTTCGCCGGCAAATGGAAGACGTCGCCGACGCGATACGCCCGCTCTTCGTCGTCCACGCGGATGCTCAGTTCGCCTTCCAGGATCAGGGCGCGGGCTTCGAATGGATGCTCATGAACGTCCATCTCGACGTTCGCCTCGCGCGTGACAACCACGGCGTCGGGGAAGCCTTCTTTCGTCAGGCTTTCGGTGAATGCGTTACGGTCCATGATGTGCCGATCGGCAGGAAGTGGGGAGCACTGACTGTAACGCTATCCGCCCTTTCGTGCAGGACGTCACGCATGACCACACAGCGGCGCTGGGCTTCGATCAAGCATGCCTGCGTTGACCGAAGCCCATTCACCTCGAGGCGCCCTTAATTCACCACCAACACCGGCGCCACCGCCGCTGGATCGCTAATGCTCGGCCGCCCGTTCTCGACGTGACCCGCAACACGGCGCGAGAAGCTTGCGTCGTCATTACTCGTCACCGTCAAGTCGTACCAGTGATGGCTCGACGCCAGCACCCACGCTTCTTCGATATGCGCGCCCGCCGGCACCAGCACCGGACGCGGACGCGCACCGTACGCGTTGTCCGTCACGGTCAAGCGCGCAATGCCGCTGCCCTTGTTGCTGAACTTCAGGAACACGTTGCCGTTCGCGGCGTCGTATTGCACCTTCACTTCCGGCTCGGACGCTTTGTTCTTGCCGTGGCCTGCTGCGATCTGCGCGTTCTGCGCTGTCGCCTGCTGCGTGTTGCCGGCGAACTTGCGCACGAAACCGTTCGGCCCGAACACTTCGAAGCTGTACACGCCGTTGGTCATCGTGAGATCGAAAGTCTCGTTGATCGACTTGCCGGCTTCAACGGTGTAACGCCACGGACCATCCGTGCGATTCGTCGCGTACATGTAGAAATGTGCGCCCTGGTCGCCGGTGTTGCCGATCGCGATCTCGAACGTATTTTTCTTCTCGTTGGCCTGGCCGTTCACATGCAACTCATACGGCAGCGCGCGCGCGAAACGAATGCCGCTTTCCTGCGGATCGATGGCGCCCGGCGTCGCGGGAACAGTCGGCTTTGGCTGCGTGGCGCATTGGTTATCGGCGATGCTCTTGTAGTTGCTCGTGTCCGGCAGCGGCGGCACTTTCGAATCCGGCGTGCGGAAGTCGAAAGCCGTGGTCAGGTCGCCGCACACCGCGCGGCGCCATGCCGTGATGTTCGGCTCGTACACGCCAAAGCGTGCTTCAATGAAGCGAATCACCGACGTGTGATCGAACACCTGCGAGCAGACAAAGCCGCCCTTGCTCCACGGCGACACGATCGTCATCGGCACGCGCGGGCCGAGGCCATACGGCAGGCCGTCGGCGGTGTAGCTGCCGCCGCGCGCCGGATTCACCACGTTGTGAATTTCGCCTTCGGTGCTGACCGTCGACTTGCCTTGCGCGCCGGTCGTCGCCGGTTGCGGCGGCACGAGGTGATCGAAGAAGCCGTCGTTCTCGTCGTACATGATGAACAGCACGGTCTTGCTCCACACTTCGGGATTCGACGTCAACGCATCCAGAATCTGTGAGGTGTACTCCGCGCCGTATGCGGGCGTATAGCTCGGGTGTTCCGAGTACGCGGCCGGCGGACACAGCCACGACACTTGCGGCAGCTTGTTGGCGAGCACATCGGCCTTCAGGTCGTCGATGGTGCGCACGGTTTGCGCACGCTCGTACAACGGCGAACCCGGCTGCGCGTTGATGAAGTTCGTGAAGTTCTGCAGGATGTTGGTGCCGTAGTTGCCGTTCAACGGATCGGCGCCGGTCAGGCCCTGCTGGTACACCTGCCACGAAATGCCCGCGTTTTGCAGACGCTCCGGGTACGTGGTCCACGAGAGCAACTGATAATTCGGCGGACCGTCGCCGTCGACGAAATCGTTGTTGTCGAGGAGCGGTCCGCCCAGCGTGCCGCTCGGATCGACCATGCCGGTCATCAGATACGAGCGGTTCGGGTGCGTCGGTCCCGGCAGCGAGCAGAAGTAGGCGTCGCAGACGGTGAATGCATCGGCCAGCGCGTAGTGGAACGGAATGTCGCTGCGCAGGTGATAGCCCATCGTCATGTCGGTCTTGTTGGCGGGCCACTGGTCGTAGCGGCCGCCGTCGATTGCGGCGTGGGTCTTGTACCAGGAGTGATCCAGATCGCCGACGCATTGCGCACTGGTGGTCGCCGTGTTCAGATGGAACGGCAGGACCGGCTGGGTCGGATCTTCCTTCGACGGTTGGTACCACACCGGCTTGCCGTTCGGCAGCGGAATCGGGAAGCGGTCGTTGTAGCCACGCACGCCGCGCATGTGGCCGAAGTAGTGGTCGAACGAGCGGTTCTCCTGCATGAACACGACGATGTGCTCGACATCGCGAATCGTGCCGGTGCGCGAAAACGCGGGAACGGCGAGCGCATTGCGAATCGACTCGGGCAGCGCGGTCAGCGCGGCAGCAGCGCCGGCGGATGAAGCCACGGTCTGCAGGAAACGGCGACGGCTATTTGATGTCATCGAATATCACCTTCTGCGGGGAGGAAGAATAGCGCGCCACGCGCGCCGGTGGAATCGGGTTAGTTGCTGTTGGCGCTGTCGCCGGGTGCGTAATGCATGACAGGCGCGACTTGCTGGTTGTCCGCGGCGAGACTGGCTTGCATGTTCTGCGTGATTGGATCGGAGGCCGCTGCGGGGTCGGCTGCGAGCGGCGAAGATGCGTTGAGCGTTGGCGTCGCGAGAGAGGCAGCCGCATTCGGCGCGGCGTCGTTGTTCGCAACGGCCGGCGTTGAAGAGGCTGCCGACGGTGCGGAATCATCCGCACCACAACCGCTCAACGCTAAAGTTGTAAGTGCAACCAAAGCGGCACACGCGAGGCGTTGGTTTCTTCTCATGTCTGCATCCCGTTTCGTGAAAGCGGGTGCAGTCTCCAACCCTTTCAAGAAATAATTGTGAAACGTTTGCGAGTGGTAAAAGTTGCGTCGATAAGTCGGTTTTTCGAAAGGAAGTGGAAAGTGATAAGTAGGAGAATGGTCACCGCGGCGCCTCATGGCTGACATTCAGGCGCACTAAAGATGAATGGCTTTGCCTAACCGGTGAGTTCATGACACACATCGAACGACCTTTCGACATGACGCGTCTCGAAGACGAATGGCTGGAAGCGGACGGCTTCGGCGGATTCGCGTCAGGAACCGTGGGCACGCTGCGCACGCGCCGCTATCACGCGCTGCTGCTTACCGCGACACGCGCGCCAGGCGGTCGCGTGGTGCTCGTGAACGGTGTGGAGGCGTGGCTCGAAGCGAACAACGGCGCGCGTTATCCGTTGAGCATGCAGCGATACGTGCCGGACGTTGTCTATCCGGACCTGACCACGAGTCTTGTCTCGTTCGATACGAAGCCGTGGCCAACATGGCGCGTTCAGATCGGTGCGAGTGCTGTATTGACTGCTGAGGTGTTCGTCAGCAAAGCGACTCGCGAAACGGTTTTGCGTTGGCGGCTGGAGGAGGGTGCGGGAGTCGATTCCGAAACGAACGCGCTCACGTTGAAAGTCAGGCCGCTGCTGTCGGGCCGCGACTACCACGCGCTGCACCATGAGAACGCCGCGTTCAACTTCAACGCGCAGACAAGCAGCGACCAGGCCAGCGTAGATTGGCAACCATACGGCGACTTGCCGGTGATCCATGCCGCGACCAACGGCGTCTACACGCATGCGCCCGACTGGTATCGCAACTTCTGCTACCTCCGCGAGCGGGAGCGCGGCCTCGACTTCAGCGAGGATCTCGCGACGCCCGGCGTGTTCAGCTTAAATCTCGCCGATGGTGAAGCGGTGATGATTCTCAGCGCATCAGGCGCTACTAGCGTGACGCAACCGGCAACCGCAAAAGCGGCGGCCATCCGCGCAACAGAACTCGCACGCATCGAACAACAGCGCCGCGACGCGCTCGGCTCGCGGTTGCAGCGCTCCGCCGACGCATATGTCGTGTCGCGCAACGAAGGCCGCACGATCCTCGCGGGCTTTCCGTGGTTCACCGACTGGGGCCGCGACACCTTCATCGCGATGCGCGGCTTGCTGATCGCCTCGGGCCGCCTCGACGACGCCGAAGCGATCCTGCTCGAATGGTCGGGCACGTTGTCGGAAGGCATGTTGCCGAATCGCTTTCCCGACTATGGCGATACACCGGAATACAACTCCGTCGACGCATCGTTGTGGTTCATCGTCGCCGTGCACGATTATCTGGCCACGCGTCACGCGAGCGCTGCAACGCAGCAGCGCCTGCAACAGGCATGCGAAGCCATCCTCACGGGTTATACGAAGGGCACGCGCTTCAACATCCAGGCGTCGGCCGACGATGGCCTGCTGAGCGCCGGCACACGCGGCGTGCAACTCACGTGGATGGATGCGAAAGTCGGCGACTGGGTGGTCACGCCGCGCATCGGCAAACCGGTCGAGGTGCAAGCACTTTGGATCAACGCGTTGCGCATTGCAGCAACCTGGAATCCGCAATGGCAGCCGGTCGCCGAGCGGGCGTTGCAAGCGTTTCATGAACGCTTTGTCGATCCGTCCACGCAAGCGCTGTTCGACAACGTGGACGTCGACCACGTAAAAGGCGCGATAGATCGGGCGATCCGGCCCAATCAGATCTTTGCTCTGGGCGGCCTGCCGTTTCCCTTGCTCGACGGCGCGGTGGCGCGCGCGGTGCTCGATCAGGTCGAAGCGCAATTGCTTACGCCGCTAGGACTGAGGACGCTCGCTCCGTCCGATCCTGCCTATCGTGGACATTACGGCGGGTCTCCACTAGAGCGCGATGGCGCCTATCATCAAGGAACCGTGTGGCCGTGGCTGCTCGGTCCGTTCGTCGAAGCGTGGCTGCGAGTCAACGGCGGCGCGGCGGATGCCCGCATGCAGGCGAAAACGCGCTTTCTCGATCCGCTCTACGCGCATCTCGACCACGCCGGTCTCGACCATCTCTCCGAAATCGCCGACGGCGATGCGCCGCACGCGCCCGCCGGCACCCCGTTTCAGGCGTGGTCGCTCGGAGAGTTGCTGCGCATTGAACACCTGCTTGCCGGGTTGGCGACCGCCGGCGCCTAAACCGCGCTACGATGTGTGTCCCACCGCCAAGCCCGATGCAAGGATGTAGTCATGCCACCGCTGCGCGCTGCCAATCTGCTCGCCACCATTGAAGGTTCACGGCTGCATTCGGCCGACTGCGCGCATTGGCAGCGCTGGGGGCCGTATCTCAGCGAGCGGCAATGGGGCACGGTGCGCGAGGATTACAGTCCGGACGGCACTGCCTGGGACTATTTTCCGCACGACCATGCGCGCAGCCGTGCGTATCGCTGGGGCGAGGACGGCATTGCCGGTTTTGGCGACGACAAACTCAGCTGGTGCGTCTCGCTCGCGCTGTGGAATCGGAAAGACGCGATCCTGAAAGAGCGCCTGTTCGGTGTCACGAATGCGCAGGGCAATCATGGCGAGGACGTGAAGGAGCTGTACTTCTACGTCGACGGCACGCCGACGCATTCGTATATGCGCATGCTCTACAAGTATCCGCACGCCGCCTATCCGTACGACGACCTCGTTCAGGAAAACGCGCGCCGTGGCGGCGACATGCCGGAGTACGAAATTCTCGACACGGGCGTGTTCGACGATTCGCGCTACTTCGATGTGCAGGTGGAGTACGCCAAACACGCGCCGGACGACATCCTCATGCGCGTGACCATCGAGAATCGCGCGGATCAGGCGGCCTCGCTCGATGTGCTGCCCCAAATCTGGGCGCGCAATTCGTGGTCTTGGAAGGAGAGCAACGACAAGCCCTCGCTCGTCGCCGGCACGGACCATAACGGCGGGGCGCAGGTGGTCGGGCACCAGCATGGGCATGAGCCGATTGTCGTGACGGCCTGGTCGAAAGACGTGCCGCAGGTGACGTGGCTCTTCTGCGAGAACGACACCAACGTCAAGCGCCTCTTCAACATGGACGGTGCTGGGCCGTTCAAAGACGGCTTCAACGACTATCTGGTGCATGGCGATGAACAGGCGATCCGCCGCGACACCGGCACTAAGGCCGGCGCGCATGCCGCGATCGAGCTCGAAGCGTATGGACGCGCCGTGGTGTACATGCGCTGGCGTCCGCAGTCGAGTCCTGACGACGTGCAACTCGATGCCGATGCGATCTTCGCGCGCCGCATCGCCGAGGCCGACGAATTCTATGGCGCGCTGCAACACGAGATCGCCGACCCCGACGCGCGGCTCGTGCAGCGTCAGGCGCTCGCCGGCATGCTGTGGTCGAAGCAGTACTACCAGTACGACGTGCAGCGCTGGCTCGAAGGCGATCCGCTTCAGCCGACGCCGCCCGCCAGTCGCAAACAAGGCCGCAATCGGGACTGGCGGCATCTGTGCAACGCGGACATCGTGTCGATGCCCGACAAGTGGGAATACCCGTGGTATGCATCATGGGACCTGGCGTTTCATGCGGCCGCGTTCGCGTTGATCGACCCGGCCTTCGCGAAGCGGCAACTGCTGTTGCTGGTGAAAGACCGCTATCAGCATCCGAACGGTCAGATTCCCGCCTATGAATGGGCGCTTGGCGACGCCAATCCGCCTGTGCATGCGTGGGCCGCGTGGCGCGTGTATGAAATTGACCGCGCGCTCACCGGCAAGGCGGATCGCGATTTTCTGGAACTTGTCTTCCATAAGCTACTGCTGAATTTCTCGTGGTGGGTGAATCGCAAGGACGCCGACGGCCACAATATTTTTCAGGGCGGCTTTCTCGGGCTGGATAACGTCGGGATTTTCGACCGCTCATCGCCGTTGCCTACCGGCGGGCACATCGATCAGTCCGACGGCACGGCCTGGATGGCCGCGTACGCGCTCGACCTGATGCGTATCGCGCTCGAACTCGCGTACGCCAATCATGTGTTCGTCGACATTGGCGTTAAGTTCTTCGAGCACTTTCTGTATATCGCCGAGGCGGTGAGTTGCGACGACGGCTGCGAAACCGGTCTCTGGGACAACGAGGACGAGTTCTTCTACGACAAGCTGCATCTGCCGGACGGGAGCAGCATTCCTATGCGGCTGCGTTCGATCGTGGGGCTGATTCCCCTATTCGCGGTGCACGTGCTCGAAGAGCGTCTGCACGGCGGCTTGCCGGGTCTGCGCGAACGGCTGGTCTGGTTCCTCGAGCATCGCCCCGATCTGGCGAAGCTGGTCTCGCGCTGGAACGAGCCGGGCAAAGGCAATGCGCTACTGCTCTCGCTATTGCGCGGGCATCGCATGAAAGCGTTGTTGCGCCGCGCGCTCGACGAAAGTGAATTCCTGTCCGATCATGGCGTGCGGGCGCTGTCGCAATACCATCGCGATCATCCGTTCGTGTTCAACCACAACGGCGACAGTTTTACCGTCAAATACTTGCCGGCCGAATCCGATACGCGTGTGTTCGGCGGCAATTCGAACTGGCGCGGTCCGATATGGATGCCGGTGAACTATCTGCTGATCGAATCGCTATACGAATTTCACCGCTATTACGGCGACGATTTCAAAGTCGAGTATCCGACTGGTTCGGGCGAGAAGTTCTCTCTGAGCCAGATTGCAGACGAACTGGCGCGCCGCTGCACCACGCTGTTTCTGAAGAACAAGGACGGCGAGCGTCCGGTAATGGGCGCTTACCCGCAATTGCAGGCCGATCCGCGTTCACGCGACCTGATCCTGTTCCACGAGTATTTCCACGGCGATAACGGGCGCGGCGTGGGCGCTTCGCATCAGACCGGCTGGACCGGGCTGGTTGCGTTGCTGTTGCAGCCGCGCGCGATGAGCGCGTCGGGCAACGTGCCGCTGGCGGGCGAAACGGATCAGGCGCCGATTCCGACGTCGCCTTCGGCGCAAGCCGCGGCGCCCGCATGCCCGGTCGAGGCGGCGCCGGCTGCCGAACCGGCGCATGCGTCGGCGAAGTAGCGCGCGGCGGCGGCACGTGCGAGTGAGGTGCGGCGAGCTTAGGTGAGGTTACACAAGCCATACAACGTCGCAAGGTGAGCAGGTTGCGTGGCCGTTTTTGAACTGTGTGGGTTCAAGCGTGGTCTTTCATGTATCACCACGTCCGTTCCATTGGTTTCCAAAAGTGAATCCCATGTCGACTACACCGAATACCCCAGCAGCCGATCGTCCCGCCGCCAGTCAACCGCCGAGCTGCAAAGTCAGCGCGAGCCCGCAGGAAGCGCCGGCCTCGCCGCCCGGCAAGCGGCCCGCGCCGCCGTGCACGCTGGTGATCTTCGGCGCCGGCGGAGACCTGACCAAGCGGTTGCTGATGCCGGCGCTGTACAACCTCGCGGTGGATGGCCTGCTCGACGATGGAATGAAAATCATCGGCGTGAATCATGGCGAACGCGAGACGAGCGCGTGGCGCGAAGATCTGCACAAGTCGCTCGAACAGTTCGCTGCCGACAAGGCCAGCACCTTTCACGCCGGCAAGCTCGACGACAAGGCGTGGGACTGGGTCGCGCAACGCCTCGAATACATGGCCGGTGAATTCGAAACCGACGATACTTTCACGAAGCTCAAGCAAAAGCTCGAACAGACGCCGGGCGGCAACGTGATCTTCTATCTCGCGGTCAGTTCGCGCTTCTTCAAACCGATCGTCGAGCATCTCGGCAAGGCGGGTCTGCTGAAAGAGGGCGACGGCGGCGGCTTCCGCCGGATCGTGATCGAGAAACCGTTCGGCACCGATCTCGCTTCGGCCAAAGACCTGAACGCGCACATCCTGTCGTATGCAAAAGAAGAGCAGGTGTATCGCATCGATCACTTTCTCGGCAAGGACACCGTACAGAGCATTCTCGCGGTGCGCTTCGCCAACGCGCTGTTCGAACCCGTGTGGCGGCGCGAATATATCGACTGCGTGCAGATCACGGCGGCGGAAACCATCGGCGTGGAAGGGCGCGGCAAGTTCTACGAACAGACCGGCGCGTTCCGCGACATGGTCCCGAACCACCTGTTCCAGTTGCTCGGCATGGTCGCCATGGAACCGCCCAATTCGTTCGACGCCGAAGCCGTGCGCGACAAGAAGGCCGAAATCTTTGACGCGATCAAGCCGTTGACGCCGGACGACGTCGTGTTCGGTCAATACCAAAAGGGGCCGGCCGGCATCGGCTACCTCGAAGAGCCGGACGTCGCACCGAACAGCACGACGGAAACCTACGCCGCGGCGCGCGTGTTCGTCGAGAACTGGCGCTGGGCCGGCGTGCCGTTCTATCTGCGCACCGGCAAACGCCTGGCCGCGCGTCGCACGGAAATCTCGGTGCAACTGAAGCCGGTGCCGTTCCGCCTGTTCCGCGACACACCCGTCGACGCGCTCACGCCGAACGTGCTGACCTTGCGTATCGATCCGGCGCACGGTACGAGCTTCGACTTCAATGTGAAAACGCCGGGGCCGGTCATGCAGATCGGCGCGGTGCAGTCGTCGTTCGACTATGGCGACTTCTTCGCGGAACGCGCCAACGTCGGTTATGAAACCTTGCTCTACGATTGCATGCTCGGCGACGAGACGCTGTTTCAGCGCGCCGACAGCATTGAAACGAGCTGGTGTGCGGTGGATGACGTGCTGCATCCGAAAACCGGCGGCGCGGTGCCGGTGCATGGCTATGCGGCCGGCAGCGAAGGCCCCGCGGAAGCCGACGCGCTATTGGCGCGCGACGGTCACGCATGGCGGCCATTGAAACGGGATGCTGTGCAGAAGAAGTAATTCAACGACGAGTCGCACCAACACAATCGGGGGACACCGTGGTGACACGCAAGACGACACGTAAGGCGGCGACGAAGACGCCGGGTAAGACGGCAAGCAAAGCGCCAGCGAATGCGGCGCTTAAACGGTCAAATAAGCCGTCAACTAAGCTGTCAACTGAGCCGTCAACTGAGCCGTCAACTGAGCCGTCAACTGAGCCGTCAACTACGCCGAGAGTGACAAGCAGCACCGAGCGGATTCTGGCGATCGACGTCGGCGGCACGGGTTTGAAAGCCGCGATCATCGACGCGGACGGCAACATGAAAACCGAGCGTTTGCGGGTGGCGACGCCGCATCCGTGCACGCCGGATCAACTCGTGGACGCGCTGGCGAAGCTGGTTGCACCGCTTGTCGAACAGGACCCGCCTACGCTGATGTCGATCGGCTTTCCGGGCGTGGTGCGCAACAACCGCATTCTGACCGCGCCGCATTTCGGCGTGGAAGGCTGGCATGACATTCCGCTCGCCGATTCGCTGGCGCAGCGCTTGGGCGGCCTGCCGGTGCGCATGATCAACGACGCCGAGATGCAGGGCTTCGCCGCGATCGAAGGACAAGGCCTTGAATTCGTGCTGACGCTCGGCACGGGCGCGGGCACGGCGATGTTCCGCGACGGCGAGTTGATGCCTCATCTGGAACTGGCGCATCACCCCGTCAGCAAGAAAGGCGTGGCGTACGACGAATACATCGGCGACGCGGCGCGTGAAAAAGCCGGGAATAAACGCTGGAATCGGCGCGTTGAGAAGGTGATCGGGATTCTGAGTACGCTCGTGAACTACGACAAGCTGTGGATCGGCGGCGGCAACGCGGCGCGCCTCAAGTTCGATCTGCCGGCGAACGTCGCCACCGTTTCGAACGATGCAGGCATCGAAGGCGGCGCGCGCCTATGGCATCCGAGATCCGTGCGCGAAACGCGGCAACTGCCGGAAGCGAATGAGCGGACGGGCCGCTTCAAGTGATGTTGGACTACCGCTGAACCCTGGCCGGAGTCAGAAACGATGATTGGCAGCTATCGCTTCGGCGTCGCACGACGCCTGTTACCGGTCGGTGTGTCCGCCGCGCTGGCGCTTGCCGCGGTGCATGTCGTGGCGGCAGAAGTTTTCGTGGTGTCGTCGCCGGGACTGGCCGACGGCGGCACGCTGGATTCGAGCCACGCGGCGAGCGCGAACAATTGCGGCGGCGGCAATGTATCGCCGGCCCTGCAATGGCGCAACGCGCCCGCCGGCACGAAGAGTTATGCGGTGACCCTTTTCGACCCCGACGGCGCGAAGGGTCTGGGAATCGTGCACTGGGTGCTATATGGCGTCGCGCCATCGACGACGTCGCTCGACGCCGGCGCCAGCCAGCCGCCCGGCAGCGTCGCCGGCACAAATCGGACGGGCGGCACGGGCTATTACGGACCCTGCCCGCCGGTGGGCGACAATCCGCATCACTACGTTGCGCAAGTCTATGCGCTCGATCTGCCGCCGGATGCATTGCCGCCAGGTTTGACGCGGGACGCGTTGTTCGCCGCAATCAAGGATCACGTGATTGCGGCAACGAGCACGGTGCTGCGTTACGGGCGATGAACGCTGCGGCCTTCACCGCCCGGTTGAACAAGCTCATCGCGCCGCGTCGCCCCAGCGATATTCCACACTCGCTTCGTCGAGCTGCGTCTTGATTTGTTCGTCGAGCACGAGTTCGGACGCCGCGAGCGTGTCGCTCAATTGCTCGACGCGGCTCGCGCCGATAATCGCAGACGTGACGAGCGGATTGGCCAGCACCCAGGCGAGCGAAACCCGCGTCAACGATTCGCCGGTCGGCGCAACGATCGTTTTCAATTGCTCGATGGTCTCGAACTCGCGTTTGTGCCAGTACCGTTGCTGATACATCGCGCCGGCCTTGCCGACGGTTTCGGTGAACCGGCCGGACGTGGGCGCCGAGTCTAGTTGATGCTTGCCCGTGAGCAGGCCGCCCGCGAGCGGGTTGTACGGCATCACGGCCAATTGCTCTTCGGCGGCGAGCGGCAACAATTCACGCTCGATCTGGCGGAACAGCAAGTTATAGCGAGGCTGCACGGAGACGAAGCGCGCCACGCGCAGCACATCGGCACGGCCCAACGCGCGCGCCAGCCGATACGCGAGAAAGTTCGACACGCCGATATAGCGCGCCTTGCCTGAGCGGACGATCACGTCGAGCGCCTCGAGCGTTTCGTCTAGCGGCGTATTCGCGTCGTCGGAGTGGAGCTGGTAGAGATCCACGTAATCCGTGCCGAGGCGTTGCAGCGAGGCGTCGATCGCATCCAGCAGATGTTTGCGCGACGCGCCTTGATCCCACGCGGACGGCCCCATCTTGCCCACCGCTTTGGTCGCCAGAATGAAGCGCTCGCGTTTGCCCTTCAGCCATTGCCCGACGATCTCTTCCGTGCGGCCGGCGAGGTTTTCCGTGCCGCCGAGCGGATACACGTTGGCCGTGTCGATGAAGTTCACGCCGGCATCTGCCGCCGTGTCGAGAATGCGATGCGAGGCATCTTCTTCGGTCTGCAGGCCGAAAGTCATCGTGCCGAGACATAGGCGCGACACGGTCAGGCCGGTACGGCCGAATTTGCGGTATTGCATGTCAACTCCGGGGATGAACGGAACAGTTCGATAAGCAGTGTTGCAAAAAGGATAAACCGAGTCGGGATTGAGTGCTGGCCGCAGATGCGGCCAATTGTTATTTAATTGAAAGCTTTCTGGCGGCGTCTTTTTGACTTTCGGTGTTGAAAGCCTTTCCTTTCAACGCCCTTAATATTACAAATGCGTAAGAAAGTGTCGTCAGAGCGCCCTTGAAAATTACAAAGTGCCTACATACGTAAGAAACAAAAACAATTCTGTTACTAGGGGTAAGCAATATCGCGATTGATGCGGTTTTATGCGTGTGGAATGATAGCGATTCTCATTTAACCACCAGCCAGCCATCCCGTCGTCGGTGCCTTTGCGCACGAGACCGGCAGCCAGCCAATTGCGACTTTGCCGTCGTTCGATCTCAGACATGCGAATCCGGCAAACGCATCTCCGACGGGAATTCCCATGTTCAACCACACGCCGCTTGCGACTGCGTTAGCGTTAGCTTTTGCCGTTCCCTTTGCGACTCCGGCGGTCGCGCAGACTGCTCCGCAAACCACTTCGCAGCCGCCGGCCGCGAATGCAAATGCGACGATAACCACCGCAGCCGACGCCGGCAGCTTGCCCACCATCGGCGTGGCGGCGCAAGCAGAACAACAGGACTTCCAGGCAGAGCGTGCGACGGTCGGTGCAAAGACGCCCACGGCGCTGCGCGACATTCCGCAGACCGTCACCGTCATCAATAAGGCCGTGCTGCAATCGCAAGGCGCCACTTCGTTCCAGGACGCGTTGCGCAATGCGCCGGGCGTGACGATCGGCGCGGCCGAAGGCGGCCAGATCGGCAACAACATCAACCTGCGCGGCTTCACCGCACAGAACGACATCTACCTGGACGGCTTCCGCGATCGCAACCAGTACTATCGCGACACCTTCGACCTCGAAGAACTCGAAGTGCTGTACGGCCCGTCGTCGATGCTGTTCGGCCGCGGCTCGACGGGCGGCGTGATCAACCAGGTCAGCAAGAAAGCGAACCTGCACGATTCGGCGGAAGTCACGGGCATGATCGGCACGGACGCCAAATATCGCAGCACGGTCGACGTGAACCACAAGCTGACGGATACCTCGGCGATTCGCCTGAACGCGTTCGGCCAAAGTCTCGGTTCGACGCGCGACGAGATGAAGAACAAGGACTACGGCATCGCGCCGGAAGTGCGCTTCGGCATCGGCACGCCGACCGAAGTGACGATCTCCGCGCTGATCCAGCACAACTACGACATGCCGGACTACGGCGTGCAGGCGTTGAACGGCCGCCCGTCGCCGGTGCCGAAGAACACGTTCTACGGCTTGACCACCGACCGCACGATCCAGGACATCCAGACCGTCACGGCTGGGATCAAGCACAAGTTCTCGGACAACCTGATCCTGACGAACCAGACGCAGTTCTCGCACTCGATGACCGACGCGCGCGAAACCGCGCCGCAAGCGGTGCTGACGGGACCGCTCGCCACCAGCCCCGCGTTGAGCAACGGCAATTTTACGAAGCTGTCGCCGTCGCAACTGTTCATCAAGTTGCAAAGCCACGACCGTGTGATCGAGAACCACTCGCTCTACAACGACACGATGCTGCAATACAAGTTCGTCACTGGCCCGATCAAGCACGATT
The DNA here is from genome assembly GCF_000020125.1 of Paraburkholderia phytofirmans PsJN. NCBI lineage: Bacteria > Pseudomonadati > Pseudomonadota > Betaproteobacteria > Burkholderiales > Burkholderiaceae > Paraburkholderia > Paraburkholderia phytofirmans. The sequence goes on from NC_010676.1 coordinate 3,492,272, forward strand.
TGATCGCCGGCGTCGACCTCGGCCACGACAGCTATTCGAACCAGGCGCAAACCCGCGGTAACTTGCCGGTCGTGTCGATGGTGAACCCGGCGTATCTGTCCAACCCTGCCGGTGTGACCACCACGGTCGGCAACTACGCCGATTCCGGCTCGAACGAAATCGGCGCGTACGTGAACGACACCGTGTCGATCGGCCAGCAGTGGAAGGTGATTGGCGGATTGCGTTGGGATCGCTTCCAGGCACAGATTCACAACACGATCAGCGCGCCGAGCTACGCGACGCAAACCAACTTCTTCACCAGCGTGCGCGCCGGCGTGATTTATCAGCCGACCGACTGGCAGTCGTACTACGTGTCATACGGCACGTCGTTCAACCCGTCGCTCGAAGCGCTGACGGTGACCAACCTTACGCAGAACCTCGCACCTGAGTCGACCAAGTCGTACGAAGTCGGCGGCAAATGGGATCTGCTCGGCGGCAATCTCTCGGTGACGTCGTCGTTCTTCCGCGAAGAAAAGACCAACGCGCGCACGCAAGTTTCGCCGACCGAATACGAACTCGACGGCGACGTTCGCGTCGACGGATTCCAGGCCGGCGTGACGGGCCACATTACCGACAAGTGGCAAGTGTTCGGCGGCTACACGTACATGGACGCCATCATCCTGAAGGCGCGCGACGGTACGCAAGGGCACGTGCCGGCCAACACGCCGCGCAATACGCTGACGTTCTGGACCACTTACGCGATCACGCCGCACTGGGAAATCGGCGGCGGTCCGACGTATATGTCGCCGCGCTATGCATCGAATACGAACTACGTGCAGGTGCCGGGCTACACGCGCTGGGATGCGACCGCTGCCTATCACGCGAAGAAATACGACGTGCGCCTGAACCTGTTGAACATGACCAACAAGTATTACTACGACGCGCTGATCCCGTCCGACGGCGGCCGGTCCGTGCCGGGTATCGGCCGCACTTTGCTGGCGACGTTCGACTACCGCTTCTGATACGCGTTGAAGGGATGCGTTAGGCTTGCCGTTTCCAAGAACGGCAAGCCGACGCAAAGAGGAAACACCATGTTGTTGCACATACCGAACGTACTGAACGCCGAGCAGTTGCGGCTCGTGCGCGAGCGGCTCGACCAGGCCGGCGACGCCTGGGTCGACGGCCGCGCGACCGCCGGCTATCAGGGCGCGCCCGTCAAACGCAATCAGCAGATCGCCGAGCACACGCCGGTTGCGCGTGAACTGGGCGATGTGATTCTCGCCTCGATCGAACGCAACCCGCTGTTCATCAGCGCGGTGTTGCCGAACCAGGTGTATCCGCCGCTGTTCAACCGGTACGAAGGCGGCATGCAGTTCGGCAGTCACGTCGACGGAGCCGTGCGCGTGCTGCCCAATGGCGTGAAGCTGCGCACCGACGTCTCGGTGACGCTGTTCATTTCCGATCCCGCCGACTACGACGGCGGCGAACTCGTGATCGAAGACACGTACGGCGTGCAGCAGGTCAAATTGCCGGCCGGCGACATGATCGTCTATCCGGCGACGAGTTTGCATCAGGTCACGCCGGTCACGCGCGGCGCGCGGATCGCGAGTTTCTTCTGGGTGCAAAGCCTCGTGCGCAGCGACACACAGCGCGCGATGCTGTTCGACATGGACACCGCGATTCAACGGCTGAATGCCAGTCACGCCGACGATACTGCGCGCCGCAGCCTCGTCGGCATCTATCACAATCTGTTGCGAACCTGGAGTGAAACGTGAGCGTACCCGAGGCTATCGATGTTCAAGCGCCCGCGGGCATCGACCGAACGACGCGCGAGCCGCAGCGGCTCGACAACGACGAATTGAAAGCGCGGCAGCAGCGTTCGCGCCGCGCCACTTTCGTCAAATGGCTGCGCAAGGTGCATGGCTGGGTCGGCTTGTGGGGCGCGGCGCTGGGTTTGCTGTTCGGCACCACGGGGTTCCTGCTGAACCATCGCGGCGGACCGCTCAAAGTGTCGACCGGCGAGCCGCAAGTGGCAATGCTGCAGGTGCCGTTGCCGCAACCCGCGCCGGAAACGCCGCGTGAGTTGGGCAAATGGCTCAAGCACGAACTGAAACTGGCGGGCACGCCCGGGCGCGTGCAGAAAGAGCCGGCTCATCCGGTGGCATGGGGCGAGCGCAGCGTCGTCCAGCCGGAGCACTGGCAGCTCAATTTCGCGTCGCCGCATGAGAACACGTCCGCCGAGTACTGGGTGGGCAACGGCTATGTGACGGTCAAGCGCAGCGAGAACACGTTTCTCGCGATGCTGACTAACCTGCACAAGGGCGTGGGCCTGAGCGTCGGCTGGGTGCTGCTGATCGATACGCTCGCGGGCAGCATCATCTTGCTGTCGCTCACCGGCGTTCTGCTCTGGACGGAGTTGAACAAGCGCAAGACCATCGGCGCGGTGTTGGTGCTGGGCTCGATCGTCGCTGCGGTGTGTGTGGGCCTGCTGTAAAGACATTGCAAGCCCGCAATGATCGAAGAAACCCGGTCGCGCGCCGAAGGCGTGGCGATCGGGAAAATTGCCTCTGCGCACGCATTGCGTCGAGGTACGTTTTACCTGCAGGTCGGTTTCATTTCGCGGCGTTTCATCCACTCCGCACAATCCTCCGCATAACGCTCACTCCCATGCCGCGAAAAGCCCGCTGCTTGGGGTTTCGGCGCGTCGTCTCAACTTCCTCCGGCACACCGCTACGTGCGAGAATCGCGCTACATTAATTGCGTGGTGATCGTTAGCCATCCGTCGTATCAGGCACCGCTTTTGCAATAGCGGTCCGCACGAATATGACCCGCCGCGTCGAGGAGATCGCGTTGAAACAGCCGGACCGCTTCATGTCGGATGCACCGCTCGTCGGCTCGGCCGCCCCGTCCTTCCTTGCCGGCGGCGGCGAACTGGGCGCGCTGATCCGCGCCTACGACTGGACGCAGACAGCGCTCGGCGCGCCCGACACCTGGCCACAAGGTCTGAAGATCGCGATCCGCATCATGCTCACGTCGCGTCAGCCGCTGTGGATCGGCTGGGGCGACGAGCTGCTCTATTTTTACAACGATCCGTATAAATCGATCATCGGCGGCAAGCATCCGGTCGCGCTTGGTCAACCGACCCGCGTCGTATGGCGGGAAATCTGGACTGACATCGAGCCGCTTCTGGATACAGCGCTGGCGGGCGCCGAAGGCATCTTCGTCGAACAGAAGCTGCTCATCATGGAGCGCAACGGCTTTCCCGAGGAAACGTATTACACCTTCTCGTACAGCCCGATTCCCGGCGAGGACGGCGAACCGGGCGGGATCATCTGCGCCAACAGCGACAACACGGCGCAGGTGGTCGGCGAACGGCAATTGGCGCTGTTGAAGGAGCTGGCGGCGGTCAGCCCGAACGGCCGCGACTGGCGCGAGGCGTGCGAACTCAGCGCGCGCGCGTTGCAGGCGAATCCGCAAGACCTGCCCTTTGCGCTGCTTTATGCGGCCGAACCCGGCAGCGATACGGTCACGCTGGTCGGCGCGTGCGGCATCGAGCCGGGCCATCCGGCGGCGCCGCAGACGATGCGCGTCGGTGAATCGCTTTGGCCGATCGCCGACGTCGTCAAGATCCAGGCGCCGCAGATGGTGCGCGACTTGACGCAGCGTTTCGGCACCGCGTTGCCGAGGGGACCGTGGCATCTCGCGCCGGAGCAGGCGGTCATCCTGCCGGTGTCGGCCGGCAGCGAGTCGACGCAGACGGTGCTGCTGATCGCCGGCCTGAATCCTTGCCGCCTGGTTGACGACGCCTACCGCAGCTTCCTGAACCTGGTCGCCGGCCAGATCGGCGCGGCGATCGGCTACGCGCAGGCGTATGAAGAAGAGCGGCGGCGCGCGGAAGCGCTGGCCGAAATCGATCGGGCGAAGACCACGTTCTTCTCCAACATCAGCCATGAATTCCGCACGCCGTTGACGCTGATGCTCGGCCCGCTCGAAGAACTGCTCGCGAGGCCGCAGCCGGGCCCGAGCGGTAATAACGCGCAGACACGCAGCGATATCGACGACCGCGCGCTGATCGAGATCACGCATCGTAACGGCTTGCGCTTACTGAAACTCGTCAACGCATTGCTGGATTTCTCGCGGATCGAGGCGGGGCGCATCGAGATTCACACGCAGCCCACCGACATCGCGGCCTTCACGGCTGAACTCGCGTCGCTGTTCCAGTCCGCGATGGAGGCGGCCGGCCTGCGTCTCGAGGTGGAGATTCCGGCTACCCCCGTGGTCGTGCAGCTCGACCGCGAGATGTGGGAAAAGGTGGTGATGAACCTGCTGTCGAACGCGTACAAGTTCACGTTTTTCGGCACGGTCCGGGTCGCGGTTCGCGCGGTCACAGGCGGCGTCGAGGTCAGCGTGACGGACAGCGGCATCGGCGTCGCGGAAGAAGAAGTACCGCGTCTGTTCGAGCGCTTTCATCGCGTGGCGGGCGCACCGGGCCGCTCGGTCGAAGGCAGCGGCATCGGGCTCGCGATGGTGCAGGAACTGGTGAAGCTGCATGGCGGCACCGTGCGGGTCGACAGTGTGCTCGGCGAAGGCGCGTGCTTTACCGTGTCGCTGCCGTCCGGCGCCGTGCAGTCCGAGCGCGAGGACGCAGGCGTGCATGCCACCATGAGCAAGCACGCGCGCAGCTATGTCGATGCCGCGTTGCGCTGGAGCCCGGAGAACGAGATCGTGGACGGCGCGTCGATCGAAACGGCATCGGCCGACGAGACGTCGCCCGAGGCTGCGCCGGCCGCCGCCGCGCGGCTGCTGGTCGTCGACGACAATGCGGACTTGCGTGAGTATATGAGCCGCATCTTGCGAGCGGCGGGCCACGACGTGCGGCTCGCGAGCGACGGCCAGGCCGCGCTCGAAGCCGCGCGCGCGGAAGCGCCCGATCTGGTGCTCTCCGACGTGATGATGCCGCGCCTCGACGGCTTCGGCCTGCTGCGGGCGCTGCGCGCCGATCCGCATTTGCGCGACACGCCGGTACTGATGCTGTCGGCCCGCGCGGGTGAGGAAGCGCGCGTCGACGGTATCGAGCATGGCGCCGACGACTATCTGACCAAGCCCTTCTCTGCGCGCGAGCTGCTGGCCCGCGTATCGGGCAATCTGCAACTCGCGCGCTTGCGTCGCGAGACCGAGATGAAGCTGCGCGAGGAATCGCGCACGCTGGAGATCCTCAATCGCGTCGGCTCCACGGTGGCGGCCGAACTCGACCTGAACCGCGCGGTGCAGATCGTGACGGACGCGGCTACCGAACTGACCGGCGCCGCGTTCGGCTCGTTCTTCTACAACGTGCTCGACCAGAAGGGCGGCAGCTACATGCTGTTCACGCTCTCCGGCGTGCAGAAGGAAGCGTTCGAGCGGTTGCCCATGCCGCGCAACACGGCGGTGTTCGCGCCCACGTTCCAGGGCGACGGCATCGTGCGCGTCGACGACATCACGCAGGATCCGCGCTATGGCCACAACGCGCCGCATCGTGGCATGCCGGATGGCCATGTGAAGGTGCGCAGCTATCTGGCCGCGCCGGTGCAATCGCGTGGCGGCGAAGTGGTCGGCGGCCTGTTCTTCGGGCACCCGGAGCCTGGCGTGTTCACCGAGCGCGCCGAGCGGATCGTGGCCGGCATCGCGGCGCAGGCGGCGATTGCCATCGACAACGCACGCCTGTATCAGGCGGCGCAAATTGAAATCGCGGAGCGCACCAAGGCGCAAAGCGCGTTGCGCGATCTGAACGAAACGCTGGAGCGCCGCGTGATCGAAACGGTAGCGGACCGCGACCGTTTGTGGGAGCTGAGCGAGGATCTGCTGGTCGTGGCCGATATCGAAGGCCGCTTGCAGCGTGTGAGTCCATCGTGGAGCACGGCGCTCGGTCATAACGTGCATTGGCTGATGTCGCGTTCCTATGTCGATCTGGTTCATCCCGATGACGTAGAGACGGTCCGCACGCACCTGGCCGAACTGCGCAGGACGGGCGTGCCGGTGCGTTACGAAAACCGCTTCAAGCGGATCGACGGCACGTGGCGTTGGGTCGCGTGGACACTCGCGCTCGATCCCGATACCACGCGCATCCACGGCGTGGGCCGCGACGTCACCGCGGATAAGGAAACCACCGAGGCGCTGCGGCACGCCGAAGAAGCGCTGCGCATGGCGCAAAAAATGGAAGCGATCGGCAAGCTCACGGGCGGCGTCGCGCATGACTTCAACAACCTGCTGCAAGTGATCGGCGGCAATCTGCAACTGCTGGCGAAAGACGTCGCCGGTTCGGAGAAGCCCGAGCAGCGCGTGCGCAATGCACTGGCTGGTGTGGCGCGCGGTGCGAACCTCGCCTCGCAACTGCTCGCGTTCGGGCGGCGTCAGCCGCTCGCGCCGAAGGTCGTCAATCTCGGCCGCTTCGTGCGCGGTCTCGACGACATGCTCAGACGCGCGCTCGGCGACGGCGTCGAAATCGAAACGATCGTGTCGGGCGGCTTGTGGAATACGCTGGTCGATCCGTTTCAGGTCGAGAACGCGCTGCTGAATCTGGCGATCAACGCGCGTGACGCCATGAGCGGCCACGGCAAGCTCACGATCGAAGCCGGCAACGCCGCGCTTGACGACGCCTACGCCAAACGCAACGCGGAGGTCACGCCGGGCCAGTACGTGATGCTGGCGGTCACCGACACGGGCGCCGGCATGTCGCCGGAAGTGCGCGAGCGCGTGTTCGAACCGTTCTTCACGACCAAGGCCGAAGGCCAGGGCACGGGCCTCGGCTTGAGCATGGTGTATGGCTTCGTCAAGCAATCCGGCGGCCATGTGAAGATCTACAGCGAAGAAGGCCACGGCACCACGATCCGCATCTATCTGCCGCGGGTGCGCCAGGAAGAAGACCTCGAAACGAATATCGAAGCCGGTCCCGCCAAGGGCGGCACGGAAACGATTCTCGCGGTCGAAGACGACGAGGAAGTGCGCACGACCGTGGTCGAAATGCTCTCCGATCTCGGCTACCGCGTGCTGAAAGCGAAAGACGCGCAAAGCGCGCTGGCGATTGTCGAGAGTGGCGTGCCGATCGACATGCTATTTACCGATGTGGTGATGCCCGGCCCGTTGCGCAGCACCGAACTCGCCCGCAAGGCGCGCGAGCGGTTGCCGGCGATCGCGGTGCTGTTCACGTCGGGCTATACGGACAACGCGATCGTGCATTCAGGGCGGCTCGACGAAGGCATCGAATTGCTCAGCAAGCCGTACACGCACGAAGCGCTGGCGCGCAAAGTACGCTACGTGCTGCAAGCGCAGAATCCGCAAGCGGCCGAAATTGCCGAGGCCGAGCAGCATCTTCTCGAGATCGATCCACCCGTGACGCCGGATGGCGCCGATAGTTTCGTCACTCAAACGCGGCTGCGGATTCTGCTGGTGGAAGACGACGAACTGATTCGCGTGAGCACCGCCGAATTGCTGCGCACGTTCGACTTCGACATTCTGGAAGCCGAAGGCGAGCATGACGCCAAGCAGATTCTCAGCGAACACGCGATCAGCGTGATGCTGACCGACGTGGGGCTGGCGGGTAAGTCGGGAGTCGATCTAGCGCTCGACGTATGTCGCGAGCGGCCTGATCTGCGCGTGATCTTTCTGACCGGCTACGACCTCGTGCTGACGCCGGCACAGCGCGCGGTCTTGCCGCACGCGATGCTGATGCGCAAGCCCTACGATCCGCTCGATCTCATCGATGCGCTGAAAACGCCACTGCGCTAAACCGCGCTGCGCGCGGCCGGCGTTGCCGGCGCGCCAGCGGGAAAGCGCGCGCTCGCGCTAGAATTCCCGGAGACCGCCACAATTGCTGGTTCCACCGGAATTCACCGATGACCACCCCCGTCAATAACGTCGACGCCGCGCTCCTCACGCGGCGTTCGATTCGCGCCTTTCTGTCCACGCCGGTGCCGCGCGCCGATATCGAAGCCATTCTTGAAGCCGCCAGCCGCGCGCCGTCGGGCACCAATACGCAGCCGTGGAAAGTCTGCGTGGTGACGGGCGAGTCGCTGGCGCGTCTCTCGCGGGCATTGCTCGACGCTTACGACCACCCGCAACGCGAAGCGCTGTACCAGGAAGAGTATCCGTACTATCCGGATCGATGGGTGTCGCCGTACATCGACCGGCGCCGCAAAATCGGCTGGGATCTGTACGGTTTGCTTGGCATCGAAAAAGGCGACAAGGCGCGCATGCACGAGCAGCATGCGCAAAACTATCGGTTCTTCGGCGCACCAGTGGGCTTGTTCTTTACCATCGACCGGGTGATGGGGCGCGGCAGCTGGCTGGACTACGGCATGTTCCTGCAGGCGATCATGACGGCCGCGCGCGGGCGAGGTCTCGATACGTGTCCGCAAGCCGCCTTTACGCCGTTTCATCGGGTGATTGCCGAGCAACTCGGCTTGCCGCCTGAAGAGCAACTGGTGTGCGGCATGTCACTCGGTTTCGCCGACGAAAACGCTTTGGTCAACACGTTACGCACCGAGCGCGAACCAGTTGAACGGTTCACGCGATTTCTCGATTGACGGCGGTTATCGCGATCGAGGCAAGTCCCCACTTTCCATTGGACCCATATGAAAACATCGCGTCGCCATTTTCTGCTGCTGGGCGTGAGCGCGGGCTCTGCGTTCGTGCTCACGCGTGCCGCCTTCGCCGACACGGCAAATACACTCAGCGAATCCGATCCGAAGGCGCAAGCCGTCGGCTATAAAGAGGACGCGTCCAAGGTCGACAAAGCGAAGTTTCCGGGCTACGCCGCCGGACAAAGCTGTGCCAACTGCTCGCTGTTCCAGGGCAAAGCCAGCGACGCATACGGCGGATGCACGCTGTTCGGCGACAAGCAAGTCGCGGCGCGCGGCTGGTGCAGTTCGTACTCGAACATGTGAGCCGCAAGAGGCGGCGCGCGATCCGGTTCGCCGCGCGCCGCGTTCACCGCAGTCAATTCAACGCGCTCAGCACCAGTTCGTACGAATGGCCGATCCATACGGCGGCGTCGCGGTGATCGCGTAACGCATCGCCGGTATTGGGGTGCAGGAAGATATCCAGCGCGCCGTGATTGAGCGTGAGCCAGCCGACCACGTCGGCGAATTGCGATTGCGTGAAGGCGAGCTGATACGACCACATGGGATGCGGTCCGACCAGACGCTCGTGAAAGCGACCCAGTTGCAGTGCGTCGCCCCAGTGGGCGCTAATCTGCTCGCGGAAAGTCCATGCGGCGTCGCGGCTGCCCGCATCGAAATACACATGGGCGTGCCAGCTTGTGATGGCGGAGAGGTCGCGAAAGGTCATATCAAGTCCGTTGCGTATCTGTCTTTATCCGACATTCATTCTGCTTCAATTTCCGCCGACGCGCGCGGCGCGCGCCTCATGTGAAACTGTCTCTCATCTTCGCCGACGATCTCGAAGCCGAGGCGCTCGTAAAGGCGCTGCGCGGGATTGCCTTTGAGCACCTTGAGGGTGACTGGCAACGCGTCGGCCTGCGCGGCGCGCAACACCGTGTGCAGCGCGCGTTCGCCGATACCGCGCCCTTGCAGCGCAGGCGCGATCTGCAATTGCACGACGACCCACTCGGCGTCGGTGCGATGCGCTTTGAGCAAACCGGCGGGCGCGCCGTCGATACAAATCACGCGCGCTGTGTCATAACGATGCAGCAGACGCGCGCGATGCTCGGTGTCGTCCGACGGTTCGCCGACGCGCGCCAAGTGCTCCGTCATGGTCGCCTTGCGCAGTTCGAATAGAAAGGCCTCGTCCGTATCCAATGCCGGGCGCAGGGTGAAGACAGATTCTTTACCGGACATGTTGGTAGCGTTTCCGGCGTGCCGGCGGCCAGTAAGAATGGTCGTGAATTGTCGCGCCAGCAGCGCTTTTTTACCACGCGGTTATGTTTGTGCCTCTCGAGTTCGCTAGTCGCCGGTTACGCAGATGCCTTCGTCATAAGGTCAGCCGCGTAGCGGATTCTTGCGCTATCGCACACGGTTTTTCATGCGCAGTCGGCGTTTGCGGCTTGCTAGCCGCATGGTGCCGGCTTTTGGTGTCGCGTTCGCCGCGGCTCATGCGACAAAGTTTTCGGTCATTGGCATGCGCTTTGCTTTTGCCTCACTCGCGAATTGCTGGCGCGTGTGGGTTCGAACGTCGAACCGCCGATAACCGACGCCACCTGGCATAACAACGAAAATGCTGAATACGAAATCATTCACGGTCACGCACGGGGTCGACGGCGACGCGATCACGCTCGTCTTTTATCCCGACACGGGTTGTCTGCGCTTTGCCGATGCGCGAGGCATGTGCCACGAGCTTCGGCCGCCGCATTCGTGGTTCGCGCTGTCGTCCGCGTCGCGAGGCGTGCGGCGCAGCACGCAAGCCATAACGGAAGGGTTGAATGCGCTACTGCACGAGTTCCGCGCGAAACGTCCGCGCGGGTCCAGCGCGCATGCTTCGGCCACCCGACAGTGGTCCAGCGCACAGTGAGCCTGGCCGTGGCGCGATAGCGTGCATTGATCAGTCGAAAGAACTCAACGCGTGTTTCGCATCTGTATTCAGTTTTTTTCGGTGTCGTTCGTTCAACACGGCGAGCGGTTTAACGAACTTTGCGAGGTGGGCCATGGAGATTATCGAGTTTGAACCAAGCGTCTCGGCAGACGGACGCACGGTGATTTTCCAGCTTTCGACGCGAGGCCGGGACCTCGAATGCGCCGTCACGCGTGAGGCCCTGGAGCAGCACTTCTGGTTGCAACGCGGCGCCGGCGAGGAACGTGTACTGAAGACGTTCGCTGACGGCCGCAAACGCATCACCGCTGTAGCGGAGAGAAAACTGCTGGCGCGTCCAGGCGAAAAAGTGCTGCTGACGATCAGCGATTTCGCCGCACGCGGCTGACGAGATCGCGCTGCGCGTCTTGCAAGCTCACATGCTCAAAGATCAGCGAGCGACGGTGCCGTCGCGCGCGTCGTTGCCATTGCGACTCGCGCATTTCTGCGCTGTGCGGCCGAGGTCGTCGGCGACGAATTGGCCCGCGCGATAACCGCATGTTTTGCCGTGGCGACGCAGGCTGCGCGCCACTCACCTCTGACAAAACCGGCCTGTTACACCGATTCGCCAAACTGGCCTGCCAAATCCCTTCGCTTCGCCCAATTGCATTCGCACCTGCCGGAATACACTGTTTTCCATGGAGCGACAAATCACCGAGCCCCATCGACGCGGTCTTCCCCCGCGTTGTTTTGAACCGTACCGTTGATGGCAGTTTGCCGCGGTTGTCGAACGCGGCAGGGCAGTAAAGCAGTAGGTAGTCGAAGCAATGCAAACGGCGCGCGATCCATGTAATTTGCGCGTGAATCAGCAGGGGGTTGCAGTCAGGCGATGTTGAAGGCGAGGGACCCGACTGTAATTGCAGTGAGCAGTTCTGAAACGAATGGTTTTGCAGCAGCAGTATCGGCAGCACGTTTTATTTGTCGTGGTAGTTCACGCAACACAGCTTCAGCAGGTGTAGTTCAAGTAACAACAGCTTTGCGAGTTTGCGGTGGTTATACGTCGGCGAGCATCCACGCGCGAGTACGACTGTTCCATCCTGTCAGGCCCTGTTCCCTCGCGGGAACAGGGTTTTTTTTCGTCGTGACGCGCGACGCGACTTGTAATCGGCAAGTTCGAACCGATATCCCAACGTTGCGCTACGCGCTACGCTTTTGGCGGAATTGAACAACCCGCTGGTTGCGTAGTGTGAGATGCTGCATGAAAACCGGACTTGAAGCCGTTTAAGTCTGTCTTAATAGTTGCTTGCCATGATGGCTGCACAGACTCACATCAGGGTCTGTCAAGCCGCCGGCGTATCGGCGGCGTTTGTCACCGGCGCAAAAGAATTCGGTGGCGAAGCCGAGAGTCAGAGAAGGAGGTTGAACCGATATGTCCAGTAAATCGCGAGTCCGCAAGCACAACCAGTCGGCCATGTCCCCGTTGTTGCGCGCGCTGACCTATAGCCGCACCGCTCATGAGCCGGTTACGTCAGCGATGCTATTGCAGTGCTACACCGCCCTCGATGCATTCCGTCACGGCCACGGCTCGCGGAATCTGCATATGACGTTGAGCCGGCATCTGCTGGTGTCGCAGGAACTTGCACGCCTCGGCCTCGGTGAAGACGTTCTGTCCGACATCGAAAGCGCACATGCCGCGATGGTGCAACTCGACATGCGTGAACACGACGAAGGCGCGTGGGCATTGCAAGACGGCGAATACGCCCGTTTGTGCACGGCGTTGGCGATTCTCGACGGACAACTGTTCGTGGCATCGCTGAGCGAGATCGCGAGCGCGGAAGCGCGAATGATCGAAGGGCTGATGAGGTCCGCGCAGGTGCAGGCGATTGCGGAAGCGACGGTCTGAGCCGACTGCACGCGTTTCTTCTTTCTCATACGCGCAAATGAAACGCCCTTCGTGGGCGTTTTTTCATTCAGCCGCGTCGACGAAAGAAAGGAACGGCGCTAATCCTTGGGCGCCGGTGAAATGCTTTCAAGCGGTGCTACCGTGCCGGCCAAAAAAATACTCCCCATGACGCGCGGATATTACGAGTGTCCGTAAAACGCCCAATGGGCCGCCGCGCGCGTGCCGGATCAGGTTTGCCGGAGGCTTTCATGCTTGTTAGACTGCCTCTCGCCAGCCCACCGCACGCGCGTTTTTGCCTTCATACGCCTCCAGGGCGTTCACATCCGCGGCGCGATCAAAATCGGAGACGCCATGTCTTATATGCTGCTCATCGTCGAACCCCCGAATCAACGCATTGAACGCGGTGAAGCCGCGGGCCGCGAAGTCTACGATCAGATGGTCCGCTTCTCCGCCGATCTCAAAGCGCGCGGCAAACTGGTCGCGGTCGAATCGCTCACGTCCCTGAACGACGCCGTGCGCGTCCAGGTGCGCGACGGTCAGCCGAAATTGCTCGACGGCCCGTTCGCCGAAGCCAAGGAAATGGTCGGCGGGTTCTTCCTGCTCAATGTCGAAACGCGTGAAGAAGCCGTGGCGATTGCCGAAGCTTGCCCGGCCGCAACGTGGTGCACGGTCGAAGTCCGCAAGCTCGGACCTTGTTTCCTCTAGCCGGTTCTCGCATCGACGGCATATGGTTTCGGGGTTTTCCCTGGCGGATCGGCAAGTGTGTCGATCCGGCCGAGCGTTGCTCGTCATGTGAGTAAGAAGCCAGCCAAGCGCGCGGCTCTCCCCCTCACAACGATAAGGAGTCACGGCGATGCGATTCATGATCCTCGTAAAAGCGACCGCGGCCAGCGAAGCCGGCGAGATGCCGGAAGCGTCCCTGATGGCCGCGATGGGCGCGTATCACGAAGAGCTGGCTAAAGCCGGCGTGCTGCTCGACGCCACCGGCCTGCAACCGAGTTCGAAAGGCTGGCGCATTCGCTACAGCGGCGGGACGCGCTCGGTGGTCGACGGCCCGTTTCCAGAAACCAAACAACTGATTGCCGGCTATACGCTGATCCAGGTGCGCTCGCGTGAAGAAGCCATGGAATGGGCGCGGCGCTTTCCGGCGCCCTTCGGCGACCAGGCGGACGGCGAAATCGAGGTGCGTCAATTGTTTGAATTCGACGACTTCGAACCCGGCCCGGAGCTGGAGCGGTTCCGCGAACTGGACGCCGGCAAGCGCTGAAGCGCAAACGCGAAGCGCGCGCCGTTCATCTCGAAGCTGATTCAGGCGTTTCTCAGCATGGACAAGCTGGTCGGCAAGGATTTCGAGGACGGCCTGAACAATCTGAAAACGCTCGCCGAGGCGAGCTGAACACGGCGCAGGGCGTTCCAGCCGCGCCCTGTCCGCAACCGATCATTGGACTCCGTCATGCATAAGCAGATCTACGTCAATCTCGCGGTCGACAATCTCGAACGATCGAAAGCCTTCTTCAGCGCGATCGGTTTGAGCTTCGAACCGCAATTCACGAACGAACAGGCGGCCTGTCTCATCCTCGGCGAAAACATCTACGCGATGCTGCTGGTCAAGGACCTGTTCAAGTCGTTCACCCGCAAGTCGCTGTGCAATCCGAAGGAAAGCACGGAAGCGCTGGTGGGCCTGTCGTGCGAAAGCCGGGCGGAGGTGGATGCGCTGGTCGCCAAAGCGCTCGCCGCCGGCGGCACCGTGCCGCGCGCGCCGCAGGACTACGGCTACATGTATGGGCACGGCTTCGAGGATATCGACGGCCACATCTGGGAGCTCATCTACATGGACCCGAACGGCAAGGCGGCGGGCTGAAGCGGTGACCACGGCAGCCACCCACCGTGCCATCGAGGCAGTCTGGCGGATCGAATCCGCCAAGGTCATCGCCCACGTCGCGCGGATCGTGCGCGACGTCGGGCTTGCCGAGGAACTGGCGCAAGACGCGCTGGTGTCCGCGCTCGAACATTGGCCCGACGCGGGCGTGCCCGACAACCCGGGAGCATGGCTGATGGCGACCGCAAAGAACCGTGCCCTCGACCGCTTGCGGCAGGAAGCGCTGCATGCCCGCAAGCACCAGGAGCTGGGTCACGATCTCGACGCGATGGAGGCGCATCTCGTGCCCGATTTCGTCGATGCTCTCGATGCCGCCCGCGCCGACGATATCGGCGACGATCTGCTGCGGCTCGTGTTCACCGCGTGCCACCCGGTGCTATCGACCGATGCGCGCGTCGCGCTCACGTTGCGTCTGCTCGGCGGCCTCACCACGGACGAAATCGCGCGCGCGTTTCTCGTGCCCGAGCCGACCGTCGCACAGCGCATCGTGCGGGCCAAGCGCACGCTGTCGGCGGCCAAGGTGCCGTTCGAGGTGCCGCAAGCGGACGCACGCGCGCCGCGGCTCGCTTCGGTGCTGCAGGTCATCTATCTGATTTTCAACGAAGGCTATTCGGCCACGGCCGGCGACGACTGGATGCGTCCGGCGCTCTGCGAGGAAGCGCTGCGGCTCGGCCGCGTGCTGAGCGGTCTCGTGCCCGACGAAAGCGAAGTGCACGGCCTCGTCGCGCTGATGGAGATTCAGGCCTCGCGCACGCATGCGCGCACGGACGCGCAAGGCCGTCCGGTGCTGCTGCTCGATCAGGATCGCAGCCGCTGGGACCCGCTTCTGATCCGCCGTGGACTGGCCGCGCTCAACAGCGCGCATGCGCTGGGCGGCGCGAGCGGCCCGTACGCGTTGCAGGCAGCGCTCGCCGCATGTCACGCCCGTGCGCGTCGCGCGGAAGATACCGACTGGGCGCAGATCGTCGCGCTGTATGACGCGCTGTCGCAAGTGGCGCCGTCGCCGGTGGTCGAGTTGAACCGCGCGGTGGCGGTCGGCATGGCGTTCGGTCCGGCGGCCGGTTTGGAGATCGTCGATGCACTGGCAAGCGACGCTGCGCTGGCGAACTATCACTGGCTGCCGAGTGTACGCGGCGATCTGCTAGCCAAGCTGGGACGCATGGAAGAAGCGCGCGCAGAATTCGAACGGGCCGCCGGGATGACGCGCAATGCGCGCGAGCGCGAGCTGCTGCTCGAACGCGCGCACGGTATCGGGCATTGAAGGTTACCGCGTAGGCTGCATCCGGACGCCGCCGTGTCAGGCGGCGCACGCCCGCAGCAGATAAAATTCGCGCGGGCCATGCTCCTGTGGCGGGTCGCTGAGCGGTTCGAGGTATCGGGTGATGCCGATCCGACCGAATCCCGCGGCCAGGCAGGCGGCTTCGAGTGCCGCTGCGTCATGCACGGTGAAACCGTACTCGGCAAAAGGCATCTCGATTGCCGCCTCGGGTGTGATGGCCGCGATTACCAGCGTGCCGTCCACGCGTAACACGCGGCGAATTTCCTTCAGGCCGGCCGTCAGGTGCGGCCAGAAATACGTGCTATTGCTCGTCACCGCTTTGTCGAACGAGGCGGTGGCGAACGGCATACCAACAACGTTGGCCGTTTCGAGCCGGACCTGGCCGTCGCGCACAAAGGCTGCGTTGCGTCTGCGAGCGGCGGCGATCATGGTTGGCGATATATCGATGCCAGTGAAGCGTAGTGTCTCGGCCTGCTCGAGCACGAGCGCGATGTGGCCGCCGTTGCCGAGGCCCACTTCGAGCACCCGCTCGTTCGCGTGCAAGTCGAGCAGATCGAATGACTTCATGATGACGGCGTGATTCGATCGCTCTAACATATCGCCGACAGCTATGCCGATCCTGCCTGCGGGACAGGCGAGTTGCGGAAGAAGAATACTTTCATCAAGGTCGGCGCTCACATCGCCTGACGGATCAGTTGTTTCTCTCACAGCGGTTCCTCCATGACAGATCGCGCCGGTTGCAGTGTTCGCTGCAGACGCGCGTACGGTACGTCCTCCTCAATTTATGTCATGAAGCTACGCCGTGGGTATCTCTTTAATATCCGCTCCGTTCGAGGCGAGCTGAAGTGAAAAACACTTTGCCCTCACGCCTCATGTGTCAGCGTATAGAACCTACCGGATCAACTGACGCAAGCCCAACGCGACGATCAACCCGCCGCAAACGCGATCGATCCACGCCTTGCAGCTCCGGTACGCGGTCGCAATGCGCTCATGCGACAAGGTCAGCGCGATGAATCCGTACCAACTGCTTGCGACCACGCACACCATGCCGAGCATCGCCACAAACGTGCCGACGCTGACATGCGCCGGCGCGGCGGACGAGAACACGGCGGCGAAGAACGCCATCGACTTCGGATTCGCGATGTTGGTCGCGAAGCCTTGCGCGAACGCTTGCCGAAAGCCGCCCGCCGTGGCATTCACGCCGGCGGTCGGTTTACCCGCCGACGCGTTGACGATCAGGCGTGCGCCGAACCAGATCAGATAGCCCGCGCCGGCCAGCTTTACCGCCAATGCGAGCCACGGAAAAGCCGTGAACACGATGCCGACGCCTAGAATCGCGCAGCTTGCCCAGAACAGATTGACCAGCACGATGCCGCCGACCATCGCGAGCGCTTCGACGCGCGTCGCCGATGCAGCCTTGTGCGCGACGGCAACGAAGTTCGGCCCGGGAATCACCACGCCGGCCACGTACACAGAGAAAACGCCAAGAACCGCGGACCCATCAACCACGCTGTACTCCTTCATTCGCAGCGTGCGGCGCGCTATCGCCGCACGCCGCTTCGCCCATCAAGCCGAGAAAAACGCCAACGCGCCGGTGATCACGCCCGCGCCGGCCACTATGAACGAGACGTTGCGCAGCCATTTCTTGCGCGTCAGCAATGTGATCGCGCACAGGGCGATCGCCACCTGAATCAGCGTGGTGGCCTGTGCCCAGCGATGATGGCCATGCAGCAACGCTTCGCTGCGCGCGTCGTTATCGACGACTTCCTTTTCGATCGCTTCGGCCTTCGCGCGGATCGGCTCTTTTTGCTGCTTGTATTTGTCGACGTCGGCGAGGAATTTCGCATGCGCGTCCGTGTTGCCGGCGGACAGCGCCGCGCCCAGTTCGGCGAGATTTTGCTTCTCGCCCTTCGCCTGGTAGTAGTTCCACTGGTTCGACGCTTCGGTCTTTTTGATGGCGGCTTCGTTCTTGTAGTACAGCGCGAGATTTTCGCTGTTGCCGCTCTGGTACGCGCACAGCGCGCCGATCGTCGCGAGAATGGCCGTCATCACGGCCATGCGGCTCGCAAACGGATCCGCGTCGTGATGACCGGCATGTTCCACGGCATGGTCGTGCGGACCATGCACTTCATATTCTTCAGGCATCTGATTCTCCGAGGCAAAGCTTTTCTTGTCGTCTGCGGGCGACGCACGAGCCCGTCGGGCTCAATCTTAGCGTGTGACGCAGGGTGACGGAAAAGGTGCCTCTGAAAGACGCAGCCGCAAGAGGCGAGTTAATGAATGCCCAACGCCAGCCACGTCCGCACCAACGGAATCATATGTTCGCCGCCGAGCATGCCGAGCAGTCCGACCAGCGCGACGGTTGGCGGCGCGGGCGACTTCACGTCCATCACGCTGTAGAGGAGGCCGACCAGCACGCCGGCGGCCAGCGAGATCAAATACGCTTTCATGACTGTTGTATCCGGGTGAGAGGCGGGCTGCCACGCCCGCCGGTCGCGATGGCGATCACATTGCGATGACGACCCGGCCGCGTGTGCCGGCGGCCACGGCCTCGTAGGCTTCGCGAGCGCGTTCGAGCGGGAATGTCTGTGCGATCGCCGGGCCGGTCAGCTTGCCGGTTTCGAAGCCGTCGACTAGCGCCGTCATCAACGGCGCCGATTCCGCGACGCCGAGTTTCGCGCTGTCCACGCCGAGCAATTGCGTCTCGTTGTGATAGAAGTCGATCAGGTCGAATTCGACGCGGCGCTTGCCCGTGCCGCTGATTTCGAGCACGCGGCCACGACGTTTGACGAGGCTCAACGCGGTCTCGAACGCTACGCCGCCGACGGTGTCGTACACCACGTCCGCGCCCGCGCCGTCGGTGAGCGCTCGCAAGCGGTCCGTGACGGTTTCATCGAACGGCACGTAGTCGTCGATCAGGCGGCCCGCCGGCGTGTTCGCGTCTAGCGCGTGACGGTCCACGGCGATCACGCGGGCGCCGCGCGCCTTGGCGATCTGCACCACCGCACCGCCCACGCCGCCACCGGCGCCGATCACGGCGATGGTTTCGCCCGATTGCAGATGCGCGTACTCGACCGTGCCGAGCCAGGCAACCACAAAGTTCACGCCGATCGCGGAGGCTTCCGCGTGGCTCAGCGTTTTGGGTTTGCGCGAGAGTGCCGCGAGCGGCAGCTTGATGAATTCGGCGTGCGTGCCGTCGCGCGTGAAGCCGATGTCGCCACCCGTGCCCCACACTTCGGCGCCGAGCCAGGCTTGCGGGCCGTCCACCACCACGCCGCTGAAGTCGCGGCCCGGCGTGCGCGGCAGCACCGTGTGTGCGAAATGCCCGGAGACGTTCTTGACGTCGCTCGGGTTCACCGAGGCTGCTTTGACCTGCACGACGACGTTGTCCGCATCGGCTTGCGGGGTCGGCAGGTCGGTGTAGTCGAGCACTTCGGGGCTGCCAAAAGATTTGAACTGGATGGCTTTCATCGGTTGTGGCTCCAATTGGATTCCGGGCTGCGTTGCGCGGTAGATTGAACGTTAGTCTAGGTGGCGGGCAGAAAGGCGTTGAGACAAAGGCTTTCGAAATTCGGACAAGACGTTTCCAAGTCCTGCGTGCTGGTACGCAGGGAACCTGATCAACTTTGGCGGCTTTTCGCGGCTTCGGGCGAGACGGCGGACGCGATTTCGCTCAATGTGCCGCTTGGATCGAACCCGGTCGGCGGTGCGCCCAGTTCGCGCCGGAACATGTCGCTGAAGCTGCTCGGCTGAAACCCGAGCGAGCGTGCGATGCTGCTCACCGGGCGTCCTTCGGCGAGCCAGGAGACGGCGACCGCCAGTTGCACCTGGCGGCGCCATTCTGCAAAGCCGACGCCCAGTTCGCGTGTGAAAAGCCGCGCCAGCGTCCGCACGCTCGCCCCGACCGACGCCGCATGCTGTTCGAAGCTGATCGCAATCGACGGATTGTCGATCACCGCGCGGCACAACGCATCGAGCCGCCGGTCCGAAGCGTCGGGCAGCGCGATGCGCAGCGACGAGCGCGGCGCGTGTCCCAGTTCCAGCATGGCGAGACGGTAGGCGGCGTCGAGATAGGTTTGATCGCGCGAGTCGCTGCCTTCATGCTCCGCGATCGACGTGATCAGTTCGCGCAGCAGGCCGTTCACTTCGAACACGTCGCTGCGGCGGCTCAGGTGACCGACATTACGCGCGTGGAGATAGAGGTTGCGCATCTCCACTTCGCTCATCATGTGGATGGAGTGCAGCGTGCCGGCCGGCAGCCAGACGGCGCGCTGCGGCGGCACGACCAGCGCTTCGCGGCCGACCTCGACCCACATCACGCCCGATACCGCGTACAGCACCTGCGCCCACGTGTGCGAGTGCGGGTCGATACGCAGTCCGCGCGGATAGTGCCGCGCGAGCGAACGGGCGTCGGCGTCGTCGTGGAGTTCGGGTGGGCGGGCTTTGGGCACGGCGGCTTGGCTCAGGCTTTGCGCATTGCGGACGAAGGTCGCGGACCGGGGCGATCCGTTCGCGAAGCATAGCGCGAGGTGCGTGCCTGCGCAGCTTGCGCGCCGGTCGGCGCGTTCGGGTGCGCGTGGATTCGCTTATGTGCGCTTATGTGCGCTTACGTGTGCTCGCGTGCGCTTACGTGCGATGGCCCATCAACAGCAGCAGCAACGAGAGGGTCACGATCGAGCCTACGGTCGAGAGCAAGATCGTTCGCGAGGTGATGTGCGCTTCACGCTCGTAGAACTCGGCGAGCATGAACGGGCCGGTGCCGGTGGGCAACGCGGCGAGAATGACCGCCATTTCGACCAGCGTCGACGAGAGCCCAAACACGCGTGCCGCGAGCCACCAGGTCAGCGCCGGCTGCACGAGCAGCTTCACGCCAGTGAGCAGCCAGGAGATGCCTCGTGCGCCGGCGTCGGCCGGGCGCTTCTCGGCGAGGAACAGACCGAGGCTCACCAGCGCGCATGGACTCGCTGCGCCGCCCAGCAGTTTCAGGAAGGTCTCCGCGCTGGCCGGCAACGCGACGTGGAGGCTGGCAAACAGCACGCCGGCAATCGGCGACACGATCAGCGGATTGCGGGCCAGCGAGCGCAGCACTTTCAAACCCAGCTTATGTGGCGTGCGTTCGGTCTGCAGACCGACTTCGATCAGCACGATGGCAACCGCGAACAGCACACATGCGACAAGGATCGTGGCGATCGTAGTCGGCGTCAGGCTCGCCGAGCCGAACGCGATCATGCCAAGCGGGAAGCCGATATAGCCGGTGTTCGGATACGAGGCCGCAATCGCATCGACGCTTGCATCCGCGAGATGCCGGCCGGTCATTAACCGCATCGCCAGAATCAGCACGAACACGCTAACGCACGCAATCGAAAATGTAGCGACGAAGGCCGGTTGATAGAGCTGCTGCCACGTGGCGTGCGCCATGATGTCGAACAGCAGCGCCGGCAGTGCCAGCCAGACCACGAAGCGGTTCAGCTCCGACGCCGAGTTTGGTCCGAGCACGTTGCGCCGGCGGCAGGCGAAACCCGCGAAAATCAAACCGAAAACGGGAAGCAGG
The DNA here is from genome assembly GCF_000020125.1 of Paraburkholderia phytofirmans PsJN. Taxonomy (NCBI): domain Bacteria; kingdom Pseudomonadati; phylum Pseudomonadota; class Betaproteobacteria; order Burkholderiales; family Burkholderiaceae; genus Paraburkholderia; species Paraburkholderia phytofirmans. Next base: position 3,513,363 of record NC_010676.1, read on the forward strand.
ATTTCGAGGGTGGCTAACATCGGCACAGAGATGTGGGGGAAGCGTGGCGATTCGCCAGCGTAGAGGTTAGCGGCGATACAATCCAATACTGTTTTCTGTGCTTAATAATACCTTTTTTGCATTGTCATTTTGCGTGAGGGCATCGTGATTGATATCAAGCCGCTGCGCTACTTCGTGACGCTGGCCGAGACGCGCCATTTCGGCCGGGCGGCAGCGCGTCTCAATCTGTCGCAGCCGCCGTTGAGCCGTCAACTGGCGGCGCTGGAGGCGAGCGTCGGCGTGACGTTGGTCGAGCGCAGCCCGCGCAGCGTGAGCTTGACCGCTGCGGGCGAGCGTTTTTACGCCGACGCGAAAGCGATTCTCGCCTCCGTTGAGCAAGCGGTCAGCAATGCGCAAGCCGCCGCGCAGGGTGACGCCGGCAAGCTCGCCATCGGCTTCACGATGTGTGCGGCGTATAGCGTCGTGCCGGGTTATGCGCGGGCTTTCGGCGCGGCGTATCCCGAGGTCGCGTTGAATTTGCGCGAGGTCGTCTCGAACGATCTCGCTGCGCAGGTGCTGACCGGGCAGATCGACGCGGCCATCATGTTCCCGAACGCGCCGGACAAGGGGCTCGCCGCACGCACGATTCTCAGCGAGCCGCTATGTGTTGCGCTGTCGCGCAGTCATCCGCGGGCTCGCGCGCGGCGTCTGAAGATCGCGCAACTGGCTGGCGAGCCGTTCGTGCTCGCGTCCGAGGAAGTCGCGCCAACATTGCGCGCGACGATCCTCGAGCATTGCCGCTCGGGCGGCTTCGAACCCGACATACGTTTCGAAGTGCAGTTGCAACAGACGGTGCTGAGTCTCGTCGACGAAGGGGTGGGCGTAGCGCTCGTGCCGGCTTCCATGCGCCGCGCGCAACTCGCGGGCGTGGTGTTCCGGCCGCTGGTCGATGCGCCGCTGATCGAACAGGTGTTGGCGTGGTCGCCGACGAATCGCAATCCCTGTCTGGCGCGCTTTCTCGAACTGGCGTGAGGTTCGGGCTTATGAACTGGCGAGGTGGTTTGTCTTGGTCGCGTCTACAGTGTCGTCCGGATAACGTAGCGCGTCTCGCTTGATCAGCCGGCGGCACCAGAAGGTCCAGACGGTCAGGCCGGCATAGACGCCGTATCTCAGCACGTTGGAAGCGATGACCGAGCGCGGATCGTCGGGCCATTGCCAGACGATCAGACTGCGCAATATGTTCTCGCCCGTCATGCCGATGCCCCACACGAGCGTCATCAAGCGGATGTACGCGACCAGCGAGGGACGTTCGCGCCAATGCTTTTCGAAGCTCTCGACGCTGCGATGATCCTCACGCGACATGGTCGAGCGGGCGAGGTAAAACACCAGTGGCTTGGGCAGCGCGAGCGACAACAGGAACGATACGCCGATCATGCCGGAGACCATCGGGTCTGCGATCTCGCGCATTCGCGTGTTGCCGCCGAAGCCGATGCTGAGTGCCAGCAGCGACAGCACGATGCCGATCAGCACTTGTGCGCTGAGCGCGTCGAAATGGCGATAGCGCAAAAGGTCCCAGCTTATCCAGGCGACCAGCGGCAGCGCCGACGCGGCCAGCGCGCCAAGCTGGCCCCAGTGCGGGAAAGCGAGCCGGTAGGCGAGCACGGGCAAGGCGACGTTCACGATCAGCGCGGTGAGGTAGCGCAGGCGAGTTTTCATCGACGGAGCGGTAGTGAGCGCGTGGCAACGATGGTTGGCCGTACCCGGCGAGTGTAGGGCGAAGTCTCTTCGCATGCCATAGCTTTGCCGCACGCGCGCACGCAGGATTTTGTCCACGTCCCTGGCGCGCAAAAAATCTGCGATCATCGAGCCGCTGATTGCCAAGCCATTCATCAACTATCCGCTCCTACGCAATGCCGATTGCTCCCACGCTCCTCACCACCGCCCGCCTCACCCTGCGACCCCACACCCGCGACGATTTCCTCGAAAGCTACGCGATGTGGTCCGATCCCGAAGTGATCCGCTACATCGGCGGCAAGCCCTTCACGCGCGAAGAAGTCTGGGCGCGTCTGCTGCGCTACGCCGGCCATTGGGCGATGCTGAACTACGGCTATTGGGTCGTGCGGGAAAAGCAGAGCGGCCGGTTTCTCGGCGAAGTCGGCTTTGCCGACTATCATCGCGAGATCGAACCGTCATTGATGGCGCCCGAAGTCGGCTGGGCGCTAGACCCGGCCGTGCATGGCCGCGGCTACGCGACCGAAGCCGTGCGCGCCGCGCTTGAGTGGGCGGACATGCAGTGGCCGGATGGCGAAACGGCCTGCATCGTTGCGCCGGAGAATCTGCCGTCGCTGCGCGTTGCTCACAAGTGCGGCTATCGCGAGCAGCATCGCACCACGTACAAAGGCAAGCCGACCATCGTGCTGCGTCGGCAGGCCCACGCGGTTTGAGCCGGCACGCGGCGAGCGCCGCGGTTGCCGGTCAGATGGAGCAAGCCATGCGCGCCGGCCGGCTCGACAATCAGCTCATTAAGCGTCGCCGCTTGTCACTGCCCGCTGCCGTGCGATCAGATCCGCCAGCCGCTCAACCTGCTGGCCTTGCGCATCGAAATTGCCGGTATCGAGCCATCGCGTATAGCTCGAACGCAGCGCGGGCCATTCACTGTCGATGATCGAAAACCACGCCGTGTCGCGATTGCGTTCGCGATACACGATCGCCTGGCGGAAGATCCCCTCGAACGTGAAGCCGTAGCGCAAAGCCGCCGCGCGCGACGGCGCGTTCAACGAATCGCACTTCCATTCGAAGCGCCGATAGCCGAGTTTGTCGAACACCTGGGTCATCAGCAGAAACATCGCTTCGGTGGCGATGCGCGTGCGCTTCAGGCGCGGCGAATAGGTGACGTGGCCGACTTCAATCACGCCGTTGGCGCGGTCGATCCGCATCAGCGCCAGCGTGCCGACCGCCTTGCCGGTCGCCAGATCGATCACCGCATGGTGCAGCGGATCGGCGGACGCGGCGGCGCGCGTCAGATGCTCGCGATAGGCAGCGAGACTCTCGAACGGACCGACGCCCAGATAGGTCCAGTCGCGGCCGTCCGTGGCCGAGTTGTACGCGTCGTATAGGTCCTCGGCGTGACGTTCCACGTCTACCGGTTCGATCCGGCAATAGCGGCCTATCAGCGGCTCGCGGCTTGGAGCCTGAGCGCCGTTCCAATCCGGCACGGGGGCACCTATCGGCTGGTCGAATGCGTTGCGTCTGGATTCCATATCGTTGGTCCCATGCAGGAAGGTTGAAAGTTGCCGTCGGTTACGAATGATCGTCGATGATGAAAGAAAGATACGGCAAACGTGGTATGTTAAAAAGATCCACGTCAACGTCATTTGATAGGTCCAGCCGCGATGATCGAGATCATTGGTCCGCTTGCCAGCCCGGCTGCGTCGGCGGCCGCCGGCGGCGGCGCAAAGCCCGAGCCGCTGCAAAAACAATTGCTCGAGCGCTTGCAGCAGGCGATTCTCGCGGGCCGTTTGCCTGCGGGGTCGCTGTTGCCGTCGTCGCGCCTGCTCGCGGCGGAAATGGGCGTGTCGCGCAACACGGTGGTGATCGCGTACGAGCATCTTGCCGCCGTGGGTTACGTGGTCGCCGACAAGAAGGGCACGCGCGTGAGCCCGCTTTCCAGCCCATCCGCGCGCGGTGAGCCGCCCTCGCAGCCGGCCGCGCCCGATGTGGCCTACGCGTCGCGCGTCGGGCAGTTCGCGGCCACGCGCACCCACGCCGACAACACTTTCCCTCTGACGCCCGGCACGCCCGCCCTGGACCGTTTCCCGCTGACTGCGTGGCGGCGCGCGCTCGAACGCTCGATGGAACGCGCATCGCCCCTCGCGCTGGGCTACGGCACGCCCGCTGGCGAGCCGGCGTTGCGCGACGCGATCGCCGCACATTTGCGCATGGCGCGCGGCGTCCGCTGCGAAGGCTCGCAGGTGGTGATCACCGAGGGCGCGCAGGAGGCGCTGAACCTGTGCGTGCGCCTCTTCTCCAATCCCGGCGACGTGGCGTGGGTCGAGGATCCCGGCTATCGCGGCGCGAAGGCCGCGTTCAATCTGGGCGACCTGGCCACGCTGCCGATTCCCGTCGACGCCGAAGGCATGGCGGTGCCATCCGACGCATGGCGCACGCAACCGCCGAAGCTGATCTACACGTCGCCGGCGCATCAGTACCCGACGGGTTCGGTGCTGTCCGTGGCGCGTCGGCTGGAACTGATCGCCCAGGCGCGCCGCAGCGGCGCGTGGCTGATCGAAGACGATTACGACGGCGAGTTCCGCCACACCGGCGAGCCGATCGCCAGCATGCAAGGGCTGGTCGAGGACGCGCCGGTGTTGTACGTCGGCTCGTTCAGCAAAACGATGTTTCCCGCGCTGCGCATCGGCTTCGTGGTGTTGCCGCAGCCGATCGCGGCGCACACCGCCATCGCGGTGCAGGAGATGCTGCGCGGCGGACATCGGCTGGAACAACTGGCGCTCGCGCATTTCATCGAGAGCGGCGAGTTCGGGCGGCATCTCGGACGTATGCGGCGTCTGTATCGCGAGCGCCAGCAGGCTTTGCGCGATGCGCTGACCGAGCATTTCGCGCCGTCGCAGATTCTCGGCGGCAATTGCGGCATGCATCTGACGCTGCGCTTGCCGCCGCGCATCGACGATCGGACGCTGGCCGAACGTGCGCTCGCGCAAGGGCTCAATCCGCGCGCGCTGTCCGGCTTCGCATTGCAACCGCGCGCCGAAACGAATGGGCTCGTGATCGGTTACGGCAATACGCCGGCCGAACGGCTGGCGCCCGCAATCCGTGTGCTGGCCGGGCTCGCGGCCGGGTTGGACGGCAAGCCGAAGCGCCGGCCGGCAGCCACGTCGGGCACGAAGTTGCGCGTGTAACTTTTTGCGTTTGTCCGCGCGGCCCATGTCGCGCTATCGTGTCGCTTATGCGCGGCGATTTCGGAGTGTGCGACATCGACGAATCGCCCGCAGCTCATGCCGCACGCGCCGCACTGCAACATCGCGTGACACGCGGTGCCGCAAGCGCGCTTGCCGGGCCGTTGCTGACCCCGGCATGAAGAAAGCCTTTGTTGTGGTTATCTATGATGATTTATCCGACCGGAGACGACATGAAGGAAATCGAACCGACCCCGTGGTTTGAGCTTGAGGCCCACACGCCCGTCCGTGAAGGCTGGTATGAGGTGCAGTTGACGAGCGGGGACACGGCCTTCGCGAAGTTTGGCGACGGCGTATGGACCGAGAAACCGTTGCTCGTGTTCACACACTGGCGCGGCTTGTCCGCCGATCCATCGACAGCCGGCGAAGGCGAAGCCGAATCGATCGCTGCCGAGGCCACCGCGGCCCAAGGCGTGCGCGCCGCCTGGAACGCGTTCTTCCCGGGACTTGGCGAGGAACAGCACAAGCCGCTGGACGCTGTACCCAACGGTAAAGCGCCGCACTGATGTACACCCGGGCGGCGGCTCGCGAGTTGCCGCCCTGATTTGCCTGATCTTACTTGCGCTTTAGCGCTTCAGAGTTTGAGCGCCTCGGCAGCCAGCCTGCCGATCTTCGTATCGATGTCGGGCGCCTCGCCCGTCTCGAGAATCCACGCCGCGGACAACCCCGACCACGCCTGAATCCACTGCAGCAGACGGCGCCGATCGAGTCCAGCCATCCGCGCGACCCGTTCGACGCGACGCTCGAACCAACCCGGTCGCAACGCCGACGCCTCATCCGGATTGCAGAAAATGTTCGCGTAGTCGAATCCGCGTTCGCCGTAGAGGCCTTTCGCGTCGATGGCCAGCCAGCCGCGCGAGCCGAAATCGAGCACATTGCCGTGATGAATGTCGCCGTGCAACACCACCGGGTCTTGCGGCGCGGCGAGCAGGGCTTGCGCGACAGTGGCGCTGTCGTGCAACCAGCCGCCGTATTCTTGCGCGGCGGGCCAGAGACTTGCGAACCAGCGCGGCAAATCGATCAATGCGGGCGGCGGTTTGCTTCGTGGCGCGTGGAGCTGCGCCGCAGTGGCGCAGAGAATGTCGGTGGCGCGGTCGTCGGCGTCGCTATCGCCGGTGCGTGCCAGGTCCGCGAGCGCGTGACTGCTTTGCGCGCGCTCGAGCAGCAGGGCGTCGGCATCGTGCGCGAGCACGCGGGCCGCGCCTTCGCCGTCCCACCACACCATCAACCGCGCGCCGAATTTCTCTTCCGGTTCCTGTGCAACTTTCAGCATCGCGGGAATACCGTGGCGGCGCACCGGCAGCAGCCGGCTACTGTGCGTGCGAATCGGCGCGCCGTCCTGCTGCAGATCCCATTTGACGATGTACTCGGTGAACATTCGCGCTTCAGTTCGCGAGTGCTACGACGCTACTGTCAGCGATATGCGGGCAGACAATGTGCATGGTTTCTCCGACAAGTTCGACCGTCTTGCATTCTCACCTGGATCGGGCCGAAGTGGCGTGCGCAGCGCGTATCGAGCCCCGACGCTACAATCGCTCTCATTCATTTGACGCGGATTCTACGTATGAAAATCACCCGAGAACCCGTGGCTTTGCCGCGGGCCACTCAACTGCTGAATCATGGTCCGGTCACGATCATCACCAGCGCGCATGGTGGCCGCTCGAACGTGATGGCGGCCTCGTGGGCGATGCCGCTCGACTTCAACCCGCCGAAGGTGGTCGTGGTGGTGGATAGCCGCACGCTCACGCGACAACTGATCGAGGCAAGCGGCGTGTTCGGGCTGCAACTGCCGAGCCGTGGATTCGCTGCGCAAACCTTGGCGGTGGGTACGAACGCGGGCACGGAACTCGACAAGTTCTCCGCCTTCGACCTGGAGACGTTCCCCGCGCAACAGATCGACGTGCCCATGCTCGCGGGTTGCATCACCTGGATGGAGTGCAAGGTCATTCCGGACGATAGCCAGCGCCACGATCTGATCATCGGCGAAGTCGTCGCGGCGTATGCGGATAGCCGCGTGTACTCGAACAACCGCTGGCATTTCGGCGACGATCCTGATCTGCGCACCTGTCACTATGTGGCCGGAGGAACGTTCTTTGCAACGGGCGATGCGTTCGAAGTGGACGCTGTGGCGAATGGCGAGGCGCAGTGAGTGAGTAGGGCCCAGTGCGCACCACTACTTGCTTCGAAGGAACTTGCCCGCCTTCAATTCCAGTAACGCAACGAGTTCCGGCTGCATGAATGCATAGTCGTCGGGAATGTCGAGACATACGACTTTCTTGCCGTTCAGGCACGCGCGGAATTTCGCCGACAGCCGCGCGCGATGCGCTTTCTCCATAACGAACACGATGTCGGCCCAGCGAACCTGCTCGGGCGAAAGAGGCAGGTCGGCATCGGCACCGAGACCGGCCGAGTCGGTCTCGACGCCGGGCCAACCGGCGAACACTTGCTCAGCGGTTGGACTGCGCAGGCGGTTTTTGCTGCAGACAAACAAGGCACGTATCACAGTGGGTATCGCCGCCAAGTCGCTATGTCTGCGGCGCGAATAAACGTACCACTCACACGTCGCCCTCGGCAAACTTCTTCAGCGCGTCTCCCGCTAACCGATACCGTACCCATTCGCTTTGCGCGCTTGCGCCGATCGATTCATAGAAGCCGATGGCCGGCTCGTTCCAGTCGAGCACGCTCCATTCGAAGCGGCCGCAACCGGTGTCGCAGGCAATCCGCGCAAGGTGACGCAGCATCTGTTTGCCCGCGCCGCTGCCACGCGATGCCGGCGACACGTACAGGTCTTCCAGATAAAGCCCCTGCTTGCCGAGCCAGGTGGAATACGAAAAAAAGTAGACGCAAAAGCCGATGGGCTCGCCGTTCATCTCGCAGATCAGCGCCTTCGCGCTGGAAGCGGCGGAAAACAGGCTCGCTTCGATGTCGTGGACGGTCGCGACGACTTCGTGCTCCGCTTTCTCGTACACCGCGAGTTCAGTGATGAAGCGAAGAATCAACGCTGCGTCGGCGGCGCGAGCGGGACGGATATGGATAGTCAAGGTCAGAGGCTCGATGGATCGTTGAGTTGCAGACCGAAGTTTCGCGCAGACGCACGGGCTTCGGATCAGACATACATCGTAGCGTTTAATGTGCCGTTCTGACCAGAGCGCGGCGAGAATGCGATTGACGTCCCGTCACAAAATCGTTTACTGTCGATCCATGGACTTCCACTCGATTCCCTTCGCTGCCGTCACCACCACGACGACCACCTTCACAGGCGGGTCGTCTGGAGGTTGCACGCGCTAGAAGCAGGACGCTGTGGCAAACCACCAAAGGCCTCGCCGGAAACGGACGGGGCCTTTGGCATTTCTGGACCTCCGTTTGCGGCATCCATTCGCGGTAACCGATCAAATGGAGCAAGACTGTGAACGATATCGACCATCGTGTAATCGGCAATAAACTCGACCTCTTCCATCAACAGGAAGAAGGCGTCGGCATGGTTTTCTGGCACCCGCGCGGCTGGGAACTGTATCGCGTGCTCGAAGTTTATGTGCGTGCGCGCATGCGTCGCGCGGGCTTTCGCGAGATTCGCACGCCGCAATTGCTGGCGCGCTCGCTGTGGGAGAAGAGCGGGCACTGGGAGAAGTTCGGCGCGGCGATGTATTCGTTAGCCGATGCGGAAGAAGGCCGCGCGCTGTGTCTGAAGCCGATGAGTTGTCCCTGTCATGTGCAGGTATTCAATCAGCGCGTGCGGTCTTATCGCGAGTTGCCGGTGCGGTACAGCGAGTTCGGCGCGTGTCATCGCGATGAACCGTCGGGCTCGCTCGAAGGATTGAAGCGCACGCGTGCTTTCGTGCAGGACGATGCGCATGTGTTCTGCACGGAGGCTCAAATCGAGGTAGAAGTCGGCCGCTTCTGTGCGTTGTTGCGTACGGTCTATGCGGATCTCGGTTTTCCCCGGTTCAAGGTCGCGCTCGCGACGCGGCCGGCCATGCGCGCGGGCGACGATCAAACGTGGGATCGCGCGGAAGATGCGCTGGCGAATGCGGCGCGTGCGGCCGGGCTCGAATTCGAGGTGCTCGAAGGAGAGGGCGCTTTTTATGGGCCGAAACTCGAATTTCATCTGCTGGATAGCCGCGCGCGCAGTTGGCAGTGCGGCACGATCCAGCTCGATTTCGTGCTGCCCGAGCGGCTCGACGCGGAGTTCGTCAACGAGCGCAATGAGCGTGAGCGGCCTGTAATGATTCATCACGCGGTGCTCGGCAGCATGGAGCGGTTCATCGCGATGCTGCTGGAGCATCACGAGGGATGGTTGCCGGTGTGGCTGGCGCCTGAACAGGTCGTGGTTGCGACGATTAGCGAAACGAATCGAGCTTACGCGCAAGAGGTCATGCAGGCGCTCGACGATGCGGGTGTCAGGGCGGTACTTGATAGTCGGCCTGAACGGCTGGAGAAGAAGATTGTCGATGCGCGCGAGAAACAGGTGCCGCTTCTGGTTGTGGTGGGCTCGCGCGATGAGCGGGATCAGACGATTAGTATCCGCTTGCGGGATGGGCGGCAAATGACGGTTTCGTTTGTGGAGGCTGTGGAACGGTTGAGGTCGATGGCGCTAACGCCTGTGATGGCGTCGAAGCTGTGATTTGGCGAGGCCATTGAACCGTGAAAATGAATTTCCCACGCGTTGGCTCGACGCACAGACAACAGCGTGAGAAACATCTTCGAGCGGTTCAATGATCGCGTGTCAATTTTTCAACTTCAGGTCGCACGCATGACGTCGCACTCAAACGCAAACAGCCGCCCCCATCTCGCCAACGGCCTCATATCCACTCCCACCATCCTCAATGCCTTCCAGACCACCGTCGCCACCGTGTCATAAGCAGGAATATCCGTCGCCATTTCGAACGCACGCACCAGATGCGCCGCGTGCAGATTCGTGCAGAAGGTCGTCACTGCATCCGGTCTCGCGAACGCTGCCTCGCGCATCATGATCGCGAGTTGTGTATCGGGCACTTCAGCGAAGCTGAAATTATCTCGCAGCCCCAAATGCCGTTCCGCGACGCATTCAATCCCGAGCTTCTCATAGTTACGCACAATCCGCTGCTGAACATCATCCGTATAGGGCGATACGAGACCCAGTCGCCGCACACAGGTCTTCTCGAAGATCTCGTTGAGCGCCAGCACCGAAGTCGTCGCGGGAATGCCCGTCGCCTGCGTAATCTGCCGACACAGCGCCTGATCGCGCTCGAATCCCAGCCAGCCCGCCGACGTTCCGCTCCAGCCGATCACGTCCACCCGCGCATCGGCCAGTTGACGCGCGGCCGTCAGAATCCGGCTCACCTCGAACTGGCCGAGCGCCTGCTCGGACAACGCGATCTCCGTCACCGTGAAGCGGGCAAAATGCGCGCTGACGTGCGGCAGTTCGCTCAGCATCGCCGCCGTCATCGGCTCGAGCGCGGTGTTCGACGACGGCGTCAGAATACCGAGCCGGATTCGTTTGCTTTGCATCTTGACGCGTCCCCTTTGCTTTAATCGGCGAGCAACAGCTTCACGCCCTCAGCGGCTTCATAACGCAGCGCGTCGAGATCGAGACCCGGAATCACGCCGTTATCCACCACCACGCGGCCGTTCACCACGTTATAGCGAACGCGCGCCGGCTCGCCCGCCGTCACCGGCGCAACGGCGACATCGTGAAAGCCGTTGAAGCGCAGATCGCTGACGTCATACAGCACGAAGTCCGCGGCCTTGCCGACTTCAAGCGTGCCGACCGCATCGAGTCCGAGCACGCCCGCGCCACCCGCGCTGCCCCAGTGAATCGTCTCTTCGACGGTAGTCGCCGACGCGCCCTGCGACGCGCGATGCACGAGCCACGCGAAATGCGCCTCGTTGGTCATGCTGCCGGATTCGTTCGACGCCACGCCATCCACGGCGAGCGACATCGGCACGCCGGCGGCCGCCATCTGCGGCGCGGGCGCGATGCCGCTGCCCAACCTGGCGTTACTGACCGGGCAATGCGAGCATCCACTGCCGGTTTCAGCGAGCATCGCGATCTCGCTCGCCTGCAGATGCACGAGATGTGCGAACCACACATCCGGTCCAAGCCACTCATGATCGGCGACGAACTCGACCGGCAGTTTGTTGAAGCGCTCCTTGCAGAAATCGACATAACGGGTCGTCTCGGACAGGTGCGTATGCAACCTCAAACCCATCCGCCGAGCCGCGCGCGCGACTTCGGGCAACAGTTCGGGCGGCAAGGAAAACGTCGGCGTGGTCGGCGCGACTACAACGCGACGCATCGAAGCCTCGCCGCCATCGTGATAGCGCGACTTCAAACGCTCGATATCGGCAAGCATCTGATCGAGCGTCTCGGGCTTGAGCGCGACTTTGGAAAAACCCGGATGATCTCCCGCCGCCTGCAACGCGCCGCCGCGGCACAACACGAAGCGCATGCCGAACGAAGCCGCTTCGTCGAATAGCAGATCGCCGGTTTCGGTGGTGCCGTCCGCGTGATAGAGATAGTGATGATCGGCGCACGTCGTCACGCCGGAGAGCAGCAACTCGGCAAGACCCAGGCGAGCGGCAACGCGCGCCAGATCCGGCGTAAAACGCGCAAGACGCGGATACGGTACAGCGGCGAGCCATTCCTGCAAATCCGCATTGATACCGGACGGCACGGCCTTCAACAGATTCTGGAACAGATGATGGTGCGTGTTGACCCAGCCCGGATACACCACGCAGGAACGCGCGTCGATTACGCGTTCATCCGCACGCGGTTCGAGATTCGGCGCGATGGTTTCGATACGGCCATTGCGGATCCGCAGATCGACCTGGCCGAGCCTCGCGCGCTCGCCGCTCATTCCGCTCATCACCGCGACAGGGTTCTTGATCAGCAACGCTTCAGTTTGCATGCTCACGATTCGATATCCTTTCGGTTACTGCGAAGCGGCCGCCTTTGCAAAGACGGCCGCGCTCGTCATGCACCATCCGCTTATTCGCGGACCATGTTGTGCGCCGGCACCACGTCCTCTTCATGCGCGCCGTTGAGCACCGCGTTCAGCACGACGGAAACGAGGCACGCCAGCACCACGCCGCTGTGCAGGAACGGTTGCGTCCAGTCGGGCATGTGCTTGAAGACCTGCGGCGCCATTACAGGAATCAACGCGGTGGCGATCGTAAAGCCGACAATCAGCACGTTGTAGCGATTGCGCTCGAAGTCCACCTTCGCCAACGTCTGCACACCGGCCGCGACCACCACGCCGAACATCGCGATACCCGCGCCGCCGAGCGCGGCGGAGGGCGTCGACGCAACCACCGCGCCGATCTTCGGCACCAGCGCCACCACGCACATCAGCACGCCGCTGATCGCCACCACCCAGCGGCTGCGCACGCCGGTCAGAATGACGAGCCCGACGTTCTCCATGAACGCGATGAACGGAAACGCCGCGAACATGCCCGCAATCGCGCTCGCCAGACCGTTCGCACGCATGCCGCGCACCACGTCCTCCTCGCTCACGTCCTTATCGACGATGTCGCCGATCGCGACGAACAGGCCCATGGATTCGACCATCTGCACCACCATCACGACGATCATCGTCAGCACCGGCACCAGCGAAAAAACGGGCGTGCCGAAGTGAAACGGCAGCGGCATGGTGAACCACGGCGCCTGTGCCACGCTCGCGAAATTGCCCATGCCGAGTGAACATGCCAGAATGCCGCCGGCAATCAAACCGATCAGCACGGACAGATTGCGCAGAAACGCATTGGCAAAACGGTTGATCGCGAGAATCACGAGCGCGACGAACAGCGTGACGCTCAGGAAGGGCAGCGCGCCGAACTGCTGCTGCGCGGCCTCGCCGCCACCAGCCCATTGATACGCGACGGGAAACAACTGCAAGCCGATCACGGTCACGATGCAGCCGGTCACCACGGGTGGAAAGAATCTTCGTAAGCGCCCGACCAGCGGCGCGGCGAACATCGTGAACAGACCCGCGCCAATCACGGCGCCACACACGCCGGCAAAGCCGACGCCCGGACTCGTGCCGATCGCGATCACCGGCCCGACACTGCTGAATGCGACGCCTTGCAGAATCGGCAGACGCACACCGAACTTCCAGACGCCGACGGTTTGCAGAATCGTCGAGATGCCCGAGCAAAACAGCGCCGTGCTGATGAGCACGGTGGTGTCGGCCGGCGACATCTTCAGTGCCGACGCGACGATCAGCGGCACCGCAATGGCGCCGATGTAAGCCACTAGCATGTGCTGCAAACCGAGCGTGATCATCTGGCGCTTCGGCAGAATGCGATCGACGGGGTGTATGGCGGTGTTCATGACGTGTCTCCAAATTATGGTTATCGATCGGAGCGCGCCGCACGGACCTAGCCGCGCGGCACTACGACGCGCGCCGACCGGATCTCCCGTCAGGCCGCAACCGGCACGGCAAGACAGGCATGGAAGCGGTCGGTCAGCGCGGCGCGATCGAGATCGCGTCCGATGAAAACGATGCGGCACGAACGCGGCTCACTGCCCCACACTTGCGCCGCGCGTAGTTCGATGACGTTGTGCACGCCTTGCAGCACGTAGCGATGCGACTGGCCTTGCACCGCGAGAATGCCTTTCATACGGAACAGGTTTGCGGCATCCGAGTTGCGCAGTTCGGCGAGCCACGCCTGTAGCGCGTCGAGGTCGATATCCGCGTCGACTTCGATCCCGACCGAGGAAACGCTTTCGTCGTGCTGGTGGTCGGCGTGATCGTCGTCGTGATGGGCGTGCTCGTGCTCATGTTCTTCATGACCATGCGCATGTTCTTCTTCATGCAAGCCGTCGGTCTCGACGAGAATCTGCGAGAACTCGTTTGCACCTACGCCGAGAATCTTGCCGAGGTCGATCTGCGCATAGCTCGACTCGACGATTTCCGCCGTGGCATTGAGTCCGCGAATACGCTGCGTAAGCGAGGCGATATCGTCCGGTCCCACCAGATCGACCTTGTTGATGACGATACGATCCGCGCACACGATCTGATCCACGGCCTGGTTGTCGCTGCCGTCGAGCACCAGATCGTCCAGATGCGCGGCGATATGCTTCGCATCCACCATCGTGACGACGGCGTCGAGAGTGACCTGTTTGGCGATGGGATCGTCGAGAAAGAACGTCTGCGCGACCGGATAGGGGTCGGCGAGCCCGCTGGTTTCGACGATGATGTGATCGAGCCGGTCCGGCCGTTCCACCAGCATGCGCACGATCCGCACCAGATCCTCGCGCACCGCGCCGACGCAGCACACGCAGCCATTCGTCATTTCATAGATCTCTTCGGTCGATTCGAGCACGAGGCCACCGTCGATGCCGATTTCGCCGAACTCGTTTTCGATCACCGCGATCTTGCGGCCGTGTTTCTCGCGCAAGATGTAGTTGAGCAGCGTCGTTTTACCGGCGCCGAGAAAGCCGGTCAGCACCGTGACGGGGATTTTCTCGATTTCGTTGTGGGTGGTGTGGATGTGATTCATGGCTCATCTCCGTTTCTTCGTTCGTACTGCGGTTCGGCTATTAGGCGATATACGGTGCTTGTGCTTCAGCTTCTCGCCAGCGTTTGACGGTGCCCGCTTCGAGACCGAACAGATCGAGCACGCGGCCAAGCGTGTGATCGATCATCTGGTCGAGTGAAGCGGGGCGCGCGTAAAACGCCGGCACGGGTGGCGCGACGATCGCGCCCATTTCGGTTACGGCTATCATGTTGCGCAGATGCGCCAGCGTGTACGGTGTTTCGCGCGCCAGCAGTACTAGCGGGCGGCGCTCTTTCAACGTGACATCGGCGGCGCGTGAGATCAGACTCGACGACATGCCGCTGGCAATTTCGGCGAGCGTCTTCATCGAGCACGGCGCGACGATCATGCCCAGCGAACGGAACGAGCCGCTGGAAATGGCCGCGGCCATGTCGTCGCAACGGTAGGTGGCGCTGGCTAGCGCGCTGACGTCGGCGAACTTGTAGTCGGTCTCGTGCGTCATCGTGAGTAACGCGCTGCGCGAGACGGTCAGATGCGTTTCGATATCGAGTTGACGCAGCAATTGGAGTAGGCGCACGCCATAAGTAAAGCCGGATGCGCCGCTGATGCCGACTACGAGTCGCCGCGTGCTCATTGCTGTACTCCGGCGGCGCGGGACAGAATGTCGACGGCCTCTTGCGAGGCACGTTCGCTGATCCGCGCGCGGATGCCGTCGAAATGCGAACCGCGCGTCGCGTCGATGCCCATGCGCGACGTGGTGCCCGCTGCGGACGACGATGGATCGAGCGGACTGCCCGGCAAACCATCAACGATAAATACGTCCTGGTGCGGCTGAAAATGCGTGGCGATAGCCCACAGCACCTGCGAGTCGTTGGTAATGTCGATGTCGCTATCCACCGCCACGACGTTCTTCAGATACGGATCCCAGCCGAGCAGCGCGAGCATGATCTGGCGCGCTTCGCCGTCGCGCGTTTGATTCAGCGCGACGTAGCAGTGAAAGTGTGTGCCGGAGTTGGGATAGTGCAATGCCGTGACGGATGGGAAGCGCGCCTTCAGCTTCTCGCTCATCTCCGCTTCACGCGGCAAGCGCGCCAACGTCAAATGTTCTGCGTAAGGACCGCCGACCACATCGACGAGCCACGCATCGTGACGACGCATCATCGTATCGACGCGCAGCACGTTGTTCGTCGAGCGGTCCGATGAATAGCCGGTGAATTCACCGAACGGGCCTTCTTCGGCGTGAGCTGAAGGATCGATCGTGCCTTCCAGCACGAACTCGGCGCAAGCGGGCACGCCGATGCCGTAGCGCGGCGTGCGCACCAGTTGCAGCGGCGCACCGAACAGACCGCCTGCGATTGCGCGCTCGTCGGTGCCGAACGGCACGCGCGCGGCGGCGGCCAGCATGAACAGCGGATGCGCGCCGATCACCATCGCGACTTTCAACGTGTCGCCGCGTGCCTGGGCGGTTTGCAGCATGCGCCAGAGGTGTCCGCGCGAATGCAGGCTGGTGGCCAAGGCGTTTTTCGCGTGCCGCATCGAGCGGTGATAACTGAGGTTCGCCACACCGGTGACCGGATCTTCGGCGACGATCACCGCGTTCGTGATGTACGGGCCGCGGTCAGTATCGAAGTGGCGGATCATCGGCAACTGCGCGAGATCGACAGCATCGCCTTCAATGACCTGATCCAGTACGGGACCGTTCGATACGAACACGGGTGCGATAGGCGCATTCGCGCGGTGTTGATATGCGTCGAACAGGCCGGACGCGTCGACATCGAACAGACGCCCAATACGTGTACGCGAAGCAAAAAAATTCGTGACGAGAGGCGTTGCGATCCCATCGACCTTTTCGCAGATCAACATGGGATGCTGCCCGCGCGCCGCGAGTTCGGCGACGACCGCCGTGACGTCCTGGTCGGCGGACAGCGGTTGCTTAAGCGTCAAAACATCGTCGGGATAGTGCTCGCGATACGCAAGCGCGAAGCGATGAAAATCCTGCGTGGCGCGGAAGAGGTTATCCGCCATAGTGAACTCCGTGTGAGACAACCGGGGCAGGCGCGGCGCTAACCGCGCCTGCTTTGAACCATCAATCAGTCGGCGTCAAGCCGGCTGCGTGACGTCATTCACATAAGTCGCCTTCAAACGCTTCTCCGCTTCGGCGAGATCCTTCGGCGGTTTGGTCGGCTCGATACCGACAAGACGGGCGATGTTGTTGCCCATATAGTCTTCGAGACCGTCCTCGTCCAGATTCATGCCTTGCGGCGCGGGACCGCACAGCATTTCGAGTTCGCGCAGCCACATGCCCGGCTCGTTCGGCGGCGAATCCGTGCCGAACACGATCTTGTTGCGCGGCAGTTCGCGAGCGAATTCGACGATGCGCGACTGATAGCACCAGCCCGATTCGCAATACACGTTCGGCGTATCCATCGCCATCCAGAACGCTTCGAACGAATAGTTGCCGCCCGTCTGAATTCCGAAGTGACCGATGATGAAATTCACCATCGGGAATTCGCGGATGATCGGATAGAACTGCGTCGGGATCGTGTATGGGCCATCGCCGGTGTGAATCAGCACGACCACACCAAGCTCAGCGCATTTCTTCATCGCGGGGCGCAACCAGTCGAGCGCGCGATCGGGGCGGTAGCCGTGCATGTTCGCGTGCAGCTTGAGCATCTTGAAGCCGTATTCCTTCACGTGGAATTCGAGTTCAGCCGCGCCATTCTCCGGACCCCAACGCGGGTTGTACGTGAAGTTGCCGATAAAACGATCCGGGTATTTCTGCGTTAATTCGGCGATATACGACATGTAGTCGCGAATGCCTTCACGGCCGCGTCGATTGCCGTCGCGATAGCCGGTATTGCCCGGCGGCGGCTGAATGAAGCCCATGTCGATACGGCGCGGCTTGCCGTTGATGATGTACGGACCGTCCATCATCTTCAGCAGGCGTTCGCCGGTGAACGGTTCGCCGGTATGGCGCCACGCTTCGTCGACGAGATTCGTGGGGTGCAGATGGGTATCGATGATCATCAACGGGCTCCTGCGTAGTCGGCCTGGCCCGCGTGTTTCTTCGCGGCGCCGGCGTGGTGTTTCAGATAGGCTTGCGCTTCTTCCACGCTCCTCGGCGGCGCGCTCGGCTCGATGCCGATCATGCGGGCGAGGTTGTTGCCGAGATAATCTTCGAGCGTGTCTTCGTCGAGATTCAGGCCTTGCGGCGGTTCGTGACACAGCACTTCGAGCAAACGCAGCCACATGCCCGGCTCGTTCGGCGGCGTGTCGGAACCGTAGAGAATCTTGTGCGTGGGCAGTACTTTCGCGAATTCGACGATTCGCGATTGCAAACACCAGCTCGATTCGCAATACACGTTCGGCGTGTCGAGCGCCATTTGATACGGCTCGAAGCAATACACGCCACCGGTCTGCACGCCGAAGTGCGCCATGATGAAATTCACCGACGGGAATTCGCGGATCAGCGGATACCACTCGCTCGGAATGCTGTACGGACCGTCGCCGGTGTGCAGCTTCACCAGCAGGCCGAGGTCCGCGCATTTACGCAACGCGGGGCGCAACCAGTCGAGCGCGCGGTCGGGACGATACGCATGCATGTTGGCCTGTAACTGCACCATCTTGAAGCCGTGTTCCTTCGCATAGAACTCGATCGCTTCGGCGCCGTTCTCCGGACCGCAACGCGGGTTGTAGACGAAACAGCCGAGCAGGCGGTCCGGATACTTCTGAACGCATTCGACGGTGTACGCCATGTAGTCGTCGATCGACTCGCGGCCTGAGCGTTCGCCGTCGGTCCACGTATAGATGGTGTTGCCTTGCGGCGGTTGAATGAAGGCCTTATCGATGCGGCGAGGCTTGCCGTTGATGATGTAGGGGCCGTCCATCACCTCGATCAGACGCTCGCCGGAAAATGGCTCGCCGTCATGGCGCCACGCGAGGTCGACCAGGTTGGTCGGATAACAGCTAGTGTCGATGATCATGTACTCGATCTCCTTGAGAGGAACTGGTGTATCCAGTTGCCGGATCGCGGGCAGGCGCATCGATGGAACCGAGCCCGTCGGGCTTGCCCATGCGGCCCTTTGCAAGGCGCTGTTTTTGAGCGCCTTCCCCTCGCCGGCATCGAGTGTCACACTGATGTGCACTGCTGCTTGCGATGCAGTCTCACAAGATAAAAACGCTCTGTACAATATTTTTTAACCACGATCTTGATACGTTGGCGATATGGACATGCGGCTGTTGCGTTACTTCGCGGTGCTTGCCGACGAACTGCATTTCGGCCGGGCAGCCGCGCGGCTGCACATTTCCCAGCCGCCGCTGAGTCAGCAGATTCGCATCCTCGAAGAGGAGATGGGCACCGCGTTGTTCACACGCTCGCAACACCGTGTCGAACTCACCGAGGCAGGGAAAACACTTAAAGAACAGGTGCCGTTGATCTTCGCTCAGTTCGAACGCGCGATCGATCTGACGCGTTGCGCGGGACGTGGCGAAGTGGGGAGTCTCGAGATCGGCATCATCAGTTCGGCGATGGTCGAACCGATTCCGCGCGCGCTACGGGTATTCGCGGAGAAGCATCCGCAAGTGCGGTGGACGCTGCATGAGATGACACCGGCCGCGCAGATTCTCGCGTTGAAAGAGCGGCGGCTCGATGTGTGTTTCTTTCGCGTTTCGCATGAAGACCCCGAGATTCGCAGCGAAGTGGTGATGCGCGAGTCGGCGGTCGTGGCGTTGCCGTTGGGGCATGCGCTGGCGTCGCGTGGGGAGATTGCGTTGCGGGAGTTGGAGGCCGAGCGCTTCGTGTCGTTCGGTTTGCGGCAGTCGCAACTGGCGCGCTTTTTACAGGACTGTTGCGTCGAAGCAGGGTTCACACCGCGGATCGAACAGGAAGTGGTCGAGGTGCATACGCTGTTGTGCCTCGTGCGCGAAGGGCTGGGTGTGGCGCTGCTGCCTTCATCCGCGCGGCAGTTATCGACGGGCGGCGTCGCGTTCGTGCCGGTGGCCGCGCCGCGTCCCGAAGTGTCGCTTCACGCGCGCTGTCGTGCTGAGACGCCTTCGCCGGTGTTGTCGTTGTTTCTCGATACCGTGCGGGAAGTGGCGGCTAGTACGACCTAACGCGCGCTGTTAGTTTGCGCGACCAGGTCGCGGATCACGTCGATTAGCGGCGCCACGCGCTCGGCTTTCTCACGCGGCCACACGGCGTAGAGGTTGTAGTGCGTTGGAATTTCCACTTGCGTGAGTTCGACCAGACTGCCGTTTCGTTGCGCGTCGGCGGCGAGCAGGCCGCGCGCCAAACCCGCGCCTACGCCTGCGCTGGCCGCGGCGATCAGGCCTGCAGCGTTATCGAAAACCGCTACGGCGTCCGGCTCGACCTCGGGCAGGCCCGCAGCGGCGAGCCAGGGAATCCACGAACGCTTGGTATAACCCAGTAACGGCAACTCCAGCAGCTGCTCAGGCGTGAGCGGCACGCTGAGGCCGCGTGCCTGCAATAGCGAAGGCGAACCCATCGCCGTCAGACGGTCGCCGCAAATGAGCGCGTTTTCGAAGCCGTCCCATTCTCCATACCCATACCGCAACGCAATATCCACGCGCTCAAACGCGCTGCGGTCATGACGCGGCGTTGACAACATCGTGAGCGACGTGCCGGTCAGCGCGCCGAGCAATGCGGGCAAACGCGCCACCAGCCAGCTCTGCGCGAGTTCAGGATCGACGTCCAGCGTAATGGATTGCTTGACCGCGCGCTCTTTCACTGACGACAACGCACGATCGATCTGCTCGAAGCCATCCGCCAACTGATTTGCGAACAGCACGCCGGCATCCGTCAACACCACGCGACCGCTTTCGCGCACGAAAAGCGGCTGGCCGACGAACTCTTCGAGCGTGCGGATCTGCTGGCTGATCGCGCTATGCGTGAGCGACAACTGCCGCGCCGCGCTCGAAAAGCTGCCGACGCGCGCGGCTTGCAGGAAGGCTTGCATCGACTGAATGGACGGGTAGCGCTTCAACATGGTGTTAGCCGGACTGACAGACGGTGGAAGAAATGGTCGCTGGCGTTGCGCTTAACGGCTTTCAATAATGACCGCAAGCACGCGGCCCTTGTCACGCATCCACTCATGCATGCGTCGCGCTGCACAACGACATTCAGGAGACAGCGCATGATCGAGATCGTGGTCAACGACACGCGGCACTCGCTCGACAATGTACCGGAAGACATGCCCTTGTTGTGGGTGTTGCGCGACCGGCTCAAATTGACCGGCACGAAATTCGGCTGCGGCGGCGGCTTTTGCGGCGCGTGCACCGTGCATCTTGAAGGCGAGGCAGTGCGCTCCTGTTTGCTGCCCGCTGTGGCCGTGGCCGGCAAACGCATTACGACGATTGAAGGTTTGTCGAAGGATGGGCGGCATCCGCTGCAACTTGCATGGGTCGCGGAGGACGTGCCGCAATGCGGCTACTGCCAGTCCGGCCAGTTGATGCAGGCGGCCGCGTTTCTCAAGGACAAGCCAACCGTCAACGACGAAACCATCACGACGGCCATGTCGGGCAACATCTGTCGATGCGGCAGCTACTCGCGGATTCGAAAGGCGATCAAGCGCGCGGCGTCGGGTGACCCGGCGTTGGCGGCTGTGGATGTGCATGAGTGTGCATCGGCGTGCTCGTCCTATGTTAAGAAAGAGGAGGCCTGAATGAACAACGACAAAGAGGTGTTCGCCAGCGCGCGCGGCGCTGCGCGTCGCCGGTTTATCAAACAGAGTTCCGCGTTGTTGGCCTCGGGTCTCGCGATCGGCTTCCAGTTGCCCGAAGCCTTCGCCAAGGGCGACGACAAAAGCGGTGACCCCAACCCGCAAGCCGGTGAATTCGAACCGAATGCGTGGGTGCGCGTGCTGCCGGACGATACGATCAAGCTGGTCGTCCATAAACACGATTCCGGAACAGGCACGCGTACCGCGCTCGCTGCAATGGTCGCGGAAGAACTGGACGTCGATCTGTTTCGCGTCGATGTGATCACGCCGGAGAATCCGTTTTACGGCGACTACATTCACCCGTTGTGGAAGGTGTTTTCGACGGGCGGGAGTACGAGCGTCTCGTTGGAATACGAGCGCTTGCGACGTGCGGGTGCGACCGCGCGCGCCATGTTGATTGCCGCTGCGGCAAAACAGTGGAATGTGGCGCCGTCGACGTGTTCCACGGACAACGGATTCGTGGTCAATAAGGCCAACGGCATGCGTGCGAACTATGGGTCGCTTGCGCAGGTCGCGGCGCAAATGCCCGCACCGAAAGACGTCGTGCTGAAAGACCCGTCGCAGTTCAAATACATCGGCAAATTGCGGAAGAAACGCGGCGCCGTGGAGAAGGCGAGGGGCGCGTTTCCGTACAGCATCGACGTGTCGTTGCCGGACATGCTGGTCGCGGTGGTCACGCGTGCACCAGTGATCGACGCACGCGTGCGTAGCGTGGATGCTAAAGCCGCGCTGGCCGTGCCGGGTGTGCGGCAGGTGTTGCAGATTCCTGGTCGGCCCGACATTCTCGGCGGCAATCAGGCGGGTGTTGCTGTGTTAGCCGATGATTATTGGTCCGCGCATAAGGGGCAGGCGGCGTTACACGTGGAGTGGGAAGACAGTCCGCTTGAGACTTTCGATAGCAGCACGCTTGCCGCGCGTCAGGCGATGTGGCTCGACGATCCTGCGGCGCGGGTTGTGCCGACTATTCAGAGTGGCGATTTGAAGACCGCGTTTCCGCATGGGGCGCGTGTGATTGAGGCTTCTTATTCGATGCCTTATAAGGCGCAATGTCCGCTTGAGCCGATCAATGTGACTGCGTGGGCCAGGAAAGATGGTTCAATCGAGTATTGGGGTGGGCTGCAAGTGCCGTCGACGGTGCAGGAGGCGGCTGAAGTGATCGGCGGTATTCCCGCGAATCGTGTCGTGCTGCATGAGCTTGTTTCAGGTGGCAGCTTTGGGTCGCGTGAGTCGAAGTACTGGCTTTTCGAAGTGACGTGGCTCGCGTTGAAAGTTGGAAAGCCGGTCAAGTTGATGAATAGCCGTGAAGATGAAATGCGCGCGCTTTACTACCACTCGGCGAGTTTTCATCGGGCGAAGGCAGCGCTCGATTCGCGCGGCAATTTGGCGACGTTGCAATTGCGGGCGGTGATGCCTGCTTCACCGGAGCAGTGGGAGCCTGGGTACTTTGATCGGCCGGACCGGATGGATTACAGCACCACTGAAGCGATCAGTAAGTATGAATTCGCTTATGGCGCGCCGCATGTGGATATTGGTTGGGTGCGGCATGAGACAGGTGTGCCGACTGGCTGGTATCGGGCGGTGAGCTACATCCCGAATGTGTTTGCGGTTGAGTCGTTTATGG
This sequence comes from Paraburkholderia phytofirmans PsJN, assembly GCF_000020125.1. Taxonomy (NCBI): domain Bacteria; kingdom Pseudomonadati; phylum Pseudomonadota; class Betaproteobacteria; order Burkholderiales; family Burkholderiaceae; genus Paraburkholderia; species Paraburkholderia phytofirmans. The sequence continues at coordinate 3,536,150 of NC_010676.1, forward strand.
ATGAGGCCGCGCATGCGGGAGGTCGAGATCCTGTTGAGTTTCGGCTCACGCATATGAAGGATCCGAGGCATCAGGCTGTTTTGCGGGAGGCGGCGAAGCGGGCCGGATGGGGGAACGCGTTGCCTGCCGGCACTGCTTTGGGCGTGGCGACGAATCAGGCGTATAGCAGTTATGTGGCGGTGGTGGCGCGGGTGGCTCGGAAGGGTGATGGAGTTGTGATTGAGAAGCTGACCTGTGTGGCGGATTGTGGGTTGGCGGTTTCGCCTGGCGGGGTCGAGGAGCAGCTTTATGGCGGGTTGATGTGGGGCCTAGGGCATGCAACGGTGGATCGAGTTGATATTCGGCACGGGCAGATCCGGCAAAAGAACTTTGATAGTTATCGGGTGATGCGGATGAGTGATTTGCCGGAGGTTGATATTTTGATTGTGCAGGGTGATACCTCTAAACCCGGCGGTGTGGGGGAGTTGTCGAGTCCTTCGGTGGCGCCGGCGGTGGGGAATGCGGTCTTTAGACTTACTGGGAAGCGGATGAGGGAGACGCCTTTCGAACTGGTGAAGATGGGCGCGAAAGCGAAAGCGTAAGCATGTGGCCGGACGATCACGTTGGGGTATTTCGTTATGGAACGGCCCCCGTCACCTCAGATAACTTTAGCCCATCGCGATGTCGAGCTTACCCAGGCGGCAACCGCTCGAAAATGGCGCGAATGAATTCACGACGCTCCTGGGCAACGAGCCCAGAAGCGTCGTCGCGCTCGTCAAAGCGGCACCGTCGATGATGCAAGTTCCGCCTTGCGATGTCCGCCGACTTTCCACGCAATGGCGGTGCCGATTGCAAGAGCTAACAGGCATGCAGTCGGAACAAGCATGGGTGCGATGTGGCTACCGCTTACCTTGCCGACGTACGGCATCAGATTCTGTGCAAAGAACCCTCCGAGATTGCCGATGCAGTTGATGGCAGCAACACTTGCCGCGGCTCGAGCGCCGGAAAAGAAGCGCGGGGGAAGCGACCAGAAGCAAGGGTAGAGCAAAGGAATACAGGCGCCGCCGAGACACAGAGCAATGAAGCGCAACGAAACGGTCGGCAGTACGAGGCTGGAGGCAAAGCATACGACGCCGATGCCTGCGACCACGACCATTGCTTTTAGCACCACCTGTTCGCGTTTGAGCTTACCGGGGAGCCAAAGCAGAAGCAGTGCCGCAAGTGCCCACGGAATCATGTTGAGGAGGCCGTTGACGCTCGACGAAACCCCCCAACTCTTAACCAGCGTAGGCAGCCAGTACGTAACGCCGTACAGCGACGTCGACATCAGCATGTAGGTCACTGCGAACAGGAGAACCTTTGGGTCAAGCAATGCGGCCCATGGGCGTGACTCTTTTGCCTCGGTGGACGCTTCGCGCTTGAGCGCCGCGTCCACAATGTCCCTTTCCTCGTCCGACAGGAAGTTCGCCTCCCTGACGGAGCTCGGGAGAAATTTAAGCGCTACGAATGCAATCAGAATTGCCGGAATGCCAGTGGCAAGGAAGACCCATTGCCAACCCGCCAGTCCGAATGTTCCGCCCAAGGAAAGGAGCAGCCCTCCCACCAGCGCACCGAGCATGTTCGCCAGCGAGCTTCCAAGAGTAAAGAGGCCGAGCACGCGCGTTCTATAGCTTTGAGGAAACCACTGCGTCAGGTAGTAAATGACGCCTGGATAGAAGCCCGCTTCAGCAACGCCAAGTGCAAACCGGAACGAGTAAAAAACTGGCAGTGAGCGCGTGAACGCCATGAGTACTGTGACGACGCCCCACGTGATCATGATGCGAGCAAGCCACGTCCGGGCACCGAAACGATGTAGCGCGAGTGTGCTGGGCACCTCGAACAGCAGATAGCCAATGAAAAACAGCGATGCTCCGAGTCCGTATGCGGCTTCTGTCATGCCGAGTGCGTGGACCATCTCCAGTTTCGCGAAGCCGACATTCTGCCGGTCGATGAATGCGATGAGAAACATGACAATCAGCAGAGGCATCAGCCGCCATGCCATTTTCCTCATTACCTTCTGCTCGCGTGTTGCAGGCGTAGACATCTTTGCTCCAAGGTCTATGCCCGCAGCCGCGAGACCGGCGTCTCACAAAACGCCCAGCCGAACGAAAACAAGCAAATTGATATAGTCATGTATATGTTTGTATGTTTGAAGTCGAGCTGCAATCAGGTATTACCCGGACGAGCGTGCGCAAACTCGCTGCCGTGGCAGCAGGCTGCGCGCGCCAATGTTCTCAACGGAAGGGAGATTGAGGCCGAATGTGGGAGCCGACTCGCGCGCGAAAACGCGGCCTGTCAGATGCGACAGCGTCGTTCATCGTCGTCGGCGCCGGCGAAAGCAGCAGGCGCGGCGACGAAGCCGCGTTGTCAGCGAATGTCGACCTGATACTGGAATGCTTCAGCGGCGCCGCGCGTGGTGCGCCATTCAATCGGTGTCCCGGCAAAATCGGATGCGACACGCTGCACGAGGATTACCGGACTGCCGACCTCGATGCGCAACAGCGCTGCATCAGCTTCCGTGGCCTTTTCGACGTTCAGAATCTCGGTGGCGGACGCCACGATTTGCCGGCAGAGCCGCTCGTAGAGCGGATACAGCAAGTCTTCGAAGTCACCGAGGGGCAGTGTCGCCAGCCCTTCGAAACGGCTCCGAGGAAGCCATATTTCTTCCGACAATACCGCTTCCCCTTCAATCATCCGCACTCGCGACAGATGAAGAGTCTTCTCGGTCGCCTTCATCTGCAAAGTTGAGCGAATTGTTTCGTTCGGCTTGACGACTTCGCGCCTGAGCACCTTCGCCGTCGGCCGGACCGGTTTGCCGTCGACTGACTTGAACCGGAAGAATCGGAACAGCGACGAATCGAATCGCGGGCGCCGGACAAAGGTCCCCTTTCCCTGAGTGCGGGTGAGCACCCCGTCGGCCACCAGCAGATCAATCGCCTTGCGGAGCGTTCCGGTCGATACGTTATAGAACTGACTAAGCTCAGCCTCCGTGGCGATCGCCTTTTCAGGTGACCACTCGCCCTCTGCAATACGGCGCACAAGGTCGTCGCGCAGTTGCTGGTAGCGGGGCAAGCGACCGTCCGGCTTACCTGAGAGCGATTGCATATCCATGATTCATATAGTTGTTCACAGGAGTAGTGACTGTACAACATCTGCGGGAGCGAGGGTAAATCCTCAATGACAACCTCCTGGAAGAGCTTAAACTAAACATATAGTCATATACATGAATATATGAATTGACCCGTGGAGACGACGATGTTCACCTGGTACAAGCGAGGAACACCCCTCGAGCGCAGCACCTTCTGGGGATGTTTCGCCGGTTGGGGCCTCGATGCCCTCGACGTGCAGATGTTCACCCTGGCAATCCCGGCAATCATTGCAGCCTACGGCATCGACCACACCCAGGCGGGCGCCATCAGCGGCGTGACATTGGTGTCGTCGGCAATGGGCGGCTGGTTGGCGGGCGCTTTGTCCGACAGGATTGGCCGGGTGCGCACGCTGCAGATTACGATCCTCTGGTTTGCGGGATTCACTTTCCTTTGTGCCTTCGCCCAGAGTTTTCCTCAACTGCTGGTCCTGAAGGCCCTGCAAGGATTCGGGTTCGGCGGAGAGTGGGCCGCGGGCGCGGTGTTGATGGCTGAAACCATCAGCACGGAGCATCGCGGCAAGGCCATGGGCGCAGTGCAGAGCGCCTGGGCTGTCGGCTGGGGCGGCGCGGTGCTGCTGTACGCTGCCGCCTTTTCATGGTTGCCGTCAGACACGGCGTGGCGTGTCATGTTCGGCGTTGGCCTGCTGCCCGCGCTGCTCGTCCTCTACGTGCGTCGCAATCTTCGCGAACCCGTGCGCGTCGCCCCGTCTCGGGCCGAACCGGCTGTTTCCGTGTGGGCGCAAATCGCGCAGGTATTTCAGCCGCGCGTCATCAAGACTACGGTTATCGGCGCGATTCTGGGCACGGGCGCCCACGGCGGGTACTACGCCATCATGACCTGGCTGCCGACCTTCCTCTCCAAGGAGAGACATCTGTCGGTCCTGAACACGGGTGGCTATCTTGCCGTCGTCATCGTCGCATTCTGGTGCGGCTGTATGGCGAGCGCTTACCTGCTCGACCGTATCGGACGCCGGCGCAACATCGCATTCTTTGCGTTCTCATGCATCGTCACCGTGCTGGCCTACGTGATGCTTCCGCTGAGCAATACGCAGATGCTTGTTCTCGGCTTCCCGCTGGGCTTTTTCGCCGCGGGCATCCCGGCCAGCCTGGGCGCGCTTTTCAACGAGCTTTATCCTGCGGACATGCGCGGGACAGGCGTCGGTTTTTGCTACAACTTTGGCCGCATCGCTTCGGCGGGTTTTCCTGTGCTGGTCGGGTACATGAGTCATTCGATGTCGCTGGGAGCCGCGATCGGTATCGATGCGGCAATTGCGTACGGACTGGCGATGGTTGCCGTGTTGCTGCTTCCCGAAACGCGCGGCAAGCGGTTGCGGCCGACTGCTGTCGAGCAGGCTTCGCAACCGGTCGCCGATGCCGATTTCGCGCTTGACCATCCCCGGAGCCAGCGATGATTCAGGCTCGACCCATTGCGCGGCCAGCTCTGCCGCGGGTTGACACGCATGCGCATGTGTTTGCAAAAGCACTGCCGCTCGCGGACGAACGGCGCTACGCACCCGACTATGACGCAACGCTGGATGCCTACCGGAAGCTTCTGGACGCAAACGATATTGGACATGCCGTGCTGGTCCAGCCAAGCTTTCTCGGTACCGACAACAGCTACCTTTTACAGGCGCTGACGAGGGACCGGACCCGGCTGAGGGGAGTGGCAGTCGTTTCTCCCGATATTTCGGAAGACGACCTCGCGCAACTGAACGGCCAAGGCGTTACAGGCGTGCGTCTCAACCTTATCGGGCAGACGCTCCCCGACCTCAGCGCGGCACCCTACACGACGCTATGGCGGCGCTTGTCGAAACTCGGCTGGCATGTCGAGTTGCACAGGGAAGCGTCGGACCTGGCTCCGCTCATCAACTCCTTGCTGGCTGTGGGCTTGCCTGTCGTCGTGGACCATTTTGGCCGCCCTGCCCCCGACAGTGGAACCAGCGACCCAGGGTTCAAGGACCTGCTGGCGCTTGGCCCTTCAGGTCGCGTGTGGGTCAAGATCTCGGGCGCCTATCGTTGCTCAAAACCTGGCTCGAATTTTATGCGCGATGCCACGGACCGACTGATCAACGCATTCGGCACCGAACGCCTGATGTGGGGCAGCGACTGGCCACACACGCAATTTGAACACGCGACAGACTTCAGCCAGACGCTTTCCGCGCTGCTGGACTTAGGTCTCGCGCCCTCGCTCGTCGATGCAATCCTGTGCTCGACCCCGCACTCGTTTTACGGGTTCGACAAAGAGCCCGCAAGCGACATCGTTCCGACGGCACGCGTTTCGCAACTCACTTCCTGACCTTTTACTGTCCCGCAGCCTGCTCGCGCATGCGACGGGCTTCGTCGCGCAGGAACTGCTGGTAATCGTCCAGATCGCCGTCGAAGGGCTCGACGCCACCCTTGGTGACAAGCCAGAACTCGTCACACACCGCGCGCAATAGCGACCGGTCGTGACTGACCAGCATTACGGTGCCTTCGAATTCGTTTAGCGCCATGCCTAGCGCTTCGCGTGTGGCGAGGTCGAGGTGGTTGGTCGGCTCGTCGAGCAGCAGCAGGTTAGGGCGCTGCCACACGATCATGCACAACACGAGCCGCGCTTTTTCGCCGCCGCTCATCGTGCTGACCGCCTGATGAACCATGTCGCCGCTAAAATTGAAGGTGCCGAGGAAGGTGCGAAGCGATTGTTCGGTGCCGCTCTGGCCGGGCGCACGCATGTGCGCAGACGTGTCCTTGGCAAGGCGGATCATGTGTTCCATCGGCGTGTCGAGAGGACGCAGCACGTCGAGTTCCTGCTGTGCGAAGTAACCGATGTTCAGGCCTTTACCTTCGCTGATTTCGCCGGCAATCGGCGCCAGTTCGTGCGCCACCGTCTTCACCAAAGTGGACTTGCCCTGGCCGTTGGCACCGAGAATGCCGATGCGCTGCCCGGCCAGCACGGAGCGGTTGATGCCCCGCACGATGACCGTCGGCGGCGTGCCCGGCGGCGCGTCGGTGGGCGCCGCGTAGCCGAAGCTCGCGTCCAGCATCGACAACAATGGGTTCGGGACGTTGAGCGGTTCCTTGAACTCGAAGGTGAACTCCGCATCGGCAAGCACCGGCGCGATCTTCTCCATGCGTTCGAGCGCCTTGACCCGGCTCTGCGCCTGCTTCGCCTTCGAGGCCTTGGCCTTGAAACGGTCGATGAATTTCTGCAGGTGGGCGATCTTGTCCGCTTGCCTCGCCATCGCGGCCTGCTGCAACAGCAGTTGCTCAGCACGCATGTCTTCGAACTTGCTGTAGTTGCCGCCATAACGCACGAGCTTGGCGTTGTCGACGTGCACCGTCACTTGCGTCACCGCATCGAGGAACTCGCGATCGTGGCTGATCACGACCAGGGTTCCTTGATAGCGCTTGAGCCACGCTTCCAGCCAGACCAGCGCGTCGAGGTCGAGGTGATTGGTCGGCTCGTCGAGCAACAGCAAGTCGGACGGGCACATGAGCGCGCGCGCCAGTTGCAGCCGCATGCGCCAGCCGCCGGAGAAACTGTTGACCGGCTGGCTGAGCTGCGCGGTACTGAAACCCAGGCCCAGGATCAGCGCCTGGGCACGCGCGGGAGCGTCATGTGCGCCGGCGTCGTGCAGGGCCATGTAGGCGTGCGCCATGCGCATGCCGTCGTCGCTGGCCTCGGCGGCGGCTACTTCGGCCTGCGCGGCTAGCAGTACGGTGTCACCGTCGATGACGAAGTCGGTTGCACTCTGCTCGGTCTCCGGCATTTCCTGCGCGACCTGGCCCATCTTCCACGCAGCGGGAATCGAGAATTCGCCGCTGTCTTCGTGCAGCGTGCCGTTGAGAAGGCCGAAGAAGGACGATTTGCCGGCGCCATTGCGGCCGACAAGGCCAATCTTTTCGCCGGGGGTGAAGGTGACGGACGCGCTATCGAGTACGACATTGACGCCACGGCGCAGCGTGACATTACGGACGGAAATCATAAGGAGCTACTTCGGAGAGGATAGGCATGATAGCCCACTGGACGTGCAGGGCTGTTTCTTTTCTGAGCGGATGGGTGAGGAACTGCTTGCGCGGCCGGTCTAGCGACAATAGTGCTCATGGTTGGTTTTGCGCACCCGTGCCATCCTTCGGGCCCATCGGCCGTCAGACGGCAGAGCGATATTTGTATCGCAATGTATCGGCCGGCCGAACGGACACACAGCCTTACATCCGAGCCGCTTGCCTGACACAAGCCAGATACTTCCGCGCAGTCCAATGTGTGTGAACGCCGCACTTCAAGAGCCATTCGCGTCGCAGTTCTGCTCAGACTGCTGCTTGTGCTCCTTGATATCCGAGCGTCGTCTTCCCCACCACTAAGCGCCTGGAGCATCACATGAAAACTTCAATGATCGTGATCGCCTTTGCAGTATTCACGACGGCTGGCCTTGCTCACGCCTCGGATGCCACACCTACAAGCGAACAACAATCGGGCGTTGTACAAACGGCGCAACTGTCTCCTGGCGATTACCAGGTTGCCCGGAAAACCCGTTCGCAGGTTCGTTCCGAATTGAAACAGTCCGAGACGGACGGTCAACTCAAGTCGCTCAACAACGAAGTCTATAAAGGCAACTGATTGCCTGTCCTGATCCGGCACGGGCTGCCCATTACTGCTTTATCTGCGTGAGAGTTGACTACTTGCTACGTTCGCTCTATTCGAGCGAGGGTGCATACAGAAACAGGTGAGCTGGAATCTTGCAGCTCACTCCAACATCAGTAGGAGACATAGAAATGACAGACAGGATCGATACTCGCCGTCGCGGCTTCATGACCTCTGCGGCCTTGGCAATTGCCGCAGTCCAGTTCGGCATGATCGGATCTGCGCGCGCGCAGTCCAGCAACGCACTACCGCCAGGTTTGCCTGCTTTCAAGCCTGGGTCGAATACGTCGTTCGGCCCACTGAAGCAGATCAACGCCGGCGTCTTGAACGTCGGGTACGCTGAAGCCGGCCCGGCAAATGGTCCCGTGGTCATTCTCCTGCACGGCTGGCCGTATGACATCCACAGCTACGTCGACGTCGCACCGTTGCTGGCATCGGCAGGCTACCGGGTGATCATTCCGTATCTGCGCGGTCACGGCACGACGCGCTTTCTCTCGGCAGAAACCTATCGGAACGGCCAGCAGGTGATGGCTGCTGTCGATGCAATCGCCCTGATGGATGCTCTTAAGATCGACAAGGCCGTTCTGGGTGGTTTCGACTGGGGCGCGGGAGCGGTCTGCAACATGGCGGTACTCTGGCCGGAACGCTGCAAGGCCCTGGTCTCTGTGAGCGGCTATCTGGTTGGCAGCCCCGAACTCAATGCAAAACCGCTTCCGCCGGCGGCAGAGCACGCATGGTGGTACGAGTTTTATTTCGCCACGGAACGCGGCCGGTCAGGCTACGACCAGCACCGGAAAGATTTTGGGAAGCTCATCTGGCAACTCGCTTCGCCGAAATGGAACTTCGACGATGCCACCTACGACCGCACCGCGACGGCCTTCGACAATCCCGACTATGTCGACATTGTGATTAATCATTATCGCTGGTGGCTCGGCTTGGCCAAGGGCGAATCGAAGTACGACGGCCTCGAGCAGCGCCTGGCCGCAAGACCCGCTATCACCGTGCCTACGATCACCCTGGAAGGTGAAGCCAATGGTGCACCACATCCGGACAGTGCGGCCTATGCTAGCAAATTCTCCGGCAAATACGCGCACCGACTTATCGGCGGAGGCACCGGTCACAATCTCCCTCAGGAAGCGCCCCAAGCGTTCGCACAAGCCATTATTGACGTTGCGGGATACTGAAGATATACGACTTAAATCTGGACAAAGGCCGGTCGCTGGAAGGCCACACGCAACGGATGCTTCTCGGTTTTAAGCGCGACGAGCCCTTTACGACACCCGGCGTCGAAACGGGTAGACGAATATGCTTTCACGGTGGCGACATGGACAAGTCGAGGAGCGCAATATGGCGGAGACACGGCTCATGCTCAAGCGCTACCTGTCAAACGCTCAAGTCCGCAGAATCGAAGTCTCGGTAGCGGCCTAGTGCGCGTTTCTCATCTGCCGAGAACACGTCCGCGCCGCGCAATCAGAGCGCAACCGCTAGAATTGCGGCTTTAGCCCGGAATACGCCAATGTCTTTTGCCTCGCTTGGCCTGATCGATCCCTTGCTGCGTAACTTGCAGGACCTCAATTACCAGACACCTACGCCGGTGCAGGTCAAGGCGATTCCTGCTGTGCTCAGCGGCAACGACGTCATGGCTGCGGCACAGACCGGCACGGGCAAAACGGCGGGTTTTGCGCTGCCGCTGTTGCAGCGGCTAGTGCAGCACGGCCCGGAGGTGTCCAGCAACCGCGCGCGTGTTCTGGTGCTGGTGCCCACGCGTGAACTGGCCGAACAGGTGCTGCAAAGCTTTGTCGCTTACGGCAAAGGTCTCGACTTACGATTTCTGGCCGCCTATGGCGGTGTGAGCATCAACCCGCAGATGATGAAGTTGCGCAAAGGCGTGGATGTGCTCGTTGCCACGCCGGGCCGTTTGCTGGATCTCAATCGCCAGAACGCAGTGCAGTTCGATCAGGTACAAACGCTGGTGCTGGATGAAGCTGACCGCATGCTGGATCTGGGCTTTGAGCGTGAACTCAACGCCGTGTTTGCCGCATTGCCCGCTCAGCGCCAGACCCTGCTGTTCTCAGCCACGTTTACCGATGATATCCGCACCATGGCGGCGGGCATTTTGCGCGGCCCGGTCAATATCAGCGTCAGCCCGCCCAATGCCACGGCCAGCAGGATCAAACAGTGGGTGGTGCCGGTGGATAAAAAGAACAAGCCCGACCTTTTTATGCACCTTGTGGCCGAGAACAATTGGGAGCACGCGCTGGTGTTTGTCAAAACCCGCAACGGCGTGGATTACCTGGCGGCCATACTGGATAAAGCGGGCTATTCGGTCGACACGATCCACGGCGACAAACCGCAACCCGCGCGCTTGCGTGCGCTGGAGCGCTTCAAGACGGGCGAAGTCAGTATGCTGGTAGCCACCGATGTGGCTGCGCGCGGCCTTGATATCGACAACCTGCCGCTGGTGATCAATGTTGATTTGCCGATCGTGGCGCAAGACTATGTGCATCGTATTGGCCGCACCGGCCGAGCGGGCGCTAGCGGCGTAGCGGTGTCGCTTGTGTGTGCCGATGAAGCGCCGCAACTGGCCGCGATTGAAGCGTTGATCCGGCAAACTCTGCGTCGTGAGGAAGAGCCGGGCTTCGAAGCCGAACACCGCGTGCCGCAAACTAGCGCGACGGGGCAGATCATCAAGAAGCCTAAGAAGCCTAAGAAGCCCAAAGTGCCGCAAGCTGCGCCGGGCGCCGTGCAGGCGCTCAGCAAGAAACCGCGCCCGCAAATTGACGAAAGCAAGCGCAAGCCTGCGGCGCAAGGCGCTGTGGCCGCGAGTAAAGGCACAAGCTTGTCCAGCAATAGCCCATTCGCCATGCAAAAGCCGCGCAGCAAACCCGCCAGCAAGCCCGCCGCGGGCTCACGTATGCCGGCTGGCAAACCCGCTGGCGGCCGCGGCAAACGCTAACCCCGATCAGGTGCGATGAGTGATGCCGGCAAGATATGACGGCAGACTGAAAAGCGCTATACGTTGTTCTGATCACAATCGCCGGGGGACGAACGCTCACCTGCGCTCCGCTCTCGGGCGTCATTGCCAGCGACAAGAACTGAGAGGCGCCGGGCGCGGAGCAGATTGGATCAGTCAGGCAGGAGTGAACCTATCGTCACACCCGTTGTGCAAAGCAGCAGGTATAGCGAATCGGACGCTGATCGATTCACTCCACCACGTCAGAAACACGCGGGATGTGCGCCGTGATTCGAGTAATTCGTTACGCGATGCGCCGGCGGAAGTCCCAATCATGGGCGTTGTGCGGGACAAGGGAAGGCCGACCGCCATGGAGCCAACTCGCCAATCGTATCAACCGCATCTTCTTCGATCCAGCGCTCGCAGTCACGCCGCCCATTGCTGCACCGCTTCTTGACGACGACATCATTAGACGCGCCGTCCTTCAAAGCGATATTCTGACTCCACGCCGCCACGTTATCTAACCCACGTGGAGGCGAACGCTGCCGTCGATGCAACACTAGGCGCAATCGACGCGATCACAAACGCACTTGCCACAAGCAAGCGCCTGATCCACCTCGAGGAGACATAAAATGAAAATCGCCGTACCAAAGGAAGTCAAAACGCAGGAGTACCGGGTTGGTCTGACGCCGGTGTCGGTCGCCGAACTGGTTCGACATGGCCATAGCGTCGCCGTCGAGAAAAGCGCGGGCGAAGGATCAGGCATCGCTGACAGCGACTACGTCAAAGCGGGTGCAAGCATTCAGGATTCGGTCGAGCGTCTGTGGAAGGAGGCGGAGTTGATCGTCAAGGTCAAGGAACCGCAGGCGATAGAGCGCGCACGTTTGTCCCGCGGTCAGATACTGTTCACCTACCTGCACCTCGCGGCCGACGCCGATCAGACCGCCGATCTGATCAGGAGCGGCGCGACCTGCATCGCATACGAAACAGTGACCTCGCGTTCAGGCGGTTTGCCTTTGCTGACGCCCATGTCGGAGGTGGCGGGCCGGTTAGCGCCACAGGCGGGCGCGCGTTGCCTCGAAAAATCGATGGGCGGCCGCGGTGTACTGCTCGGCGGTGTGCCCGGTGTGCCGCCGGGAGAAGTGCTGATTCTGGGCGGCGGCGTGTCCGGCACGCACGCGGCGACGATTGCGCTCGGCATGGGCGCGAGGGTGACCGTGGTCGACCGGTCCGCCGATGTTCTGAAGCGTCTGACAGTGCAGTTCGGCAGCGCGATCCAGACAGTCTTTTCGGTGCAGGCGCAAGTCGAGGAACTGCTTGAACGGGCCGATCTTGTGATCGGATGCGTGCTGCTGCCCGGCGCGGCGGCGCCGAAGTTGATCAAGCGGGAGATGTTGGCGCGCATGAAGCCGGGTTCGGTGATTGTCGATGTCGCGATCGATCAGGGCGGCTGCTGCGAGACCTCGCGTCCGACAACGCACGACGCGCCTACGTACGTCGTGGATGGCGTGGTGCACTATTGCGTGGCGAATATGCCGGGCGCGGTCGCGAGAACGTCGACATTCGCCTTGAACAACGCCACGCTGCCGTTCGTGGTCGACATCGCGAACAAAGGCTGGAAGCAGTCATTGCTCGACGATGTGTACCTGCGCCCCGGCTTGAATGTGCATGAAGGGCGGCTCACCTGCAAACCGGTCGGCGATGCGTTGGGGATAGATAGCTGGGAGGTCAGTGAGGTGCTCGCAGCCTGAGTAGCGCGTGCCTGGTAATCCGAGGGCAATCTTTTTCCGGGGCGGTCGCAACAGCGTGCGGCCTCTCCGGATTTTCAAGCAGTCATGCAATCAGGCACTCGCGAGATTCAATTCAGGCCAGCGCACGCAAGAGGATAAGTTTCCTATCGCAGGGTTGCCTCAAAAAACCGCACGATGTCGGAGTTGAATTGCTCATGAAACGCCTCGCGGTCGAACCCGAACAGGCTGTTGCAAATTTCCGGCCGTAGCCGGGAAAGACGCGATAGCGGGCTTGCCGTCGACTTGCCCACCACATGCATCGCCGGACGAGCGCGCGGGCTCCTCAGCCCTTCAATGGCAACCAGATCTCAAGTCCACCCATCCCGCTGACGGGATCGAACTTCTCGTCATACCGCTCAAAATTCGGCGCGTCGGCAGGAATATGTCCCGATGTCGGCAGCCACTGATTCCAGATCGTATTCCAGGTGCGCCGGATAGTTGAAACATGCTCGCGATGACTAAACACCGCATACCGTTGCGGCGAAATACGCAAACGGCTCAGCTCAGCAGGCAACGCCGAGAAGTCGCTGACTTCGACGCCGCAGAGATAATCGATGTTGCCGCTGTCGTCCGCGTTATAGCAAACGCCATACGCCACATTGCCGACCTGCCCCGGCACTTTGCCGAAGTAGTCGCCAAAGCGCTGCCACTGCGACGGAATCGCGGCGCAGGTTTCGCTGGTGTAGCGCTCGCTCAGGCCCGCGACGAGAAGCGCTTTGCCGTCTTCAAAGCGCGGCGGTTCGAGATGGGTAAGCAGGGTTTCGTCCATTTTGATCGGCTCCACGAGGGCGAGAGTGTCGAGATGGCCACGCGCGCGCAGCGCGTCGGGCGTGAACCCGAATTGCTCGCGAAACGCGCGCGTAAATGCCTCGTGAGAACCGTAGCCGGCTTCGATGGCGACCGCGAGGATATCCGGTGCGCCGCTCGCCAGCCGCCGCGCCGCTTCACTTAAGCGACGCCCGCGCACATAACGCATTACCGAAAATCCGGTGGCCGCTTCGAAGGCGCGCGCCAGGTGAAAACGCGACACGCATCCGCAGCCGGCGATGTCGTCGAGCGTCAGTTCGTGGGCAAAGTGGCTTTCGATAAACCACAGCGCTTTTCCGACCGGGTTCATTTGGGCTCTCATGTCAGCATGGAACCAGCATAGCGAGCGCCGATGCGGGGTGTTTGATCGGGATTGCGGTTTTGTGGAAACGCGTTTAGTAGTTTTCGGTCGCGGCTTTGTTGCCTGTGGCGGCGGAATGTTCATCCGCTGCCGCCGTGTTGTGACCGTGAGCGTCTTCATGCGCACCCGCACTGCCCGCATGCCCCGTCCGCAACAACAAGCCACCTAGAATCCCCGCCACCGCCGCAAAAATCGCCCCAAACAAAAACGCGACGTGGTACCCGTTATTCAGTGCCGCCACAGCATCTCCAGACGACGCCTGCACGGCCTCACTGCGCGCGGCGGCAAGACTCGCCAACACCGCAAGCCCAAGCGCACCACCCATCATGAACGACGTATTGACGATACCCGACGCGAGCCCCGAATCGGCCGGATCGACATCGCTCATGGCGGCGAGCAGCATCGGATTAAATGCAATACCCGCGCCGAAGCCGAGCAGAATCATCCCCGGCATGACATCGAGCACAAAACTGCCGCCAACCGGCGCGCGAGCGAACAACGCGAGACCGCAAGCCGCGACCAGCAGCCCCACGGCCAGCGGAACGCGCAGCCCGAAGCGCATGACCACCCGCGCCGACAGCCCGAGTGAGAAGAACCCCATGATCAGATTAGCGGGCAGGAACGCAAGTCCGACCTGCAGCGGCCGATAGCCAAGCACACGCTGCAAATACAGCGCGGAGATAAAGAACCAGGCAAACATCGCCGCGGCCCACAGCACGCCGACCACATTCGCTGTCGCCACATTGCGCAAGCGGAACAGACCCAACGGCATCAACGGATGCTGCACGCGCGACTCGATCACCAGGAACACGGCCAGCAGCGCCAGCGCCGCAAACAGCAAACCGAGCGTCTGCGCCGAAGTCCATCCGGCCTCATTGCCATTCACCACCGCATACACAGCGAGCATGAGCGAAACAGTGACGGACACCGCGCCGGCCACATCGAGCCGCTCGCCGTGCGCATGACCGCGCGCGGACGGCAAGAGCGCGACACAGAGCGCGTACACGGCAATGCCAATGGGCAGATTGACGAGAAAGATCCAATGCCAGCTCAGCAGATTAGTGAGCAGCCCGCCGAGCAACACGCCGATACTGCCGCCGCCCGCGCAGACAAACCCATACACGCCCATGGCTTTCGCGCGCTCCCCGGGTTCGGTGAACAGATTCATGATGAGCGACAGCGAAACCGCCGAGACAATGGCGCCCGCCACACCTTGAACCGCACGCGCACACACCAGCAGCCCTTGTGAGTTCGAAATCCCACAAGCAAGCGACGCCAGCGTAAACAATGTAATGCCGATAAGAAACAGCTTGCGATGCCCATACAGATCGCCGAGCCGCCCACCCAGCAGCAGGCAACCGCCAAACGTCAGCATGTACGCATTCACCACCCACACGAGCGACGTTTCGGTGAACCCGAGATCCGCAGCGATGGACGGCAGCGCGACGTTCACGATCGTCGTATCGAGCACGATCATGAGCACGCCGAGGCACAGCACGATCAGTGCGAGCCAGCGCTTGTTACCGTGGATGGAATGGGTCATGCGGGCGACTCCTTAGGCATGGTCGATGGGATGCCGAACATGCCGCGGCTGAAACAGATACCGCGCCAAAAAATGCTGGCGCGGTCCAGACCAACCGTATGGCAACTCGTTGACGACAATGGGATTTGTCAGTCTAGCACCCGCGAATTTCGACCCACAACTACGAGTTCCAGGTCGGCTCGAACCTCAATCGCCGCCGAGCAATTCGTACTTGCCGCCACGCTCTAGCGCGCGTTGATACGCCGGCCTCGCATGAATGCGCTTCAGGAACTCGACCACCGCCGGAATCTGGCCTTCCATGCCGCCGCGCGCCGTGCCGGCTTCGAGCGGGAAACTCATCTGCACGTCCGCCGCCGTGAAGTCGTTGCCGACGAACCAGCCGGTCTTGCTCAACTCCTGATTGATATAACCGAGGTGCAGTTTCAATTGCGGATCGATGAAACTCGATTGCAGCGTGCCGGCAATCTTGCGCGCAATCGGCTTGGCGAAGAACGGCATCGGCGCGCTGGCAATCCGCAGCGCCACGAGCTTGAGCAACAGCGGCGGCATCGCCGAACCTTCAGCGTAGTGCAACCAGTACGTGTAGCGCAGCCGCTCCGGTGTGTCAGGTGCCGGCGCAAAACGTCCCTGCCCGTATTTGCCGATCAGATACTCGACGATCGCGCCCGACTCGGCGATCGTCTGGCCGTCGTCGGCAATCACGGGCGACTTGCCGAGCGGATGCACCGCGCGCAACTCGGGCGGCGCGAGCATGGTCTTCGGATCGCGCTGGTAACGCTTGATCTCGTAAGGAACGCCGAGTTCTTCGAGCAGCCACAGTACACGCTGCGAGCGGGAGTTGTTCAGATGATGGACGATCAGCATGGGTCGAGTAACGGTGGCCAGTGGAGTGTCACATCATAAGGACGTTGCGCAGAGGCGGGCCTCTAGTCGCACCTCACACGCGTGATTTGCTGCCCATTAACTGATTCGACGGCAGCGTTTCGTCGAGCAGCTTGCGCGCGCTTTCGATGCCGGCCACCGGCAGTCCCTCGGGGTTCAGCAAGCCCACCTGCACCAGTACGGAAGCCTGATCCCAATAGATATGCTCGTTATAGAGCTTGTCGCCTCGGAAACAAACGACCGCAAGCATGGGCACCTCGAAATACTTACCGGTCGGCGCAACGCCGGGCAGCAACCAGTCGATCTCGCAGCTATGCGTACAGCTAAAAATGAATTCGTCGACGATGCGATCCGCGCCGATGGTGCGCGAAATCGGAATCAGCTTCGTATCGACGGGATTCGAGTTGACGAAGTGATGCGTGTAGAAACGCTTCAGATTGTCATGACCGACTCCACCAGTCATGGTCGGTACGTGATTGACGTAGGGTTGCGCGACCATGGTCGGCATGACGGCATCCACGTCGCGCGTGGCGAACTCGTAATAGCAATGCGCTTCCCACAGCGCGTTGAGATCGTAGACCGGGCCAAGCACCTTGCCCAGCAGCGCGAGCGTGCGTGAATACGCCATCATCGCGGCGGGTTTGTCGTATTGCGGGCGCGACGGCGCGGCGAACGCGTGATCGCAACCCGGGTACACGTATTGCTCGATTTGCGGCCGCGTGCGCAATGCGGCGCTGATCCGTTCGCGGGTTTCCGCCGGACAGTGCGAGTCGTTTTCGGGGAAGTGAAACACCATCGGGCAACGAATTGCCGGTACTTCATCCAGATAGGCCTCGAGGCCGACGCCGTAGTAGCTGACCGCGCAGTCGACATCGGTTCGCGCGGCGCTCAGGAACGCGAGCTTGCCGCCGAGGCAGTAGCCCACGGTGCCGATCTTGCCGGCCTGTTCAGGCATGGCGCGCAATGCGGCGAGCGTGGCCGCGATATCGTCGATGGCCAGATCCGTATCGAACTGGCCGAGATAGTCGAGCGCCTGTTTCATGTCGGCTTCGCCATAACCGAGCACGATGCCCGGCTTGATCCGCCAGAACAGATCGGGCACCAGCACCACATACCCTTCTTCGGCAAAGCGATCGGCCAACGCCTTCATGGTGTCGTTGATGCCGAAAATTTCCTGCAGGAGCACGAGTCCCGGGCCCGACCCTTGCGCGGGGCGCGCGACGTAGGCATTGAAACGGCCGCCATCCTGGGCGACGACTTCGATGAAAGAGGCAGCCATGCGGTGTGTCTCCATGCAGATAATTTGAGCTATGCCATGGTACGCAACTCGAAACGTTTGAGCTTGCCGGTTTCGGTGCGCGGCAATGAATCGACAAAAACGATGTCGCGGGGATATTTATACGGCGCCACGCTATTTTTCACGAATTCCTGCAGTTGCGCGACAAGTTTGTCGTCGCGCTCGTATCCGGGATTCACCACGACGAATGCCTTGACGATTTGCCCGCGGGTTTCGTCCGGCACGCCGATCACGCCGCATTCGGACACCGCGTCGTGTTGCAACAGAACGCTCTCCACTTCGGGCCCGGAGATGTTGTAGCCGGCGGAGACGATCATGTCGTCGGCGCGGGCCTGGTAGAACACGTAGCCGTCTTCGTCGAGATAGACGGAATCGCCTGGCAAGTTCCAGCCGTCGCGCACGAACTTCATTTGCCGCTCGTCGGCGAGATAGCGGCAGCCGGTTGGGCCGCGCACCGCCAGTTTGCCGATCGTGCCCGGCGCGACCGGTTGCATGTCGTCATCCACGGCCTGCACGGCGTAACCCGGCACCGCGCGGCCGATGGCGTTCGGGCGAATTTCGTCGCCCTGCGCCGAAATGAAAATGTGGATCAACTCGGTGCCGCCAATACCGTCGATCATGTCGATGCCGGTCGCGTCGCGCCACAAACGCCGCGTCGAATCCGGCAACGCCTCGCCCGCCGACACGGTTTTCTTCAACGAAGAGACGTCGTGGTGTGCAACCAGCGGCGCCATTTGCCGATAGAAGGTCGGCGCGGTGAACATGACGGTCGCATGAAAACGTTCGACGGTCTGCAGCAAAGTCTCGGGCGTGAGCTTCTCGATCAGCACCGTGGACGCGCCCACTCGCAATGGAAAACACAGCAAGCCGCCAAGCCCGAAAGTAAAGGCGAGCGGCGGCGTACCGCAAAAGATATCGCTCGACGTAGGTTTGAGTACGTGACGCGGAAACAGATCGCACATGGCCACGACATCGCGATGAAAGTGCATGCAGCCTTTCGGCGCGCCGGTCGTGCCGCTGGTGAAGGCGATCAGGCAGACGTCGTCGGCGGCGGTGTCGCACGCGGTGAAGTGGTCGGGCTTGTTGACCGCGAGCGTGTCGAGTGAATCAGGGGAGTCGTCGTGGAAGAGGCGGGTTTGCATCAAGCCCGCGCAGTAAAACTCGTCTTCTGGATCGCTGCAGCGCGCGAGTTCGGCGGTCAGGCGCGCGTCGCACAACGCCGCGCCAACTTGCGCTTTATCGATGATCTGCTTCAGTTCCTTGGCTCGCAGAAGCGGCATGGTCGGCACTACGACGAGCCCAACCTTCAGCGCAGCGAGTGCGGTCACGGCCATATGCAGCGTGTTCGGGCCGCGCAGTAAAACGCGGTTGCCGGGCTGCAGTCCCATTTCGTCGACCAGCACGTGCGCGCTGCGATTCACAAGTGCCAGCAGCTCACCGTAAGTGGTGGCGCGCGGTGCCCCGTCGACATCGGACCAGATCGCGGGATCATCACGGTGGCCCGCATCGATGGTTCTGTCGAGCAACTCCGACGCGCAGTTCAAGCGCGCCGGGTATGCGACGTCCGGGTTGTCGAGCAGAAAGACGGGCCATTGATCCTGCGGCGGAAGATTGTCGCGCGCGAAGGTATCGACGTGTGCTGACGGTTCCATCATGGTCTCCCGGGCGTTGAGCCGGCTAGATGCGCTTCGGTTGGCTTGGTGGCTTTTTTGAATGTGCTGCGCTACTGCGGAATCACAGCGGTCCCTTCAATTTCAACTTTCGCTTCGTCTTCGATCAGCGCGACTACCTGCACCGCGCTCATTGCAATGTCGTAGTCGCCGATCAATTCGCGAAACGCGCGGCCAATGTCTTTCAGCGACGCGAGATACTCGCGTTTGTCGGTGACGTACCACGTCAATCGCACCAGATGCTCAGGCTTGCCGCCCGCTTCATGCAAAACGGCAAGCACGTTCTTGAGCGCCTGGATGGCTTGCGCAGCGAAGTCGGCGGTCTGGAAACGTGCCTGTTCGTCCCAGCCGATCTGACCTGCAATGAACACCTGCGTGCCGGTTGCCGCGACGCCGTTGGCGTAACCACGCGGCTTGACCCAGCCGGCGGGGAGAAGAGCTTTTTTCATGAGCGATGCGCCTCAGTGGAGTCCGGCTGTGGGGCAAACTTCGCGAGCGCGCTCGCGATGTCAGCGGGAATGTCGATGGATGTGCCGCGTTCGAGCGACGTCGTGACGAGCACCTGTTTCGCGCGAAACCGGGTTTCGCCGCTGCAATGGCCGACGATATCGATGCTGATCGAGCGGCGGCCGATTGCCGCCACGTTAAGTGTCAGCGTGATCGTTTCGCCCATCTGGCTCGGCCGCGAAAACTCGCAATCGAGTTTGACGATCGGCAAGCCGACACGGCGTTGCGAGATCATGTGCGCATAGTCGATACTCAGACCTTCGTTGAACCAGTCTTCGACCAGCGCGTTGGTCATCACCAGATATTGCGGAAAGAACACAATGCCCGCCGGATCGCAGTGCGAGAAGCGGATACGTACGGGCCGTTCGAAAGACGCGCTCATTGGGCGTTGTCTCCGGCAGTCGCGGCAGCGTGCGCTTTCAACAGATCGCGTCCGATAATCAGTTGCTGCACTTCGGTCGCGCCTTCGTAAATGCGCAGCGCGCGAATCTCGCGATACAGCATCTCGACGGCCGTGCCGCTTTGCACGCCCATGCCGCCAAAGAGTTGCACGGCGGCGTCGATCACCTGTTGCGCGCCTTCGCTCGCGTGCCACTTCGCCATCGCGGCTTCGCGCGTGACGTTTTCGCCTTGATCGCGCAGCCACGCGGCGCGATAGACCAGCAACGCGCTGCTGTCGATGGTCAACGCCATTTGCGCGAGTTTGGCTTGCGTCAGTTGAAAATCGCCGAGCGTCTGCCCGAACATCTTGCGCGATGCTGCGCGCGAGATACCTTCGGCCATCGCATGACGCGCGAAGCCGAGCGATGCCGCCGCCACGGATGTGCGGAAAATATCCAGCGTGCGCATGGCGAGCTTGAAACCTTCGCCGGGCGCGCCGAGCATCTGGCTGCGCGGCACGCGCGCGCCGGCAAAGTGCAAACGCGCGAGCGGATGCGGTGCGATCACGTCGATGCGTTCAGCGATCTCCAGTCCCGGCGTATCCGCATCGACAATGAATGCGCTGATGCCGCGTGCGCCCGGCGCTTCGCCGGTTCTGGCGAACACCACGTAGAAATCGGCGATGCCGCCGTTGGAGATCCACGTCTTGTCGCCGTCGAGCACATAGGTGTCGCCGTCCTCGCGGGCGGAGAGCGCCATGGCGGCGACGTCGGAACCGGCTTCGGGTTCGGACAGCGCAAACGCTGCGAGCGCCGTGCCGTTAGCGACGCGCGGCAGATAGCGGGTCTTTTGTTCGTGCGTGCCGCCGAGCGAAATGGCGCCTGAACCGAGTCCCTGCATCGCCAGAGCGAAGTCCGCGAGTCCCGAGTGTTTGGCCAGCGTTTCGCGCAGAACGCAAACGGCGCGCGTGTCGATCGTGTCGCCGTGGCCGCCGTACGCGACGCCGCCCACGCCATATTTCAGCCAGCCCGCCGCGCCGAGTTCACGCACAAGATGACGACAAGTTGCGTCGACGTCCTTGTGGTCTTCGTGCTTCAGCTTCTCGCGGCACCATGCTTCGATACCTGCAGCCAGTTCGCGATGACGCGGCTCGAAGAACGGCCACGCGAGCGCGCTATGCAGATCCTGTTCGGTGTTGGCGCTCAACTCAATCTCCTTCGAACACGGGACGCGACTTCGCGGCAAACGCGCTGTAGGCACGCTCGAAATCGCGTGTGCTCATGCAGATGGCCTGGGCTTGCGCTTCCGACTCGATCGCTTCGTCGATACTCATGCTCCATTCCTGATGCAGCATCTTCTTGGTGATGCCGTGCGCGAAAGTCGGGCCGGCGACGAGATCCGCGGCGAGCTTGTGCGCTTCTTCAAGCAGCGCGGCAGGTTCGCATAGCCGGTTGTAGAAGCCCCATGCGTGGCCTTCTTCGCCGCTTGCCGAGCGCCCGGTGAAGAGCAGTTCGGCGGCGCGCCCCTGGCCGATGATGCGCGGCAGAATCGTGCAAGCGCCCATATCGCAACCGGCGAGACCGACGCGCGAGAACAGGAAAGCGAGCTTACTGCGCGCGGTGCCGAGCCGCATGTCGGACGACATGGCGAGAATCGCGCCGGCGCCCGCGCAGACGCCGTCGACAGCGGCAATCACCGGCTGCGGGCAATGGCGCATGGCTTTCACCAGATCGCCGGTCATGCGCGTGAAGAGCAGCAGTTCCGGCATCGGCAGATCGATCAGCGGCGCGATGATGTCGTGCACGTCGCCGCCGGAGCAGAAGTTGTCGCCCGCGCCGTGTATCACGACTGCTTTGACGTCGGTTGCATAGGTCAACTGCCGGAACAGATCGCGCAACTCCGCGTACGACTCGAAGGTCAGCGGGTTCTTGCGCTCGGGCCGGTTCAGCGTGATCGTCGCGACCTTGTCGGCGACCGACCAGCCGAAGTGCCGCGCTTCGTAGCCGGCTAGCGTGAGGCGATTGCCGGCCAGCAGGCCGTCAGCGTTGGATCGTGTCATGAGTCTCTCTCCGCGGTTCGATGCCGATCAGTCTTTCAGACTGTCGAGCAGATGTTGCTTGAGTTTGCCGAGGCGCTGATGGGTGCGCGATTTTTCATCGAGGCTCAAGCCGCCGAACAGTTCGACCACCCATTGCTCGTGCGCGATCGCCATCTTGTCGAATGCTTTGCGTCCCGCCGGCGTCAGGCACACGCTGATCGAGCGCCGGTCGTTCGGATCGTTATCGCGCGACACCAGGCCTTCTTTTTCGAGCTGATCCGTAATGCCGGTGATGTTGCCACCCGTCACCATCAAACGGCGCGACAGTTCGGTCATCTTCAGGCCTTCAGGATGACGCTCCAACTGCGCCATCAGATCGAAACGCGGCAACGTGGTGTCGAATTCGTTGCGCAGACGTTTGCGCAGTTCGGCTTGCACGAGGTTGGTCGTCGTCAGCATGCGTAGCCATAGGCGCAGGCCCATGTGGCTGTCCGCGCCCGTGCTCATTTCGAGGTCCACGACGTTCTCCGCGGGTTTGGGGACGCCCTTGCGCGGCGGTTTCGTTTCAGCCGCCGCCGCCGCGGGCTTCTTGATGTTCGATGACTTGGTCACATCACTTCTCCACCAGAGATGGAAATGGATTGCCCCGTGACGGCGTCCGAGCCGGGTTGGCAGAGCCAGAGCACTGCGTTGGCGACCTGTTCCGGACTCACGAAGCGATGTTGCGGATTCGAGCGAAGCAAGGTTTCGCGCGCCTGCTGTTCGGTGCGCGAGGTCTTGCTGGTGATCTGTTCAAGCGATGCGTGCAGCAGTTCGGTTTCGGTGTATCCGGGACACACGGCGTTGACGGTGACACCTTTCGTTGCGACTTCCAGCGCGAGCGATCGCGTGAGACCGATCACGCCATGTTTCGCGGCGCAATAGGCGGCGACGTACGCGTAGCCGATTTGCCCCGCCGTGCTGGCCACATTGACGATGCGTCCATGGCCGCGTTCGAGCATGCCGGGCAACGCCGCGCGCGTGCCGAGAAAGACGCCGGTGAGGTTCACGTCCAGCATGCGCTGCCAGAGCGCCATGTCGGTATGCGTGAACGGCGCGGCTTGCGCCTGGCCCGCATTGTTGACGAGGATGTCGATTGCGCCGGCCTCGGCGAATGCACTCGCGACGGAGTCTTCCTGCGTGACGTCGACGCTGATGCAAGCCACGTCGCCCAGTGCCCGGCATTTCGCGCGTTGCACGTCGAGCCGTTCCGCGTTGCGGCCCATTAACGTGACGCGCGCGCCGGCGCGTAGCAGAGCTTCCGCGACGGCGGCGCCGATGCCGCTGCCCCCGCCGGTGACGACCGCGTGCTGTCCCGCGAGTGTCGAACTAAATGTGTTCACACGGTTCCTTCGGCGCGTTGCGCGCGTTCTTGCGGCGACAGCCCCGCGTTCGCGGCGGCTTGAGCGCGCTCGCGTTCGAGGTTGCGTTCGAGTTGAGACTTAGCCGCGGTGTAGGGCTTCGGCCACATCACGTCGAAGTAGCCAATCTTGGCCGCTTCGTTCAACGTCCACGAAGGATTCGCCAGATGCGGGCGCGCAATCGCGCACAGATCCGCGCGGCCAGCAGCGATGATGCTATTCACGTGATCCGCCTCGGAGATCGCGCCGACCGCGATCGTGGCGATGCCTGCTTCGTTGCGCACACGGTCGGCGAAGGGCGTCTGGAACATGCGGCCGAATACCGGTTTTTCTTCCTTGCTGACCTGGCCCGACGACACGTCGATCATGTCGGCGCCGGCTGCTTTGAATGCTTGGGCGATCTTGACTGCGTCATCGGGTGTCGTGCCGCCTTCGACCCAATCGTTCGCGGAGATGCGTACGGAAATCGGCTTTTCTTGCGGCCAGACCGCGCGAATCGCCTTGAAAACCTGCAACGGATAGCGCAGACGATTTTCCAGCGAGCCGCCGTATTCATCAGTGCGATGATTGGTGAGCGGCGACAGAAAGCTCGACAGGAAATAGCCGTGCGCGCAATGCAATTCAAGCCAGTCGAAACCTGCTTCAGCCGACATTTGCGTGGCGCGGACGAACTGCGCTTCGATTTCGCGTAACTCGTCTTGTGTGGCTTCGCGCGAATGCTGGCTGATGCCACGCAGATATTGTTGCGGCGATGCTGAGAGGAGCGGCCAGTTGCCTTCCGCGAGCGGCTGATCGATGCCTTCCCACGAGACACGTGTCGAACCTTTTGCGCCGGAATGGCCGAGCTGAATGCCGATCTTCGCATCCGACTGACGATGCACCAGGTCGACGATGCGCTTCCATGCAGTGAGATGCTCGGGCGCATACATGCCGGGACACGCGGGCGTGATGCGCGCTTCGGGCGAGACACAGGTCATTTCGGTCATGACCAGCCCTGCGCCGCCCATGGCGCGCGCGCCGAGATGCATCAAGTGATAGTCGCCCGCAATGCCGTCGACGGCGGAGTATTGCGCCATCGGCGACACGACTACGCGGTTTTTTAGCGTGACGCCTCGCAGCGTGAAGGGCGTGAACATGGGCGGCACGGAGTGTTTCTCGGGCGCGCGATTCACGCCGGAGCGCTGGGCGAGCCAGTCTTCGAAACCGGACAGATACTGCGCGTCGCGTTCACGCAGATTTTCGTGCGAGATGCGCTGCGAGCGCGTGAGCAGCGAATACGCGAACTGTTCCGGCTCGAACGACGTATAGCGGTCGACATGCTCGAACCATTCCGTCGAATTACGCGCCGCGTTCTGAATGCGCAATACGTCGATGCTGCGCACGTCGGTGTAATGCTTGAGCGCGGCCGCAAGGTCACCCGGATGCGCGCCCATGCTGTTGGCAAGTTCGATCGAATCTTCAAGAGCGAGCTTGGTGCCCGAGCCGATCGAGAAGTGAGCGGTATGCGCGGCGTCGCCCATGAGGACGATCGGCGTCTGCGTACCGTCCGCGTTTTTGCGCCAGTGCACCCATTCGTCGTTGACGACACGCGGAAAACGAATCCATTGCGACGAGCCGCGCAAATGCGCCGCGTTCGACAACAGAGCGTTGCCGTCCAGATACTTCGCGAACAACTTTTCGCAGAAGGCGATGCTGTCTTCCTTGCTCATTTCGTCGAGACCGGCGGCGCGCCACACGCGCTCCGGCGTTTCGACGATAAACGTGGAGGTCTGATCGTCGAAGCGATAAGCGTGCGCCTGGAACCAGCCGAATTCGGTTTCTTCGAAAGCGAACGTGAAGGCGTCGAAGAGTTTTTTAGTGCCGAGCCAGACGAAGCGGCAATCGCGCATGTCGATGGCGGGCCGATAGGTGGCCGCGTACTTTTGACGGACCGCGCTGTTCGCGCCGTCGCAGGCGATGATCAGGTCGGCTTCGTAGACGCTGTCGTCCGTGACCTGGGTTTCGAAAACCAGCTTGACGCCGAGTTCTTCGCAGCGCGCCTGCAGGATGTTCAGCAGACGCTTGCGGCCGATGCCGCAGAAGCCGTGACCCGACGAACGGATTTGCCGGCCGCGGAAATTGATCTCGATGTCGTCCCAGTGGTTGAAGGCGTCGAGGATGGCGTCGGCACTGGGGGCGTCGGCGGCGCGCAGATTGCCGAGCGTCTGGTCGGAGAACACGACGCCCCAGCCGAAGGTGTCGTACGGGCGGTTGCGCTCGACGACTGTGACATCGTAGGCCGGGTTCCGGCTTTTCATCAAGAGCCCGAAATACAGGCCGGCCGGACCGCCACCAATGCAAACGATGCGCATGCTTGTTCCCCATGTGAACACTGCTGATGGGGGTAATTTAGGCTTCGATAGTTTAGATGTCAAGTAAATGTGGGTGTGCGGAGGTGGTGGGTGCGGCTGTGGAAACTTTTTCCCGCAACGTGCCCGAGTCGAAATTTACCGCGGCGCTATGGTCATTCAAGTTCCATAGCCAATATTCATTGTTAGCGAACTGTATTTACATTATTCATATCTAACAGCGGACCCTCGCATCCCGCTACGACTGGCCGAGAGTCAGTCGCGATGCATCCATGCAGCAAAGGAAAATCCGTCTCGTGAAACGACTCCTCACCCTCGTTCTCGCTATAGCGGCACTCACTGTATTTCCCGTCTCGGCAATCGCCCAGCAAAACAGCGAGTCGCCGGCCGTTAAGGCCAACACGATCTCCGATGAGGACATCAGTCAGTCCTATCTCTACCTGCTCAGCCGGCTGCTGGTCGCGCGCCAGGAGCAACTCGACTTTAAGGAGGGCTTCCGATGGAACGAGCTGGTCCACCGTAAGCCCGGCGCGGTGGACTGGCCCAATCCCAATCTGGATGTCGCGTACTCCGAAGCGTGGGTGGCTGTCGATGAGACTAGCTGCACTATCGTAAGCGTGCCGCAGATCAAGGGCCGCTACTTCACCGTGCAGTTCTTGAATGGTTGGGGTGAAACCCTGGCCAACATTAACGAGCGTCTGTTTCCGCAAAAGCCATACGGCGACTTTGCGGTGTGCCTGCGTGGAGCCAACGTGTCGCTCCCGGAAGGAGCCCGCCGCATCGACCTGCCGGTCAAGTCCGCACGGATGTTGGCGCGCGTGGCGCTGGGCACTGACAGGGATGGTGCAGTCGCGCTGCAGCACGAATTCAGATTGGCAGCGACCGGTTCTCCAAAGCTGCCCGTCATTCCGAAAGCTTTGATGTTCGAGCCGGAGAAACTTCCGGGCGTCGAGGCTTTTGATTCAGCAAGGACGGCGCTCGACAGCGAGCCCGATCTGAACCCCGGTTTCCAGTCGATGCAGCAGTTGACCCGTCGCGTGGCCGAAGCGGCAACTCAACCCGCCGAGCGAGCGCGCATTGATCGCGTCGTGCGCACGCGCGCCATGGAGGAGTTCGGCAAGGCGGGCGCGATCATCGGGCACGGCACGATACACGATGGCTGGGCGCGCCCGGATGTGGTCGGTGAGTACGGACTCGACTATCTCGCTCGAACCTTGGTCAACTATGGCGGCATCTGGGCAAACATCAAGCCGGAGGTGCTCTATTACCGCTGTTCCATCGATGCAAACGGCGCACCGTTGAGCGGCGATCACGTCTACAAACTGACCTTCCCGAAAGACGCGTTGCCGACGCGCTTTGCCCGATATTTCTGGTCGGTTATCGCGGTCGACGACAAGCGGTTCCGCGTGCTGAATAACCCGCAACAGAAATATCTGCTCAACGACGCGCAGGGTCTGACGTACGGTGCGGATGGCTCGCTGACCCTGTATTTTGCGGCGGAAAAACCAGCGGATGCGCCAGCGGGCAACTGGCTGCCGACGCCGCGCGGTACGCAATACCGCCTGACGTTCCGGTACTACGGTCCACTTGACGGCGTGGCCAATGGCACGTACTACCCGCCCCCAATGACGAGAGTCCAGTAAGCAGAAGTATCAGCGCTTAACATCGCAGCGCGTAGGAGGCCGATCACCTGGTTGGATCAGGTGTCCAGGAACGGGTGCACCAAAGCACGCGCAATGGTGCCTTCGTGAGTCGGCCACGCTTTAAAGCCGCATAGCTAGAAAAGTCTAATCCACGACATGTCGGGCTGCCTGATGAATATCGGAGAAAAGACAGGCGCATTCGGAACCGCGTGACGGGCCGGGCAAGCTGCGATGAAGCCGGCTCTCGTACATGGCCGTATCTTCACGCGCCAGAGTGACAAGCCCGTGAGCAGGGACAGTCAGTAAGACCAGTAGCCAAAGCGTTGCGGGTAACCGTAGACGACGGGAGCCGGTGCATACGCGACGGGAGGCGGAGCGTAGACAGGCTCCGTGGTATAGACGGCCGGCTGGGAAATGCTGTTGCCCTTCGAGGCCATACATTGTGCGTAGGCGGCGTTGTAGCGCGCCTGCAGACTGGCCGAAGTGGCTTGCGCGCCGTTTGCACCCACGGCACTCCCGAGCAGCAGGCCTGCGCCCGCACCGATCGCCGCGCCGACGCCGGCGTTGCCTGCCGCGGCGCCGAGCAGCGCGCCAGCGGCCGCTCCGCCCACGGTGCCAATTGCGCTGCTGCCGACGCCTTCGGATATTGCGCTGTGCGCCGGTGCAGCGGCATCGTCCGAGCGGAACGCGTAGTCCCGGCATGCGTAGTCTTCCTGCTGGAATACGCTTATCGGTTTGCCGCCTGGCGGCAATGCAACCACGGACGGGCCGGTCGGCGGCATGACGGCGCAGCCGGTGAGCGCAACGGCGATCAAGCATGCGGGCAAGGCTATGCGTGTGGTTCTTAAGAGCTTCATGATGTCACGTCCCCTGATTCGATGACGCCATTTTGAACGCGCATAATTAGCCATGAATTAGCGTGACATGCTAACCGCCGTTAAGACACTCGTGCCACCAGCTTGCCGACTGCCAGATTGCCTCCGGGCAACTGGACCGGCTCTCGAGTCCGGGCGTGAGATCGAATCCATTGGTTCCAACGTGTTGGGAACGCCCAAGGCTGACAAGATGAAAATAAGCGTGACGATGGAGTGAAACGACCGCGGCATAGCCTCGGCGGTGTTGCGTATCATGATTGGCGAAGACCGGCCCCTGCCAGTATGCTATCGGCCTCAATAATCGGATCCACGCAAGCACCACGGGAGCAACGTGAAAAAGACTGAGTTGCGAAACGACCTTCTGGAATTACGCGAACTCATTCGCAAGTTTGTCAGCGAGCGCGACTGGGACAAATTCCATACTCCGAAGAATCTGGCAACGGCGCTCAGTGTCGAGGCAAGTGAGCTGCTCGAGCCTTTTCAATGGCTGGTTTCGGGCGACAAAAGCGAACTCGACGAAGCGAAGGAAACCGCTATCCGGCACGAAATGGCCGATGTTCTGGTGTACCTCGTTCGCCTCGCCGACAAGATGGATGTCGACCTGTTTCAGGCCGTGCTGGAAAAGATGGCGCTTAATCGGCAAAAATATCCCGCCGACAAAGTCCGCGGCGACTCACGAAAGTACTCCGAATACAAAGACTAACGCAGCGATTCTTTCCCGCAGCCTCGCCCGCATTTCAGGAGTGTCAGCCGATGTCGGCTTCGTCATCCGCCAGCGCACACGCCGGCGCGTCCTCGCTGATTACCTCGCTGGTCGCTGCCGCGCTGTTCATGGAAAACCTCGACGGCTCGATTATCGCAACCGCGCTGCCGCAAATGGCGCATTCGTTTCATGTCACGCCCGTCGAACTGAGCGTCGGCATCACCTCGTATCTGTTGACGCTCGCGGTATTCATCCCGATCAGCGGCTGGATTGCCGACTGGGCCGGCGTGCGCACGGTGTTCACCGCGGCGCTTGCAATCTTCACCGTCGCATCGGTGCTGTGCGGATTGACCGACAACCTCGTCGAATTCACCGGCGCGCGGATTTTGCAAGGTATCGGCGGCGCGATGATGGTGCCGGTCGGGCGCCTTGCCGTATTGCGCGCCACGCCCAAAGAAGGCCTGATGCGTGCGGTCTCCATCATCACGTGGCCCGGGTTGGTCGCACCCGTTCTCGGACCGCCGCTCGGCGGCTTCATTACGACGTACTCGTCGTGGCGCTGGATCTTCTATCTGAACGTGCCGCTCGGACTCGCGGGCGTGGTGTTGGCGTGGCGCTTCATCAGCGCGGAACGCGACACGGATCGTCGTCCGTTCGACATGCTGGGTTTTGTGCTGACGGGCGTCGCGGGCACCTCGGTGATGTACGCGATGGAGGCAATCGGCCGTGTGGACTCCTCGTGGCGTATTGCGCTGGTATTTCTCGCAATCGGTCTCGCGGCTTGCGCGGGAGCGTGGTTTCATCTGCGACGCTGCACGCACCCGATGGTCGATCTGTCGGCGTTCCGGATCAAGACGTTCATGGTGGCGATCGGCGGCGGCTCGCTGTTCCGGATTGCGATCGGCTCGGTGCCGTTTCTACTGCCGCTGATGTTTCAGGTCGGCTTCGGCATGAATCCGTTTCAGTCGGGCTTGCTGACGCTTGGCGTATTCGCCGGCAATCTGTCGACGAAGCTCGTCACGACGCGGATCTTGCGGCGCTTCGGCTTTCGCTCCGTGCTTCTCTACAACGGCGCGTTCGCCGCGGTGACGCTGGCGAGCATGAGTCTGCTCACGGCCTCCACGCCATATGGATGGATCCTCTTCGCGCTATTCGTCAGCGGCGTCGCGCGGTCGTTGCAATTCACGGCGATCAATACGCTCGGTTTCGCGGATGTGCCGAAGCAGCAGATGAGCGGCGCGTCGACCTTATCGAGCACCTTGGGTCAGATGACAATGGGCATGGGCGTCGCGGCCGGCGCAATCGCATTACGGATCGCCGCATGGTGGCATGGACACGATGGGCAAACATTGGCGCCGGCTGATTTCACCATCGCGTTTCTGGTCATGGCGGCATTGAGCGTGATCGCGGTAGTCGATGTTATTTCGTTGTCGCCCGACGCCGGCGCGCACGTCAGCGGACATCGGCCAGCGGGCGAGAAGTCGTGATGATGCGGGCGGACCACACACCCAACGTTGTACGTCTTGCCTGGAAATAGAGCCGCGACACGCGAGCATCGCGGCCCGCGTCTCAAATCGACTTCACTTCTCCACCGTCCATCCGCAAGCTCGATCCCGTCATCCAGCGCGCCTCGGGCGACACGACGAACGCCATCAATTCGGCAATCTCCTCCGGCGTGCCGTAACGCGTGATACCGGCTTCAACGGGAAACTTCGCTGTCGCTTCTTCGACGGACATGTTGTGCAGCGGAGCCCAATGCACCAGGTACGAGCGTCGCCGGCCGGTCATCACAGGCCCCGGCAGCACGCTGTTGACCTGCACGCCATCGGCAATGCCGCGATCCGAGAACGCTTTCGCGAGCGCCACGATCGCCGCGTTGATCGTGCCTACCGCGGCATAGGGCGCCTTGGGAAACAGCGCGGAATTCCCCGACATCAGCACGACCGATCCTGAGCTCTCCTTCAGTGCCGGCCACGCCGCGATCGTCAGTCGACGCGCGCCGTGCAGCTTGAGCGCGAGACCGTGGTCCCATTGCTCATCGGTCATCTCCAGTACATCGATTTGCGGCACCGCGCCGGCAATGTTGAGCAAGGCGTCGATCCGCCCGAACGTCGCCAGCGTTCGCTCGACGACTTGTTGCGCGGCGTCAGGTCGGGCGAGATCGGCGTCGATAACGAGCGTCTCCGCGCCGGCCTTCTTCACCTCAACGGCGGTCTCTTCAAGGTTCGCGCGGTTGCGGGCCACAAGCACGATCGAATCAAAATCCCGCGCCAGTCTGACGGCCGTCGAACGGCCGATACCCTGGCTTGCGCCCGTCACGATGGCGACTTTGCTGGGCATGTTGCTTCTCCTGATTGAATGATTGAATGAAGGGCGTTCCCTCGCTTGAGATAGGTCAGTGGTCGAGGAAGTCCGAAATGGCCGCGGCGATTTCCGTGGCGTGCGTCTCCAGCGCGAAGTGGCCGGTATCGAAGAAACGCACCACGGCGCCGGGAACGTCGCGCCTGAATGCTTCGGCGCCCGCGGGCAGAAAGAAGGGATCGTTTTTTCCCCACACGGCAAGCAGCGGCGGCTGATGCGTGCGGAAGTATTGCTGGAATGCCGGGTACAGCGCGACGTTGCTTTGATAGTCGCGGAACAGATCGAGTTGTACCTCATGCGCACCCGGCCGGCTTAGATAGAAGTCGTCGAGCGAGTAACCGTCAGGCGAGACGGACGCCGTATCGGATACACCGTGCGTGTACTGCCAGACGGTCGTCTCGTGCGTCAGCAGAGCGCGAAGCGCATCACGATTCGACGGCGAAGCGTCTTGCCAATAGGCACGGATAGGATTCCAGCCTTCGCTCAATCCTTCTTCGTAGGCGTTGCCGTTCTGCGAAATGATCGCGGTGATCCGCTCGGGATGTCGGATCGCGAGACGGAAACCGGTCGGCGCGCCGTAGTCGAATACGTAGACCGCAAAACGGTCGAAACCGATCGCCTCGGTGAAACGCTCGATAACGTTGGCGATATTGTCGAACGTGTACGCAAAATCGTCACGGTTTGGCATGTCTGACTGGCCGAAGCCGGGCAGATCCGGCGCGACGATATGAAAACGGTCGGCGAGCTTCGGAATCAGGTCGCGAAACATATGGCTCGAACTCGGAAAGCCGTGCAGGAGCAGCAGCTTTGGCGCGCCCTTGCGCCCGGCTTCGCGATAGAACACCTTGAAGCCGTCGACGTCGGCGTGACGATAAGCGATTGAAGTCATGATTTTTCTCCTGAAGGGAGCAGAGTTGAACGGGTGACGACGCGCGACGTGTGATGTTGGTATCGCAACTCGCGCGGAACTCGCGGATAACCTTAACGAGCGGAGACTGCCTGGACCGCTTCGGCAACGACATGCGTGACGGCGTCCGGCGCGGTCACGATCGGCGTGTGGTCGGCCTGATACGACCGCACATGCGCATTCATGCGAACTGCCATGAAATGCTGCGTTTCAGGGTTGATCATCAGGTCCTGTTCGGCGATCAGGAACCAGCTTGGACGGTCTTTCCACAGCGGGCGCCCGACTGCTTCGCCGATACACGACACGGAAATCGGACGCTGCACCGCGGCGAGCACCGCCAACGCTTGTGGAGTTGCATGTTGCGCGAACGCTTGGGCGAATGCCTCTTGCGGCAGCCATATCAATCCGTGTCGATCCGGCGCGAGTGTCGGCGCCAGCGGATTCATTTCGCCGCGGTAAAACACGTCGCCGACCGTCTCGCCTTCATCGGGTGCCAGCGCGGCGACGTAGACCAATGCCCTAATTTTTTCGGACCGGCTCGAAGCGATCACAGCGCCGGCATACGCATGACCGGCGAGCACCACCGGGCCTTCGATCCGCTCAAGCGTCCGGTCGAGCGCGGCCACGTCTTCACTCAGCGACGTAAGCGGCAGCGGAACCGCAACGGCATCGATCCCCTGTTTCTTCAGACCGTCGATCACCTTGCTCCAGCTCGATCCGTCCGCCCATGCGCCGTGCACTAGCACCGCGCTCACATTGCCAGAAGACATGTCCCGCTCCTTTAAAGATAGCGAATGCTGCTTGCGAAATGCAGCCGGATTCGCTTTTTCTTTGTAACCTATTTGAAGTTGTTTTAAAGGTTACTTATTCAGGGTGTAACTTGTCAAGTGGATTTTTAGCGGTTACGATACTGTCATCGTCATTGCAGATTGATTACAAGAAAATGGACTACCGCCAAATTCCCGCGATATTCATAGCCGACGCGCCGGGCCTCGATTTTCTGAACTCGATCGCGACGCCGGTGGACGAACAGGTCGACTGGATCAGCGATGGAGGCGGATTGCTGGACTGGCTTGAGCAAGCTGAAATGGTCCCGCGTGCAGCGCTTGCGGCACTGCGGTCGCAGTCCACGCCGGCCGAACTCGACGCCGTTGCGGCGCAGGCTCGCGCGCTGCGCGAGTGGTTCAGGGTGTTTGCGCGGAAGAGAAAGGGGCGGCCGTTGACCGCGAGAGATTTGCGTGAACTCGCGCCGCTGAATCAACTGCTCGAGCGCGACGACCGATATGGAGAAATCGTCGCCGCTGCGACGGGCGAAGTGCCGCCCTTTGAATTCCGGGCGAACCGGCGCTGGAAGTCGCCGGAGTCATTGCTGATGCCGATCGCCGAAGCGCTGGCGAACCTCGTGTGCGACGAGGACTTCACGCACGTGAAGGCCTGCGAGGGGCCGCGCTGTACGTTGATGTTCGCGGATCACACGCGGGGTCACGCGCGCCGCTGGTGCAGCATGGCAATTTGCGGGAATCGCGCGAAGGTGGCCGCTCACCGGAAGCGGGTCAAGGAACAGCAAGGCGAGTGAGTAACGCGGTTCGCGATTCGGCGTTGTATTTGTCGAAACCTGGCGGACGAACAAATCATCACTACGCCGCGGCTACTTGGCGAAAGTGAGAAGCGGCAATCATGGGCGCATGCCGTTCGAGCGAATCCGCGAACGCTTCCGGCGCGCAGCTATAATCGCGCTCGAACATGGCCAGGGAAATTACTCGTGAAAAAGACCGCCGTATTTGCGCTCGTTGCGCTCGTATTGACCGCTTGCTCGTCTGCCGAAAAGCAGGAGCAGCAAGAGCAGAAGTTCCTCCACAACGAAACCAATCTTGCCGCCGCTCAACGCAATGCGGCGGTCGACTGCCAACCGGCGAACTGCGACGCCGCCTGGGCGCTGACGAAACGCTATATCGAGCAGCATTCCGATACGGCCGTGACGCGCGCGGACGCGGTGGCAATCGACACCGACGTGCCGAGTGGTTCAGGCAAGGTGGCGTTTTCGGCGACTCGCGCGGCAAAGGGTTCGGGCGCGACCTTGACGCTCTTTGCGCAGTGCCGCGGTATGTATGGGCCGGACAATGCAAAGGGTTCGGACTACGATGAGTGCGCCGAGAAGATCCTCAAGACCCAGAACGGCTATGTGGCGTTTCTCAGGTCACACGCGTCGGGTCAGTAACGGCGGGACTGTCACTCCAGCATCAACGTACCCTGCGCCCCGCACTATCGATCACCTGTTCGCCGTCCTCTTTTGCAAACGCGCGTTGTTGCCCGGCGGGCAGGATGTCGAGCACGATTTCGGAAGGTCTGCATAAGCGCACACCGAGCGGCGTGACGACAATCGGACGATTGACGAGGATTGGATGGGTAAGCATCGCGTCGAGCAATTGCTCATCGCTGAGCGAGAGATCGGCGAGACCGAGTTCGTCATAGGGCGTGCCTTTTTCGCGTAGCACGTCTCGCACGGTAAGGCCCGCGCGTTCGATCAGGTTCTTCAGCGTGTCCCGATCCGGCGGGCTCTTCAGATACTCGATGATCTCCGGCTCGATGCCGGCATTGCGAATCATCGCCAACGTGTTGCGCGAAGTGCCGCAATCCGGATTGTGATAGATCGTGACGCTCATACACGTTGTCCTTTCACGCTGTGTTTCGTCTCGTACCAGTGCTGCGAACGATTGACGACGCCGACCACCAGCAGCATCACCGGCACTTCGATCAGCACGCCGACAACGGTGGCCAGCGCGGCGCCGGAGTGGAATCCGAACAGACTGATCGCCGTGGCGACCGCCAGTTCGAAGAAATTGCTCGCGCCGATCAGACTCGACGGACCCGCCACACAATGCGCAACGCCGAGCCGGCGATTCAACAGATACGCAAGTCCCGAGTTGAAAAACACCTGAATCAGAATCGGCACCGCGAGCATGGCGATGACCAGCGGTTCGTCGACAATGGCTTGTCCCTGAAAGGCAAACAGCAACACCAGCGTGGCGAGCAGCGCGCCGATCGAGTAGGGGCCGAGATGGGCGACGACCTGCTGGAAATAGGCGTCGCCCCTGGTCAGAAGACGCCGCCGCAGTAACTGGGCGAGGATGACCGGAACGACGATGTAGAGACCGACTGATGTGATCAGCGTGTCCCATGGCACCGTGATGGCTGATAGACCCAGCAAAAGCGCGACCAGCGGCGCGAAGGCCACGATCATGATGGAGTCGTTCAACGCCACTTGTGAGAGCGTGAAATACGGGTCGCCTTTGCAGAGCTGCGACCAGACGAACACCATGGCCGTGCAGGGTGCCGCGGCCAGCAGAATGAGGCCTGCGATATAGCTGTCGAGTTGAGCGGCGGGAAGCCACGGCGCAAAGACATGCCGGATAAAAATCCAGCCGAGCAGCGCCATCGAAAACGGCTTGACGAGCCAGTTCACGAACAAGGTGACGCCAATGCCGCGCCACTGGCTTTTCACCTGCGTCATGGCGGTGAAATCGATCTTGATCAGCATCGGAATGATCATCACCCAGATCAGCATGCCGACCGGAAGATTGACCTGCGCCACTTCCATACGGCCGATCGCCTGGAACGGCAGAGGCAGCCACTGTCCAAGTGCGACGCCGCACACGATGCACAGCGCGACCCACACGGTCAGGTAACGCTCGAAGAACCCAATCGCGGACGGCGCGCCGCGAATCGTCTTGACAGTACTGGTCATTTTTCCCAGCAGCCCGGATGATCCGTGGCGGCGCACGTCGCGCCGGCACAGCAGTTTTCCGTGAGGAAGCCGATCAGATCCGTCATGGAATCGAAATTCGCCGAATAGATGACGAAGCGGCCGTCTTGCCGCGGCGTCACCAATTCAGCATGCGTCAGGTCTTTGAGATGAAAGGACAGGCTGGACGGCGAGAGTCCGAGCTGTTGCGCGATTTCACCGGCCGCCACGCCGTCTTTTCCGGCGACAACGAGCAGGCGGAAAATCGCCAGGCGAGATTCATGAGCGAGTGCGCCAAGCGCGCGTACCACGAGGTTCGAGTTCATGACCGAACGATACGCCCTTCGCTTTTATATTTCAAGTATTGTTGAAATGACGGCGGGAGCTTCGCGGTTGAAGCGGATCACATGAATGGCGCTTTCTATTGGAATTTCGCGGGCGCCGATCGGTTTTATCCTCGCAGGATGCCCCTGCAATGCACGCTCGACCTAGCCGAGATTGCATTTGCGCTCCGTGCGAACCATACTTGTTTTCTCCTTTATTGCTCGCGGTGAATGGCGATGAACGGTAACGACTCCGATGGCGACCCCCACGCGCACCCGCACACCCACACGCACGACCATCACGGTAGTGCTTTGTCGGAAATGGATCTGCGTGTTCGTGCTCTGGAGTCGCTGCTGGTCGAAAAAGGGTATGTCGATCCGCAGGCGCTGGACGCACTCGTCGAAACCTATGAGCACAAAGTCGGGCCGCGCAACGGTGCCCGTGTGATTGCAAAGGCGTGGCGTGATCCAGAGTACAAGCAATGGCTGCTCGACGACGCCACCGCGGCAATCGCATCACTCGGCTACACGGGGCGGCAGGGCGAGCACATGATCGTGCTGGAGAACACACCCGCGACGCACAACATGGTGGTCTGCACATTGTGCTCGTGCTACCCGTGGCCTGTGCTCGGACTGCCACCGGTGTGGTACAAATCGGCGCCTTACCGCTCGCGTGCTGTTATCGATCCCCGTGGTGTACTGAAGGAATTCGGCTTCGAATTACCGGTGGACGTCGAGTTTCGTGTGTGGGATTCCACCGCTGAAGTTCGATATCTCGTGTTGCCTATGCAGCCGCCAGGAACTGACGGCTTCTCCGAAGAGGCGCTGGCCGAACTGGTCACGCGTGATTCGATGATCGGCACGGGATTGCCGAAGACTCCTGACTCGACACGGGGGACACCATGAACGGCGCGCAGGACCTTGGCGGCATGCAGTCGTTCGGGCCGATAAATCCGGACAACGACGTCTCGCCGTTTCACGCCGACTGGGAGCGCAGGGTGCACGCGACCACGATCGCGATGGGCGCAACCGGCAAGTGGAACATCGACATGTCGCGTGCGGCGCGGGAGAGTTTGCCGCCGGCGCAATATCTATCCAGCAGCTACTACCGGATCTGGTTCGAGGGTTTGAAGACACTCATCCTGAGCACGGGTCTCGCCACGGCCGACGAAATCGAGTCAGGCGAGTCGAGGACACAAGCGGCGCCTATTCCGCGCGTGTTGATGGCCAAAGACGTATCGGCGGCGCTGTTCAGGGGCAGTCCGGTCGATCGGCCCGCAGGCGCGGAAGCGAAGTTTGCCATCGGCGATTGGGTGCGGGCCCGGGAAATGAATCCTTCCTCGCACACGCGTTTGCCGCGTTATTGTCGCGGCAAACGCGGGCACATTGTTGCCGTGCATGGCGCGCACGTTTTTCCCGACGCCAACGCGCTCGGCCTGGGCGAGCAGCCGCAATGGCTCTACACGGTGCGCTTCGACGGTGCGGAGCTATGGGGAGGTGATACGACTGCGGCGTCGGTGTGCGTCGACTGTTGGGAACCCTATCTCGAACCACCGTCTGCCCACGATGACTGACGCTCAAACGAAACTGCCCGAACTGCGCGCTGCGTTGCCGGCACTGCCGTGCGACGACACAGGGCCGGTTTTCAACGCACCGTGGGAAGCGCAGGCGTTTGCGATGACGCTGGCGTTGCACGAGCGCGGCATGTTCACCTGGGGCGAGTGGGCTGCGTTCCTAAACGAGGCAATTCGCGACGCGCAGGCCGCCGGAGACGCGGACCACGGCGACACTTACTACGCGCATTGGCTGACAGCACTGGAGCGCATCAGCACGATCAAGGGACTCGTGACCGACGACTCGCTTCTCCGTCGCCGCGGCGCGTGGGACGCGGCGGCGCGCCGCACGCCGCATGGACAGCCTATCGAACTCGGGTAGGGGGCGCTTGATTGGCAATCCGCATGTTTCGACTTGAGAAGCGGATTGCCCGCCTCTAACGTTTTTCGCGGATTTTGAGGAGACGGCGATGGCAAGAATCGAGGCAAAGCTGGCGCAAATGGGATTGACCTTGCCACAGCCGTTGCAGATGCCGGCAAACGTGCGCATGTCGTTGCCCTTCGCCTGGGTGCGCGTGAGCGGCACGCGAGCATTCGTCTCGGGCCATGTGCCGCTCAATCCGGACGGAACGATTGCACAACCCGTCGGCAAAGTCGGCGCCGACGTTTCGCCAGACGAAGGCTACGCAGCAGCACGCCTTGTAGCGCTTGCACAATTGGCTAGTCTTCAGAACGCGCTCGGCGATCTCGATCGCATCACGGCATGGGTGCGTGTCTTTGCAATGATCAACGCGGCGCCAACTTTCGATCAGATGCCGCGAATCGCCAACGGCTTCTCGGATTTGATTCTCGAGCTGTTCGGGCCGGACATCGGAACGCATGCCCGGTCGGCAGTCGGCGTGGCGCTTCCCCTCAACGTGCCTGTGGAATGCGAGGCTGAGGTCGAGTTCGACTGATCGCGTCTGCAAGCATCTGGAGCGCCATCGGGCACGCCGGTGGCGCGTGCGTCTTTAATCAGGAATCACTGGCTCGACGAGCCTCGCCAACTGAACAAGCGACTCCTGCCAACCGAGGTAGCACATCTCCACAGGAATGACCTCGGGCACGCCCTCCTGCAAAACGGTGAGTTCGGTTCCGCACGACACCTGCCGCAATGAAATGGTGGCCTGCATCTCGCCCGGCAGATTCGGATCGTCGAAACGGTCCGAGTAGCGGATCTTCTCGAACGGCACCAGCTCGAGATACTCACCGCCGAACGAGTGACCGTGGCCAGTGCCGAAGTTACGAAACGACATCTTGTGGGTGCCGCCGACCTTAACATCCATGTGGTGGACCTGACAGGTGAAACCGTACGGCGGAAGCCACCGCACTATCGCATCCGGTTCGAGGAACGCGCGATAGATGCGTTCGGGCGTGGCGCGCAATACGCGGTGGAGGTGGATCGTTCCGGTAGCCATGGTGTGTTCTCCTTTCGTTACAGAAGTTGGACATACTCCTACGACGATCCGGTGACGCCGCTTTCGACGCAGGCTGAGACCAGGAAAAACCCGCACGCGTTGCGCGGCTCAAACTTGCAAATCGACGGCAAGCTTACTCCCTCGGAGTGGCCCGCTTATCCCATCGCGCTGGACATGTTTTTTTATCGAGCCCTCCGCGCGCCCGTTCCCGTTTTACGCCCCGCTTCTGTGTTCTCTTCGAGCCGGCGCCGTATATCCGGCAGTTTGCGATTTCAATCCAGACCCCTCTATTGTGCAGGCCCCCGCCCGGTTTTCCGGTCGGCGCGCTTATCGCACGCAGGGACGTCGAGTTGGGTTTTCAGCAGTTAAGCGAATTAATTCAGTTGCCGGGCATCGATGTGATGGGTCAGTCACCGCTCCTGTTTATGCGCCTGCGCGGCGACCATCCAGCAGACCACGGCGCCCGCGGCCCAAGCGCATGCCAACATCAGTTCGAGATCGAGCATGCCCTGGAAATTTTCCGCGTTTTCGTAGCTGCATGTTCGATGAGTTTGAAACTGGATACAGCCGGTTTGCATGTCCTGGAAAACGACAAATAACTTGTACAGACCGAACATCGTGAATGCCAGCGCGAGAAGCGCGAGTTTTTTTGGTTTTGTCATCGCATGTTCCGTGAGTTCGATCTGACAGGATACCAATTGTCGGCGATACACACGCGCTGATTTCCCTCATTCGACAGGTCGCGGGAAATCGTAGAGAATCGGTCGGCATATCCCGCTGCGGATTGGCGCACTTGCGACTTTCCTTCCGCGAGTCTTTGAACGGCACAAGGAGCCGGTATGCCCAAGGTCGACACCGCCGCTGTGCCTGCGCGTAATGGCTCGGGCTACCCACCGCCATTCGACGCGCCTTGTGCCGCACGTACGCGAAAGCGTCTGGGCGAGGCGGGCGGCCTTCGCGATTTCGGCGTCAATCTGATGACCTTGCCGCCCGGCAGTTGGTCCAGCCAGCGTCACTGGCACAGCCACGAGGACGAGTTCGTCTATGTGCTCGAAGGCGAGGTGACGCTCATCGAAGACGACGGCGAGACACTATTGCGCGCGGGGGATTGTGCGGCGTTTGCGCAAGGGACCGGCAATGGCCATCATCTGATCAACCATTCCTCCGCGATGGCGGTATATCTGGAGGTGGGTTCGCGTAACCCGCATGACCTTACCACCTGCTCCGACATCGACATGATGAGTGCCAACGCCGACGGCCAGTTCGTGCATAAGGACGGCACGCTGTATCCCGTTTGACTCGCTCG
This sequence comes from Paraburkholderia phytofirmans PsJN, assembly GCF_000020125.1. Classification (NCBI taxonomy): domain Bacteria; kingdom Pseudomonadati; phylum Pseudomonadota; class Betaproteobacteria; order Burkholderiales; family Burkholderiaceae; genus Paraburkholderia; species Paraburkholderia phytofirmans. Next base: position 3,576,784 of record NC_010676.1, read on the forward strand.
CGATCTCAGTGCTTATATTCCAGACGATTAAACGATATACCCACTCATTCGCTTGCGGCGGCATTAAAGGAGACCAGATTCGATGAATAAAGAACCAATAGATGCATCGGAACGGATCGACGAACTAATTGCCGGACTAACGGACTGGCGTGGCAAAACATTCGCGAGTGTCCGCAAGGTCATGCTTGAGGCCGACCCGGAGATCATCGAAGAATGGAAGTGGATGGGCAGCCCGGTGTGGTCTCGGGACGGCATGATCGCGGTCGCCAACGCGCACAAAGGGAAGGTGAAGGTTACCTTTGCACATGGGGCCGGCCTCGATGATCCTGACAAGCTATTCAACGCGGGTCTCGAAGGCAACGCGCGACGAGCGATCGATTTTTTGGAAGGCGATAAGGTCAATGCGCGCGCGCTAAAGAATCTCGTCCGCGCCGCTATCGTGTACAACCAGACCCATTTGAAGAAGAACAAAACGTCCGCGAGTGCTCCGGCGAAAGTGGACAAGAGTCGAGCGACGTGAAGGTGACGCTGTTGGCTACCTGAGAGCGGAAGACGTGGCGGCGATCCAACTGTTTGTCGTTGCTGGCGGCACTTTTCTGGCGCGCCGCGCTGACCACGCGCCGCGCTGGCCACGCGTCACGCGCGCAGCACGGCCTAACCCGCTATGCGCGTTGCCTCGCATTCCCACTGGACTCGCCCAAATAGACCCGTTAGTCTGGGAACATTGCACGACGCAGTCTGGCGATGCTGTTCCTAACCGACAACGTGGGAGCCGAAACATGGAAGTAAGCACGGAAGCGCTTGTTGACATGCTGCGAGAAGTCGAAGCCGACGACCCGATCGACTACGCCGACCTTCCTTTCGGCGAGCAGGAGCTCAGGCGACTGGTGATGACCTCGCTCGTCGAGCGCCACCACCAGGTCGAGGCCGGCAACATGTCGGTGTCCGACATCCATGCGCTATACCTTCTGAGCACCGCCAAGCTGGTTCTTGAAAACACGGTGCTTCACGCAAGGCTGCTTCTGCTTCAGGGACGGCAGATCGATGTGCAGTCCCTGCTGGCTCCATTCACGCTCAAAGGCAAATCATAGGCCTTGCAAGCGGACGCTCGACTGCGGAGCGCCGCTCGCCGGCTTTCGTTCAGTTCTGAAAGTAGTTCAGACCGAGCGCATTTCTCACCTCGGATACCGTTGCGCCCGCCACTTCGCGCGCGCGCATCGTCCCGCGGCGCAGGACGTTCAGCACCTCGGCACGGTCGGCTTCGAATTCGCGGCGGCGCTCGCGAATCGGGGCGATCAGTGACTGCAGCCGTTCGTTGAGCACGCGCTTGACCGCGCTGTCGCCCAGTCCGCCGCGGCGGTAATGCGCCTTGAGTTCGTCGACCATCGGGACGTCCGGCTCGAACGCGTCGAGGAACGCGAACACCACATTGCCTTCCACCTGGCCCGGATCGCTGACGCGCAGATGGTTGGGGTCGGTGTACATGTTGTTCACGGCCTTGGTGATTTCGTCCGGCGTCGCGCCCAGCGTGATCGCGTTCCCGAGCGACTTGCTCATCTTGGCTTTGCCGTCGATGCCCGGCAGCCGTGCAACGTGCGAGAGCACGGCTTCGCATTCGACCAGCACCTGTTGATCGACCGTGTTGTTGAAACGGCGCACCAGTTCGTTGGTTTGTTCGATCATCGGCAACTGGTCGTCGCCGACAGGCACGCGCGTCGCCTTGAAGGCGGTGATGTCGGCGGCCTGGCTGACGGGATAAGTCAGAAAGCCGGCGGGGATGTCCCGCTCGAAACCACGCAACACGATTTCCGCCTTGATGGTCGGGTTGCGCTCGAGGCGCGCGACCGTGACGAGATTGAGCAGGTACTGGGTCAGTTCCGCCAGCTCGGGCACCTGCGACTGGATGAAGATGGTCGACTTTGCCGGGTCGATGCCGACGGCCAGATAGTCGAGCGCGACCTCAATGACATTTTCCGTGACTTTCTGATGCCGGCCGACGTTGTCGGTCATGGCTTGCGCATCGGCCAGCAGAAGGAACTGCTGCGCCTCGTGCTGGAGCTGCACGCGCGAGCGCAACGAGCCGATGTAGTGGCCAAGATGCAGCGGGCCGGTCGTGCGGTCGCCGGTCAGGATAATGGGTTGATTCGTGGTCGGTTTTGCGTCTGTCATGGTCTGGGGTTGTGCGTTTGTCGATACCACCAGCCGTCGGCGTGCAGAAACGAAAATGCCGCCAGGACTGGCGGCATCACGTTTCGATGGTCGAGTGGAAACGGGCCGCCTAAGTCAGGCGCGCCACCAACTGTTCAGCGTGATCGGCTTCGTATCCATCGGCAGAGTATAACGCGGCGGATCGCCGGGTCGTCAACGGCGGACCGGAAAGTGCGTCCCCGCGGCCGCGCCCGCGAGCGCGGGCGAGTGACGGACATGCCGGGCAACCCGTCGTGCAACCCGCCGTAAAACCAATCCGCACCGCCGTCTAGGCCGCCGAAAAAACGACCGCTGCGGCGTCTTCGACTTGCGTGAAAGTGCGCACAAAGCGATACGCCTGGCCGCCGATCTCCATCTCGTTGACGCCCGAGCGCGTCAGTTCCAGCATCTCATTGGCGAGCGGGATGGCAATCGTGCCGAGCTTCTTCATTTCCTCGATCAGACCGGCCGGGTCGCCCAGGTAGACGGTGCAAACGTCATTGGTGTGGCGCGTCATGACCACGCTCGCCGCCCGGTCGAGCGAGAGTTCGAGATACTCGACCAAGGTCTGCAGCGACTCTGGCACGGGCTCGCGAGAGCCGTTCATCGATGTATTTGCGAATGTCATCTCGTAGTCCCCCATCGCGCCGATCTACGGGTACGCCGCTGGAAATCAGCGGTGCATCCACTATACGGCATCGTACATCGATACTCGACTCGCGAGGCTTCCAGGCCGGCGATGACCCGTCAGAAAACACCTAGCACCGACTTCGGCTCCAGAAACGCTTCCAGCCCGAACGTTCCGTATTCACGCCCAATGCCGGATTGCTTGAAGCCGCCGAACGGCGCGGCCGGTTCGTGAGCCAACGTATTGACCAGGACGCGTCCCGCTTCGATCAGTGACGCGACTTCGTGCGCGCGTTGCGTGTCCCGCGACAACACATAAGCCTGCAAGCCGTAGCTCGTATCGTTGGCGATCGTGACGGCCTCGTCGATGTCGCCATAGCCGATGATCGACAGCACCGGGCCGAAAATCTCCTCACGTGCAATCGTCATGTCGTTCGTGACATCGCTGAAGACGGTCGGGCGCACGAACCAGCCCGCTTCGACGCCATCCGGCCGTCCCTCGCCGCCCGCGATCAGGCGCGCGCCTTCGTCGATCCCGATGCGGATATAACGCTGCACGCGCTCCCATTGCTTCTGGCTGACCATCGGGCCGACGGTTGTTTGCGGGTCGCGCGGATCGCCTGACTGGCTGCGCGCGACCTCTTCCCGCGCGCGCGTTTCGAACTCCGCGAGCCTTTGCCGCGGCACCAGAATGCGAGTACCCGCGATACACGCCTGGCCGCTATTCATGAAGCCGGCTTGAATGGCGAGCGGCACCGCGTTGTCGAAGTCCGCATCGTCGAGCACGATCACGGGCGACTTGCCGCCGAGTTCGAGCGTCACGCGCTTCAACGTGTCGGCCGCCGCGCGTAAAATCGTTTTGCCGACGGCCGTGGAACCCGTGAACGACAGCTTCGCGACATCGGGATGCGAACTGATCTCTGCACCCACCGTGTCGCCGCGACCGGTCACGATGTTGAACACGCCCGCGGGCAAGCCCGCTTCATGAAGCGCCTCGCTAACGATGCGCGTCTGGATCGCGCTCATCTCGCTCGGCTTGATGACGGCTGTGCAACCCGCGGCCAGAGCGGCGGCGAGCTTGCCGCAGATAAAGCCAGCATCGCTATTCCACGGCGTGATCAAACCGGCGACACCCAACGGTTGCATCACGACCTCGGCGCTGCCCGCGCGGCGCGTGAATGCATAGTCCTGCAATACCTTCGCCGCTTCGAGCAGCACGGCGCTCGCATGCCGCGCCATCCAGCGGCCACGCGACACCGGCGCGCCATATTCTTCGGTGATCGCTTCGTAAAGCTGGTCTTCTTTTGCCACGACCGCTTCATGCAGGCGCTTTAGCATGTCGATGCGTTCACGCGGGCTGGTGCGCGAAAAGGCGGGGAACGCGCGTTTCGCGGCGGCGATGGCGTCGCGTGCGTCTTGCGCGTCGGCGAGGCGCACCCGGCCGATCACTTGCTCCGTCGCCGGATTGAATAGGTCGAACATTTCGCTGCCGTGCGGCGTGACGAACGCGCCGTCGATATAAATCCTGTCGATGATTTGCATGTCTGCTCCAGAGAAGTCTCGAACGAACCACAATAGATTGTCGGCATTGCGTTGACTAGCCGTACAATCGCGCACGTTACGTTGAGCAATTTGGGACAATGAAAACTTCGGGTCTGGGTGAACTGGAGGCGATTCTGGCCGTTGCGCGCCATCGCAGCTTTCGGGCGGCCGCGACCGACCTCGGCGTGTCGACGTCCGCACTCAGTCATGCGGTGGCGGCGCTCGAAGCGCGTATCGGTGTGCGGCTTTTCAATCGCACGACGCGCAGCGTGGCGCTGTCGGAAGCGGGCGCGCAATTCGTCGACAGCGTGGCGCCGGCGCTGTCCACGATCCGCGTCGCAATCGAGCAGGCCGGCAGCTTTCGCGACACGCTGTCGGGCACGTTGCGCATCAATGCGTCGGTGGGCGCGGCGAAGCAAGCCATGCCGCTCTTCATCGCGTTTTTACAGCGCTATCCCGACATGAAGCTCGATCTCGTCACCGAGGGCAGGCTGATCGACATCGTTGTCGATGGTTTCGATGCGGGTATCCGTCTGGCCGAAACGGTGCCGCAGGACATGATCGCGGTGCCGTTCGGCGACAAGCAGCGCTTCGCGGTCGTCGGCAGTCCCGCTTACTTCGCGCAGCACAAAGCGCCGCGCACGCCCGCCGATCTGCACGCGCACCGCTGTATCCGCACCCGCATGCCGAGCGGTGCGATCTATCAATGGGAGTTCGAGCGGCGCGGCGAAACGGTGCGGATCGACGGAAAAGGCGCGCTGACGCTCGACGAGCCGGGTTTGATGCTGGAAGCGGCGCGCGCCGGACTTGGCGTGACCTATCTGACCGAATGGAATGTCGCCGCGGATCTGCAGGCGGGCACGCTGGTGCGCGTGCTTGAAGACTGGACTCCGCCGCTCGACGGGCTGTGTTTGTACTATCCCGGCCGCCGTCACGCGCCCGCCGGGTTACGGGCGCTCATCGATATGATCCGCGAGCAGGCCGATACGCAGCGTGAACAGGCGCGGACCAAGCGTAAGGCACGTGGCTCGCGGTAGGTCATTTTTTCCACCCGGCGAGAGATCAACTTGTTTCGTCAGTCGAATTAACCCGATCCTCTATGTTTACGCAATAATCGCAATACGCGCGGGTTTCGATTTATCAACCATTAAAAATGCGTAGGTCATGGCTTTCAGCGAACCAAGGTCTCCATTTTTCAAGTGGGTCGTCTCTTCCTCTCAGGATTTGAGCGCGGATAATCGCCAGATATTGCTTGCCAATCTGTTCACGCGAACCGCATCGATCGTGTTCGCGTCGATCTGTGAAATCAGCGTCTGCGCCACCGCTTACTACCTTTATCCCAAGGCTCTTTACGCGAGCTGGGGCAGTGCCGTTGTTGCATTGCTGATTGCCCGGCTCGTATTGATCTGGTTGTGCTGCTCGCGCAGCGCCAAGGGTCAGCCGACTCCTACCTCCGCGTTTCTGTTTGCGAGCCTCCTCTGGAGCGTACTGTTCGGCTACGGCACCTTGCTGTGCAATATCAGTGGAGACCAGACACTGTTCCTGCTTGGCAACGTTTGCGCCGTGGGCGTTATCGGCGGATTGGCCGGACGTAATGCGGGTACCCCTCGGCTCGTATTGCTGCAGATCACGTTCATTCTCGGGTTGCTGGCTGCCGGGGCGGCGCTGTCGCCCGGCTCCGGCAAACTGGTGCTGCTTTTCCAGGCGCCGTTCTGCGCCGCCGGGTTCTTTACGGTTGCGCTGCGCAGCAATCGCGACACGGTCGCGTTGCTTCTGGCGCGGGAAAACAGCCACCGGCTCGCCCATCACGACAGCCTCACCGGTTTGCCCAATCGCGCGCGTATCAGTGAACTGCTGCTCGAACGCACGGAGATGGGCGCGCTGCGTAAAGACCAATCGTTCGCTGTTCTACTGATCGATCTGGATGGATTCAAGGCCATCAATGACAGCCTGGGCCATGCCGCCGGCGATCAGATCCTTCAGGAGGCGGCAATTCGCTTGCGTGAAGTGTTGCCGAGCGGCGATCTCGTAGGACGCCTGGCCGGCGATGAGTTCGTGGCGCTTTCCGATGGCACGGGGCAGGCTCGCGACGTCCGCATTCTGGCGGACCGCATCGTAAAGACTTTGGCGCGCCCGTTCGCGCTGCGCGAGGCGCTGGTGCATATCGGCGCGAGCGTGGGTGTCTCGCTTTATCCAGAGCACGCGAAAACCGGCCCGCAACTGCTGATTTGCGCCGACCGCGCGTTGTATGCCGTGAAGCGCAGCGGCAAAAGCGCATTCGCTATTTTCGACGCGGCGAAGCACGCGTCGGATGAAAGCCTGAGTCTTCTGCGCAGCGATCTGGAAGGCGCGCTGCATTCGTTCAGCGGTTTGCGCATGGAGTACCAGCCCATCGTCGATCTCAGCAGCGGTGCGGTGACCGGTCGCGAGGCGCTGATGCGCTGGACCCACCCCACGCGCGGCGAACTGTCGCCGTCCGCGTTCATTCCCACCGCTGAACGTACGGGCCTCATTCTGTCCTTGGGCGAGTGGGCTTTGCTGCAATCGTGCAAGGAAGCGGTGACGTGGCGAGACAAAGTCACCGTCGCCGTGAATGTATCGCCGGTGCAATTGCGGGAGGAGTCGTTTGCTTCGACCGTTTCGGCGATTCTCCGCAAGACGAAGCTTCCGCCGCAACGCCTGAATATCGAGGTCACGGAGACGGTGCTGCTGGACGACGATGTCGTGACCCGGCGCAATGTCGGCAGGCTGCGTGCGTTAGGCATCGGTCTCGCGCTCGACGATTTCGGCACAGGCTTTTCGACCATGTCGACGCTCGTGCGCTTTTCGTTCGACAAGCTCAAGATCGATAGCTCGTTCGTCAAGGAGTCCGTGCATCGTCGAGAATCGGCGGCGGTAGTGCGCGGGATCGTCGCGTTGGCGCGGGAAATCGGCATACCGACTACGGCTGAAGGCATCGAGACGCAAGAGCAGCTGGACTTCGTGCGCGTATGCGGATGTACGCATGCTCAAGGCTTTCTGCTCGGCAAGCCGGTGCAAAGCCACGAGATTGCGCGGATCGAAGAAAAGGTTGCCGCGCATTCCGCGGATAAAGAATGAGCGTTCATGAATGCCGACACTGAGGCGACTATGGAACCTGCCTTGCAATTTCAATTGCGGATTACGGTCTCGCCGGAATTGGCCGACACGTTACGTGCTGACCCGACCTGTGCTTCGCATGCCGCACTCCGAAATGTTCTGCGCCGGCACGACGCCACGTTGAAATGCCAGTTCGATGCATTCGCCGATTATGTAAGCGAAGCAGAACGCGAGGGCACGGAAAACTATCCGCTCTATCAGTGGACCCGCGAGACGATCGAGAACCCGGAAAAGAAAGCGAAGTACTTGCGCTCGTTTACGGTCTATGTGAATGGCAGCGAAGTTTACGGTAAAGATATTGCCGATATCTTGGAGAACGAACTATTGCAGTTGGTCCGTGAAGACGGAATACAACGCGTCTCCCGATTCGATACCAACCCGGCGAATAACCCGCAGCCGCCCCAACGATAGCCCCGACACTTACTAAACGTAAAGTTCGTCGTTCCTTTCAGCGGTGTCAGCTAATCGTCATTTCGGTTTTACATTTGACGACAACGCGTCGACTTCATGAGACGATGCAAGCTCACTTTTTCTCGAGGAGAGCGACATGGGACTCTTGGACGAAGCAGGAAAAATCGCGGGCGCGATCGCCGCCGTTGAAGCAGCAGAAAAAGTGGACCCGGAAGCGGGTTTGCTAACGAAAGGCATCGCCGCTATCGCCGGTTTTGAAGGCGCCGGCAAGCTGGAATCAATGATCGAAAAGAAAGACGACGACAAGCAGGACGTCGCCGACAACACCCAGCCTACGGACGACACGAATCCGCAGACGTGAGTGATGCTTTGCCGCCGGTCGCATGATCCACGGTGGAATCCATGCGCCGGCAAATCCGGCGCTCTGTTCTGAGTGTCGTCAATTGTCCGTTCATTCTCTGCATGTGCCGCTGCCCGGCGTTCGCTCGGTGCACACCGGTATTCAACGCGAAACTCGCTTCTCGTCATCATCGAATCATCGCGTGTCGTTGACGCGCCGTTGCGCTTCGAATGGGGGCGAACGCTTCACGCCTCACGCGGTTTCATCTGAGTGTCATAGCCTGGCGACTACGATGGCTGGTCGTCTCCGTTACGCGCCGGTTTCCAGCGCACTCGCCGTTCACGAAGAACGCGGTGTGCCCGGCCTGCGCGTCGGCGTCCTTCCACCTCCGTACAACAACACCAGACATGTCGAACAGAAAAATCGCTAAGGCTTCGCCGACCGATCAAGGCGCTTCCATCGTCTCGCGTCGTGGGTTTCTGAAGTTTGCCGGCGCGTCCAGTCTCGCTTCGGCGGCGGGCACGCTTTCATCGGCCGCGCGCGCGGCGAACAGCGTACCCGACGGCACACCGGAGCAGGTCCATCTGACCTGGGGCAACGATCCGACCCGCGAGGTCACGGTGTCATGGGCGTCGCTTGCGCCGGCGGTCAACCCGCAGGTGCGCGTGAGCGGCGCACGCGAGGGGAAACATACGGTGCATGGCGTCCAAAGCACCTATACAGACGGCCTCAACGGCGAGATCGTGTTCACATATCACGCGCGTCTGCGAGACCTGAAACCCGATACGAGCTACGAATACGAGGTGAGCGCCGACAACGACAGCAACGCGGCGCAACCCTTCACGGCCAGTTTCCGTACTGCGCCGCGCGGACGCGCGCCGTTTCGCTGGACCAGCTATGGCGATCTCGCCACGCCGAATACCGGCTGGGTTTTGTCGTCGCCGCAAAGCCGCTTCGCGGTGCAGGCGGTCGAGCGCTTTCAGCCGCTGTTTCACTTGCTCAACGGCGACCTGTGTTACGCCAATCTGAATCCGACGCACCAGCCGGACGTGTGGCGCGACTTCGGCAACAACTGCCAGACGTCCGCGTCGAACCGGCCGTGGATGCCGTGTCCGGGCAACCACGAGCTCGAGTTTCACAACGGCGAACAGGGCCTTGCTTCGTATCTCGCGCGCTATACGCTGCCGGACAATCACACGCGCTTTCAGGGCCGCTGGTACAGCTTCCGCGTAAGCTCCGTGCTGTTCATTTCGCTTGATGCCGACGATGTCGTCTATCAGGACGCGGCCGCGTTCGTCGCCGGCCCGGACCCGCTGGTGCCGGTTGCGAGCACCGGCAATCCGCCCATTCAACCCGGCACGTCGCTCTATGTGCGCGGCTATAGCGCCGGTGAGCAGACGCGCTGGCTCGAGAAGACACTGCATCATGCTGCCGGAGACGACGAGGTCGACTGGATCATCGTGCAGATGCATCAGGACGCGCTGAGTTCGTCGAAGACCGGCAACGGGTCCGATAAGGGCATCCGCGAGGCCTGGTTGCCGCTGTTCGATCGCTACGGCGTGGACCTGGTGCTGTGCGGTCACGATCATGACTACGAGCGCAGCTACCCCGTGCGCGGTTGCAACCACAATAAGGGCACCGACATCGCGACCGGCCGGCCGGTGGATACGTTGCAGCCGAAACCGGTGATGTCGGCGGTGTCGCCGGGCGCATCGACGTTCGATACGAGCCACGGCACCATTCACCTGATTCTCGGCGGCGGCGGCACGAGCGCGCCACTGGACGTCTATGGCGTGGATGCCGGCACAGGGCTGCCGCAGGCGCGTATTTTCACGCGGCCCAACCGCCCGGTGGCCGGCGCGACGGCCGGGACTTTCGTGCGCGCGAGCGCGGACGCCGTGGAAGACGCGATCTGGTCGGCGCAACGCGATACCGGCACCGGTTACGGTATCGCGGTGTTCGATCATGATCCGGGGCATCCGGGCGGCGAGACCACGATCACGATGAACTACTATCACGCGCCCGGCGCGGATCAAGTACCGACGCAAAACTACGAATTGTTCGAGACGGTGGAGTTGAAAAAGAAGCGGCGCGGATAAGGTTCGAATGCGCGGTTGGCGAGCTGCTCGGGTCTACGGGCAGCTCGCCATTTTCGTCGGCGCGACTATCAATATAATTAGCTATCCGATGGATATTCAGGAAGCCACGGACGATCTTCTATTCATGTTTGGCTTGAAGCAATAGAAGCCTCCGCTCTCGCCACTTCGATCATTTTGTTACACGTCTTACCGATGTGGCGAGACGTGGTTACAAAAGCCTTTCAGAAGCGCGGTTATACTCGGCGCCGTCAACAACTGTGAAAGAGCTTTTTATGTCGAAGAAAATCCTCAAGATTGTTGCCGTTGCAGCGCTCACGGCTTCGGCGTCGTTGTCGGCAATGGCCGGCGATATGAACAACGCGCTGGGTGGCGCGCTCGGCGGCGTGGCCGGCGCTGCGCTGGGCGGCGCGGTAGGCGGCAGCACGGGCGCCGTGCTCGGCGGCGCAGTGGGCGGCGGCGCCGGCGGCGCGGTCACGTCGAACCGCAGGGAGCGCACGGGTGCCATTATTGGCGGCGCGCTGGGCGGCGGCGCGGGCACGGCGGCCGGCAATGCGATGGGCGGCCGCGGCGGTGGTCTCGTGGGCGCAGCCTTGGGCGGCGGCGCGGGTTCGGCGCTCGGCGGCAACATCTCGCGCTCCAACTCCTACGCCGACGACTATTCCCGTGGCGGCCGATCGGGCAAGCGTCATCATAAGCATCGGCATTACGACTGAGCGGAGCGCGAGAGGGCGGCGTAGTGCGTAGCGCAGGTACTTGTCTGCGCGCCGCATATGCCTGGCAATGAGTAGCCGACGCTCTGCATTGACTTTGCTTCCTCGACGGTTATCGTAAACGGTCCTCGCAGCGCAATCGCATGCCGACACGCGTTGCGAGAATACTTCACGATTTCTCCGTCCTCAGGAGACGAAAAAAGATGCCACGAGTGTATTGCGCGGGTCCGCTCTTCAACGCAGCCGAACGAAGCGAAATGGATTCGATTGCAGCCACGCTGGAGGCTGCCGGTTTGACGACATTTCTTCCGCATCGCGACGGTCTGGAGTTCGCGAAGCTGAAGCCGGAACTCGAGAAGCTCGGCGCGTCGGTTGAAGAAGCCGCGAAGCTGCTCGACCGCGCCATCTTCAGTCTGGATACGTATCAGTTGCTCAGGCGTTGCGATGTGGTCGTCGCCAATCTCAACGGCCGCGTTGCCGATGAAGGCACGGTTGTCGAGGCGTCGTTGGCGTGGCACGCGGGCAAACCGCTCGTGCTCTTCAAGGCCGACGCGCGGTCCATGCTCAGCGGCTCCGACAATCCCATGCTCACGGGCTTGGGCGATTTCGACGTAGTCGACCAACTGTCCGCGCTGCCGCAGGCTGTTCTGGACGCGATCAAGCGCGATCGGAGTGGCAGAGTGGAAGGGACGCTTGAAAGCGGTGCGGAGATCGCGTCGCTTCGCGAGAGCGGTGGCGAGTTGAGCGCGCTCGCTAAGACGCTGTATAGCGCCTTCAAAAAACCATGAGCCTCGGTGCCTGCAAGTCAGGCGCTACAAACAGTATCTCGCCTTTGCCCAGCCGGCGAACTTCCGAGCTTTCGCAGCCGCGGCAACCGCAGCGGCAGAAGCTCCCCCGGCGCAAGTATGAGCTAACGAGCGGCGTCGCGAGTCTCTATTTCCTCGCTACCGCATTTGCCTGCGCACCGCTCTTTCTACAGCCGGCACACATGCCGAACAAAACCAACTGACGTCCCGTCACCGTGAAGTCGAGGCTGTTCGCAATAGACTGCTGTCGCGCCTCGATTTCCGCATCGAAGAACTCATAGATTCGACCGCAGACCGTGCAGACGAGATGATCGTGCCGGGTTCCGTCATTCAGCTCGTAGACCATGCGACCGTCGCCAAAGGCCACCCCAGACAATAGATCCGCGTCCACGAGTTGGCCGAGCACACGATAGACCGTGGCGACACTCATGTTGCGTATGTCCTCGTTGAGAAGCTTATAGACCTGTTCGGCCGTGAAGTGGTCACGAGCGTGCTCTTGAAAAAACTCCAGCACCAGGACTCGTGGGAACGTGGGCCGCAGGCGGGCTCGCTCCAGAATTCTATGAATGTTGATGGATGTCGTGGCAATGGAGAAGCGGCGGCCGACCCGCTGAATACCAGGTCGCCGCCAGAAAGAAGTCGTCGGGAATCACGTCGTGCTGTTTTGACAAGACGAACCGCGAGTGGCCGAACTATGTAAGCCGGTCCCTTAAGAGAACCTTAAGCGGCAGTGCCGGGAAGCGTTGAACGACCACGAATGGATGAACCAAAACGAGTTCTTCCAGTTAAATTACGTATTCCTTTCACGCGATTTGCGTCGTTAATATCGCGCCACACTGACTTCCGGCACACGCCGCAACACGATAAGCTTCGGCCCCTCATTGTTCTTTTGACGCCACGCCGCTTATTTTTTGACACCGCATTTATTTTCACCGCCCTATGATCGGGGGGCTCGTTTCCGCCGCGCTGGTTAGCACGCGCCGACTGAGCCGACTTGAAAACCATGCAATAGATAAGCGCACGCCTCGGCATAGCCATTGAATTGACGTGTCGCGCAATAAATATCCAATAATTACTTATGCTTCTCGCAGTTTGCGCAACAACGGTTGTAAATGTATTGCATGCGTGTTCACGGCGCTGGTGGAAAGAGCAATTGATACCCTCAATTACCGCTTGATCACGGAGCCAACAAGTATGAAAAAGTCTTTACTCGCGGCCGCGCTCTTCGGCGCATTTGCGATGTCGGCGCATGCGCAAAGCAGCGTGACGCTCTACGGCCTCATCGATACAGGATTGGTTTATACGAACAATCAGTTTGGGCATAGCAACTGGCAGATGGTGAGCAGCTCGACCCAGAACACGGTCTTCGGTCTCAAGGGCTCAGAGGATCTGGGTGGCGGCCTGCACGCGGTCTTCAAACTCGAGCAAGGTTTCCTGCTGAACAACGGAGCGCAGGCATTCTCCGGCGATGGTTTCGGTTCTCAGGCATGGGTCGGCCTGCAAAGCGATCCGTACGGCACCTTGACGTTCGGCCGCCAGTTCGACGTGATGAACGACCTCGTCGGACCGCTCACCGCGGAGTTCAACACGTCGGGCGGCAGCATGGCCGCGCATCCGTTCGAAAACGACAATCTTGCTGCGAATTCCGTCGTGATCAACAACTCGGTGAAGTACGCGAGCCCGACTTATCGCGGCGTGACGTTCGAAACGATGTACTCGTTCAGCAACAAGGCGGGCGACTTCGGGAATAACCGGTCTTACGGTTTCGGCGTTTCGTATGCGCAAGGTCCGGTGAATCTTGCCGCCGGCTATCTGCAACTGAACAACGCGGGCAATGGCGCCGGCGCGGTGACTTCGGGCGATGCAAGCGCGAACTTCATCGCACAACGCCAGCGTATCTGGTCGCTGGGTGGCAACTACACGTTCGGGCCGGCCACGGTCGGGCTGGTTTGGAGCCACGCTCAGATCGACAACGCGTCGGGCGTGTTCTCGTTCGGCACGGGCAGCTACCTCGGTTCGGGCGATACATCGGCTGGATCGCTGGGCGGTTCGCTGCGGCTCGACAACTACGAGGTGAACGCAAAGTACGCGCTTACGCCGGCGTTGAGCGTTTCCGGCGCGTACACGTACACACATGGCGCGTATAACGGCTCGTCGCCGGGATGGAACACGGCCATGCTGCAAACCGACTACTCGATCAGCAAACGCACGGACTTCTATCTCGAAGGCGTCTATCAGAACGTGCACGGCGCGCCTGCGGACTCCGTCCTCTCGCATGCCATGATCAACACGTTGTCGCCGTCCGCGACCAACACGCAAGTGGCGGTCACCGTGGGCATGCGTCACGCGTTCTAAGCAGGCTCGCGTCGAGTAATGTGAACACGCATGCCCTGTTTTTGCAGGGCATGCGTTGTCGTGCGAGCTTGTTGCTCTAAAGCTTGAGCGATCGGAACGATGAGGGCACGACGCTCTGCGTTACGTGTCCTGTGAACCCTCGTTTTCCGCTTCGGCCAGAATTTGCTGGATGGCCTGCTCGAAAGTTTCGACAGGCTGTCCGCCACTCACCAGGTAGCGACGGTTGAAGATAATGGCCGGCACCGACTGAATACCCATTGCCTCGTTATTCCGTTCCTCTGCGCGAACTTCAGCGGCATAGGTTCCGTTTTGCAGTACGTCACGCGCCTTCACGGCATCCAGCCCAACGGACTGTGCGGCTTCGACCAGCACTTCGTGATCGCTCGGGTCTTTGCCGTCGGAATGATAGGCCTGCAGCAGCGCCGACTTGAGCGCCAACTGCTTACCCTCGATGCCGGCCCAATGCAACAGACGGTGCGCGTCGAAGGTGTTGTACACGCGGGTGCGCGGGCCAAAAGTAAATCCGACGCTCGCACCGCGCTCGCGGATCGCGGCCTGCGCTTCGGCGATCTGCTCCGGCGTACGGCCATATTTCTTGCTGAGATAGTCGACAATGGTCTCGCCGTCCGGTCCCATGTCCGGATTCAATTCGAACGGATGCACGACGATTTGCGCGTCGACGGCATCGCCAAGACGCGAGAGCGCGCGTTGGAGCGAGGAGAGGCCGATCGCGCACCATGGGCATGCGATATCGGAGACAAAATCGATTGTGAGCGCTTGGGTCATTGCTGTGTTCCGGTCCTGTGTCAAAACGAAATCCGCAGACAGCGTAACCCGTATTGCCGGTATTTGCAGGACTGCGCTCGTGACGGAACGCGAGCCGGCGTCTTACAATTCACCTGCCGCAGTTGGAGCCATCGATCGCGCGGGCAACAGGGATGCCGGCAGGCGTCATAATCCCTCTACGCCGTCGTGCACGATAACGACTGCTTTTCCAACATTGAAAGGAGCTTCAAATGAGCAAGGGATATTGGGTGACGTCATATCGCGCGACGAAGGACGCAACCAAACTGGCCGCGTACGCGCAGCTTGCGGTACCCGCGGTGACGGCTGCCGGCGGCAAGTTCATCGTGCGTGGCGCAGCGGAAGAGGCTCGTGAGCAAGGCTTGAAGGAGCGGACGGTCGTGATCGAGTTTCCGACCTACGAAGCGGCCATCGCCGCTTACGACAGCGAACTCTACAAGAAAGCGCTGGCGGCATTGGGCGACGGCGTCGAGCGCGATCTGCGGATTGTGCGCGGCACGGAGTAACACGAAAGCGAAAGATACGGCGAGCGCGACCTGCTCATGCAGTTTCGCGCTTGCCCCGGCATCTATTTCACGGCGCCCAACGCGAGCCCCTTCACCAGATACCTCTGCAACCACGCGAATACCACGGAAACCGGCAACGTCGCGCAGAGCGTGGCCGCCATCACCAGGTGCCACTGGACCACGTATTTCCCAGCGACCATGTCGGTCACCTGCACGGTCAGCGTCTTGTTCTCGGGTGAGCGGATCAAGGTATAGACCACGGCAAACTCGTTCCACGCATTGATGAACGTGAAGATCGCGGTGACGACGATCGCAGGCACCGCGAGCGGCAGGAACACTTTGAAGACCGCCTTGGTCCGTCCGCACCCTTCGAGCCACGCGGACTCTTCCAGATCCCGCGGCACCGTCTGAAAGTACGAGGACAGCATCCACACGGCAAACGCGATGTTGAAGGCCGCGTAAGAGACGATCACGCCGATCTTGGAATCGACCAGGTTGCCGTCGCCATAAGGAATCATCGCTGCCAGCCGGAACAGGCCGACCACGAGCAGAATCGGCGACAACATCTGCGTGACGAGCAGAAACTGACGGTAGAGCCCGCGTCCGCGAAACGGGAATCTGGCTAACGCGTACGCCGCCGGCAAGCTGACGGCCAGCGCAAGCGCGGTCGATAGCAAACTGATCACCGTGCTATTGCGCAGCGCCACGCCGAAATTCGCCGCCACCCACATATCGGAGAAATTGCTCCACTGCCAATGCACCGGCAACCAGCGCGCCGGATACACAAAAATCTCCGAAGCCGGCTTCAACGCGGTGAACAGCATGACGGCAAACGGAAACAACACTACTACGACCAGCGGCGACAGCGCGAGCCAGCACCACAGCGAGCGCTTCATCTTGACGCTGAGACTCATGACGGATCTCCTTCTTTCGCGGGCTGCAGGCGCAGATAGGCGATCGAGAAAATGAACAGCATGACGAGCATGATCAGCGACACCGCCGCGGCTTCGCCGGGACGCCCGAGCCGGAAGCCGAGCTCATAAAGATACGTGACGAGAATGTGCGTGCTGTTGTCGGGGCCGCCCTGCGTCATCACCCAGATGATCGGAAACGAGTTGAACACATAGATCACGTTCAACAGAATCGTCATGTTGATGAACGGCCGTAACAGCGGCATGGTGAGTTTGCGAAATTGCTGCCAGGCGCTTGCGCCGTCCATGCGTGCGGCTTCGTAAATATCGCCGGGCACCGAGGACAAACCGCCTAGCAGAATCGTCACCGTAAATGGAACCGACACCAGAATGCCGACTGCGATTTCGACGGGAAACGCGAGCTCCGGTGTGGCCAGCCAATGAATCGGGCCGCTGATCAGGCCGAGCCGCTGCAACGTGACGTTGACCATGCCGTAGTCGTCGTTGAAGGCCCAGCGCCAGACCACGGCGGTCATGGTCAGCGAGACGGACCACGGCAACATGACGATCGTGCGCGCCACACCGCGTCCATAGAAATCCTGGTTGAGCACCAGCGCAACGGGCACCGAGATCAGCACCGTGCCGCCCACCACGCAAATAGTCCAGACAAGGGTCCGCCGGGCGGCGGCAAGAAACGCGGGGTCGCTGAAGATCGTGTAGAAATTCTGCAGACCAGTGAAGTCGCGAATCGCGCCGAAGCGCGAGACCTCGTGCAGCGATTGCCACACGATGTTGAAAATCGGATAGCTGATGATGAAAAGCGCCAGTACCAGACTCGGCGCAATCAGCAACCAGGGCGCTTGCAGGCGCGAAGAAGCGGAGCGGCTCATGCGTGCTCGATCGTAAGACGCATCCCGCATTAATGGGCGGGCGCGACGGGATGGGCCGGATAGTGCATTACGACCGAAACGCGCACCGCCTTTGCAGGGGCGGCGCGCGTTGCGGGTTCAGCAGATCACTGCGAGACTGCGCGTGTTACTTGCCGAGCGACTTGTTAGCCTGGGCGGCCGCCGCGTTCAATGCGTCGGCCGGTTTCGCCTTGCCCAAATAAATCGACTGCATTGCGTCGGTCACGGCCTTCGCGGTGTCTTCCCAGCCGGTCACGGTCGGCGCGAAGTGGGCGGTCGGCAGCAGCGCGACGAAGGCCTTGGTATCCGGGTCGTTGAATGCCGGATCGGTTGCCTCAGCCTTGGTGGTCGGCAGGAAGCCTTCGGTCGTGGTGAACTCCACGCGCGGTTCCTTCGTGAACAGATAGTCGAGGAACTTCCACGCCGACTTCTTCACCTTCGAGTTCTTGAACATCACGATCGAGTCGGTGACGGCGTATGTGGCGTGCGTCGTGCCCATCGGAATCGGATCGATGCCGTACTTCAGGTTCGGCGCTTCCTTCTTGATCTGTTTGGCGAGGAACGGTGCGGAGATCATCATCGCAACGCGGCCTTGCTTGAACAGATTCTGCACGTCTTCACGGCTATAGCCGGTCACGCCCGGTTGCGTCAGGCCCTGATCGATCATCGTCTTGTACAGCGTGGCTGCCTTGATGCCGGCCGGCGAATTGAAAGCCGCCTTGCCGTCCTTGCCGACCACGTCGCCGCCGTTGGTCCACAGGGCGTAGTAATAGTAGACGTCGGTTTCGATTTCCTTGCCTTGCAGACCGAAACCGGCAATGCCCTGCGCCTTCAGTTTCTTCGACGCTTCGATCACGTCGTTCCAGGTCTTCGGACCGTCGGGATAGCCGACCTTGGCGAGCAGGTCTTTGTTGTAGTACAGCCCACGCGCGGACGCGGCGATCGGCAGGCCGTACACCTTGCCGTTGATTTCACCCGGCGCGAGGAACGGGCCGATGAAGCGGCTTTTGAAGTTCGCGTCCATGTAGCCGTCGAGCGGCTCGGCCACATCGTCCTTCACGAAGTCGAGCAGCCAGCGCGTGCCGACGATCGCGAGGTCGGCGTTGGCGTTGCCGGAAATGTCCGTTTGCAGTTTCTGTTGCAGCGTGTCCCAGTTCACGTCTTCGATCTTGATCGTCGTACCGGGATTGGCCTTCTCGAAGTTGCGGGCCATTTTTTCGAAGTACGGCGCGGTCGCGTCGCTGTAGTGCGCGACGGTCACGCGAACCGTGTCGGCGTGAGCCGCGACGGCGATACCTGCAAACGCGAGCGCCACGGCAACTTTGCCTAGCGCGAGGGAAGCACGGGCATGCAACGACATTTCTCTCTCTCCTGTGTCGAACGGAATTAGCGCTTTAGTGCTGACTCCGGTCCCACGCAAGGCGGTCGAACGGAGCGAACGTTTTAGCGCTTGCGCCGATCCCATCCAGCAATGGGGGGGTGGTTTGCTGCCGTCGCCGGCCGCTTTGGGTTGCTTTGTTTGTAAAAATCCTACATGAGGAAAAATTGCTTGTCACGTAGGGTCTGCCATATTTTTTCCCAGCCAGTTTGTGCTTAAGATGCTGTAAAGCAGGGATATTCTGCGCAATGCGATGTCACGGATACCCAATCTTCGGGATGACTAGGCAACTGCTGCGTTGACGGATTTGTAGGAAATTTACACGCTAATCCGGACTGGCGGCTTGGTTGAACAACGAGGCGGACAATGAATCGTGTGGTGTTGGTAACGGGCGCTTGCGGCGGCATCGGCAGCGTGTTGTGCAAGCGCTTCGTGGAGCAGGGCGATACCGTGCTGGCGCTCGACATCGACGCCGCCGCGCTGAAAGCTTTGAGCGAGCAGCTCGGCGAGGCGCACGTCACGCCGATCGCGGTCGATCTCGGCGACGCCGCCGCAGTGCAGCAAGCGGTGGCCGCCGCGGTCGAACTGCGCGGTCCGGTCGATGTGCTGGTCGCCAACGCGGGCGCGGCCGAAGGTCTCACGCTCGCCACGACCGATGTCGCGAGCTGGCAGCGCGACATCCATCTGAATCTGAACGGCACGTATCACACGGTTGAAGCGGTGCGCGCGTCGATGATCGAGCGGCAGCAGGGCGCGCTCGTGCTGATCGGTTCGGTAAACGGCATGGCCGCGCTCGGTCATCCGGCGTACAGCGCGGCGAAGGCCGGGCTCATCAGTTATACGAAAGCGCTCGCGCTCGAACTAGGCCGCTACGGCATTCGCGCGAACATCGTGTGCCCGGGCACCGTGAAGACGCAGGCGTGGCAGGCGCGCGTCGACAAGAACCCGCAGGTCTTCGAAGATCTGAAAAAGTGGTACCCGTTGCGCGACTTCGCGACGCCCGACGACATCGCCGACGCGGTGCTGTTTCTGGCCTCGCCGATGGCGCGTGTGATTACCGGCGTCGCGCTGCCGGTCGACGGCGGCCTGATGGCCGGCAACCGTTTGATGGCGGAAGAACTGACACTCGAGTCGCTCTGAAACGCCTGAAGCAAAGCGCAATCAGCACGAGATCGAGTCAACGAAGCAAGACGGCGAGGACAGCATGGCAGCAGTGCAACTGAGCGGCATCTTCAAACGCTATGGCGACACGCAAGTGGTGCACGGCATCGATCTCGACATCGACGACGGCGAGTTCGTCGTGCTGGTCGGCCCGTCGGGCTGCGGCAAAAGCACGTTGATGCGCATGGTGGCGGGACTCGAGGAAATCAGCGGCGGCGATCTGATGATCGGCGGCACACGCGCGAACAGTCTCGCGCCGCAGCAGCGCAATATCTCGATGGTGTTCCAGAGCTACGCGCTGTATCCGCATCTGTCCGTCTACGAAAACATTGCGTTCGGACCGCGGATTCGCAAGGAGTCGTCGGCGAGTTTCAAGCCGCGGATCGAAGCCGCGGCGAAGATGCTGAACCTCGGCGGCTATCTGGACCGTTTGCCGCGCGCGCTCTCGGGCGGCCAGCGGCAACGCGTGGCGATGGGCCGCGCGGTGGTGCGCGAGCCGTCGCTGTTCCTGTTCGACGAGCCGCTGTCCAATCTCGACGCCAAGCTGCGCGTGCAGATGCGCACCGAAATCAAGGCGCTGCATCAGCGGCTGAAGAATACGGTGATCTACGTCACGCACGATCAGATCGAAGCCATGACGATGGCGGACCGCATCGTCGTCATGAACGCGGGGCGGATCGAGCAGATCGGCCGGCCGCTGGAACTGTACGACCATCCGGCGAATCTGTTCGTGGCGAGCTTTCTCGGCTCGCCGTCGATGAACTTTGCCGAAGGCGTGATCGCGAGCCGCGCGCAAGGTCAGGGCC
Organism: Paraburkholderia phytofirmans PsJN; assembly: GCF_000020125.1. Taxonomy (NCBI): domain Bacteria; kingdom Pseudomonadati; phylum Pseudomonadota; class Betaproteobacteria; order Burkholderiales; family Burkholderiaceae; genus Paraburkholderia; species Paraburkholderia phytofirmans. The sequence continues at coordinate 3,597,473 of NC_010676.1, forward strand.
TCGCGTTGAACCTCACGGGTGGCGGCGAGATCGTGCTGGAAGGTGCGCCCGCGTCGGCGGTGGTCGGCGCGAAGGTCACGCTCGGCGTGCGGCCGGAACACATCGAAACCATGACGCCGACACCCGACGCGACGATGGAAGTCGAAGTGGTCGAGCCGACTGGCGCGGAGACTCACTTGTACGGGAAAATAGGCGGCAGCACGTGGTGCGTGACGACTCGTCAGCGCTCGAAAATCGAGCCCGGCCAGCGCGTCACGCTGCGCTTGCCGGCCGAACATATTCATCTGTTCGATACGGAGAGTGGACGCAGGCTGGTCTGAACCGCGTGTTGCCGTTTGAGGCCGATACGAGCTTGCCTCAGGCGCACTGACGCTGCGACGCGACGCGGATTTATTTAACGCATGAGAATGCGCCGGGCCGCCCCAGGTTTTCTCACCCCGTCGGGGGCCTGGCGCGAAGCGACAGGTCTGGGGGCGCTTTGAAGGAACACCGGGTGTCCGCACCGAACTTGATTCCCCACATCCGCAGCGCACTCGCCAATTTGCGGCCCGCCGAGCGCAAGGTCGCCGAGATGGTGCTGAGCGACGTCGACTTCGCGATGCGCGCGAGCATCACCGAACTCGCGCAGCGCGCCGAGGTGTCCGAGCCTTCCGTCACGCGCTTTTGCCGCGCTATCGGTGCGCATGGTCTGCGCGACTTCAAGATGCAATTGGCGCAGAGCGTGGCGGGCGGGTTGCCCTATGCATCCACGGCGGTGGCGCGCGACGACGACGTGCAGACGCTCATGGACAAGGTGGGCGAGGCGGCGGTCGACGGCATCACGCATGCGCGTGGCGCGCTGGATCCGGCGGTGGTCGAGAGTGCGATCGCGGCGTTGTCGAGCGCGAGGCGAGTGTTCTTCTTCGGCGTCGGTTCGGGTTCGGGGCTGGTCGCGCAAGATGCGGCGCTGCGGTTTCTGCGGCTCGATATCGCATCCACGGCGTTTACGGATGGGCATTTGCAGCGTCTTTACGCGGGCCTGATGGAACCGGGCGATGTGGCTTTCGCGATTTCGCATTCGGGCCGCAGTGTGGAAGTCAACGAGAGCATTCAGATCGCCAAGGAGCGCGGCGCGACCACGATTGCGCTGACCAATGTCGGCTCGCGCCTTGCGTGGCTAGTGGATATTCCGTTGCTGCTGCGCGTGCCGAGCCCGATCGATCCGAACACGCCGGGCGTGTCGCGGCTCGTGCATCTTTGCATCATGGACGCGCTGGCGATCGGCGTCGCGCTTAAGGCCGGGCCGAAGACGCTCGAGAAGATGCGGCATGCGAAGGCAAGGCTGGCTTCGCATGAGCCGGAGGCGGCGGGAGATTGAGAGGCAGCGGAGCTATGCCATCCACCCAAAACGCCGCGACAACCTCGAAGTCGCGGCGCGCAAAGTCTGCGCCGGCCCACCCGCCAATTCACTGTCGAAGCTGCCGCTCGGGCCCATCAACGCCAGAACGAGGCAGATGCTGCCCGTATGATCCAGCACCGGCGCGGCGAGCGTATCAATGCCCGGGACAGGCCGGCTGAGCGCCGTATCGATTCCATCCGCACGGATTTGCGCAAGACGCTGCGCGTAGGCTTGCGTCAGTGGCGGCAACGCCGACGCGGTGTCCGTGCCGCCCGCCGCTTTACCTTTGCCCGCCGGCACCGGCTTTCCTGCAAAAACCTCCGCCGCATCCGCCCCCGCCAACCGCAGATGATCCTGCACCAGCAAACCCGCGCGCACATCGTCCGCGACATAGGCGGCGAACACTCGGCCGATCGCCGTATTCGCCAGCGACATCACCGTGCCGACCCGCAGGCTCACATGCAGCGGCCGCGCCGATTCCTCCAGACGCACGACCGTCGGCCCGAGCGGACCGAGCACCGCCATCGCGACGCTCATGCCCGTCGAGGCCGCCAGTTCGACCACTTCGGGCTCCGCTTCACGCGTCGGCGACAAGCGCTGTAAACCGATCAAACCCAACTCCAGCGCGAGCGGCCCGGCTTCGAAACAGCCCGATGCATCGCGATTGAGCAAGCCGATTTTCAGCAGACTCACCAGATGCGGAAACGCCTTTGCCGGCGGCATGCCCGCAGCCGCCGCAAGATCGCGCAGGTTCAACGGCCGCGCCGCCGCGACCAGCGCCGCCAACAATTCGCCCGTGCTATCGAGCGACTGGATGCCGCGCTGCGGTTTCGCATCGGCGGCGGGGTGAGTGTGAGAAGTGTCGAAAGAATCGGTCACGATGCGGAAGAAGCCAGCAAGGAAGGGGCGATAGCCAGTTCAGCGCCGATGTCGCGCGCCGTCGCAAGCAGTGCGCGCGCGATCGGACCGTCGGCGGCGACGTCGATTGCGCCGGTCGAGCCGATCACCGTCAGCGCGAGCGCCAGGCGGCCGGCGGCATCCAGCACGGCCGCGCTCAGACTGCTGATGCCCGGACTCGGCACATCCACGCTGCGCTCGAGGCCGTGCGCGCGGATCGCGTCCAGTGTGGCTTCGAAAGCGGCGCTCTGATCTGCCGGTGTCATGGCGCTGCCAATCGCGCCCGATTGATTCGCCCACATTGCGTCAAGCACCTCGCGCCGCGAATAAGCGCAAAACACCCGTCCCGTGGACGTCGCCGGCAACGACATCACCGTGCCGACATGCAAATTGACGTGCAATGGAAAGCCCGCATGCTCATAGCGGACGATGGTTGGCCCTTGCGGCCCGGCAATACAGATCGCGACGCTGAAGCCGATCGCTTCAGCTAACGCAGCCACGCGCGGCACGGCGGCGCGAAACGCCGGCTGGTTTTCCAGATGCAGCAAACCGAGCCGCAACGATAGCGGACCGGGTTCGTAACGGCCTGACAATTCGTCGCGTTTGATCAAGCCCAGCCGGCTCAAGCTCACCAGATACGCGTGCGCCTGCCCCGGCGCGATCTGCGCCGCGCCGGCGAGGTCGGACAAGGCGAGGGGCGTGCGCGCCTGCGCCAGCGCCAGCAACACGCGCCCGCCCACTTCGACGCTCTGAATGCCGCGCTGCGTCTTGCCGCCGTCCGCCGTCTCGCTGCCGCCCGCGCCTTTGCCCGTGGCCGATTTCCCTGCTTTGCTCACACCCGCGCTCGTCCGTGAAAAAGGGTCCATGTTAGCCGAAGCTTGTGCCTTCCTAGCCTCATATTAGGCCTCTCAAGATTAGCGTATAGCGATACATTTCGCTATTGACAAATAAACCGGCGCCGCCCTAAGATGCATTCACCCCGACACACCGGCGCAGTTATAGAGTCAAGAAACGGGGCGAGACAATCCTCCAATACCGTCAGTCCGCGCGGCATTCGCGCAGCCGGCCGTCTCGCCTTATGTCCAACTTTTGAGGGAGACAAGCATGGCAAAGGCATTCGCATCGCAGGCCGATCTGGAAGTCAAGAAAGTCACGTGGACCAAGCTATCCGAGAACGCCTACGCGTACACCGTTGAAGGCGATCCGAACTCGGGCGTGATCATCGGCGACGACGGCGTGCTGATCGTCGACACCACCGCCACGCCGGCCATGGCGCAAGACCTCATCGCGAAGATTCGCAGCGTCACGGATAAGCCGATCAAATACGTCGTGCTGTCGCATTACCACGCGGTGCGCGTGCTCGGCGCATCGGCGTATTTCGAGGAAGGCGCGCAGGAAGTGATCGCGAGCCGCGGCACGTACGAGATGATCGTCGAGCGCGGCGAAGCGGACATGAAGTCGGAAATCGAACGCTTCCCGCGTCTGTTTGCCGGCGTCGAAACGGTGCCGGGCCTGACGTGGCCGACGCTGGTGTTCGAGAAGGAGATGACACTGTTCCTCGGCAAGCTCGAAGTGCGCATCGCGCATCTCGGCGCGGGTCACACCAAGGGCGATACGGTCGTGTGGCTGCCGTCGCAAAAGGTGCTGTTTTCCGGGGATCTGGTCGAGTACGACGCGGCCTGCTATTGCGGCGACGCGCAACTCGAACAGTGGCCGGCCACGCTCGAAGCGTTGCGCGCGCTGAAAGCCGACAAGCTCGTGCCGGGCCGCGGCCCCGCGCTGACCACGCCGGAAGATGTCAACAAGGGTCTCGATTACACGAAAGATTTCGTCACCACGCTGCTGCAGCAAGGCCGTGAAGCTGTCGAACAGAAGCTCGATCTGAAGGCCGCGATGGAACACACGCGCAAGGCCATGGATCCGAAGTTCGGCCACGTCTTCATCTACGAGCACTGTCTGCCGTTCGACGTCTCGCGTGCTTTCGACGAAGCGAGCGGCATCACGCATCCGCGTATCTGGACCGCGCAGCGCGACAAGGAAATGTGGGACGCGCTGCAAGCCTGACAAGAACAGACGCACAGCAAGGCCAGCAAAGCGGAGAAGGACGGAGACACAAGATGAGTATCAACTACCAGACGCCGTCGTTCGAATATCGACCGTGCCGCGAACAGAGCACGCCGGGCGGCGCGGAACAGGCGGCCTATCCCGTGATCGTGGTCGGCGCGGGGCCAGTGGGTCTCGCTACCGCGATCGACCTCGCGCAGCAGGGCGTGCCGGTCGTGCTGGTCGACGACGATTGTTCGTTGTCCACGGGATCGCGCGCGATCTGCTTTTCGAAGCGCTCGCTCGATATTTTCGATCGCCTCGGCTGTGGTCAGCGGATGGTGGAGAAGGGCATCAGCTGGAACGTCGGCAAAGTGTTCCTGAAAGACGAGTTGGTGTACACGTTCAATCTGCAACCGGAAGCGGGCCACAGTCGGCCCGCGTTCATCAACCTGCAGCAGTACTACGTGGAAGGTTTCCTGCTCGAACGCGCGCAGGAAATGCCGAATCTCGAGATCCGCTGGAAAAGCAAAGTGGTCGGCGTGCAGCAAAATGGCACGCCCGGCACGCACGACGCCAGCGTGATGCTGACAGTCGACACGCCTGATGGCGAGTATGCGTTACGCGGCCGCTATGTCGTCGCCGCCGACGGCTCGCGCAGTCCGATTCGCAATCTGATGGGACTCGATAGCAAAGGTGTGACGTTCAAAGATCGTTTCCTGATCGCCGACGTCAAGATGGAAGCGGAATTTCCGACCGAACGCTGGTTCTGGTTCGATCCGCCGTTTCATCCGAATCAATCGGTGCTGCTGCATCGTCAGCCGGATAACGTGTGGCGGATCGATTTCCAGTTAGGGTGGGACGCCGATCCGGTGCTGGAAAAAACGCCGGAGCGTGTGATTCCGCGCGTGCGCGCGTTGCTCGGACCGGACGCAAAGTTCGAGCTGGAATGGGTCAGCGTCTATACGTTTTCGTGTTTGCGCATGGAGCGCTTCCGCCATGGCAACGTGTTGTTCGCCGGAGACTCGGCCCATGGCGTGTCGCCGTTCGGCGCGCGTGGCGCGAATAGCGGCGTGCAGGACGCGGAAAACCTCGCATGGAAACTGGCGATGGTGCTCGAAGGCAGAGCCGCGGATGCTTTGCTCGACACTTACGCAAGCGAACGCGAATTCGCCGCCGATGAGAACATCCGTAACTCCACGCGCTCCACCGATTTCATTACGCCGAAGAGTCCTGTCAGCCGCGTGTTCCGCGACGCGGTGCTGAAGCTCTCGCGCCATCATCCGTTTGCGCGGCAATTGGCCAACAGCGGCCGGCTGTCCGTGCCGGCGGTGTTGCGTGATTCTCCGCTCAATACCGCGGACCGTGACGAGTTTGAAGGAGCGATGTTGCCGGGCGCGGCATGCGTCGATGCGCCGGTGCAAGTCGCGGCACAACCGGCATGGCTGCTGCGGCAACTCGGCCAGCAATTCACCGGCGTGCTGTTCTGCGGCGAACAAGGTATCGACCAGTCGAGTCAGGCCGCGTTGGACACGTTGCGCGCGGGACCGATTCCGTTGAAATTCGTCTTGGTGACGCGTGGCGATCCGCACGCCGTTACGTCGTCGGCCGCGCAAGTCGCGCACGATATCGAAGGACTGGCTCACGCACGTTACGACGCAAAACCCGGCACGTTCTATCTGATCCGTCCGGACCAGCATGTCTGCGCGCGCTGGCGGCAACTCGATGCGGGTGATGTCGGATATGCGTTGAAGCGCGCGCTGTGCGTCGAAGGCACGGCTTGAACGTGCGCAGAACGCGGCTTGAGTGACACGCGCGCGGCATCGGCAAAAAATAGCTGGAGACAAACATGACACTTAACACGCAACCGAATCTCGCCCGCCCCGACGATTTCTACGAGGCATTGATCGATATGCATCGCGATCTCGACGATGCGCAGAGCCAGTCGGCCAATGCGCAACTCATCCTGCTTCTTGCCAACCATATCGGCGATCACGCCACGCTGCTCGAAGCGATACGGTATGCCCGCGAGGGCGTAATCGACATGCCGGCGCGAAATGGTGAAGCGCGTCCGTTAGCCGCTTAAGCACCTCGTGCAATCAAAATTAACCTTGCGCAACGCAGATTTGGGAAGACGTCGATAGTAATGATTTGTTGCGCGCGCTTGCTCTGAAACTCGCGGTAAATAACCCGCGATTTCTCTCAATTGTTTCTTTCCGACTATCAGATTCTTCTTAGCAAAGTGGCTGAGGTGCTGCCTCATACTAGCCGGCTTGTTGAGCAGGGATGCGTAGGGTGTGACGTTTCGGTGGGCCAGATTGCTTCGTGCCGGCGCACCATGTCCTCGTGCGTTGCCCGTGGGAAGTTTCCCGCGTTCGGCCGGAAAGAGACACGAGATGAAATTGTTTTTGATTAGCGACCTTGTCGTTCAAGAGTTGGCGTCGATGAAAGTCGACGGAAGATGGCTTTCTCCCGCGCAGTTTGTCGAATCGGCGTTGCTCTGGATCAACCATTACGCGCCAGATGTGGACGTGCCTGAATCCTTTTTTTTCGAAGTCGAGTGCGAAGTGTTGCAGATTGCCACGCAACTCGCGGTCGGAGAAATAGCGTCCGTCGACGATTCGCCATTAGCTCAGTTGTTCGGCGATTACCCAACGGTCAATTACGCCAATCCTTTGAGTGCGAAAGCGTTGGCCGCGACGCTTGCGGCATGCCGTGAAAAAATCGCCAGTGGTTCCAAGGCAACCTCGTCGAATGAGGCACTCTGCTCGCGGCAGTTCGTGAACTGTGTGGAGAACGCGCCGCAGTCTCTTCGCTGTCACCCCACCCTTTGCCAGTTGATGAACCATGTCAGCGATACGTCGAAGGCATGAAGGGTCGCTGAAGACCGACGGCTTCGGACGTGATATCGGGTAGAGTCGCGGCTATACGTCCGCGATTGCACCCATCACGTCCGAACCATGTATTCCATTGACCCTGTTCCGCTGTCTCACGACGGCCCGTCCGACATTGCATTGTGGCGGATCGACATCGACTTCACTGCTTCGCTCGACGCGCCTGCCTTTGTATCTCTCAGCGACGACGAACGCACGCGAGCCCGCAATTTCCGCCGCCATGAAGACGCGCTGCGCTTCGTCAGCGTACGCGCAGCGTTGCGTGAAGAACTCGCGAGGCGGCTCGATATCGCGGCGCACGCCATGCGTTTTGCGCCCGACGCCAACCACCGCCCCCATCTCGCCGATTCGGATCGCTTCGATTTCAATGTATCGCATGCGGGCGCGCACGGATTGATCGCGATGTCGGCGGTTCGGCGCGTCGGTGTCGATATCGAGCAGTGCAGTGACAAATTCGATTGGCGTTCGATTGCGGCATTGACGCTCGACCAGGAAGAGACCGCGTGGATCGAACGGCTCGACGCGGCACAGCGGAGCGCTGCGTTTTACGACGCGTGGGTCGCCAAGGAAGCGCTCGTCAAAACAACGGGCGTGGGCATCACGCGCGGGTTGCAGCATTTGACGGTGCTGCCGCGCGAGGGTGCGCGCGTGACGCTGCGCAAGCAGATTCCGGCCGATATGCGCGATGTCGCGGCGTACTGGCTTGCCGCACCGGACGCCTACGCCGCATGCGTAGCGTGGTCGGTGACCCCTTTCCGGTAGTCGCGGACCGACTCGGCGCGCTAGGCGTTTGCCTGCCCGAACGCCAAAGCCTTCGGCCACCCGAACGTGTGCACGTGAGTGAGCGGCTGCCAGGCCGGCTGCGCAAGCGCGACCGCCGCGTGGATCTTGCCGGCCATCGGGACATCGAGCACATGCCAACGGCCATGTTCCGCAAAATCGAACGCACCGGTTGCTGTGTGGCTGAACAGCAGTTCGATATCGATGTCGGCCGGCGCGTAACGCAGCGCGTTGCAAAGACTGCCGTAGCGAGCGCGCCGGCGCGAAGCTTCAGGTGTCTCGTCGGGCGCCACGCCGGGCGAGGGCACGACGACGCTCAATCCCAGCGTCGCCGACGCCACGCCGATCACGATCCAGATGCCGCCGTACGCGATATCGATCGTGATGCCACGACCGTCGCGAGGATGAAGCGCCCGCAGTTTCTCGTTACCGTCGTCTTGCAGATCGACGGCGTGCGGTTCGCAGTCGAACAGGTTCCCAACGATCCAGCGCACCACCACGCGCGCACTGATAAAGCGTTTGCGCAACGCGGCGTTCGGGTGCAGCCGCGCGCGCTCGCGTTCGCCCTTCGACAACCAGGTATCGCCTTCCTGCACCGGCACCGGCAGCCATTCGCAGCGGAACCGCCAAAGATGCAACTCACCTGCGCGCGGCGCGGCGACGTGGTACGGATAGCTGCGCGTCAGCGGATGACACAGGAATGCGGGCGATGCCGCGGTGAAGGGTGCAATGCTGGCGGCCTGCACGGCAGCTTCGCCGGCCCCGCGCTCAACGACGATTTCGCGTGACTCGCGGCTGTCGCGCTCGCGCGAAGCCGCTGGGCAAGCCTGGTTCAGTTCCAATGACATAGGCCTGCTTCCTCAATGCATGTAGGTGACGCGCCGTGCTTGCACGTCGAGTTCCACGCCGGCGTCGAGCAGATCGATGGCGAACCAGCGAAGCAGCTTCAGGACGCCGCTCACCGCGGGCGCGGGCAGCCATTCGTTCAACATGCGCAACGCCGCGCCGCTATGCGTTTTTTGCAGCAACGCGATGGTCTGCAGGATCACGGCTTCGTCCTTGCCGAGGTCGCTCGCGCAGCGGCAGCGCATATCGAGCGGACGATACGACACGTGCATCAGCGAGCGCATCAGCAGATCGAAGTGTTCGATGCCGTCCTGCCGCAAACCGACGCCGCTGAGAATGTCGCGCCAGTGCACGCCGCCGCGCGCCGTTTCACAAGCGGGCCGCAGCCATGTGCGGACGGCGCTCAGGACGGTGCGGTCGGGCGCATCGGCGGTGTCGGCCGGATGATCGTCGATCAGCTCCGGACGGCTGCTGTGTTGAGAGCGAAAGTTCATCGATGCTCCTGAATGGACACGGTCCATGAATCGCGCCGGCCGGATGGGACGGGTGCCGCGTCGCAGGCCAGCGCTTGTCGCGTGCGACGGATGGGCGGTGACGCAGCGCCTGCGTCGGGTGCTTATACGTTTGTCGCCGTTGCGGCGCTTGCTTCAGTTTTGAGCCGGTTGCGTCGGTTGCCATTCGCGCACGTGTGCGCTGCGCGCTGGACGCGTCGGCGCTTGCCCCGGTGTTTTCGGCGTGCCGACAAAGATGAAGCCGAGCAGACGCTCGTTCGGGGCGAAGCCGAGCGCGTCGTGCAGGCGCGCTTCATAACTGTCCGGTCCGGTGGACCAGAAGCCGCCGTAGCCAAGCGCGTGGATCGCGTTAAGCATGTTCATCGCCGCCGCGCCGGCAGCCAGCAATTGCTCGATCTCGGGCACCTTGGGATGCGCCGAGATCGCCGCGCCGAGCGCGATCACCAGCGGCGCGGCGAATGCCTTCTGCCGGCGATGCGCATGCGCCGAACGCGGTTCGTCCGGCGAGCGGGCGCTGGCGAGGTCGACCAGCAGGTCGCCGAGCGAGCCACGCGCATCGCCGCGAATCGTCACGAAGCGCCAGGGACGCAGATTGCCGTGATCCGGTGCGCGCAAGGCGGCGTCGAAAATCAGGTCGAGTTCGGCGTCCGCGGGACCGGGCTCGGTCAGCGGCCATTGCGATTGACGCGACAGTAGAACGTCGAGCGCCGCCGAAGCTTTCGGGCCGTCGCCGGTGGCAGGCTTCACCGCCGTTGGACTCTGGCTGTCGGTCGTGGGGCGGCTGATGTCTAGGGTCGTCATGATTTTGGGTTCGGCTGATGGTATGGGCTGAATAATGGGCTAATTTGCTAGTAAATGCAAATCATTCGCATTTAGAAGGGCGTATTTGTGATTGTGTTTTGCGCGCCTCCCGTGCTCGACGACGCACGCGCGCGGCATCTACAGTCGAGCCGCGTAATCCCTTATCGCAACTAACGGTCAACCGCGCCCGGCGCCCCCGGATATGATGACGAGGTGCCGGTTTCAGCCTTTTTGGCAAAAGCGGCTTGCAGCCTCCTTGCCCACTTTCGACCGCCCATGCCGACAAAAACACTCGACGCCGCATCGACTTCCGAGGCCACCGAAGCTACCGAAGCCGCCGAAGCAGCGCAACGCCTCCCCACGCTGATGCTCGCCGCGTCGCTATCGCTGGGCAGCGCAATCGCGCTCGGACTCGCCCGCTTCGCCTACGCGCTGCTGTTGCCGTCGATGAAACTCGACCTCGGGTGGAGTTTCGCCCAAGCCGGCGCGATGAATACGGCCAACGCGCTGGGTTATCTGCTTGGCGCGCTGGCTTTTCCGCGCCTCGCGCGCCGCTGGTCGGCCGGCGCAGTGTTCAGCGGCGGTTGCGTGGCGACCGCGCTGCTGATGGCGGGCAGCGGCTTGCTTGCCGACACGAACGCGCTGCTCGCCTTGCGCGTGATTACCGGCGTGAGCAGCGCGGCGATTTTCATCAGCGGCGGCGTGTTGGCCGCGCGGCTTGCATCGGCGAGACCGCACGATGCGGGGCTCGTCCTCGGCTTGTATTACGGCGGTACAGGGTGGGGGATCGTGGCGTCGTCGGTGCTGGTGCCGTTGACCATCTTCAACGTCGCGCACGGCTGGCAGTACGCGTGGTTCGCACTCGCGCTCGCGTGTGCGGTGCTCGCGGCGGTGGCCGTCGGCGCGGCGCGAAAAATCGAGCGCGTGCACGCGATGGCGTCATCGGCCGCGCAATCACTCGGCGCCGCCGATGCACCCCGCTGGCCGCGCTTCAGTCTCGCGCTGGCGGGCTATACGTTGTTCGGCGTCGGCTATATCGGCTACATGACGTTTATCGTCGCGCTGTTGCGCAATGCGGGCATGAGCGCGGCTGTCGTCACGTGCTTCTATCTGCTGCTCGGTGTGGCGACCGTGGTCTCGGCGCGCGTGTGGTCAGGACTGCTCGACCGCATGCGCGGCGGCCAGGCGCTCGCAGTGCTGAATGCTTTGCTCGCGATCGCGACGTTGTTGCCCGCGCTCTTCACTCAGCCATGGGTGGCGTTGGTATCTGGCGTATTGTTCGGCGCGACGTTTCTCTCCGCCGTGGCGTCGACCACGGCTTTCGTGCGCCACAATCTGCCCGCGAGTCATTGGGCCAAAGGCATCAGCGCGTTCACGATCGTGTTCGCGTTCGGACAGATCGTCGGACCGATGGTGATCGGCTGGGTCTCGGACGGCGCGGGTCTCGCGCGCGGGCTGGTTTATTCCGCGCTGCTGCTCGCGGCGGGCGCGGTGTTGGCAGCGTGTCAGAAGCCGTTGCGCTGAGTGTGACTCCGCGCATTCAGGCCCGTGTGCTGCGCGTTTTCACACCTGCACGGACGGGATGCTCTTCATGCAACGCAAGGCAAACATCGAACGGCTATGCCGGATGCCGGCGATCTTGTAGAGCTTCTCACGCAGGAACCGCTCGTAGCCTGCCGTACCGTCGACCGCCACCTTCACCAGGTAGTCGTAGTCGCCCGATACGAGATACGCCTCCAGCACTTCGGTTAGCGTCGCCAGTTCGGCGCCGAAGCGGGCGAGCGCGTCGTCGTCGTGACGGTCGAGCGTGACTTCGAGCAGGACGATGTCCGCGAAGCCGAGCTTCTGCTGATCGAGCAGCGCCACGTAGCCGCGGATATACCCCTCGGTTTCCAATTGACGCGTGCGATTCCAACACGCGGTAGTCGACATGCCGACCAGCTCCGCTAATTCGGCATTGCTCAAGCGCGCGTTCTTTTGCAACTCGCGCATGATCTTGCGATCCTGGTTGTCGAGCGGGCGATTTCGGATGGTTGCGACCGTCACTGGAAGTTTCTCCCTGAAAACTGCATTCTAAAGGAAGATCGTCCCGACATCGTGGGGCAAGCCTATTGCTTTAAGAAGCCTATCCAGCCGGCGTCCCGGTATATTTTCAGGGTGCATTCATGCCCGGGACAACCGTCCGGGCCGCGAGCCTCGCGCCCACGGCCCTGCGCGGCCAAAAGCTGCCATCCGGTGTCTCGCCGCCTTTTTACAGGAAGGCTGCACGCGAGCCAATTGCGGCGTTACCAGCGCCGTAAGACGCGCTCGCCCGGGCATGGATGCATGTTCCTCGCCGAATGCTTGTCAGCATGACCGTCTGCGCGACTGGGATCCGCGACCCGCATAGACGCTGCGGTGCGCTGAGAAGCGACGTGCGGCCGCTCAATCAACCTCGTTTGATCGGCGCTTTGGCCGCGCTCTGTACCGCGACATTGCGATAGACGTCACGGCAAAATTGCATGCCGCCTTGATGCGCGCCGTTGACACCCGCCGCGATGCGTACTGTTCCCTCCACATGCAGAGGTGCTGGCGGATTGACGATAGCGGCGTCGATCGCGAACGGATCGGAAGGCGATGCCCGCATGATGCCGATGCCCTTGATCGTCACGGCAAGGCAAGGGTCGGGGACTTGCGGATCATGGCCGGCCGCGACGTCGAAGTTGATGTTCAACGTCCAGAAGCCCTCGTGAATATCCTGATGAATAATGACCGCCTTCACCACATCCTGGTGTGACAGCGTGTATTCGTTGCTTGCCATCGCTCCCTCCTTGCTCGACGCATGCTGAGCGTACGTGTGCAGAAATGGCATTTTGCGCGGACTAGGGAAGGTTAGTTTTACGCGCCATTCCTCGCCGTGCAAGCGGAAAGATACGTGTGTCCATAAGTTGGCAAACGCGCAATGCGCAGACGCGCGAAAGGCGACGCCCGGACGCTGGCGTCGCCTTTCGCGCCGTAGCCGGATAAGCCGCGGCGCAGTAGAACAAGCCTCCGATCAACCGCGCATGCAAGTACCTGGCAACGGTTAATGGAAGATGAGGTACAGGATAACCAGTACGATCAACGGGACGCCAAGCAACCAGCCGAGAAGGTAAGGCATGATGTGATCTCCTTTCGTGTCGAGGTTTGAATACGAAAGTGATTGAGCATCCGGCGTGCCTGACGTGCCGCGTTGGGTCTTCGGCATCGCCATGGCAACCTCAAGCCGACATCAAGGCAAATTCTCCCGCAGAATGATGCTGAATTGCACGGGCTTCACGTCGCTCATCGCATCGCGCTTCTCGCGCACGTTGCGGAAAATACGCAGACAATTTCCCACCATAGCCTGCGGCGTTTGCGTGATCAACGCATCCATGGTGCCGTCGATCAGCAACGCTCGCGTGTCGGGCGTCAAGCCATGCCCGACAAACAGAATCTTCTGCTCAGAACGCGCCTCGACAATCGCGCGCGCCACGCCATCCGATCCGCCGCCGCTGTTGTAAATGCCGGCAAGATCGGGATGCTGTTCAAGCAGCTTGCGCGTCTGCATATAGTTGCGCTCGCTATCGTCGTGCCCTTCGCGTAGGCCGATCACGCGCACTTGTGGGAACGTCGATTCGATCAAATGCAGAAAACCGATCTCGCGTTCTTCATGCCCGCGATAGTTGAGGCTGCCGGCGAGCATCGCGATCTTTCCGCTAGGGCGCGGGCCCATGAAGCGCCCGAGCAGCAACGCCGCCGTGCGTCCCGCCGATCGATTGTCGATGCCCACATAAGCGAGCCGTCGCGCATTCGATAGGTCAGAAATCAGCGTGATGGCCGGCACGCCCTGATCCGCCAACGCATTTACGGCGTCGCGCACAACGGGATGTTCGAGCGCCATGAACACGACGCCATCCGCACGCTGCCCGTAATGCAACAGACGGTCGGCCAATTCCTTCGGGTTGAAACTCTCGACGTAGTGCACGCGGCACTTCATGTCCAGCGCGTTCCACTGATCGTGTGCGAAGTCGATGTAGTCGCCGAGCATATGCAAATAGCGATTGGTGCCGGCAGGCAGCAGGAACGCGATGCGCATCGGCTTCGAGGCGGGCACGACGGGCGCCTCTGGCGTGAGCAGATAGCCGAGTTGGGCGGCCGCTTGCAGCACGCGTTGCGCCGTCACCGCACGCACGCCTTCACGGCCATTGAGCACACGATCCACCGTGGCGGTCGACACACCGGCGGCGCGCGCAATGTCGGGAATGCGGGCACGCGCGGCGGCGTTGAGGAGAAGCGTATCGGACATGGCAGTCCTTCCTTCGCAGAACGGAAGTCCATCAAAAAACATCAAGCTCGCGGTTTGACAGCGTTGGCCGCGCCCGCCTAGTCTTGCAGCTATCACACGACGTCGCGACACCGGTGACTATAAATCAAGGTGTAGCGAGCGGACGATGATGGTTTTTGATGGATTCGACAGTCACATCAATTATAAGCAAGGAGACGCTCAAATGACCAACCTCGCGAGACGCACCCTGTTGCGTGCGGCGGCCGCTGTGCCGGTAGCCGGCGCGCTGGGCTTTCCGGCAATCGTGCGCGCGGCGTCCGGCCCGGAGTTCGTGTTCAAGTACGGCAACAACCTGCCGCTTACGCATCCGCTGAACGTGCGCTCGCAAGAGGCCGCGAATCAGATCAAGGAGGCGTCGAAAGGGCGCATGGAGATCCGGATATTCCCTAACAACCAGTTGGGCGGCGACACCGACATGCTCGCGCAGGTGCGCAGCGGCGGCATCGAAATGTTCACGCCGTCGGCGTTGGTGGTGTCGACGCTCGCACCGTCGGTTGCGATCAACGCGGTGGGCTTCGCGTTCAGCGACTACAACCAGGTCTGGGGCGCCATGGACGGCAAGCTCGGCGCATACGTGCGCGCCGCGATGCAGAAGGCCGGGCTCGAATCGTTCGAAAAGATGTGGGACAACGGCTTTCGTCAAACCACCACGAGCAATGGTCCCATTACGAGTGCGCAGACCATGCGCGGTCTGAAGATTCGCGTGCCGGTGAGTCCGCTGAGCATCGATATGTTCAAGGGACTCGGCGCTTCGCCGACCAGCCTGCAATTCAGCGAGGTCTATTCGTCGCTGCAAACGCATATCGTCGATGCGCAGGAAAATCCGCTGCCGATCGTGCAGGTCGCGAAACTCTACGAAGTGCAGAAGTACTGCTCGCTCACCAATCACATGTGGGACGGCTACTGGTTCGTGCTGAACCCGCGCGCCTGGCAGCGCTTGCCGAAGGATCTGCAGGGCATTGCCAGCGATGCGTTCAACCAGTCGGCGTTGAAGCAACGTGAAGACGTGCGCAAGCTGAACGATGCGGCGGTCGCGGATTTGCAAAGCAAGGGCCTGTCGATCAACCGTCCCACGCCGGACACATTCCGCGCGGCGCTGCGTCAGGCCGGCTTCTACGCCGAATGGAAGAGCAAGTTCGGCAATCAGGCGTGGGACCTCCTCGAACAGTCGGTCGGCAAGCTGGCTTGATCGTGTTGCATACGGGTGAGCCTGAGACGAAGCGCGGCGAGCCGCCGCGAGGAGACAGCAGGATGTCGAATCACGCATTGAATCCGGCGGACGCGGGCGTGCCGTTGCACGCGGCGAGCATGCCGCGCCGCTGGTTGAGGAGCTTCGATCGTGGTCTGATCGCGCTCGTCGAAGTGTGCGCGGCGGCGCTGCTCATGATGGAAATCGTCGTGATGTTCGCGGGCGTGGTGTGCCGCTACGTGCTGCATCAGCCGCTCGTCTGGTCGGATGAACTGGCCGGCATTCTGTTCCTGTGGCTCGCCATGCTTGGCGCCGTGCTCGCGTTGCGGCGCGGCGAACATATGCGGATGACGGCACTCGTCAGCCGCCTCTCGCCGCAGCGGCGCGCATTCGTCGATACGCTGGCGATCGCCGCGTCGATCGCATTGCTTGCGCTGTTGATCGCCCCTGCGTACGACTATGCGTCCGGCGAGGCGGCGATCGTCACGCCCGCCCTGCAGATCAGCAACGCGTGGCGCGCGCTCGCTTTGCCCATCGGCGCGGCGCTCATGCTGCTGGTCGGCATGATTCGTCTTGCCCAGGTGAGCCGCGTGCGCGACGTCGTGATCGTGCTCGCCATTACCGCTGTATTGGCCGCGGTCGCCGTGTTCGCCGGGCCGTGGTTTCAGACGCTCGGCAAACCCAATCTCGTGATCTTTTTCGTCGGCGTGGTGGCGATCGGGATTTTTTCGGGCGTGCCGATCGGGTTTTCGTTTGCGCTTGCCACGTTCGGCTATCTGGGCCTCTCGACCTTTACGCCGCTCGAAGTCGTGGTCGGCCGCATGGACGAAGGCATGTCGCATCTCGTGCTGCTCGCCGTGCCGCTCTTCGTGTTCCTCGGCTTATTGATTGAAATGACCGGCATGGCGCGCGCCATGATCGAGTTTCTCGCGAGCCTCGTTGGTCATGTGCATGGTGGTTTGTCGTTCGTGCTGATCGGCGCGATGTACCTGGTCTCGGGCATCTCCGGCTCGAAAGTGGCCGACATGGCGGCCATCGCACCGGTGCTGTTTCCGGAGATGAAGAAACGCGGCGCTTCCGAAGGCGATCTGGTCGCGCTGCTCGCCACGACCGGTGCACAAAGCGAAACCATTCCGCCGAGCATCGTGTTGATCACGATCGGTTCGGTGACGGGTCTGTCGATATCAGCGCTCTTCACCGCGGGCATGCTGCCGGGCGCCGTGCTCGCGCTGATTCTGTGCGTGGTGGTGTGGTGGCGTTATCGCAAGGAAGACTTGAGCGGCGCGCAGCGTTTCAGCAAGCGGCAGATCGGGCGATTGTTCGTCGTGTCGCTTCCGGCGCTGGCGTTGCCTTTCGTGATTCGCATGGCCGTGGTCGAAGGCGTGGCGACAGCGACGGAGGTATCGACCATCGGCATTGCTTACTCGATGCTGATCGGCCTCGTGGTGTATCGCCGTTTCGAATGGCGGCGGCTCGGCCGCATGCTGGTGGATGCAGCGACCTTGTCGGGCGCGATTCTTTTTATTATCGGCTGCGCGACGGCGATGGCTTGGGCGCTCACGCAATCCGGCTTTTCTCAGGACCTAGCGCAACTCATGGGCTCGATGCCGGGCGGCGCGTACGGTTTTCTCGCGGTGTCGATCGTGGTGTTCGTGATGCTCGGCAGCGTGCTCGAAGGAATTCCCGCCATTGTGCTGTTCGGGCCGTTGCTGTTTCCCATTGCGCGGCTCGCGGGCGTGCATGAAGTGCATTACGCGATCGTCGTGATTCTGTCGATGGGCGTGGGCCTCTTCTCGCCGCCGTTCGGGGTCGGCTACTACTCGGCGTGCGCGATCAGCAAGGTCAATCCCGATGCGGGCATTCGTCCGATTGTCGGCTATATGGGCGCGTTGATCGTCGGCCTGATCGTGGTCGCGGCGATTCCCTGGATTTCGATCGGGTTTCTTTAAGCAGATTTCTCAAGTTCATTAACAGGTTCGACCTTCGGGCGCAGCGTTTTCGCCGCGCCGGGGCGTCGCTCGTCTTTCAAACCCGCAGCATCGGGAGAGTTTCATGAGTCGTTTTTTTGGCGAAATCCGGCAGGCAGGTTATGTGGTGCGGGACATCGAGGCCGCGATGGATTACTGGAGCCGCGTGCTCGGCGTGGGTCCGTGGTTCTACAACGAACGCGTGCCGATCGAGAACTACACCTACCGTGGGCAATCGTATGAGGTGCATAACTCGGTGGCGCTCGCGAACTCAGGACCGTTGCAGGTGGAACTGATCCAGACACGCAATGATGCGCCGTCCATGTATCGCGACTTCCTCACCGCGGGCCATACCGGTTTGCAGCACAACGCGTACTGGACCACTTCATTCGACGCGGATCTCGCCCGACTGCAGGAGCAGGGCTTTAAAGTTGCCATGAGCGGCGAAGTGGGACGTAACGGGCGTTTCGTGTACTTCGATACGGAGAATCATCCCGGCACGGTGATCGAGTTGTCCGAGATCGCCGGGCCGAAAGGCAAGCTCTTCGACATGATCTACGCGGCGTCGCGCGATTGGGACGGCCGCGAGCCGGTGCGCCGCTTTCCCGATCTGGGCACGCTATGAGCGAGACGCTGCAACAGCAAGCGGTCGATAACGACACGCTCCAGGCCGACTATCTGATCGAGACGCCGCTCGATCCCGCGCGCGTCGCCGAAGTCATGGCCGGCGAGCAATCGAGCGGCACGTTCGTGCGCGTCGCCAACGAATCCGATGCGCTGCGCGCGCGCAGCCGCGCGGGCGTGCTGCGCGTCGAAGAACTCGAAGCGGCGGCGCGGCCCAGCTTGCCGAACGCCTGGCTCGAGCGTCAAGGCACGCCAGGGCCGTGGCGGCGCGCGCGCATTACGCTGTCGTTTCCGCTCGCCAATATCGATGCGAATCTGCCCACGCTGGCCGCAACCGTCGCCGGAAATCTATACGATCTTGGCGAAGTGACCGGCATGCGGCTGCTGTCGTTGCGCTTGCCGGCTTCGTACCGCAAGCGTTTCGAATTGCCGCGTCACGGCGTGGCCGGCACGCGCGCGCTGACGGAGGTGAAGGACAGGCCGATGATCGGCACGATCATCAAGCCGAACGTCGGCCTGAGCGCGGCGGAAACGGCGGCACTGGTGCGCGATCTATGCGAGGCAGGCGTCGATTTCATCAAGGATGACGAAGTATGCGCGAATCCCGCACATGCGCCGCTGGCGGAACGCGTGCGCGCGGTGATGGCCGAAGTGCGCCGCTACCGTGAACGCAGCGGCCGTTCTGTGATGGTCGCGTTCAATATCACCGACGACCTCGACGCCATGCGCCGTCACGCGGAACTGGTCGAGCAAGAAGGCGGCGACTGCGTGATGGCGAGCATCAACTGGTGCGGCTTTTCCGCGATCCAGACGCTGCGCCGCGCCACGCCGCTCGTACTGCACGCACACCGCAACGGCTACGGCATGATGTCGCGCGATCCGGCGTTGGGCATGTCGTTTCAGGCGTATCAGACGCTGTGGCGTTTGAGTGGCGTCGATCATATGCACGTACATGGCCTAGCCGGCAAATTCGCGCAGAGCGACGCCGAAGTGATCGAGTCGGCGCGCGATTGCGCGACGCCGCTCGCCGCGGGTTGCGACGATACGGTGCTGCCGGCGTTCTCATCAGGGCAATGGGCTGGCACCGTGCAAGCGACCTTCGACGCCGTGCGCTCCACCGATCTGCTGTTCATGTCGGGCGGCGGCATTCTCGCGCATCCGGATGGGCCCGCCGCAGGCGTGACGAGCGTGCGCCAGGCATGGGCGGCGGTGCAGGCGGGCACGCCGTTGCCGGTGTACGCCGAGCATATGCCGGAGTTGCGACGCGCCTTGGCGTTTTTCGGCAGCCGCGCGTGAACGCTTCAGGCGACACGGAACAAGAGATGAGCGACGAAGCAAACAGCCGCGGCCCCGCCTACGCCTTCTACGGTGACGACTTCACCGGCGCAACCGACACGCTGGCGCATCTCGCCCGCGCCGGTTTGCGCACCATGCTGTTCTTCGCACCGCCGGATGCCACGCGTCTTTCGATGCTTGGCCCGCTCGACGCGATTGGCGTAGCGGGCGCCGCGCGCACCATGCCGCCGGCCGCGCAGCGGCAGGAACTCGAACGCGTGGGCGCCGCCTTCGCCGCGCTCGGCGTGCGGGTGATGCACTACAAAGTGTGCTCGACGTTCGATAGCGCGCCGGAAACCGGCAGCATCGGCGTGGCGATTCGTACGTTGCGCGAGTACTGTGCAAACGAACTCGTCGCGGTGGTCGGCGGTCAGCCGAATTTGCGGCGCTATTGCGTGTTCGGCGAACTGTTTGCGGCAGCCGGCGCGGACGATGACGCGCAGTCGATTTACCGCATCGACCGTCATCCGACCATGAGCCGCCATCCCGTCACGCCGATGAACGAAGCGGACTTGCGCGTACATCTTCAGCGGCAGGGTGTGAAGAATGTGCAATCGATCGACTGGCGTTGCTACGCGCATGGCGATGCCGAACTGCAAGAGGAAGTGCAGCGCCGCCTCGATGCGGAACCCGACGCCGTGCTGTTCGACGTACTCGACGATTCGCATTTGCAGGCGATTGGCCGTGTAATCGCGCGTCACGCCGCGGCGTCGGCGCCGTTGCTCGCGGTGGGTGCGAGCAGCGTTGCGCAGGCTTACGCATTGGCGCATGACAATCGCGTTAAAGATGCCGCCGCCGAAAACCGAACCACGCCGCTGTTGCCGCGCGCACACGGCCCCGTGTTTGTGCTCGCGGGCAGCCTCTCGCCATTGACCGAAGTACAGATCGGCGCCGCGCAATCCTATCTGCGTGTGGAACTGGACCCGCTGAAAATGACCGGCGACGCGGCCTCCAGCTACCTGGCGGAACGCGTGGCGGCAATCGCCGGCCCCTTGCGCGACGGACGCAACGTACTCGCCTTCACAGCACGCCGCGCGTCGAGCGAAGGCGGCGCGCTGCCGCAACTCGCGCACGCCTGTGCATCGCTCTTGCAACAGGTACTCGCCGCCGTGCGCTTGCGACGCATCGGCATTGCGGGCGGCGACACGTCGAGTTTTGCCGTGCGCGCGCTCGGCGCCTGGGGGCTGTCGTATCTCGCGCCGTTGTCCGCTGGCGTCACCGTGTGCCGTCTTCATGCCGATCGCGCGGAACTCGACGGTATGGAGATCATGCTCAAAGGCGGCCAGATGGGCGACGCAAATCTGTTCGAGCAACTGCTCGACGGCAACGGCTAACCGTTATCGGTGAAACCGGGATAGAGCGTCATGCCGCCGTCGACGAACAAGGTCGTGCCGACCACGTAGTCGCTTTCATCCGAGGCGAGCCAGACGGCGGCCTTGCCGATGTCGTCCGCTTCGCCCACACGGCCGTAGGGAATCAGCTTCAACAGTTTCTCCAGCGCGGCTTTGGTGTCCCACGCGTCCTTATTGATCGGCGTGCGAATCGCGCCCGGCGCAATGGAATTGACGCGGATGCGTTCGGGCGCGACTTCCTGCGCGAGCGATTTCATGAACATCTGAATGCCGCCTTTAGACGCCGCGTAATTGACGTGCCCCGCCCACGGAATGACTTCGTGAACCGAGCTCATGCAGATGATCTTGCCGAGCGCTTTGGACGTGGCCGTCGGGCCGCGTCGGCGGAATTCTTTCACTGCCGCTTGTGCGGTCAGGAACTGGCCGGTGAGATTGGTCGCCAGCACCTGTTGCCAGTCGTCCAGCGTCATATCGGCAAACGCATTATCTTTCTGCACGCCCGAATTCGCGACCACGATATCCGCGCTTCCGAAACGCGCGCGGCATGCCGCGAACATCTTATCGACCTGCGTGGGATTGGCGACGTCGGCTTGCACCGCAAGCGCGGCGCCGCCGGCTTTCTCGATCTCGGCGCAGAGTTGCTCCGCCTCTTCGGCATGCGAGTGGTAGTCCACGACGACGGCCGCGCCCGCATCCGCAAGCGCTTTGGCGACGCCGGAACCAATGCCCGAACTGCCGCCGGTGACCAGAGCGACCTGATTCGCGAGTAACTTTTCCATTGCTGCTCCCAAGGTGACAAGATAGGGATGTGCATCGACCATCGACATAGCAAGGCCGCCGGATATCCATGCAGCGAACTGCGGAGATATCCGGCGGCCGACCCGCTTTCAAGGAACGCGGGTACTACACAACGCTATGGCATTCAGGCTATATGACGCCGACGACCAGCAACACGATCACGACGATCACAACGAGACCGAGACCGCCGGTAGGACCGTAACCCCACGCGCGGCTGTGCGGCCACGTGGGCAGCGCACCGATGAGGAGAAGAATCAGCACGACTAGAAGAATAGTTCCCAACATATGAATGACCTCCGCCTGGTTGATAGGACCTGCCTTCGCGACAAACGCGCAAGGCCCGCATTGCGCGTGTTCCTGCGAACGGCAGTATCGGTGCCATGGTTGAGCAAGCTGCATGCCCGAGGCGATAGATCGAGCCGGAAACGTTTCAAGACCGGCTTGCCGCCGTGTGGCGGGCGGTGCCGATCCGCGACGCAATCAGATCCCCGATGAAGGCGAGCGTGAGGGCAGCCGCGCCGCAAGCGAAGATCAACCCGTAGTCGTTATGTGTGTGCGAGAAAAGGTACGAGTACCCATAGCCGCCGAGCGCCTGGAAAAGCGCGAAGGCTGTCGTCGCGCGACTCCATGCGGCTCGCTGCTCGATGTGATCGTGTGGCACGAGTTCATGAATGCGGCCGAGCACGAGCGGCACGATACCCGGTGTGAAGATGCCGAGAATCACAGTCGATGCAATCAGCGCGAGCGTGCTGCCCGAGAACGCGAGCACGGCGACGGCGGCCGCTTGCAGAAGCAATCCGATGCGATAGGCCTTGCCGAAGCCGATGCGATCGGCCACGTTGCCGCAGATCACGGGGCCGGCGATGGCAGCGAGGCCGTACAGCACCCAGTAGTCGGCACCGATTGCGGCGCCGCGTCCCAGGCCGCGAGCGATATAGTCGACGAGCAGCACCATCGCCGGGACAAGGCCGAGTGCGTTTGCCGCGTATTGCGCGTACAGCACACGAAGCGTCAAGCCATGTGGGCGCACTGCGTGATGCGTATCGGAAGCCGCGAGCGGTGCGGGCGGATTCGTCGAAGGCCAGCCGAACCAGCTCACCGCGGTCAACACCAGCGCCACGACACCGAGACCGATCCACGTGGTTTGCAAACCATAGTGCAGAAGCTGCGGAATCAACGTGCCGGATGTGGCGATACCGAGTCCGAGTCCAAGAAAGATCATGCCGCTCACGAAGCCGCGGCGCGGCACGGGAATGTGCGGAAGAATCGACGTCGCCACCAGCACCATGATTGCGCCGCCGGAAATGCCCGACAACAAACGCCACGCAAAAAACCAGCTCACCGAAAGCGGATACGCGCAGGCGAAAAAGGCCGCGGTCACGACCGCCATCAGCATGCGCAACGCGCTGCGATTCGACAGTGCCGATGCGAGCGGGCGGCCGATCAACGCACCGACCAGATAGCCAGCGAAGTTCGCCGCGCCGAGCGTCACCGCTTGCGACGACGTGAACCAGTGCGCCTGGATCAGCGAGGGAATCAACGGCGTGTACGCGAAGCGCGCGAGGCCGATGGCGACGAGACTGCCGCACAGTCCCGCGAGCGTGGCGAAGAGCGCGCGAGCATCGAGTGAGACCGGACTATCTGACGTTATCGGAGCAGCGGACATGACGGTTCCTTTACCGGTGCGCGCGCTGACGGCGGCGCTGCCGGATGTCGGTGGGAAAGCGAAGGGGTGCGCCTTGTCAGGCGCGTGACTCAGGCGTTGGAGCCGGTCGGCGGTAGGGCAGGCAAACCAAGCAGCAGCAACACGGGCGCAATCGCGCCGACAAGCAGCGTTTGTTGCGGATTGACCCGCGCGAGAACGCGAACGCCGATCAGCGTGGCCAGCAGGTGAGTGGCGGCGTCATCGGCGGAAACGGCTGTGGTGATTTCTCCGCTCTCGCTGGCAGCAATCATGCGGCGGTAGAAAAACGCGCGCATTTCCGAGAATTCCGTGGCGACGATCGCGCGGAATGCTTCGTCCTCCGATGTGGTTTCCAGCGCCGAGTTCACCAGCATGCAGCCACGTTGCGCGGGATCGGCGAGCGATCGTTCGAGGATCTCGTGGAAGAACATCGTGATGCCTAGAGCCGGCGATACGGTCTGCTCTAAACGCCTGATCCGTTCGCGCAACGTGTGCTCCAGATAATGCTCGAGCGCGCGCAGATATAGCGTGCGCTTGTCGCCGAACGCGTTGTAGAGACTCGGCTGCGTCAGACCGGTGGATTTAACCAGGTCGCGCGTGGAGGTCGCGTCATAGCCCTTCGTCCAGAAGGCGGCGCTGGCGGCTTCCAGCACCTCTTGTTCGTCGAATTGGCGGGGTCTTGCCATGATGAATATCCTTCCGGCGTCACTGAGGACTGGTTCTGTATCGGTCGATATAAAAAGCGATTATATATCGACTGATACAGAACGCAAGAAGAAGATTCGACGATGTAAGGCAGCGCGCTCAAAGTACGCTGCGGTGCGGGGGAAGGGCGTCGGCGGGTGGTTGCCCATCCGGCGCGAGTTCGGTTTCCGGGTAGCTGATGCGCACCGGCGGCACGAACCAGGCGAGGCACAACCCGATCAACGCCGCCGCGCCGGCCACCAGAATGCCGATGTGAATGGACTGCACCAGGGCTTCGCGCGCGGATCTCATCATGGCGTCGCCTGACTGGCCGGCACTCACCAGACGATTGATCAGCGCGGCCTGTTCCGCGCGATCCACCAGCAACTCGGGACTGGCGAAGGATTTGAACCACTGCGTCGCCTGATAGGAGTCGAGCGAGCGATGCACGCCGCGCGAATAGAGGTGGCCGAGCAACGCGCCCGTCATCACCGTGCCCAACATGCCGCCGAATGTCCGCAGCGATTGAAGCAGCGCGGTGGCCGCGCCGACATGGTCCCGCCCGACGATCTGCTGTGAACAGACGGTCAGGCTGGTGGCCACCAGACCGAGGCCGAGCCCGCTGATGCCCATGCACGAAGCCCACACGAGATGCGGTTCCGTACCTCGCAAGACGACCACGCTCAAACAGGCGAGCGCGGACAGCGCAAAGCCGACATACATGATGCCGTTCGCGCGGCGGACCCGTGTGACGATTCGATTGTTGAGCACGCTGCCCACGGTCGTGCCCAGCAGCAATGGTGTGATCAGCATGCCCGAGTCATGCGCGGACATCGCGTAGCCGCCCTGAAACAGCAGCGGCACATAAAACACCAGCGAAAAGAGCGCGAAGCCGCCGAGCACCGACATCGCGAAGAGCGCGGAGAGCTTGCGGTCCATGAGCATGTCCACCGGCACGATCGGATAGCCGATGCGCCGCTCCCATAGCCAGAGAATCAGCCCGCAGGTCGCCGCTACGACGGTCAGCACGATGGTCGTCGTGTCGATGCCGCGCCTCGGAAACAGTTCGATGAGCACCTGCAGTGAGCCGAACGTGACCGCGAGCACGAACGCGCCGAGCCAGTCGAGCCGCACGGGACCTTTGCACCTTAGATGAAGCAGCGGGGGCAAAAAGCGTTGCACGAACAGCAGCGAGACGAGCCCGACCGGCACGTTGACGAAAAACACCAGCCGCCAACCGCCGTATTGCGTGAGCATTCCGCCGAGCGTCGGTCCGATCATATTGGACACGCCGAACGCGGACGTAACGAACGCAAGCCAACGCAGCCGCAGTTTCGGATTGGGGAACAGATCGGCGACGGTGGCGAACACCGTGCCGATCAGAATGCCGCCGCCAATCCCTTGCAGTCCACGCGAAACCACCAGCAACAGCATGCTGTTGGCCAAGCCGCACAACACGGATGCGCCGGTGAATAGGAGGATCGCCGCGATCAGAAACCGCTTGCGGCCAAACAGATCGCCCAACCGCCCGAAGATGGGAATCGTGATGACGGAGGCCAGCATGTACGACGTCGCGACCCACGCGTAAAGATCGAATCCCTTCAGGTCGGCGACGATGCGCGGCAGCGCGGTGCCGACGATGGTCTGATCCAGCGCCACCAGCATCGCGACGAAAGCGATGCCGAGCATCGCCAGCAGCGATTCGCGGAATGGCAGCAGTTGCCCGCTCGGCGGCGGCGCGGTGAACCCGGTGCTCATGGCGTGCTTACTTGTTACCCGCTGCCATACGTTTGCCGAGAGCCGCGCCCAGGTCTTCGTCGGTCAGGGCCGGCGAGATGTCCATGGTGAGGAGGTCGCCCCAATCGAGCGCCATCGCCGCCATCGCGCGATTGTCGTCAGCCTCGACGATTGCAACGCCGCGCAAGCCGCCGATAGCGTGCCAGCGTCCCAGCAACTTGACTCCGTCCGGCATTTGCCCGCCGGTCTTCATGAACCGTTCGATAACGGAACTCTCGGCAGTCGGCAGACCGTTCCATAGGACGATAAATTTCATTGCGCGCCTCCAATCCGAAATGGCGATGCCGGCTCGTGGCGCGCTGCCATCGTCGCTTATGGGTACGGCGCGTCGCGGATGCGGGGCGTCGTGTTCAGTTCTGCGCCAGCAAGCTGTCCGGATAGTGCGTGCTATTGGCGGACAGCGGTGAAAGACCACGTGGCGTCCTAAGCATCATAGGTGAGCGTGGCGCGTGCGGCGTCGCCGCGTGCGGACATTCACCAGGCCAATTGAACACGCATGATTTCGTGACGAACAAACAGACTGCGCCGTGGCTGGATGGGAATATTTTGTGGGGCGTGTGCGTTATCTGGTCATGACGATGCGCTTCTGTCGACAGAAAAAGCAAACGGCACGCGTGTGCGACGCGTGCCGTTGTCGTGACTGTGCGACGCCGAAGCGAGTCGCGCTACGGTTTGCGCTGCATGGCCGCTTTGGCAATCGTCTGATGCGCGGCGGGGAAGCCCGGCGGATATTCGACCACGCGTGCCGAAGCCGGCACCAGCGGCACGGCCGCGTTCAGCCGCGCGCCAATACGCGCGCCGCCGACGATGGCCGTCATGGCCTGACGATCGAGTTCGACGCTATCGGTGAGGTCCCTGATGATCAGCTTGGTCATGGTGGCTCCGGAAATGAAATCGAGCGGCGCGCCGGTGCAATGCGCCGGCCGCCGCTCGGGTGTGTCGTGAAATGTGCTGAGGTCTCCCCGCACAATCAGTATAGGAAATCTCGCTGCAACTCGCCGGCCGGCGATGACATGCCGGCATTCGCGAGGCCCCCCGGTCCTCGCGACGGCAAGCCGTCACACGGTGGCGTTGTTGGCGCCCCACAGCGACGGGCTGACGTTCAGGTGCAGCGGCACGAAGCCCGCGCCGATCACGCCGACGTTGTTGAGTGCGGCGACGTTGACGTACTGCATCTGGTTGAGGTTCTGGTTGATCGAGACGTTGACGTTGGCAATGCCGCCAAGGCCGGCGACCGAGGGCAGGCCGGGCACGCTGCTGCCGGTGCCGCCGGCCACCGCCGACATGGCGCGGCGGTCGAGCTCGCGGGTGCCGGACAGATCGCGAATCATGAGGGATGACATGGTGCTTCTCCAAAGGTGCGCGGAAGACGGGGGTAACCGTCGGCAGGCGAAGCGCGCGGGCGAGCCGGGCGCCTCGCCTCGCCGCGTATTACACGTGGATGTTGTTGCTCGTCGTGACGTACGGGTTGACCGTCGAGCTGATGCCGGTGGCGAACGCGACGTTGTTGCCGTTGGCGTTCTGCAGGTTCAGCTGGTTGTTGATCAGCTGGGTGGCGTCGACCTTCTTGCTGTCGTTCGGGGCAAAGACGGGGCTGAAGTTGAAGTACGAGGACGACGGATAGTAGCCGGTGCCGCCGCGCACGGCGCTCATGGCGCGGCTGTCGAGTTGTTCGGTGATGGACAGGTCTTTGATCATCAGTGCGTTCATGGTGAGTCTCCGGAAGGTAAAGGTCGGGGTGTTGCGATCGGGTGCGAGCAACTTGTCTGCTCGGGTATCACTAATGCACAGGCTGTGCCAGTTTTATTCAAAGTTTCTAAGAAAGTTGGAGAAGGCCTGTGGCGCAAGGGTTTCGCGTTGTCGTGCGGGCCGCGCACCGGCGCATTGCCACGTGGAAGCGATGCGCGACTGACGGCACACGCCCGACAGACCGCCGCAAGCTGTTGGATAACGCACGACACGGGCAGCGGCGAAGGCGCTCGGTCTCGAAAGGATGCAGAAGGTGTTCTTGATCCGGAATAGAAGAGCGCGTGCGCGAGGTTCGCAGCACAGCGCGCACGGCTGTGACGCTCTCGCCGGCTTTGATCGCGTCAACGATTGTCCGATGCCGTCGTGGCCCGGATGACGTCGTGCGAGGAATTCGGTGGATTGGTTGGCCTGGACGAAGCGCGATGGCCGAAGAGATTTCGTTCGCGTCGAGGCGACGCCGTTCGATATGAGTCGCGAGGAAGAGAGCAAGCGTCGATGGGAACACGACAAGCGGGCATTCATCCCATCAATGAACAGGCCTCCTCCAACGGCAAAGATGTGAAGGAGGCCTGTTTCTAATTGCGGACACCTCGCGCGTCCTATAAGTAAGGCCCTTTGATACGCCCTTCGAAGATGGCGGTGTTGATTCCGAAGTCGTCGACCTGGCCGAGAGGGCCATGGTCGATGGTGACAATGACGGAACGGCCGCCCCGCAGCGCCTTCATCTGCGCGGCGGTGAGTGTCGTTTCGTCATGTGGACGATCTGCGGAACGTGGCAAGTCCCTGATGATGAGGCTGGATTTCATGGCAGTACTCCTGAAGGTAAATGAGTGAGCACGATGCGGTGCTCAG